>CAWJUE010000001.1:0-496765 GCA_963846015.1 uncultured Solirubrobacteraceae bacterium
TTCGGCCGATGTCAAAGGGTCAACGTTCGACCCGCGTTGGCACTTTCCGACTATGCGAAGGAGCAGGGGTCGACCCCGCAGGGCCGACATCTGCACACTGACGAGCCGGGCACACTTTGCCGCCCAGATGCATCGTGCTTGGGATACGTTGTCGGGGAAGCAACCCGAGGAGACAGCATGGCCACAGTCAGCGTTCGCTACATCGTCGACGACGTCGACGCCGCTATCGGCTTCTACTGCGAGGAGTTGGGCTTCCAGGAGGAAATGCACCCGGCTCCCAGCTTTGCGATGCTCTCGCTGGATGATCTCAGACTGATCCTGAGCGCGCCCGGCGGTGTTTCGAAAGGCCGGGTGGCCGCCCGGTCTTTCTCGTTCGGGGGTCGTCCGGGTTTCTCGGTGGACGCGCGCGGTGGGTCGTCTGCGCCGTAGCTCTTGCCGAGCGACCGAGCGACCGGCGCAGCGGACGGGTTATCGCCCGGGGCAGGTGGTCCAGTTTGATTGGGGTGAGATGCCGACCCGCCCTAGGATCGCTGGCGTCGAGCGCCGGGTGATGCGCTGGTCGCGTCGCTGCCGTTCTCCGGCGCGCAGACCACGCACTTCAGCTTCGACATGACCTTGGAGTCGTTCTTGGAGGGGCACGTCCGGGTGTTTGACTGGCTTGGAGGGGGGTTCCGCGCGAGTGCGTCTATGACAACTTGCGGTCGGTCGTGGCCAAGCGCGACTGCCGAGGAGCCCCTGGTCTGCTCTTCGCTTCGTCAGTCAGCCGCACCGCCAGGGGGGCTCTCACAGCGGAAGCGGGGCGACGACACGACGCGGGGTCCGCGACTCGGATGGGGTCGGGTGGTCTGCCGTCAGCCAGAACGTTGATAGCCGAGTCCAGTCGAGGTCGTCGAGTGGCACGCCAAAGTCCCACAGTTCGAGAGTGTCGCTACGTTGCCCGACGCCTTCAGAAGCGCTGAAGCGGATGCGGCGGATCTGCGTGTCGTCGATTCAGACTTCGACCGGCGGCGCGAGGAGATCCTCGAACCGTCTGCGTCCGGGCGCGGCGATGCCGACTCACCGCAGCCTTCGACACCCATCACGTACTGGTCCCCGGGCGATCTATCACAGGTCATCGATCACTTGACGCTGCAGGCCATCGCTACGAGTAGGGATCAGAACTCGCATCGGATCCGGCATCGGGCTCTCAGTTGGGATCGGCGCGCTTAGGTCAGCCGCGCCCAGCTCTCTGGCGATCTGGACGATGAGATCGACGTCGGATTCAGTGGTGCGCCAGTTGGAGATCGCGGGCCGGAACGCGGTCTTGCCGCTGTAGACCGTGCTCCATGCGGGTGGTAGCGAAAGCAGACGACCTTGAGCGTGACCGGCGCCAACAGTTCGAAATCGGGATCCGCCTGGACCTGCTCGCCCACGCGACGAGCGAGGCGGATATGGCGATCGACCATCTCCTGGTAGCCATCGCGACCGTAGGCCTTCAGCGTCGCCCATATCGGCAGCGATCGGGCCCTGCGCGAGAGCTTGGGGCCGCGATCACCGAAGTCGGCCGCGCGTCGCTGCCGATCGGTAGGTAGGACGCACCGGTCGCGGCGAACGGACCGTGCAGAAGCGACGGGTCGCGAACGAACCCAAAGCCACAGTCATAGGGGACGTTGAGCTACTTATGGCCGTCGGCGATGACCGATCGTGACGTACCTGAGAGGTGCTCGGTTCGGCGACCGGCAGCAAACTCGCGAGCCATCACAAGATAATCCACCCCTCACCACAAACGAGCCGCCACCATCTCGGTCGCTTATAGAGCCGAGCAGTCGGCCAGTGGAAATGAGCGGCGCAACATCCTGGCCCCCGGCCGATGGTGCAGCATTGTGATCGGTCGATGAGCCGAGACAACTTGGCGCCCGCACAGGGTGAGTGCCGGCCGATGCTGCGCTATCCCGGCATCACCGCCCGCGCGCGGCTGCTCAGCAGCCTGAGCGGGGCTCGGCCGACCGCCTCGGGAGACACCTTCGCCACAGACGATGAGAGACCCCGGGGAGCGGACGCGGCGCCGGGAGCTTCCCCGCTCGGCGACATCATCAGACTCGGTCATCGGCGTGCCGATCTGTGCGGCCTTGGGGTCACGTCACACCCTCGCGAACGATCCGGCCTTTATCGTCCGACCGCCTCGAGGATCTTCTGAGCCACGTCGGCGCCGGAGAAGTTCTGTTGACCGGTCACGAGGTTGCCGTCGCGGATCGCGAATGAGCGGAACGCACCCGCCTGGATGAAGTTGGCGCCGAGCCCCTTAAGCGAGTCCTCGATGCGCCAGGGCATGATGGGCTGACCCTCTGGCAGCGCACCCGCCTCCCAGGTCATCTGGTCGGCGAGGTCCTCCTCGACGTTCGGGAAGCCGGTCACTGTCTTGCTCTTCACGAGCGGCTCGCCGTTGGACAGGGTGGCGTAGGCAAGGATCGCCGTGCCGTGGCAGAGCGCCGAGGTGACCTTGCCCGTTTCGTAGAACTCCACGAACTTCTCATGCAGGTCGGTGGCATCCTTGAAGGTGAACATCGGCCCTTGTCCTCCGGCCACGACGAGCACGTCGTAGTCGTCGACGACGAGGTCACGCACCGGCCGGGTGCTCTCGACGAGCTTCATGAAGTTAGGGTCGTGCTTGTAGCCCCGGGAGATCACGTCCTCGGCCTGCCACTGGGACTCGTCCTCTGGGTCGCTCATCGCGTCCCAATCGCACTTGCCTCCGTCGGGCGAGTAGACATCGACTTGCCAACCGGCTTCGGTGAACGCGTAGTACGGGTGCGTCAGCTCTGACCACCAGAAGCCGACCGGCCAGCCGGTCGACGTCGACACGGCCGGATTGGAGATGACGATCGCCGCCCGCTTGGGCCGGTCGGGGTTGACGGGGTTTAGATCGGAGTGGGTCATGGGCGGATGCCTTTCGGGATCGCCCGGCGGATCATCGATCGCCGGGTGGGTGATGTTCTGTGGAAAACGTGGCCAGACGTGGTGGCACCTGGTGGATCCAGAAACCACGAATGTGAGTCTTGAGCTGCGCTGCTGGAGCGACTTGCTTATCCCAGAGGTGCTCTACCGATCGGATGTCTTGGCGCTGGTCATCCACTGCTCGAAGACGTCGATCCGCTCTCTCGGCCAGGCGCCGTCACACGGCATCGTGCCGCTGCGCAGCCGTTCGAGAATCGCCGGTGCGTGCTGCCGGACCTCATCACACGCCCAGAGGTCGAAGGCGAAGCTCATCGAGCGCCGGTCACTGTCGCGAAACAGCGGCTTGATGTGCTGCGCGAAGCCCATCGGCTCACCGACCGCCGGCAGCGCCACCGGGGCCGGCGGCTCCGCCTCCTCGGCGGTGCGCAAGGCTGGGATCCGGCTGCCGGGCGGCCCGGCCGCGGTGTGCCAGTCCCAGCGCGGCATCGGCATGTGCTCGGGCGCTCTGGCACCAACGCTCCACGGGTCGAGCGCAACTCTCATAGCCCCTGGTGACGCGGAGAACTCCACCCCAGAGCCTACGACACGCGGACGTGCTGTGACTACTTTGCCCACCCCTGCCGGCGTGCACCGGTTAGTAACAGACGACGCCACCGCGGCGGCGGCTCGCGCCAGAGCTGACGGGCACGCACGTGCAGCAACTGGACCATCCATTTGGTGTGATGAAGCGGATGAGCGATGGCGGCGCCGTCGTCCAGCGATACCGCAGTATGGAGCTCGCCGTTGGCTTCGGCGATCAGGACCGGTATCGATGGCACCTCAGCCGAGTCGTAGTCGGCTAGCTTCGTCAGCGCGGATGCATCGGCTGGCCGAGCCGGGCGGATTGTGATCGCAAGCTCCAGACGCTCTGGGGGCCGGTGAGAGCGGTCGGTCGACGCGCGCGCCACCCTGCAACGAGCGGCGGCGCGTCGGAGGTCTTCCGTATGGGACTCGAACTTGAGCTTGGTCAGAGAGGTGGAGAGCATGCGACGGCGCCTACCGCAGGGTTCCCGCGGGCTTCGTTCTCGTCGCGACGCGTCGCATGATCGGACACAGGGCGTCGATCGACCGGTGGAGATGCTCGATAGGTGACTGCGCGTGGTTGGGTATGCGGCCGATTGGCGGGTCGCCTTCGCTCATTTCAGAGTTCTGAGTACCTACAGACTCTGCTATTGGGGGGCGCTTAGGTGCGTCATTCACGCGGCATTGCCAGTCCTCATTGACTGTCAGCAAGACAACAGGTCCTCGAGCGGGCCGCCCGTAAGGGGACTTCCGTTGGGCGTCCGAACGCTTCTGCTCATAGAACGAAGCCGCGTCTTCGCTTGCGGAGCGACAGGTCTGGCTGACGACTGTGCTGCCCAGCTCTGGGCGAAGCCGCGGGCTGCACCGCCGGTCGTCAAAACCCATGGCTCGCGCCCATTCGCGAATGAGGTGGGCTAAGAGAGCCCAGCCGTTGTCGCAAGCATCGCCCGTGAACATGACTGGCCGCGCAGAGCGACGGGACGAACATCCGCGACCTCTCCGCGACTGACTCGTGGAGCCGCGAATGACTCGTGGAGCGCGGTCGCACGTCAGAGAACAGCGGAGCGACGGCCGTGGGCCTCGCGAACTCCGCGAAGCCAGGACAGCTTGGATGGCGGCGAAGATTCCCGCCGACAGTAGCGATACGCGCGCGAGCGTAGGCACTTACAGGCAGAGAGTCGGTCCTGCCCGGTTCGTTACGCCAGTTAGTGAGCACGCCTGGAGCATCACCGATTTGCGCGCACCGACAAAACCATTCAGCCGTGTCTTAATCCGACAGCCGCCCCCGGGCCGCGCAGCGAATTTTCGCAGGCTCCTCATCCGAAGCACAGGCCGTCCTCCCACGAGAAGTCATCGATCCCGGCCGTGTGCAGTCGACATGCTGCGGTCCGGCTGGCGCCTCGCCGATGGTCGTCCGGGAGCAGTAAACGGTCGCCGCACTTCTCCCGAACGGACCAGGCCCGCCTTGAGCAGAACCGAAAGGTGTTGCGAGACACTGGGACCGGTGAGATCGAGTCGGCGCCCACGTTCGGTTGCGGAGGTCGGCGAATCCAGCCAGGTCAGGGTCAGCGCGTCGCTGACCGAGGCGGACGCGCCGCGCGCGGCGTGGCTTGACGTGGCGGGACGTGGCATGGCGCGACGGGGGCTGCTAGGCGGATGCCGCGGATGCCTCGCGCAGTTCAACGAGCGGCGGCCGGCGGGCAGCGCCGAGCTGGATCACCCGCAGGCCGGCTCGGGCACACACTGCCCGTTGCACTCCGCGCCCCACAGCGTCCCGCAGTCGCAGCAGTAGGCACCACAGATGCAGAACGGGGCGCCGATGCAGCGGTCGTCGCACCAGCTGTCGGTGATGTTGCAGTTGCAGCCGGGCACGGTCGCGTCCGGTGTGACGGCTGCCGGCTGCTCGGGTCCGAGCGTGGCGATCAGCCGCCGGGCACGGTCGGTGCCCAGCGCATGAATCGTCTGGATCTTCAGGCGCTGCAGCTCGGCCTGGACCCGGGCGTGGTCACGGCGCTCAAAGTCGAATGCTGTTGCGTCGGCGACGAATGCCAGCACGGAGTCGACGGCTGCGACCTCGGCAGGTGCCCGCGTGTCACGCACCCGGAACCGGGTGAGCTGCTCGCTCCACAATCGGCTGCGGACCTCCGGGGTGCTGGCTCGATAGATCGCCTTGCGGTAGGCGAGTGGGAGCGCGACGACATCGTCGTAGCGCTCTGGCAGCCGGCCCCGGCGCGCGGCGACCCAGTCAGCGGATGCCCGATGTTCGGCCGGCGCCGCGCTGGCCGAGGCGCTGCGCAAGGCGAACGCTCCGGCCAACGCAGTGCCTGAGACGAGCTTCATGAAGCCCCCCCGCGATACTGCGGGCCCGCTCCCGGAGTCCGTGATAGACCGGGGGCGTGCATCCGGCCCCCGTAGCTCGCCGAGCGAACGGAGCACCCGCAGCGTCAGGCGCGGGCCGAGATGACCGGCCAGTCGCGCTGACATCGCCGCCCCGGTCCAGCCGCGAACCGCGTTGGCGTCCACACGCAGCAGGGTCGGCGCCCAGTCAGCGTCGGCGCCCATTGCCGCTCCGCGCCACCGCTGGACGGCAGCGCTTCCCAGCGAAAGGACCTCGAGCTTGCCGTCGCACGAACTCGCGATCGAATCTGAAATGGCGCGGCAGGTCCCGCACGACGCGTCGAAAGCGAGGATCCACTGTGCTCGAGGTTTCCCCATCATCAGGACTCGATCGTGATGCAGACAGGCCGGCTGGTCTGACCCTGCCATTCGGTCGTCTCGCAGAGCAGCGACCCGGCTTGAAAGTCCCCTTGGGGGTAGAACGACTCTTCGATGTCACCCAGGGCGCAGCCCGAGTCGCCCCCCGTATCGCTGTAGTGCGCGCCGTCGGCGAAAATCCCGAAGACGTGCACGGTGACGCCGCAGACCTCGCTGGGCTCATACGGGTAGTCGCTCGCATCGAGATTGCCGTCGACTTCGGTCACGTATTCACCGGACCCGTGAACGTCGACGCAGCTCTTGTTCACGTTGCCCGGCCCGGGCGCATAGTCGCACCAGGAGGCTGACGCCGACGCGGTCGAGGTCACGCCGAGCCAGCCCGCGCCCGCGAGTGCCCCGATCGCGACCAGCCGGGCCAGATGGTGTTTCAGTTTCATAGAGGACCTCCGGTGTCGATGGTTCTCCCGGTGCAGCGAGATTGCACCGAGACGTCGTCGGATGACCATCGCGCGAGTGATCGGCTCTGACAACCAACCCCAGGGTCACGATCGTCGACCCTGCGAGCCCTCAGTACACGGTCTAGTCCGGTGCACCGTGTCATCCTCGCTGATTGTGGGCGTCGCACGCTGCCGCGGATCACGACCGCCCGGCGGAGAATTCGCGGCAAGGCCTTTTCTCGGGATGCTTGTATCGTGGCCGACGGTCGGAATCGGCGAGCCTGAGGTAGGCCCACCGCACGGTCGAAGCGAGCGGCTCGCACTCGAGGCGGTGTTCAAAATGCGATTGAGGAGGATGACGGCGGAACATGGCCCGGCTGCGTCCAGGGGAGCAGTTTGCCGGCTATCAGGTCGTCGAGCTGATCGGCTCGGGCGGCATGGGCGACGTCTATCGTGCCGAACAACCGCAACTGGGTCGCAGCGTAGCCTTGAAGACGATTCGGTCCGAGCTGGCCGCTGACGAAGCGTTCCGACGCCGGTTCCGACGTGAGGCTCGGCTGGCGGCGTCCGTCGATCACCCGGGCGTGATCCCGATCTATGAGACGGGCGAGGCAGAGGGAGTTCTCTTCTTGGCGATGCGCTGGATCGAGGGCATCGATCTCCGCCAGCTCATCGCCTTGGAGGGCCCGGTCGAACCGGAGCGAGCGGTCGCGATGCTCGAGCAGCTCTCCGACGCGCTCGATGCGGCCCACGAGAGCGGCCTCGTGCATCGTGACATCAAGCCGGCGAACGTGCTGATCGAGGACAACCGCCTGTACATCTCTGACTTTGGGCTGGCGCGCTTGACCGCCGAGGGCGAGACGACTCGACCGGGCGGGCTCGTCGGGACCCTCGATTACCTGGCGCCCGAGGTCATCGGCGGCAAGCCGGCGAGTGGCCACAGCGACATTTATGCACTCGGCTGCCTGTTCTACGAGCTGCTGACAGGCTCGGCCCCTTACCCGGTCGAGAACGTACTCGCCAAGCTCCACGCGCACGCAACGCAGCCGGCGCCGGCACCCTCGCGGCTACAACGTGAACTGTCTAACGAGATGGACCGGGTAACCGATGGCGCTCTGGCCAAGGAACCCGGCGACCGCTATACCACGGCACGCCAATTCGCCGCCTCAGCTCGCAGAGCCCTTGATTGCCAGGTTGCGCGCCGCTCCTCGGTCAGTCTCTCAGGCGGGGTACCGGTATCGGACACCGTCAGCAGGAACGTACGCTCGCGTCGCTGGATCCGACGCCTAGCAATCGGCGCAGTGGCAGCTGGGATCGTGGCCGGTGCAGGACTCGCGGTCACCCACGGCTCCGGTGCGAAACGCCGAATCAAGGCTGCGGCGGGGGTCCCCGAGCGGGCGACCAAGTACCTGTGCGGTGCGCCACAGCATGCGAAGTGGTCGGTACAGCCCGTTCAGGCCTGCCCGCTCACCGCACCGTTAGGCCCCAAGAACTGGGTCCCGGTCTACGCCCGTCCGATCACCCATCGACGGTCGAGCGTGCTGCCCGAGCCCGGGGCCGGCTGGTTACACGGAACCGTCGGCGAGTTGTTCGCCTGTCAGACGCAGTTCCCGCCCGACACCTACTACCACCCACAGCGAAGCTGGTTCAACGATTGGTGGGCGTACACGCTGTCGGATGACGACGCCTGGGGCTGGGTGCCCGAGGTCTACTTTGCCGGCGGTGACAACGACAGCCCGGCCGGTGGCCTGCGGCACTGTTCCACTCGCGTCGCACCAGACGAACTACCCGGCCATCCTGAGAGCCGTGACTGACCGCCCCACCCCAGAGGAACTGCGCCAGCGGCTGGCTGCCGAGCGAACCGAGAGACCCTTCCTGACGTATCGTGACGCGGCTGGCGCGCAGCAAATTTACACACTCGGCGGCGACCATGGCGACCAGGTGGCGATCGGCCGCGGCGATGGATGCGAGATCCGGCTCCTCAACGACTACGAGATTTCTCGGCTTCACGCACAACTGCAGCGAATCGGCGGCGACTGGGTGATCGCCGACGATGGGCTATCGCGCAACGGCACCTTCGTCAACGACGAACGGCTCGCCCTGCGCCATCGCCTGCGCGATGGGGACGTGATCCGCTGCGGATGCACCCGGTTGCGTTTCTCCACCGCCGGCGCGCGTCCCCACGAGCGGACCGCGCCAGGGACCGACGCCGTTCCAGTCACGCTCACCGACACTCAGCGCCGCCTGCTCGTTGCCCTGTGTCGGCCACTCGTTAACGGTGATCCGTTCGCGTTGCCGACGAGCAACCAGGCGATCTCTGATGAGATTCATCTCAGCATCGGCGGCGTCAAAGCCCACCTGCGCACACTGTTTCGCAAGCTCGACGTCGATGACGACCTCGCCCACAACCACAAGCGACTGCGGTTGGCCGAGCGTGCGGTCGAGTCAGGGGTCATCAACGTGCGGGAACTGCTGGCGGACCCCTAAGCCGCTTTGGCGACAGGTTTTGAGTCGTTTGCCCAGGTGCCCGGGCTCTGCGTGCTCGAGTCACGGTCTCGCCGCGCTGTCAATGCCGAAGGCCGGTCGGCAAGATGACCACGCTTCTCCGCGCAAGAAGTCGATCGCGTGGCAGACTTATGTGAAATGCGATTCGATGGTCGCCGACCGCCTCGAGAACCGCCGCGGCGAAAAATGTCTTGGTGACGCTTCCGATCCGCAAGTAGGCGCCTTCCGGAATCTGTCGCTTGTGGACGAGGTTCGCCACGCCGCGTCGCAGCCACCAGTGGGCGCCGCGACGAAAGGACCTCTCACGCGCCCGCGGCGACAATCACCCGCGGCGATCACGCCCGCCGGGCTAAGCCAGTGCAGCGACGATGCGGGCGGCTGGCTGTTCCCGGATGGCACGCGCAATCACAGCCGCCGCTGGTGCCGCTCCGCTAATACCCCAACGCCGGCCGCCGCCACCTACGCCCGGCGGCGGACGACCGATCGCTGACACCCGCCACCACTCCGTGATCGCCGCCAAGCCCGGCCGGTCGTGCCTGATGAGCAGCGACGGGATCAGCGTGCCGCCGAGACCGAGCGCGGCTGCGCCGGAGATGACGAGTGCTGTCTGGCTGGTCGGGAGTGCGAGTGGACCGCCGGTGGGGTCGTGGCCGGCCTGCGAAACCGAGACGAGGACGACGATCGCCCCGGCGGTGGTTCCCGCGAGGGTGGTGAGCAGCGCTTCCAGCGCCAGCGATCGGCTGATCTGTCCGCGGGTGGCGCCGCACGGCCGAGCGAGCGTGAGCTCGGGGCGGCGTTCGGCGGATCGCAGGCGCCGTGTCCCAGTCCTCGGTCATCAGCGCAACCTGTCAGAGGCGCAACGACGCAACACTGAGGTACACAGGTGGACCCATCGGGGGATAACCCGAGTGCAGCGCCTGATCCGAACTGCGACCCTGTCGTATGTCCATGACACACAACGACGGCACAGGTCATCGCGCGCTTGTACGGCTCGAGGGTGCCGGTAGACACTATCGGTGGGGGGCATCCTGGATCCTGCATGACGTGAACCTGTCGCGCGATCGCAGGCGCGTGGTTGAGGTCATCGCAGAACCAGTGACGTCCGCATCCACCACGAGCAACGCTTGTTCGCCGACTAGTTGGTCGTCGTCCGCACCTGCGGATTTAGGCGCCGCTTGATGCTCGTTCTCCGCTTTGGTACCTCCGACGTCGCCGCGGTGCGGTTCGCGATCTCCCCGCTGATGGAGGTCTACAACAGCGTTCGCGCCCTCACCAACAGCGATTCTCGGTCGGTGCATCTGCCTTGGCTCCTATCCACTCGCCGACGGCTTGCCGACGTGGACTTTGACCTGCTGTCCGCGTTGCGGCCCAGCAGTCTGTATTCGCCTGACTTCGTCCATCCTCCACCGAGCTCGCCCGTGAATCGCCTCGAGGACGAGTTGGCGCAGATGCTCGAGGCGAGTCCTGACCGAGTCAGGGCGGAGATCCGCCAAGCCTATGAGCGGCAGGACGTTCCGGCTGTCTTGCGTCCGTTCATCGACACGCCGGACGCCGCGATAGTTCGCCTTGCGGAGGTCGTCCGCATCTATTGGCAGACGGTCCTCGCGCCTGACTGGCCCCGGCTCGCGGCTCTGCTCGAGGGTGACGTGCTCTACCGCGCCCGTCAGATGGCCGACGGCGGGGTGCGCGCGCCGTTCGGCGATCTGCATCCTGACGTTCGCTTCGATTCCGACTCGCTGAAAATTGCCAAGCGGTTCGACGTCGATTTCGAACTGGACGGCCGAGGCGTCCTGCTCGTCCCCAGCGCGTTTGTCTGGCCGCGGCTAGGGACGTTGTTTGAGCCACCCTGGCAACCTACCCTGGTCTATCCGGCGCGCGGGCTGGAAACAGTATGGGCGTCGGGTGGCGACGCCAGTCCGGCGGCACTCGGCGCGCTTCTCGGTCAGCGACGGGCGACGATCCTCACTATGCTCAATTCACCGAGCTCAACGACCCAGATTGGGCACGGGCTCGGACTCTCCCCTCCGAGTGTCTCGCAACATCTCACAGTCCTGCGCAAGGCGGGCCTGGTTCGTGCCAGTCGCGTGCAGCGCATCGTGCAGTACTCTCGAACGCCGCTCGGCGACGCGCTCGTCGCCGACAACCGGTCACCTCCCGCGGTCCTCCTCGCCGCCAACGACGCCCCGTCGCGCCCGAGCGGCTGACGCCCTTCCCAGCGACCGTGGTCGCGAGTTGGGAGTCCGCGATTAACCGCTGGGTGGATGAGTTCTCGTACAGATATTCGTCGGCGATGCTTCGCACCTCACTTGGTCACCGTCAGTCGCAGAATCGGGAGCTGTGCAACATGTCTGAGTTCAAGTTCGGCCCCGGCCTCCCGGCTGGACTTTCCAAAACGCCAGTGAGACGGCGCGGTTCGTTCGCGCACATAGCGAACGAGCGATTCGGTCGGCGGCTTCCCGTTTCGCGCTCGCCCCCACCTCGAGCGGGAGTCGCGTCGACACGCCTCCGTCGGCGACGTTGCGGAAGTCTCGGCCGAAGCGGGGCGTCGGTGGCGTCATCCGACACGGGTGAGCGTGGGTCATCCCAGGGAGCTAGCCCGGCGGCGGCGACCCCGCCACACTCCGGCCGTCGCGTCGCTTACCTGTGTCGGCGTCGGTTCACCTGTCCGCACCTGGCTCGGTCGCGGTTGCGACAAGTGGGTCAGCAGCCGGAGTTGTTGACCGTGCCGTTGGGAATGGTCGTATGGCAGAAGGTGGCGCCACCGTAGTTGGCCCCGGTGTCCAGCGCATCGTCGAGGGTGGCGCCCGTAAGGTTGGCACCACCCAGGTTCGCGCCGGGCATGTCGGCGAACGCGAGGCTGGCGTCGGTCAGGTTCGCGCCGGCAAGCGTAGCGATCTGTAGCCGAGCCTTGGCGAGATTGTCGAACGAAAGGTTGGCTCCGGCGAGGGTCGCGTCGTTGAGATTCGCGCCCGCGAAGTTGGCATACATCAGCTGCGCCCCATGGAGGTCCGCGCCCTGCAGATCGGCGCCTTCACATTGCGTGTAGGGCTGAAGGATGCATCCGCCTAAGACTGGTGCGGTGCCATCGTCGATGAACAAGCTGGCGTGCGCGAAGCGCACAGGCGGAGACGAGACGGCGTGCTTGGCGCGCGCCGCCAGGGCGGGTGACCGGACCGTGGCCGGGTTGAGCATCCTCGCGGTGAACGAGATCGCGCGGCCACCTCGTAGAGAGCGGGGATGTCCGAGCCGCACGACGACGGTGCTGCCCGCACGGTCGGCTCCGGTCGAGTACACCAGCGCTGCATTGGGCGGCTGAGACACGAACCCGAGCCCCTTCCACCCTGCCGGCAGCAGTCGCGATGGAAACGCGCCGCTGCGACGCACAGGCCGGTCGGAGAACCACACACCGCTCGGCTCCAGCGACCGGAGCGTCAAGGTGAAGCGGCGCGCCCGCCGAGGTGCGAGCGTCCCGGAGCCGGCGTTGACGACATACAGAAGCGACACGTGGCGCATCGGCGGCCTGGACCTTGCCCCTGCGACGGCGGGTAGCGCGGCGAGCAGCGCGGTCACCACGACGACCAAGCCGAGCAGTCGAACAGCACTCCATTCCCGAAAGCGGCTCATTGACGCGAGGATTCTCCGCGATCCCACAGACCGGGTCAACCCCCAGCGGACCTGAGACGGTGGCGTGCACGAATCTGCGGCTGTCTCAACCGACCTCTACGGCGTCGGGCGACCCCTGCTCCGAGTCGGCGGAGGGAGGAAGCGGAAGCCGCCGGCTCGTGACTCCCTCGGCGACGAGCCAGGAGCGGTGGAGTTCGGAGGTCGGTGCGCGCGATCGACCGACTGAGAGTCGGATTCACAACTCGGTGTGAGGTTCGGGGGTTCGGGGCGCTGGGTCGCAGGGCGGTTGCCCGCCAGCAGCTGCGTAGTAGTGCCCAAGCAGCCACTTCCACCACACCTGCGGCTTGTCCGGATTCCCGGCGTACAAGGTCATCACCGGCAATTCAAGACGGGGGTAGGCGTCAGCCTCAAGCGCACGCCGTAGGTGCGCGGCGATGGTGTGATGCTCGGCTACCGAGACGGTTACCGTTGCGCGCGGCCACACCGACCATGTGAAGCAGGCCATGCAGAGTCGCCTCAGTCGCCTGCATGGCATCCCACGGCTCGCTCGTGGCCGCCTCGGCGACCATGCTGCAGTCTCGGCATAGGCCGTCGGGTCAGGATTCTGCGTCGGCGTGCGATGACGGTTGTGAGTCGACGAACCCGATCGCGACCAGGCAGCCCGCTGCGGCGAGGGCAGCGGCGACGCGGAAGCCGGAGTGCATGCCGCTGAGAAACGCGTCACGGGCGACATGCCCCAGCACGCTGCCCGCGCGATCGCGCTGGGTCAGCTGCTGGGCGGAGGTCGAGCCGGCGAGCAGGCCGTTGACCGCATGCTCCTGTGCGCGGTTGATGGTGCCGGCGGCAACCGCGCTGCTGCTGGTCGAGTGAAAGGCCGCGGTGAAGACCGCGGTCGTCAACCCCAGTCCCACCGATCCCGCCGTCAGGTGGAGCATGTGCAGCACGCCACCGCCGAGGCTGGCCCGCGACGGGGCAAGCGCGGTGACGCCGACGGTGGTGGCCGATGATAGGAACAGCCCGAGCCCGGCTCCGAACACGACCATCCCGGGAACCAGACCGCCGTAGCTCACGCCGCTGGGGATCAACGACAGCAGCAGCAGGCCGGCGGTCATCAGACCGGCTCCGGCGGCTGTCGTCAGCTTGGGACCGAGGCGGTTGTACAGCGTTCCTGCCACAAACGACATGACGCCGTAGACAAGCATCAGCGGCAGCAGCCCGACCCCGCATGCAGCGCCGAGTAGCCCAGCAGCTTCTGCGTGTACTGCGGCAGGTAGAGCAACGAAGCGAAGAAGCCTGTGGCCAGGAGCGCGATCACGACGCAGGCAGCGATGAACTGCCGGCTGCGCGCGACGTCTGGGGGGATCAGCGCTGACGATCCCTGGCGACGCTCCAGCCACGGGAACGTCGCGGCGGCGGCCACGGACACCGCCAGCAGTACGATCACCCGCCAGTCACCGAAGCCGAGACTGGTGCCCTCATCCAGTGCGATCAGCAACGCAAAGCACCCGCACGACAGCGCGATGATGCCGGAGCCATCGATGCGCTTGCGCGCGCCGCCTATGTGCGGCTGGTCGATCTTCAGCCAAGTTGCCACCGCGGCGATCACCGCCACCGGCACGTTGAGGAACAGGACCCACCGCCAGCTGGCGAGGTCGGTCAGCGCGCCGCCGATCAGGGGCCCGAGCGCGTTGCCGATGCCCGCCACCCCGAGGATCAACCCGCCCGCCAGGCCGGCCCGGCGCGGCGGCAGCGCCGCGTACGTCATGCCCAGGGTCGCAGGCCGCATCAACGCCGCGCCCACACCCATCAATCCGCGGGCGGCGATCAGCCAACCAGCGCTCTGCGCCGCCCCGCCGAGCCCGGAGAACAACGCGAATATCGCCGCCCCCGTCAGGAACGTGCCCCGGCGACCGAGTGTGTCCGCGAGCCTACCCCCGCGACGATGAGGACCCCGAAGACCAAGCCGTAGGCATTGATCACCCACTGGACCGAGGACACGTCTACCGAGAAGTCACGCTCGATCACCGGCAAGGCGACGCTCAGCGCCGTCGAGTCGATCGCGATCGCAAACACGGCGAGAGACATCGCCGCCAGAGCGACCATCGTGCCCGCAGCCAGGCGCTCGTCGATCATCGCCGCGGGCGTTTGCGGCTGCAAGCCGGAGCGGCTGGGCTGCTCAGCGCGACGCGACTTCATCGAGCAATCCTATGCCCCCGCATATCGCCCTCTATCGCCAGAACGCCTGAGACCCCCTCGGCGATAGTCAGGCTCCCTGGATGAGACGGCACGGCGCGGGGCACGACCGGATTTAGCGGAGAGCGGGTTCGTAGATTCTTGTTGTCTGTCAATTAGCTTGTTCTGACACCGTCGATCGGAGACGATCCCGAAGCGGTCGTACCTCTGCTGGAGCGATGAACCACGCCGAGACCGAGAGCCGGTTCGAGCTGCTGAGCGGCCGGTGCGGCGGCGGCAAGTCGAACTCGAGGGGCGGGATGTCGCGGAGCGATTCGTGCAGCCGGCGTGGTTAGACCAGCGGATGTATTCCACCACCGCGAGCTCGAAGTGGGACCGTGATCGCCAGACGCGGTCGCGGATCAAATCGGTCTTGAACGAGTCGACGAAGCTCGCGGCCATCGCGTGTCATAGGCGTCACCGACACTGCCGACGGACGGCAAGGACGCGGTGGTCAGGACCTGCGTATAGGCGGCAGACGTGGATCGCCGAACCGCGATCGGCGTGCGCGACAAGCCGGAGGTCCGCGCCGGGCGCGCGGGTCCGGAGCGCCATCCGTAGTGCGTCGAGCACCAGGTCGGTCGCATGTGCGACGCGAAAGCCGACCACACGCCGGCTGAACACGTCGATCACCGAACGCGAAGTAGACAACACCCTCCCAGCAGCGCAGATACGACAGATCCCCGCCCCACAGCCGATCCGGCTCGACTGCGGTCAAGTCCCGGCGGACAACCCAGCCCGGCGAGACGCCTGCGGATCCGGGCTTGGTGGTCGGCCACGGCTTCCGTGGCATGGATGCCATGGGCACGCACCCGCCTGGTCAACGAACTGCGCTGGCAGCTGCACGACCTCTGGTCCGACTGGGAGATCCCCGCTAGGGCGCTGACCCAGCTGGCCGAACCCGGGACCGGGGTGCTGCTGGCCGCGAAGTTCATCGGCGAGATCGCCGGGATCGACCGCTTCACCTCAGACGCACAACTCGCTCGCCTCGCCGGTTGTATACCGATCCCCATCGGTTCCGGACGCACCGATCGCCACCGCCTCGATCACAGCGGCAACCGCCGACTCAACCGCGTCTTCTACATGCTCGCCATCACGGATCCGAGACGAACCCCCGCACCCCCCTCTACATCGCCGAGCAGCGCGCCAACGGCAAGACCAAACGCGAAGCCATCCGCAACCTCAAACGCCACCTCGCCCGCCGCGTCTACCACCTCCTCCGCGACCCCAGCAGCATCCCGACCACGGTCTACTTGACATAGAAGACTCACGAATTGAGAACAGTCTCGGGCTCGGCTGCCGATGGTTGGTGTGATCTGCCTAGGCCACACCCAACTCAGCGCGGTCGCGATCAAACCTCGGCGCTTGTGGTTCGGGTGGCTCCGCTAGTCTCAGGGGCTGCCGGCAAACTGAACCCGTTGGCTGCGGGCGAGTGGCCCGGCACGAGCGCTTTCAATTGCCCACTCAAGCGAGACTCACGACGTCTCGGCGACGAGGTGCTCATCTGACGCGCCGGCACCTGACGATCCCCTTGCCGCGGTAACGGTCGTCAGCTTGTCGCCTCGGGTCGCGGTTCGGCGGCTGATGGCGTCTGCGTTGCCTCGATGTGGGTTGGACTAGGCTCGATCGATGAGCTCTTCCGTGTCTGCGCCGACGATCGCCTTCGATGACCTCTACGCCCGCGAGCTCGACGAGCTGTGTGTGTCCTGGCAGCCGGCGATGCCGCCGGCACCGCAGCTGGTGGTGCTCAACGAGCGGCTGGGTGCTGAGCTCGGGTTCGACCCGGAGGCGCTACGCAGCCCTGACGGCGTAGCTGTGCTCAGCGGCGCCGCCGTGGCGACGGGCTCAAACCCGGTGGCGCAGGCGTACGCCGGCCACCAGTTCGGTTTCTACGCGCCGAGCCTCGGCGACGGCCGCGCGCTGTTGGTGGGGGAGGTCGTCGACCCGCGCGGCGCTCGTTGGGACGTGCATCTCAAGGGCTCGGGCGCGACGCCGTTTGCGCGCTCGGGTGACGGCAAGGCCGCGCTGGGCCCGATGCTGCGCGAGTGCCTGATGGGCGAGGCGATGCACGCGCTGGGCATCCCCACCAGCCGCGCCCTGGCCGTCTGCGTGACCGGCGAGACGGTCGCCCGTGAGACGCTGCTGCCGGGCGCGGTGCTCGCCCGCGTCGCCGCCAGCCACATCCGCGTGGGCACGTTTCAGTACGCGGCCACACGGGGCGGACCCGAGCTCGTGCGGCGCCTGGCTGACCATGTGATCGCTCGTCATTACCCGTCGGCCGCCGAGGCCGACAACCCGTACCTGGCCCTGCTGGAGAGCGTGCTCGGCGCCAGGCGTCGCTGATCGCCCGCTGGATGCAGGTGGGCTTCATCCACGGTGTCATGAACACCGACAACATGGCGATCTCCGGGGAGACGATCGACTACGGGCCGTGCGCGTTCATGGACGCGTTTGATCCCGACACCGTGTTCAGCTCGATCGACCACGGCGGCCGCTACGCGTACGGCAACCAGCCGGCGATCGCCGGCTGGAACCTGACCCGCTTTGCCGAGACGCTGCTGCCGCTGCTCGATGAGGACCAGGACACGGCGGTCGCCACGGCCACCGAGCTCGTCGGGTCGTTCCCGGGCCGCTACGACGCCAACTGGCGCGCCGGGATGTGCGCCAAGCTCGGCCTCGCGGGCACCGACCCCGAGGCCGACGCACTCGTCGATGACCTGCTCACGCTGCTGCGCGACCAGCGCGTCGACTTCACCGGCGCCCTGCGCGCGCTCTCGACCGCCGTGCGGGGCACCGGGCACGGACCTCGCTCGCAATTCACCGACCCAGCTGCCTATGACCGCTGGGCCGGGCGCTGGCAGGCCGCCCTGGCCCGCGAGGCACAGGACGCGATCGCGGTCGCCGACGCCATGGACGCCCGCAACCCGATCTACATCCCCCGCAACCACCTCGTCGAGGAAGCACTCGCCGCCGCCTCCGGCGGCGACCTCGTTCCCTTCAGCGACCTCCTGCACATCGTCTCTGACCCGTTCGTAGCGCGGCCAGACCACGAGCGCTACGCCGAACCAGCCCCCGACACGTTCGGGCCCTACCAGACCTTCTGCGGCACCTGACGCCAGCCGCAAGCGCGGACGAGCGCTCAGCGACGGCTTGCGTAGCGCAGTCGCGGCAAGGACATCGCGGCAAGGACATCGCGAGCTGGCGTCGGCGCGCGTGATCGCCTTGTCGCCGTTGCGATGGCGCGCCTCGGAGCGGGCAAGCCGCTGAAAGCGATCGCGGGACGCTGGCAACCGAGTACTCGAGCTCGGCGCGGCGCGACACGTCCCTCCATCGCTCAGGCCGGGTCGTTGCTACCGGACGGCGGGGACAGCAACAGCCTGATCGAAGCTACTGGCTGGGAGCGGCCGCGCGGCGGGGTTGTTAGCTCGTCGGTCGAAACGCCACGAGCGGTAGTTCGGCCACCAGCCGCTGCCTGCCGGCCGGCGAGCCGTCGTAGCGCCACCCGACCAGGCGACTCAGCACCAGCCGCAGCACCGGGGCTATCAACCAATTGCGTCGCTCGTACGCAGCGAGCACGTTGGCAGCCTCCGCCGAATCCGGCTCGCGGCATGACGGACGAAAACGCTCACGACCAATCGCGATCTCTAGCGCATGGCCGGCTCGCACATTCCGATACCACTGAGCCGACCGACCCAGCCCAGCCATGACAAACACCTCGCCGACAACACGATCCTCGCCGACGACCTCAAGCATCGTCCGGTAGACACGTCCCGAGCGGCGACCTTCATGGGTAAGCCGCAGAAACCGCCGGCCCAGAAGCCAGCCGGCGTCCCAGTCATACAGATAGGTAGGCGCCGCGAGAACCCTTGTCAGCCATCCAGGAATCGTGCGCGCGGCCATCGCGGCATCCTCTCACCAAGCAAGTCGCCGACGATGCCTTCGTCATCTCGCCGCCCAGCGAGCGGATGATCCAAACGGCGACACGACGCTCGTTGGCGACCGAGACCTGCTCAGGGCGTGACATCCTTAGATCCGTGAACCGGTTCGTGGTTGCAAGATCGGCCCACGAAGTTCCCGCCCGTCTGCCGATCCGCGTGGAGATCGGCGACCGCGTGACGGTGGGCGAGCGCGATGGCGAGTGGCCAGCCTTCGTCTTCGTCACCGCGCAGCAAGGCTCGGGATGGGTTCCTGAGCGTCACTTGGATCGCCAGGGCGCGAAAGCGGTCATCAAACAGCGATACGACACCACGGAGTTACCTACGGAGGCGGGCGAGAAACTCGCGGTGTTGTGCGAAGACTTGAGCAGCGGCTGGGTTTGGTGCCGCGCGGAGAACGGACGCGAGGGCTGGGTTCCAGAGAGCACCCTGTCACGCCTCGAGTAGACGCGACGTCCACGATCGCATCGGTCCCACAGCTTGGTACCGGCGGGTGATCGCTTGGGCGACGTAGGGATCGTCCGCAACCCCGGCGCCCGGGTGATCGCGTTGCCGCGGAGGCACTCGCTTGCTCTAGCGTCCGGGTCCTTCGGCGACCAAGCGATGGCGCGGGCGCGGCAGGCGGTCTGGCGACCTCTAAGCGAGACTAAAAACCGTTTTAGACATGGTCACGTCTGAGATCACGCTCGGCGAGGCCGACCCCGGGTGGGACGCTCCTCGGGGTCAAATGGGTGGACCCGGCGCAGGTAGGCGGCGAACTGCGGCACGGTGAAGTCAAGTTGCGTGCCTGCGGGGTTGAAGATCAGCCCCTTCTCGATGAGGCCAGCTCGGCGGACCGACAGCTCCTTCGGGACCATCCCCAAGCGCTTGGCGATCTCGCCCGAGCTCTGTCGGCCGTCACCGAGATCCGCCATCGCGGCCATGTAGATCCGCTCCGCCTCGGTTGCCCTCTCGTACCTATCCCGGAAGAACCGGCGGTCCAGTTCGTCGTTGACGAGCTCCTCGGCGACCTCGGCATCGCGCAGCGTGATCGCGGGACCCTCGGCCTCTCGCCAGACGGTCTCGCCCCACTGTTGAAGGAAGTACGGGTATCCGTCGGCACGGTCGAGGATCAGGTCCAGAGCGTCTTGATCGAACGTGGCTCTTGCGCGCTCCGCGGGGACCGTTAGAGCGGTTGCGGCAGTCGCTCGTGGGAGGCTCCCGATCGTTCGGTAATCAAAGAGACGTTCCGTATACGGCTTGGCGTTCTTGAGCATCATCGGGAGCTGGGGAAGACCCGCCGCGATCAGCAGCACCGGTGCGTTCTGCTGGCTGATGCCGTGCATCGCCGCCGCGAGCGTTGCGAGACTTCGCTTTCCGAGGAACTGCAGCTCGTCGAGCAGGAACGCCGCGCCCGACCCGTGTTGGGCGGCTGCGGCTCCGACCTCAGCGAGCAATTCCACGATGTCGGCCTCGGCATCGCCCGAATCAGCAACTCCGGTAACTGCCTCCACGTCGATGTTGAACCGCCAGGCGCCGTGCTCGTCCATCGCAAACGTGAAGGCACGCAGCACACCGAGCGCCCGCTTAGCCGCGGCCCCAACTCGCCGACCCGTGCTGAGGCGACGCAGCGCGCGGTGACAGAGGCGTGCCATCAGCAGCGGAAGGTCGTCATCCTCATTGCACTCAAGGACTCCAGAGCTGACCCATCCGTGCGCGCGCGCCACGGTATCTGCCTCGTTGAGCACGACCGTCTTCCCGACACCGCGCAGTCCATCAAGGACGAAGCTGCGCGCGGACTGGCCGGCCGGCAAGTCGCTTGAACGCAACGCCGAAATCTTTGATCTCGGCGTCCCGACCGACCAGGCGAGGCGGGCGGACGCCGGCGCCGGGTGTGTATGGGTTCTGGTGCGGATCCATGCGTCTAACTGCATCTAAAAGGCTTTTTAGATGCTTTCAGACCCTCCGGCGGAGAGCGATCGACTCACCAAGCGACTCCACTCGGGGGTCAGGCCATCGACAGCTTCACGTTTGATGACGAAACTTGATGACCAATGCGCCGCGGGTCGTCTACCGGCGCTGCGGAGGAGCCGGAACCTGCGTCCTTGCAGGCACTTCTCGAGTGGAGCCAACCGGGATCGAACCGGTGACCTCCTGCTTGCAACTGCCCCTGTCGGCTTCGAGCTACCCGCGTGGACTTGCGGCTCGGGCTGGTTCTCCGCGCGCCCTCGGGAGTCGACGATCGGCGGACATACGGAACCCGGACCACTCAATTTCGCGGCGATCGGTACCCAGAAGCGGTACCCAGTTCCCGGGCTTGTGCTCTGAGCTGCTCCAGTGGGCGCGCAGACTACCGCATTTCCAGGGACTCTCGGAGTACCCCCAGCCGGATTCGAACCGGCGATTTCCTGCGTGAAAGGCAGGCGTCCTAACCGCTAGACCATGGGGGCGCAGGTCCGATTGTATGCGGGCGGGTCCCAGTCACGAGCGGTGTGAGAGATCGCTCTCGGCGCGGTGCACGTGACCGCCCAAGCCGGAGCGCTCAGACCCTCGGGACGTTCAGGTCTTCGCACCGTCCGTCTCGCGCGCGCGAGCGCGCGCGTGATCGATGAGCGCCGCGACCGCATCGGCGATCGCCACCCGTGAGCTGTGATCGGAGATCAGGCCGTCGGGACCGATCATGTCGCGCGTGACCGGGACGCGGACGCAGGCGCCGTCGACGATCTCCGCACCGGCGTAGCGCAGCACCTTGGCGAGTGATTCGTGTGCGTCGGCAGCGCCGCTCGGAGCGGCGGGGCCGGCGGCGTTGATCCAGGCGACGGGCTTGCGGTAGGTGCCGGCGTCGCCGATCGTCCACTCCAGCAGGTTCTTCAGCGCGGCCGGGAGCGCGCCGGCGTACTCAGGGGTGCAGAGCAGCAGCGCACCCGCGGCCTCGACGGCGGAACGCATCGCGGCCACGCGCGGGTCGATCGGGACGCCCTCGCGGTCGTGATCGGGGTTGAACAGCGGCAGCTCACCGATCCCGCCGAACAGGACGGCATCGACCTCGTCGCCGGCAACGGCCGCCGCGGTCCGGAGCGCCGCCACGTTGGTGGAGCCATCGCGGGCGCTTCCGGAGATCAGCAACACGGAGATCACGTTGACGGACGATAAGCCCGGCGTCGGACCGAGGGCGACCCGGCTGGCGCGCGCGCTGCGCGGCTGACCAACCCGCTACGACACCGGCTGGCCGTTTGCCGTCAGCGCCACTTCGATGTTGCCGCGGGTCGCGTTGGAGTACGGGCACACCTGGTGGGCGGCCGCCACGAGCGTGACCGCTTGATCGGGATCCTCCACCCCGGGCAGCGTTACGTCGAGCGAGACGCTCAGGTCAAAGCCCTTGGTGGACGGGTTCGCCGAGAGGCTGACACCTGACTCGATCGACACGTCCCCGAGCTCCGCGTGCTCCCGCCTCGCCACGACACCGAGCGCGCCCTCGAAGCACGCCGCGTACCCAACTGCAAACAGCTGCTCGGGGTTGGTGCCCGAGCTGTCGCCGCCCATCTCCGAGGGGAGCTGCAATTGCACGTCGAGCACGCCATCGGATGTGACGCCGTGGCCGTCGGCGCGGCCGCCGGTGACGACCGCGTGGGCGGTATAGATCGGTCCTGACATCACGCGCTCCTCAACGCCAACTCATGCGGCCGAGCCGGCGGCGGCCCCAGCGTTGCCTTCGCCGGCGCGCGCGCCCGAGCCGTTGGAGCGGCTGGAGCTTGCCCGCGTGGACTCCGCGCCCGCATGCCAACGGGTCGAGCGGCGGGTGCCGCTGCGATAGGCCTTGCCGGCCTGCTCGAGCTCCTTCAGAATCGACAGGATCTGCTCGTGACCGCCGTTGGTCTGACGAGCCAGCTCGGCCGTGGTGATCCCATCGGTTGAGCCGAGCAGCGACTCGATCTTGCCTGCGGGGACGATCTCCGATCCCTGGTTGCGTCGCCGACTGCGCCGCCGCGGAGCACTCGGTTCCGCCGCCGGCTTCGATGAACGTGAGTCTCCGTCGAGCGCGGCCACCGCCGCACGGAGCCGACCCAGGTCCGATTCGAGCTCGTGGATACCCTCCATGAGCTTGTTCCGCAATTCAGTGGTATGACTCATAAGGCGCGATCCTAGTACCTTTCCCGGTCCGATGGGTAAGACAACAGCCGCAATCCATCCAATGCGGCGCGCAATGCGATAGGTGACGTAAACCTCAGCGCCGTCATCCCCAGGCTGGCGGCTGTGTCAATATTAGGCGCCGAATCGTCGATCATGATCGTACGTGCCGGGTCGAGTGCAAATCGGTCCACTAGGCGACGGAAGATCTCCGGGTCGGGCTTTGCGACGCCCTCATGGGAGGACACGACTGTCCCGGCAAACCAGCCCATGAACGGGAACCGCCGCAGCCGCAACGGATAGGTCTCCCGTTCCATGTTCGTCAGCGCGTAGCAGCGAACCCCTGTCTGGAGCAGTTCTTCGAGGATTTCCACGCTCCCCGGGATCGGACCGGCGATCATCTCCTCGCTACGCTCGCCCCAGGCGTTGATCAGCTCCGCGCACTCCGGGTGGGCTGCCGCAAGCGCGGCGCACGACTCGGCCACCGGTACGCCAAGGTCGTGCGCGGCATGCCACTCCATCGTGCAGACCTCTGCGAGAAACCGTTCCATCTCGGCTTCATCGTCGATCAGCTTCCGGTACAGGTAACGGGGATTCCAGTCCAGCAGAACGCCGCCGAGGTCGAAGACGACAGCATCCATTTCGGACGTTTGCTGGGCGCGAGCGTTAATCCCCACGGATAGTGATGCAATCACGGTTCGCACCGTGTGCTGAACTTTCGATCACGCACGCGGTCCGATTCGAGACGTGGACGCCCGAACCCGATCTGCTCGTCAGCGCACCCACCGAAGACATGGTGACGCTGCTGCGGCCGCGGGCGCGCCACCCGGCCGCGCCCCCGGCGCGCCGGACGATCATCCCCGGCCCAGGCACCCGCAGGGCATGGCGTTCGATCAGGCCGGCGCGACCTACCGGATCGTCGCCAGCTCACACCGCTGACCCCGCGCGGTTGCGCGGGGTGAGACGATACGCGCTCACGTGAGCCCCTCTCACCCGTTTCGGGACCGTGGCGACACCGCCGAACACGACCCGCCGACCGGGACGCCAACCCGGGTTCCCAGGAGTTTGCACGAGGCGGCGCACAAGCTCGGCTACTGGCCGGTCGCACCGGTCGCGGCGAAGGACACCGGGCCGTCTGAGGCGGTCCGCAGTGCCGGATCAGACGACCGTGATGTGGTCGCCCACGCCAGCAAGGCAGTGCTGGCCTTCGGCGCGCTCGGGATCGTCTACGGGGACCTCGGCACCAGTCCGCTGTACACGGTCCAGACGATCTTCACCCCGGACCGATATCACGCGGTCCACACGAACCTGGCAGGCGTTTACGGGATCGCGTCGCTGATCTTCTGGGCGCTGATGATCGAGGTCTCGATCAAGTACGCCGGTTTCATCATGCGCGCCCACAACCGCGGCGACGGCGGGATCATGGCGCTGGTCGCGCTCGTCACACGCCGGCGCGTTCCCCACATGGCGGTGCTCGTGGTGCTCGGGATCTTCGGCGCCGGGTTGTTCTTCGGTGACGGAATGATCACGCCGGCGATCTCCGTCGTGTCGGCGGTCGAGGGCCTCGACGTGGTGACGCCGAGCCTGTCCCATCTTGTTGTCCCGATCGCACTCGTGATCTTGATCGGTCTGTTTATGGCGCAGCATTTCGGGACCGGCGCGGTCGGCTGGCTGTTCGGACCGGTGATCTTGGTCTGGTTCGTCGTCATCGCGCTGCTCGGTGCTCACGAGGTCGCCCTGCACCCCGGCGTGCTCACGGCGCTGTCGCCGACCTACGGCGCGCGGTTCATGCTCGACCATGGGCTCGACGCGTTCCTAACGCTGGGGGGCGTGGTGCTGTGCGTAACCGGCGCCGAGGCGCTGTACGCCGACCGCGGCCACTTCGGGGCAGGGCCGATCCGCTTCACGTGGTTCGCGATCGTGCTACCGGCAGTGCTGCTGAACTACCTCGGCCAGGCGGCGTTGGTGCTCGCGCATCCGTCGAAGGTCTCCAACCCGTTCTACCTCCTCGCGCCCCACAGCATGCAGATCCCGCTGGTCGTCCTGGCGACATTGGCGACGATCATCGCCTCACAGGCCGCAATCACCGGATCGTTCTCGGTCGCCAAGCAGGCGCTCCAGCTCGGCTTGCTGCCGCGGATCAAGATCGTCAACACCTCGAACATCGAGGGGCAGATCTACGTCCCGATCATCAACTGGTTCCTCTGCACTGGGGTCGCGGCGCTGGTGCTGATCTTCCAGAACTCCAACAAGCTGACCGACATCTACGGGGTGGCGGTGACCGGCACGTTCATCCTGAACACGATCCTGTTCACGGCGCTCGCCCGCGCGATGTGGAAGACGCCGTGGTGGCGGCTCGGCCCGCTGGTGGTCGTGTTCCTGATCGTGGAGATTGCGTTTTTCGCCGCGAACCTGACGAAGATCGACCACGGCGCCTGGCTGTCGCTGGCGGTCGGACTCGCGTTCGCCTTCATCATGCTGACCTGGCGGCAGGGACGCCGGATCGTGACCACCAACCGGCTCGAGGAGGAGGGCTCGCTCGACGCGTTCCTCGCCGGCTTGCCGGCCGTCGAGCCACCGCTGGACCGCGTCCCTGGCACCGCGATCTACCTGGCACCCACCGTCGCCACCACGCCGCTGGCGCTGCGCGCCGAGGTCGAGCACAACCACGTGCTGCACGAGACGGTGCTGATCGCGACCATCGAGCCAGTCTCGATCTCGCATGTCGAGCTGCTCGACCGGTGCTCGTTCGCGTGGCTGGGCTCCGGCCGCTTCAAGGTCGGCCACATCACGCTGCACGTTGGCTATCGCGATCACATCGACCTCCCCCGCGACCTCGCCCTGGCCCGCAAGCGCGGGCTGCTCGCCCGCAACCTCGACCTCGAGCACGCCTCCTACTTCGTCTCCCGCATGCAGATCGTCCGCACCAGGGCTCCGGGCATGCCGCCCTGGCGGAAGGCGATCTTCGTCTTCATGGTGCGCAACGCCTCGAGCCCGGTCGAGGACTTCGCGCTGCCCGAGGAGCGGACCGTGCTGATGGGGCAGCAGATTCGGTTGTAACGGTCGGTCCGCGACGTTATCCGGAGAGCCCCGCGTACAGCGCCGGCCGGCGGTCCGCGAACACGTCGGCCAACTCCGTGTAGCGCTTGTCGAGCGCGCGCTCGAGGTCGATGTCGGCGATCACGGGACCGATGCCGAGCGCGTCGGCGCCGGCCTTCTCGGCGGCAACCCAGCCATCGGCGCCGATGATCGTGCTGCAGCCTGTCCACGGCTGGCCGCGTTCGACCCCGGTCCGGTCGGCGCACGCCATCGCCATCCGGTTGCCGCGCGCCGTTCCCATCGCGATCACGACCTCGCCCGGCCGCTCCCCGTCCGGACGGTCCATCAGCGGCCAGTTGGTCGGCACCAGCAACAGCTGCGTGCCGGCCAGCGCGATGATCCGCGTCAGCTCCGGAAACTCGACGTCGTAACAGACGATCACCGATAACCTGCCGACGCTCGTGTCCAGCAGCGGCGGCGGCTCGGCTCCCGGCTCGAACCACAACTTTTCACGGTCCCACAAGTGCAGCTTGCGGTACACGGCCCGCAGTCCAGTCGGGTCGATCACCGCGGCGCTGTTGTACGTGTGGCCGTCCTGACCCCGCTCGGCAAAGCCGCCGGCGATGATCACGCCGTGCCGGTGGGCGGCGTCGGCCCACTCGCGCAGGATCTCGTGGTCGGGCGCGATCGCGGCCGCCGCGGCCTCGTCAGCGGACTCGAACATGTAGCCGCTGGTCACGAGCTCTGGCAGCACGATCACCTCGGCGCCGGCATCGACCGCCTCGGCAATCGCGCTCAGCGCCAGCCGCCGGTTGCCGTCCAGATCGCCGACGACCGGATCCAGCTGCTGGGCGCAGACGCGGGTCACGACGAGCCACGCTATCCGCTGCGGACGGCCGTGAGCAAGCGCCACGTGCCCAGATTCGCTCAAACCCGTGTCCGGTACCGTCGGCGCGATGGATCCGATCGTCTCCATGAAGTGGCTGGCGGGCGCGGGGCCGGACACCGTGCTGCTCGACGTCCGCTGGTACCCCGACGGGCGCGAACCACGGGCGGAGTTCGCGTCCGGTCACCTGCCCGGCGCCGTGCTCGTGCCGCTCGACTCGGTCTGCTCGGCGCCGGCGTCCGATTGCGGCGGCCGTCACCCACTGCCGTCGCCGGCGGCGTTCGCGACGTCGCTGTCCGACCTGGGGGTTGGGGACGGCGACCTCGTCGTCGCGTATGACGACGCCGGCGGCGTGTTGGCGGCCAGACTGGTCTGGATGCTCCGGGCACTCGGTCATGAGGCGGCCCTGCTTGACGCCGGCACCGGTCCGTTTCCCGAAACCGGTCCGGGGCCGCCGCTGCGGCGGGTCAAGCCGCCGCTGACGGTGCCCGACGAATGGCCCCCGCGGCTGTTGGCGTCGATCGACGAGGTGGCTGCCGTGGACGCCTCGGGATCCGTGCTGATCGACGCTCGGCCCCGGGACCGCTTCGAGGGCGCGCCCGACGCGCTCGACCCCCGTGCCGGCCACATCCCGGGCGCACGGTCGCTGCCATGTCGCGAGCACCTGGGCGCCGACGGGCGCCTGCTGGCGGTCGGTTCGCTTCGTGAGCGGCTGGCGACGGTCGGGATCGAAGGCGACGATCAAGACTTCATTTCCTCCTGCGGCTCGGGCGTCACCGCCTGTCACAACCTGCTGATCGCCGAGCACGCCGGCCGGCGCGGCGGGCGTCTGTTCCCCGGCTCGTGGTCGCAGTGGAGCCGGGACCCATCGCGGCCGGTCGCGACCGGGCCCGACCGGTGACGACAGCAGCGTCAGAGGTGGGCTTCCGCGCGCCGATCCCGGCCGACGCTCCGGCGGTGACCGCGGTGATCAACGAGCGTGAGCGAGCCGATCGCGGCAGCACGGAGGTCACGGTCGAGATGGTGTGTGCGCACTGGTCCGAGCCGGAGATCGAACTCGCCGCGGACGGGATGCTGGCGGTGGCGGGCCGGTGGGTCGTCGGTTACGCGCTCGCGACTCGTGACCGCGAGCTCGTCTCGGTTGCGCCCGACTGGTGTGGACGCGGTATCGGCTCGGAGTTGCTGCGCTGGACGATGGCCCGCAGCCGCACACGCGGTGTTCGGGTCCACCGGCAGATCATCGACTCCAGCAACGCGGACGCGGCGGCGCTGCTGCGCGGCGCCGACTATCAGCGGGTCCGCAGCCAGCACCGGATGGAGATGTCACCGCCAGAGCCGCTGTGCGGCGAGCCGCCGCCCGGCATCGCGTTGCGGCGGGTTGACGTCAAACGAGACGCGCGAGAACTGCATCGCGTCGACGCCGAGGCGTTCGCCGACAACGCCGACTCCGAGCCGGAGACGTTCGCGCAGTTCCGTGACGAGCATCTGCGGTCGCCGGCGTTGGACGCCGGCGCCACGCTGGTCGCGGTCGAGCGCGACGACGACGACGGCGACGGAGCGGCGGCGGCATCGTCGGATACCTGCTCGCCGAACGCCGCCTCGAGGGTGCGCTTGGCTACGTCTCGGTGCTCGGCGTGAGCCGCGCCTGGCGCGGGCGCGGGGTCGGGACCGCGCTCCTGTCGGCGACGGTCGATGCGTGGCTCGCCGCCGGGGTGCGCCACGCCGGACTGACCGTGGCGTCGGACAACCCGAACGCGAGGCGTTTGTACGCCCGGCTCGGGATGACCGATGCAGTACACGCTCGAGGAATTCGAGCGTCCGGTTTTTGGTTGACGGCAAGCACAAAGCGGGGCATCTGCACTTCAGCGGCAACTTCTTCGGCGGCTGACGCGCCGTACTTCGGTCACGCCAGCGCGTTGATCCCCGTCAGCGCCCGGCCGATGATCAGCTTCTGGATCTGGCTGGTGCCCTCGTACAGGGTGGTCACGCGCGCGTCGCGGAAGTAGCGCTCGACCGGGTGGTCGTCGACGTAGCCCGCGCCGCCGTGAACCTGGATCGCGGTGTTGGCGCAGCTGACGGCGGCCTCGGTCGCGTACAGCTTTGCGATCGACGTCTCGGTCGAGTTCGGCTTGCCGGCATCCTTCAGCGCCCCAGCGCGGTAGACGAGCATCCGCGCCGCGTCGGTCTGGACGCGCATATCGGCGAGCATCGCCTGCACGAGCTGGAACGAGGCGATCGGCCGGTCGAACTGGGTCCGCTCCTTGGCGTAGGCAACCGAGTGGTCCAGACAGCCCTGGCAGATACCGACGCAGCCGGCGGCGACGCTGTAGCGCCCGGATTCCAACGAGCTCATGGCGACTCTGAAGCCGTCTCCGACCGCGCCCAGCATCGCGTCGGCGGGCACCCGGCAGTCGTCAAGCGAGATCGCCGCCGTGTCCGAACCACGCAGGCCCATCTTGTGATGGATCTCCTGCGACTGGTAGCCATCGTTGCCCTCGGTCTCGACCAGGAAGCACGCGAGCCCCTTGTGACCCAGCGACGGGTCGGTCTGGGCGAAGATCAGGGCCAGCTTCGCGTAGTTGCCGAGCGAGATCCACATCTTTGAGCCGTTGAGCACCCAACCGTCGTCGGTGCGGCGGGCACGGGTCTTCTGGTTGGCGGCGTCCGAACCGGTGTCAGGCTCGGTCAGCCCGAAGCACGCCAGCCACTCGCCGGAGCACAACTTCGGCAGGTACTTGCGCTTCTGCTCGTCGGTGCCGAACCGCAGGAGCGAGGAGCAGACCAGCGAGGTCTGGACCGAGACGACCGTACGCATCGCCGAGTCGCCGCGGCCGATCTCCTCCACGACGAGCCCGTAGGTGAGGTAGTCGAGCCCGGCGCCGCCGTACTCGGCCGGGACGATCGCCCCGAGGTATCCCTGCGCCGCGAGCTTCGCCACCAGCTCGAGATCGAAATATGCGTTGCGATCGTTCTCGCGCCCGCGCGCGACGATCTCCGATTCGGTGAACGCGCGTGCCGTCTCACGCACCAGCTGCTGCTCTTCGGTCAGCTCGAAGTCCATCGTCTCCCCTTTCGGATACTCGCCGGCAGAACAAGAAAAACACGCGTACTTAGATTACGGGAGCGTGCCACGTCTACATTGAGAAGCGATGAGCACGCAGCGTCGATGGACCGGCGAGCCGCTCCCCAGAGGCCGCCACAAGCTCTCACGTGACGAGGTGCTCGCCTCGCAACGGGGCAGGTTGCTGCGAGCGATGGAGGAGCTGGTCGGCGAGTTCGGCTACGACTCGACGACGGTCCCGCAGGTGATCAAGGCCGCGCGCGTCTCGACGGCCACCTTCTATCGCTTCTTCGTCGACAAGGTCGACTGCTTCATCGCGCTGTGCGAGGAACAAGGCGAGCGACTGCTGAGCGCGCTGATGCCCGATCAGGATGAGCTGCAGTCCCTCGGACCGTCCGAGCGCCTGGACCGCGCGCTGGAGATCTATCTGCATTGGTGGCAGGACAAGCCGGCAATGGCCCGCGCCTATTTCGTGGAGCTCCCTGCCGCCGGCCCTCGGGCAATCGCCGAGCGTGACCGTCAGTACGAGCGATTCGTTTCCCTGAACCGGGTGATCGCGGATCAGGCCCGGGGTCCGGCGGCTCCCAGTCCGCCCGAGATTGACGTCCGCGCGTCGGTGATGCTCACCACGGAGCTGATCGCCTCGGAGATCCGGCGCGGCAACGTCGGCCGGTTGATCGACCTGCGCGGCGGACCTGCGGCGACTGCTGATGAAGCTGCTCGGGCCGGCGGGCTTGGATCTCGAGATCGGCGTCTGAGACGCTCCGGCGATGCGGCAGGACGAGATCTGGGACACCGACACGGCTCGGCGCTACGACACGCCCGGGACGGGCATGTTCGCCGGCGAGGTGCTGGAGCCGACGGTTCGCCGGCTCGCTGAGCTGGCCGGTGGCGGCCGTGCGCTCGAGTTCGCGATCGGCACCGGTCGCGTGGCCGTGCCGCTGGCGGCGAGCGGGGTGCCGGTGACGGGCATCGAGCTGTCACGGCCGATGGTCGCGCGACTGCGTGAGAAGGCGGATGAGACGACGATCCCGGTCGTGCTCGGCGACATGGCGACCGCCCGCGCGCCCGGCGAGTACGCGCTCGTCTACCTCGTCTACAACACGATCGGCAACCTCCTGACCCAAGCGGACCAGGTGCAGTGCTTCCGTAATGCCGCAGCGCACCTGTCGGCGGGCGGGCGATTCGTGATCGAGCTGACTGTGCCCCAGTTGCGCGTCTTGCCGCCCGGTCGGGACGCGGCCGTGTTTGCCTCCGAGCCCGGCTACATCGGCGTCGACACCTACGACGTGCTCCGCCAGCATCTGGTCTCGCATCACTTCACGTTCGCCGCGGGGCGGGAGGCGCGGGTCAGCCGCAGCCCGCACCGCTACATCTGGCCGGCAGAGCTCGACCTGATGGGCGAGCTGGCGGGCTTCAAGCTCGAGAGCCGGCACGCCGACTGGGCCGGCGCGGAGCTGACGGCGGACTCGACCTCGCACGTCTCGGTGTATCGGCTCGCTGGATGATCGAATCGGCGCGACGGGACGCGGGGACGCGGCGACGCGGGAAGGTTCTCGCCGCCCGGTAAACTGTGGGCCGGTGAGCATCACCACCAACACCTGCTGGTGGCGGCTGCGGTAAAGCAGCCCGGCTCACCCATGCCAACGGGCTGCCCGCAAGGCGGCCCGTCACAGCGGTTCTGACGCGCGCGCCCTCGCGGCGGCCCTGTCCAAGGAGCAACGCGTGTCATCCACAATCGAACGTCACCCAATCCCGCCGCCCGGCGTCGTCGACGTTGGCGCGAACGAGCTCGAAACCGCGCTGATCAGGCACCCCGGCGAACACCGGGTGCTGACCGGCGACCGCCCGACCGGGCCGCTGCATCTCGGCCACTACTTCGGCACGCTCGCCAACCGCGTCCGGCTGCAGAACCTCGGCGTCGACGTCCTCGTGCTGGTCGCCGACTACCAGACGATCATCGACCGCGACAGCCCGGAATCGCTGCCACGTGACGTCGAGGAGTTAGTCGCCGACTACCTGGCGGTCGGCATCGACCCAGCGAAGGCGACGATCTTCGCCCACTCCCAGGTGCCCGCGCTCAACCAGCTGATGCTGCCGCTGCTGAGCCTTGTCTCGGTCGCCGAGCTGTCCCGCAATCCGACCGTCAAGGACGAGGTCGCGGCCGCCGGGATCGACACGATGTCAGGGCTGATGTTTTCCTACCCGGTCCACCAGGCGGCCGACATCCTCTGCTGTCGCGCCACGGTCGTCCCGGTCGGCCGCGACCAGCTGCCCCACGTCGAGCTGACCAGGTCGCTCGCGCGGCGCTTCAACCGCCGTTACTGCGACCCGAGCATGCCGCTGTTCGCGCTGCCCGACGCGCTGCTGGGTGAGGCCCCGGCGCTGCTCGGCGCCGATGGGCAGAAGATGAGCAAGAGCCGGCGCAACGCGATCGCGATCGGCACCACGGCCGACGAGACCGCGCGGCTGATCGCGGGCATGAAGACCGACGCGCAGCGGCTGATCACCTACGATCCCGCCGCCCGGCCCGAGGTGTCGAACCTGGTGCTGTTGGCAGCACTGTGCCTGGCCCGTTCACCCGAACACGTCGCCGAAGCGCTGGGCGACGCGGGGAGCGCGGCGCTCAAACGACTCGTGACCGATGCCGTCAACGAACGGTTCGGGCCGATCCGCGCCCGCCGTGCCGAGCTGATCGCGGACCGCGCGTACCTGCGTGAGGTGCTCCGCGCCGGCAGCGCCCGCGTCCGCACGCTGGCCGACGAGACGCTCGCGCTCGTCCACGAGCGCCTGCATGCGGTCTACAGCTGACCACGGCGGCAACACCGATCAGCCATGTTTGCAGAACCAGTTGCAACGTCAGCGGCAGCGGGCCTAGCCGCAGCGCGTTGACGACCCGCCTGGTCTGCTGAGCAGAGCCGGCGAAGATGTCGGCGCCGTTTCGACCTCCGGTCTCGACGACACCGTCTGGGTACTTCTCGAAGTCGATCTGAGGCACGGTCAGCAGCGTGCCGTCGAACGTCACCGCGAAGTGCTGGAACAGGGGCGCATCACCCGAGCTGACGGTCTCACCGCGCTTGGAGATTGTCGCGGTTGACGACTGAAACGCCTTAGCGCCGCGAGAGGTGAAGCCGAACTGCACCACGGGCTGGCCGGCTTCGCTGCTGGCGCGTGGGTCGATGAGCTGCGCACCGGACACGGCAACGCGATCACGCAGCACGAAGAACCGCGCGGCAGCTGCCCCGATGCCTATACCGCTCTGATTCGATGCCTGGACGACGACGAGGCCCTGCGGGAGCCTCAGGACGATCGCGGCCGACGCAGGAACCCCGCGCGGCAGTTCGGACCGCAGCGCGCTCCGGGTCGTCGCGGGCCCAGCCAAATAGCAGTTCTCGCCGAGCAGCGGAACCGTGCCGCGATCGAGTGCGGCGGTCGCGCACGCGCGCGACCGGGAGGCGCCGAACGAGTAGTACTCCGGCCCGAGCCGCGACAGCTTCGGCGCCGCCGGTGCGGCTGACTGACTCGACGCCAGCTTGACGGCCTGATACAGCGTCATCCCGCCTGCCTCCGCCGTCCCCGGCGGCGCTTCCCCCGTCCCCTGGCTGAGCATGATCGCCGACGACTTGCGCGGGCGCAGCCCGCTCGCGACTGTCGCTCCGCTAGGCAGCAGCGCGTTTGCCTCCCAGTCGTAGAACTGCAGCGAGTCGCTCGCGCCGACCCGGAGCTCGATCCGCGCCACCGCGGCTTCGCTCAGATGCGAGCTTGAGAACGTGACCCCGATCTCATCGGACCCGACCCGGGTGACCTGCGATCGCACGGGCTGCCCGCGCAGCCGGTCGCGGATCAGGGCCAGCTCGTGGTCGATCGCCTTGCCGGTCAGCTTGGGAGGCCGCGGCGTCGGCGCCAGCCGGTAGATGAGCGTGACCGAATGGCCGGGGCCCGGCGCCGCCGACGAGCCGCCCCGATGTCCCGCGCCGACCACGACCACGACGATCGCCGCCACGACCAACACGCTGACCGCTCCAAGCGTGGCCGTGAGCCATGGCCGGCGGGTCGGCCGCGAGCCACGCGGTGCGTGCCGGCGCGGCCCGCCATCGCTCAGCGCGTAGCGCAGCACGCGCTCGGTCTCGCTCGCGTCAGCGTCGGGGTGACCGAGCGCCGGATCGGCGTCGGACAGCTCACGGAGGATCGGATCGTCGGTCGTCATGGGGCCCCCTCGGGGATCGAAGAACTCGGGCGCGAGTGACCTGCCCCACCGCCCAGCGCGGCGGCGACGTGACCGCGGGCGCGGTGCAGTCGCACGCGGAACGCCGACGGCGAGCAGCCGGCTGCCTGAGCCGCCCGTTCGGGCGTCAGCCCCTCCCAGGCAACCAGCAGTAGTGCCTCGCGTTCGGTCGCCGACAGCGCCGCCACCGCCGCCGTCAGCTCGGACCGTAGCCCGTATGGCGACTGCCACCCCGGGTCGTCGAAGGCCGCGCCCAGACGCAGCCGGTCGAGCAACGCACCGCGCCGTCGCTCCGAGCGATGTTGGTTCGCCAGCACCCGGCGCGCGACGCCGAACAGCCACGGCAGCGGGTCGGCGGCGATCGAGTCAAGGCGCCGCCACGCGACCAGGAACACCTCGGACAGCACGTCCTCGACTGAGCTGGCCGGCGCACGCCGGACCACGTAGGCTCGCACCGGTCGATAGCTGTCGGCGAAGATCCGCTCGAAACGTTCTCGCCGGTCGTCCTGGTCTGGCATCACTGCAGTGATTGTCCGGTCGCCGCCAGGCGTTACACGCCGCCTTTGCGATTGGCTTAAGCAGCGCGCGGCCCCCGGCAAACGGATTGCCGGGCAGCCAGCCGTGTGTTACAGATCAGCGGTGGGCTTCTTCACCAGCGGCCTATCGGTGATTACGATGCACGGAACCGGATGGGAGGCGCACGATGACCGATCAGTACGACCCCACCTCGCTGGCGGGCATCCCCGAATCCGGGCGCGAGCGGCTGGAGCAGAACCGCGAGGGGCTGTACACCTCCGACCTCAGCGTCAATGAGTTCCTGCTCGTCACGCAGGCCGGGTTTGACCCAGTCGGGCTGGTCGTGGGCAGCTCGATCTTCCACACCGGCTTTCAGATCACCGGCCCCACCGCCAGCCAGGAGATGACCGTGCTGTCGGAGGCGATGTACTCCGCGCGGCACCTGGCGATGACTCGAATGGAAGAGGAGGCCGATCAGCTCGACGCCGACGGCATCGTCGGCGTGCGCCTGGACATCGGGCGCTATGAGTGGGGGCCGAACATGGCCGAGTTCATCGCGATCGGGACCGCCGTCAAGCATCGCGACGGCGTGCTGCACCGCGCCCCGAACGGCCGGCCGTTTCAGAGCGATCTCTCCGGCCAGGAGTTCTGGACGCTGCTCCGTACCGGCCATCGTCCGGTCGGGATGGTGATGGGCAGCTGCGTCTACCATGTCGGCCGCCGCGGACCGCTGAAGACGCTCGGCCAGACCGGTCGCAACGTCGAGCTGCCGAACTTCACGCAGGCGCTGTACGACGCGCGTGAGCTGGCGATGCAACGGATGCAAACCGAAGCCAAGGAGCTCGCGGCCGAAGGGATCGTCGGCGTGTCGCTGACCGAACGGACGCACGGCTGGGGCAGCCACGTGATCGAGTTCTTCGCGCTCGGGACGGCGATCATCCGCTCCGAGGACGCGGACGGGTCGGAGATCGAGCCGCCGGTCACCGTGCTTGATCTCAACGACCCTCGCTAACTGCCGTGGGGTTTCTGCACCGCCGCGGCGCGGATGCCGATCTCGACGTGCGTGACGCGGACCCCGGTCTGTCCGAGCAGGCCCAGGAGCGCCTCGAGGACTTGTCCGGCGCCGGCGCGATCTTCACCAGCGGCCTGTCGGTCAACGAGTTCGCGCTCCTGCGCGGGCTCGGCCCGACACCGCTGGCCCAGGTGATGGGCGCGAGTGTCGTGCGCACCGGTTGGCAGTACCTGCCGGCACTGGAACCGGGCATCGCCGCCTACGTGACCGCGGGCTATGGCCGAACCGCGACGCTTCGGCAGGATCGCTGGGGCAACGCCTTCGGCGAGACCTCCGGATCCCAGATCCGCAGTTACCTGTGGGCGACCCCGGTCGTTTGCAGGCTCGAGACGATCAGCGACGGGTGGAATCTCGCACGGCGACGGGCGCTCGCGCGGTTGACCGACGAGGCGATGGAAGTCGGCGCCGACGCGGTCGTCGGCGTGTCGCTGCAGCGCGCCGACCACGATCTCGGACGGCGGACGGTCGAGTACGCCGTCAACGGGACCGCCGTCCGCTCCGCGACGCCGGGTGAGCGCGCCAACCCGGTGCTGACCGACCTGTCGGTCCAGGAGTACACCAAGCTGATCCGGGCCGGTCAGGAGCCGGTCGGTCTGGTCGCGACGACCGTAGCGGTGTTCGCGTCGCCGTCACGCGACACCCGGATCAAGCGCGTGCGGACGTTTCGATCAAACCAGGAGCTGACCGAGCTCTCGAGGGCGTTCCAGCTGGCGCGTGACTCGATCCGACAGGACCTGCGCGACCAGATCACGCGTGCCGGCGGGGCGGGAGTGGTCGGCGTCGAGCTGTCGCAGTCGATCCACCGGGAGAAGCTCGCGCTGGCATCGGCGCTGCGCTCACCGGAGCAGCAGGGCTGGGGACGGGGCCGGCTCGGCCTCCCGTACTACGTCTCCGGCCGGATGGAGGCCGAGCGGCGCGGCTGGGTGATCACGATGCACGCGGCCGGCACGGCGATCCGGCCGCATGCCGACGGCGCCTCACAATCCGCTCGGCCGACCGAAATCCGGCTGCGCCTCTGACCGCACGACACCTTGGCGTCGTCGTCACGACCGCGCGACGCCGCTGCGTGAGTCGCGCGTCAGCCCAGCACGGGCACGTCGGCGGTGATCACCTCGTGGCCCTCGGCGGTCACGAGCAGGTTGTCCTCGATCCGGATGCCACCGAAGCCGAGCATCCGGTCGACGCGGTCCCAGTCAACCTCGTCGCGATGACGGGCGCGACGCTCGGGATCCTGCAGCAGCGCCGGGACGAAGTACACGCCCGGCTCGACGGTGACGACCATCCCCGGCTCCAACGGCAGGTCGATCCTCAGGTTCGGATACGGCGGCGGCTCGTGGCGGCGCTCGTACAGCGGCTCGCCGGCGTCTCGGACACCGAGCCCGACGAGGTGTCCGATCCCGTGCGGGAAGAACAGGCCGACCGCGCCGGACTCCACCAACGACTCGACGTCGCCGCGGAGGATCCCGGCCGCCACGAGACCGTCGGCGATCGCCAGCGCCGCGGTCCGGTGCACCTCACGCCACTCGACGCCGGGCTCCACGCGCGCGATCGCCGCCCGCTGCGCGGCATGAACGATCGCGTGCAGCTCGCGCTGGGTCTCACTCATCACGCCGCCAACACAGAACGTGCGGGTGATGTCTGAGACATAGCCAAGCTGCTCGGCGCCCGCATCGATCAGGACCAGCTCGCCGCGCCGCATGACCCGGGCGGTGGGCATGAAATGCAGCACCGCGGCGTTCGGGCCCGAGCCGATGATCGTGTCGTAGCCCATTGCCGCCGCGCCGTGTCGGAACGCGGCCGCCTCGAGCTCGATCTGCAGCTGGCGCTCGGTCAGTCCGTCGGCGATCAGCTCGGCGGCGGTCGCGAACGCGTGCTTGGTGGCCTGCTGGGCGACGCGCATCCGCTGCAGCTCGACGGCGTCCTTCGGCCGCCGCACAGCGCTCAACTGAAGGCGCAGCCGCTCGGTCAGCTGATCGGCGCCGGCGGAATGCTCGACGGCCGCCGGCACGCCGGCCGTCGGCACGCCGAGCCACACCGCTCGCCGTGCGCGGTCGCCGTCCTGGAGCCAGGCCGGCAGATCGTCCGACGTCGGCCATTCCTGCTCCTCGACGGCCCCCGACCACAGCCGGTCAGCGACGGTCACCGGCGCCGGAAAGTCGACCCAGCCCCCGCCCGGATCAAACGCCAGCACGCCCCCGGGCCGGTTGCGATCCGTCAGCCAGTAGTACTCGGAATGGGCGACGAACGGGTAGGTGATGTCGGCCCGGCCAGGAACGTGGATCGGTTTGCCGGCGCCGATCAGGACGATCTCGTCGCGCAACTGCCACGCGTCGACCGCCGCCGCGCGGCGACGTTGCAGCTGTGCGGCGATATCTGTGGATGTGAGGTCGGCCGTCATTGTGCGGCAGCCTACGCCGCTCACACCAGCAGTCGCAGCCCCGCGGCGGTCGCTGCCGCCGCCAGCGCGACGACGACAAACGGCGCGCGGCGCCACACCAGGAACGCCGCAACGAGCAGGGCCGGCGCCCGCGCGTCGAGCACGAGCCGGTGACTGGCGCTGAAGCTCTGCACGACGATCAGCGCCGCCAGGATCGGGACGACCAGGATCTCCAGATGCCAGCGGTCGGCGACGTCCGGATCAAGCCGCCCGCCGACCGCGAGTCCAAGCGCCTTCAGTCCGTAGGCGCCGACGCACAGGGCGATCACCGGCCACCAGCTCACGCGTTCGCCTCCCGCCGGCCGCGGCGATGCGCCGCCACCAGGAACGGAACCGCGGGGATGCCCGCCGCGATGATTGGCACACCGGCCGGCACGAACGAGACCAGCGCGAGCGCCAGCAGCCCTCCCGCCAACGCCGCGCGGCGGGAGTCCGCCGCGCGCAGCTGCGGCGCCAGCAACGCCAGGAACACCGCCGGGAACATCGCGTCGAGGCCCAGGTCCTGCGGGTTACCCAGTCCCTGTCCGGCGAGCGCGCCGGCGACCGTACCGAGGTTCCAGCCGACGAACAACAGCACCGCGGTCAGCTCGAACGCGCGCCGCTTGCCACGGGCGCAGGCTGCGCGTGCGCCATCGCGCTGGTCTCGTCGATCACGCCCTGAGCGAGCAGCGAGCGTCTCGCGACCGACCCGGTCAGCACCGACGTGAGGCTGATCCCGTACAGCGCGTTGCGCGCCGCCAGCAGCAGCGCGGGCGCGAGGGCCGCCGCGGCCGAGCCGCCCGCGCCGATCACCGACACGAACGTGAATGGGAGGCGCCGGTGAACGCGACGACGGACATCACGCACGTCTGGGCGACACTGAAGCCGGCCGCGACCGAGAGGACGCCGAACGAGACCGCATACAGACCCGTCGCGAGCGCGATCGAGAGGGCATCGCGGAGTACCTGGTCGGGCGCCGTCGGCTGCACTTCTGCGCCCGCGGAGTCGTTCGTGACCACCTGAGAAATGATGGAGCACGAGCCGCGCAAGATGGTGCCTATTCACGGAGACTGTCGATCATTCTGGCAAGATAATTCGATGGATTTGATGGATCGCGCAATTATCAGCCAGCTCGTCGGCGACGGCCGACTGTCGAACGTCGAGCTGGCCGAACGGGTTCGGCTGTCGCCCTCGGCCTGCCTGCGACGCGTCCGGGCGCTCGAGCAGGCGGGCGTGATCCGCGGCTACCACGCCGATATCGACCCGGCCGCGATCGGCCGCGGCTTCGAGGTGACGATCCACGTCGACCTGCAGATCAAGGACCGCCGCACGGTCGAGGAGTTCGAGCGTCACGTGGCCGCCCTCGACGCCGTGCTCGAGTGCCGGCGGATGTTCGGCCAACCCGACTACCTGATCCGCGTCGCCGTCGCCGACCCGGTCGCCTATGAGGCGCTCTACATGAACGAGCTCGCGCCGATCACGGGTGTCGGTCGCGTCAACTCGCAGTTCACGATGAAGCTCGTCAAGTCGACCGCCGAATTCTCGGCCTGACGGTTCGGCGCCAGCGCGGCCGCGCTGAGGCCGCCACACCGACGATGACCGGGCGCCCGTCACTGACGGGCGCCCGGTCGGTACGGCGGAGGTCGGCGGTCGGCGGTCAGTAGCCCTCGACGTCCGCCCCCAGGGGCGCGCCGTCGGAGTCGAACGGGAGGCCGAAATCGTGCTCATCGTCAGACTCGGCTTCGAGCGCGGCGGCCAGCTCCGGATCAAGCAGATCGAGCGCGAGGTTCTCGAACGCGGGACCGTCGGCCGGGACCGGCTCGAGCGCCGGCGCAGCCGCGGCGGTGGACGCCGGCGGCCGGGTTCGGAGCACGACCAGCGCTGTGACGATCCCGACCGCGACGACCACCGCGCCAATCGTGAACGCGAGGTGGTAGCCGCCGATCAGCGCATCAGTGACTGAGCTGCCGCCGGCCGCCAGCGACTTCGTGTGGTTGGTCGCGATCGTCGACAGCACCGCCAGGCCGATCGCTCCCGAGATCTGCTGCGAGACGTTGACGATGCCCGAGCCGAGGCCGGCGTCGGCGGGGGGCACACTTGCCATCGCGATCTGTAGCAGCGGCATGAACGCGGTCCCGATCCCGAGCCCGATCAGGAAGAACGAGACGCCGATCGTCGGGAAGAACGCAGTGTGCGGTCCGGTCGTGGTCAGCAGCATCAGGCCGCCGATCACGGCCACCATGCCGCCGAGCAGCACCCGTGTGGGGCCGAACCGGGCGACCAGGCGCGAGGTCACGCCGAGCGACAGGACCGCCACCGTGATCGTCCACGGCATGTAGGCGAGGCCCGTGTCCAGCGCCGAGAGATGGCGGATGTGCTCGAGGTACAGCGTGCCGAGGAAGAACGTCGAGTACATGCCGGTGACGAGGAAGCCGCGGACGACGCTCGACCCGACAAGGCCGCCGACCGACAGGATCCGCAACGGCATGATCGGGTTCTCCAGCCGCGACTCGAGCAGGCCGAACGCACCCAGCAGAACCAGCGAGAGTGCGCCGAAGCCGAGCACCTGAGCCGAGGCCCAGCCGTGGCTGGTCGCCTGCACGATCGCGTAGATGCCGATCATCAGCGCGACCGTGACCAGGATCGAACCGAGCCAGTCGATCCCGTGCTGGAGCCCCAACCCGCGATCGGAGGGGACCAGCGCCCGGCCGAGCGCCAATGTGGCGATGCCGATCGGGACGTTGACGAAGAAGATCCAGTGCCAGCTGAGTGCCTCGGTGAGTACGCCGCCCGCCAGCAGGCCAAGGGAGCCGCCGGCGACCGACACGAACACGTACGCGCTCATCGCGCGGGCGCGATCGGCCGGCTCGGGGAACTCGGTGACGATGATCGCCAGGATCACCGACGCCTGCAGGGCGGCACCGATGCCTTGCAAGAAGCGAGCGCCGATCAGGAAACCCTGTGATGGCGCGACGCCGCACAGCACCGACGCGATCGTGAAGACGGTCAGGCCGAGCATGAACACGCGTTTACGACCGAGGAGATCGCCGAGTCGCCCGGCCAGCAGCAGGAAGCTGCCGAACGTGACCAGGAACGCGTCGATGACCCAGGTGAGGTTCCCCTGGGTGAAGTGGAGATCGTGCTGGATCGACGGCAACGCGACATTCACGATCGTCGTGTCGAGCACGATCATCAGCTGCGCCAGACAGACGACCACGAGCGACATCCAGCGCCGGCGGTCGGGGTTGGCGGAAAGTGAAGAAAGTGGTGAGAGGTGGGGCATAAAGAGGTCCGAACTGTTGAGGGGCCCGCGGGCCGGTGGTAATCTGGAGGACGCCTCCGAAAATCTTCACGAATATTCGGAGGGTGCCTCCGCTACAGACTATACGGAGGTTGCCTCCGGTTTGTCAAGCGGATAGTCTGAGGGGGACTGACATGAGCACCATCGAGCAACTGCCGACCATCGCTAGCGAGCGCTCGCGGCCAATGCGGGCCGACGCGCGCCGCAACTTCGAGAAGGTGCTGGCGGCCGCCCGGGACGCGTTCGCGGCCGGCGGCTCGGCCACGTCACTCGAGGAGATCGCGCGGCAGGCCGGGGTCGGGATCGGAACGCTCTACCGCCACTTCCCCAATCGGCAGGCGCTGCTGGAGGCCGTGTACGCGGAGGAGGTCGTGTCGCTGTGCCGGTCGGCCGGGGACTTCGCCGAGCTCGAGCCGTGGGATGCGCTGGTGGCCTGGCTGCACGGGTTCGTCGGCTACATGGCCACGAAGCAGGCGCTCGCCGCCGAGCTGCTGGACTACATGGAGCGTGACTCGCCGCTGTTCACCGGCTGCCGCAGCGCGATGTACACCGCCGGCGAGCCGCTGCTCAGGCGCGCCCAGGAGGCCGGTGTCGTGCGCGAGGACGCAAATCTGCCCGACGTGATCCAGATGGTCGCCGGGATCGCCAAGATCCAGACCGGCGACCCCGGCCAGATCGAGCGGATCCTCGACATCGCGCTCGACGGGCTGCGCGCCAACCCGTAGCTGGTCAGCCGGCGCTGGCCCGACCCTTCGCTGGTCAGCCGGCGCTGGCGAGACCGATCAGGTTCCCCTCGGGGTCGGTAAACCGGCCGACCACGAGCCCTGTCGGTGAGGTCTGAGGTCCCAACGTTCGCACGCCACCGAGGGACTCCGCCCGCTCGAGCGCCCGTTGCACGTCTGGCACGCCAACGTAGAACAGCGCGTGGCGGTCGTAATCCGGGCCGCCGCCGACGCCGCCCCGGATCCCGCTGCCGTCGCTCGCGGTCAGCAGGTCGATGAAGCCGTAGTTGTCTGGCTCGGAGACTGCCCCGGCGACCGGCGTGCGCTCGTAGCGCCACCCGAACAACTGGCCGAAGAAGCTGCGCAGGCGGGGTGGATCGGTGCCGATGATCTCGAAGTGGACGACTGGTTGTGCCATTGCTGATCCTTCTTGGTTGAGAAAAACAAGTAGATGCTTGCTAAGTAGTATCAGATATCGTGCCGACGACCCGCAGCTACAACGATCTGTGCCCGATCGCCCGTGCGCTCGACGTGGTCGGCGAACGCTGGGCGCTGCTGGTCGTCCGCGAGCTGCTGCTCGGCCCGCAGCGCTTTTCGGATCTGCGCCTCGCGCTGCCCGGCGTGAGCTCGAACCTGCTGACCGACCGGTTGCGCGAGCTCGAGGCCCGTGGCGTCATCTGTCGCCGGGTCCTGCCGCCGCCGGCGGGCAGCTCCGTCTACGAGTTGACCGACCGGGGCCGCCGGCTCGAAGTGGTGCTGGACGCGCTGGGAGAATGGGGCGCCACGGAGTCACCGCCTGCCGACGGTTCGCTCAGCGCGACTGCCGTGCTGCTGTTCTTGCGTGGCAGCGTCCGCACGAACCCGGCCGCGCCGGCGGGCACGTTCCGGCTGCGGCTCGAGAACCGCGCCTGGACGCTCGTCCGCCGCGACGGTGTGCTCGAGATCGAACCGGGCGATGCGGCGGCCGCGGACGCCGGGATCCGTACCGATCCGATCACGCTGAACGCCCTGCTGTTCGATCCTGACGGGCTCGACGCGGCGGTGGCGACCGGGATCGCCGAGATCGACGGCGACGTCGACGCTCTGCGCCGGCTGCTGACGGCGGTGGCGCCGCGCAGTTCGTGATCTACTCGTCGCCACACGAGCGCTACGAGAGGTGAGCATGGCTGCAGGCGACGGAAACTCCGACACGGTTGGTCTGACCCGTTCGATCGATCAGATCCGTTCCGAGTTCCCGGGGCTGTCGGACGGGCGAGCAGCGCTTGACGGCGCGGCCGGGACGCAGCTGCCGGCGACGGTGATCGACGCAATGCTCACCGCGATGCGCGATGCGATGGCGAATGTCCACGGTGCGTTCCCGGGCTCGGAGCGCAGTACCGAGACCGTGCAGCTGGCGCGGCTCGCGGTCGCCGATCTGGTCGGCGGCACGCCCGACGGAGTACTGCTCGGCCCAAACATGACGACGCTGACCTTCATGCTCGCCGAGACGCTGTCACGCGACTGGGGTCCGGGCGACGAGATCGTCGTCACGTCGCTGGACCATGACGCCAACATCCGCCCGTGGTTGCTGGCCGCCGAGCACGCCGGCGCGACCGTCCGCTGGGCGGAGCTCGACGTCGATACCGGCGAGCTGCCCGCGCAGGCGTTCGACGGCGTGATCGGCGACCGAACCAGGCTGGTCGCGGTCACCGCCGCATCGAACGCGATCGGCACCCGACCCGACGTCCGCGCGATCGCCGACCGCGCCCATCAGGCCGGGGCGCTGACCTACGTCGACGGCGTCCACGCGACCCCACACGGCCCGACCGACATCGCCGCGCTGGGCGCGGACTTCTACGCCTGCTCCAGCTACAAGTGGTTCGGTCCCCACGCGGGCGCAGTGATCGCCGACCCGGGGCTGCTGACAGGGCTGCGACCGCGCAAGCTCGTCCCCTCCCCCGACGCCGGGCCCGAGCGGTTCGAACGTGGAACGGCGTCGTTCGAGCAGTTGGGCGGCGTCGCCGCCGCGGTTGACTGGATCGCCGGCCTGACCGACGCGACCGGGTCCCGTCGTCAACGGGTGCTGGCGGCGATGGGCGCGATCGAGCGCTATCTCGACGAGCTCGCGACGGTCGCCCGCGGCGGGTTGGCGAGTATCGACGGGGTTCGGATCCTCGGCTCAGCGCAAAAGCGCACCTCGACGATCTCGTTCACCGTGCACGGCGTGTCGCCCGCCGACGTGGCGGCGGCGCTGAATCGCGCTGGGGTCAACGTCTGGGACGGCGACAACTACGCCTACGAGCTGATCAAGCGATTCGGGCTCGCTGACAGCGGCGGCGCGGTCCGCGCCAGTCTCGTGCTCTACAACGACCGGTCCGACGTGCAGCGGCTGATCGACGCAGTCGCCCAGGTCGCTTCATGACGGCCCGGGTGGCGATCAACGGGATCGAACTGGCGGTCGCCGAGCACGGCCCGGCCGGCGGACCGGTCGTGGTGCTGCTGCACGGGTTCCCGGAGCTCGGATTCTCGTGGCGCCACCAGGTCGCACCGCTGGCCGCCGCCGGTTATCGGGTGCTGGTCCCCGACCTGCGGGGGTTTGGGGATTCCGACGCCCCCGACGACGCCGAGCAGTACGCGATCGACGTGCTCGCGGGCGACGTGCTCGGGCTGCTCGATCACGCCGGCGCGCAGCGCGGCACGGTGATCGGCCACGACTGGGGCGCGGACGTCGCCTGGAAGACGGCGTGGCTGCACCCCGAGCGAGTGCTGGCGGTGGCGGGACTTTCGGTCCCGTTCGCGCCACGCGCGCCGGCGCCCCCGCTGGGGCTGATGCGCAAGCACCTCGGCGAGGACTTCTACATGGTCTGGTTCCAGCGGCCCGGCGTCGCCGAGCAGGCACTGGCGCGCGACGTCCGCCGGACGCTCGCCACCTCTCGCGTATGGGACGCGGCGTGGGCGGCCGACACCGACGACCAGCCGCGAACGCCGCCGTTCATGACCGAGGACGAGCTCGACGTCTACGTGCGGACGTTCGGGCGGACCGGCTTTCACGGCGGCCTCAACTACTACCGCAACCTCGACCGCAACTGGGAGCGGACCGCCGCTGTCGCCGAGCGGCGGATCACGGCGCCGGCGCTGTTCGTCACCGGCGAGCGCGACCCCGTGGCGCGGTTCATGCCGGCCGCGGTGATGGACGGGTGGGTCACGGATCTGCGCGTCGACGCGGTGATCGACGGCGCCGGTCACTGGGTCCAGCAGGAGGCGCCCGACCAGGTCAATGCGCTGCTGCTCGGCTGGCTTTCGGATGTCCACGACTGAGGACGAGACCGGAGCGGCGCGCGGCTGGCTAGGCTGACTGGCCGTGACGGAGCTGATCGCATCCGCGGCGGAGTCCTACGCGGCTCAGCACACCTCGCCGCTGAGCGACGTCGTGTCCGAGATCGCGACTCGCACCCGCGCCGGCCAGCGGTCAGCCCAGATGATGAGCGGCCTCGCCGAGGCGCGGCTGCTGGAGGCGCTGATCATCGTCGGCGGCGCCCGCCGCGTGCTGGAGATCGGCACGTTCACGGGCCTCGGCGCGGTGTCGATGGCGGCTGCGCTGCCGGCCGACGGGCGGGTTACGACGCTGGAGGTGGACGCCGAGACGGCCGCCGCCGCCCGGCGCAACATCGACGACAGCGGCTACGGGAACCGGATCGAGCTGATCGTCGGCGACGCGCTGCAGACGCTCGACCGACTTCAGGGCCCGTTCGACCTCGTCTATATCGACGCGTGGAAGTACGACTACCCCGCCTACTACGACCGGGTGCTGCCCAAGCTCGCCGAGCGCGGGGTAATTGTCGCCGACAACCTGTTCCAATCCGGACGGGCGTTCGATGATGATGCCGATGACGACAGCAGCCGCGGGATCCGTGCCTTCGCGCGACAGGTGACCGACGACGAGCGAGTGCACAACGTGCTGCTGACGATCGGCGACGGCGTGATGGTGATCTGGAGGCATGGGCACGCCGATCCGGCGTGACCTCGTCGAGCCATGAGGTCAGGCGACCGCGCCGACGTCGCCATCGTCGGTGCCGGGATCATCGGCCTGTCGGCGGCCTACGCGCTGACCCGGCGCGGCGCGTCGGTCACGGTCTATGAGCGGGGCGTGCCGGGCAACGGTCAGTCCGGCGGTGACTCGCGGATCTTCCGCCATACCCACGACGATCCACGGCTGATCGGTTTCGCCCGGCGCTCGTTGGAGCGCTGGCGCGAGTGGGAACGCCAGTCCGGACAGGAGCTCGTCTCCCGCGACGGGGTCATCTCCCTCGGCTCGACGGCGCGGGAGCGTCACGCGGCACTGACCGCCGCCGGGGTATCCGCGCGCCTGGTCGACGACGCCGAGCTGGCGGCGGCGCTGCCGCCGCTGGTCGCGCAGGACGGCTCGCACGAGCTGCTACTCGATGAGGATGGCGGCGTGATCCGGACGCGGAACGCGATCGAGATGCTGCGCGCCGCGGTCGCTGACCGGATCGTGTTCGACGAGGTGATGTCGATCAGACCTTCGCCGAGCGGCACCGTCGAGGTCCGCCGCGGGGATGCGGCGGCCGAGCACGACCAGGTGCTCGTCTGCGCCGGAATCGGCACCGCCGGGCTGGCGCACGGGACCGGGATCGAGCTGCCGCTGCGCGCGTCGCTGCACGTGCGCCTGGCGTTCGCGCTGCGGACGGCGCCGCCGCCGCGGCTGGCGTGTCTGCTCGACGCCAGCGGTGCGTCCGGCGAGGCCCACGCCTATGGCGATCCGCTGCCGGGCAACGGCGCGTACGCGGTGGGAGTCACCGAGGCGGCGATCCATCCTGACGGCGGGCTGATCGATCCCGACGGGTTGGCCGCCGTGGCCCGGCGAACGGTCGCGTACGCGAACGTGATGCTGCCCGGGTTGGAGCCGGCACCGTTCCAAGCGCGTCACTGCTGGGTGACCGAGCTGGAGTGGGGCACCGATGCGTTCGCCGTGTGGCACGCCGGCGGCGCGCATTTCCTGGCCGGGCAGAACCTGTTCAAGCACGCTCCCGCGATCGGCGAGGCGCTGGCAGCGACGGCGCTCGGCCAACCGGCCGAGATCGACCTGTCACCAGACGCCCGGCTCGGCGCCGTCGCGCTCGCCCGCTGAGCGCCGCGCGTCAGTCGGCGCGCAGCGGCGTCGGCACGATCGTCAGCTCCGACAACGAGCCGTCGCGCAGCACTGTCACACGCAGGGGCCGACCGATCCGCTCACCGACCATCAGTCGCTGCAGATCGGTCGCATCAGCGAGCGGCTGCCCCTCGACCCCGACCAGCACGTCGCCGGTCCGGACGCCCGCGCGATCGGCGGGGCCGCCCTCGACGACGGTCATCACGGCGATCCCGTGGTCTCGGTTGAGCTGCTTGGCGATCGCCGGCGGCAGCGGCGCCGGTGCAGCAGCGATCCCGACTTGGGCGCGGTCGACGCGGCCGTCGCGGATCAGCGCGGCGACGATCGCACGCGTGGCGTCGTTGATCGGCACCGCCAGCCCGAGCCCGATGCCAGCGACCGCCGTGTTGATGCCGACGACGCGACCGTGGCCGTCGGCCAGCGCCCCGCCGGAGTTGCCCGGGTTCAACGCGGCGTCGGTCTGAATCACGTTCTCGACGAGCCGGTACGGTCCTCGACGGGACCCGACCGGGAGCGAGCGACCGAGGCCGCTGACGACGCCGGCCGTGACCGAGCCGCCGAAGCCGTTCGGGTTGCCGATCGCGACGACGAGCTGGCCGACGCGCAGCGATGACGCCTCCCCCAGCTCCGCCGCGATCAGATCCCGGCCCTCGGCCTGCAGTACGGCGAGGTCCGACAGCGGATCGCGACCGACGACCGTGAACCGCAGCTCACGGCCGTCTCCGAACCCCACCGATCCGCCGCGCGACCGCTCGACCACATGGGCCGAGGTCAGCAGGTACCCGTCGGGCGCGATCACGACGGCGCTGCCGGCGCCGATCGACGGGCCGCGTCGGGTCTGGCGTTGCACGCGCACGTTGGCGACCGAGCTCGACAGCCGCTCGGCGACCGCGGTCACCGTCGCCGAGTAGGCATCCAGGGCGACATCTGAGCGGTGAGCGGCCGAGCGGTCGTCCGGGGTCAGCACGGCGGTCACGGGAAGCTCACCTTCACGAGTCTGCACAGGGTCACGGGAAGCTCACCTCCGCGTCACGCGCGTCGGCGCCCCGCAACAGCCCGAGCTTTGCCGTGGCGTTCACCTGAGTCAGCGCCCGTTCGAGGTCGCCCGTACTGTGGATCGGCTGCCCGGAGACGGTCTGGATCAGGTCACCCTGGTCCAGGCCGGCCGCAGCGGCCGGGCTGTCGGGCTCGACGCCGACCACCAGCAGCCCGTAGGTGGGCGCCAGCCCGACCGCGCGCCGCATCCGGTTGGCGACGGCCGCCGGTGCGACCACCACCCCGAGCCGCGGAGCGCTCCGGTGGGCGGGCGAGAAGAACTCGAGCCAGCCGGTCAGCGCCGCGGTCACGTCCGGCGCGCCGTCGTCCAACCCCGGTGAGCAGCTGTGACGCACGTTCAGCGTAGGTCTCGGCGGCCAGGTCGACGAGCCGGGCACCCCGTTCAGTCAGCGTGACGCGCACCGCGCGCCCGTCCTCCGGGTCCTTGACCCGCTCGATCAGCCCGGCGCGCGCCAGCCGGTTGAGCCGCACGCTGGTCGTGCCGGAGGTCCGGCCGGCGGCCGAGACGAGCTGCTTCTGGGTCAGCGTTCGCTGCGGCGCCTGCGCGAGCGCCGACAGCACGAAGTAGCTCCGCAAGCTGAGTCGGTGCGTGCCGAGCACCTCTTCGAGCTCGGCTTCCAGGTGGCGGCCGACGCGGATTGTGGTTTCGACCAGATCTGAAGTGAGTGATGTTTCTGTAGACATAGTTTCGAGCGAAACAAATTAGCAGAACGTTCTTACCCCGGACCTGGACAACCGGCTGTCGCCCGATTGGGAATCGCCCACGCGTCGATCCCCCGGGCTGACTCCCGGCAGACATCGTCACATCGGGAGCGCCGGCCCGTCCGGCTCGGGGCCCGCGGCGAACGCCTCCGCGACGACGTGATGCGGAAGTCGCGGGCTGCGGCGACCGTCGACGCCGACCATTTCCGGCGCGGCCACCAACGCGTTGATCACCGCCTCCTCCACGCACTGCACGACCGCCGCATAGAGGGGATCGATCAGCGGCCATGGGACGAACGTCAACGACTCGTAGTAGGCCGGACCGGTGGCGGCCGCCGGTGTGCCCGACAGCGCACCGCCGTTGGCGGTTGAGAACGCCAGGAAGATGTCCCCGGAGAAATGCGAGCCGGTCGTGCCGGTGCGCGCCAGCCCGAGCGGCACGCGACGCGCGAGGGCCTTGCACTGGCCGGGCAGCAGCGGCGCGTCGGTGGCAATGATCACGATCACGCTGCCCGCCCCGGGCGGCGCCGACCAGGTCGAGGTCTCCTGCGGGTTGTCGGCGAGCAGCCGCGGCCCGAGCGACACGCCCGCGACGGTGAGCTCACGCCGGGAGCCGAAGTTGGCCTGCACGAACGCGCCGACCGTGTGGCGCCCGGTGCCGAACGGCACGACCCGGGAGGCGGTACCCGAGCCACCCTTGAAGCCGTAACACGTCATGCCTGTGCCGCCGCCGACGGCACCCTCGGGCACCGGTCCGGGCCGGGCGGCCTCCAGCGCGTAGCGGGCATCGGCGGCGGTCACGTGCTCGCCGTTGATGTCGTTGAGATACCCGTCCCAGGTCTCGGCGACGACCGGCAGCAGCCACTGGCGCGCCAGCCCCGGATGCGTGTCTCGCGCCCAGGCGATCGCACCCTGGTGGCACGGACCAACCGCATGGGTGTTGGTAATCAGGATCGGCAGCGCCAGCACGCCGCTCTCCTCGATCCAGGTCGTACCGGTCATCTCGCCGTTGCCGTTGAGCGAGTACCAGCCGGCGGTGCAGGCGTCGCCGACCCGCCCACGGCCGCGCGGTAGTAGCGCCGTGACGCCGGTTCGCACCGGGCCCGACCCGACTCGCAACGGCCCCTCTCCGCTGATCAGAGTGGCGTAGCCCACCTCGACGCCGCCGACATCGGTGATCGCGTTCAGCGGCCCCGGCGCGCCGGCAAACGGAACGCCGAGATCACGCGCGCGGGTCATATTCGTTACCCGAGCGGGGTCAGGAGCGGCCGAGCTGCGGGTCGCTGGTCAACCGTCCGGCTGACTCGAGCCGTCCCGCGAGCTGGTAGCGGAAGCTGGCGTCCTCGGGTGAGGTCAGCGCCAGGTCATACCAGCCACCGGACGGCTCGCGTCTCGACGAGGAGCTCGGCGCTGCCGTCGACCTCGACTTTGTGGTCGCGCCGGTACGCGTCGACAACGTTGATCGTGACCGGCTGGTGATGGCGCTGACGGTCGGAGCCGGCCGCCGCGTGGATCCGGAGCTTGACGGTACGCCGCGCCAGGTCGCGGTGGTCTCCTGCACCTTGATCGACGTCCGCGGCGAGCCCGCGTAGTGCCGGAAGAAGCCGTTGGGGCCGTGAGGCTGAGATCATAGGTGCCCGGGTTGGCCAGCGCTGATCGCCAGCTCGTCGCCGGCGCCGATCGTGTAGGTGTACGGCCCGCCGGCCACCGTCAGCGATCGAGCCTGCAGGTACACGCCGAGCTCGCCGTGAGTTCTTGCACCGCGAGCTTCAGGTTCTGCGAGTCGGCGCGGAAGCCGACGTCGAACCGGTAGCCGAGCCGGCGCGACGGCCGGACGCCCGGCTCCTGGTTCGGGACCGATCCGTTCGCCGGCGGGGTCGGGTGATAGCTCGGGGCGTCGCCGTGCCGGTCGGGCTTGTAGGCGGCGACGCTCGGCAGCGTCGGAACCGGTCGTTGGCGCTCGCGAAGTCGAACGCCGACGTCAGGTCGCCGAACACGGCCCGTCGCCAGGGGTGATGTTTGGCTCGTCGACGCCGAAGCGCTGCCTCGATGAAGCGGATCAGCGACGTGTGGTCGAACGTCTCCGAGCAGACCCAGCCGCCCTGACTCCAGGGCGAGACGGCCAGCAGCGGCACGCGGACGCCGCCGCCGTAGGGCCCGACGACGCCGTTGGTGCCGCCGGGGGTTCCGGCGGTTCCCTCGAACAGCTCGTTGTCAGCGGAACGGTCGAATTGCCGGGGAGGCGTGCCGACGTTTGGATACGGCGCCACGACATGGTCGAAGAAGCCGTCGTTCTCGTCGAAGGTGATCAGCAGCGCCGTCTTGGACCACACCTCCGGGTCGCTGGTCAGCGCGTTGAGCACGCCGGCCGTGTACCAGGCGCCGTAGCCGGCCGGCCACGCCGGGTGCTCGGTGTAGGCCTCGGGCGCGACGATCCACGACACGCTCGGCAGCTTGCCGCTCTTGACGTCGGCCTCGAGGATGTCGAAGAAGCCGCCGCTGGCGCTGACGTCGGTGCCGGTGCGCGCCCCCTGGTACAGCGGGCTGCCCGGCGCCGCGTTCTGGTAGTTGAGGAAGTACAGCAGCGAGTTGTCGCCGTAGTTGCCGATGTACGGGTCCGACGTGAAGCCCCAGACGCCGGCCTTGTCGAGGCCGACGCCGGCGTCCTGGTAGATCTTCCAGCTGACGCCCGGCGTCCTGCAGCCGCTCCGGGATAGGTCTGCCAGCCGTAGCCGAGCTCGTCGTTGGCGATCACCGGGCCGCCGCCCTTGCCGTCGTTGCCGTCCCAGCCGGTCCACATGTAGTAGCGGTTGGTGTCGGTCGGGCCGAGCATCGAGCAGTGGTAGCCGTCGCAGACGGTGAAGGCGTCGGCCAGCGCGTAGTGGAACGGCAGATCCGAGCGCTCCATGTGCGCCATGCAGGTGGTCGTCTTGGCCGGCAGCCACTGATCCCAGTTGCCGTCGTTGAACATCTGGTGGGTCCCGTCCCAGCTGTGGTCGAGATCCTCGATGAAGGTCAGCGCCAGGTTGCCGACGTCGGGCCGGAACGGCGGCACGACGGTGGAGCCGTCAGCCTGGTACCAGACCGGCTGGCCGCTGGGCAGCACGACCGGATGCGGATCGCCGAAGCCGCGCACGCCGCGCAGCACGCCGTAGTAGTGGTCAAACGAGCGGTTCTCCTGCATCAGCACGACGATGTGCTCGACGTCCTCGAGGCTCCGCGTCCTGCGGTTCGCCGGGATCGTCGGCGCCCGCGCGATGCTGTCGGACAGCATCGTCGCAGCGACGCTGCCGCCCGCGAGCTGGAGGAACCTGCGCCGGTTGACGTCCTGCATCAGCATCACCAAACCTGGATATCCACGGGCGGCGCCGATGCGCAGCCCTGATCTGAGCGATCGGTCCTCGGAGCGTGACCGACCGCGGCGGCATCGTCAGACGAGCCCGCGATGGCGTCCACACCGCTCACAATATGCTCCCGACCAAGTGACGGACAAGGCCCCCGCCGAGCGCTGGGCCAAAGGCGGCCGTCAGAGGTCTAACGCATGGTGCGGCTTGGGGCCCCAGGGGAAGCTCAGCAGCGTGTCCAGGAAGGCCTGGGTCAGCGGTGTCCACTGGTCACGAACGAATGCGCAGACCGCCCGGACCGGGCGCGGTGAGGCGGGACGGATCAGGCGTGCCAGCGCCGCGGGCACGATGTGCTCCGGAACGAGCGCCGGGCCGATGCCGGCTGCCGCAAACGACGGCGCGGCGGCCACTTGACTGGTACGCACGGCGACGCGCGGCGCGAAACCGGCCGCGGCACAGCAGAAGTCGACGACCTCGGAGAGCCCCGCTGACCGCGCGTAATGGACCCAGCGGCGATCTGCGAGGCGTTCCAGGCTCACCGCCTCGAGCTCCAGGAGCGGATCGCCGACGGGCAGTACGAGCACCAGTTCCTCCCACCCGAGTTGCTGCACCGGACCGCTCCACGTCGCGGGCTGCGAGCCGACGGCGATGTCACCGGCGCCGTCACGCGCCGCCTCCTCCAGCGCACGACGGTGCGGGAACTCGAGCAGGCTGACCTCCAGCGACGGATGGCGATTCTGCCAGTCGCGCAACACCGCCGGCAGGATCCCCAGCGCCGCCGAGCTGGTGACCGCGACCTCCAGCTGGCCCACCTCGAGTTCGAGCGCTCGGCGTACCGCCCGGCGAGCGCGCTGAGCGTGGGCCAAGGTCGCTCGCGCCTCGCCGAGCAGTTCGTGTCCCGCCGTGGTCAGGCGAACTCCGCGCGGGAGGCGCTCCAGCAGCGCTCCACCCAACTCGGCCTCCAGCGCTCGGATCTGCTGCGACAGCGACGGCTGGGAGACCAACAGCCGTTCGGCTGCCTGGGTCAGCGACCCCTGCTCGGCGATGGCCACGAAGTACTCCAACTGACGAAGGTTCATGACATAAGTATCGCCTATCGCTAAAGATCCAAACTGGTATTTGTGCCTATGGCTGTGCGCGCCTATCTTCCATCGAGAGGCAGCAGAGGGTTCCGCACCCAAGCGAACGGACCCCACATGAACCACCCCAAGCCGGACCCCCTCCGTCGTGATCGACAGCTGGAGCACGCGCTCGATCACGCCCACCGTCTGAGCCAGCCGCTCCCCCGGGACCAGTACACGCCGGAGTGGTGGGCGCAGGCAAGCTGGGTCGGCGACCTGACCGCGTTGGCCGCGCTGGACCTCGTCCGGTCACTGCACTCCTGATGCGTGACCAAGGGACGACCCAGATCGCTGACATCGTCACGCTGATGCCGCGTCGCAAACGCATCGCCCTGATCGCGCATGACAACTGCAAGGCGGAGATGCTCGAATGGGCTGAATTCAATCGCGACACGCTGGCCACTCATGAGCTCCACGCCACCGGGACCACGGGGGCGCTGCTGGCCGACGAACTCGGGCTCACCGTCCAACGGTTCCTCAGCGGTCCGCTCGGTGGCGACCAGCAGGTCGGCGCGGCGATCGCCGAAGGCAGGATCGACTTCCTGGTCTTCTTCTGGGATCCACTGGAGCCCCAACCCCATGACGTCGACGTCAAAGCGTTGCTGCGAATCGCCGTGGTCTGCAACGTGCCGACGGCCTGCAACCGCGCCACCGCGGACTTCATCCTCTCCAGCCCCCTGACCGGCGAGGAATACCGGCGACCCTCCAGCATCTACGCCGAGCCGACCGGCTCGCCGCAGGTGGCCTTGCTCCGCTGAGAGACCGCTCCGGCCGCTAGCCGGGTCGGGTGTATTGCAGATCGAGCTGATCGGTCCATCCCGACCAGCGAAGCGTCAGCCGCCAGCAGCCCGGCGCGGGCAAGTTGATGATCGACGGCCCCGGGCCGCCGAGCACGGTGCGCCTGACCGCCGAGCCGTCCCGTCTGGTTCCGGTCATCCGCTGGGCGCGGATACGCAGCGAGGATCCTGGATGGGTGAAAACGTGCGATACCCAGAGGATCTTGTTGTTGTGGTTGTGGGACGCAGGCGAGTTGAGCGCCCCCCACTGGATCGCGGCAATCCGACCCGACGCCCCCACCTCGTAGGGCATTCGAGGACGCGCGTCGCTGAATCCGGCGCGCGCCCACACCGGCAGCACGCCGATCCGAACCGCTGACCGACAGGCGAGCACCGTGGCGCGATGCTCGCCAAGCGCGGCGGCGCGATCACCGCGATGGTCGTGGCCGAGCAGCGCGATCGCGGCAACCGCGACACCGGCCGTAACCAGGCCAGACAGGATCGCGGCCATGCTCGCCAGGCGCGGACGCCGGAAACGAGCGAGCGGTGATGTCGGATCCGCGGGCAGGTCCTGCAGACGGCGCAGCACGATCTCGAGCGGCGGGCCCGGCATCTGATCCGGACATGGATCCACGCGACGGATGGCATCGATCAGCTGATCGGTCATCGCAGCACCTCGGTATTCGTTGACCCGGATCTTTGACTTGAGTCGTTGGTCTGGGCGCGCAGCGCATGCGCGAAACGCCGCCGAGCGCGATACAGCCGCGCCGCAAATGTGTTCGCCCGCACGCCCAGGACACGCGCGGCGCGCGCGGTCGAGAGGCCTTCCCAGGCGACCAGCAACAACGCCTCACGATCTCGCTCAGACAAGCTGCTCAGGGCGACCCAGACCTCCGCGCCGGCCGCGGGCGCCTCTGCCCCGGCGAGCGTCACTGCGCCGACCTGCTCAGATCTGATCCGGTGGCGCAGCGCGTGATCGCGCGCGTCGCCGCGGCGGCGGTTGGCCAGTATCCGTCGCGCAACCCCGAGCAACCACGGCAGCGGATCGGCAGGCACATCACCCAGTCGCCGCCACGCGACCACGAACACGTCGGCCACCACGTCATCGGCCGACTGCGCGTCCCAACGCCGCCGGACGTACCGTCGCACCTCGCCGGCGTGTTCGCGGTACAGCGCGTCGAACCGCGCCTGAGCATCCATCACCCGGTTAATGTCCGCCAGTCTCTGAGAATGACGGATCCCAGGTCCGTACCGCCGATTATGCGTCCGGATCGTCGATCAGGAACAGCCGGGCGCTCGAGGCGCCCGTGTTACGGCCGCGGTGGCCCCGGCCCGTCGCGAGCGTGAACGCATCGCCCTCGGAGACGACGATCGGCGGGTCTCCATCGGAGAACTCGTACTCGACCTCGCCCTCGAGCACGAACCCGGCGTGGCCGTCCAGGCACCACTCCTCGCGTCGGGCGCGAGGGTCGTACTCGACGATCGCCCACCGGCGCCCGTCCACATGGGTCTCGCGGGCCTTGATCCCGGGCACGTCATCGGCCCACGGCGTGCTCCCGAGGGCGATCACAGCGTTGCGGGCGAACGGCGGCGGCGTCTCAGCGGACATCGGTTTGACCTCCGGTCTGGTCTGAGCGGATCGGAACGCGGGTCATGCGGGTTCCCGCAGCAGTTCCATCGTCGAGCAGTGAATGCCTCCGCCGTTGTGCTGGATCTCGTCATATGGGATCGGGATCACCTCGACCCCGCGGCGCTCGAGCGCCGCGATCGCCTTCGGGCAGTCGTCGGTAATGACGACCCGCCCCGGTGCGACCGCCAGGCAGTTGATCGCCCAGCGCTCCTCGGGATCGACCCAGATCGGCTCGATCTCGAGCTGCTGCAGGCGCTCAAGGAACCAGTACGGGAGGCCGTTGGCATCGACCAGCGCCTTGTCGACGTCGACCATCCCCAGACGCCCGTCGAGATGGATCGCGAATCCCGTCATCGGGACCACGATCAGCTCGACGCCGAGCCAGCGCAGCGTCTCGCGCAGCTGCTCGGCGCCCTCCTCGTTGCAACGGATCGAGGTCCCGTACGCCGCCGTGGTCGCGTTCAGCTTGACCAGCGAGCCGCCCTCGACCATGCCGGTGCCGACGATCGTCCGCAGGATCGGAGCCCCGCGGTTGACCACTGCCCGCGAGATGCTCGCTTCCTCGCCGCGTCGCATCAGCGGCGCCAGGCGCCCGATCACCACCCCGCCCGGCACCGACACGAGCGGATCGCGCGTGTAGATCGCCTTCGGGAATCGGGGCGCGATCGACTCGGCGAGGACCACCTCCACCCCTTCGCGCTCGAGCGTCGCCCGCAGGCCCGCATGCTGCTCGGCGAGGCGTCCCAGATCCGGAGCACGGTCACCGGTCCAGTACCACCCCCCGTCCGGATCGACGAGCGCGTCGACCCGTGGGTCGTAGTGCCGTGCGTCGATCCGCTCGAACTCGGCTCCGGGGGCGCGCATCAGGACGACTCTGAGAACGCCGACCTCGTCATGGGAGCCCCAGGCGGCTCCCCATCGCTCGCGCAGCTCGCGCTCATCGTTGAACCCGGGCTCGGCCGACGGCGGGCACAGCATCTGGTAATAAGCCGGCGGCAGGTGCTCGACGTCGGTCGCGGATGTCACTGTGATTCTTCTCCTCGGGTCGAGCGGCCGGCGGCGCGAGTTCACCGCCGCCGATCGTTGGTCGGGGTCGCTGACCGGTTCGGCGGCGCTACCGCGCCGACGACGACTGCCAGTTCGTTTCCGTTGTTCCGATAGGCGTGCTGGGCCCGCGGCGGCACGACGATCGTGTCGCCCTCCTCGAGCGTCCACGCGCTCCCGGCGATCGTCATCTGGACCTCTCCAGCGACGCAGTGGATGAACTCCTCGCCGGCGTGGGCGAGCGATTCGAGCGACGCCCCTGGCTCGATCTCGATCCGAAACGGCTGGATCTGCCAAGACGGACTGGTGAGATAGGTGACCTTGGGGTCGTCGTGGGAGCGAGGCGCGGTCAACGTGTCGGCGGCGCGGACGTATTCGACCCCACGACCGTGGATCTCGGCGAGCAGGTCAGCGATGTTCGCGTCGTATGCGTCGGCCAGCCGGATCAGCCGTGAGAGTCCGATCTCGGTCTGACCGCGCTCGACGAGGCTGACGAACGCGGGTGAGAGCTCGGCCAGCTTCGCAGCTTCGCGCAGCGTCTTGCCCGAGCGCCGTCGCAGTTCGAGCAGCCGCTCGCCGAGCGCAGTCCGCATCACGTCGGCGGGGTCGTCGGCGGTGTCGCTCGACATGTCAGGAAGGTAGTCGAGATCGTTGCCGGCTGTGTTGAAAATATTTGACAAGGGCGCGGCCCCACTATACGGTGCTGCCACATCGAGGCGAAGGGAGATGACGTAATGGTTCAGGTTCAGGAAGCCCAATCGACGCTGCGCGCCCGTGAGCCGGGCGGCGGCTCGGCCGTGCTGGAGCGCTGGGGGATCGATTCCGAGTACGGCGTGCTCCGGGATGTCCTCGTCGGCGGTCCCGAATCGTTCAGGTGGCTCGGCGAGGAGAACGCGCAGTACTCAGCGCTCGTCCGTGAGACGCTGCGTCGTGGCCACCGGTTCGACCGCGATGCAGCCGTGCGCCAGCACGCCGAGGTCGTCGACGCCTACCGGCAAGCGGGCGTCGGCGTCCACGTGCTGCCCGCGCGGGACGAGCTTCCCTATGGCGTCTACGTGCGTGACTCGAGCTTCATGACGCCGTTCGGCGCGGTCGTGACCCAGCTCGCGAACCCTCGCAGGCGAGGCGAGTACGCAAACGTGCTGCGCTTCTACCTCCAGCACCAGATCCCGGTCTATGACCTCGTCAGCGCGGGGAACTTCGAGGGCGGCGACTTCAACATGATCGCCCCCGGCCACGTGCTGGTCGGCTATACCGGAATGCGCACCGAGGAGGTCGCCGCCCGGCAGGTCGGCGACTGGATGGAGGCCGAGGGACTCGAGGTCCACTACGCGCCGATCGACGAGTTCTACGTGCACATCGACCTGATGGTCTGCATGCTCGCCGAGAAGCTCTGCGCGGTCTGCCTCGAGACGACCGACCCCGACGTCGTGCGCTGGATCAAGGGCCTCGGCATCGAGATCATCCCGGTCGGCTTCCGGGAGACGATGGCGCTCGGCGGCAACGTCGTGGCACTCGGCGAGGACCGGGTGCTGTCGACGACTGCCGCACCGGAGCTCAACGGGCGGCTACGCGCCCTGGGCTTCACCGTGTACGACCCGGACTACAGCCAGTTCCTGTTGGCTGGCGGCGGGGTGCACTGCTCCTGCCAGCCGCTGCGCCGGGACCCGGCGTCAGCACAGGCGGACCGTTGAGCGCCACCGACGGCGACTGCGCCACGCGGCTGAGCGGGCTGAACGGCGACCGCCTGTTCGAGACGATCGAGGACGCCTCGCGGATCGGACGCTGGCGCACCACCGGCGTCCGGCGACTGGCGCTTGACGACGCCGACCGCGCGATGCGTGACGCGTTCTGCGGCTGGTGCGCCGACAGCGGGCTGGACGTCGGCGTCGATCGCGTCGGCAACGTGTTCGCGCGCCGCGAGGGGACCGAGGACGAGGCCCCGGTGACGATCGGCAGCCATCTCGACACGCAGGTCGCCGGCGGGCGCTACGACGGCGCGCTCGGCGTCCTGGCCGGCCTCGAGCTCGTGCGCACGCTTGACGAGAACGAGATCGCCACCCGCCGGCCGATCGTGGTCGCGAATTGGTCCAACGAGGAGGGCGCGCGCTTCCAGCCGCCGATGCTCGGCTCCAGCGCCTACGCCGGCACGATCGAGCTCGCTGACGCACTCGCGGCCGCCGATCGGGACGGCACGACGTTCGGCGATGAGCTGCGCCGGATCGGATACGCGGGCGATCTGCCGACCCCTGGCCCCCCTCCCGCCGCCTACTTCGAGTTCCACATCGAGCAGGGCGACGTGCTCGACCGCCGCGGTCTCGATCTCGGCATCGTCACCGCCGCGTACCCGTCCCGCGGAACCGTGCTGCGGTTTCGCGGCGAGACCGCGCACGCCGGCGCGACCCCGATGCGCCGGCGCCACGACGCGCTCATCGGCGCGGCCGAGCTGGTGATCGCGCTCGACGCGCTCGCCGCCGACGGCGGCGACGAGGTGCGGGCGACGGTGCCGCAGTTCGACGTGTGGCCCAACCGGCCCGGGATCGTCGCGGGCGAGGCGACGGTCACGGTCGACGTTCGGCACGCCGATGCCGGCCGGCTCGAGCAGCTGTGCGAGCGCCTGGACGAAATCCAGGCCGACATCGCCCGGCGACACGGTCTCGAGGTGACGGTCGAGCGGTCCTGGCGGTTCGGCTCGGGCATCGCGTTCGACGAGTCGCTGGCCGCGGCCGCGCGCCGCGCCGCGGCGGATCTCGCGGTGACGACGATCGACATGTCGAGCACCGCCGGCCACGACGCCTACGCGATCGCGGCAGTCGCCCCGACCCTGATCCTGTTCGCGCCCTGCTGGCAGGGGATCACCCATAACGAGCACGAGGACGTCGACCCCGAGCGGGTGCTGCGAGCCGCGGACGTGCTCGCGCGCGTCGTGGTGGAGACGGCCCAACGATGACCGGAGGTCTTGAGATGGCGACGGACCAGTTACTGGACGCGGCTCCGACCACGACCGACCAGTCACTCGACGCGGGTGCGGTCACGTTCCGTCACATCCTCGGAGAGGCCCTGCTCGGCAACGGGCCGTTGGCATCGGTGACCGTCGCGCTGACCGCCGCCGCCGCGTTCAGCGGTGGCGCCCTGCCGCTCTCGGTCCTGTTCGGCGCGCTGATCGCGATCACGTGGATCAACACCCCGTATCAGTTCTCGGCATACATCACCAGCGCCGGCGGACTGTTCTCGTTCATCCGCTCGACGCTTGGCGACCGCTTCGCGCTGCCCGGCGGGATCGCCTATTACCTGTACAACCTGCTGCTCGTTCCCGCCAACGCGCTCGTGATGACGAGCGTGTTCCAGTACGTCGCAGGGGTCTTCGGGGTGAAGCTGGACAACTGGATCTGGTTGCCGATGCTGGCGGTGATCACGATCATCCCGTTCCTGCTGGCCTACTTCCGGATCACGCCGACGCTCGTCTACGGCGTGGTCACGGTGACGATCGAGGCGGTGGTCGTGACCGGGGTCGCGATCGTGATGATCGTGCACGCCGGGAGCGCGAACACCGGCAAGGTGTTCGTCTCCCCGCACCTGGCCGTCAACGGCTGGAAGGGCGTGATCATCGGCATGGGCCTGGCCTATACGGCGCTCGGCGGTCCGGAGATCGTCGTGTTCCTCGGCGAGGAGACCACCAACGCGCGAGCCAACATCCGTCGTGCGCTGCGGATCGCGCAGCTGTCGCTGGTCGGTCTCTACCTCCTGTACTCCTACGCGGTGACGGTCGCCTGGGGACCCGGCAAGATGGGCGACTTCGCGCTCACGACTGCGCCCGGGCTGGTGCTGCTCGACAGCATCGCGGGGAAGGTCGTGATGCTGGTCGTCGCGCTGCTGATCCTCAACAGCATCGTCGGCGTCAACGTCGCGGTCAACATCACCGCCTCGCGGATGCTGTTCGACCAGGCGCGGATGGGACTGTGGCCGGCGGCACTGGCCCGGACCCACCGCCGGTATCAGACGCCGGTCCTGGCGCTCATCATCACCACCCTGATCGAGGTTGCCGCCGCCGTCACCGCCCGCCTGATCTGGGGTCCGATCGAGGGGTTCGTGATCTGCATCGTCGCCTGCACCGCGGGCGCCATCTTCTCCTTCCTGATCACCGACGCGGCGCTGATCAGGCTCGGGCTCGCCCGGACACCCCGGGGCTGGCTATGGCTGATCGCAATCCCGCTGACGTCGATGGCGTTGCTCGGCGTGGCCGTGTACGGCAACTTCTTCCCGATCGAGTTCCCCACCACGATCGGCCCGATCGCGATCCTCAGCTGCATGGCCGCCGCATTCCTATGGGTGCTGGTGCGCGGTCGGCACGGACTGCCGGCGTTGAGCCGCGGCGGCAGCGCGGCGCGGATTCGCGAGCTGCTCGACGAGCCGCAGGGCGAAGGGTAGGGAGAGCGGGTTGGCCGGATCGGCTGCTGTGAACGATGCGACCGTACTGCCGGTCGCCGAGCGCTGGTTCGCGGTCTCATCGCAGCGTGGCTCCGCGGTCACGCGAATCTGGGAGCCGCACGTCCATCGGTTGCTGCGGGCGAACTTCTGGCACGTCCGCGGTCTTGAACGCGACCTCGTGATCGACAGCGGTCTCGGCGTCCGCGCGGTACACGAGACGCTGGCGTGGATGTACGAGCGCGACCCGTTGTTGATCCTCACCCACGCCCATTGCGATCACACCGGGGCGGCTCCCGAGTTCGACGAACGGCTGATCCACCAGGCCGAGGCCCGCGCACTGCGCGAGCCACAACCGTGGTCGCTGCACCTTTCCCGGCTCGACCCCGATCTGCGCGCCGCCGCGCTCGCGCTCGGGCCGGTCGATCACGACCTGCTGATCGACGCGCTCCCGTCACGGTCCTACGCGCTCGAGCAATGGCGGCCAAGTCGCGCGATCGCGACCGGCACCGTGCGCGGCGGCGATTCGATCGACCTCGGCGGCCGCCGGTTCGTGGTACTCCACCTGCCCGGTCACTCACCCGGAAGCATCGGTCTGCTTGACGAGCACGACGGCGTACTGTTCTCGGGCGACGCGATCTATGACGGCGAGCTGCTCGACACACTTGACGGCAGCAACGTCAGCGACTACGTGACCACCATCCGAGCGCTGCGCGACCTCGACGTACGAACCGTCCACGCAGGTCATAACGAGAGCTTCGATGGCGCGCGCCTGCGACTGCTGTGCGACCAGTACCTGGCGCGGACATGAGGTGATCGGGGTCTGCCGGGACGCCGATCACGCTCAACAAGCTGCTCTATAGGTCCTGGGCTTCGCACGGCCCTCCACCGCGTAAGCCGAAGGCGTCACGAAGCGCCTGATTGGTAGACCAGAACGCGAGCTCATCCCACGGTACCTCGGCCTCAGCGAATGAGCGGACCTCAGTCGCCTCAGGCGTCGTCTGCGGCTGGCCGAGAGCCCGCGCGAGGAAGGCGATCAGCACCACCCGGTCCTCCGCGCGTGAGTACACCCCGACCAGCGGTCCCAGCTCGATCGAGATCCCCAGCTCCTCATCGGTCTCCCGGTGAGCGGCGTCCTCCACCGACTCGCCCAGGTCGACGAAGCCGCCCGGGAACGTCCAGCGGCCCCGGGCAGGATCGAACCCGCGGCGCAAGAGGATGACGCGATTCTCGTCATCCACCGGAATCGCGCCGGCGACCGGCTTGGGGTTGAAGTAGGCGGTGTAGCCGCAGTGCGGACAGGCGATCGAACGCGGGAAGCTGATGTCGGCCAGCTGTCCGCATCGCGGACAGAAGCGAGCCTCGGCGAGGGCCGGATTGATCGAAGCGTCAGTTTGTGCGCTCATACGGCTTCGCTACCCGCTCGCCGAGGAGTCTATGAGCGATCGTGCCTGGCGAGGGTGGCGGTCGGGCGTGCGCTCATGGTGCCTCTTGCGCAGCGATCTGGTCGATTGTGCGCCCGGTCTTGACCGACTTCGGTTGGGTGCTCTCGGGATTTCGGCGCGCATCGGCCCCGCGATCGCGGCGCTTGATCAGCAGCCACTGCGACTGCTCGTTCGATACGCCCGATCCGCCCCGTATCCGCTGCAACGTGTACCCACCGGTCAACTTCTCCCCGTCCAACCAGATACGGACGTGTCCGGCATCGACTGCCTCGATCATCGACCGACCGCCGTCGAGGTTGCGATAGCTGCCCGCATCCCAGACCAGGACCGTCCCCTTGCCGTAGCCGTCCTCGATCACACCCTCAAAATCACCGTAATCGAGACGATGATCCTCGACCTGGATCGCCAGACGCTTCTCCCGAGGATCGGTCGAGGGCCCCTTCGGCACCGCCCAGGACTTCAGCGCACCGTCGATCTCGAGGCGGAAGTCGTAGTGCAGGCTGGAGGCATCGTGCTTATGAATGACGAAGCGGCGGGCGGTCACGACGGCCCCACGGAGTTTCACCCACGATCCTTATCGGCCCCAGGCCCGGTGGCTCGCGACGTTCCTCCGCTGGGCGTGATCGCGTGCGCCTGCTCTGCGCTCGCGCTGGCGGGGTCGTCCTCAACGGCCGTCGTACGATGCTCGCCCTCGGTCGCGCGGTCAGGCGTGAACTCGGCCACCAGCTCAGAGAAGTGACGTTCGGGGTCGCCGACACCGTCCTCCTCAAGCGCCGCGACGGTGACCGGTGACGGACGTTCTGGGTTGCTCGTCATCCTCAGGACGGTCGACACGACGGCGGCAGTGACGACGGCGAGTACCACGAACGCACCCACCAGGATCCACCACTGACCGACCGCCAGCGCCACGATCGCAGCGATGACCAGGAAGCTGCCACCGATCATCGCCATGATGAAGCGGTTGGGCTTGAGCTCGGCGGTCAGACGGTGACCTGGCCGCAGGGGCGTTTCACCTTGACTCGGGTGCGGCCGATCTGCCGGGACGGTCACATGGTCGTCTCCGACCACCTCGCGCACCTCCGCGGTCAGGCGGTCATTCGTCTCTGGCGAGAGTTGGGGCTCAACGACCGTTATCTCCCGACGTTCGAGTCCATCGTCGGCTCGCTGGGTGTCCTGGCCCATGACTCTCCCTTCACTTGACGCTTTCCACTAGCGGAGCGGGCGCGTCGTTCAACTTCGGTACCTACCTACCGACTACCGCAGCGGGGTCGCACCAAACGTCGATCAGACAACCGCAGAGCCGGTGGAGGAGCGAGAAGTCGAATCGCCCTGCGGTTACCGCTCCGGGGGCAGATGTCCAGGCGCCGGATGCGCTGGCCCTCCGGGCTCGTTGTCAGCGTCGGCCTCGTTGTGTTGATGGCCGGAGCCGCCGTTCGGTGCGATCAGTCCAAGCACGCTGCGTCTGCGCTGGTCACCGCTCGCCGGGTCCAAGAAGTACATCGTGGCCGCTCCCACACCGATCCCAACGGCCACCCGAGGGACCGTCCGCTTGCGCGGCACCTGTGCCTGCGCCGCCTGCTGGCCGGCCTCAAAGATAGTCTGCCCAACCGAGCGGCCTGCATCGAGGACTGCTGCCGCCTGATTCCGGGCTTGCCGGGTGCGCATGTTGACCGCGCCTCGGACAACGGGCTTGGCGCCCTGCGCTCCGCGGAGCACCAGCTTGGGGTGCTTGGCCGCCTGTCGAGCGGCCTTGACGCCGACCTTCGTCTTCGTCTTCGTGCTGAACGCGCTCATCTCGCTGCCTTCCGCTTAGGGCATCACTGACCGCGAGCACCTACCCGGCCGCGGCCCCACGAAACGACAGCTTCGATGCCCTCCTCGGCCGGAAGGGTCGCAAGGACGCCGGCTTCGAATTCGGGCCACGACGGACTCGCGTGGCGCGGGTCGCCCGTCAGCCGGCGGCGTGGTCGACCCAGAGGGTGGTGAGCGGTCCCGTGACGCCGCTCACCGGGTCGGTTCGAGGGAGCGGGACTCGCGCGATGTTGGCGCGCACCTCGTCGTGCTCGGCGGGGTCGCCGCGGCGCAGGTCCCAGGCCATCCCGTCTGGATAGGCGCCGACGACGTGCAGGTCCTTGCCGCCGAGGTTGCAGTGGCCGGTGCCCGCGGGAAGCACGAGGACCTGGCCGCGCCGCACGCGAAGTTCGCGGCCCTGTGGTCCGCCGAGCATCACCGCGGCCGATCCGGCGACGATTCCGAGGACCTCGTGTGCCGTCGAGTGGAAATGATGGAAGGGATAGATCCCGTTGCGCCAGGCGCCAAGCCACCCATGCCGGGCGAACGACCGCTCGCAGGTGGCGGGGTCACGGGCCTCGGCGACGTCGTCGTAGACGAGCACGGGCAGCCGGGAGTTCGGAATCACGCCGTCGTCGTCAAAGGTCCAGGTCGCGGGATTCATCGTCGGCCCCACCGGCCATCTGCCTTCCGGCTCAAACGTGTGCTTCGCCCGATCAGTCCGGTTGGTTCCTCGACGGCGAGGTGGGTAGCGCCAGTTTATGTCCGAAGACAAACGAGCAGAAATCGAAACCGAACGAGCTGCCAGCGACGCGGCCAGAATCGGCGGTGACCCGGGACCTGAGCCCGTCACTGATGACGGGTTCTCCAATCGACGAGGCTCAACGGCCGCTTATTGAGGCAGGCCAGGACGAGTCAGAAGGGTTTGAACAGGCCGAGGCAGAGCTGATCGATCACGCTTCTCATGGCGATCAGCAGGCGGCAAGACGAATTGTCGACGACGCCGCCTAGATCGAGCGGCAACCCGTCAAGCACTGAGCGCTGACCTGCGTAGTTTTTCAGCGGGTTCCAAAACCCGGACATAAGAAAGCTCCTGATCGAGACCTCCGCCGAGGTTCTGGCCCCTAGCCCTGATCAGACCGGGAACCGCGCCCCCGGGGACAACGACAGGCCTCCGAGGGGGCCAGGGGTCGTCGCCGCAGTCTTCCGGCGGATAAACGGCGTCTATCGTAATGCGGGCGTGCCCGGTAAGCAGACCCGCACCCGTCACGTCTTCGTCCCCCCAACCACTGAGGAAACCAAATGGATATCAAGGCAACCATCGGTCAGCTGACTGCCGAGCGCGACAAGCTCGACAAAGCCATCCAGGCACTCCAAGCGCTTGAAACCGCGTCTGACCCCGCACCCCGCAGGACCGCCCGCAGGACCACCCGCGCCCGCCGGACCCGCGCGACGGCGACCAGCAACGGCTCGACCTCCCGCACCAGCGCGCTGACGCCGGCGAAGGTCGTCGGTCTCGTCACCGCCGACGGTGTGCCCGCGTCAGCGATCCGCCAGCAGACCGGCGGGAGCGCCGACGCTGTGCTGCGAGTCCTCAAGCAGCTCGAGTCCGACGGCGCGGTCAAGCGCAGCGGCGCCCGGCGCTCAACCAAGTGGCACCTCGCCGGTAGGTAGGATAACCCACGGGCCCCCGAACGCCTGGATGCGGCAGCACCAACGCCGCCGCATCCAGGACCGGCGTCCTACCGCTGGTCGTCGGAGCCGGTCTGATCGGCAGCGGTTGGTCCGAGGGCGTGGCGTCGGCGTCGCCGCGCGACCCGCGCGCCGACGTTGACGGCGATATCCAGCGCCAAGATCAGGATCAATGACCAGTTGTCCCCGATCCCGTTGTGCCATTGGTAGGCAAGGCCGATCGCGGCAAACACGCCGATGAAGGTTCCGACCACAGTCGCTGCGTTGATGAGCGCGGTTAAATATGGCGCGTCGGTGTAGTCGGGATCGAACTCGTATCGCGCCTGTCGTTCGTCTGGCCGGAGCCATCCCCACGGATCGCTCTTGGTCATGGCCGCCTTCTTTATCGCCAACAACCCTACGATCAGGATTCCATGCCGGACGGTTCTTCAAACCCGTAAGCCCGGCCATCAGCTAGGTCTCGTTCAATGGCCGCCCGCGCTCCCAGATCAGGCGCCGGTCCGTTATGCGGCGCGGGTCTTCACGCTGTCGCGGAAGGCGCGGCGGTAGGCGGTGGGTGTGGTGGCCACCTCGCGAGCGAGATGCAGGCGGAGATTGCCGGCACTGCCCAGGCCGCAGCGCTGCACGATCTCCTCCACCGATAGTTCCGTCGCCTCCAGCAGTCGCCGCGCCTCGAGCAGCCGCTGAAGCGTCAGCCAGCGCATCGGGGTCATACCGGTCTCCTCGGCGAAGCGCCGAGCGAGAGTTCGTGGAGAGACGTGCGCGCGGGCGGCAAGCTCGGCGACAGTGAACGGTCGGTGCATCTCACTGACGGCCCACTCGCAGGTCGCAGCCAAGCTCGGACCGCCCTCGGGCAGCGGTCGTTGCATGAACTGCGCCTGCCCGCCGGTCCGGTGCATCGCGGCGACCATGCGGCGGGCGACATCGCCGGCCGCGGCGGCACCGTGGTCGATGCGGACCATGTGGAGGCAGAGATCGATGCCCGCGGCCACTCCGGCACTGGTCAGGATCGTCCCTTCGTCGACGTAGAGCACATCGGGATTGACCTGCACGGCCGGGTACCGGGCGGCGAGGTCATCGGCGTGCTCCCAATGGGTGGTGGCCTGGCGGCCGTCGAGTAGGCCGGCCGCGGCGAGCGCGAATGCGCCCACGCACACGGAGGCGACGCGCGCGCCCCGCTCGGCGGCGTCGCGGAGCGCTGCCACGACCTTCGGACCCGGGTCACGAGGCGGCATGAAACCCGGAACGATGACGGTGTCGGCCGAGCGCACCGCGGCAAGCGAAGCCTCGGCCTGGATCGCAAATCCGGTGGTCGACTCGATCATCCCCGGCTGCTGCGCGCAGACGCTGAACGCGTACCGGTGCCGTTCGTTGGGATGGCCGAAGATCTGCGCCGGGATCGCAAGATCGAAGGCGACGATCTCGGGCAGGGCTATGGCGACGACACCGTGCAATGGCAGGATCCTGATTGTACGTGGCGGCCCTGCCACTTGTCGGCGACGGGGGTACACGGCAACGTGTCGTACGACATACCGAAGGAGATCCGATGAGCAGCCACCGGACTCGGGCGTCGATCGACGCCGAGCCGAACCGAGTGGCGATCCCGTAACACCCCCGGTTACGGGATCGCCAATCTCCTTGGCGAGTCACGCGTCGCGAGCTTTGAGGACCACGAGGCCGATGACAAGCATTCCGGCCGCCCACGCGGCCAGAATCCCGAGGCCCGGCCCACGGCGAGATCGGCAGCGAGCGGATGTTCCGGGTGGCCTGGATCGCGAGCCCGGCGCTCATCGGCGCGATCTGCTGGATGTGCCGGCGCCAGGGGCCTGCCACGAGCTGGGCGAGGAGTGGCGGCAGGTACAGCAGCCCGAGCACGACGCCGGTCGATACGGCGGTGTCGCGGACGATGGTGCCGATGCCGAGGCTCAGCAGCGCGATCAAGCCGAGGTAGAGGACGCTGCCGAAGGCGGCGCGTAGCGTCGGCCCGTGGGCGATCGAGACGAGCGCGTAGCCATGGGCGGGGTCCAGGCCGGCCGCGGGCAGCAACAGGCGCCCGGCGATCAGGCAGCCGGCGACGGCCGGCACGCGCCGCGACCAGCGCGAGACCGGCGATGTTGACGGCTTTGGCAGCCGAGCATCACCGCCCGGCGGGGCATCGCGGCGAGGGTCACTCGGATCATGCCGGTGCCGTACTCCTCGGTGACCGCCAGCACGGCCAGGACCGCGATGACCGCCTGGCCGAGGTCGACGCCGATCAGGGCGAGCTTGGTCGGATCCTGGCCGGCGCCGCCGGGCGCCGGGCGATACATGCGTGGAGGCGGCGATCCCGGCGCTGGCCGCGACCGTCAGCGCGACGACCCCCGCCATCAGCCACCAGGTGCCGGCGACCGTCCGCAGCTTGGTCCACTCCGCGTGGAGCGCGTCGGTCACGCGTCTCTCCGCCGCAGCACGATCCGCGCGGCGAGCAGTGCCACCGCCGCATACGCGGCGAGCACCAGCAGTCCGGCCCATGGCGGCAGCGGGTAGTAGCCGTTGCCCATCGTGTACGGATAGCTGACGAGCCCTGATCGGGGCAGCAGGCCGAGCATCGAGAACCCGGCCGCCGGGGTGACGCGGTACAGCCACGTCGCGGCGCCGCTGGAGGAGGTCGGGCCGAGGATGCCCGGGCCGGTGAAGGTGGGCAGGACGAACACGACCACGCCGGCGAGGATCGCGCCCGCGCTGCGGCGCAGGATCGTGCCGATGCCGAGCAGGGCGACCGCGGTGAGCGCGACCAGCGCGCCGCAGCCGGCGATGACCTGCGCGATCGTCAGCGGATCGGCCGGGAAGACGTAGTTGCCGTTGGCGTTCATGACGTGCTCGGCGAGCGGGATCGCGCGGCAGACGCGACCGCCCCGACCACGAATCCGACGCCGCCGATCACGACCGCCTTGGCGGCGAGCACGCGTCCGCGGTCCGGCGTGGCGGCGAACGTCGTGCGGATCAGACCGCGCCGGTATTCGCTGGTGATGAACATCGTCGCGATCACGATCAGCACGATCAGCGCGACGACCAGTCCGAACAGCAGCGAGTCGGACGCGGTGTCGCCGCCGGCCGAGGCGACGGCGGGCGCGATGTCACCGGAGCCGGTGACGACGATCGAGTCCCCCGCCTGGCGGTAGCCGCCGTTCCCCAGCGTCGTGTAGAGCTCGCGCGGACCGGTGCCGATGCTCACGCCGTGCCACGGTCCCGGAGCGACTCGCGTCTCGCCATCGTCCAGCGGGCCGATGGCGACGTGGTCGAACGATGCCGTCGCCTGGGTCGCGAGTCCTGCGGAGGTCGTCGGTGAGGTGGCGAACAGTCCGACGTACACGGTCGCTGGCAGACCGGCCAAATGCGGCGCTGCCGATCCTGTGCCAGTTGGTTCCGTCGCTGGAGTCGTAGCCGGTGATCGTGTCGCCGGCGCGGGTCAGCCGCAGCCAGCGAGGTGCTGGCGCCGGAGATCGATCCCGGCAGGCCCGCCTGATCATGGGTGTAGTCGTACTGAAAGCGGACGCCGTGGCCGCCGGTCGCCATCACCGCCGCGTACGCGGATCCCTGCCTGGTGCTGGGGGTCACCAGGAGCCCGGCCTTGGCCCAACTCGTCAGCCCCGGTTGCGTGTCCGCGAGGGACGGCGCCTCGTTGGCCGGGCCGGCCCAGATCCGGCCGGCGAGCGAGGTGATCCGGGCGGTGATCGTGCCATCGCCGGTCAGCCGCTTGGCGACGAACTCGTAGGTGTCGGCGACCGCTTCGCCGCCCGGTCCGGTTGGAACGTATGGATGGCCCGCTACGCAGCTGCTCGGGTTCGGGGTGGTGCAGTAGCCGGTGTGCTTGCCGTTGCGCCTGCAGGAACGTGAACAGCACCACCATCGCCGCGGCGAACACCAACCCGATCATCCAGCCGCGTACCGTCCGGAACTTCGTCCACTCCGACGCGCAGCGCGGCCCGGAAGCCGCCTGCGCGGGTTGGCTGCACGGACGCGGCTCATCGGCGCTGCTTCCCGATCCGTCCCGGACCGGTACTCGACCGCGCCGCTGGTCAGCCGCAGGTAGACGTCCTCAAGCGAGGACTCGCCAGCGATCAAGCTCCTCGATGGTCCCGTCGGCGAGCACCCGCCCGCGGCCGATCACCACCACGTGATCTGCCACATCCGGCAGCTCGCTCAGCAGATGGCTCGAGACAAGCACTGCTCGGCCCTCGGCGGCGAGCCCGCGCAGGAAGCCGCGCATCCAGATGATGCCCTCGGGGTCCATGCCGTTGAACGGCTCGTCCATGATCAGCGACGGGCGGGTCACCGAGCATCGCGCCGGCGATCCCGAGGCGCTGGCGCATCCCCAGCGAGTAGCCGCCCGCCTTGCGTCGCGCCGCCTTCCCGAGGCCGACCAGGTCGGTCACCTGGTCGACCCGGCTGACCGGCAGCCGCTGCGAGTGCGCGATCCACAGCAGGTGGTTACGTCCGCTGCGGCTAGGTTGCAGCGCACTGGCATCGATCAGCGAGCCGACCTGCCGCATCGGATGCCTGAGGCTCGCGTAGGGGCAGCCGCCGATCAGCGCGGTGCCCTCATCGACTGCGTCGAGGCCGAGGATCACTCGCATGGTCGTGGATTTGCCGGCACCGTTGGGTCCGACGAATCCGGTCACCGTTCCCGGCGCGACCGTGAAGGAGAGTCCGTCCAGGGCCAGGGTCTGTCCGAACCGCTTGCGCAGTCCGCTTGACCTCGATCGTGGCTTCGTTCATGGCGGGGTTTCTACGTTCGCGATGGTGTCCGCCCGGTGTCGGCGGTTGACACCTGACAGACACCCGGCACCTGGCATCGTTCTGAGGCGTTATGCGAGTGCTTGTGGTCGAAGACTTCGAGGTGATGGCCCGGTCGATTGGGACCGGGCTCAGACGCGAAGGGATGGCGGTCGACGTTGTGCTCGATGGCACCGATGCCCTATCCCACCTGGCCCTTACCCGCTACGACGTGGTGATCCTTGATCGCGACCTGCCCGGGGTACACGGCGATGAGATCTGCCGGCGAATCGTCGCCGAACACTCCGGCAGCAGGATCCTGATGCTGACGGCCGCCAGCACCGTCGCGGAGCGTGTCGACGGCTTGGGACTGGGGGCCGACGACTACCTGCCCAAGCCATTTGACTTCGCTGAACTGGTCGCCCGCGTCCGCGCACTCGCCCGCCGAACCACCACCCCGCTGCCGCCGACACTCGTGTGCGGCGACGTGACTGCTCGACTGTGGCCGGCGGATTGCGTTCCGATCAGGGCGCCGGCTTGAGCTCAGCCCCAAGGAGCTTGCGGTACTTGAGTGCCTGCTCGCATCGCAGGATCGCGTCCTCTCCGCCGAGGAGCTACTGGAGCGCGCCTGGGACGAGTACACCGACCCGTTCACGACGGCGGTCAAGACAACCATCCGTCGGCTGCGCGCCAAGCTCGGCGACCCGCCGATGATCCAGACGGTCCGCGAGGCCGGCTACCGGATCGGACCCGAATGACGCGACTACCCGCATCCCTGACTGGTCTGCTGCACCGCAGGCGCCCGGTGCTGCGCGTGCAGCTGGCGCTGCTGTACTCGGGCGTATTCGTCGGTCTGGTGGTGGTCCTCTTCCTTGCCTCCAGTCTCCTGTTCGGTACGGCCAACGTCTTCCTCGGCCACAGCCAGGTGGCGTTTCATCCAGGTTCTGCTGCCGCTGCGGCCGCTCGACAGAGCGCCGCGGGGCCTCAGTTCAGCCCCTGGCCGTTCCTGCTCGCGCTGGCGGCGATCGCCGTCGCGGTGCTGGCCGCCTGGTGGCTAGCGGGCAGGTTCCTGCGGCCGCTGCGGGCGATGACGACGACCGCCCAGGAGATCTCGGCCACCAATCTCGGCCGCCGGCTTGGCCTTGACGGACCCGACGACGAGCTCACCGAGCTCGGTCGGACGCTTGACGACCTGTTCGGACGCCTGCAGGGGTCGTTCGAGTCCCAGCGTCAGTTCGTCGCCAACGCTTCCCATGAGCTGCGTACGCCGCTGGCCGGCCAGCAAACGCTGCTGCAGGTGGCGCTCGCCGACCCCGACGCCGACGCCGAGGCCCTGCGCTCGACCTGCGAGGAGGCGCTGCAGTTATCCGGCCAACAGGCGCGGCTGATCGACGCGCTGCTCACGCTTGCCACGAGCGAACGCGGCGTCGAGTCCTGGGAGCGATTCGACCTCGCTCAGCTCACCGAGGACATCGTCCTCAGCCGACGACATGACGCCGAGCGACACGGTGTCCGGGTCGACGCGACCTTCGAGGAAGCTCACACGATCGGCGACGCGAGCCTGGTCGAGAGCCTGGTCGCGAACCTGCTCGACAACGCAATCCGCCATAACCTCACCAGCGGCGCCGTTGAGATCTCGACCAGGACCACGCCCGCCGGCACTCGCCTGTCGGTCAGCAACACCGGCGCCATCGTCCCGTCCGGCGAGGTGCAGCGCCTGTTCGAACCTTTCCAGCGGCTCGGCGAGCAACGCGTCGGCTCGACAACCGGCCACGGTCTCGGACTCACGATCGTCCACGCGATCGCCACCGCCCACGGCGCCATCCTGACCGCTCGCCCACGGCCGCACGGCGGGCTCGACGTTCAGGTCACCTTTCGCGCTCACCCGTAGGCGCCGTCCTCCGCGCCAGCGTGTATCGCTCGCCCCCGGACCGGTTGACGAGCAGGAGCGACTGCCGATGACCTCGCGTGCCTCGATCCGACGGTGTGCCTCGGCGGCGTCCGCGAGCGGATAGGTCGGAGCGCGTCGCGTAGCCGGCGAGCGCCGCTCCTGGGCGGGAACTGCACGTCGGAGATCCCGCGGACGGTGATGCCGCGGTCGCGCGCGGCGTCCTGGTCAAGCGGGATGAAGTTGCCCGACGCGGCACCGTGGGCGGAGAACACGCCGCCGCCGGCGCTAGCCGCTGCTGGCGTTTACGATTGCGGCGAATGACCGGGGATGCCGACGTGGCCACCGCTGGGCGCGGCTCGTACGAGAGGCTGCGCCTCGCGCACCTACATCAGATCCGCGCCGCGCTCAACGATCACGTCGAACGGGTCAGCTGGCCGCCGGAGCGGATCGCGCGGTACCGCACCGAGCGGCTGCGGGGGCTGCTCAGCTACGCCCGCGAGCGCTCGCCGTTTCACGCGGCGAGGATGCGCGGATTCGACCCGTCGACGGCGACCGTCGCCGACCTCGCCCGGCTCCCGTCGATGACCAAGCGCGAGGCTCAGGACGAGTGGGATGCGATCATCACCGCCCCGCGCCTGCGCCGCGCCGGCGCGGAGCGGATCCTCGCCGAGCAGACCTGGTTCTCCTACACGCCCGACGGCGAGCAGGTGTTCAGCTCGGGAGGCTCAAGCGGGGTCCGCGGCGTCTACGTCTGGGATTGGTCGCTGCTGGTGACGCTCGCGTGCCTGGCCTGGCGCATGCAGGCCCGCGGCGAGTGGGCGGCGGGCGCTGGCGCGAAGCCGACGCGGCTCGCGGTGCTTGAGGCCGGCGGGCCACCCCACGCGAGCACGCCGCTGTTCGACGTCCCGATCGCTGGCCGGTATGGAGACGATCGTGATCCCGGCCGCGCAGCCGTTCGATGAGCTGCTGGCGGCGGTCCAGCGCACCCAGCCCACGCAGCTGGTCGGGTACGCGTCGGTCATCGGCCGGCTTGCCCGAGCGGCGGTCGCCGGCGACCTTGAGATCGCCCCCGCCCGCGTCAGCACGAACTCCGAGCCGTTGACCGCCGAGGACCGTGACGCGATCCAGACCGCGTGGAATGCCCCGATCCACAACCTCTGGGGGTCGACCGAGATCGGGGTGCAGGCGGTCGGCTGCGGTCACGGCGACGGCTTGCACGTGTGCGAGGACGAGGTCGTGCTCGAGCGCGTCGACGCGTCCGGGGAGCCCGTCGGCCCTGACCAGCCCGCGGCACGCACGCTCGCGACCGGGCTGGCCGGCACGACGTTCCCGTTCATTCGCTACGACCTCGGCGACGAGGTGACGCTGCTGCAGGAGGCGTGTCCGTGCGGCAGCGCGCTCGTCCGGGTCGCCGACGTCGCGGGGCGCCGAGACGACGACTTCCGTTACGGCGCTCGGACGGTTCCGGCGGGGGTCTTTCGACACGTGCTCGGCACCGACCCACGAATCTCGGAGTATCAGGTGCGCCAGACGCGCGACGGCGCTGAGATCGTCATCGTCGGCACGCCCGACGTGACCGTCGTGGCGGCCGCGGTCGAGGAGTCGCTGCGCCGGCACGGCCTGACCGCGCCGACGGTCAGCGTGACTGCCGCCGCTGCGATCGAACGCCATCCGACGACCGGCAAGCTACGCCGCTTCGTCGCGCTCGATCAGTGATCCGTCCCACCGTTTCTGCAGCTGGTCGAGTCAGAACGCACGACTCCCGGAAGGAAGGTCCGACGTGCCGAAAGGCCTTGACGGGCGACTCCCGCGGCGGTCGACCGAGATCGCGATCACCGGACGCCGCGACGGCGCAAGCCGGCGCGGCGATCCCGGATCCTCATCCCACCAGTCGCCACAGCCGAGCCTCCGATAGCGCTCACGCAGACCGTGCGGTCACGGCGCGTTGCCGCAGAGGGTCGGCCCGATCGCGAAGATCCCGAGCGGTGTCGTAGCGTCGCCCTCTCGGCGGTGCGCGCTCAGTCCGCGCCGCCCGAGCTCGGCAGGCCAGGGGCCGAGCACACGCCGCCAGCGACCCTCCGGGTCTGAGCGCACCTCGGCAGTCAGCGTTCCCGCCGTCGCGGACGGCTGAGTCGCGGTCACCACGATCAGCTCCCGGCTCGAAGGCGGGACCGCCCACGCCACATCACGACTCGATGGCAGATCATCGACACCTTGAGACACCCCGTAGCCACAAATCGACGGGGCCGCGTGAACCGCTGCGTTGGGGGAACACCCGCCCAGGCTCGGCCCCGCTCTGTCAAGCTGACCGGATCGAACCCCTGACGCGCATCAGCAAGCCCAGCGGACAGTTTGCCGTTCGACGGGCTGTCGCCGACGACGTCGCGGCGATCGTCGCGCTGATCGCCGCCGATCAGATCGGGCAGGACCGTGACGGCGGGGACCTCGCGCCCTACGCCGAGGCGTTTACCGCGATCGACGCTGATCCAGCCCAGCTGCTCGTCGTCGTCACTGACGCCTCCGAAGCGGTGGTCGGAACGTTGCAGCTCACTTTCATTCCAGGGCTCGCGCGCCGCGGGGCACGACGCGCTCAGATCGAGGCGGTGCGTGTCAGTCAGCAACTCCGCGGGCAGGGCATCGGCGGGGAGCTGCTCTCCTGGGCGATCCAGGAGGCGCAGCGTCGCGGTTGCGGTCTCGTGCAGTTGACCAGCGACAAGCGGCGCCACGGGGCCCATCGGCTCTACGGGCGGCTCGGATTCATCGCTTCGCACGACGGGTTCAAGCTACAACTGGCAGGGCCTGCGACCGAGCCGAGTTGATCAACCGAAGTTCAGATCCTGAGGGTCGCGTCGAGCCAGTCATACAGGCAACGGCGGGCGTTGCCTTCGACATGCAACATTGATACGTGGCCGTGGGAACACGCAGCGACGTCTGGGATCATGGTCACCCCGTGGCCCGTGACTGGTTGCTGATCTCCATCTCCACCCCGCGTGGCGGGACCTCGACCCTCCGCGTCTACGCGTGGCGCAACCTGCGCGGCCTCGGGGCTCACTACCTGCAGCAGTCCGTGTGCCTCCTTCCGGCGACACCGAAGACCACCCGCGCCACAGCGCGGGTCGTAACCCGAGTGCGCGCGGAGGGTGGCGACGGCGAGATGCTTCGCATCCGGCTGACGGACTCCGCCCAGGAGGCCGCGGTCATCGACGCAATCCAGCGCGAGCGGACCGACGAGTACCGCGAGGTGGTCCAGCGCACGCGACAGTTCCACGAGGAACTCCAGCTCGAGCGCCGCCGCGGCCGGGCCACCTACACCGAGCTCGAGGAGTCCGACGCCGACCTCGCCCGCCATCAGAAGTGGCTGGCCGCCATCCGTGCACGCGACTACTTCGACGCGCCCGGCGGCCAAGAGGCCGCGGCGGCGGTCACGTCATGCGAGGCCGCACTCGGCCGGTTCGAGAGCGAAGCGCTGTCCGCCGAGCTCGACCAGTCCACGCTCCACCGCCGGCCCGGGTTGCACGCCGTCGACGCGGACGACGATTGACACCCGGGCCGCCGGTGATTTCGGCGTCAGGCGAAGTAATGGCCCGTCTCCACGTCCTCGACCCAGCCCGGATGGGTTGGCTCCCATCCCAGCAGTGCGCGGGTTCTGTCGTTCGAGGTCGGGTTGTCGAGGCCGGCGAAGGCGGCGAGGAATCCGAGGTACTGCGGCGCTTCCTCGTCGGTGATGCTCTTCGCCTCGATCCCGAGCTTGCCGGCGATCGTCTCGGCGATCACCTTGCGCGGGATACCCGTGTCAGCGACGCCGTGGAAGGTCGAGCCCGCCGGGGCCTTCTCCAGCGCCAAGCGGTAGAGCACGCCGATGTCGTAGGTGTTGGCCGCCGGCCAGCGATTGCTGCCGTCGCCGGTGTAGGCCGCGACGCCGTTCTCACGGGCGAAGTCGATGAGCGCGTGCGTGAAGCCGTGGTGGTCGAGATCGCTGTGCACCATCGGTGCGAGCCGGACGACAGAGGTGCGCACGCCCTGTTCGCCGAGAGCTACCGTGTGGTTCGCGGCGTCGACCCGGGGGCCACCTTCGGACTGGTCGTCCTCGGTTCCAGGCCGGCCGCTGATCCCTGCCATGGCGAGCATCAGGGTGCCGCCGGTCGAGACGAACGGCTTGCCGCTGCCAACCAGGGCGTCGCCGATCGCCTGATGGGCGGCCATGTCGGAGTCGATCGCGCCCATGAAGTCGCCAGACCGCATCGCCTCGTGCTTGAAGGCGAGATGGATGACGCCATCGGCGTCAGCGGCAGCGGCCGCCAAACCGTCGAGGTCGTCGAGTTCGCCGCGGCGAACCTCGGCGCCGAGGGCCGCAACGGACTTGGCCGAAGCGTCGGAGCGGGCGAGGCCGACGACCTGGTGGCCGTTGTTGAGCAGTTCGGGGATGACGGCGGCGGCGATATGGCCTGAGGCGCCGGTTACGAATACGCGCATTGGAAACTCCAGTCGAGGGGGCATGTCATCTGGTGTCATCACCATAGCAGCACATGACACTTGGTGTCATCAGTCAATGTCCAGGCTGATGCACGACCGGCGCTCCTCACGGCCCCACCGAAAGATCGTGATGTCACCGACGAGGAGCTCGTCGCGCGCTGCGGGCGCGTTAGCGGCGCTTGACTGGCGCACAGTTTCGCGCTAAACCTCACGAGAGTTACCGAAGTTGATCGGGGCAAGGGGCACGATGATGAGTTTTATGCTGAACGAGCGGCGAGCGATCGCAGAAAAATCGCTGCGACGACGATGGTCGGTCGACCCGTCAAGCTGGCGCTATTGCAAGCAGTTCGACGTCGTCGCGGGCAGCATGCAGTACCGGATCGATGCTCTCATCCGTGGTACTTGGGAGCCCCAGCCAGGGCCAGCGCGGGTCTCGATTCCCGTGAACCTGCGGTTCTCAGAGGACGTGGTGTTCCTGGATCGCGGCAACGTGCCGGACGCCGGGTTGAAAACCGGACAGTTGCTCAATTGGCTGGTCGTCCAGCGCTCAATCGAGCCGTTCTGCATTGAGCGAGCTCACCTGAGGCTCACCGGCGGACGCGGATGGCGGGTCGTGTCGATCCCCGGGAGCTGTGGCGGTGGGGTCATCTATGAGCGCCCCGACGCGCTCCGCGAGCGATCAGTCAGGACCGCGCACCGGCCGACGCCGAACAGTCGTTGGATGGCCGCGCCGCGCCCGCCGATCGCTACGGACTGTCTCCCGGCAGTCAAGCGTCGAGGTGCTGCGGGAAGCCGAGGACATGCCCTGGGGGGAGCGGATCGCGACGGTTGCTGATCCCGAGGGCAACCCCGTCGCTCTCTGCCAGACCAAGTAGCCGCATCCGTTACGGGACGGAACGCGCGGCGCTCACGATCGGCGACCTGCTCGGTCGACTCGCTGGTTACCAGTCAACATATGCCGTCCGCGCGCCCAGGACCGAGCTCGCTCCGGCGTGAACCACCGCGGAAGACCCGGACGGGGAGCGTGCGACGTCAGGAGCCGCGGAACATCTGATCGTGGTACTCCGTGCGCGCGGCGAGGTTCGCCTCTCCAGCGATCCGTCCGACCCCCATGGCACGCATCACGCCCTCGCGCACTCGGCGGGGCAGAAGGGTTCCGAACTTCGGACCGATCCACTGGTTGGAGGGCACCCATACCTCGAACCTGTTCTGACGGACGGCGGCGAGCACCGCGGTGGCGACGTCGTCCGCCGTCACCTGCGGCAGGAGGTGCGGTTGAGGCTGCCCGTTCATCATCGCGGTCTTCACTTGTGCGGGATGCACGAGGGTAAACCCGATGCCACGGCCGCGATATTCCAGCCGTAGGGACTCGGTCAGGCCGACGATGCCGTGCTTGGTGGCGCAGTAGACGGCGCTCCCGGGCAGCGGGACGCGTCCCGCGCCGGATGCGATGTTGACCAGGTGCCCGTGGCAGCGGGGAATCATTCGCTGCAGCGCCAGACGCGAGCCGATGATCGTGCCCATCAGGTTGACCTCGAGCTCGCGGTGGCTCACCGCGTGGGGCTGCGCGTGGAACGGGCCCATCCAGTCGATCCCGGCGTTGTTGACCATGACCCCAAGCGGCCCGTGGCTGTGCTGGGCCTTCGCAAGGAACGACTCGAACTCCGCTAAATCGGTGACGTCCAGGCGCACTCCGATTGTGTCCTCACCGATCTCCTGGGCGGCTACCTCAGCTGCGTCACCGTCGAGGTCGCCGATCGCGACTCGGGCGCCCGCCCGCGCGAAGTGTTCCGCGACAGCCCGGCCAATGCCATGAGCGCCGCCTGTCACCGCCACGGCCACGTTGGTCAGAGAGGCGATTGTCATCGATCCTTCCGCATGTCGAGGGCGAGGAGCGCGTCGCAGCGCAGGCTGGCGCTGCACAACCTACAGATCTCGCGCCACCGCACGCTCACGACTGCGGTCCTCGGTTATTCCGAGGTCTGCAATGGTTCGCGCGGCCGCGCGCGGGTATCTCTGTCGCACTGAATGCTGGGAGGAGGGTTCATGTCCATACGGACGATCGTGTCCGGGAGGATTCGCCGCCGGTTCATCGGCGCGGGCAGCATCTGCGCGGTGCTGTTCCTTGCCGCCTGGGTCGCCGCGCTGGCCACGGCATCTCCGCGCGCTCTCACCCCCTCGGGCCATGCTCCGGGTGGCCCGGGCGCCATCTCATATCTGGACGTCGCCCGCAAGGACTGCTTTGGGACGGCGCGCAACACCACGTCGAAGGTCTGGTTCACGGTGGCCGATGGCGTGCTGTCCGACGTGTTCAGCCCGACGATCGAGAACACCAACGTGAGCACCGTTCAGTACATCGTTACCGATGGACGCACGTTCACCGCCCTGCAGCAGCGGGACATGACGTATGCGGTCACGTCGCCGGATTCCAGCGGCATGGTCTGCCGGGTGACGAGCACCGACCGCGCTCACCGCTTCCGCCTGATCAGCGACTACATCACCGACCCAGCACGCGACAGCGTCGTCATCCGTACGACGCTGGTGCCGATGGGCGGGGACGCGCGCTCGGTGCGGAACCTCAAGGTCTACGTCCGATACGACGCGACCATCGACAACACGGGCGGCGGCGGCAAAGCCAACGGCGGTCCGAACAACGCCACCATCGACCCGGCCACGACGGCCTTGGTCGTCTCCGACACGAAGGCTCCAAAAGGTCCGTTCTCGGCACGGGTCGCCGGTGCTCTCCTGGCCAATCACCCTTTCCTGGCGGAGTCCAGCGGGTTCGTCGGTAGCTCCAGCGATGGCCTGAGCCAGCTCGATGCCCACCACCGTCTCGTCAAGGACTACCGATCGGCGACCGACGGGAACGTCGTGCAGACCGCCCGGGTCAAGATGACCCCGGACCGGCCGTTCACGCTGGCGCTGGGCTTCGCGCCAAACGCGCGTGGGGCGATCGCCGCCGCCCACGGCAGCGCCGCCCAACCGTTCGCGCGGACGCTCAGTGGGTACATCGCCGGATGGCGCAGCTACGACGCCTCCCTGCGGCGCCCACCGCGGCGCGTGGCCGGGCTCACCAAGGGCCAGGCTGCCGCGATGCATAGGACCTACTGGGTGTCGGCCAACGTCATCAAGGCCGCCGAGGACAAGACAACCATCGGCGCGTTCGTAGCCTCGCCGACTGACCCGTGGGGCCAGTCGGTTCCGGCCGCCACCACCCATGCCGGCTGGACCTACCGGGAGGTGTTCGCTCGTGACAGCTACGAGACGTTCACCGGGCTGCGCGCCGATGGCGACACGGCCAGCGCTCGCGACATGACGCTGTTCCTGTTCGACCGCGTTCAGCAGCCCAATGGGAGCTTCCCCCGCGACTCCGAGCTCGACGGCGCAGTCGCCCCTGACACGTTCGGACTGTCAGAGATCGACGAGACCGCCTACCCGCTGCTGATGGCCTGGCAGGCGGGACTAGCCGGAAAGGTGTCCTTCTACAAGCACCACATCCGCCCGGCGGCAGACTACATCGTCGACCACGGCCCCCGCACGGGCGCCGAGCGCTGGGAGGAGCATCCCGGCTACTCGCCGTCGACGATCGCGGCGGAGATCGCGGGACTGGTGGCGGCAGGCAAGCTGGCCACCGCTGCCGGCGACACCGCGCGCGCCGATCTCTACTTCGCGACCGCCGACGACTACCAGCGCAACGTCAAGCGATGGACGGTCACCACCACCGGGCCTGACGGGCCGCGGTACTTCATCCGCGAGTCCCTGAACTGGCAACCCCAACACGGCACGGACCTACAAGCTCGGCAACGGCAGCCTGAGCCACGTCGATCAGCGCTCGATCATCGACGCCGGCTTCCTGGAGCTGACCCGGCTGGGCGAGCTGTCCGCGCACGATCCCGACGTCCAAGCATCGCTGCACGTCGTCGACTCCGTGCTGAAGAGCCAGACCGCGTCAGGCTCCGGCTGGCACCGCTACGGGATCAAGGCCGATGGCGCCACCGACGGCTACGGAGACTGCTACGTGCCGGATCCAACCAAGTGCTCGCCGACCGGCAAGCCGTGGTTCACGCAGTCGGTCGGCTCCGGTCACCTGTGGCCGCTGCTTACCGGCGAGCGTGCCGAGCAGGACCTCCAGTCTGGCCGGACGGACGGCTGCCACGCGCCTGGCGGTCGATTTCCAGCGGATGACCTGGGGCTTGGGGTACGTGCCCGAGCAGGTGTGGGAGGATCCTGACACGCCGGCGTCGCGATTTGGCTCGGACCCCACCACCGCCTCGATCGGCTTTCGCAACGGCAAGGCCGCCGGCTCCGCCGCTCCGCTCATCTGGGGCCAGGCTCAGTACCTGAGGCTGGTGCTCGACCTCAAGGCCGGCACTCTGATCGACCAGCCCCAGATCACCCGCGTGCGGTACCTGGCTCCCGGGCCGCCGACAGACGTGCCGGTGACGATCGCCTCGCCTGCCAATGGCGTGACCGTGACCGGCACCAACACGGTCGTGACCGGGACGACGACGCCGGGAGCGCGGGTAGACGTCGCCGCCGGGAAACCGGGATCTCCGCCCAACACCAGCACCGTGGTGGCGACCGTCGCCAACGCGCAGGGCGCGTACTCGGCCACGGTCCCGATCCCGACCGCTCACGGGGCCACGATCATCACCGTGGCGGCCACGGCCGGCGCTCACGCCACAGGCTGGGCGCAGAGGTCGCTCAAGGGCTGAGGTCCTGAGCTCGGGCTCAGCGCGGGTTTGCGGGCTCCGATCGGATACGGAACGCCCGCTGCGGTGGGATCTAGTGTGCTTCGCGGTGAGAGGTGGGACCGCCGGGGACGCGAAGACTGAACCTATCAACGGGTAGGAGCGCTGCTGAGGGCCGGATGGGCCACCGATGACGAGATGGGTGGGCGTCGACGCCGGGCTCACGCTGCCCTGCAGGGTGTAATCGTCGATCTCGAACGGCAACGAATTTGACGCCAGGGGCCTTGGTCCATCGTGGATGCCGAAGTGAAGGTGCGGAGCCGTGGTGTTGCCGGTGTTGCCAAGTCTGGCGATCATTTGCCCGGCGTGGACGACCTGACCCGGCCTCACCATGACCGAGTCGGTCTGCAGGTGGGCGTAGAACGCATACACGCCCGAGCCGAGTTTCTCGACGATCTCGTTACCACCGAAATCGTCGGGGGTGCGCAGATTCGGGTTCGTCTCCGTCGGGGGCACCTCGGGGCGGTCGCTGATCGTCGAGACGATGCTGCCATCGGCCACCGCGTAGATCGGCGCCCCGAAGGATGGGATAGTCGTCGAGCTGCTTGCCGTCGCCGTGATACAGCGCGCCATCCACCTCTTGGAGCCAGTCGATATCGAACAGCTCGGCGTCGACGTAGGTCCCGTTGGCGGAGAGGACTGCGGTCCGATGAGGCGATGTTGGGTCCTCGCAGCAACCCTGGGCTGCCACCCAACCTGAGCCTTGCAGCGGGGAGGAGATCCGCACCGGCGGGCGCCGTGAGCTCGATAGCACCGGGCCGTCAACCGTCGTGCTTCCGATCGCCGCGCGGAAGGGAGCATTGTCCGGGATCGAGTAATGGATGCGGTTGCTCAGCTGCTCTGGGGCATGACGGCCGTCGGACTGCGGCAGTACCACGTCCAGCAACACGAGCCTGGCCGCCGATGGGGGGATCTCTGCCGAGGGCTTCGCGGCGAGCAGGGTAACTGTGTGCTCCGCCAGCGCCTGGCCGGTCAGCGTCAGCAGCGTCCGACCATCTGCGCGTACCGTGAGCGATCTCAGCGTAACCTCGGCGGTGAAAGCGTTGGTTACGACCAGGTCGTATTCCACGTGCGTCCGGCCATCGCTGCCGAACACGAACTGGGGGCGACCTATCGCCTTTACCTGTATCGCGGTGACTTCTGGCGACGGGCCGTCTGGCGGGGGGATCTGGGCCATCGCGTTCGGCGCGAACACGCTTGCAACGACTGCGATCAACACAGCCAACATACCGACGCCGGCCCACCGCTTGCCTACCATCGGTTCTCCTGTCTGGGGCGAGGATTTGCGGCCGCGAGGCGACCGATGATCTTGCGGTTCGCTGATGCGAGGGTCAACTCAACCACCAGTAGCTCTCGTCGGGCGCGAGCTTGCGCACTTACATGAGAGCCGCGTATACGCGCTCAAACTCGGGCCTCCAATCGGAGGACCAACCGGCTCGCGGGCGACTTGCCGTTCCAGCCCGCGATCAGTCGCCGGTAGGTCCCCTCGTTGGGGAGCTCCCAATTGCAGTGGGGAAACCCACGCACGCCGGTAGGGCCATCGAAGGGGCGAGCGCCGCACGGACTGACATTCGCGCCGGTGCGCCACGAAAACCGCGGGACGCCCCCGTCCGATCCCGATAGCACCTGGGCGATATTGGACAGACGCTTCTTGGGGTCGGATAGGTTGGTAACCACATCTCCCGGGGCTTGGTCTCGATCACGAGTCGCGGCACGATAACTAAGCCTGACTAGCCTGTCAAGCTTTAAGCTGACAGCACGGCAGCTTTGCACAGAAACGCGGTAGGATCGGGCGATGGCGGATCAACGTTGCCACTGGTCAGCCGAGACCGGGGGATACCGGCAGTGCCGTCGCTGACCGACCCAAGCGCGAGCGCAACCCTCGCGGCGCTGATCCCCACCACCTACGTGAGCGATCGCCGCCAGGCGACCATCGTCGCCGCGCTGCTGTCTGTGCGCCACCTGGGCGCTTCCTGCCAGGGCTGACGCTCAAGACGAGTCCGGCCAAGCACTCTCGCTCGAACGGCACCTCGGCGCTCATTCATTAGGCGGACGCACGAATTCGGCCTGCCAGCGGACCGCGCCGCTCTGGCCGGGGACCGGCGGTTGCGCGACGCTGGTCACGGTCAGCCCATCGGCGGCAAAGGCCTCGACCTCGTCACGTCGCAGCGGAAACGGATCGGCCGGCCCCAGGACCTCGTCGTCGTCGTGGATCGCTGCAACCACGAACAGCTCGCCGCCGGGCGCGACGAAACGTCCGATGTTCGCGATCGCCAGCGCCCGGTGGGGCTCGGGCAGCGACTGCGCAGTAATGATCTCCACGACGAGGTCAAACGCCCGCGTCCACTCCTCCGGCGGATCGAGCAGATCGGCGACGACGTAATTGACCGGCGACGCGAGGTGGCGCTCCCGCGCCAAACGAACGGCGGTCGGCGCGACATCGAAGGCCGTGGTTTCGTATCCGAGCGCGGCGACGTGCTCAGCATCGGCGCCGAGCGCGCAGCCGACCACCAGCGCGGTGCGCCCTTCCCCGCGCAGGGACCTCGCCAGCGTCCATGCTGACAACAGCGCGTGGGGCTCGGTCCGGCTCCACGGAACCGACATTCGTCCGGTCGCCCCCGCGACGTAGAGATCATCAAACCAGCCCGTCGGATCGCCGGTGACGCGGCCCGCTGCGGCGAGCCGCTCCTCCTCGACTTCCCAGTCCGAACGCGCGCCCGCCACCAGATGCAGCATCTCACAAGCGGACCTTTCCGAGCACCGACTGATCGAGACAAGCGATGGACAGCTAGTTCGACCTGCGCGGAAGAACCGCTATCGCCTCGATTGAGACGAGCAGGCCGCGAGGTAGCCGTACGTTCGCCGGGGCCGACCGAGCCGGCGCTGGATCAGAGATGTGGCGGGCGTAGACCTCGTTGAGACGGCCGAAGTCTTCGACGTTGGCGTAGAAGATCGTCGTCTTGACCACGTCCTCCATAGACGCTCCGGCGGCTCTGAGGACGGTGGCGAGATTCACCAGCGCCTGCTCGGTTTGGGCCTCGATCCCGTCCGCGACCGCGCCGGTCGTCGGGTCGATACCCGCCATCCCCGAACAGAAGACCAAGTCACCGGCCACGATCGCCTGGCTGTAAGGCCCGAGTGCTTCGGGTGCCTCGTCGCTCCTTACTTCTCTTCGGGTCATCGTTGTGCTCCCTGGTTGCGGTTCGCCGGTCAGCGCGTAGGGCGATCTGGCGGACATCGCCCGGCGACCATCTCGGCAGCGGTTGGCACATGTTGCCTCCTCCGGTTCGGCGAAGACCGTATCTTCGCGCAAAACCTCGGCGCGCCGAGCCGAGGAACTGATCCCGCCCTCGCGCCGGCGCGATTTACCAAGGCCAGTGCAGTCGATCGCGACGGGGCCGAATCGTCGAGGGCTCGGGACTCTTGACGGTTGCCGACCGAGATCTCCGGCGTCGCACGAGGACAGGTGCGTCCACCGATCGGCTGAACGTGTCCTCAACCGGCTGATCCCCCGGCGGCCCGACTGTGCGCATCGCCCGTCGGCGAGATGCTTCTCGTGTCGGCGAAACCGCCACCAGAACACTAAAGACACGGGAGCTCGACATGCACATCATGCGCAACATCAAAGAGATTCGGATCGACTGGCTGAAGGTCGTCGAAGCGTTCAGCGCAGCGAGCCCTTGGGGGCCGATGATCGCGCCCGACGGCACCATCTACTCTCCGGACGGTCGCGTGCTCGCGACCCCGGCCGCCGCATCCACGCCCATGGCCGCCGCCAGGCCGGCGCACCCGCAACCGCAGCCCGCGGTCGGGGTCCACATCAACGATCGCACGGCCCTCGCGCTGTGAAGGCACGCGTCCCGCGTCGCGGGCCACAACGCGAGCTGCGCGCCGCCCAGCTCACCGACCATTCGATCGCGTAGTCCAGTTCCACGACGTCGCCCCGTCGGCGACGAAGCGAAAGCTTTGGCACCGGAGTTGCGACGAGGCGTGATTCCCGGCTAGCCTCCGCTCGCGTGCTTGGCATCCCGGCTGCATTCTTCGTCTCTCATTTCTGGAAGCACCAGCTCGTCGACCATGGCCGCCAGTACCTCTTTCTGGTATTCGTCGGCTTCATCGGAGCGTTTGGATTCATCCGCCTGTCAGCACGGCTGATGCGAAGCCCCCGGGTGCCGTGGTGGCCCGGGAGCGTGGTCAGCGAGAGCGGTGTCCACCTGCATCATCTGGTGTGGGGGATCACGATGATGATGGTGGCGGGGGTCATCAGCTTCTCGCTTCTGGCCAGCGGCTGGTGGTATGAGGTGTGCGCCGTGGTGTTCGGGGTCGGCATGGGCCTGACGATCGATGAGTTCGCGCTCTGGATCTACCTCGACGACGTCTATTGGTCTCGGGAGGGTCGCAGCTCGATCGATGCGTCCGTGATCGCTCTGGCGTTCATGGGATTAATCCTGGTCGGTGGCTTCTCGATCGACGTCAATGCGCCGGCGCCGTTCAACGCGTTGGGAACCGCGCTCCTGGTCGTCGTGAGCCTCGCGCTCTCGATCCTGTGCTTTCTCAAACAGCGGGTATTTCACGGTGCGATCGGCTTGCTCGTGCCCCCGATCGCTATCTATGGCGCCGTGCGTGTCGCCAAGCCGGACTCCCCGTGGGCGCGACGCTTCTACGGAGAGCGCAGACCCCGTAAACAGGCGAAGGCCGAGCGTCGATTCCGTCCCGACCGACGTACCGAGGTACTGAAGGAGCGCGTCCGAGACGCGATCGGGGGCGTGACCGACGAGGAGTACCAGGCTCGGCTGAATCGGCGCGACGGTCCGTAAGACGTAACTTCGCGCGGTAACTCGAGTCCGGGCTCTGGCTCTACTCGTCCCCTGAGGCCAACCCGACGGAACAACGGTGCGTCGGCCCTCCCGTCGGTCCTGTCAGGCCGGGAGAGAGAGCCTGCCGTGGTGGCCGCGCACCCGCGCGACTGGGCCAAGCAGCTGTTCCAGAACCGGTGAGCCGAGCGAGCTGCCTCTGACGGGGGTATTGGCTATGACTCCTAGTCGTGCATTCCGAAGCCTTCCAAGATCCGCGCCATGGCGCGCTCGATGCGCGCCACCCGGGTCTTGGACTGCTTGGCACCGTTGAAGTGCAGCAGCCAGCCACGCCGGCGGCCGGGGGTGAGGCGCTCCCACGCGTCGCTCAGGACGGGATCCTCGTCGAGCAGGATGGCGAGCTCCTCGGGGTAGGGCCCGTCGTCCGCGGGAGCGCGCTCGGGAACCGACAGACCAGCTTGCTCGACGCGGATGGCGTCCTGCACGAGCGCGGCGACGGTCCGCTTCGCGGCCCTCACATCCGCTCGCGAGCGGAACTCAAGGCGCAGCGCGGAACGCGTGTTGGCGCCCTGCTCCTGCAGCGCGCCGTCTGGGTCCTGAAGCAGCGCGCCCTTGAAGAACAGCAACGCGCACAACTCCTTGAACGGCTGGAAGATGACGACGTTCGATCCCGCATACGTGTAGCACGGCTTGTACCACTTGAACTCCTCCTCCAGCCCGGCCCCGAGCAGCACGGGCCGCAACGCCTCCAACTCGGCTCGCCAGGCGCTCATCCTCTCGATGTAGTCGGCGACCCGCGGATCCTTCGGTGTGTCCGTCATACGTGACCCTTCGTCGGAGGTCAGCACTCTAGCCTCCAGCATCCCGCGGCGAGCTCAATCTGTCGAGCGCGATTAGCTCACTAAAAGCAGGACCGGCATGCTGCCGTTCACCCACTGACAGGAATAGGAGACATGATGAGCCAGCCGCTCCGCGTCGGGATCAAGCTTTCACAGGATGCGCCGATGGAGAGCTATCAGGCGATCTGGAAGATCGCCGACGAGGCGCGTTTTGACCACTGCTGGGCGATGGACCACCTGGCGACGATCGGCGGAATCGGCGATGACCGCCCAATCTTTGATGGGTGGGAGTTGCTGGCCGCGATGGCGATGGCGACCACGCATGTCCGTCTCGGCCTGCTGGTGACCGGCATCACGTATCGAAACCCGGCGCTGCTTGCCAAGATCGCGACCACCGTCGACCATCTCTCAGCGGGCGCCTCGAGTTCGGGATCGGAGCGGCGTGGGCGGCCAACGAGCACGAGATGTACGGCATCTCCGGGCTTGAGCACCGAGTCGGGCTGTTCTCTGAAGGGCTGCAGGTGATCAGGTCGCTGTGGACCGAGGAGCGAACGAACTTCGATGGCCGCTACTACACGATGCGCAACGCCGTCGCTAATCCGAAGCCGGTTCAAAAGCCCTACCCACCGATCTGGGTCGGATCCGGGGGACCGACGCATGCTCAGACTGACCGCCCGTCACGCCGATGTCTGGAACGCGAGCGGCGGCGCCGGCCGCGAGATCGAAACGCGCCGTGGCGGCATCGCGGCAACTCGACGAGGCCTGTGCGGCGATCGGCCGCGAGCCGGAGGAGATCCGGCGCTCGGTGCAGCTCGCCGCGGGCGATGACCCCGCCGAGATCATTGACCGAGTGCGCCGCTATCACGAAGCTGGCTTCACGGAAGTCATCCTCATGCTGAGCGGCGGTTCGATGTCGACCAGCGCCGATCCCGTGCGATCCGCGGCGATGCTCGCCGAGAGCGTGCTGCCGCAGCTCCGCGCTGACCCGTCGTCATAACGACGCCGTCTTGCTCGCGCCGGCGGCGAGGACCGCGGCCTGCTCACCCGGCTTGCCGATCAGCGGCGTTGACCGCCCATTGGGCGGCGAAGGCCCGTTCGTATGCAGGACGTGCCTCGCCGCGGGCAACGTAGGCGGCCAGTTCCGAGAATTCGTCGAGCAGGCCCGAAGGTCTGAGCCTGAGCAGCACCGAGACCATCATCAGGTCGCCCGCGCTGAACGGCCCGTCGAGCCAGTCGGCATCACCCAAGCGGGCGGACAGCTGAACCAGTCGATCGCGAATGCGGTCCTTGACCAGAGGAAGACGCTCTTCGACCCAGGGCATGTCGCCTTCCAGGATCTTGACGGTCACGAGCTCGAGGATCGGGGGCTCCACGGTGTTCAGCGCGGCGAACATCCACTAATCGCCCGCGCCCGCGCGTCGGGATCGTCCAGAACAGGCCCTCATGGCGCGACGCGCGTATCGCGCGCCAGGCCCAGGCCGCCGTCGGGCGATCGCTCAAACGCGGTGATGACGATGGTCATCGGTCTCCTTTTCGCTGATTGAGGTCGTACGCAGAAAGACTCGGCGCGCGTCGAGAACTCATCGCCGGCGCTAGGTCGACTCCGGACCTCGTGATCGCCTGTCGCGAGACGGTCGGTCGCGTTCGCGTCGCGGTTTGACCTCCCGCACCTGCACGCCACCACCGAGACCTCCGCTCAACACGGTCACGAGGGTGCCGTCCTCGAGGCGGACCAGGTCAGCGCTCCAATCCGTGTGATCCAAGAGCGCCCCGGCGTTGCCGGTGAGCACGGCCCCGAGCAGCAGACCGAACAGAACTAGGAGGACGAATCGCCGCACAGATAGACTACCGGGTTGTCTTCTTTGTGCAAGGATTCACAAATGCTCCCTGGCGACCGCGCAGGCTTCGAACTTCCACTCCTGCTGGTCGGTGCATTCAGATCACTGATCGATGAACTCCATCGCGCCCTGTCCGAGAGCGGTCATGTCGAAGCCCGCCCACTTCACGGCTTCGCGCTTCAGGCGATCGGTCCCCACGGCTGTACGGCGTCGGAGCTGGGGCGACGGCTGGGCGTCAGCAAGCAGGCGGCCGCCAAGACGGTTGCCTCGCTGGAGAGAGTCGGTTACGTCCGCCGCGCGCCGGACCCCGGAGACGCTCGTGCGGTCCGCTTGCAGCGAACCGCACGAGGCGCGGAGATGCTCGCTCTGAGTGCCGCATTCTTCGAGACGTACCGCACTCGTCTCATTCAGACTCTGGGGCCCCGTCAACTCGCTGAACTCGAGGACGGTCTCCAGCAGATGGCGGCCCCGATCGAAGATTCCCTCGGCGGCTTCCCGGGTTGGATGGCCTAGAAGAGCTACGTCCTCAGCGACGCAAGACGGTGCTGCTGCTCACCACGCCCCCAAGCAACCGGGCTCAGTAGCCGGTAGCGTCCGCGCGATGCCGGGTTTCCGTCACGCGCGCGCCTGGGCTGCACGCACGTGGTCTGCCGCCGCTGGCCTAGGGGCCTTCGTGGCGTTTGCGGTGTTCGCGGCGTCCGCGGCCAACGCGTCGGGGCCGGCGGACGTTGGACTTCCGAGGATCCCTGCCCAGTACGGGTATCTGCTTCCTGAGAACATGCAGGTCAAGCCGTACACCATCACGTACGGCCCATATGCGTTCTTCGCCGGGCCTGGGAGGGCAAGCCCTCATCCACGGATCACTTCTCTGCGATGGCACAGCTGGACGTCGACGAGCGCCACCGGGTTCGGCAGCGATTGGCGCGACCTCTGCCCCAGCTGCGGCAAGGGCAACTACACGCCGTATCCGGTCACGGTCGCGGCGCAACGGCCGCGCCGGGGTCACGGGTACCTGCTGTTCACTCGCCTGGCCTTCGTGTACACGCAGCGGGTCCCGTGGCACGAGCACCGCCACTTCTCCCTGACTCTCGAGTACAGCGCCCACGACGGCGGCGATGAGCTCTCCTGGCAGTACTCGTCACCCTAGCCCACAGACAACGAGACACCTCGAACGGGCGTCCGCCGTTCAGCCAGATGATCATCAACAAAGCAAGCAGACCGTGGTCCGAACGCTGGGCCGGGTAGCCTGCGGAGGCGATGTCGGACCGCATCGAACGGATCACCCCGGCATATCGTGGCGTGATGATCGCCTCCACTCCTGGTGTTGTGTGGTGGGGGCGCATGCAAGTGAGCGGTCTCGAGTTGCTGCCGCTGGAGGGCCCACTGCTGGTCGTGGGCGATCACGACAGCTACTGGGACACCGTGGCAGCCGGGATCGCCGGGCTGGCGCGTCGACAGATCCGGGCGTTGGCGAAGTCCTCGATGTGGACGAACAAGTTGCTCGGCGCAGTCTTGACCGGGATGGGCCAGATCCCGATCGAGCGTGGGTCCCGCGATAGCGGAGCGCTCGACCGCGCGATCGAGGAGCTGCGCAAGGGCGCATGTATCGGAATTTATCCAGAGGGCACACGGTCACTCGGTCGAGCACTGCGGGCCCGAGGCGGCGTCGGCCACCTGGCGCGGGCGGTGCCGGAGGCGACGATCGTCGGGGTCGCGTGCAACGGCACGGTCGCCATTCCGCGGTTCCCCAGAGAACGCCCGCGCGTGCGGGTCGAGTTCTTCGAGTTTGAGCAACCCGCCATCGCGCCCGAGGAGTCACCACAGGAGTACAGCACTCGCCTACTTGCCGAGCTGCGTCACCGTGCACCGATCGAGGTCGCGGGGCGCAAGCGCGCCGCGGCGCTCGTTGGTCGAGTCCCCATCTGGTCCCCAGAGCTGGCGATCACCGGCAGGCCCGGAAGCAAGGGCGCACTCGAGGAGGCGCTCGCTCAGACCACCGAGACGCACAGCTAGCCGCGCCGGTCCGACGCGCACGGACCCGACGAGCGCTCAGCCGCGGGGGCGAGGAGATAAGCTCGCGCAGCATGCCGGACGTCGACCTGAAATCGCCGGTCTATAAGGACGAGCGACCGAAGGAGTATTTCCAAGCATTTCACGAACGAACTCGCGGCGGCCCGCCCGGACCGACCTACGAAGTGGTTCGCGCGATTACCGTACTACATGCGTTGACAACGTTTCGCGCACACGGCATCGACAGCGGCAATGTCCCGGCGGGGCCACTGATCCTCGCGCCGAACCACGCCTCCAACATGGATCACTTCTTCACGGCAGCGTTCATTCGACGCCGCATCCAGTTCATGGCTAAGTCCCAGCTGTTCGGCTCCGGGCCGCTGAGCTGGATCTACAGCCATGGCGGAGTATTTCCAGTTCGCCGCGGAGATCAGGATGAGGAGGCGTTCACCACTGCATTCAGAATCCTTGATCGCGGAGGTGCGATGGTGATGTACTGCGAGGGCACCCGCTCTCGGACCGGAGAGTTGGCGGCGTCGGCAAAGCCGGGAGTCGGCAGGCTCGCGCTCGAGTCCGGTGCTCCGGTCGTACCGGTCGCGATCCTCGGTTCTCATAAGGTCCGAAATTGGAAGCGAATGCAATTCCCGAAGGTGACGGTGCAGTACGGAGTGCCGTTCAGGTTCGATGTTGTGTCAGAGACGACACGCGACCAACGTCAAGAGGCGGCCGACTACATTTTCGACCGGATCAAGGAGCTTCACTCGGACCTCGAGCGGCGCGCCTGCTCTCACAAGACCTCAAAGGACCCCGGATGTTCGCGGTGACATCGCCATAACCTCGAAACCTACGAAGTCAAGGTGCAGGCCTAACCCGTCGCATCAGGCGCGCCACCCGCACTGGCTGGGATTGTCAGATCGCCGAAACCGTATAAAGGAAGCACTGCGGTGCCACGGTGCGGACATGTACCGTCGCGACGTCGGGCTCGGCGAGCAAACGCTTGATCGTCGGCTCGACATCGACCTCGTCAAGGATGACCGTGTTGTGTTCGTAGTTCATCGTGTCGTCGGCGCGATAGGTACGCAACACACGCGGGCCCGTCGTCAGCTGCTCGGGTAGCCGGCCAGTCGGAACATAGCCGTCGCACCGCGCGGCGTGGATGTAGACCGGCCCGACCTCTCTCCACACCGACGGGAGATCAAACGGGGCGTAGGAGATCAACGTGATCTGCTCACCCGGACGGGCGTAGCGCAGGCAACAACGCAGCGGTTCGCCCTCACCTGCGGCGGCGAACGGCCGTAGATGATTGCCATGACCATCCGCGCTGCTACTGCGGACGTCGTCGAGATGAGCGGGGTCGATGGAACGCACAAGTAGGTGGGTCATGATGTTCACGCCTTTGGTCGCGGATCTGCTCTACCAAGTAGACGTTGCTGCCGCCACTTTCGTGAGATGGAAGATCCGGCGGCGTCGTTCTGGCCAGCGTCGGCGACGCCGAATGGCACAAACGGCGACTGGACTCGCCAGTATGCTGCTGCCCGGTTTGAGACCGATGGGCTCAGCTATTGGACCGTCCGCCGACGCGATGACGGGACGATTATCGGCGTCGCGGCGCGCAGCGACAACGGACCAGGGCCTGGAACCTCAACTACCGGATTGCGGCCGCCCACGTCTAGGTGGCGTGCGCGGAAATCGCGCCAGCGCTTGCGCTCATCGCCAGCAGGATGCCGGCTGCCAGCGTGTCGACTCGGATATCCCGAGACCATCGATCACGACGGTGAGCTCTGCCATCCTCACCCACCGGCCCGGCCGGTAGCTCACGACGACGACCATCGTCCGGAGTGGTTGCGGTGGTCAGGGTTGCGGTAGGCGGCCAGGAAGGCGCGGACTCCGGCGTCCGCGAACCGGTTGAGCTCGGCCGGCGCGGGAATCGCGTCGGGGCCGAGCAGCATCGCCTGATTGACGGGGGCCGACATGATCAGCCAGTTGAAATGTGCGGCCGCGAGGCCGGGGTCCTCGAGCTGCAGGGCGCCGCGCGCCGCGAGGCGCTCGAAAACGGTGGCCAGCGCTGTGATCGTTCGTCCGGCGCCACGCTCGTAAAAAGCGCGGCCAAGCTCGGGGAAGCGGCTCGCCTCGCCGATCACCAACCGGCGCAGCTCCAGCAGCCGGGGTTGCATCACCCGCGCGAGCTGTCGGCGCGCGAAGTCGCGCAGGTCCGCTTCGATGTCGCCGCTGTCCTGGAGGTTGAGCACCTCCTGATGAACAGGGTCGCTGACCTGGTTGACAGTGCTCGTCACGATCTCGACGAACAAGCGTTCCTTGTCGGCGAAATGCTTATAGACGGTCTGCTTTGACACCGCGGCGAGCGCCGCGATCTCGTCCATGCTCGTGCCCAGATAGCCGTGGCGGAGAAACAGCGTGGTGGCCGCCTCGAGGATCGCCGTGCGCTTGCGCGTGGAGCGGCTCGCATCCTCGAGCTGGGCAGACGGATTTGCCGGACCCACGATCGACTGGAGCGTACTAGACGGTACAGTTCTCACTTCGGTACTGTACCGTCTAGTTCTAGCGACGACCTAGGGAGTCCGAGTTGAGAAGCCTGGCTGTCATCGAGTTCGTCACCCTCGACGGGGTGATGCAGAGCCTCGGCTCACCCGACGAGGACCGCGAGGGCGGGTTCGAATATGGGGGCTGGGCCGCCCCGTATGGCGACGATGTCCTTGGCAAGAAAGCCGGGGAGGGGTTGACGACGACCACGGCTTACCTCCTGGGCCGAAAGACCTACGAGAAGATGGCCGCCTACTGGCCCCACCAGCCCGACGACAACCCGATCGCCGCGCACCTCAACTCGACCCCCAAGTATGTCGTTACCAGAACGCTCGCCAGCCTGGACTGGGCTGGCTCGCACGCGCTGGACGGCGATCTCACCGACTCGGTGAGCGACCTGAAGACGCAGGGAGATGGCACGATCGCGGTGCTAGGGAGTGGTGTGCTGGTGCAGGCACTGATCGAGAACGACCTCGTTGACGAGTATCGACTGTTCGTACACCCGCTGGTGCTCGGCGTCGGCAAGCGGTTGTTCCGGCAGACCCCTCGCCCACTGCCGATGCGGCTCGTCGACTGCACCCCTACGACCACCGGCGTCCTGCTGCTCAGCTACCAGCCGACATGAACGAGCCCGCGATACCGCGCTGGGCAGCCCCAGAGCGAGGGACCGTCTAACCATAACCTCGGCTAGAACGCGATGAGCAGCCGACCGCGCAGGCCGCCGGCGTCCATCGGCGAACGTGCGCAGGGACTCAAGCCAGTCGGTGCGCTCCAACGCCCGCGAGACCATGACCCGGTGGACGGCGATGCCGCGCTCGCTGGCGCCGTTCCAACCCATCCCCGGGATCCACGGCGCCGGCAGGTCTCCGCCGCCGTTCTGCCGCAGGCCGATGTCGGTTGGATTGACGGCCGCGAAGCGGACCGAATACGCACCTCGCCCGGAACCGGCTCGCGATCGGGACGGTCGATAACGGCAAGAACCTCGGGCCCTCCGGCTTGAAGGATGGCCACAGCGAGCGACATGACCCGTCTACTAGCTAGCACGCTCGCGGCAGAATGGCGCCGAGGATGCCGTGCGAGTGGTTGCTGATCGATGGATCGAGCCTGATCTTCCGCGCCTATTACGGTGCGTTGGCCCGCGCGCGGGTTTCGGGGACGGGTGGGAACGCGGTCGCCGGTTTCCTGGACAGACTGGCGCAGTTGGTCGCCGACCGCCGGCCCAGTCGGCTGGTGATCGCCGACGACTGGGCATGGCGGCCCCAGTGGCGTGTGGAGCTGATCACCGACTACAAGGCGCACCGGGTCGCCGAGCCGGTACCACCCGGCCTGGTAGCCCAGCTGCCCGTCATCACCCAGCTGCTTGAACACATCGGGATCGACGTCGTCGGTGTCGCTGATTACGAGGCAGAGGACGTGATCGCCACCCTGACCAGACTCGCCGCCGGGACCGTCGAGATAGCCAGCGGCGACCGAGACCTGTTCGCGCTGATCGAGGATCCGCGCGTGCGCGTTTTGTATCCAGAGCGCTCAGGACTGGCCGTGATCGACGAAACCGAAATCACGCGCCGCTACGCGATCCCAGGCCGTCGATACGCCGACTTCGCGATCCTGCGGGGTGATCCCTCCGACGGACTTCCCGGGCTCAAAGGCGTCGGCGCCGTGACCGCGGCGGCGATGATCCGCCGCCACGGAGACATCGAGGGTGTGCTGCGCGACCGCCCGCTACGCCCGGCGGATCGCGAGTACCTCCGAGCCGCGATCACCATCGTTCGGCCGGTTGATGATCTCCCCGTCGCGCTCCCACGCGGCCAACGAGACATCTACCCGACCAACGAGCGCGCTCTTCGGTCGCTCGCCGCATGCCACACAGCAGAGGGCTCCGTCGACCGGCTCCTCAGAGCCCTCACCAGCCTCACACCGCAGCGACGACGACCGCAGGACCCCTCGCCCACCGCCGACTAAATCGGCCGCTCCGGCGACCAGCGGGGATGCGGTCGGGAGCGGCCACCACAAAGATTTAGGATACACCTTGACTCTTACTGAGCGCAATGATTAGATACAAGCCGTCTCTTACACAACCGCTCAGGAAGGACGCCACATGCTGCTCATCATCCGCTGCCGCTACCCACGCATCGCCAACATCCTCGGGCTCGTCACAGGCATGATCACCCTCGCGATCGGAATCGCCTGCGGCGCCTCGACGATGGTCCTGATCATCGGCGGCGGCAGCTCAATCGCCCTGAGCCTCGCGCGTACCGTTGGCCAGCGCCACCCACGGCTGGTCGCCGGCCGCCGCACCGCGCGGTGAACAGAAACTGACCCCGCCTCACCGGGGTGCGACCAGCACTCAGTCAGACGCCGAGGCCGTATCGCTCACGCCTCACGCAGGAGCACCGCGATCGTCCGCGTCGCACTGGTGGCGTCTGGTGTGACTTCAGGGTCGCCGCTGTGATGCAGGAAGCGCTCGCCGATGGTGACGACGCCGTCGGCGAGGAGTTCGGGGTCGGCGGGCGCGCGATAGCGACCAGCGTCGATCTCGGTCTGGATCATCGCGGCGATCCACGCGACCAGACGGGGTCGAAAACCTCCGTTGAGGCGCGTCAGGAGTTCCAGACCGGAGTTGCGCTCGTGCTCGAGAAATGAGTTGACGCTCGCATTGCCGGCAAACGCAGCGATGAAATCGGCGCACACGGTCTGGATGCGATCCACCCCGGTCTTGGCCTGCGAGCGCTCGAGCATGTGCTCGGCCACCGAACGGGCCTCGGCCCACGTGGCATCGGCAAGGAGACGTTCGCGGTCACCGGTCCAGCGGTACAACGTCCCGCGGGCAACGCCGAGGTCGGCGGCCAGAGCCACCATGTCGATGCGTTTTCCGGCCCGCAGGTATTCACGGGCACGCTCGAAGGCGCCCGCCGGTGTGGCGCGCGGCTTGATCCGTTCGGCGCCACTCATCGCCTGCTCATAGGCAAGCGTCGGCTCTTCGAACTCTGGAACCATCGTGCCCACGTTAGCGATGATGTCCAGTTTCGGACAACAGTTTGCGTGTGTATCTTATAGAACATTTGACATTAGATGTCTCGTAGACGACAATGCACCCGTCTTGTCGAACGCAGTCCAGAGGAGACCCCTATGGCCCGTAGCCTGCGCCACTCGTCGCGCCAGTTGACGATCGCGTTGCTCGCAGGAGCGATCGGTTGCGCGGCGGCGAGCGCCGCGGGTGCCGCGCCGTTCGCGTTTCAGCCGATTCAGATTCAACGGATCAACCTGCCGGGCACGGTGAAATCGGCGGGCTGGCCGGTATTCGCCCACGACGGCCGCCACCTGCTGTTCTACTCGACCGCCGCGAACACGACCGGCGGGAGCACCGGTCGTGGGTCCACCGCGCAGCTGTGGATCACCGACCTCGCAGGCGGTCAGGCTCATTGCCTGACCTGCGGACTCAGCCACGATCCGAGCTCGAGCGGCGAGGGAGAGATCACCCCGTTCCCCGACGGCCACCGGGTGTTCTTCGGCTCATTCACCCAGCCAGGCTCCAGCTCCTACGGCGTGCTGACCTGCCGCCCGAGCGTCGCTGACTGCCGGCATGCCAGCATCGCGCCGATCGACTTCACTCCGGCCGAGACGACCACCATCCCACCGGGTGGGGTGGAGAGCTCTCCACAGTCTGATCTCGGCGCCGCCTACGCGGCCAAGCTCGCGCCCGACGGCGTCCACGTCGGATTCTCAGATATTCGTACCGACAGCATCGAGACGATGATCATCGGCACCCTGAAGCACACCGGCGACGCATACACGGTTACTGATCCTCGCGTCATCAACCCGGCCGGCCCCACCTCCTCGGGCGACGGCAACGCCGACGCCTGGTCAGCCGCCGGAGCGCTGTATGAGTTCAAGACCTTCACGCACGGGGGCGCGGATGCCACGTACGTCGAATCCGGCGGGCCGGCGCTGCTCAACGCCGATGTCTGGTCGGTCAATCTGGCCAGCGGCCGGCGCACGCGTCTGACCGCCAACCCCGACTACGACGAGGACAACGCCGTCTCGCCGGACGGGAAGCTGCTCGCGCTGTGGAGCAACCGCACGATGCACCTGACGGACTGGTACAGCGGACTGCTGCCGGTGCGCGACTTCATCGATGCGCCAGCGGCGCTCATGGTCCTGCCGATCAGCAGCTCCAACAAGCGCTGCCACGGCCCGATCTGGATCCTGCCCTCCAGCGGCGATCACGGCGCGGCTCTGTCCGGGCAGCCGATCGTCGACTATCGGACCCCGCACGTGTTCGTGACCAACAACCTCACCGGCTGGCCCCAGTGGAGCCCAGACGGCACCATGCTCGCGCTCAACACCACGAATAACCGCGCCGGCCCCGGATACCCCGCGTACGCGCCGTTCCTGCTCGTCGCGCACTTCTCGGCGCTGAAGCCCACCCGCCCGTTGCAGGCAGTGAGCTCAGAGCCGGGATCCTGGGCGCACCCGTCGACGGACTATCACCCCGTGTTCGGCTTCACCGGAGCTCGCACGTTCACGGGAGCGGGCGGCGGCGCGGTGACCGTCGACTACAACCCCCTGGCCGGCGTGCTCGGAGGCCAATGGTCAGAGACTTATGCCGACTACTCCGAGAACGGGCGGGACTTCGTCAGCGGCACGGTCAGCATCGACGAGACCGGGGCAGGCAGCGGTACCTATAGCGCGGACCTCACGATGACCGGTCAAGACACTGGTTCCGATCACGTCGACTTTGACCCGGCGGCCGGTATCGATCACGGAACTTCGACCTACGACGGCCACACCGTGAGCGGCCCATCCACGGAACAGGCGGCAAAGGCCGCCTGCCCCGCGATCCAGCCCAAGGAGCCACGCCTGCACGCCGCCCTCACCAAGGTCGGCCGCGACGCCTACCGGGTCAGGGTGACCTCGCCGATCGCCTCGACCGGTGCCAACGAAGGCACGCTGGATGTCTCTCCCGTCTACCACGCGCGCCTGTCGCTCGGTCGCGTCATCGCGTACACGAACCACGACGGCGTAGCGACGGTCAGGGTGCACCATCGAGGCAGCTTGAAGATCACCGCCGGCAACACCCTCAACCCCATCTCCGTCTCGCTCTCCAAGTAGCGGTCACGCCGCAGCGGACGGTCCGAACCAGGTGGTCAGCGCTTCCAGGAGGCCGGCTTGGGTTCGGACTCCAACCCAGGCAACGTATCCGTCGGGCCGGATCAGCACGGCACTGGGAGCGGTGACCGCGCCGAGTACCGGCAGCTCCCACGCCCCGGTATAGCTCGCGTCGATCAGCTGAACCCGGTCGGCCCACGGGGTGATGTCGAAGCCGCCGGGCTCACCGAGGTTGAGCAGCACCGGCCTGGCGTCGTGCAACAGCGCAGAAGACGCGCAGCGGGCCATCGGCGGTCGACGAGGTCCAGGTCGGGCATGCGGCGTCCGAGCAGCGGATGTCCCTCACCGAGGTCGTAGTGAATGTCCAGGCCGGAGATCATCCCGGCGATGCCGTTTGCGCGGCTCGTCCATGCTCAGCAGCTCCGCCACGATCTGCGCAGAGCACCGGATGCGCTCGTCCGCGGCGTCCGAGCGCCGTCTGCGCCATCGTGTTCTGCAGCGCGCGGGCAGCAACCGGGTGGCGTTCGGCCTGATAGGTGTCGAGGAGGCTCACCGGTGATGTTCCGTTGACCACCTGAGCCAGCTTCCACCCCAGGTTGACCGCGTCCTGCACGCCAATGTTCAAACCCTGCCCGCCCATTGGAGCGTGCACATGTGCGGCGTCACCCGCGAGCAAGCACGCGCCCGCTGCGATACGCCACCGCCTGACGCGTCATGTCGGTAAAGCTGGAGATCCAGTGCGGGCTGTGCACGCCGTAGTCCTTGCCGTCGACCCGGATGAGCGCGTCGCGGAGATCCTGCAGAGTGGGCTCATCGGTGCGGTCCACCTCGGGCACGATGAGGGTGACGCCCACCCGTCCCTCCTCGGCCGGGCCGATGCCGCCACCGCCACGCAGGCCGAATTCCGGCATCTCCTCCATCTCGACCTCGGCAAGGATCCAGCACGTGGTTGGATCCCAGCCCGCGAAATCGATCCCGGCCGCCTTGCGCACAACGCTGCGGCCCCCGTCGCAACCAACCAGATACTGCGCCCGCAGCGATGTGCCGTCGGACAAGCGCGACATCGACGCCGCTGTCGTCCTGCGTGAAACCGGTCACCTCGCGTTCGCGCAGGATGGGAACGCCCAGCTCGTCGAGCCAGCCGGCCAGGATGCGCTCGAAATGGCTCTGCAGCAGCGCCATCCCATAGTTGTGGCGGGTGGGGAAGTCGCTGATGTCCAGCCGGACCCCAGCGAACGCCTGCACCTGCATCGCCTTTCCCTCGGCGAGGAAGCGATCGACGACACCACGCTGGTCGAGCACCTCGATGGTGCGGGAGTGCAGACCTCTGCGAGCGCGAGCTTTCGAGCTTGAAGCTGGCGCGTCGCTCGACGATGAGGACGTCGGTCCCCGCCAACGTCAGCTCCGCCGCCAGCATCATCCCCGTCGGACCTCCGCCGGCGATCACCACCGCATGCTCGGTCATACGCATTTCCGTCCTCTCATTTCCGTAGGTACTGACCTGCGGCGGGCGATTATGCGGCACGACGCGAGGCTTCATGAAGGCCTCGTATGCGGTATAAATTGGAAGTGGAGAGGAGCAGGAGACGTCCTCTCTCTATGGTCGTCCCGCATGGACGGAAGCAGCCCCGCCTCCGGCCTGCACAGACACGATGCGCGTCGCGAACCACGCGGCGCAGCGCCCCCGCCTATCACTTCGGCAGCAAGGACGAGCTGAATCCGGGAGATCGTCGCCGAGGGCGTGACTCAGGCGCAGGAGTACATGGTTCCGCGGATCACGGCCGAGACGACTGGGTCGGGGACGCTGAGGACGTGGATCGAGTCCAACCTGGCGTTCATGGCCGAGCACCGCAACCACCTTGTCGCAGTGGTGGAGATCGCGCGTAACGCCCGTGCGGCGGATGGCAGGCCACTGTTTGACAACTCGATGCTCGAAGCGAGGGCGGCCGCGCTTGAGCAGATACTGGCCCGCTTTCAGGCCGCTACCGGGCTGGCCGCCTGCGCCCTGTACCTGCGCCGCGTCCGCGCCGGGCGACACGACCACGCCGAATCCCAACCGTCACCCTCGGAACCGAAGGCGCGGCCCGACGGGCCAGCCCCATCAATCAGCGGGCGTCCTGCGGCCACGCGGGCCGCCCGTAACGCGCGACGAGCGTCGTCCCATGGCGTACCTCGATCACCTTCGTGAAATGGCCGTTCACCGGCTGTGAGAACGTGACCTTGGTCGAGACCGGAGTCTCGCTTCCCTGCGCGCAGTTCGGAACGCAACCCTGGATGTCGCTGGTCCCGGTACCGACTGCGCCGGTTTGAGTCCAGCTCTTCCAATGGATGCGCGTGACGATGTTGCCACCGTCGCCGCTGAAGCCGATCGTCGTCGGCCTGATCCCAGACCACGCGGACGTGATCAGCTTCGGAAGTCGGCTCGAGGACGCGACCGCCTGCGATGCGAACACCGCCGCGGTCAGCGTGAGCAACATGGCGGCCAACGTGATGCGATTTCGCATCTTCTCCCACTCCCCTGTCGTGCTGCGCTTGGCTCGAAACGTCGAACTTCGCAGTGTAATGCGCCGGTCCGTGACATCGACGTGCAGATCGGATTTCATCGTTTGCCCAAACCCGTCATTCTGCCGGTGATCATCTACGGCTCGACGATCATCCTCTATCTGGCGGTGCGCAAACGGCTCGCTGCACGGGCGGGCGCGTTCTCGCTCGGGCGCTGGGAACTGCCGGTCGCGATCGGCGCGCTGGTGTGGCTCGTCATTGCGCTGCTTGTGCTGGTCCTGCCACACGAGTCGCGCGTCCCCGTGCTGATCGTCATGGGCTTGGTCCTCGTGGGCGGGGTGTTCCTCGTGTTCCATGCGGACTTTCGACCGCACGTCGCTGGAGGCCGAGCGAGGTGACGCGATCGTTCTCGAGGATTGACTCAATTTGCGGCAGGGGAACGAGGCTTGAACAAAGACGGTACCCGCTGCGGTCGGGATCTTGACCTTCATCAATGTCCTCATGTTGCCCTCCTGGTTAGTCCCAATTCCGGACCGCGCGGACATATCAGCCGCGGTGAGGTGGCCTCGACGCGAGCGCCCCGATCGTGCACATCCGCACGAGTTTCGGTACCGCGATCTTATGCGGACGCCAGCGCTGAGGTCAACCAGGCTGTGCGTCGTCAGCGCCGACGATCTCTCCGAACGCCGGGCTCTCGCGCAGGGCCGCGAAGTCCTCATCAGCGCGGGCAAGCTCGGCCATCGACGGAGCGAGTTCTACCGCCCGGCGTAGATCGGCGATCGCCGCGTCGATCCGTCCGGCCCGACTCTCGAAACAGGCGGTGTTGTAGTAGACCGACGCGCCGTAGGACTGGTCTTCGGCGAGGAGCGCCTGGGCACGGTCAGCGCCCTCCTCGTAGTCGCCGGAGTCAAACAGCGGAAACAGCGGCGCGAACAGCTCCCAGCCGCTGGGCTCATACGGCTTGCCCTCCGGTGCTCCGCCGATCGCGAGCACGATCGTCCCGGCGTCTCGGGCGAATGCCGCCCGCTTGATACCCGCAGGTACGTGGACGAACGTTCCGGCTGGGGCGTCCTGGCTGTCTCCGTCGAGCTCGAACCGAGCGTGCCCAGACACGACGACGTACAACTCCTCGCTCGAGTCAGGCTCGGTCTCGTCGTGCTCGCCGATGAGCCGGTCGCCATCGGCTCGCGCCGTCATCGCGTTGATGCCGAACGTTCTGATCCCGAAGTGATGTCGCACCGGCCGAAGCCGGATGCGCCCGTCGTCGATCTCGTCGATCTCGTCGAGCCGAGTCACCGTGTATTCCGCCATGTCTCCTCTTCTCAGTCGACGCGCTGGTCGCGATCCTACCTACCGCTCGACTGCTCATCACCAGGGGTGTGCCCCGCGCCATGTGATCAGGAGTCAGGGCCCGCGAGCTCCAAAGGGACCGGCTCGTTCTCATCCCGACGCACCGCGCCCCCGCCGCCGAGGACGGGGACGCGGCTTGCCAGGAGAGGAGCCTCTACTTGGTCAGCGGAGCGGCGTCGGAGCCGATCGCGAATACGTGCAGCGAGCCCTGGTTGGCCGAGGCGGGCAGGGTCACGCTCTGCACCGTCTTGCCGGCGGTCAGCGGGAAGCTGGCCGACAGCAGGTAGGTGTTGACCGTCTGCGATGTCCCACCGACGGAGTTGCGGTACGGCGCGTTGGCGACCTCGACGTTGCCGTACGACGGCTGTGAACCGTTGGCATTCAGCGTCCAGTCGCTGAAGCCGAGCGTCACCGTCTGGCTGGTGCCGTCCGTGTAGTTGATGGTCAGCTGACCGGTCGAGGGCCCGTTGGTCGCGGAACCAAGGAAGCCGATCGTGGTCGCCCCCGACACGGGGAGGACCTTGATCGTTTGGCCGCCGGCGGTGACGCTGTCCGGCGTGCCGACCGCTGCCGACGGGAACGTGTACTTCACGCCCCCGGCGGTGATCGCGCCACCCAGGGTCACGCCCTGCTGGGCGAGCGCCTGCTCGGAGTAGCTGAACCCGTCGCCGTCGAAGTTGGCCGCTCCCTGATCGGTGTCAGAGGAGATGCCGGTGTCGTTGTAGTACGGCGCCATGTCGCCGGGCTGGGCCACGCCGATGTCCTCGACGACATCGGGCAAAGCCGTGCCGGTCGCCGTCTGCAGGTGGAACGTGACCTGATACTGCCCGTCGGGCGTGTCCGAGGGGACGGTGACCCCGACCTGCTGGGACGCCTGCTTCTCGGAACCATCGATCAGCGAGCCGCTCGTCGGCCCCACCTGCAGACCGGAGCCCGACGTCGTCGTCGCCGTCCAATTGATCGTCTGCGAGCCCGTAGCCATGCTCTGCACGCCCAGGGTCAGGTTCGTCGTATCACCGGGGCTGACCACCTCCAGCGATGAGTTGTCGGGGCCGGCGACATCGCCGAGCGCCGGGAGCAGACCCGACGTGTCCGACGGGGGCGCGGCCGCGGCGGTGTCGGCGAACGTCGTCGACGGCGTCGTGCCCAGCGTCCAGTCGATCGTCCCGCCGTTGGTGAACATGTTGGCCGGCAGGTAGGCGTTGTTCCAGGCGTTGCCGTCAACCGACATGCTCTGCACGTAGGGCGCGTTGTCAGCCGCCTGCGGCGCGGACTCAGTCACGGTGTTGCCGTTGCCGAGGTGAATCTTGACGGCGGTGAACTCGGGGCTGCCGAGGGCCGTCGTCGCGTCGCCCGGCGTCTCAGGGTAGGTGCCGATCGCCGACCACACGTACCACGAGCTCATCGCGCCCAGGTCGTCGTTGCCGGCCAGGCCGCCCGGGGCGTCGGTGTAGAGCTGGTCCTGAACCTCCCGGACGACCTGCTGGGCCTTATAAGAGGCCCCGACGTAGTCGTACTCCCAGGGGATGTCAAAGCTCGGCTCATTGCCCAACTGCGCCTGAGTAGCGCTCATACCGGTGACGCTCGAGGTCAGGCCGTCGAGGAACTTGGTCCAGTCGGCGTCGCCCCCCTCGGCCTTGATCAGGCCGGCCACGTCGAACGGCAACTCGGCCGCGTAGACGTAGGCGTCGGCCTCGACGAAGCCGTTGGACGACGTTGGGTCAAAGCCCGACTGGAACGCGCCATCGGCCAGCTTGGGCTGGAGAAAGCCGCTGCCCGGGTTGTAGACGTTCTGCCAATTGTTGGCGCGCGTCGCGAACGTGCTGGCGACCGACGCATTGCCGAGCGACGACGCGAACGACGCGATCGCGTTGTCGGCGGCGTTGTACTCCTCCTGGGTCGAAACCGGCCCGTAGAAGTTGCAGCAACCGTAGGTGCCGTCGATCGGCAGGTAGCCCTGGTTGAGGTAGTAGTTGAGGCCTGGCCGGATGTTGTTCGCCACGCCGGCCTCGGTCTGCATGTCGGTGAGCGCCGCCGTCGTGTCAAAATTGCGGGCACCGAACGCGTAGGCGTCGGCGATGATCGGATCCGAGGGGTCCCCGACCATCACGTAGGACTCGCCGTTGTCCTCGCTCCACTTGGGCAGCATTCCGGTCTGGTTGTAGTCGTCGAGCATCGAGGTGACCGTGTCGGACATCTGCTGGGGGAACAGCATGGCCTCAAGCTGGCTCTGGCTGCGGTAGATATCCCAGCCGGAGTAGTTGGCGTAAATCGGGTCGGCCTGAGACGTGGTGTGAAGCTGGCCGTCAAAGCCCATGTACTGGCCGTTGTCGTCGGAGGCGACGTTGGGGTGCAGCAACGAGTGATACAGCGCGGTGTAGAACACCGTCTGCTGGGTCGCGGTCCCCCCGGCGACCTGGATCTTGCCCAGCGCCTGATTCCAGGCGGTGTGGGCGGCGCTCTTGACCGTCGCGAAGTTCCAGTCGGGGATCTCCTGCGCGAGATTGGCCGCGGCATTGTCGGTGCTCACATAGGAGATACCGACCTTGGCCGTGACGGTCGAGGCAGAGCTGGTGTCGAACGTCAGGTAGGCGCCGTCGGCTCCGGTCACCGGAGGCGCGGCGGCGGCGGCGCTGGCGTTGCTGCCGTTGGCCCGCAGCTTGCCGTTGGCCGAGTTGCGCGAGCCCGGCAGTCCGTCAGCGGACAGCGCCTCGAGCCCGGCCACCTTGGCCTGCTGGCGCGCTGTCGCCCGCTGGGCGGCACTCAGCTTCGTCGACAACGTCTTGACGTTGGCCTGCGGCGCCGAGCCGTTGGTCCACGTCCCGTAGCCGGTGATCGGCCGGTTGAACGTCATGTCGAAGTGCAGCGTGTACTGGTTGGTGGCCCCGCAGAAGTCGCCGGTCGTGACATAACCGGAGATCTCCTTATTGCTGACCACCTGGAAGTGGGTGGCCGAGTCCGGCGCGCCGCTCTCCGACAGCTTGAACAGCAAATTGCCGGCGCTCGTGCCCGAGGGGAACGCGAACTTGGCGATCCCGGCCCGGGTCGTCGTGCTCAGCTGCGTGGTCACGCCGCCCGCGTTCAGGGAGTAATAGCCGGGGGTGGCCGTCTCCTGGCTGTGGTCCAACGGCTGGGTGGCGCTGGACGGATCGCTCGGCACCGCTCCGGTCGTGGGCAGGATCGGAACGTCGTCCTCGGCGCCACAGCCCGGCCCCGACAGATGATCCAGGCTGTAGCCCGTGATCGAGTTGTCGCTGTACTCATAGCCACCGCCGGAGGGGCGACTTGGCGTGTCTGGACTCCACTGGATCATCCCGAACGGCAGATCCGCGCCGGGGAACACATCCCCGCCGTTGGAAGTGCCGATGAACGGGTTGACCAGCGACGCCGGGTCCTTCACGTAGCTCGGGCCTGACGCGGCCGACGCCGGCGACGTCGCGCAGAGCGGTATGAGCGCTCCGCCCGACAACAGCGCGGCCGCGGTGGCGGCGCGGACGAGCAACCTCGATCGTGGCATGTGTCTCTCCCTATGGTCAGCCGCATTCCGGCGCCGGCTTCCGGGGCTCCGGAAGTCCCACACCGGCAGTGACAACGCTGTCATCAGCCAGCGTCGAGATTTACGGCGCTCTATGGCGTGGTCAAGCGATCTGGACGCGTAGGCGATGACGCATGCCCAGACCCCTGGGGCCTACCAGCCGTTCACGTGCATCGTCGCGTCGAGGTCAGCGCGCGGGCCGGGCTTGAACTCGGTGCCCTTGGAGTAGGCAACCGGCAGCAGCACTCCCTGACGCACATTCGCCGGAAGCCTGAGCACTTCAGCGACCTCACGCTCGTAGGTCAGGTGGAGCGTCGTCCAAGCCGTTCCGAGCCCTCGGGCCCGCAGCGCGAGCGCGAGGCTCCAAGCGGCCGGGAGAAGCGAACCCCACACTCCGGCCTGGTTGCCTTCCGGCAGGCCAGCGGCACCGACCGTGATCGCGCCGATCACCAGAACCGGCACCTGAGCCATGACGTCGGACAGGTAGTCAGAGCTGGCCGCAAGTCTCTGCTGCGCTGGGGTCGTGGGCGTGGGCTTCGCCTCTCGATAAGCCCGGTACGACCGCTGATAGAACTCAGCCACACGGGCCTTGACGCTCGCGTCGGTCAGGACGATCCAGTGCCAACCCTGCGAATTCGACCCAGACGGCGCCTGCAACGCCACTGCCAACGCCTCGCGTACCACCTCCAGCGGCACCGGTCGATCCAGGTCCAATCGCTTGCGGACGGCGCGAGTGGTGCTCAACAGCTCGTCCGGGCTTAGCGCCAATAGATCCGTCATCTGGGGGTCTCCGTTCCGTCGCTCGCATCAACACATGAGAACGCGGGTGTAGCAGGCTGGCTGGCGCACGCCGCTCGCGCGGCGCCCGCGAGCTGCTCTGGCGGCATCCCGCGCTGCTCGATGACCCCACCACGAAACCAGGAGCAACCGCATGACCACCGAGACAACTCGCTCAGGGTGGATGGAGGAGCCGACCCGGCGGGCACGAACGAGGGAGCATGAGTGTGAGTCTCCGCCGGCGTCACATCCATAGCCGCGAGGCTCGCCTCGCCGACGCGATCCAGGCCGCGGACCACACGATGTGGATACTGACGTGACGATGGGGTGGTCGTTGCGTCGCTTCGTCGTCGTGATCGGCCTGCTGCTCGCGTTTGGGTGGGGCGGCTGGCGCGCGACGGCGGCCGGGGCCTACCAGTCAAGCCTGGCGGTCTCCGGCACGGCCGTCGGCCGTCCGCTGCCCGCGGGGTTCCTCGGGATCGCGATCAGGTTCGGGACCGTCACGGGCTGGGAGCCAGGCGGTTCGGCGTCGCCGAACCCGGTACTCGCCCGGCTGGTGCACAACCTCAACCCGACCGGGCGGCCCTCGATCCGAATCGGCGGAGAGAGCACCGATCGCAGCTGGTGGCCGACCTCCGGCATGCGGCGTCCGCGCGGCGTCACCGCGACGCTCGGACCGGCCTGGGGCAGCGCCCTCAAGCAGCTTGCGGTCTCGACCAGCGCCAAGCTGCTGCTGGGGCTCAACCTCGAGGCGAACCGACCCCGGCTGGACCGGAACGAGGCCCACCAATATCTGCGGGTGCTCGGCAGGCGCTACATCGGCGCATTCGAGATCGGCAACGAGCCCGACCTGTACCCCCTGATCCCGTGGTACAAGCTGGTCCACGGCAAGGTCGAGCCGTGGTACGTCCACGGCGGAACGCCGGTGTTCGCGCGCAGGCGGACGTACGGCCCCACCCAGTTCGGCCACGAGCTGTCGCGGACGCTCGCGATGCTGCCCAAGCTGCCGGAGGCGGGACCTGAGACGGGGCATCCCGAGTGGGTGCAGCAGTTCGTCGATGTCGTCCGCCCGCGCGGACTGCCGATGACGCTGACCTCACATGCCTATGGGCTGAACCAATGCGTCAAAGATCCCGCTGCGCGCTCGTATCCGACGGTCTCACACCTGCTGACACTGTTCGCCTCGCGCGAGAACATGTTGCACTACGACGCCCCGTACATCTTGCTGGCTCATGCCGACGGTGGCAGCTTCCGCGTCGACGAGATGGGCTCGGTCACCTGCCATGGCCGGGCCGGGGTGTCGGACACGATGGCATCGGCGCTGTGGGCGCTGGACGCCCTGTTCTACCTGGACTCCCAGGACGTCGACGGAGTCAACCTCCACTCCTACCCCGGGTCCAGCAACGGCCTGTTTGACTTCACCCACGTCAACGGCATCTGGGAGGCGAGCGTACATCCGCTGTACTACGGAGCGCTGATGTTCGCCCAAGCCGCGCCCGAGGGGTCGCGCCTACTGGCGGTCCAAGGCGGCGCGCTGCCGCAGCTGCGAGCCTGGTCGACGATCGGGACCGACCACAAAGTACGAGTCCTGCTGATCAACGACAGCCTCCAGAGCACCGGCCAGATCACCGTCCACAGCCCGAGCGGATGGGGCTCCCGGGCGGGCTCAGTGGAGCGGCTGCTGGCTCCCAGCGCCCGCGCTACCACCGACATCACGCTTGGCAGCCAGAGCTTCGCGCCCGGTTCTGACGGCGCCCTCGCCGCACCACAGGCCCTGACCGTGTCCCCACGGCGTGGCGCCTACACGGTCACGCTGGCACCCGGCACCGCGGCGCTGTTGACGCTCAGCGATAGCCACGGCTGAAGGCCGACGCCCGCGAAACTCAGGCCCCCCCCTCGACCTCACGGGTCGAATAGGTTTAGCCGGACAGAGAGGCGTCGAGGAGCGCCTGTCCAGGCACAGGAGGAGCTCCCACCCAGCCTTCCGCGAAGGTGAGGAGTTCAGATGAAAAGCAGCCTTGAGATCGCACAGGATGCCGAGCTGTGTCCGATCGCGGAGATCGCCGAACGGATCGGGCTCGAGCCGGAGGAGGTCCACCAGTACGGCCGGTACAAGGGCAAGGTCGACCTGTCGGTGCTCGAGCGCCTCCGCGACAAGCCGGACGGCAAGCTGATCGACGTCACCGGGATGACCCCGACCAAGGCCGGCGAGGGTAAGTCGACGACGTCGGTGTCCCTCACCCAGGGGCTGGGCCGTACCGGCAGGAACGCCTGCTACTGCACGCGCGAACCGTCGATCGGGCCCGTATTTGGGATGAAGGGCGGAGCGGCCGGTGCAGGCTACGCCCAGGTGGTACCGATGGAAGACCTCAACCTGCATCTCAACGGGGACTCGCATGCCGTCACCGCGGCCAACAACCTGTTGGCGGCGATCATTGACGCGCACCTCCTCCAGGGCAACGAGCTCGGCCTGGATCCGCTGTCGGTCAGTTGGAAGCGCTGCCTGGACGTCAACGACCGGGCGCTGCGCCAGATCGTGGTCGGCCTCGGCGGCCGGGTCAACGGAATCCCGCGTGAGACCGGCTTCGATATCACCGCGGCCTCAGAGGTGATGGCGATCCTGGGCATGGCCTCTGACCTGTTTGACCTGCGCCGCCGGCTGGGCGCGATCACCGTGGGTGCGACCTACGGCGGCGAGCCGGTGACCGCCGACGATCTCAAGGCGGCCGGCGCGATGACCGTGCTGATGCGCGACGCGATCCAACCCAACCTGGTGCAGACGCTCGAGGGCCAGCCGGTGTTCGTGCACGCCGGTCCGTTCGCCAACATCGCCCACGGCAACAACTCGGTGCTGGCCGACCGCGTGGCGCTCAAGGTCTGCGACTACGTGGTCACCGAGTCGGGGTTCGGCTCGGACCTGGGGATGGAGAAGTTCATGGACATCGTCTGCCCAGCCGGCAACATCAGGCCCGACGCCTGCGTGATGGTGGCCACCGTGCGCGCGCTCAAGCACCACGGCAGCCAGGGCGCAGACGACTCCCATCGCCACACGGGCCGAGAGCCTGCAGGCGATCGAAAACGGGATCGCCAACCTCAAGCGCCACCTGGACAACGTCGCCGCCTTCGGCCTGCCGTGCGTTGTGGCGATCAACCGATTTCCGACCGACACCGACGAGGAGTGCCAGCTGGCCCGCAGCCTGGCACGCGAGGCCGGTGCATTCGCGGCCGAGATCAACGATGGACCCGCCAAGGGCGGGGACGGCGCCGTCGCGCTGGCCGAGGCCGTCGTCTCGGCGACCGAGCAGCCCTCCGAGTACAGACCGCTGTACACGCCGCCGGCACCCATCCGCGACAAGATCGAGACGATCGCCAAACGCATCTACGGCGCCGACGGGGTGCACTACGACCAAGCCGCCGACACGAAGATCGCGGCCATGCAGGACAACGGCCTGGGCCTGTTGCCGGTGTGCGTGGCCAAGACTCAGTATTCACTGTCTGCCGATGCCTCCTGCTGACCCCCCCCGCTCGTTCCACTGGCGGGCAACATCCAACAGATGCCGGGCCTGATCAAGGACGCCGCGGCGTACCACGTCGATATCGACGGACAGGGTCGCACGGTGGGTCTGTTCTGAGCGCCGCAGACGTTGGGTACGGGTCGCTCGGTCAATCTCATGGTCCGGTGGCGGCAGCGGTCAGACAGCGCGATCACTTCGGGTCAGCGGCTCGGCGACGGTCATAGAGGCGCACAGCCCAGAGGTAGCTGACGGTTGCGATGCCAACGCTCCACGCAATGGCAGCGAGCGCGTGGCCGCCGGTGGGCGTGCCGGTGAGCAGCCCACGCACCGTCTGGGTCACCGGCGTATACGGCTGGTACTCGGCGAATTGACGGAGCCCGCCCGGCATGGTGCCCGTCGGGACAAATCCGCTGCTCAGCAACGGCAGCAGGGTCAGGAACATGGGCGTGTTGCTGGCGGTCGTAACGCTTTTGGCGGCCAGGCCGAGCGCGGCGGAGAGACACACGAGCGCGAGCGCGAACAGGAGCAGCATCCCGGCCGCGGCCACCCAGTCAAGCGGGCCGGCAGTCGGGCGATATCCGATCGCGAGGGCGACGCCGAGCACGATGGCGACGCCAATGGTCGTCTGGATCAGGCTGCCGGCCACGTGACCGGTGAGCACGGCGCCGCGGGTGATCGCCATCGTGCGAAACCGGTCGATGATGCCCTCGGTCATGTCCACCGCGACCGACAGCGCGGTCCCCAGCGCGGCCGAGGCCACGGTCATGATCAGGATGCCGGGCACCACGTAGGTGAGGTACGCGGTCCGGTCGCCGTGTGGATGCGTGCCGAGGCCGGCGCCGAGCTGGCCGCCGAAGACGTAGACGAACAGCAACAGGAACACGATCGGCATCCCGACGAGCATCAGCGTCACCGACGGGTACCGCAGCTGGTGCTTGACGTTGCGGCGCAGCATCGTCGCCGAGTCGGTGACGGTGTAGGGGAGAGCGGTCATCGCGCAAGCGCCTCCTCGGTCGTGGGCTGGTCGGTCGGGTGGCCGGTGACCGCCAAGAAGACGTCGTCGAGGTCGGGGGCGTGGATCGACAGATCCTGGACCTCGACGCCGGCGTCGTCCAATTGCCCAAGCAGGCTGCGCAGCGAGGCGAGGCTGCCGTCGCCCGGAACCTGCAGGGCAAGCTTGTCGTCCTCGGGCAGGGCGACGTCGAGCAGCGCCGCGGCCTGGCGCAGCGCAACCAGGTCGGCGAGCTGCAGCTCAACGTGCCCACCGGGAGTCCGACGCTTGAGCTCGGCGGGGGTGCCCTCGGCGACGATGCGGCCGTGGTCCAGTACGGCGAGCCGGTCCGCGAGTCGGTCGGCCTCGTCGAGGTACTGGGTCGTGAGGAAGATCGTGACGCCGTCGGCGACCAGCTCGCCGATGATCTGCCACATCGTGCGGCGGCTGCGTGGATCCAACCCGGTGGTCGGCTCGTCCAGGAAGATCAGCCGGGGGTCGCCGACGAGGGTCATCGCCAAGTCGAGGCGGCGGCGCATTCCTCCCGAGTAGGTCGACAGCGGCTTGTCGGCCGCGTCGGCAAGGTCGAATCGTTCGAGTAGGTCTCTCACCCGCCGCCGCCCCGGGTCGCGGCGGAGGTGGCGCAGGTCGGCCATCAGGCGCAGGTTCTCAGCGCCGGTGAGCAGGTTGTCCACAGCGGAGAACTGGCCCGTGACTCCGATCGCCGCGCGCACCCCGGCTGCCTCGCTTCGCACATCGTGCCCGGCGACTCGGATCTCGCCGGCGTCGGCCGGGATCAAGGTGGAGAGGATCCGGACCATGGTGGTCTTGCCCGCGCCGTTGGGGCCGAGCAGCGAGAAGACCGTGCCCTCCGCGACGGTGAGGTCCACCTGGTCAAGGACACGATGCCCCCCAAACGATTTGTCGACTGCGCGGGCAACGATCGCGGGCGTGGCCGAACCACTCATCCTTCAACGTCCTTTCGGCTTGGGTGACATGGATCGGCCGAAAGCTGGCCGGCGTCGCGGAGCGCCTGACGGTGCTCGTTCCAGTCCTGCTCGAGCAGGGGCAGCCGCTCGACGAGAAAATCGGCGAACGCGGCAAACTCCACCAGCACGGCTCGCCGCTCGAACGGCGCATCAGCGAGCACCTCCAGGCCTTCGCGGGCGAGGTCGCCCTGCTCCCGGTACTCAGAGACGTCAAACCCCCAAGCACGTCGGGAGGTTCGATCGATGGAGACCCGATCCATCCGCTCCCCGGCGGCACGCGACCGGCGGACCAGTCCCAGGTTCTCCAACGCGCTGACCGCGCCGGCGATCGCACTGCGGCTGGCCAGAAGCGCCTCGGCCAGTTCGCTGATGCTCTGCTCCAGAGGCCAGCAGACCATCAAGTAGCCCAACAGTCGACCGACCATCGGCGCCATCCCGTAGCGGCGGGCGTACAGGCGGCCGGCGTGATCGGCGAACGTGAGCTCAGCATCGGACGGCATGGTTCGGAACCATACCAGAGATCATTCAGATCACACAAATCTGTGTTATCTCAGGATCCGTTGCCGCTCACCCCGCGATCAGCGATCAGCGATCAGCGAGTCGTCCGTGCGGCCGCGTCAGTCGCGGGACTGCTGGAAAAAGCCGTGCTCACCGGCGCCCGTGACGCCGTCGACCTCGACAACGACCGCTACGCCCTTCCGTTCGGGATCCTGTTGACGTTCCGGCTCGACGATCGCGTCGTACACCTCTTGATCGAGCTCTGGAGCGACTCGGGCACGCCCTTCGATCGCCAGATAACGGGCGCCTGGCCCCTCCGTCTCGAAGAAGACCAGCGAAAGACGGGGGCGTTCGGCGATCGCGGTGGCCAGACCGCGGTCGCGCTTGCGGACCCACATCGCCAGTTGCGTTGGGCTGTGCACGTACGTGCCGCCACGGAAGGTGACCGAAGCGCTGCCGTCATCTCGGACGAACGCCACGGCGAGCGGGTGGCCTCGCAGCGCCGCGCCGTCGATCGCGGCGGCAATCTCACCAGTCAGGTTCACGGGGTCGGGCATCAGAACGTCCTCCATCAGGGAGCATGTGGTTGAACGCTCAATCATGACGATTGGATCCGGACATCGGACGAGTCGGAGGTGTGTGATGCCCCGCAAGTCCAGGTGAAGTGGCTGATGACCGACCCGAGGACCGTCAGTAGCCGCGGCGATAAGCTGGCGACCGTGAGGTCCACGCGGAGGCTGTGCGCCGCCTCGACGCCGTCGGCGCGAGCCGGCGGTAACGCACCGCCCCGCCGCGGTCGGCAAGCGCTGCGATGACCCTCGACCTACGGCTCGCCGAATGGGCGACCTCACACCGCGCCACGCGCGAGGAGGTGGCGCTCGCGGACCGCAGCCTGATTGACACGCTCGCCGTCACCGCGGCCGCTCTCGAACACCCAGACGCGCCGCTCGCGCGGCAACTCGGGGTCGGCGGACGGATCGCGATGCTCGCCCATCTGATCGACTATGACGATCTGCACGTGCCGACGACGACGCACATCAGCGCCGTCTGCGTTGCGGCGGCGCTGGCCAGCGGCGGCGGCGGCGAGGCGTATCTGGCCGGCGCCGGCGTGATGGCGCGGCTGGGCGCGATGCTCGGCTGGAGCCACTACGAGGCCGGATGGCACGCGACCTGCACCGCCGGGGCGCCGGCCGCCGCGGTCGTCGCCGGGATTGCGCTCGGACTGAGGAGCACCGACCTGCGCGCGGCGATGGCGCTCGCCGTGCCGGCCGCCGGCGGCGTCAACCGCGCGTTCGGGACCGCCGCCAAGTCATTGCAGGTCGGCTTCGCGGTCGACGCCGGGGTCCGCGCGGCCACCTTGGCGGCGGCCGGGGCAAGCGCCGACGGGCGTGCGCTGGAGCAGTGGCTGACGCTGGTCGGCGGCGCAACGCGGGATCTCCCCAGCACCCCCGCGATTCCCGGCGGACTGGCGACCAAGCCGTATCCATGCTGCTATGCGCTGCAGCGGCCGATCGCCGCGATGCTCGACGCCGTCGGTGACCGCAGGCCGGCGGCCGAGCGGGTGCGAGCGATCACGGTGCGCGCACCGGCCGTGACCGTTTCACCGCTGATCCATGACCGTCCCCGAACCGGGCTTGAGGCAAAGTTCAGCCTTCAGTACGCGATCGCCGCCGTGATCCTGGACGGCACGCCGGGACTGGGCAGCTTCACCGACCAGGCCGTCGGCCGGCCGGCGGCCGAGCGACTGATTGGTCTCGTCGAGCTTGAGCGGCTGCCCGGGGGCGAGGATCTCCTGGCAGGCGCGGTCGATGTCGACGTCAGGCTCGACGGCGGCGAGCAACTCGCAGCGTCTGTGACCCTGCCGCCTGGGGCTCCCGGCCGACCGCTGACCGACGCCGAGCTTGCGCGCAAGGTCACCGACTGCGCCGGTGCGCGTGAGGCACGTAAGCTGCTGGCGGCCGGCTGGCCGGGCGCGCGGGGACTGATCGACCGCTGGTTTGACGGAGGACGATGAACTTCGTCCGCCATGTCGTCGTCAGATGTCGGCGCCCGCCGGGTTGATTCGTGGCACCGTACTGGTCGTTCATGCATCCGTTTCCGCGAGTCAGCCGTCCCCGTCTGGCGCGTAGCCTGCGCTGGGTCGTCGCGCTGCTCGCGGTCGGTGTCGTGGCGGTTCCGGCCGCGCAGGCGGCGCCGCCTCTGAGTAGCCCCGGCCCGCTGCTCTGGACGGTGCCGGTCGGGGTTGACACGCAGCCGATCGACAGCATCGCGTGCCCGTCGACGACGCTGTGTGTGGCGGTCGACCGCGCCGGGCACGTCCTCTGGTCAACGGATCCGGCCGGGGGCTCGCGCGCCTGGGCCGCCGCGGACGTCGACGGAGCGAAGGAGATGACGAGCATCTCGTGTCCATCGACCGCTCTGTGCGTCGCGGTTGACGCGGCGGGCGATGTGATCACTTCGACGGACCCGACCGGCGGCGCGGCAGCCTGGGTGCCGGTTCAGGTTGACCCGAGCACGACGCAGAACAACAGCGACAACGCGGGCGCGGTGTTGGTCCGCAGTGTCTCATGCCCCTCGACCGGGCTGTGCGTTGCGGTCGACGCAGCGGGCAACGCGTTGGCCTCGACCGATCCGGCCGGCGGCGCGTCGACATGGACGATCGAACACATCGACACGGCTGCGAGCTACGGCTGCACGGGCACCGGGCTGGCATGTCAGCCGCCGCTGACTGCGATCGCGTGTCCTTCGATCGCGCTGTGCGCGGCTGTTGATTTCTCCGGAAATCTTCTGACCAGCGCGAACGCGGCGCCGTGGGCGATCACGCCGACGGACGCCGGCCAGCTGAGCTCGCTGTTCGGCATCTCGTGCCCGAGTCTCGATTTCTGTGCCATGGTGGACGGGGACGCGGGACGCGTCATCACGGTGAACCCGCTGGTGCCGACGCAACAAGTTGTGCGCTCGCTGCCGGACGCGCTGTATGGGATCTGGTGCCAGTCGAGTTCGCTGTGCCTCGCCTCCGCGCAAACCGGCGGGGGGATCTCCGGGCTGCTGGGTTCGTTCGATCCCGCCGCACCCCAGTCGACCTGGTCGTTGAGCAGTCTCGGGGACGTCAATGCGGTCGCCTGTCCCGCGGCGTCGCTGTGTTTTGCGGCCGACGGCGAAGGCAACATCGCGGCGGGCGAGACGACCAAGGGGATCACCAGCGGGCTGCGCGCGGAGCTCCTGTCACAACGCCACCTCCCGACGATCGCCGCCCTGGCCAAGACGGCTCGGGCCAACCTGGCGTTCACGAGCCCGATCGCCGCTCAGGTGAGTGTCACCTGGACGGCGGGTACGAAGGCGCAGCCGTTGGTGGTCGCCTCCGCGAGCCATCTCTTCAAGGTCCCGGGGGTGACCACCATCAGGCTGGCACCGACCCGAGCCGGGCGCCGGCTGTTCCGGGAGGCGAGGGCGCCCCTTAAGTTGACCGCTTCAGCGACGTTCGCTGCCAGCACGGGATCGGTGACCTCAAGCCGGACGCTCGCCTTCTCACACCCGATTCAGCGCAAGTCCCGCAAGTCGCACGGGAGGCCGGCGGGCGACGCCGCTGCGCGCGGATAGGGCGGTGGTCAGAGATACAGGCCGGACGGCTTGACGACGGTGAGCTGCGCCGTCGCGGTGCCGAGCGTCGGATGGCTCGCCTTCACGGAGACCACACCACTGCGATCCGCTTCTGAGCGGATGAACACCGCGCCCACGCCGCCATAGGTGGCGAACGCGAACGGGTTCTGTCCGACGATGACCGCGGGTCCGGTCAGCGACACCGTCACGTCGCCCGCGACGTAGGGGCGCTGATTGCCGTACGCGTCCAGCGCCCGGAAGCCGAGCCGAGTCGCGTCGGTGCCATCCCCGACGATCTTCGCGTCCTCGAGGTCGAGCACCAGGCGGTCGGTCGCGGTGTCCGCGGACATCTGCAAGGTGGCGACGTGGCTGCCCGCTTCATACCCCAGGACGGTCAGCTCGGGCAGCGTCGAACCGTCGACGGTCAGATCGACGAGAACGGGCGGATACGGGAGGTTGCCGTAGTTGGTGGTGTCGGGGGTGACGACGGCGAGCAATTGGGCACCGACGTAGACAAAGAGCTGGTCACAGTTGGTGGCGAGAATCGCGTTCGCGCCCGGCCCGGTGGGCGGGGAGTTGGGACCAAAGTCCCAGTAGAACGCGGGCACGATCACCGGCGCCACCTGCGGGCTGAGCTGCGAGCGGTAGAAGGAGGCGCCCGGCTTCGGCACCCTGAAGGTGTCGAGCACACCCGGCCATCGGAGCCGCTGCCAGTCGCGCACACCGCCGAGAAGTGAGGCGTAGTCAACGCTGCACCACGCCAGAACCCCGGAATACGCCGGGTTGCCGCGAGCCATCTGATTGACCTGGGCATGGAGCGCGGCCTGATCTTGAAGGGTCTGCGATGTGTCGATCCAGCGGTACAGAGGCGGCCCGGTGAGCGCGCCCACGGCCTCGCTGATCAGGTACGGGATGCCGGGCACCGGCGGCGCTATCGCGGCGTTGCCTGCTGAGGATCCATAGTCGTCATACGAGAACACGTCCTCGGCCCAGCCCACTGTGGACTGGGTATCCATCGCTCCGGTGGTCTGACGCGTCCCGTCGAGCTGGTAGGCGAGCTGACGAGCCTCGGCGTACAACGTGGGATAGCTGGCGGTCTCATCGAGTCGCGTTCCCCACACGACGACCGACGGCCGGTTGCGGTCGCGGATCACCATGTCGTGCACGTTCTGCAGAAAGACCCCCTCGAAGTTCTGATCTCCGATGTACTGCCACCCCGGCGGCTCCTCCCACACCATCAATCCGAGCTGATCGCAGGCGTCCAGAAAATGAGGCGACTGCGGATAGTGCGAGCAGCGAACCATGTTGCAGTTGAGCTCGTCCTTGATCAGCTGGGCATCCCTGGCTTGGAGCCGTGCCGGCGCCGCCATCCCCGTGTAGGGGAACAACTGGTGGCGGTTGAGTCCAAAGATCTGGAGCCGTTCGCCGTTGAGGTAGAAGCCGTCCAGCTCAAAGCTCGCCTGGCGGAAGCCCGTGGTCACCTCGACGATGTGTGACGGGATCGTCGCGCTGCTCATCGTGACCCGGAGGGTGTAGAGCTTCGGGTTGCTCGGCGACCACAGGGCGAGGCCACCCAGGTCCCGGAGGTCGAGCGCAAAGACGTTCTGACCACGGTCGACCTTCTCCTTGACCGTCCTGGTCTTGAGCGTCCGGTCGTGGTCGAGCAACTCCACTGTCAGCTGCACCCGATCGCTCAGCCTGGTCAGGGAGTCGACGGTGACCGCGAGGTCAACGCCGGGCCTGGCGGCGAGAACATCGACCGGCTTGGCGAACACGTCGCTGATGTAGGCGTCCGGGACCACCCGGAGGGTGACATCGCGGTAGATGCCGGCGGGCTGCAGGTAATCGATCGAACTCGCGCCGGTGACGTTGCCGGACGGTGGGACGTCGAGCAGCCGACCGTCCACGACCACGCCGAGATCGTTCTCCCCGGGCACGAGGTTTTCGGTCAACTCGACCGAGAACGGCAGGTAACCGCCGAGGTGCTGGGCCAGCTCGACTTCGTTCAGGTACACGGTGGCATTGGTCATGACACCGTCGAAATCAAGGAAGACCCGACCGAGCCCCAGCTTGTCGGCAGAGAACCGCTTCCGGTAGATCCACAACTCCTCCCAGCTCGACGGATTCCAATCACCCCACGACAGGGGCACCACTGTGTGGGGGAGATTTACCCGCTTGAAGCCGGCATCGTTGTAGCCCCCACTCTGCGAGCCGGGGCGGTAGATGCCCCCAAAGAGCCAGCCCTGATTGAAGTCATAGGTTGCCGTGACCGACGGCACCCGAGCGTTGTTCACCGGCCGGTTGATCGCCGCACGAGCGGCGCTGACGCCCACGGCGAGCGACGCGCCCCCGATTGCTCCGGAGCGAAGCAGCGCCCGCCGGGTCAAGCCAACGGCCACAGGGTTGCGAGATGGTCGGACGTTCAAGCTCGGAAGGATCCTGCACAACCCTCTAGGCGCACAGATCGGGTCGCTCTGGGCGTCCGACGCTAGCGCACCACTCTCGAACAGGAGCCGGTCCACTCTCCGAGGTGGGCGGGCGCCCCGCTGTCAACCTCCCAGGAGCACCGGATGGCTACCGTCAGTTTGCGGACGGCGGTCGAGGACCTCGTAGTGCTGAGCGTGGGCGTCGAACCGGCCGAGGACCGCGCGCGCCGGCGCCGGAACATGTGACACAGTCGCGTCTTCGCCGACGAACGCGACGATCGCCGCCCGAGAGGCGAACCACATGATGGTGGCGAACTCAACCTCGTTTTCGAGGGTCTGCGGACCAGGTCAATCGACAGAAAGCCATCAATCCCACGCGCTTCGCTAGGCCGATCCTCGATGGCGCGTCAGCCACTCGATGTGAATGTCGATGAAGGCGCTCATGGCCGCGTCTACGCCGGCGACATCACGGGTCGCCAGGAGGTCGAGGAGGAGTCCGCGAGTGACCGCGAGTCCGAGGCGAGCGTGGGCCCGCGCGAGCGGTGGGGCGATACCGAGGGCGCGGTTGATCTCGGTGACCGGTTCCAGCCAGTCCTCGACGATCCCGTCGAGCAGTTGGCCGGTGTGCTTGCGACCCTGCAGGGCCTGTCCGTAGAGCTCGTAGAAGAGCCGGGCGTTGGGCCACAGTGCGGGATCGGAGATGTGCTTCCACCAAACCCACATCGCCTCGTCGATGGGGCGTTGCGGGTCCGGGACGATGTCGCGCAGCGCCTCGCGCTGGCGCGCCTCGACCGCCTGCACGATCGTCACCCACAGACCCTCTTTGGAGCCGAAATGGTGGATCAGCATCCGGTGGCTCGTGCCGAGCGCGGAGGCGAGCGTGCGCAGGCTCAGGTCGCTGAGGCCGTGCTGGGCGACGAACTCGATCGCGTCGTCGAGCAACCGTTGCCTGGGAGTGGTGGCGACCACGGAGCGCACGACTGTACCGGCTGGTTCACCTAGCCTTACACTGCTGCTTGTGCCGGCCGCGGCCCGTCCCGAGCCATTCGCATCGCCGACCTCTGCCGCAGCGATCGAGGACCTCCGCACGCGGCTTCGTGCGACGCGCTGGCCGGACGCGCCCGAGGACGCAGGGTGGTCGCTGGGAACGGACGTCGGGTATCTCCGTGAGCTCGTCGCGTACTGGGCGGATCAGTTCGACTGGCCGGCGCAGGAAGCGACGCTCGGCCGGCTCGCCCGGTTTCGCGTCGCGGTCGGCGGGATCGGGATTCACTTCGTGCACGTCCGGGCCGCCGCGGCGCCCGGGGCCGTCTTGCCCCTGGTCCTATGCCACGGCTGGCCGGACTCGTTCTGGCGCTACGCGAAGGTCATCCCCCTCCTCGCCGACCCCGGGGCGCACGGCGCCGACCCGGCTGACGCCTTCGACGTGGTCGTGCCCGACATGCCGGGATTCGGGTACTCAGACGCCCCCATCGGCCCGGCTCTGGACTCCGTCGCGGTTGCCGGTCTGTGGGCCGAGCTCATGAGCCTTCTCGACTACCCGCAGTTCGGCGCGGCGGGCGGCGACATCGGGAGCCATGTGAGCCGGTACCTCGCGCTCGACCACCCCGATCGGGTCGTGGCCGTACATCGCACCGATGGAGGCCTGCCCATCTTCGCCGGCGACCCGGCGGCGCTCACGCCCGACGAGCGCGCCTGGTTCGACCGCTGCGCCGCGTGGGGCGCGACCGAAGGCGCTTACGCCGCCATGCACCGCACCAAACCACAGACCGCCGCGTTCGGGCTCACCGACTCGCCGGTCGGACTGGCCGCGTGGATCGTCGAGAAGCTCCGGGCGTGGAGTGACTGCGGCGGCGACATCGAACGGAGCTTCACCAAGGACGAGATCCTCACAAATGTCACGCTGTACTGGTTGACCGAGACAATCGGCTCCTCGATGCGCATGTACCACGGGAACGCCGCCATCCCGCTCGCCCAGCACGCTCGGCGAGTCGAGGTGGCATCCGGCTTCTCACTCTTCCCGAGCGACATCCTGCGTCCGCCGAGGGCGTGGCTGGAGCGCACGGCACACGTCGTGCGGGTGACCGAGCCCGCGCGCGGCGGTCACTTCGCGCCGTTCGAGGAGCCCGAACTCTATGCGGAGGAACTTCGCGCCTTCTTCCGCCCTTACCGGGGTACGGCGACAGGCTGAGACGTCGTGTGGACCACGGGGCCGCGAGGGTGACCGAGCGATTCGCCGAACCCGTGCCAGGCGCCACGCGCGGCGTACGGACGGAAGCGGGCGAAAACGGACTCGTGGTGAAACGGGCGGACGTGGTGCGCGCTGCTTGCCGTGGCGTGTGCACCGTCGCGCGTGTAGGCATATGCACGCATCGCTGCCGCCGACTGCCAGACCGAGAAGGTGCCCAGCAGCCGAGGGGGCCGCGCGAAGGCGGTGGAGGAAACGAGGGCCGGGTTCTCGACCGCCTGGCGCTCCGCCGCCCCACTGGCGCGAAAGAACGCGCGCGCGCGTAACAACTTCAAGCGCCCGAGCGTCAGAACCGCGACCGGCGCATCGTCGTCGCTCGTCCCGACAACGTCGGCCAACCCCGGCAACGGCGACCATCCGCCGACGGCCCGGAGAGGCTCGAGTCGCGTGTGCCAGCCGTCGGCGAGGTGGGCGGCCAGCGGGTCATCGGCGAGAAACCGATCGAGCGCGCGGTCGTCGGCCCACGCGGCGATTAGAGCGACGCCGGTGGGGCGGGGCGGCGGGAACACGCCGGCGCCAAGCGGCACCGTGAACGCCGCCTGCGCCCAGATCCGCCCCGGAACGCGCCGCGAGCGCCGCCCTGCGGGAGCGATCGGGACAGCGTGACGGGGAGAGAGTTCAGTCAGATGAAGCGACAGGATCATGCGTAACCTAACTTCCGTTAGCTTCCCGCGCACGATACCGAAGATCGGTTAGGTACGTCAACCAGTCCTCGGCGTCCGTCGTTTGATTTAGCTCGCTCGAGCCATGCGGTCCCCTTCTCCGCGCCACCGGTCAGCCCGCCACCGGTACGCGAGACCTAGGCGTCGAGGCCGCCGACGGCCAGCTCGTAGCGATGCGAGATCGTCAGCTGGTTGTCGTCCGTGATGACCGCGTCATGCCCGGTCGACTCGCCGCCCTGTGCTTCGGCGGCGAGCGCTCGCAGGATCGTGGTCCTTGCGTGGGCGGTCGGCTGGGCGCGATCGAGCCACGGTTCGGCGGCCAGACGCTCCTCGCGGTGAGAGGTTCGGGTCGGCGCGATGCCGGCCGTACGCAGAAGCGCCGGGAGCTGCCCGGTCCGCGGGGTCGCTGCATGGCTCGGATCACGCAGCTGCTCGAGGGCGTCAAAGCGCTCGCCGATCGCGCCCGGCTGCACGACCATGTCGATCACTGCGACGGTGCCACCAGGTGCACAGACGCGCCGCATCTCGGTGATCACCGCCGCGACATCGCTCATGTGGTGCAGCGCAAAGCGGGTCACCACGACCTCGAACTGGTCGTCGGGGAACGGCATCGCGGCGGCGTCTGCCTGGAGGAAGATCACGTCATGCCGACCGGCCTTGCGCATCGCGCGGGTGCCCTCGGCGAGCATCGCCGGAGTCAGATCCACGACGACGGCGCATCGCGCCGAGCGCGCCAGATGGCGGCCGAGCTGACCGGTGCCACCGGCGACGTCCAGCACCCGGTCCTCGCCCGCGATGTCGACGTGGTCCGCGATCCAGCCGAGGACGCCGGGATCGGCAAAGTGGGTTCCCCGCGTCTCGAACGACGCCGCCTGGCGGGTGAACTCGCGGATCGTGACTTCGTCTGACATCGGGCAATCGTAGCCAAACAGGAGGGACGGCCAAGCGCTAACCTAGCGTGCGTTAGCCATTGCGATCCGTCGTCGAGGAAGGTCGGTCGTGCCGAGGAAGTCGGAGCAGCGAGCGCCGCGACGTCGGCTCAGCGCGGCCGCGCGACGTGAAGTGATCGAACGTGCTGCGACTGAGGTGTTTGCCGAGTTTGGCTACGACGGCGCGCTGATGGACGAGATCGCGCGGCGCTCTGATGTGTCGGCGCCGATCCTCTATGACCATTTCCCGTCCAAGCGGGCGCTGCATCGACGGCTGCTGGAACGTCACTTCGCCGAACTGCGCGCGCTCTGGGCCCAGCAGCTCGCCGTCGAGCTCCCGCCTGACCAGCAGACGGCACAGAGCCTCGACGCCTGGTTCGCGTACGTCCAGGCCCATCCCTATGCCTCGCGGATGCTGTTTCGCGAGACCACCGGTGACGCCGGCGCTGAGGCGATCCACCGCGAGGTCGCGGCTGCCAGCAAGGCGGCGATGCTCCCCCTGATACGACAGCAACTGGGTGATGACGCCAGGACCACCCCGGCCGCCGCCGAGATGGTCTGGGAGATGTTTCGCGCTGCCCTCCAAGCGCTTGCGCTGTGGTGGTATGAACATCAGGACGTCCCTCGTGAAGACGTCGTCGCCACCGCCATGAACACGCTATGGATCGGCGCACAACGTCTTCGGCAGGGCGAGCGGTGGCAACCCTCATGACCAATCCGCAGCCACCCCGTCGGCCGTCGTGCGCTGTGGCCGACTTTGCCCGGGCGGTCGCGGTGGTCCGGGGGGCCGGGTTCGACGCATGAAGAACCCATCAGTGGGTTCGTATCTCCAGCGCCACTGTTGCGATCACCAGTACCGCCCCGGCGGCGGCGCCCAGCCACAGGGACTCGCCGAGGACCGTGGTGCCGATGGCGATCGACACCAGGGGGTCGCGTAGGCGTAGGTGCTGACCAGTTGCGGCGGGGCGCTGCGCAGCAGGCGGGTGTAGAGCATGCAGCCGGCCAGCGAGTCGCTCGCTAGCAGGAACGCTCCAGCCGCCAGCGAGTCAGCGGTCACACCTGTCCAGGCGGTCGGCGATAGCTGGCCAAAGGCAGCGGCCAACAGGAGGAGCATCAGCCCCCCGGCGGCCAACTGGATTGCAGCGGTGACCTGAGGATCGTGCGGCATCGCGTCTCGTCGGGACATGAGCAAGCTGCCGGCGGGCCAGAGCACTGGCGCGATACAGCAGCCCACGACCGCCCATGGAGAGCCGCCGATCGCGGCACTGGGTGCGGTCATGATGACGAGTGCTACGCCCAGCTCACCCAAGCTCCGACCTCGAGCAACGGCGGCTGCTCGGCGCGGCCCGACTCCAAACGCTCACTCACCGAGCTGGCCGGCCTGCTGGGCGTCTCGCCGCACCACCTGAGCCGAATTTTTCACGCGACCACCGGTCACACGGTCTCGCGCCACCGGATACGCCTGCGCACCCCCTCGCCCTTGAAGCTCTCGCAAACGGCGAATCCGACCTCGCCCGACTCGCCGCTGATATCGGATACGCCGACCAGGCCCACCTCAGCCGCGTGATCCACCGTGAAACCGGGCACGCTCCCTCCGCGTTGCGCCCCCTCCTCGCATAGACCGGTCATTCGTGTCCGCGTTCTGGCAACCGAAGCATTCACGGTACTGTCGCGGTCATGTCCGACAGGCCTCAGCGGCGCGGCCGGGTGTTGCCGTGGAGACGGTTTCCCACCGAACGCGACTGGAAGTCCTCAGTCGTGCTCGAACCCCGCCTCGTTCCCTACGAACCTGAGCTCATCAGCGACGGCTCCGGACTGCCGTTCGCTCCCTCTGCAATCAACGCGCCGGCGGGACAACTGGATCCCGTCGACCCGCCCGTCGCTGCCTTCGCGACTCAGCTGAGCCGCCAAAAGCCGGCGGCGGATGGATCGGTCCCGCGACTGGAGGATTGGCGCATCCTCGCTCGGGCCGAGAGCGAGGTGCTCTTCGGGCGAGGCGTGCCGCCACGCATGATCACCGTCGTGATGCGCCGCGAGGGCCGCCGCGGCCACTGGCACTCGGTCGCGGTGACGAGGTTCGAGACGCCGCGCAGGACACGCGACGGTGTCCGGGCATCGAGCTGGCAGCTTGACCCGACCCAGGAGCTCACTCCCGAGGACACGATCATCCGCATGCTCGTGACCGAGCAGACCCGCTCGGGAGGGGAGCTGGCCCACAAGCGCCTGCTGGCACCAGATCTCCACGATGGGAATGACGAGTTGGTGCTGGCGATGTTCGTCACCCCAAAGCCAGGGGTTCAAATGCCTTCGGGGACGCTCGAGACCCCCGTACGGGTCCGGCTGCCGTCACCGATCGGCGAGCGACTGCTCGTCGACGGAGCCCTGTACCACCCGTCCTGAGCCCACGCCTCGCTGCCGACGAGGGCTCTCAGGCCGTGCGAGCCCGCTGTTCGAGCGGCGGACAACCCCATCTCAGCCGATCAGACAAACCAACGACGCAAAGCGAGCGTCGATGAACGAAGCGACGGCCACCGAAACCCCCTACGGCCGCTACATCACATCTGAAGGATGGTTTGTGCTCAACCTCGATCAGGCCCTGGCGGTGAGCAACGAGGACAAGGGCGGGGCGAGCTTTCCGCTGGAGCCTCGCGAGCATCCGTTCAGGGACTTTGGCGCCCATGTCACGGTTTTGCGCCCGGGCCAGCCGAACGCGCTCTATCACGGTGAGGGAGCCCAGGAGGGCTTTCTCGTGCTGTCGGGAACGTGCACGCTGATCGTCGAAGAGGAGCAGCGAGAGCTGCACCAGGCGCGATCCTGATGATCGGGGCACGACCCGACGATCCCGTCCGGTTCCCGGTCAGTCCGGTCGCGCGGCAGTACGGCGCATCCGCGGCGACAGAGACCACCAGCGGAGACGAGGCCTACGCCGAATGGCCCGGCGAGTACGCGCCAACACGCCTGGTATGGCCCCCAAGCTAGAACCCCGGCCGCTGAGTATCAGGCGCTGAACCCGGGGAATGTGCTCACATTGCGAAGGTTGCGCCGACAGTGAGCAAGAACGATCAGGCAGCCTAGCTGCTCGTGCGTGAGACTCGGCGCAATGGTGGATGCCGATCGTTTGCGCGGAATTCTCGACCTCGTCGAGGCCAGCCTCGATGATCCGGACCTGACCGTCGATGGTCTGGCGGATCGCGCGTACGTGTCGCGCTTTCACTTCGGTCGCCTCGTCACTGCTGCGCTGGGCGAGCCGCCGGGCGCGTTTCGTCGCCGGCTGCTGCTGGAGCGGGCGGCGCACCGGCTGACCTCGACTGCCGATCAGGTCATCGATGTCGCGTTCGACGCCGGCTATGCCGCGCCGGAGGCCTTCGCGCGAGCGTTCGGTCGTGCCTTCGGTTCCTCCCCATCGGAGTTCCGTCGCGCGCAGCACCGCGTTCATGAGCTTCCTGCCAGCAACGGCATCCACTTTCACCCCCCGGGTGGCCTGCGACTGCCCACAGCCGAGAGGAGTAGCGCCATGGAGGTTGTCATCCGCATGCTTGATCATCATCTGTCGCTGGTCGGCGAGATCTTCGACCGTCTTGGTCGCGTCGATGACGCTGCGCTGGACCGCCCGATCGAGCTCTCGGTCGAGGGCATTGACCGTGATCCGACGCTCCGCCGTGTGTGCGACCGCCTGGTCTCGCAGCTCGAGATGTGGGTCGCCGCATTTGAGGGCGCCGCACGCGTGCCGGCTGCTGGCGCGTCTTCTCCCTCAATGCTGCGTGAGCGCCTGGACACAACAGGTCCGCATTTTCGAGAGTTGGTTGTGACTGCACTGCAGAACGACCGCGCCGATGAGATGTTCCTTGACGCGACCTGCGATCCGCCTCAAATGTTTTCTTACGGTGGAGTGCTCGCGCACGTGCTGACCTTCTCCGCGGTCCGTCGGACGCTGGCGATCGGAGCACTCGAGCGCTCCGGCATCGACGACCTCGGCGCCGGAGATCCGATGGCGTTCGTCGGCAGAACCGGCGAGGACGCGTCAACCATCCGGCGCCGCTGGAGCTAGACAGCGGTCATGCACCGTCTCCTGCAGTGGCAGCTGATCCGCAGCTGACCGACCGGCTTCAGCGAGACATACCGAAGTGCCGCCCGCACACCGCACACCCTGCGAGGAGGTCGAAGAGATGCACCCGAGACAGATGATCGAACTCGCCCAGCAGTTGGAGATCGAGCGCAGGCGTGAGTGCCAGCAGCGCCAGCTGGTCTCGCAGGTGATCGCCGATAAACGTCGCGGCGCCGACTGCGCTCGGCTTCTGTCGCGCCTCGCCAAAACCGTGCGCCGGATCCGCGCTTTTCAGCTACCGCTCGAGCGTCCCGATCATCGCGCCGGTGCGTAGGAAGCGACGATCGCCCCGGTGCTGGTCGGCGTGCACTCCAACAGCTTCAACGTAGCGTGGACGCCCTCAGTGAACAGTCGTCGACCACAACCGAGCACGACGGGCGCGATCATCAGCAGGTACTCGTCGATCGCATCGGCAGCAGCCAGCGAGCCGATCAGCTCGCCGCTCCCCAGGATCACCAGGTTTGCCTCCGATGTCTGCTTGAGCTTGTGCACGGCTGTGGGCACATCGCTGTCGAGCAGCGACGAGTTCGGCCAGTCCAGCGTCGTCGACGGGTTGTGCGAGGCCACGTACTTATGCCGGTTGTTCAGCGCGTCTCTGAACGGTCCGCCTTGAGCGTTCCACGAGGCCAGCAGCCCGTCGTAGCTTCGGCGCCCGAAAAGCCATGCGTAGTTGCCCGCCATCCGTTCGCCCATCTTGGCCCCCAGCACGTTGTCGCTGTACCGAGCTGCCCAGCCGCCGTGACCGAACCCGTCCCGAGTGTCCTCGTCCGGCCGGCCCGGCCCTTGCATCACCCCGTCCAGCGTGACCCAATTCATCACGACGACCTGGCCCACAATTCACTACTCCTTCCTGCTGGAGCTCATGATTCACGGCCGCCGAAGCCTAGCCTCCTCGACTCATCGATCGTGGGCCGGACGGCACGAGAGGGCTCGTGCCGCCCGCGGCGGTGCTGTCTAGCGTTACGTCACGACTGCAGGAAGGCCAGCAGGTCGGCGTTGATAGTTTCGGCCTCGGTGGTCGGCATCCCGTGCGGGAAGCCCTGGTAGGTCTTCAGGGTCCCGTTCTGCACCAGCGCCGCTGACTTTGGCCCGGAGTCGGCGTAGGGGACGATCTGATCGTCGTCGCCGTGCATCACCAGCACCGGCACCGAGATCTTTTTCAGATCCTCGGTGAAGTCGGTCTGCGAGAACGCGACGATCCCGTCGTAGTGGGCCTTGGCGCCACCCATCATGCCCTGGCGCCACCAGTTCTCGACGATCGCTTCCGACGGCTCGCGGTCGGGGCGGTTGAAGCCGTAGAAGGGGCCCGACGCGAGCTCACGGTAGAACTCCGACCGCCGCGTGGCCGTCTGGACCTGGAAGCCATCGAACACGCTCTTGGGCAACCCCTCGGGGTTCGCCTCGGTCTGCACCATCAGCGGCGGCACCGAACTGATCAGGACCGCTTTGGCGACGCGCCTCTCACCGTGCCGGGCGATGTAGCGCGTGACCTCACCACCACCGGTGGAGTGCCCGATGTGAACGGCGTCGGTCACATCGAGATGCTCGATCACGGCCAACAGATCATCGGCGTAATGATCCATGTCATGGCCCGAGTCGGTCTGGGTCGAGCGTCCATGCCCACGACGGTCAGCGGCGATCACCCGGAAGCCGTGATCGAGGAAGAACATCAACTGAGCGTCCCAGTCATCGGCGCAAAGCGGCCAACCATGACTGAAGACCAGCGGTTGACCGGAACCCCAATCCTTGTAGTAGATCTCGACGCCGTCAGGGGTAGTGATCGTGGGCATGCGCTCGTTCCTTGGTTAGTTCGGGACTGAATCGTACGTCTCCCGTGTTCACCGCCCAGCGCGCCAGACCCTCTGTGGCACTCCGATGTGGGCGGTCTGCCGTGTCAGTTTAGGTTGACGGGCCACGTCTGTCAGTCTATATTGACAGACGTGGACATCGAAGAACTCAGCGACAGTCTCTCGTCGAATGACCCGGCAATCGGGCTCCGCGCCTCGTTGGCGCTCCATCGCCTGGCCGAGCGGGTCGAGGCGAACCAGGTCGCGGCCGCCCGGGAAAAGGGCTGGTCGTGGCAGCAGATCGGAGACGCCTTGGGCGTTACTCGCCAATCGGTGCACGCCAAATACAACCAGGAGTCATCATGACCACCGAATCCGTGGTGCCGGAGGTGCTTCACGCCTGGGCCGTCTATTTGCGGGCCAGTGAGGAGGCTCGTCGCCGCGGTGATCGCCGAACGGGCACCGATCACCTCCTGCTCGCCTTATTGGAAGAGCCCTCGATCGAAGTCGTGTTGGGCGTGAGCCTGCAACAGGCTCGCCACGCCCTTGAGTCGCTCGATCGCGACGCCCTGGGTGCTCTGGGCCTGGGGTCCGGCGCCGACGCTCCCGCGCTGCCGATGCGCGCCGTGCCGAAGAAGCCGAGGATCAGACACGTCGCGAAAAAAGATCGCTTCCGCATGACGCCCGCGGCAAAGAAAGTGCTGGAGGACGCGTACAAGCCCAAGGGTCATCGGAAGCTCCAGGTCACCGGCCCCGAGGTGCTGGCCCAGATCCTCGCTCTCCAACCACCAGATCCTGCGGCGGTGCTGCTGGGCGCTCTCGGCGTGAACACCTCAGACGCGCTGCACGAGCTCGCACCCGCGCTCGCTCAACCTGACCAGGCGGAGAGCCGCAAGTGAGCTTCCTCAACTACGAATCAGCTGGCGCGAGCGGCTGCAAACGCTCGGGTGCGAACCACGACTGCACTAGCAGACCAGAGTCGCCCCGGTGCTCATTTGCGGCGGCCGCTCGGCTACCACCCCGCGGCGTTGACAAAGTCCGCGGCGGGTTGCTCAAGCCACTGTGTGATCGTCATGGCGAGCGTCATCCTGACCGCGAAGTGCTGTGCGAAGGTCCGTCAGGTGGCGTGAAGATGCCGGCGCAACCGACGGTCGGAGCCTGCCGGTGGGAGGGGCGCGCGCATGCGCCCCGGCGCGCCGGCGACGAAGTCCTCGGGATCGCGGGTGAGACAGCGCGCGGAGCGCGTGCTGGCAGGAGGTGTCGCCGCGTTTGGCGACGTTTGCGAGCGCGCTTCTGGGACACCCCCAGACGGTAGCTGTTGGCAATAGGGCAACTCAGGTTGCTCTATTGCAACCACTGCTGTAGCTTGACCGTCACGAAGCGAGTTGTCGGACAGAGTCATGACGCCTGCAACCGCGGGTCTCGTGCCGGTCCGGTGCCGGCCTCCGACCCAAGCACCCAGCCCCTTGAAAGGCAGCCACGAGTGAACACCGATCATCGCCTGCTTGACCGAGTTCGGGAACAGAGCACCGAGCTCGAGAACCACTACATCGATGAGCTGGTTGCCGGACGGCTCAGTCGCCGCGAGCTGCTGCGCCGCGGCGGGGTAATTGGCATGTCGGCTTCCGTTATGGGCGCGCTGTTGACTGCGTGCGGGGGCGCAAACGGCTCGGGTTCGTCCGCGTCGAGTGGCGCAGCGAAGGGGGCGCCGACCAGAGGTGGGACCGTGCGCGTGGCCGTACAGGCTCCGGCTTCCGACGTCAACCCGATCACGCTGTCATCCGACGGCGACCTGGAGATGCTCTACCAGGTAGGCGACTATCTGGTCAACGACAACACGGGTCGACCGGGTCCGCCTCTTCAGCCGATGCTGGCGACGAGCTGGAAGCCCAACCATGACGCCACCGTGTGGACGTTCAAGCTGCGGCCGGACGTGAAGTTTCACAGCGGGCGCACGATGAGTGCTGATGACGTCGTCTACACCATGCAGCAGCAGTCCGATCCCAAGAACGCCGCCAACGCGCTGTCGGTGTTCGGTGGGATCCTGAGCCCCGCCGGGGTCACGAAGGTCGACGATCTGACCGTTGCCTTCCACTTGGACCAGCCGATCGGCAGCTTTCCCTACCTGGTGTCCCCGGACAACTACAACTGCATCATCGTTCCGAAGGGCACCGATTTCGCAAAGTTTCAGCAGGAGATGATCGCCACCGGCGCGTTCACGCTCAAGAGCTACACGCAGAACGTCGGGGCCAACTTCGCAGCCAACCGGTCTTACTGGGATGGGGCACCGCACCTGGACGCGACCGCCTTCACGTTCTATCAGAGCCAGGATCCCCAGATCCTGGCGTTGCAAGGCGGGACGGTTGACGTGGTCGCGCTATTTGCTGCCCAGGGCGCGGAGGCGTTGCTGAACAACTCGCAGTACAGCGTCCTCAAACTGGAGACCTCGATCCACCGCGAGCTCTCGATGCGCTGCGACCAGGCCCCGTTCAGCGATCCCCGGGTCCGCCAAGCGATGGCGCTGACCCTCGACCGACCCGGCCTGGTCAAAGCGCTGCTCCATGGTTACGGCAGCGTGGGCAACGACAGCCCATTCGCGCCGATCTTCGCCTCAACCGACGACTCTGTCCCCCAGCGCACGCAGAACATCGCGAAGGCCAAACGGCTGTTGGCCGCCGCTGGTCATCCCAACGGCATCACCGCGACGATGTTCACCGAGCAGTTCCAGGAAGTGCCGCTGCTGGCGCAGGCGATCGCCGCCAGCGCCAAGCAGGCGGGGATCGACATCAACCTCAAGGTCGAGACTCAGACCGCTTACTACGGCAAGTCGACCTACGGCAACTCCGATTGGTTGGACGGCGAGATGAGCTTGGTCGACTACGGCGACCGCGGCGTGCCCAATGTCGTCCTACAGTCGGCGCTGACATCGGGTGGTCCATGGAACGCCGCGCGCTTCAGGAATAAGACCTACGACAGCCTGGTCAAGCAGTATGTGGCCGCGATCGATCTGCACACGCAGCGGTCGATCGCCGGCAAGATCGAGGCCCTGCTCCTGGACCAGACCCCGATTATCATTCCGTACTGGATCGATGATCTCACCGCCACGAGTTCAGCGGTGCAGGGCGTTGTCGCCACATCCAGCGCAGCCGTCTCCCTCAAGCACGCCTTCAAGACCGCCTAGGCCGTCGCACAGGCGCGGATCGAGACCGGCATGCACCCCCTTGAGCAGACGCAGTCCGCGACCGTGGCACAGGCGGAGGCATCGGCCCTGACCCGGAACGACGAGAAGCCCACGCGGTTTCCGACCGGTATCCGCTGGCCTGATATCGACGCGCTGTACACCGCTTATGAGGGCGAGCGAGAGATCTACGACATCCTCGGCTGGTGACCGCCTCAAGATGGGCATCCGCGAGTTGATCGACTTGGACGCCCGCAGTCCGGAGTACATCCTCTCGATCCCGCACGCCGGAGTCCTGGTTCCTGAGACCTACCGGGATCGCTTTGTGCTGGATGAGGCCGCGTTGGTCGAGATCGACCTTTACAGCGACCTGTGCTACGAGATCGCTGGCGGGATTCACCTCCGCTCAGAGCTCGCGCCGTTCTTTATCGACATGAACCGGACCCGCCACGGGGTCGACGGAGACGAACTGCCCCACCATCTGACCAACGCAGCGCACGAGTACTACACGGTGCACGACAGGCTGATGCTACGCAGGCAATACACCCCGGCAGAACAGGAAGAAGTCCTGGGCTATCACGACCTGTACCACGGCCTGCTCGACCGACTGATCAATCGTATGCGCAGAGAGCGAGGGTACGCGCTGCTGTTCGATTGTCACTCAATGACCTCAACCGGACTCGGCCGAGCCGAGGACAAGGGCGAGCAGCGCGCCGACTTCGTCGTCGGAACCCTCAACGGCACGTCTGCGCACGGCGCGATCATCGACTCGTTCATGACCAGCCTGCGCAGCGAGACCAGGCGGATTGGCCTCGGCATGTCGGTCGCCCGCGACGTGCCCTACTCAGGCGGCTTCATCACCCGCAACCATCACGATCCCGAAGCCCACGTCCACGTCGTGCAGCTAGAAGTGGCGATGGACAACTACATGTACGCGCCGCAGGCGGCGGCCGCAAAGCGTTACGCCGTCAAACCTCACCGCCTGCGTGTTGTCCGCCGCGCCATACAGGCAGCGTTCCACGCCGCTGCCGAGGCTGCTGAACAGATCTCTTCCTGAGCGGTCGAGGCAGCGCGCGTTCCGCAAGTCTCGCGACCCGGTAGCCCTCGTGTGCCTGCGCTCACCCTGGGAGAACGCTCATCGTCATACTCGGATCGTGTTCACACTCATGATCGCGCGGGCCGTTCAGGCGAGGCGGCTGGCGTCCACGTTGCTCATGAAGCTACTTGCCAACTCGGGCGCCCGAGCCCCCGCGACAGCAGGCCGTCGGCAGCGCCAAATTCGCGGCGCCGACCCGGAGACCGACGGGTAGCCCTGCAATGCCCCCGGAAAGAGCCCGCAGCCTGCGTCGGGGCATCGAGATCCTGATCGCACTCGGTAGTGACGAGGCGCTCGAACGCGGCGGGCTTGGCGTGGTGCGGATCGCGGAGATCGTCGGCACCGAGAAAAGCCAAGTTTCGCGCGCGCTGAGCACGTTCGCGGCCGCCGGACTGGTCGACCGCGACCCCGAGTCGCGCGCGTACTCCCTTGGATGGCGTCTGTACGCGCTCGCGGAACGCTCCGGGCGACCGCGCCTGATCGCCGCCGCCCCGGCGTTCCTCAAGCAGCTCGTGGCGGCGACCGCGGAGACTGCGAACCTCTCAGTGCTCCAGGGCACGCAGACGCTGACGCTCCTCGCGGAGACGCCTCCGTCTGCGATCAGCGCCAAAGGCTGGAGCGGCCGCACACTCCCGGTCGTTTGCACGTCGGCAGGCCGGGCACTGTTGTTCGATCATGATCGGCCGGCCCTAGAGACTCGACTGGAGCACGCAAGTTTCGATGGCTACGCGCCGGGGGCCCCCCGCGACGTTGGCGAGCTGCACCGGCGCATCCTCGCGGCGCGCGATCGCGGGTATGCGATCGTCGATGGAGAGTTCGAGCCTGGCCTGGTCGGCGTGGCGGCACCAGTGCGCAGCCCGTCCGGACGGATCCTGGCGGCCGTCAACGTAGCGGGACTGAAATTTCGGCTCGAGGGCCGGCTGGCGACCACGGGCGACGCGGTGCGCGCCACAGCAGACGCGCTATCGAAATCGATCTTCAGCCATGGCTAGCCGTGCTTGAAGTCAGTGGCACATCGTGCCGCGAGTTCGGCGGGCTACTGCAGCTGCGCTATATCCCCGCCGACGAAACCTACTGGTGGGGCGGACCCGGCCGCGGTTAGCCAAGCCGGGGGCTGGGTCGTCTGGACGGCGCTGCGAACGAGGGTCAGATCTGCTCAGCCGCGGGCGAGGACGCGCGCCAGCAGGTCCCGCAGCTGCTCGCCCTCCTCGGGGGCGAGCGGAGCGAGCAGCTCGGCCTCAGCCGCATCGCTGGCCGCGGTCGCCCGGCGGAGAATGTCCCGGCCGGCTGGGGTTAGCTCGACCACGTTGCGACGGCGATCTTGCGCGTCGGGGCGGCGGGCGATGATGCCCTTGATTTCGAGCGCGTCGATGATGGCGACCATCGTCGTGCGGTCGACGCCCAGGCGCTCGGCGACCTGCTGCTGAGAGGCCGGCTCGAAGCGGTCGATCACCAGCAGCACCCCGAGATCGCGCGCGTGGATGTTGAACGGCGCGAGCGCCTCGACATGCAGCTCAGACATCAGCCTTTCCGCGTGCTTGAACAGATACGCCAGCCGTTGGCTGGTCCGTGATTCGGTGTCACTGCTCGCTCTCATCCGTCCTGAGCCTATCGCTAGGCTGAACGTCAGCTACACTGATGATCAGTACTACCGACGACAGGGATGACGATGATCTTGATTACCGGAGGACTCGGCCACATCGGGAGCGCCACCGTGCAGGCGCTGCTGGACACCGGCGAGGAGTGCATCCTCGTTCAGCGCCGCAGCCCCGAGATCGCAGACGGACGGTTCACCGCACCGGTGACCGCGGTGCAAGCAGATGTCAAAGACCTCGATGCCCTACGAGCGATCGGGCGCGACCATGCGATCACCGGGATCATTCACATGGCTGGCTCGATGCCGTGGCCGCCTGACCCAGACGAAGCTCCCGTCGAGGCCGCGCGCGATGCGCTCGGTGGGCTTTTCAACATCATCGAGGTCGCTCAGGAGTGGGGGGTCAAGCGCCTCAGCCTGGCCAGCACGATCGGGGTCTATGGCGGCCTGTCCAACACCGGTGCCCTGAGCGAGGAGCTGCCGGTGCTGCTGACCGCCCCGCACGTGATCCCGACCTTTAAGAAGATCAGCGAGCTGCTCGGCCAGCACCTCGCCCAGGCGACCGGTCTGGAGATCATTCACCTGCGCATCAGCGGGGCGTGGGGACCGCTCGGGCACCTCCCGAACTTTGCCTTTCCCGCGCCGCAGTTCGTCCACGCAGCAGCGACCGGGACACCGGTCGACCTCTCCGGCGTAGCGCGGGCGGCTCAAGGCCGACGACGGACTTGACCTTTGCTACGTCTATGACCTCGGCCGGGCGACCGCGTTGCTGCAGACCGTCGACACGCTGACGCACACGACCTACAACGTCGCCGCAGGCAGGATGACCACCAACACCGAGGTGATCGCCGCGATCAAGTCCGTCGTGCCCGACTTCGAACTCGAGCTCGAACCCGGATCCAGCGTGCCGCCCAGCTACCTCGACATCACCCGACTGCATCAAGACACCGGCTTCCTCCCGGAGTGGGACGTCGAGCGCTCGGTCGCCGACTACATCGCGTACTTCCGCGCCGGCAAGACTCCGTAGCTGTCACGGCGGGTGGTATCGGCGTTGCGCAGCGGGTAGAGGTCGATGCTAAGCGCGAGATGCACCGATCACTTGACTCGTGAAGGAGGTTCCTCTCTTGGCTGAGGTGGCTGGTACGCAAGCTCTGACTGGCAGGATCGCGGTGGTGACCGGAGCGGCGCGGGGTATCGGTCGCGCCAGTGCGGTCGCGCTCGCCGGGGCGGGCGCTGACGTGATCGGGATCGACATCGCGTCGACCGTGAGCCCGATCCTCGATTACGCCCCAGCGACCGCGGATGATCTCGCCGAGACCGGTCGCCAGGTGCAGGCCAGCGGCCGTCGCTGGCTTGAAAAGACGCTCGATCAGCGTGATAGCGGCGCCGTGCGCGCGGCGGCGGAGGCGATTGACCGCGAGTGGGGCGGTGTCGACATCGTGTTCGCCAATGCAGGGATTCAGGCGTTCAAGCCGTTGTTGGAGATGAAGGACGCTGACTGGTATGACCAGATCGAGGTCAATTTGAGCGGTACGGGGAACGTGGTGCGGGCGTTCGCGCCGCTGTTGGTGCGTCGCGGCGGAGGGCGGATCATCATCACCTCTTCCACCCAGGGGCAGCACGGCACCAAGTTCGGCTCGTCCTACTCGGCATCTAAGTGGGGGCTGCTCGGTTTGATGAAATCGGCGGCCCTGGAGCTCGGAGAGCACGGGGTCACGGTCAACGCGGTGATCCCTGGACTGATCGATACGACGCTGACTCGTCACGAAGACCGCTACGCGCAAGCTCTGGCTGAAGCCGGTCAGACGCCCAGCGGTGATCCGGAGCGCGACGAGTCGGCCGCAATCGAGGCGTTGGAGAACAAGACGCCGCTCGGGGTGGCATGGCTGGCGCCGGAGGATGTCGCGCCGGTGGTCGCATTCCTGGCATCAGATGCGGCGCGCATGGTCAGCGGCGCCGCGTATGCGGTCACCGGTGGTGATAGTGCCCACGTCACCAGCTGAAGTACTACCGGCCCACCAACGTCTGGGATGCTGGCCGAGGAAAGGATCGCTTTCTTTGATCCGCCTGCATCGGCGCCTGCTGCCCAAAGTTCTCGACCGCCTCCTCAGGCATTGTTGATGGGATCAGCGGCGTCCAGATCGGTCCCACTCCTCGTCGGGGACCTCCTCGATCGTCTCGTGGCTCATCTGAAACGCGGCGTTGGACACCAGGATGTCGACCCCGTCGAGTTGCTGCACGGCGGTATCGATGACCTCGCGGCAGTGCGTTGGCGACGACAGGTCGCCGTCGACCAGCACGGCCTTGCGTCCGGCTCGCCGGACCCAGTCAGCCGTGTCGTTCGCGTCCTGGGTCTCGTTCAGGTAGGAGATCAGCACGTCGGCTCCCTCGCGGGCGAACGCGATCGCCACCGGTTTGCCGATGCCGCTGTCGGCACCGTGATCACCGCGCGTTTGCCGTCCAGCCTGCCCGTTCCCCTGTAGGTCTGCTCGCCGTGATCTGGTTGCGGCGACATCTCGCCAGTCGTGCCGGGAGGTGTCTGTTGCTGGGCTGGCTGAGGCATGTCGCTCCTTTCACATTCCGGACACGTTTCGCTCAAGGCCCTCCGGAGTGAGCGCCAGCCACACCCGCTGACGGGCGTCGCGCCGAGCGCGTCGCGAACGCACGTAGCCGGCCTCTGCCAGCACCGCGAGCTGGTTTGAGAGAACCGGGTCGCTGACCGAGAGCGCGTCTCGCAACGGTCCGAACTCAAGCTCCTTGATATCGGCCAGCAGCCCGCAGATCCGGAGTCGGTGCGGGCGTGGATGATCGGATCAATCGAGCCGCACGAGTCATTGGACCCGCCGCCAGAACTGATTCAGGCGAGGACCGAGCGCGAGCGTCCTTCGTCAAGGATCCGCAGGTAGGTGGTTCGCCGCGGTATGACCGGGTACTCGCTCCACATGGTCTTCCTGAAGCAGACGGCGTGAGGTCACAGCTCTCGCTCACCGTCGACGGCGAGCAGCGGACGCTGTCGGTGGATACGCGGACGACGCTGCTGGATCTCCTGCGTGAGCACCTGGATCGTCGCGCGCCGAAGAAGGGCTGTGACCACGGACAGTGCGGCTCGTGCACGGTCTTGCTCGACGGTCGCCGGGTGACCACCTGCCTGGCGCTCGCGGTCTCCCATGACGGGGCGGAGATCGTGACCGCGGAGGGCCTGGGCTCCGAGGAGGCGTTGCACCCGATGCAGCAGGCGTTTCTGGACCACGACGGGTTCCAGTGCGGCTACTGCACGCCGGGGCAGATCTGCTCGGCGGTCGGCATGCTCGAGGAGCTCGATGCGGGCTGGCCGAGTCATGTCACCGAAGATCTGACGGGCGCTCCCCGGCTCAGCGACGAGGAGATCCGAGAGCGGATGAGCGGCAACCTGTGCCGCTGCGGCGCCTACGTCAACATCGTCGCCGCGATCCGCGAGGCCGGCGGGTGAGGGAGTTCGCCTACGAGCGCGCGACCGACGTCCGCGACGCAGTCGCGCGGGCGGCTGCGCATCCCGACGCGGTCTTCCTGGCGGGAGGGACGAACCTCGTCGACCACATGAAGCTCGGCGTCCGGTCTCCGGACCGGCTCATCGACGTCCGGCGCATCGCCTTCGGCGGAATCGAGCAGCGGCCACAGGGCGGAGTTCGGATCGGTGCGGGCGTCACCAATGCGGAGCTGGCCGCTGATTCGCTGATCCGCGACCGCTATCCCGTGCTGTCACGGGCGCTGCTCGCCGGCGCGTCGGGCCAGTTGCGCAACCTCGCGACGACCGGAGGCAACCTGCTGCAGCGGACCCGCTGCGTCTACTACCAGGATGTGACGACCCCGTGTAACAAGCGAGCACCGGGATCGGGGTGCTCGGCGCTTGCGGGGTATAACCGCTATCACGCGATCCTCGGTGCCAGCGACGCGTGCGTGGCGGTCCACCCGTCCGACATGGCGGTGGGCTTACTGGCGCTGGATGCCGTCGTCGAGCTGGCCGGGCCGGACGGCGCACGGGAGCTGCCGATCGGCGACTTCTACCGCCTGCCCGGCGACGAGCCTGAGCGGGACACCGTGCTCGAGCATGGGGAGCTGATCACCGCCGTTCTGTTGCCCGAGCTGCCACTCGCCGGTCGGTCCACCTACCTCAAAGTTCGCGATCGAGCGTCCTACGCCTTCGCCCTGGTGTCGGTCGCGGCGGGCGTGGAGCTGGACGACGACGGCCGGATCGTCGACCTGCGCATCACCCTGGGCGGCGTGGCGCACCGGCCGTGGCGCGCGCTGCGGGCAGAGGAGTCATTACGCGGCTCACTGCCGACCAGCGACGGTTTCGCCACCGCTGCAGACGCGGAGCTGTCCGAGGCGCAGCCGTTGCGGGAGAACGGCTTCAAGGTGCCGATGGCACGTCGCGCGCTGATCGAGGTGCTGACGCGCCTCACGAAGCGATCATGAGCAGCACCACGCCGACCGGCGCGATCGGGATGCCGCTGCGGCGGATCGATGGCGTGCTGAAGGTGACTGGGACGGCCCCCTACGCCTTCGAGCAGCCCGTCGAGCAGCCCGTCTACGCGCATCTGCTGCTTTCGGATGTCGCCCGCGGGACGATCGCCGCGGTGGAGAGCGAGGACGCGTCGGCGATGGACGGCGTGCTGCTCGTGCTGACCCACGAGAACGCGCCCCGCCTGGCGCAGGACGACAACCAGGAGCTGTTCATCCTCCAGGACACCGAGGTCCACTTCCGCGGCCAGATCGTGGGCGCGGTCATAGCGGAGTCACCGGAGATCGCGCGCGAGGCGGCCGCGCGCGTGCGGATCACCTACCAACAGCAGCCGCACGACGTCGTTCTGCGTGTCGATCACCCCGGCCTCTACAAGCCCGATCAGGTCAACCCGAGCTTCGAGACCGACACCGCCGAGGGCGACCTCGATCGCGCCATGAGCTCGGCGGCGATCACGATCGATGAGCATTACACGACGCCGATGGAGCACAACAACCCGATGGAGCCGCACGCGACGATCGCGATTCACCACGGTGATGCGTTGACCCTCTACGACTCGACGCAGGGCCCGTTCGCGGTGGCCTCGTCGATCGCGCCGCTGTTCGGGCTCGAGCCGTCCCGCGTCCACGTGATCGCGCCCCACGTCGGGGGCGGGTTCGGCTCCAAGGGCACGCCGCACGCTCACATCGTGCTGGCGGCGCTCGCCGCGCAGATGATCCCGGGGCGGGCGGTCAAGCTGGCGCTGACCCGCCAGCAGATGTTCGCGTTCGTCGGCTACCGCACGCCGACGATCCAGCACGTGCGCCTCGCGGCCGATTCAGACGGGCATCTGCTCGGGATCGGCAACGAGGTCGTCGAGCAGACGGCGAAGCTCAAGGAGTTCGCCGAGCAGACGGCGGTACCGACGCGGATGATGTACGCAGCCGACAACCGCCTGACCTCACACCGGCTGGCTCCGTTGGACGTTGCCGTCCCCAGCTGGATGCGTGCGCCCGGCGAGTGTCCAGGGATGTTCGCCCCCGAGGTCGCAATGGACGAGCTCGCGGGCGCCGCCGGCGTGGATCCGGTCGAGTTGCGGATCCTCAACGAGCCCGAGGTCGACCCCGAGACGGGCAACCCATGGTCAAGCCGGCGGTTGACGGAGTGCCTGCGCCGAGGCGCAGAGCGGTTCGGCTGGGCCGACCGCGACCCGCGGCCGGCGTCGCGACGGCACGACGGCTGGTTCGTCGGGCTCGGGGTCGCCAGCGCCGTCTATCCGGTCAACCGGATACCGGGAACGTCCGCCAGGATTGTGCGGCAGGCCGACGGCCGTTACGGGGTCCACATCGCCGCGGCCGACATCGGGACCGGCGCGTGGACATCGCTGACCCAGATCGCCGCGCAGGCCCTCGATGTGTCCCCCGAGCAGATTGACCTGCGGATCGGTGACTCGAGCCTGCCGTCGGCGAGCGTCGCGGGCGGCTCGTCGGGGACGACGACGTGGGGGTCGGGCATCGTGGCCGCCGCCGAGCGGTTTCGCGAGGTCCATGGCGATGACCCGCCGGAGGGCGCCGCCGTCACTGCCGACACGCCGAAGAACCCCGATCAGGACGACTACGCGATGTATGCCTTCGGCGCGCATTTCGCCGAGGCCCGTGTCCATGCCGCCACGGGTGAGATCCGGGTGCCGCGGATGCTCGGCATCTACGACGCCGGCACAATCATCAATCCGACGCTCGCGCGGTCACAGTTCATCGGCGGTATGACGATGGGATTGTCGATGGCCCTGCACGAGCAGAGCGTCGTGGACCCGCAGTTCGGGCACGTCGTCAACCACGACCTGGCCGATTACCACATCGCCAGCCACGCCGACGTGGCCGACATCGAGGCCGAGTGGCTCGACGGCAAGGACCTGCACACGAATCCGATGGGCTCGAAGGGCATCGGTGAGATCGGCATCGTGGGGTCCGCGGCCGCGGTCGCGAACGCGGTCCACAACGCCACCGGGGTGCGGATCCGCGCACTGCCGATCACGCCCGACAAGCTGCTCATCTGAGACTCCGACGCGGCTGTCGCCTGCGGGATCGCCCGCCGCGGGCCGTCGCGCCGGGATCAGCTGGCGATTATCTGGACCGTGATTATCCGACGTGTCGCAGCGCGTCCGGAGTGAGGTCGGCGAGGGTTGGATAGCCGTCGACGGCCATGATCAAATCCGCCTCGGCGAGAATGGAGCGGAGCACGTGCACGACGCCGTCAATGCCCCCGAGAGCGAGCCCGTAGGCGTAGGGGCGCCCGATGCCGACTGCCGCGGCGCCCATCGCGAGGGCCTTGAGCACATCCGCACCACTGGTGATGCCCGAGTCAAACAGGACCGGCAGTCCCTCAGCGGCCTCGAGCACGTCGGGCAGACACTCCAGGGTCGGCAGACCTCCGTTGGCCTGACGACCGCCGTGGTTCGAGCAGTAGATGGCATCCGCGCCGTAGTCTCGCGCGCGGCGGACGTCGTCGGGGTGACAGATGCCCTTCAGCATCAACGGCAGGTTGGTCTGTGCCCGTAGCCACTCCAGATCGTCCCATCGAAACGGGCCGCCGAAGATCGGCAACGTGCGTATGACCCGCTCGACGGGGTCCTCGTCGGCCTCCAAGTCGCGCCGGAATACTGGGTCGCTCGTGTAGTTGGTCAGGCAGTCGCTCGGCACCTGGGGGTAGTGCGCGCCGCTGAGGTCACGTGGTCGCCAGCCGGTGACCCAGGTGTCGAGGGTCACCGCGATGCCCTTGAACCCCGCCGCCTCGGCACGCTGCACGATGCTTGCCGCCATCTCCCTGTCCGGCGGGGTATAGAGCTGAAAGAAGCTCGGGGTGTCGCCCAGCACCCCCGCGACGTCCTCCATCGGATCGGCCGACAACGTCCCGGCGAAGAAGGGCACGCCGGTCTGAACCGAGGCCTGCGCGCAGGCAAGGTCGCCGTGGCCGTCCTGGGCGCAGACGCCGATGACCCCGATCGGCGCCATGAAGATCGGCGAAGGCAGCTGGATTCCGAACAGCTCGATTGACATGTCACGCTCCTCGGGCGCGACGAGCATGCGCGGATACAACCCCCATCGGGTGAACGCCTCGCGATTCGCTCGCTGTGTGTGCTCATCGCCGGCGCCGCCGGCCACGTATCCCCTCACCTTCGGCGGCATCGCCGCCGTGGCCTTCTCCTCGAGGTCGGAGAACCTGATGGGATACGGCGGCTGATGTCCGTGCAGACCGCGGTCGTACAGTTCGTTCTGGTACCGGGCGAAGCTCGTGTCCGGGTGGCCCGACTCGTAATCAGCGAAGCTCATGCCCCGCCGGGTACCCCGTGTGCGCGGCGAAAACCACGGGATGTCCGTACGTGGCGAAGTGCTCCGGGCCGATGAGTTTCGTCGTGGCGCAGGGTCTTAGAGTCCGATCATGCCGCTCGTCTGCGTTCACGGCCCCCTGAGACAGCTGGCCGGCGGTGCTGGGGAGCACCAGCTTCAAGCCGTCACGGTGCTCGAACTGCTCTCCGAGCTCGAGTGCGCGTATCCCGCGCTGCGGGGCTGGATCGTTGACGAGCGCGGCCTGATCAGGCGGCACATCAATGTGTTCGTCAACGGCGAGCGCGGCGGCGAACGCACGGCGGTGGCGGCTGACGCACGCGTCGAGATCCTGCCCGCGATCACAGGAGGCTGAGGGGATGACCGAGCTGCTGGTGTCCACGAAGAAGGGACTGTTTGCGCTCTTGGGCGAGCCCGGCGGCGACTGGGAGATCGTCGCGCGGGCGTTCGCGGGCGAGCCGGTCGACTACGCAATGCGTGACCCCAGCACCAGTCGGGTGCTGGCAACGATGACCTCACCGTTCTACGGCCCGAAGGTGTTCTATACCGAGCAGCCAGCGAGCGACTGGGGCGCCGGGGCGGGTCACCAGGCGTGGGAGCAGGCCGAGGGCGTTGCCCTGCCAGCAGCGGGTGAGCTGGCGCTCGAGCGGATCTGGGTGATCGCGCCCGGCGAGAGTGAGGGGCTGATGTATGCGGGCGGGGATCCTGGAGTTCTGTTCCAGTCAGCTGACGGCGGAGCCACATGGGAGATCAACGCGGGGCTGTGGGAGCACGAGACGCGCCAGAACTGGCAACCGGGAGGCGGTGGGCTGTGCGTGCACTCGATCGCCCCGTGGCCGGGCGTGCCCGACAAGCTGTCGGTCGCGATCTCGGCGGCGGGCGTGTGGCACACCGAGGACGGCGGGCACTCGTGGCGGCGGGGTAATCACGGGCTGACCCCGCGCTACCTGCCCGACGAGGTGCTCGCCGAGCTCAACCTCCCAGAGCCTGAGCCCGACGCTGACACGGCGTTATGCGTGCACCACTTGGAGCGCGCGCCGGCGCGCCCGGAGCGGATGTTCATCCAGTTCCACGGGGGCGTGTACCGCTCCGACGATGCCGGTCGTAGTTGGAGTGAGATCGGCGAGGGGCTTCCCTCGGACTTCGGCTTCCCGCTGGCCGTCGACCCAGCCGACCCCGACAGCGCGTACGTGATCCCGCTCGTGGCCGACATGGACCGGGTGATGCCCGACGGGCGCCTGCGCGTGTACGAGACGCGGGATGGCGGTGAGTCGTGGTCGCCGCGCGGCGATGGGCTGCCGCAGCAGCACGCATACCTCACCGTCCTGCGCCAGGCATTCCAGCGCAAGGGCGCCGGGCCCTCGCTCGAGCTCTACTTTGGCTCCACGACCGGCGAGCTGTTCGGCTCAGGCGACGCGGGGGCGACATGGTTCGAAGTCACGACGCGGCTCCCGCCGGTGTATGCGGTGTCAGCCAGCTGAAGCTCACCCGTCGCACAACCCGCTCGAACCTCGCACGGGAACCCTGCGATGCCGGTGCGTGCTCAGTCAATCCAGTAGCGGCGCTTCGGCGCGGCCCCTCCGTACGGGCCATCACCCGGGGGACATCCTGCAGGACCCACCGCAGCGCTCGATCGCGGCAGATCCGGCGTTGTGCTCATCACAGGTGACAAGGACCCGGGCAGCTGCTGCACAGACAGGTTCTACGGCACTCAGGCCGCCGAGCGCCGGACGCTGGCGATGTCGATCAGTTCGAGCGCCTCCCGCCAGATCTTCGAAGCTTCGAACCGAGCGGGGGGGGAAGTCGACTGCCGGATGCCGTCAGTTGACGGCTGCATCGGACGATCTCATACTTCGGGTGTAGTCCGGCCGGCGTCGGGACGGGCGACGTTCGGAGAACATCCCCCGAGATCATGGAGCGTCAGCTGGGCCAGCCGAAGCGAGGTTCGATTGGAGCGAGATCGGCCGCACGACTAGTGACCGTCGCAGCCGCGGCGGTGCTGGCGATCATCATCGGTGGCTGCGCCGGGATCGGCAGCGCCTCCGGCACATTCCAGCCACTGCATCGTGGGAGGTTGACGGTTGTCACGCAGCCGCTACCAACAGTGGGATTCTGGAATGGAACCGACACGCGGCCAACTGGTGGGCTGGAGTACGGGATCGCGCGTGAACTGGCGCACCGTTTCGGCCTGCGGCTCGTGGTGCGCGCCGAGCCGTTCTCTCGGATCGTCGCCGGCCACTTGGATGGTGCCGATCTAGCGCTGTCGCTGATCACACCCACGTCGACGCGCGAGCAGGTGCTGGACTTCAGCTCGCCCTACATCAACGCCGCTCCGGCGCTGCTGGTCCGCGCCGGGATCTCGGTGCCGGATCTGAAGACTGCGCAGGGATTGCGGTGGGCGGCGGAGTCAAACACCACGTTGGAGTCCACGATCACCGACGTGATTCAGCCGTACCAGCCGCCCTTGGAGTTCGACAGTCGCCAAGGCGTACTGGCGGCTTTGCGTTCTGGACGGGCGAACGCGACCCTATTTGACCTGCCGGCGGCGGAGGCGATCGCCAACTCAGATTCGAAACTTGCCGTCGCCGCGCAACTCGCCGACCCCGAACCGATCGCGGCAGCGCTCCCGCATGGCTCACAGAACGAGCAGGCGGTCAGCTCAGCGATGCGCGCGATGCTGGCCGACGGGACGATCGATAGTCTCGCGCAACGGTGGTTGGGCATCTCGCTCAGCGATAGCGAGGCAAACGTGCCGCTGCTCAGGACCAACGAGTCGTGATCGTCGCGTCGATCACGCTCACCGCCCCGACCGGCAGCGCCTGGGCGTTCCTGCTGCTGTTCGCGGTGGTGATCGTCGGACCACCGATCATTCGGCGCGCCCGGATCCCAGGGCTGATCGGCCTGCTGCTCGGCGGCTTCGTGATTGGCCCACACGGATTCGACCTCGTCCACGCGGGCAGTACCACGATCCCTGACCTTGGGCAACTGGGCCTGCTGTACCTGATGTTCGTCGCTGGCATCGAGATCGATCTCGCGCTGCTGCGCCGCCACCGCCGCTCGGCGATCCTCTTCTCCGCACTGACGTTCTCGTTCCCGATGCTGTTCGGCACGATCGTCGGCCAGGCACTCGGCTGGTCGGTGTCGGCCAGCCTGCTCCTCGGATCGCTGCTGGCCTCACACACGCTCGTGCTCTACCCGATGGTCGCCCGCGCAGGATTGGGGAAGGACGCGATGATCGCCAGCGCCGTCGGCGCGACCGTCGTGACCGACACCCTCACGCTTGTCGTCCTGGCCGTCATCGCCGGCACCAGCTCCGGGACCGGGTCGACCGCTGAGATCATCCTGACCCTCGCGATCGGACTCACCGTCCTGGTGATCGTCTGCTTCGTGGTCCTGCCGCTGCTGGCCCAGCGCGCCTTCCGGATCTTCGGCAGCGACCGGACCGTCCGTTACGTGATCGCGGTCGAAGCATTCCTGATCGCCGCCGTCGTCGCCCAGACGTTTGGGATCGAGGGAATCGTCGGCGCGTTCTTCGCCGGACTGGCGCTCAACCGGCTCGTCCCCAACGAAGGTCGACTGATGGACCGCATCGACTTCTTCGGCTCGGCCGTATTCATCCCCGTGTTCCTGGTGTCCGTCGGGCTGCTGCTGAATCCGTCGGTGATGATCCAGCCCAGCACCCTCGGGCTGGCCGCACTCTTCATCCTCGCGTCCACCGGCGGCAAGCTGATCGGATCCTGGCTCGCCCGGCCGTTACTCGGCGCCACCGCACCGGAGTCGTGGCTGATGTGGGCGCTGACGACCCCACAGGCGGCGGCGACACTCGCCGCGACCACCGTCGGCTTCCAGATCGGATTGTTTGACGAATCGGTCGTCAACGCGGTGCTCGTCCTCATCCTCGTCAGCATGATCGTCTCGACGCTGGTTGCCGAACGGACCGTCGGTGGTGTCCAATTGCCACCCGAGACAGTCCCCGCGCTCGGGGAGCGCGTCCTGGTCGCCGTCGCCGACCTCGACGCCGCCCCGCTCGGCTTGCGCGTCGCCCGTGCGCTGGCCGCCGCCCATGCGGGAGTGATTGAGGTCGTGCTGATCGAGCCCGTCGGATCCGACTCGGCCCGTCGCCGAGCGGACGTAGACCGCCTCGACGGCCTCTGTCACCGGCTCGGGATCGACACTGAACCAGCACTGCGCGTCACCGACCACCGAGCGCGCGCGACGATGCTCGCCGCCTCAGACTTCCTCGCATCGATGGTGATCGCCGTCGGTCCGGCCGATGACCGCTGGGCCGAAACCGTCGCCGTGCACGAGCGGGCTCCGGTCGCGATCATCGAGGGCGCCCTGGACCGACCACTCGCAGCAGTCGAGTGCGTCGCGACCGCACCTGCGAGCGACTCGGCCGGCGCCGTCGTCTCAGAGCTCCTTGCGGTGATGCCCACGGCGGTCGCCATCAACGAGACCACCGACATCGCGATGATCGCGCGCCTGCAACCCGGCCAGCTCGGCATCGCAACCGTCGGGGAATGGGACCGACTGACCGCGGTCCGACCCCCCGATGGCGCCGCACTGCTGCTCGTCCCCGAGGCGCTCGCGGCGCGGACCGTCGCAGCCCAGGACAGCGATCCGGTTACTCAAGCCTGACCCCCGGCGGCGGGAAGAAGCTGTAGCCGTCAGGGTAGTGCTGGAGGTAGTTCTGATCTTCGGCCTCGGCATCCCAAAGGGGCAAGCCTCGCTCACGTCGGTCACGACCTCGCCGGGCCAGTCGGGTTGTACGAGTTACGTCTACGCCGGATCGGATCACGCCAGCGTGACGATTGCTTCGACTTCGACTGGCATACCCAACGGCAGCTCGTCGGCACCGATTGCCGACCGGGCATGCCGTCCGGCGTCGCCCCAAAGCGTCAGAATCAGGTCGCTGAAGCCGTTGATCGCGGCCGGAGTTACGTTGAAGCCCTTTCCGCATTTGACGAAGCCGAGCACCTTGATCCACGCCTTCACACCCCCCGACAGCTTCTCACACCCACGAACCGCCAGCACACTCCCACAACAGCCATCTGGAGAGCGCTAACCGTGCCAGGCTCCCGCCCTATCAGCCAGCGGACGGCGGATGTCGCGCGCCGGCGGCGGAGCGGAGCGCGGTGGGTGTGACATCACATCAGGCCCGGAACCGATGCCCTGCATGTCCGGGACGAGCGCGGCATCGACGTCTGCGTCGTCGGCGTAGGCCCGCCGGACTGCCTCGTCAAGCAGCTTGAGCTGACGGTCGAGCGGCAGCCGGCGCTCGGACGATGCCACCGTCCGGAGGTCGTCGAGCGCGGCGCGCAGCCGGCGCGCGACTTGGGGGGACCCGGCGCCGACCAGCCGAAGCTCGTCGAAGGCGAGGCGAACGTAGCCCTCCCAACTCATCACCCGTTCGACGAGCCGCACGTGCCCGTGGGCATCGTGATGGCGTCCGGAGGGAAACTCACGCCGGACGAGCCGACGGAGGATGTCGTGGATGGCGTTGATCGCCTGCACGGAGGTGGTCGGGTCCTGGAACGGGCTCGAGTAGATGCTCCGCGAGCCGACGTCGACGAGCTTGCGCAGCCCGAACGCGGGCTCGAACTCGTGGCTGCGCTCACGGTCCAGGATCACGCTCAGTGCCGCCGTGCTGCGATGCGGCTCCGGAAGGGACCCGAGCACATGGAAAAGCGGGCCGCCGCGAGGCACGAAATCACCCATCGCGGGCACCAGCTCCAGCACGCAGTCGGCCTTCTCGGCGATGTCGACGAGCAGGTGATACGGAAGCTTGGTGACGATCCCGTAGTCGGGCGCCACCACCACGCTCGGGTCGTCGTCGGGCTCGGGCGAGGCCGGGTACAGGCGGTCCACTTCGTCGCGCGTCTCGTCTGCGACCAAGCCGATCAGCCCACCGACGCGAATCGACTGCGCGGTGTGGTGCACGTAGAGCACGAGCACGACAATCGCGCTGAGGATCAGCCCGTAGTCGACGACTACGGCGAGGCCCGGCAACGCGCCGCCGCCGGAGCTATTGCCGTTGACCTCGCGCAGGACCGTCATCGAGTAGGCGAACGTGCCGATGAACAGCCCGATGGCCAACTGGCTGCGGCGGTCATGCAGGATCGCCCGCACGATGCGCGGCGAGAACTGGCCCATCGCCAACTGCACGGCGACGAGGGTCAGCGAGAGCATGACGCTGGTTAGGGTCACCAGCGCCGTCGACGACGCGGTGAGAATGGTCTGCACCGACGCGGACGAGCCGGTTATCCCCGTGCTGACGAGGTGATAGCCGGAGGACCGGTCGATCGAAAGCAGCGCCACGGCGAGCCCGATGCCGGCCAGCACGCAGGTCAGCGGCAGCAGCCACAGCCGAGTCTCGGCCAGGTGGCGCAGCCTGAAGCGTTGAACCCTCTTCACAACTGCGGCCACCCGTGGATGTCCACCACAGCCTTAACCTACCCGGCTTCGCCTGAGCCAACCTCGCCTACGGCTCGCTCGCGCGAGAAGCCGCCGCAACCCTCAACCGGCCTCGTTTCGACCGGCGAGTGGTGCACCTTTCGGTTCCTGAAACTGGCGCGCTGTTCGGCTCCTGTTGACAGGGGACGGAATCGCCGTCCTAGAACCACCACCAGGCGTTACCCCAAACGGACGGCGACGGCGCGCTCGGCAGCCAGTCTTCGGAGCATCCTCATCGGGATGCGGACCTCCCGATATGCGCCGACTGCTCGAGAGTGGTCATTAGGTAGACCATCGTCACGCCTCGGTGTGGTCGTGCGAGCTCGGATCGCAGGCTCTCGGCGATGGGTCGGCGGGTGCTGGCGCGGGCAGGCAGGGCGGTGAGGGCGGTCATCGCGAGCGGAGCGCCGAGAAGCGTGGTGAGCAGCCACCAGGGAGCCGGAATCGTCGTCTGGTCGGGGCCACCGCCGCAAGCAGCATGATGCCTCCAGGAAGCGCTGCGGCCTGGACGACCAGAACGATCGTGATCAGCGCCAGCAGATGGCCGAGGCGGCCGGTGCGCGGGTCAACCAGTCCGAACGAACCCGGGCCCCCCTCGGCTTCGAGTTGGGCGTGGGCGCGCAGCACTGCGTTGTGCCGCTGCAGTTCTGCGTCACAGTTCGGGATCACGAAGGAGCGGCGGCACGCTTAACCCGCAGATCGCGTCGCTTCGTCTCGGCTGAATGGTCCGTCGTGGATCACCCCGCGCACCTGATCGACCGATACCGCTTCCCCCGGGAAGTCCACGACCCACCACGTGGCTCCGGCCGCAGCGTAGGTCGCCGGATCGCTGCCGGGCGGTAGCGCCGCGACGACGTCGTAGGGCTCCGCCGGGTCGTTCCCTGCCTCGTGGCGCAACGCGGTGAGCTGGGCGATGATCTCGGTGAGCTGGTCGTGATGCTCGAGGTTGACGGGGAAGAAGCCCTGGTATCGGGCTGCGCGGCGGAGTGGCCTGGGCTTGCCGTAGAACCCGGCGACCCACACCGGCACGCCGGGCCGTTGGACCGGGCGTGGCAGGAACCGCATGCCGTCGACCGTGTAGTGCTCGCCGCGGTGGTGCACGGGTTCGCCTGACCAGGCGGCGGTGAGGATCTCAAGCGACTCGTCGAGCATCCGCGCACGTCGCCGGTCGTCCATCTCCTCGCCAGTCATCGAGTACTCGCTGCCGAACTCGTTGCTGCCGAGGCCGACCCCGAGCGTGAGCCTGCCGCCGCTGAGCCGGTCGAGCGTCGCGGTCTCCCGGGCGACCTTGACCGGCCGTCGGCGGGCCAGCGGCGTGACCATCGGTCCGAGTCGGATGCGCTCGGTCGAGGTGGCGATCGCCGCCAGCGTGATCCACGGGTCGGCGACGTCGACGACCGGCTCGCGCCAGCGCACGTGGTCCCACACGAAGACTCCGTGCCAGCCGACCTCCTCCGCCTCCCCCGCGAGCCGCGCCACCAGCCGCCGGGTCGGCTAGCTGGTCAAACAGCGGCAGGAACAGGCCCGAGCGCATGCCCGCAAACGGTACGCGACCACAGCGATCAGACACCGGAACCGCAACCCGACGCACCGGCGCTCCACGCCGGTCCTGGAGTGGGGCGGTGGCTCAGCTCGGAGTCGGTCATCGCCCGCTGGTCTGATCGGCTGCGGCCGTGTGCTCGAGGATCGCGCCGGCGATCGTCTCCCAATCGGCTCGATCGAACCCGTGGCCGGCGTCCTGGAGTCGAAGCAGCCTCGTACCGGGGATCTCGTCGGCGAGCGCCTCGCCGTGCTCGAGCGGGAACATCGGATCCGCGGTGCCGTGGATCACCAGAGTGGGCACGCTGACCGAGGACAAAGGCCTATGCGAGGACTCATCCTCCGCCAGCAAGTTGTGGTTCTGCGCCGCGCCGAAGTCACGTGCGCGGTCGACATCGCGGCGGACGAGCTCGCGCGTCGCCGCCTCATCGAACGGGCGGCGACCTCCGGCGAGCAGCCGCGAGTAGGCCACGCGGTACATGATCACCGATTCCCTGTCTGACCAGTCAACCTTCACCGTCGAGATGAATTGCCCAAACCCCTCGGTGGGAGGCGGAAGGTCGCGGTCGCCCGGGGTCGCCGGCGAACTACTGATGAGCACGAGCGAGCGGACTCGCTGGGCGAACTCGAGTGCGAGCAGCTGCGCGAACGCCCCGCCCGCTGAAACGCCGACCACGTGTGCGGCCGTAAGGTCGTAGGCGTCGAGCACGCCGACGGCGTCGCCGACCAGGTCCGCGCCCGTATATCCGAGGCGCCCGGGCTCGTATGCGACCGACCGGCCGGTGTCGCGATGGTCGTAGCGGACCACGAGCCGTCCGCCGCCAGCGAGCGTCCGGCAGAAACCCTCCTCCCACCACAGCATCGACGCGCCGATACCCATGACGAGCAGGACCGGCGGGTCAGCCGGGTCGCCGAAGGACTCCGTGCACAGCTCAACCCCGCCAGCGTCGATCATTCGCTCCGCCACCTCGCCGCCTCCGTTTCTTCGCTGATCTCGTGCTGCCTCAGCGATGGCGAGCACGTCTGGCTATCAGACCGGGTCAACGCCCGAGAATCATCGCCGGGCGACAGCCGCCAGGCGCGAGCGACGCGGATGGGTGCTTGGCGGCATGCAAGGGCGAGGCCGAGCTAACCACGGCGGTACTTGACGATCGCCAACGGCACCGCGACGGCGAGGATTGCCACCGACCACAGCATCGCTCGGATGAGGAAGTACGTTGTGCTGTGACCGAGCAGCATGTCGGCGTTCGGCCCGAGGGTGAGCGATCGGACGGCATCCACCATGTAGGTGAGCGGCTGGTGTTTGGCGAACACCTGTAGCCAGCCGGGCATCGTCGAGACGGGGACGTACGCGCTGGAGATGAACGCGAACGGGAACACGATCATCCCCATCCCTTGCGCGGCTTGACCGGTGCCGGCGAATATCCCCAGCGCGACGAATAGCCACTCGAACACGAACCCGAAGACGATCACCAGCCCGAACGCGGCGAGCCCGTCCAGGGCGCTGCCGTGGAGTCGGAAGCCGACCGCGAACGCGATCGCGGTGGTGACGCCCAGGCTCCAGGTGAGGATCGCGGTGTCGGCGATCGCGCGGCCCGCGAGCACCGAGCTGCGGGGGATCGGCAGCGACCGCAGCCGGTCGACGAACCCCTGCTCGAGGTCCTGGGCCATCTCGACCGCGGTGCCGATGCCGATGAACAGCACGCCGGTGGTGACGAAGCCCGGGGCGAGGTAGTCGACGAACGGGATCCCGACGCCGCGGATCGCGCCGCCGAACAGGTATCGGTAGATCAGAAAGAACAGCGACATCTGGATCGTGTAGAGCACGATCAGCTGCGGGGTGCGCACGAACCGCAGCAGCGCGCGGCGGGTCACCACCAGCCAGCTGGTCGTGAGCGCCGGGGTGCGCTGGGTCGGCGTAGCGAGGGCGGTCATACGATGTCCTTTCCGGTGAGGGCGAGGAAGACCTCGTCGAGGTTGGGCTGGCGCAGCGCGATGTCCTCGATCTCGACTCCGCTGCTCTGGACCGACCCCAGCGCGGCGACGAGGTCCTGACCGCTGGACCGGATCCTGAGGCTCAGCCGCCGTGACGCCTGATCGACCTGCACCTCGCCCTGCCCGAGTCCTCGCAGTGACTGCGCGACCGGTGCCAGCTCGTGGTCGCTGCGGACGTGGACCTCGATCACGTTGGCGCCGATTCGGCGTTTGAGCTCCGCAGGGCTGCCGGTGGCGATCGTGCGGCCATGGTCGATGATCACCAGCTGATCGGCGAGCTGATCGGCCTCGTCCAGATACTGGGTGGTCAGCAGGACATCGGTACCGACCGAGACGAGTTGGCGGATCGCGTCCCAGAGCTCGATCCGAGCGCGCGGATCAAGGCCTGTTGTCGGCTCGTCTAACAGCAGCAGCCGAGGAGTCCCGACGAGGCTGGCGCCGAGATCGAGCTTACGGCGCATCCCCCCGGAATACGTCCGCGCGAGCCGGTCGCCGGCCTCGACGAGACCGAGCTGGTCAAGCACCGAGCGGGCGCTGGCCTTCGCTGCGCGCCGACTCAGTCCGAACAGCCGAGCGACCATCTCGAGGTTCTCGCGTCCGGTCATCGCCGGCTCCACCGCCGCGAACTGTCCCGCCAAGCCAATCACGCCGCGCACCCGCTGCGGATCCCGGCCGACGTCGTAGCCGCCCACCCTCAGCGTTCCCCCGTCCAGACGTAACAGCGTCGCGACCGCCCGGACGAACGTCGTCTTGCCCGCGCCGTTGGGACCGAGCACCGCCACCACCCGCCCGGTTTCGGCGACCAGGTCAAGTCCATCCAGCGCCGTCGTCCTGCCGTAGCGCTTGCGCAGGCCCGAGGCCTCGATCATCGGGGTCATCCGCCGTCCTCCTCCTCGTCGTCGTCGTCGGTGGGATGAAACGAGTCGAAGACCTCGCGCAGCCACTGCTCACTCCACGTCAGCCGTCCCTCACGCAGATCCTCGATGACGGCTTGCAGCCATGACAGCTCGGCTCCGAGCACCGCTCGGCGATACTCCTCCTCCAGCAGGAACAACCGCGGCAGCCACGGGTTATCGCGGAGCTGCGACTCGGTCTCGGCGAGCTCGACCGCGAGCCGCTGCGCCCGTTGCTGGAGCTGCTCGCGCGCGTCGTCGGGCTGCAGGCCGAAGACCAGCGACAGGGCGGCGATGAACTCGGGAAACTCGCTGCCGGTCGTGGACAGCATCTCGCGCAACCACTCGGTCGCGACCTGGCGCCCAGCGTCGGTGATCGCGTACACGACCCGCTCGGGATAGCCCTCGACGCGGACCGTCTCGTGCACCTCCACGAGGCCGAGGCGCATCAGCCGCTGGATCGTCTGGTAGAGGCTTGCCCGCGCACGGACGTTGACCACGCGGTTCTTGCCCTGCTGCTCGATCAGTTTCTGGATCCGATAGACGTGCTTGGGTCCCTCGAACAGCATCCAGAGCACCACCAAGCCCAGCGGAGACCGAGGAGGAGACGACGGTTTCGACTGCATAGTCTAGTTATTACTAGATAGCTAAGGTCTAGTCAAGTCATGACTAGCAAGTCCGCTCTGTCGAGCCGACCGTGAACGAATCAGGAGCCGTCTTAGCCCGGGTGAGATCCATCACCTCAACAGCGCCCAGAATCGTCCACACCCGCCGGACGACCCCGATATTCCGACAGCCTCGACAATCCAGCAGTCTGACTTGAGCAGTGGTCTGTCAGTCAAGCGACAGCGTTGCCGCGCGCAGGTCGTTCAGGGCGGCCAGCGCATGATGCGCTAGCCCTACGATCGTCGTCGCGATCACCTTCGGACCACTGGGCGTAGCCACGCTTGAACGCGAGGACCCCCATTTCGGCCGCGAGCTGCGCGGTCGGGTCGGGGACGCCGCGGGCAAGCAGTGCGGCTGTCATGGCGGCCGCGAGACCCACGCTCTTGAGCGCATCTCGTTCCTGGAGTTCGGTACTGGCTGCGACGGCTGCCTTGAGACGGGGGCCGAGCTCGCGGTTCATTGGTCCCATTTCGCTGGATGCGCGCTCCAGACCGGCGGCAACCGCATCGAGCGGGCTGGCGCTCGACGGGCGCCTCGGCGATCCCCTCGGCCAGGAGCCGACTCAATGTTCCTTGACCGGCCACCAGGACTTCACGCTTGTCGGAGAAGTGCCGGAAGAAGGTGCTTCTGGTGACCCCGGCGCGCTGCGGCGATCTGCGCCACGGTGGTGGCGTCGTATCCCTGCTCGCTGAAGAGGTCCACGGCCGCGACGACGAGTCGCTCGCGTGCCCCAGGTTGCCATCGAGCCATACCATCATCCTAAGCGATGCGACAGGTGTCCCGTCACTTCGCTACAGTGACGGCACATGTAGTCCCGTCACTTTCAGGAGAGCCTCATGCACGTCTTTCTCACCGGCGGTACCGGCACCATCGGTTCCGCTGTCGTCGCCGAACTACTCGCCAACGACCACACCGTTCTCGCCCTGGCCCGCTCAGACAACTCCGAGCAGACCCTCAAGGACGCCGGCGCCGAGGTGCTGCGCGGAGGGCTGGCCGACCTCGACGTGCTGCGGGCCGGCGCCGCCCAGTCCGACGGCGTGATCAGTCTCGCCTTCAGTCCCGACTACGACACCCCCGACGGCTGGCCGACGGCCATCACCGAGGAGAGCGCCGCCATCGCCGTGCTCGGGGAGGAGCTGATCGGCAGTGACCGCCCGATCGTCACCGTCTCCGGGACACCCTGGGTGGCGGGCCGCGCCTCGACCGAAGACGATCCGCTGCCCCTCAAAGGACCAGTCGCGGGGCGAGCCCGCTCGGTCAATGCGCTGCTTGATCTGGCCTCGCGCGGCGTGCGCGCCACGGCCGTCCGGATGCCGCGCACGGTCCATAACCAGGGCAAAGGCGGATTCGCTGGCCTGTTGACCGATCAAGCGCGCCAGACCGGCGTCGCGGGCTACCCCGGTGACGGCACCCAGCGCTGGCCGGCTGTGCACGCACTCGATGCCGCCGTCCTGTTCCGGCTGGCCCTCGAATCGGCTCCGGCGGGCACGTCCTGGCACGCTGTCGCCGACGAGGGCGACCAAGTACGGGATATCGCAGCCGTCGTCGGTCGGCGACTGAATCTGCCGGTCGAGGCGGTGCCGGAGGAGACCTTCGGCCCGTTTGGCCCGATCTTCGCGATGGACCAGCCGGCGTCCAGCGCTCACACCCGCGAAGCCCTCGGATGGCAGCCGACACACGCCAGCCTCCTAGAGGACCTGGAGAACATTCAACCCTGAGGGCTCCACAAGCGGCGGTCTGCGAACTCGAGTTGCCCACGGCCGAAGCCCGCTGGGCTGGTAGTCGAGGAGCTTGAGCCGCATCCGGCAGCACGCAGACGACGGCCAGCGTGGCCAGCAGAGCCGGCAAGCCTCGGAGTCAGTGGATCATGGGATACCTGATCTCCCTGCCGGGCCCGACTCGGTCTTGATGCGATCGACGGCCAGCGACGAGAGTTGTTCGCTGCTCAGCTGTGGCGCGCGGAGGCCAGCCAGGCGGCCGCTAGCGGCAGTTCGAAGGCGGCATCCAGCAGGTACACCGGGGAGATACGTCTGCGCAGGACATAGACGACGTCAATGGTGCCGAGAACGGTGGCGGATCCGGCACCCAGCAAGACGATCTCGGGCTGAGGCTCATCCCGCGCCGCCACCGCCAACACTGCTCCGACGGTACCCACCAGCGAACCCACGGTAAGGACCAGCCACCATTCTCGTTTGGGTCCGGTGACTCGCTCGAAGAGTCGGCGGCTGACGAACGGTGCGATAGCCGTGGGAAGGTAGTAGGCCGCCTGCACTGCGGCGATCGTTCTGCGTGTCACCGCACCGACGGTAGCCGTCTTGTGGCACGGATCGAACCCCACCGCTGGTTAGACGGTGTTCCGGCACCGAACCGTTCAGGTGGCCTGCGGAACCCCCGCCGATGCTCAGCGAGCGCCAACCCCAGCCGCGAGCCGCCCTCACGACGCTTCGGGGGCTCACGACGCGCTCGCATGTGGTCGCGAGCCATCGGTCGCGACTCGAGTGCCGGCGCGCCCTCCGGGCCGCGGGCGCTCGTCCTCCACGAGAGGCTTGCGCCGGGGGGAGGCCCCTCGTTCTGCCCGACCACGGATGGTTGGATTTCGACGGTCATCGGCATCGGGTGTCTCGGCGCTGGTTGAGCGGGCAGTCAAGCGGAAAGTCCCGCGTCGAGGAGGTCAGATGTTCTACACCGATCGTAAGCTGCAGTATCCAGTCCGGGTCGATTCCCCGAATCCGCTGTACGCGAAGATGTTGCAGCAGGCGATCGGCGGGATCGAGGGTGAGATCCGGGTGTGCATGCAGTACTTCTTTCAGGCGTGGGGAGCGCGGGGACCGGTCAAGTACCGCGACATGCTCCTGAACACCGCGACCGAGGAGATGGGGCACATCGAGATGCTCTCAACCGCGGTCGCGCTGAACCTGGAGGCGTCCAAGGCGGCAGTGGAGAAGGGCGTCGGCGCGTCTAACCCCGCGATCCAGGCGATGCTGGGTGGGGTCGACCCGCGCCACTACCTGTCTTCAGGCGCGAACGCGATGCCGACCGACGCCAACGGCGTGCCGTTTGACATGAGCCACATCTATGCCAGCGGCAACCTGGCGGCCGACATGTATGCCAACGTTGCCGCGGAGGCGTCTGGGCGGGCACTGGCCTGCCGTCTGTATGAGCTGACCGACGACCCAGGGATGAGGGACATGTGGTCATTTTTGATCGCCCGCGACACGATGCACCAGCAGCAGTGGCTGGCGGTCATCGAGGAGCTCGGCGGCGCTCAGGCGCTGCCGATCCCCAACAGCTTCCCCCAGGAGCAGGAGAACCGAGACTTCGACTACGCGTTTCTCACGTTCGGAGTTGACGGCCTGACTCAGCCGACCGGGCGTTGGAGTGAAGGTCCGTCGCTGGACGGCCGCGGCGAGTTCCGGACCGAACCCGCTCGGCCGCTGGGCGATGAGCCGGTGCTGTCCTCACCGGCAGCGGTCAGCTATGCCCAGACTGAGCAGATCCAGGGCGGGCCTGGCCAGTCCCCCCAGACCGGTAACAGCGAACGGCCCGAGCAGATGGGCGGGGGGCTCATCGACAAGCTCAAGGACCGAGTTGGCGGCGAATAGCCTCTACGGCAGGGTCGCCGCGACAGCTGTTGGCCAGTGCTGACGAGCTGTCAGGTCGATGGCTTCGATTTCGCCAGGCTCATGATGGCCAAAGATGACCGGATGCCGGGCCTGCCCGGCATCCGGCACGAGTTCGTTGACGCCGACGGGGTACGAACGCATGTCGCGCTCGCCGGCAAGGTGAATGCTCCGCCAATCATGCTGGTTCATGGCTGGCCGCAGAACTGGTGGGCGTGGCGGCACGTCATCCCGACACTGGCCGAGCGCTTCCGAGTGATCGCGCCCGATCTGCGAGGCCATGGTTGGACCGAGCAGACATCGTCGGGCTATGAGAAGGAACAGTTGACGTCAGATCTCCTGGCCGTGCTTGACGCGCTGGAGATCGAGCAGGTTTCGTGGGTCGGTCACGATTGGGGAGGCTGGGCAGGGTTTATCGCGGCGATACGAGCACCCGAACGTATCTCCCGGATGCTCGCGGTGAGCATCCCGCACCCATGGAGTGCCCCGACCCCCGTGCAGATCGCGACGACGCTCAGCTACCAGGGCCCGATCAGCTTGCCGTTCATCGGAGCCCGGCTGGCGAACCCGATCGCCCGGACAATTCTTCAGACCGGCCGCGGAAGCGACCCCCTTGGCGCTGCGGACCTCGCAGTGTTCGCCGAGCACATCCCGACGGCAGTCACGGTTGCGATGTATCGCAGCTTCCTCATCCGAGAGATCGCGCCGATCGCCCGCGGCCGCTACGCCGACGATGAGCTGAAGGTCCCGACCACACTGATGCTGGGCGCCGGCGATCCAGTGACCAAAGGCACCCCGCGGTCTCCGGACAGCCGCAACTGCACGTCCAGACCCTTGAAGGGGTGGGGCACTGGGTACCCGAGCAGCGACCCAACGCCATCATCCAATGGGCCAACACCCGCCGCGCGCCGTGACAAGCCCAGCCCCGACCTCAGCGCCCAGGGGTGTCCCGATTATCGCGCAGCCCATCGGCTCTGGGAAGCAGAGTCGTCTCCTGCGTGGCGCGCGGTCCGGACCGCCCTGACCCCGGCCGGGCTACCACGTTCTGCGCGTCTTTTGGTTCCAGTGATCGGGTTCGGGTAGTCGGTGTATATGCCAACGTCGTCAGCTGATCCTGTCGTGATCGTCCCGTATCAGGATGGTCCGTATCTGATTCGAGGGCCGATCAAGCTGCTTGATCAGCAAGGCAACGCGATCAACGTCGGCCGGCAGACCATCGCGTTATGCCGGTGCGGGAAGTCACGAACGAGGCCGTTTTGTGACGGCACCCACCACGTCGTCCACTTCCGCGCGTCCTCTGAGCCTGACGGTGATTCCCGGTCATGACGACGGTCACCTCGCCCGGTCGCTGTATCAGGCTTCCTCGGGTCCGGGGCCCATGGACCGAGGCGCTCTACCGTCTGCTCAACCCCGATCCGCGAGCTCAACTCGCGGGCTTTGGAGCGCATCCCTGAGCTCGAGCGCCTGGATCAAGATCCGCTGCGTGACGATGACCTGCAGATGGCGCTCTACCTTTGCTACGAATTGCACTACTCAGACATCGTTGGCGTTGACGAGAGAATGGAGTGGAGCCCGCTGGTCTTGATGCTCCGAGCAGCGCTTGAGGATCAGTTCGCGGAGGCAGTTCAGCAGCTTGCCGGACTCGACGTCGAACCGATGCCGGAGTCAGTCGGAACGGAGATTCAACGTCTCATCCGCGCGGATGATGGTCCACCGCTGTCTCGTTACGCTGAGCGGACGGCCAGCTCCGGGCAGTTGCTCGAGCACGTCATCCACCGGTCCGCCTATCAGCTCAAGGAGGCAGACCCACACTCGTGGACGATTCCTCGCCTCACGGGTAGGCCGAAGGCCGCGCTCGTCGAGATCCAGTCGGACGAGTATGGCGGCGGCCGACCGGAGCGCATCCACGCCTGCCTGTTCGCGCAGACGATGCGGGGACTTGGCCTGGATGACAGCTATGGCGCCTATCTCGAGCGACTTCCCGGGATCACCCTCGCGACCGTCAACTTGATGTCGTGGTTTGGGCTGCATCGCCGCTACCGGGGCGCGTTGGTAGGACATCTCGCGGTGTTTGAAATGACCTCCTCGGTGCCTAACCGCCGTTACGCGAACGGGTTTCGCCGGGTAGGGCACGGTCCCGACGTGACCGAGTTCTACGACGAGCATGTCGAAGCCGACGCCGTCCATGAGAACATCGCCGTCTGGGATCTGGCCGACGCGCTGAGCCACGACGAACCACCGCTCGCGCCGGATATCTTGTTCGGAGCGCGAGCGTTACTGGCGCTGGAGGGGCTTTGGGGACAGCACCTGCTGGACGCGTGGCAGTCTGATCAGACATCGCTGCGCCCCGTTGATGGCCAGTAGCGCCGCACAAGCGTTCTCCTACGTCCTGCCGATCCGGATCCCCGCGGCCGACGACCTGGCCGCCGACCGCCTGTCCGGGTACCTGCAACAACTCGAGAGATGGTGCGACGACCTGATCATCGTCGACGGTTCACCCAATCAGCGTCATCAAACGAACCGTCGGGTGTGGGATGGCGTCGGCCGTCATGTCGCCCCGGACCAAGCGCACAGCTGTCTGAACGGCAAGGTCGCGGGAGTCCTGACCGGGGTTGACCTAGCGCGCCATGAGCGAGTGGTGATCGCCGATGACGACGTTCGCTATGACCAAGCGGGACTGCAACGGACGATCGACCTGTTAGACGACCACGATCTCGTGCGACCCCAGAACTACTTCTGGCCCCGGCCCTGGCATGCTGTCTGGGACACCGCTCGAACGCTACTGAACCGCGGAACGATCGGCGCTGATTTCCCGGGAACGCTCGCCGTACGCCAGTCGGTCTTGCAGCAAGCCGGCGGCTATGACGGGAACGTGTTGTTTGAAAATCTTGAGCTGATCCGGACTGTCGGCGCGCGAGGAGGAGCGATCGCTTCACCGCTTGACCTCTATGTGCGTCGCCTCCCACCCACCAGCAGGCACTTCGTAGGACAAAGGGTTCGGCAGGCCTACGACGAGTTCGCGCACCCGCTGCGGATGGCGCTGTGGCTGAGCATCATCCCCTGCCTAGCGCGGATCTGGAAGCGTCGCAGGTTCAACCTCGCCGCGATGACAGCCGCGACTGCCGTGGGTCTCGCCGAGCGCGGCCGCAGACGCGCCGACGGACAAGACGTGTTTCCGGCCGCCGCCACGGCGCTGGCTCCCTTGTGGGTACTCGAGCGTGCCTGCTGTGCCTGGCTCGCGGTTGCCCAGCGTGCTCGGCACGGTGGGGTGCGCTACGGCAACAGCATCATCCGTGTCGCCGCGAACTCCGAGCGCACGCTGCGCCACCGCGCCCGCGCCTCCACTGTCACCTGATGGCGAGACGCCTGACCCATCTTCCGAGCCGACGAAGAGCGTCGCGCACGTCGATGCCGCCGCCTATAGCGGAACCAGCGCGCGGACGGTCATCCTGCAGGAGGCCCAGTCCTGACTCGGGGTGCTCCATACCTGCTGGTAGAAGCCCGAGTCACAGCGCCGCGAGACGCGCGGGCAACCGCCACTACGGGGCTGACATCCCCGCACGGTGCAACGATGTTCGGGCTGGACGCCGCTGCATCTGGCGCTGATGCTCGCGAGAGCCATCGATCTCGCCCGATTCGGGCCAAGAAGACCAACGCTGCGTCACCACCACGCATCACCGCCCCGCCCTCGGTCTACGTGTCCAGGTTCGGGTCGCTGGCCGCTAGGAGTCAGTGGTGACCGGGGAACCGGTTTCGGGGTGCAGCACGAACATTTCACACGCGAGGTCGGCGTTGGTGTCGATGCCGCTGATGAACGCCTTGACGTGGCGTCCGGTGATCCGTTCGACCGGCTGGGTGAACCGGGCCTCCTCGGCGTACTGAAACAGCAGCCGGATGTCTCTGAGTCGTTGGTGTTCGCCCATCGCCTGGAGGTTGCGTTCCGCGGGGGTGAAGGTGTGCTCCAGGATGCACACGATCGTGTCCGGGCCGGCGTAGCTGGTCCGGACCTTGGTCGGCCCGCGGCCGAACTGGTCCTTGTAGATCTGCACCATCGCGTAGGAGATCTCCTGCAACGGCCCGCGTTCACCAGCCGCGGAACTCTCAAAACCCTGCATCGGGGTGTCCCCCGGTGCGTGGTTGGCGTCTGCCATGTCTACCTGCTCTCTTGCCCGACGGAGAATTCGTAGCTGAGCAGGCGGGCACCAAAGTGCGCAGCGACGGTGAAGCATGCGAGTGCATCCTGACCATCTCGTGAACAGCAGTCATGCTCGCGCTCGCTACCGGCTGACAAGAGCCCGCCCAGAGCACCGGCCGAGAGCACGGGCCGTAAGTCCTACTGCCCGCTGGCCCCCGGCGCAAACATCACTTCCCAGGCACCAGGGCGGTTGTCTGTTGCCTGACGATGCCCGTACACCTCGTAGGCGAAACTAGTACGCTGTATTGATCGCCGCGTCGTCAGTCGTCTGTCGAGAGCGGGGTAGACGTCCCAGGATCTACGGTTCTTCAGTCCGGAGGCTGAAGACGGACCCCTCGGTACAGCCAGTCAGATGAGAGGGTTCGACCGTGTCCGTTTTTTCGGCGTCCAGGAGTGGTGTTATGTCCGAGTTGCCGTCACGTCAGCGCGCAGCCGAGAACCGGGATTGGGAGCAAGGGCAGCTGTTGATCGCCCGTGAGCAGCGACGCGCAGCCCGGCGGATGCTTGGGCTGTCGGCCCAGCTGCCTTTGTCGTCGCGTGTGGATCGTCAGACGCGTCCTGAGGGGGTGGCCGGTGAGCGCAGTTGAGTTGATCGATGATCGGCGGGCGGTTTTGGCGGTGGGTGTGGAACCCGCACGTGAGGTGGTGCGTGTCAAGCCGGTCGGAGAGCTTGACCTCGCGACCGTCTCGATGCTCGCCGGCCAGGTCAGCGAACTGCTGATGGTTGGGTTTGAGCAGCTGATCATCGATCTGCGCGGCCTGTCGTTCATCGACATTTCGGGATTACGGCTACTGCTCAGTCTCACCCGACGTGCCCGATCTGATGGTTGGCGGCTGACGCTGATCCAGGGAAACGGGCCTGTAGAGCGACTCTTCGCGCTCACCGAAACCGACCGCCAGCTGCCGTTCTCGCCGCTGGTCGCGGTTGACGCCGATGAGCTTTCGTGAGATCCACCCCTCCTCGGACGACACCTCGATTACCCAGAGCACCACCGAGCTGCAGTCCGGCTCCGACGGCGAGGTGGCGCTCGGCATGATCGCGGGCTCGGTCAAGCTCCACGACGTGCGCCGCGATCCCCGCGTCGCGCTGCACAGCCGACGCTGGAGCCGCCGAGAGAGGATCCCGGGCCGGGTGACGCGAAGCTGGCTGGCAGCCTCGTTGAGATCGATCCGCCCGCCGACGGCCGATATGAAGGGGGCAGCGCGACGGAGCGGCAGTCTAGATCGGGCGGTCATGGAGAAAGGGGGTTAGGCGGCGGCCAGGTTTGCCGCCGGTCCAGGCTACGTCCGCGCCGCTTTGTCTTCGGCTAGGCCGAGCGACCGCGCGTTCTAGCGTCGTGGTCGTGACCTTCACCCGACTCTCCGTGCGCAGCGGTCCGTTAGACGTGGGGATCGAGGCGGTGGGCTCCGAGGACGGGTGGGCGGTCTTGCTCCTGCACGGGTTCCCGTATGACCCCCACGCCTTCGAGGCGGTCGCGGCCGAGCTCGCGGCGGAGGGCGCGCGTGTGCTGGCTCCCTACCTGCGCGGCTTCGGCGCGACCCGCTTCGCGTCTGAACTGACGCTCCGCTCCGGACAGCAGGCCGCGATCGGCCGCGACGTGCTGGATCTCGTGGCCACGCTCAAACTGGACGCGCCGATCCTCGTCGGATATGACTGGGGCGGTCGAGCGGCGTGCGTAGCGGCGACCCTGCGCCCCGACCTCATCGGGGGTGTCGTCGCTCTCGGGGGCTACTCCATCCAGGACATCGCCGCATCCGCCGAGCCGACGCGGCCACTGGATGAAAGCCGCGACTGGTATCAGTACTACTTCCACAGCGAACGCGGACGGGCTGGCCTGACGCGCTACCGACGCGAGTTGGCGGCCCAGCTATGGCGCGAGTGGTCCCCGACGCGCCCGATCCTCGACACAGACTTCGAGCGCACCGCACCGTCGTTCGACAACCCCGACTTCGTCGAAGTCGTCATCCACAGCTACCGGCACCGCTTCGGGCTGGCACCCGGCGCCGACGAGCACGAGGAGGATGAGCGCCTCCTAGCCGAGCTGCCGACCGTCGACGTGCCCGCGATCGTCCTTGACCCCAGCCAAGACCCGGCGCTGCACCCCCGCCCGCGCGAGCAGCACGCCGCCCGGTTCTCTCGCCTGCTCGACTACCGACAAGTGCCAAGCGGTCATAACCAGCCGTTCGACGCGCCCGTCGAGGTCGCCCTCGCAGTACGCGACCTGCACGCCACCCTGGAGTCGACAACGCAGCGTCAGTGATCGGTCGAGGCAGAGATCGACAGCACCCTTCGTCCATCTGAGCTCCAGGCGGCCTCAACCATGAACTTCGGGCGCTCAGGACTCAAATCTGAGTGGACTGACTTCTGCTCAACCCGCCGATCGACCGAACCAGAAGTCTCGAGCTCATGGCCCCTCCGCGTAGCGGAAGTCGCTGACTCGAACCGATGACATCGCCACCCGGCCAGCGCGAGACGCTAATCGATCACGGCGTCAGCACCCCGAGAGCGAGCGCTCGGATCTCCTCGTCGGAGATCTCGCTGGCCTGGTCGGTTCGGAGTTGGATCGTTCCGCTGCCGCTCAGTAACTCCGGATGCCGGCTGGTAAGACCACCATCGCCGGCCGTCTTCCACCCGTAGATCGAGACGCCATGGCTCCAGGCGGCCATGTTCAGCCGCCGCTTGCCGATGCGATACGTCGGCATCTTGTAGGAGAGCACAACCTCGGCGCGGGGACAGGCCTCGAGGATCAACGCGTGAACGCGATCAAACAACTCGCGATGCTCGGGAGCAATCGCGGCGATGTAGTCAGCAACCTCCTGTTGCACGGGACCCTCCTGGTCAGCTCGGTGCCTGGACTGGGCGTCGTCTCAGTCTGCCGTCAGAGGAGAAGCGGATCAAGGCACAGCCCCTGCGACAATTAAGCGGAAGCTGGAGATCGGCGCCCTGTCTGATCGGATAGCCACTTCGCGGCGAGCTCCAGCGCGATCTGGGAAGGGTCACAAGACGTGTTGTCGACCACTTGCGATTCGAGCGCTGCCTTTGTGACGAGCTGCTCAAAGGCCCGCAGATCGTCAAGCGAGCCGATCGTCTTGCTCGCCGGATCTCGATGGTCAAGACGCCGGACGGTGAGCTCGAGCGGCGCGCGGATCCGCACGACTCGTAGCGGCATCTCATCCAATGCCGCGCGCACCCCCTCCAGATGCTCGACGCTGATGATGCTGCCGGCGAGCACCACGCAGCGAACGCCGTGCCGCATGTAGTTGCGCCAGACAGCGTGCAGATTCTCGATCAGAAGCCGCCGGTGGTGGTCGCTTCGATCCTGGTCGAATGAGGCCGCACCCCACGACAACCAATCGAGGTCGATGACGGCGTGCTCGATGCTCTGCTGACCCAACACGACGCCGATTTCAACCGCGATCGTCGTCTTTCCAACGCCCACACCACCCGTGAGCAGCAACCCTTGGGCCTCACGAGACGCTCGCGTCCGCCGAGCGGTTCCCCAGTCTCGATCCGTGGGTTCCGGTGGCTCAGCCATCGACAGCATGATCGCGCACCCCTGAGGGCTGGCGCCTCACGAAAGCTCAGTCACGACCCCAGCCGGGTCGGCCGGAAGCAGGCGTCCGCTCGGAGCCGAGCACGAACCGAAGCGGCAGCAGCGAACTCGTGGTCGGCTTGACGACAGTGGGATCGTCTCCGCTCGGTCGTTCGCGTTACCCGTGGACCTGACATTCACCGGACAAGGGAAGACGCTGTCAAGCCCATGCACCGTGGATCGCCGGTGCGTCGAGGATGATCACAGGATGTCTGCTTCAGTCCGGCAAGAGCGTTTTTCGGAGATTCCTCGGATTCCGGCTTCGGCCGGAGCGTTGATCTTCGACGAGCACGGGCGGCTGCTGATCCTGAAGCCCAGCTACAAGAAGGGCTGGACAATTCCTGGCGGCCAGATCGAGGCAGACGGCGAATCGCCGTGGGCCGCCTGTCAGCGCGAAACTCGGGAGGAGTGCGGGCTTGAAGTGAGCCGCGGACGGCTGGTGTGCGTCGACTATCTCTGGCCGAAACTCACCCGGGCAGGCGGAGCTCGGTTTCTCTTTGACTGCGGCGCCTTCACCGATCTTCAGCTGGACGCCATCCGTCTGGAGCCCGAGGAGATTGTCGAGTTCCGGCTGGCGTCAATGGCTGAGGCTCTAACGCTCTTGAGCGGGCCGCTGCGGCGTCGCGTGTCCGCCTCCGCAGGCATGAAACAGTGCCTCTATCTCGAGAACGGTCGTCCCGTGGCTGGCGTGCCGGCCTGACTGCTCCCTGACACGCCGGGGAATGCCGCTCCCGGTTCGCGGACAAGCGAAGCAGACGCCTGACCTTCCAATCCTCGGACTAGCGTCCCTACTCCGGCTGGTGCGTATGACGGACGCGTTCGTCCTTCTCGCGCGCGAGCTCGGCGAGCGCCTCCTGCGCTTCCTCGACCTTCCGCCGCAGCGCGGGGTCGGCGGTGGCGAGGATCCGCGCCGCGAGCAGGCCGGCGTTCCGCGCGCCGCCGACCGCGACGGTCGCGACAGGGATGCCCGCGGGCATCTGAACGATCGAGAGCAGCGAGTCGAGGCCGTCGAGGTACCTGAGCGGGACCGGGACGCCGATGACGGGCAGTGGTGTGGCAGCGGCGACCATCCCGGGTAGGTGCGCGGCGCCTCCCGCGCCCGCGATAATGACCCGCAGACCGCGTCCGACCGCCGCGTCGGCGTAGGCAAGCATGTCGTGAGGTGTGCGGTGCGCAGAGACGACTCTCACCTCGTGCGAGATCCCGAGCTCCGTGAGAGCCTCCGCGGCGGGCTCCATCGTCGGCAGGTCGGAGTCTGAGCCCATCAGGATCGCGACAGCGGGGTGCGTCATGCCGCTCCTTCGAGGATCCGCGCCGCTTCGCGAGCGCCGGCAAGCGCGCGCGAGGGGTCCTCGGCGCGGACGGTGACGTGTCCGAGCTTCCGTCCCGCCCGGGCTGTCTTGCCGTACAGGTGAACCTTCGCGTCGGGAACGCCGAGCGCGTCCGCGAGCCGTGCGCGCGGATCCGCGCCGTCCGCCGGCCCGACGACGTTCACCGTCGCGGCAGACGGCGCCGTCAGCGCGGTATTCCCCAATGGCAACCCCAGGACGGCCCGGAGGTGGTTCTCGAACTGCGAGGTGACCGCTCCCTCGATCGTCCAGTGACCGGAGTTATGGGGCCGCAGCGCGAGCTCGTTGACGAACAAGCCGTCCGGCGTGAGAAAGAGCTCGAGGGCCATGATTCCGGTCGCCTCGATCCGCTCAGCGATGTCGCGAGCAATCGCTGTCGCGCGCTCGGCCGTCGCGGCGTCAACTGGCGCAGGGACGATGAGCTCGCGGAGCATGCCGTCGACCTGCACGGTCTGAACGACGGGATACGTCCGGATCTCGCCGCTGCGGCTGCGCGCAACCAGCACAGCGATCTCCGCCTCGAGGTCGAGGAGCGGCTCGAGCACGAGGCCGTCCGGGTGCGCGCGCAGCAGTGCTGCCGTCTCGTCGAGGTTCTCGAGAATGAAGACGCCGTTGCCGTCATAACCGCCGCGCGGGGGCTTACCGACGACCGGCCAGCCATGCTCGCCACCGAAGACGGCCGCTTCGGCAGCCGTCCTCGCATGGAGAAACGGCGGGATCGGGAACCCGAGGGCGGCCAGTTCCCGGCGCTGGTGAAGCTTGTCCTGCGCGAAGAGGTGCGCCGAGGCGCTGGGCGCGAGCGTCACGCCCTCGGACTCAAGCGCAACTAGGCTCTCCGGGTCGACCTGCTCGTGGTCGAAGGTAAGGACGGGCGCCGTCTGCGCGATCGCCCGCAGGTCGTTGAGAGCGGCGGCGCTGCCGAGGTGCGGCTGGGCGCCCGCCTGCACGGCGGGATCGTCCTCGCCGTCGGCGAGCACGGTGAGCTTGACCCCGAGGGCGATCGCCGCCTGCTGGGTCATCCGCGCGAGCTGCCCCGCTCCGACCATCGCCACCGTCTGCGCCATGGCGACGATCCTAGCCAGCGCCGGCGAGTCCACACTCGCGAACCGTCCTCGAGCTCGCTCCGCCTCGAGCGGCTAAGTGAAGTCGAGCTCACCGCACCACCTCGGGGTACTCGTCCTTGCGGTAGGACCGCGGCTCTTCGGGCGGCGGCTTGGACGTGCGGTCAAGCAGGAACGAGGAGTAGGGCGCGACGAAGCGATCCGGTGCCATGACGGTGTACGTGTGGTAGACGGTCCCGTTTTCGCGCGCGAACACGATGTAGCTGGGAGACTCGCGCAGGCCGTCCTCCAGCCTCGCGCCGATCTGCTCTGACCACTCCGCCAGCCACCCAGGCGGGTTGCCGACCAGCTCACCGATCTGCGGGATCTGCGCCGCCTGTTCGGGCGAGAGCGCGAGCCCGAAGTCGAACGGGAAGTCGCTGCCGTACGTGGAAACGTACGGGAACGTCCACCCCATCCGCTGCTTGTAAGCCGTCAGGCGATCGATCGGCGCGCGCGAAAAGCAGATCAGCGTCACGTCGCGGTGCTCCAGATGCACGCGCGTGCCCTCCAGCTCGTCACCCACCTGGGTGCACCCGGGGCAGGCGCCGACCGCGTAGTCGGGGCCGTACATGATGTTGTAAGCAAGCAGCTGAGACCGGCCGTCGAATAGCTCGGCGAGCGTCTTCTTGCCGTCCTGGGTGTCGAACTCGTACTCCTTCTGCACCGCGACCCACGGCAGCTCGCGCCGCTTCTCAGCTGCCTTGCGTCCCAGCTCGGCGTGTTCGGCCTCAAGCTTCGCCAGCTCGTCGCGCGCGGCCTGCCACTCCTCCCGAGTTCCTGTCCTGTGTCCGGTCACGTCGTGCTCCTCTCGTTCGGTGTGGTCGAACTATGGACCAACCCGCGACGCGAAACTCATCGCTTCAGGAGTACCGCGCGCCGGGCGATGTCGCCGCGCGACCCGGGTATCGGACCGCCCTCTCGGTCATCTTCTCAACAGACGACACCTTGGGGGTAGCGCGGTAGCCATGGATGGCGCCGTCGCTCTGCGGCTGCCTTCCAGATATCCGGGCGCCGCGCCTGCGCGACGCCGGGCTGGGACCTACCGAGATCGGTCGGCAGCTGGGAATCGCGCCCGACCCGTCGCGCGCGCGCTGGTGCTCGCAGAGCCAAGCTGCAGCGCCTGCTGGCCGAGTCCCCGTAGTCGGCGGGCCGTAATTCCCGTAGTCCGGTACGGATGACACGGTGGCCGCGGACGCCTACGTTGCCCGGAGTCAGGCGGCGACCGACGCATCTGATCTGGGTTCTGGCCCGCAGGGCCGGCGCAGTCGCGTTGGTCGTCACCGCGGTCGCGATTATCGCGACGTCTCAACAACCGAGGGGGTTTCATGAAACGAATATCGGCCTTCCGTGTCGCTCCGGCGATCGCTGCAGGAATCGCCGGAGTCCTGATTGGCGGCGGTGGATACGCGATCGCGGCCGGCGGCGGCGGCGGCACCGTCAAGGCCTGCGTCAGCAGGGCCACCGGCGATCTCTACATCAAGGCCAAGTGCCAGTCCGGCGACCGGAAGATCAGCTGGAGCAAGGTCGGTCCGCGAGGCGCGACCGGCGCAACCGGAGCGCCAGGCGCGACCGGTGCGACCGGCGCGACCGGCGCGACCGGACCCGCTGGGCCGGTCAAGCTCAACACGGTTACCTCGGCCGCGATCGCGAACCCAGCGGCAACCCAGACCGGAGGAACCGTCTCCTGCCCAACCGGTGAATTTGCGACCGGCGGGGGAATCTCGGGCAGCACGACAACTCAGAGCGCCAACGCGTCATTCCCCCTGTTCGACGCCGCCACTGGGCATGCCGACGGATGGAACGCGTTCATGAACAACACGGGCACAGCCGCCGCGACATTCCATGTCTACGTGATCTGCGCGCCAGCCACCAGCGTCACACCGTAAAGCGCAAGACAGCCCGGGGGAACGGAGACGAACCCCCGGGCTGCGCGCTGCTCATTGGGCCGCTCGGCTGGACCGATGCGGCGGGACCGGGCGTCGCGTCGGTTCACCGGGTCGTCGCGTCGATTGGCCGGGGCGTCGCGTCGGTTGGCCGGGTCAGCTCGGTCCGAAGCGTTCGGTCCGGATCCGGGCGGGCTCGTAGCCGGACTCCATCAGGAGATCGGTCGCGGTCTCGACGAACCCGTTCGGGCCACAGACATAAGCGCGGCCATCCGGCCAGGCAAGCGCGGCGACGAGCTCGGCGGTGATGCGCCCGGTCGCTCCGGTCCACGCCTCGGGCATCCTCCGGGTATAGGTCAACGTCGTCTCTTCACCGAGCTCTGAGCGGTAGAAGACATCGTCGGGCGAACGCACCGAGTACAGCAACCGCACTGGAACCTGAGGCAAAGCACGGCGGCGGTGTCGCAGCATGCACATCAGCGGCACCACTCCAGAGCCACCGCCGATCAGCAACAGCGGCGAACTGCCCTGCCAGGTGAAGTACTCCGTCAGCGGACCTCGCAGCTCAAGCTCATCGCCGACCTCGACAACATCGTGCAGAAACGGCGAAACCTCGCCATCGATCAGGCAGTCAACGGTCAGCTCGATCTCGCCCTCGTCCAATGGACTGGAGGCGACCGAGTAGGACCGGATCGCCTGATAACCGTCAGGAGCCGTAAGCCGGATCGTGTAGTACTGGCCGGGGAGATGGGCGCGCCACTCCGGCAGCCGTAGCCGAAACGATTTCGCCCGCGGTGTCTCTGTCCGGATCGATATCACCGTGCCGTTCTGCCAAGGAACGGGCTTTGCGGCGGCGGGGACAGGGGCGGTACTCATGCTCGTCAATCGCCCTGAAAGCGCTGTTCCTTCCACGGGTCGCCGTAATCGTGGTAGCCGTACTGCTCCCAGAACCCCGGCTCGTTGTGATCCAACAGTCGCAGACCCTGGATCCATTTCGCGGACTTCCAAAAATACAAGTGCGGGACCAGCAAGCGAGCAGGGCCGCCGTGCTCGGCCGGCAGCGGACCGCCCTCGAACTCCCACACGACCCACGCCTGCCCGCCCCGAACGTCGGCCAACGGCAGGTTGGTCGTATATCCGCCGTAACAAAACGCCAGGACGTGGGTGGCGGATTGCGCGACGTCGACCAAGTCCAGCAGCGTGTCCACCGACACGCCGCTGAAGCTCGTGCCGAGCTTTGACCAGCGCGTGACGCAGTGGATGTCGCCCTCAAAAGTGGAGCCCGGCAATCCGTGCGCTTCTTCCCAGTTCCACGTTCGCGGCTCGGTCACCAGCCCCTCCAGCGTGAAGCTCCACTCACTCGTGCCTATGCGCGGCGTAGGCCCGGCAGTGAGTACCGGGAAGCCCTTCTCTAGGTACTGCCCAGGCGGCAGGCGTTCAGCCATCGCCGATGGCGCGCGCTGCCTGCCGAAGAAACCTCGAGTCGCCATCGGCGAACGGTCGCACACGGCGAGCGCTACGGCAAGGTTCGTGGCCGGAAGTAGTCGAACATCGCGGGAGTGGGATTTATCGGGATGGCAGGGCGCCTCGATCAACGGGTGCATGGGATCGGGCGGGCGGTATGCGCGTACGATGCGCTGGTGGGGGCACGCGCGGAGGCACAATGACGGACTCGGTCGCTCTGGTCGGTCGGGCGGAGGAGCTGCGGTTCGTACAGCGGGCGCTCCGAGGCACGCAGGCCGGCATCGTGGTGATGGGGGCCGGCGGCGTCGGAAAGACGCGGCTGGCGCGGGAGCTGACGGAATCGACGGCGAGCGCGCGGCCGGGGGCGACCGTCTGGGTGTCCGGGACGCGCTCGGCGGGTGGGGTGCCGTTCGGGGCGTTCGCGCACCTGCTGCCGGCGCTTGATGCTCCGCCGCGTGATCGGCTGGCGATGAGCATGCTCGCCCGGCGCGCGGTGCTTGATGCGGCGTCGGATGCCGGGTTGCTGGTCGTCGACGACGCGCACCTTCTGGATGACGCGTCGGCGGTCCTGGTACAGCAGCTGGCGATGAGCCACGCGCTGCGTCTGGTGGTCACGGTCCGGTCCGGCGAGCGTGCACCGGACGCGGTCGTGGCGCTATGGAAGGACGGCTGGTTGGATTGCGTGGATCTGCAGCCGCTCGATCGGGTGGCGCTCGGCGAACTGGTGACGGAGCTGGTCGATGGCCGCGTCGACCCGCTCGCAATCGCTCGGATCTGGGAGCAGACGCGCGGGAACGCGTTGTTCTGCCGCGAGCTGGTGCGGGCCTGCGTCGCCGCCGGCGACCTGGCGCTTGACGGCGATGTCTGGCGGTGGCGCGGCGGTCTGCCCGCCACCGGGCGAATCTGGGACCTGATCGACGCGCGCCTGTCAGAGCTCGATCCCGAGGATCTGCAGTCGCTGGAGGTCGTGGCGGTCGCTGACCGCGCTGACACGCTGCTGCTGGAGGGGCTGGTGGATCGTTCCGCGCGCTCGCGGCTGACACGCCGGGGCCTGGTCGAGGAACGCGCCGAGAACGGCCGCCAAGTGTTGGCGCTGTCGCATCCGCTGTTCGGCGAGGTGATGCGATCACGGATGGTCGACGCGCGCCGGGTCCAGGTCTGCGGGCGGCTCGCGGACGCGGCCGACGCACACGGGATGGCGGGCGGACCCGAGCTGTTGCGCGTCGCGGGCTGGCGGCTTGAGTGCGGCGGCGGAAGCGACCGGGACCTGCTGTTGGCGGCGGCTCGGCGGGCGCTGGCGGGGTTTGACTCGCAGCTGGCCGAGCGGTTCGCGCGGGCCGCGCTCGCCGCCGGCGGTGGGTTCGAGGCCGAGCTTGAGCTCGCGACGGCGCTCGGCGCGCGGGGTGAGGTGCAGTCGGCGGGAGAGCTGTTCGCACGGCTGGAACGTGACGCCGAGCGCGACGCTCAGCGCGCGGCCGTCGCGGCGCAATGGAGCGAGATGATGTTCCTCAACGGCGGCCGCGCGGCCGACGCCGCCGGCCTAGTCAGCCAGGTGGCGTCTGAGCTGGTCCCGGGCCGGCTGCGGGATGAGCTTCAGGTACTCGAGGCCGTGTGGCGATGGCTGAGTGGCGACCGCATCGGCGTGTCTGAGGTGGAGTGGCAGCGGATCGCCGGGCGCAGCGACCGGATGCGGATGTTGGTGGCGTTCGCGGTCGCCCCGATGCGCGTCGAGGCCGGCCGGGTCGGGGAGGCGCTGGCGCTGCTGGACGGAGCTGCGGAGCCGGCGGCGAATCGACGGGAGGCGCTGCCAACCGTCGAACTGGCGCTGCGCTCCACGCGTGCCTATGCGCTCTGGTCGGCAGGGCGACTGAACGATGACCTGGCCTACTGCGAGCGCGAACTGGCCGCGGCAACCGCGGCCGGCGAGCTTGAGCCAATCGCGATGTTCGCCTTTGGCCGGGGCGGCGCACTCATCGACATGGGGCTGATCGACGCGGCGATCGGATCGCTGCGCGACGGATTGGCGGTGTTCGAGCGCCTTGCGATGCCGATGTACGTGTCGTGGTCCCTGGCGGTTCTAGCCCGCGCACTGGCGCTCGGCGGCGACGGGCCCGGCGCCCGCGAGGCGCTTGAGCGGGCCGAGCAGGCGCGTCCCGCGCAGGTTCAGCTGATGGATCCGGAGCTGGGGATCGCGCGGGTCTGGGTCCTGGTCGCGGAGGGCGACATGGCCAGGGCGCGGACGACCGCGTTGGAGCTCGCGGACCGGCACGCCGATGCAGAGCGACCGATTGAGGCCGCCCGCGCGTTGCACGCGGTCGCGCGCCTGGGGCGGCCAGAGGGCGTCGTCGTCCGGCTCTCCGAGCTTGCGGCGGCAATCGACGCCCCGATTCTGCCGCTCTATGCAACCCATGCCCACGGGCTCGCCGACGACGACGCGGCGAGCCTGCTCACGGCCAGTGACGGTTTTGAGGCGCTCGGCTGCCTGCTGCTGGCCGCCGAGGCGTTCACGGCGGCTGCCGCGGTGCTCCGAGCGGGCGGCCGAGCCGCCAGCGCTCGCGCCGCCGGCGCTCGCGCCGCCGCGCTGCTGGCTCGGTGCAAGGGCGCTCGGACGCCTGCACTCGCCGGGGTCGAGGCGGCCGCGTCGCTGACGCCCCGCGAGCGCGACGTTGCGACGCTGGCGGCGCACGGGATCCCGAACCGTGAGATCGCGCGGCGGCTGGTGGTGTCGGTCCGCACGGTCGAGTCCCACCTCGCGCAGACCTACCGTAAGCTCGGCGTCAGCGACCGTCGCGAGCTGGCGGAGTTAATGGCAACTGGCACCGCGCACGCACCGAATCAGGCATCACCTGCGTAGCGCCGCCCCGGCAAACTCGGTGGCGCAGCACTGATGCCGGCGCGGCGACCGCCCCGTAGCGTGGTGGGCGTGGATCGCGATAGCGCCCTGCAGCTGCTCCCCGACACATACGCCGCGGCGCTGCGGCTGCGTGACGCGGGGCTGGAACCGGCCGAGATCGGCCGGCAGCTGGGAATCGCACCGGAGGCCGTCGCCAGCGCACTGGTGCTCGCAGAAGCCAAGCTCCAGCGCCTGCTGGCCCAGTCTCCGTAGTTGGGCTTGGTGCAAACCGCGAGTTTGCGGAGGGCCTTGAAGTCAACGCCGACTTCCGCGCCGAACGAAGCGGAGCGCTCGAGACGCTCGTCGCGTCACTACAGCGGATCGCGGTCTCAGTCAGTTCTCGTCGTGCAGCACAGGCGCGTACGAGATTCCGACGATCGCACCCTCGGGCGACTGCAGCCTGGCGACCGTCTGACCCCACGGCTCCCGGCGCGGTGCGTGCAGCAACTCGTAGCCGGCCTGCTCGAGCTCCCGCGCCGCCGGACCGACCGCCGCGGCGTCCGCGACATCGAACTCGATGCTGACCTGCGGCACCGGCCGCTCCACCGGCCACTGCGCCGTCCCGAAGCACGCCTCAGCGGCCTGGGATAGCGGCCAGATCCCAAAGGACTTGCAGCCCGCGATCTGCTCGCTGTGGTAATAGTCGCCGCCGTGGCCCTCGAGCGGCAGCCCGAGCGTCTCGACGTACAGCTTGCGGCTCGCGGGCGAGTCGGGCGCGATCACCGCCACGGTCGCGAGGAACTCGATGTTCATGCCGCCTCCTCGTTGGCCTGTGCTGGTTCAGCCATCCAACCAGATTCCGCAAGACCCCCGCCTCCCCGCCGCGCGCACGGCGTCGACGAACGGGGTCGCTGGATGTCCCAGCAGCCGTTCGAGGTCTTGGCTGTTGGTTTCGAGATCCCCGTTTGCGATCGAGGCGTCGAGGCTGGCGACGAACTGCGCGCCGGTCTCGTCGAGGCCGGCTTGCTCCAGTCGGGAGGCGTAGACGTCGACTGCCAGGTCGGCGTAGGTGACTCCCCTGCTGGAGGTCGGTCGTCGCACAAACTGTTGAGTTATCCGTACCGTCGTGTTTAGCGAGTTGTCTGCAGGGTATCCGGAGATGACCCCGCGTTGGCTTAGCTGCGATCTGGCTGAGCCGCGTATCCACGTCCTTAAGGAGTAGCGATGATCCAGGGAATCTCGGCGATCTGGCTGCCGGTATCCGACATGCAGCGCGCGGTCGCGTTCTACCGCGACCGGCTCGGGCTGGAGGTGCTCGAGCATGATGGCGATTGGAGCGAGGTCACCGCGGGCGATCAGCGGATCGGTCTGAACGCGTCGGAATCGCCCGCTGGTAATGGTGGCGCGGTGATCGCCTTCGCCGTCGATGACATCCAGGCGACGATCAAGAAGCTCAGCGATCAGGGCGTGGATTTCTCAGGGGAGCTGTCTGAGCATCCGTGGGGACGGATCGCGCCGTTCAAAGATCCTGACGGCAACGACCTACAGGTCTACGCTCCGCCTTCAGACAGCTAGAGCAAATGGGATACCAAGCTGCCCCCACCACTGTCTTGATCACGGGTGCTTCCAGCGGCATCGGTGCGGCTACAGCACGACGGCTAGATGCCGATGGGATGCGGGTGTTCGCCGGCGTCGAGCACGACCAAGACGGTGCGACGGCGCTGGCAGGCGCGTCAGAGCGGCTGACGCGCGTCGTGCTGGACGTCACCGATTATCAGTCGATCCATCGGGCGGTGGACCAGGTGCAGGCGCAGGCGCCTGGCGGGCTCGATGCGCTGGTCAACAACGCAGGTGTCGGATTTCCCGGCCCGCTCGAGCTTCTTCCTCTCAACGCGTTGCGCCGCCAGCTTGACGTCAACGTCGTCGGGCAAGTTGCCGTCTCCCAGGCGGCGCTGCCGCTGTTGCGCCAAGCCGGCGGTCGACTGGTGTTCGTCGGTTCGGTCGGCGGTCTGCTGGCGTCGCAGTTCGCGGGCGCCTACCACGCCTCGAAGTTCGCGATCGAAGCGATCGCGGACGTGTGGCGCCAAGAGCTTGAGCCCGAGAACATCGCCGTGATCCTGATCGAACCCAGCGCGATCTCCACGCCGATTTGGGAGAAGGCAGCTCGGCGCCTGGACGAGCTCGAGGCAGCCGACTCGCCCGAGCTCGCACGCTACCGGGAGCGCCTACATGGGTTCAGAGAGAGTTTGCACAGCGCCGACAAGACCGGAAAGGCGCCTGAGGACGTCGCCGAGGTCATCGCCAAGGCGCTGACCGAAAAGCGCCCGGACACCCGATATGTGGTCGGAGGGGCTGGCAAGCTCGCGACGGCGCTCAAGCCGCTGATACCCGACCGGCTCGCCGACAAACTCGCTGAACAAACCGGCAAGAACTGATCTAGCTCCAGCTCGGCCGCTTCCGCTCGCACAAACAACGGGCGTCTCGTCGGCCGCCAGGACGTTGGCGTTATAGAGCGGGCTGCGGCCGCTGGTCAGCAGCTCGCTGATGAGCGCGACGCCCGCCGGGTCGGGATCGGTGCGGTGCTTCAGTGTGTCGGCGAGCAGCCGCAGCTCGGAGCGAACGCCCGCGACCCGGTCTGCCAGCACTGGGCAGCAATCAACCGACGCGGCGGTTGTTCGACAGCCGCGGCTCGCCGCGGGAAGATCACGGTCGAGGTGTGCGTGCGTTTGGGCATCGGTCTGTCCTTAGAGTGGGCTGCTTGGTGTATTGATCGTCAGACACGCACCCTCAGCGACCCAAAACTCAACGCTCGCTGCAGAGCGCACGCCCCCTGCGGTGGCAGTGGCGGTTGGACCATCGAGCCGAGGGAATCGAAGTTGAAGCTCCTTGCTGCCGCTGGCGGTAATCGTGCTCAGCACGAAGGCGATGGTGAGCGCGATCGCGAGGATTCCAACCGCAGGATCGCCGAGACATGATGATCGATCGTCCGTCCAGAGACGACCTGGGTCAGTGCGGGTGCTGTGGGGTGCGTGCGAGCCTTTGCTGACGCCGCGTCCGCTCGGCCCGCTGTGCGATGTGGCGGAGACGACCGGAGGCGAGCTCGGGGATCTGGTCGTCGGCGGGACCCGGCCCTATGAGGTGGCGTTCGCGCGACGACATCGGCACAGAAACCGCCCAAGAGCGATCAGCCCATTGCGTACCGCGGCAACGATGGGGCAGGGTTATTTTGAGGGTGACGGTCGGTTACTCCAGATGAGAACGAGGATGCGTGAGCCACCATGGGAGGTCGTCTTCATCCGCGGTCCGCCCGCCGCGAGCTTTGCGAACCGCATCCCAGCGTTTAACAATCCGACGCTGGTTTGCTGGCGACGGATCGCTCCGATACGCCTTCTCAGCTTCAGCTAGCTGGCGTTCGAGAATCTGGATCAGTTCGTCCTCGCTGTCCACGGTCAAATCGTACGGACCCTCCAGACCGACTGGCGAACCGTCTACGCCGGAACCGGATCTTCTTCTGGAGACCTGGCGGGCTCCGGGTCGGGCTCGGGCTCGGCTGGCAGCGGGTCCTCGGCTGGCAGCGGGTCCTCGGCGGGCAGCGGCTCGTGCGGCGAATCCGGAATCACCGCCGGCTGCGGCTCTTCTTCCGGCGGCGGATAGTCGGGCACGATCCCCGGCTCGGGCCCCACCGGTAGCTCCTCCGGCGGAGGCTCACCCGGACTATCGGGCGGAGTGATCGGCGCCGGCGTCCCTCGCGAACCTCGCATATGCGGACGGTACCCGCTCACGACCGTCGCGAACCCTACTGACCACATCACCGACTATTGGTCGGCTGGAGATCGCGAGAGGTTTCACATCCGTTCACACCCGCGGTCGGTTCTTGACGGATCCCACCGTCTCCTGACCTGACCGCGGGCCTGCTCAGTGAGAGAACCCACGGCTCCTCGCAGCAGACGCGACGCAGGGCGCGACGGGGTCAATTGTGCGGCGGCCTCGGCACCAGCCGAGACGCGCTTCTCGCCAACGGTCAGCGGCGATCGTCGAAGGACTATGCCCAAGCCACCCCTCCCGCCGGACCTGGTCGCGTTTCTCGCTGAGCCCAACCCGTCGGTCATCGCCACCCTCCGGACGGATGGCAGCCCGCACACCGCGGCGACGTGGTACCTGTGGGTGGACGGCCGCGTGCTCGTCAACACTACACCGGACATGCCTACCCTCAGCGCGACCGGGGCCGGGTCAGCGCCTGGATCGAGGTGACGTCCTGGCATGCCTGGGCGGTGATCGAGCCCTGGACGGGCGGGCGTTGACAGGCGCGCGCTTTGACGTCGGTGCGCCATGGCGATTGGAACCCGTCCAGGCCCGGCCCCGCCACCGGGGGAAGCGGCTCGCGCACAGCATCTGAGGAATTCAGAGGATCTCGAGCGGTTGAGGCGTCAGAGGCGGTGGGATCGCCTCGTCGAGTTTGAGCATGTCGGACTCGTCCAGGCGAAGGTCAAGCGAGGCCCGGTTCTGGCGGACTGGGGGATGGTCAGGTCCGATTCGTCGCGCACGCATCTGATGCTGCGCGTGTGGATCGACGATCAGGCCTGGCTGGCAGATGTCGGTTTTGGGTTCGGCGGGCTGCTCGAGCCGCTCCCGTTCGCTGCGGGAGGACCTTACGAGCAATCAGGATGGCGCTTCCGCGCAAGTTCGACAGCTCGCGAAACGACACCGCTACACGGCGACGAGATCGCAGCTGTGATCCATGAGCGAGTCGTTCGGTCACACGGGAGGCCGTTGATTCGAATACTTACTGGATGGACGCCGAGCGACAGCTGCGTGAGGACTTCGAGGCCTTCTACCGGATGAATCTCGAGGTGGTGCTGGCGTTCTGCTTCGCTCGCACCGGCGATGCCGAGCTGGCCGCCGACCTGACCGCCGAGAGCTTCGCGGCCGCGTTGGCTGCGCGGGAGTCGTATTCCGCACGGCTGGGATCGCCACGGGGGTGGCTGCTCGGCATCGCAGCGCACAAGACGGTCGATGCGTTGCGCCGCGGACGTGTCGAGCATCGCGCCCAGCAGCAGCTCGGTATGGCACAGATCACCTGGTCTGAGGATGACCTGGACTACGTCTCGCGCGTGGATCACGGACCGCTTGAGCGGCTGCTCGCCGATCTCCCGGCCGATCAGCGACAGGCCATACAGGCGTACATCGTGGAGGAAGTCGAGTATCGCGATCTGGCTCGCATCGCGGGCGTCTCCCAGCCGGCGATGAGAAAACGGGTCAGCCGTGGCCTGGCTGCCCTCCGTCGACAACTGACCAAGGAGCCGCGATGACAGATGGATTCGAGCAGCTAGAGCGGCAGCTGAGTGCCGCCGAGCAGCGCCTCGCGCGCGAACGTCGCCGTCCGAAGGGACGTCCGGTGAGCAAACTGCTGCCCGCGCTCGGCGTCGTGATCACCCTCTCCGTGATCGCTGTCGTCCTATGGGCCGGTGTCAGAAGCCACGGGCATCTGAGCGGCCTAGGACCCCAGAAGCCGCCCGGCCACTCAGCCCCGCTCACCGGCCCAGCCGGCTCGGCCCGAACGCTTCCGTGCGACGAGGCGATCGGCAACCAATCCCCGCCGCAGGCCATGCGCGTGGTCCTCGGGGTCGTCGCGCTGCCGGCCAGCCCCGGTCTGCGGCACGCGCTGCAGACAAGCCGGACCGGTGCGCCGGGCTCGGGCTCGCGTCTGTTTGCCAAGTGGGGCTTGTGGGTCCGCTCTGACACGCGGTTTGAGCTCATCGTGCCGGCCGGGCTGCTCGGGCGGCTCTCGATCGGCTGGGGGAACGCCGGCGAGGGCCACGTCGGCCCGATCGTGATCGACCCCGGCTGCCAGGCACCGCATCATCGATGGATCAACTTCGCCGGCGGCTACTGGACGACCAGGCCAAGATGCGCGGCATTGATCGTCGCCGCCCACGGCGAGCGCCGCCACGTCCGCATCGGCATCGGCAAGGCCTGCTCCGGACAGCTCCCGCCACCACAACCAACGCAGCGCTGAAGCTTGCTCGGCCTCGACCGGAGGTGATGAGGTCCCGTCGTGGCGTGGCTCAACAGATCGCGGACCGCAAAGCTTGCCGTGAAAACTACGACGGGTTTCGGCGGACTGGGTGGGGTTGTTGTTGCGCGGCGGTGGTGAGAGCGCTGAGCATGGCCTTGACGGCAACGGTGTCCTGGATGGCTGGTCGGGTGGCGGTGAAGACCTCGCGGGTCGGTTGGTTGTTCTGGGTGAGTTTGCAGGCGATGGCGTCTGCGTGGATGACGCCGAGCGCGAGGGTGGGAATGAGGGCGAGGCCCAGGCCGGCGGCCACGAACCCTTGGGCCGGCCAGTAATCGTCAGCCTCGGCGACCCAGGTCGGACTGAACCCGGCGCGCTCGAAGGCGTCGGTGGTGGCGGTGCGACAGCAGCCGACCTCGCACCGAAGATCGATCCACGGTTCCGCGCTGGTCTCGCGCAGATCGACGGTGCGACGTCGGGCGAGGTCGTGGTCGCTTGGCAGCAGGATGCGGTACGGGTCGGTGAGGAGCTGCCGGAACACGAGCGCCGTCCCGCTCGGGTGGGTGATCCAAGGGTGCGACTCGATGACTGCGATGTCGACCACCCCACGAAGCAGTAGCGCAAGCGCGTCTTCTCGCTCCGCGCACCGCAGGTTGATCTCGACCTGCGGAAGCGTTGACCGGACCGCCGACAGGGCCCGAGGCACCAGCTCCGCTCCGGCGGAGGCGAACGAGGCGACGCGGAGCATGCCGGCCTGTCCAGCGCGCATCGCCGCCAGATCGTCCTCGGCCTCGGCGAGCTGCTCGAGGATCTTTGCGGCGTGCCCAGCGAGCATCTCACCAGCGGGCGTGGGTCTCACCCCACGCCCGTCCGGCTCAAGCAGGGTCGTGCCGGTCTCACGCTGCAGCGCAGCGACCTGCTGGCTCACCGCTGATGACGAGTAGCCGAGCTCGATCGCAGCCTGCCTGACCGAGCCGGTGCTCGCGACGGCGTGCCAGGCCCGAAGGCGTCTGGGATCTAACACCAGCTGAGCGTACAGCCTAACTTACGAGTGCGACAGAACTCTTTGCTTGTGCTTCACGGCGATTTCCCGCACCCTGGTGAGCATCCGATCTTCTGACGGGAGGAACCGTTGCCTAGCCAACACACATTCATCGCCTTCGTGCTCGTCTCAGTCGGGATCGCGCTGATCCCGGGACCATCCACATTCTTCATCGCCTCCCAGGGCGCGCTTCACGGTCGCGCCCGCGCCCTCTCCGGGGTGGCCGGCGTCGAGATCGCCTCCGCCATCCGCGTCCTAGCCACCGCGGCCGGCCTGTCAGCCCTGCTGGCCTCTTCTGCGATTGCGCTCTCGACCATCCGATGGGCGGGCGTCGCGTACCTGGTCTGGCTGGGTCTGCGATCGTTCATGGCAAGCGGCGACCGTCTCCCGCAAACATCGCCATCAACCACCCGAACGTTGGCAAGAGCCACCTGCAAGGGCGTCCTGGTCGGGCTCGGCAACGTCAAGATGGCCATCTTTTTCCTCGCGTTCTTCCCCCAGTTCCTGCACGCCGACCGAGGCTCCGAAGTCGAACAGATCCTTGTCCTCGGAGCCATCTTCTGGCTGATCGGAACAATCGCGGACCTGCTCTACGCTCTCGCTTCGGCAACCGCAGCGGCATGGATTCGGGCGCGGCCGCGTGTCCAGGCCGGCCAGACTCGGGCCGAAGCGATCAGCTATCTCGCGCTCGCGGGATGGACCGCCAGCAGCGGATGACCTCACGCCCGAGCGTTCGCTTGTGACGTGGCACTCGTCTCGCGTATCAGCTCGGTTGGCTGTGTTGATGGGGCATCGGAACCGTCGTGGAAGAGCCGCGTTGGGCCGGCGCGTCGCGACGTTCGCGCCGGCCCGGCGCGGCCAGCCTGCCGACTTGCTCGGCCCGCAGCTCCAGCCTGGGTTCAAGTGGCTGGTGGTGGCCGCTGCGTGGTCGGTTGGTCGTTTGTCGGGATGGTCGCGTCAGACGAGGTCGCGGCCACGCAGGCGCCAGGCGGCTGCCGCGAACACGGCGAGTGTCCAGGCGATCATGACCGCGAGCGCGAGGGCGGGCGACAGCAGCCCGTGGGTGCCGCCGAGGACTCCGCCTGGAGCGCCGGCGAGCGGGAGGAGGCGACCGACTTTCGGGACCGCCCCGAAGACGGCGGGCTCAATCGCCGCGGCCATGATGACGAGCCCGACGATGGTGACGATCTGGTTGCGTATCAGCGCACCGACGCAGACGCCGAGGGGGCCGAGCAGGGCAGCGACGGCCAGGTTGCGCCACAGCACGTCGGCGATGCCGCCGGCGCCCAGCGTGGCATAGCCCGCGGCCGGACAGGACCAGCTCGCCGACGATGATGGTCGGCACCGTCACGAGGATCGAGAGGGCGATGCCGGCCACGGAGTAGGAGATCGCCTTGGCGGCCAGCAACCGCACTCGGTTGGGGGCGGCGAGCACGGCGCCTGTGATCGTGCGATGACGCCACTCGCCCGTCATCGCGATCGCACCGAGTATCACGATGAAGTAGGTGATCGCGCCGTTGGTAAACAGCGCGTGCGGTTTGGTTTCCTTCCCTAGGGCTGCGCCGAGGACGACGAGGGTCAGCGACAGCGCCGCGGCGCTACCGACGACCGCGGCGAAGGTGCGGGTGGTGCGGAGCTTGAGCAGCTCGGCTCGCAGGAGCGCGGTCATGACTGCACGCCAGTCAGGGCGATGAACGCTTCTTCGAGGGAGCGCGTTCGGGGGGCCAGGCCGAGCACGGCCAGCTGCTCGTGGCCGGCGATTTCGCCGACCTCTTCCGGGGTGGCGCCGAGGACGTTCAGCACGTCACCGTCGCGATCGACGCGGTGACCGCGACGCTCGAGCGCGCCGGTCAACCGGACCGGGTCCTGTGCACGGACCGTGGTTGCGGGGCCGTCGTCGCCGCCGAGCACCTGCTCCAGGGGACCCTGGGCGCGCAGCTCGCCGTCGGCGATCACGACGACGTCGTCGACAGACTGGGCGACCTCGGCCAGGACGTGGCTGGAGATCAGCACCGCGCGCCCGTCTGCCGCCTGCTCGCGCATCAGACCGCGCAGCCAGATGATTCCGGGCGGGTCCAGGCCGTTGTTCGGCTCGTCGAGGATCAGGACTTGCGGGTCGCCGAGCAGGGCTGCGGCGATCGCCAGCCGCTGACGCATGCCCATCGAGTAGCCCTTCACACGCCGGTCGGCGGCGTCGCTGAGCCCGACCGCGGACAGGACCTCCTCGACGCGGTGGGGGGGATGGTTTCCCGTGATGGCCAGGACCCGCAGGTGGTTTCGTGCGCTGCGACCCGGATGGAACGAGGCGTCCTCGAGCACCGCGCCCACACGGGCGCTGGGCTCGTCGAGCTCGTCGTAGCGCAGACCGCCGAACGTGGCGGCCCCCGACGACGGCTGCACCAGCCCGAGCAGCGCGCGCAACGTCGTGCTCTTCCCGGCCCCGTTCGGTCCGAGGAACCCCGTGACGCGACCGGGCTCGATGTCGAACGAGAGGTGATTGACGGCGGCGACGGCGCCGAAGTGCTTGGAGAGATCGCGGATCTCGACGGCGGCCAGAGCCCGGGCTCTTCGGCTTTCCGAGCGGCGGGAACTTCTTCAGTACGGCGTGTGCTGCGGTCATCACTGCTCCTCAGGTCGGTGTAGGTTGCCTGGGATCAGTCTCGGACCGCCGCCTGTGCCTGTCATCGCCCGCAGGGCGCGTCTGCGCTCCTCCTCAGCGCAGATCTTTGCCGCTGGCGCCTCTGTCAAAGGACAGAGGCGCGTCTATGCGCCGGGCGTGACCAGCCCGCTCTCGTACGCCAGGACGACGGCCTGAACTCGGTCACGGAGCCCGAGCTTGGCGAGCAGGCTGGAGACGTGGGTCTTGATCGTGCCCTCGCTGACGAACAGCTCGGCGGCCAGCTCGGCGTTGCTCTTACCGCGCGCCAGCATCCTCAGCACCTCGCGCTCGCGCTGCCGTCAAGGCGTCCAGCCGCGTGCCGAGCTCCGGCCTGACCGGCCGGCGTGCGAACTGCTCGATGATGCGCCGCGTGACCGACGGGGCGAGCAGCGCCTCGCCGGCACGTCACGACGTGCACCGCGTGCAGGAGCTCCTCGGGTGGGGCGTTCTTGAGCAAAAAGCCGCTGGCGCCCGACCGCAGCGCCTCGAACACGTACTCGTCACGCTCAAACGTGGTGAGGATCACCACACGACTGTGCAGCTCGCCGTCTTCGGTAATCCGCCGCGTGGCCTCGCAGTCCGTCACCGTCGGGCATCTGGATGTCCATCAACACGATGTCGGGCCGCAGGCGCCGGGTGCTGGCCATGGCCTGCTCGCCGTTCGCCGCCTCGCCGACAACCTCGATCTCGGGATCGGACTCGAGGATCATCCGAAAGCCGGCGCGAACCATCGCCTGATCATCGGCCAACAGCACACGGATGCTCACAGCGCACCGCCCGAGGTGGGCAGCTTGACGCGCACGGCGAACCCGCCGCCGGATGCCGGCCCCGCCGTCAGTTGGCCGCCGTGCAGGGCGGCACGCTCGCGCATGCCGATCAACCCCAGGCCGCCCGGGCTCGTCCCTGATAGCGCCGTCGCGCCGCGGCCGTCGTCGATGATCTCGACCTCGAGCTCGTCGGGCCAGTACCGCACGCGCACGTCGGCGCGCGACGCCGCCGCGTGCTTGAGGGTGTTCGTCAGCGCTTCCTGCACGATGCGGTACGCCGACACGCCGATCATCGGCGGCAACAAGCGTTCCTCCCCTTCGATGCTGACCGCGACAGCGAGCTTGGACTCACTCATGCTCGCCGCCAGCCGCGGAAGCTGGCTCAGGCCAGGGCGCGGAGCCAGATCGTCCTCGTCGCCGGCCTGCCGCAGGAATCCGAGCAGGCGATGCAACTCCCCCACCGCCTGTCGGCTCGAGACCTCGATCGCGGTCAGCGCCTCCTTCGCCTTGACACGGTCACTGTCGATCACGACCCGGGCAGCGCCGGCCTGAACGCCCATCATGCTCACGTGGTGGGCGACGACGTCATGCAGCTCCCGCGCGATCCGCACCCGCTCCTCGAACACGGCGCGGCGAGCGTTCTCCTCGCGGCCACGCTCGGCGTCGGTAGCGCGCTGTTCGGCCGCGTCGGCCTGGGCGGCGCGCCCGCGCAGCGCAAACCCCGCGAGCCAGCCGATCGCGAACAGGACCGGCGTGAAGAACAACTCACCAGCCGAGTGCGTGGGGTCGTTGTACACGACGATCGCCGCCCCGCTCACGACGACAACCAACCCGACCCGCCCCTGAAAGACGTCACGGAGGTTGCCGAGCAGGAACGATGCAGCCATCCCAGCGAGGTTCAGCACGGCGACCGACCCGATCAGCCGCCCGTCAACCGACGAGAGCGTCGCCGCCAGCAGCCAGACAGCCGCGGGTGCCGCGAACGGGAAGCGGCGGCGCCAGAGCAACCCGAGGACGACAGCCGCGACAGCCGGCACCGCGAACCACAGCGTCGTGTCCAGCTGTCGCGCCACGTCGTGTCTCAACGCGACCTCGAGCGCGCCCTCGATCGCTGCGACCGCAATCAGCAAGTCGAAGCCGTAGCTGCGAGCGAACCACCAGAGCCGGCTCACGCATCGAACGTACTCCACCAGCTCGCAGACCGCCTCCCACCAAAGGAAGACCCGGGATCCCTCTCAAGTACTACCCACCTCGGAACCGGCAGCCTGACGACGTGGCGTCCCGCTGTGACCGCGTGATCCGGCTGGTCGGCAGCCGCGGCCACGACGACGTGGACGTCCGCAAGGCCGCCGATCCGACCGCGACGCCCAACCGGCTCGGTCGCCGCATCACGCTGAACCGACGTGGCCAGATCCGGACTCCGGCCCAGCGTTCGCTCCATCAACCGCTGAGGGCCCTAGTGGGGCGGGATGAGCCGGGTCGCGCGGACCGTGCCGTTGGTCAGCATGAACGCTTCATAGACGCGGCCGTTGCCGCCGCCCACGAGGGTTGCGGCGGGGAGCGTCCCGGCATTCGTGCTCTGCAGTGCGGTTGGCAACAGCAACCGGCCGGCGCCAATCGAAGATGGGGTGGCGCCCGTGGCGAACTCCAGGCTCACCGTGCCTGAGCAGCAGTCCCCATCGCGGCCACTGCCCGCGTAGGCGAGCTCCTGCCAAGCCACAATCGGGCGGCCGTGAGCAAACACGACAGAAGGTGCCTCGGGCACCGGCGGGATGTGGGTTGCGTCGACCGGACGATGCTGGGCGATCGCCGACCCGACCGTCACCGCACCCGCTGGCTGCCAGCTGGCGGTCGAGAGCCGGCCGGTCTGATCCTCGCTGGCATACGCCCAGAGAACGAGTCCCTCGCCACCAGGCCCGATCGCGCTCGCCACCCCGCCCTCGAAGTCCCGAAAGTCGGTATCGAGCGTCGCGGGAGCGCCGAACGCCCCGGAGGCCCCGGGGCGACCGGCCGCGAGCAGGGTGCCGCCAGAGGGATCGACGAACGTCAACAGCGCGTCGCCGGCACCATCGCCCACCAGCGCGGGCACCGTGGTTGTACCCCCACCGTCGATGACGTCTCCGGAAACGCTCATCGGAGCCGCGAGCCCGCCGCCCGCCGACGCGGTGGCGACCTCAAGCGTCCCCGCGGTACCGGCCCCGGTCCCGGTGCTCTCTGACCACACCACGGTCGTCAAGCCGTCCGCGGCGACCGTCACGCGCGGCCGCATCTCGCCGGCGATGTCCGAGCTCGAGCGGCGGTCGACGGTCGAGATCGGGATCGGTGGGCCAAAGCCCGTCGACAGGCTGGTGCGACGGGCAGCGGCGACGACGTCGGGGACGCCAACCGTCGGCAAGCCGTTGCTGCGCGCGGCAGCCGCGTCTTGCTGGTAGATCACCGTCGCCGCCCCATCGCGAGCGACCGCCACCGCCGGCTGCTCGGCGAGGACCCCGGTCGGTGAGATCTGTTGCACCCGGCCTACCCGGCCTCCGATCGTGACCGGAACCGCCAGCACCTGTCTATGCGTGAGCGAGTCGGTGTAACGGGTGAAGACGACCAGTGCGTCCCCGTGGGCGTCCATCGCGACGACCGGCTCGGAGACCCGGCCTGGCTGGGTCGTGATCGTCCTCGCGCGTGACAGCCCACCACCAACCCGGCGGATCGCTAACTCGACACTCTGAGTCCCCTTGCGGTGAGTATTCGTCCAGGCGACGACGATGTCCCCGCGCCCGTCGCTCGCGGAAGCGAGCTCCGGTGCGAAGTCCAGGTTGGCCGACTCGTCCCCGTCGCTATGACCAATCGTGAACGGCACCGTCCACGACGACGACGACGCGACAGCCCCCAACGCGACGCCCGGGACAACAAGCGACACAACAGCAAGTACGGCCGCTGCCAAGCCCAGACGTATTGATCTCATGCCTTTCATAACGGCCCATTCTGCTCAGAGTTGCGCGCGCCACAAACCACGCGGACGACACCGCAGCCCGTACTTGCCCTCGGCGGCGAGCCGGGAGCTCAAGCCGCTCCTGGGTCAGGACGTGTTTGCCAGCACGACACTCTTGGGTTCCCCCGCGTTGACCCACTCCAGAGTCAGCCCGGAGAAATGCAACGAGGCGCCCAAGTCGCCCGTATCCAGCGTCTCGATCGGCCCTTTCTTCAGGCTGGTGGGGCTAAACCCGACCGCTTGGAGCATCAGCGGGCTGCCCACGGTCCCGGGGCTCGTCGGCGCTTCCCAGGCGATCGCTCCTGTCGGCGCGAACGCGTAGGCCGTCGCGGCACCGGCCAGCGGCTGGCGCAGCGAGCGGCGTGCGGCCAGCTCGTAGACCTGCGCTGTCTGATGACTCGCTGTCGGACACAGAGGATCGGTCGGGTCGTACTTGAAACACGCCGACTGACTCGTGAGGCCAGTGGTGAACAGGTCACTGACCAGCCTGCCGGTGATCACGAGATCAGACGTCGCCACGTTGCCGGGGTACTCGCCGCCACTAGCGGCGCGCTGACCGATCGCGACCGAACGACCGGTTGGCCGCAGGCAGGCATAGAGCGTGGACAACCGACCGCCGCCTTCGGGGTCGGTGCCGGACCGCTTGCTCCACACAATCACCTGTCGGGTCATCTGCAGCGCCTGAGAGCGGCGAGCGTTGCACTGGCCGGTGTGGCGGACCGTATGAGCGCCGACCAGCGGCAACGCAGACGAGGAACCAGCGAATGTCGTCACACACGCCAGCGCGAGAGCCGCTGACCGAACCAGCGTCCGAGCGAAACCACCACACCAGCGCAACACAATCCCAAACCTACAGCGGGTCTTCCCCCGGCGCAAGCGAGCTGGTCATCACCGCGATCCGCTGGGTCCTCAGGCTGGCGCGAAGGCGCTGACCGTGAGGGCGACAGCGCAGCAGTCCTGCACAGCGAGAGTGGTCCGCACTCGTCCGCAGGAGAGATAGCCGCATCACCCGAGTTCGCCGATCGATGGAAGTGCTGCCCTCGGCTGTGTGCTCCACACCTGCCCTTTGTGGCTGGCGCACTTTGAGCGTCTGGATACAGGCATGGTTGTTCCGGAGCGAGACAATGACTCCTCGGCTCCGTATGGCTCTGTTTGCCCCGCATTCGGCCCCGGGTGCGCGGCCAGCATGGAACGCACGCGCTAACTCCATACCACGCGGGTAGAAGTTTCCCTAACGGGTCCTCCGGAACTCGGAGCTGCGTTCTCAGGCAAATCGTTATATGCGGACAAGACGGCCGATGAGAACCTGATCTTCATGCCGCCGGCCGACTTAGCAGCGTGTGGTTCGACAACAGGTGAGTAGCCCAGCAAGCGGCTAACCCCGGTCAGAGTCACGCGGAGGAGACTCGTTGTCGGAAGTGCCAGCGATGTTCGCGGAGCTATCCCTGACCGTGTAGCAGGTAGCTCTCGGCTGCCTGTTGAGCTCGCGTGAAACCCAGAAGGAGGTCTTGCTGCCTGCTGTCGCGACCAAGCAGCACCGCGATCCGCTTGTGGAGCATCGTCCGGTTGTTCGCCGTTTCGGTGAGGGCTTGAATTCGGCCTGGGTACGCGGGCTGTCAACCGATCGCCCGGCGTACGTCGCTCTACCGACGGGACCGCTAGCTCGCCCCCGAGACGTCGGCTGAGATTTCGGCGCCAATCCGGCGCGCGCTACAGCGCGCCCCGCGGGTGCTCGTCCACCGCCCCCTCGGGTTCGGGCGGGCTCCCGGACCGGATGATGTGCTCGTACAGCAGGGCGCCGAGGCAGGCGCCGACGAGCGGCCCGATGACGTATGCGGGCCAGGCGGGGAAGTACCCGCTGAGGATCATCGGCGCGAGCGAGCGGAACGGGTTCAGCGAGGTGCCGTCGATGTTCGCCTCGCACAGGATCAATCCCCCGACCATCAGCCCGACGCCGAGCCCGACGGCCGGGGTCTCGGCGCGCTCGTCGGTGGCGGTGGCCATCACGACGAGCAGCAGCAGGGCGGTGATCACGATTTCGACCAGGAGCACCCCGAGCTCGGTGACCCCCTTTCCGGGCAGCGTCGCGCCCAATGCGATCGTGTGAGCGCGCGCCGGGTGCCCGAAGATCACCAGGACTGCCACCGAGGCCAGCATCATGCCGACGAACTGGGCGGCCAAATAGGCGGGGACCGCCTTCCAGGGGAACTTCCGGGTGAGGGCGAGACCCAGGGTCACTGACGGGTTGACGTGGGCGCCCGAGACGTGGCCGAACGCGTACACGATCACCACGACGGCAAATGCCCAGGCCAGGGCGATCGGCAGCAACTGGACGGCTGTGCCCTGCTGGATCTTGAACATCACGACCGAGCCGGTGCCGATGAAGATCAGCAGGAACGAGGCAACCGTCTCGCCGATCAGGGTGTTGAGCGTGACTCGTCCGCTCTCGGCCAGCGACCGGGGCGTCCGGAAGGCGCCGCCGCGGTAGTCCGTCCGAGCACCTGGCAACACCGCTCCGCCACTGGTCGTGGTGGTCGACGAGCCCTCTGCCACACCTGACGCCATGGTTCTCCTCCTGAGCCGTTCGCGTGCGATTTGACTACCCGGGAACGCGGCGCCCGAACCGGGTCACGTCCGCCGCGCCGTCGGAGGCCACCTCGCTACGATGACGCGATGCCGCCCTCCGAGCGCCCGTTATCCGCGCTGCGCGAGGAACTCGCCGCTACCTGCCGCGCGCTCGCGCAAGAGGGCTTGGTCACCGGCACCTCGGGCAACCTCAGCTGCCGCGGCGGCGATGGGGTGCTGATCTCCCCGACCGGCGCCGAGCTCGGGCAACTGCAAGCCGATCAGATACCGCTGGTCGACTTCGACGGAGAGCTGCTCGACGGCGAGCTTGAGCCCAGCTCGGAGATCAACCTGCATCTCGGGATGTATCGCCGCTACGGCGCCGGGGCGGTGGTGCACACCCACGCGCCGATGTCCGCCGCCGTGGCCTGCGTGCTCGACGAGCTTCCCTGCGTGCATTACCTGATGGTCGATTTGGGCGGCACCGTCCCGGTGGCCCCCTACCACTGCTTCGGCACCGAGAAGCTCGCCGAGGCGGTGCACGACGTGATCGAGGGGCACACCGCGGCGCTGATGTCCAACCACGGCACGCTGGCCTACGGCGACGATCTGGCCACCGCCGTCACCCGGACCCGGCTGCTGGAGTGGGTCTCGACGCTGTACTGGCACGCGGCGGCGATCGGCACGCCACGCACGCTCAGCGAGGCCGAGCAGCGCGAGGTGCTGTCCGAGCTGGATCGCCGCTCCTACGGCACCACGCACCGCGCCGGCGACTCAGCCTGACCGGCGCCGCCCCCGGGACCGGCACCCGGTGGCCCCAACGATGCTCAGGGACCCGCAGCCGCCACGAGTTCGTCACGCCGGGCGAACACTCGCTCGGTGAGCCCCCGGTCGAGCCACCCGAGCAGGTAGTAGAGATCGCCGGCGCTGAAGCGCTTGCGCATCAGGTGGGCGTTTTGAAACGCCCAGCGTCCCTCCCGCTCGCTGACCGGGGGCTCGAGCTCAGGGAAGCGCAGCGGTGCTCCGGCTGCGGCCAATACCTGAACGATGTCCTCGGGCGAGGTGAGCAGGCTCGACAGGCGCTCACGCTCACGCGGCCAATCGGCCAGCATCGCCTCGAAGCGCTCCCGCGCACCGTGCCAGGCCTCGAGCTTGATCGAGTAGTCCGACCAGCATTCGTCGGCCATCCGCCCCGACGGGTCGAGCTCGGCGAACGTGTCGCGCACGACCGCCTCCATCTCCTGCGCCGACGGGTAGCAGCGGTCGAGCTCGATCTGGGACGGGTCGAGCTCACGCAGCAGCATGTCGAAGGCGATCGCGTGCGGGATCAGCGCCACCGCGACCTGGGCCCCGTGGTCGGCCAGCACCCGGCCGAAGTGCTCGGAACCCATGTCGAGCATGTGCCCGGTGACGTGCTCGTAGCCCGACAGGGGCGCCGATTCGTCGGCCAACGTGGCCGACAGGCCGCCGAGGACGTTCATCTTGGCGAGCGCTTCCAAGCCCTCAGCGGTCGGCTGCCGCAGCAGCGCCGCGACCTGCGCGAAATTGTCCCGCACGTCCGCGACGATCCGCAGCGAGGGCTCGAAGAACTCGGCCAGGCCGAGCGCATCTCCCAGGCACCAGTCGGCGAATGAGGTGAACATCGGGGCCAGATCGCCGAACCCGGCCAAGGTGAGATGACGGGGCGCCTCGACCAGGGCGCCGAGATCGAACACGAGCGCCTCGCTGAGCCGAGACGGTGAGGTGCGCTTGACGCCGTCCTTGGCAATCACCGCCATCCGCGCGCTGAAGGCCAGCACCGACAGCGCCGTCGGGCAGAACACGAGCGGCAGGTGCTCGCCGGTGCGCTCCTCGTAGGTGAAGCAGGCGTGCTTGGCCAGATCGGTCACCGTGCCGCTGCCCAGGGCGATGACGGCAACGCCCGGATGCAGATGGTCGATCACCTCATCCAGGCGGTCGACTTCGGCGTGCAGGCTGCCGTCGGCGCCGCCGGCCAGTTCGCACACCTCCACCTCTCGCCCGGCGGCGGAGAGCATCTCCGCCACCGCCTGCTTGAGGTCGGCCCCCCGGCGCCGCATCGGCGTGTCGTCCTGGATGACGAGCACCGTGCTCGCGTCGGGCGCGACGTCGGCGAGGACGTCGGAGAGGCGCTCCAGCGCGTCGGCGGCGATCTCCACTCGCCGCAGCTCGAGCGGCGGGTAGCGTTCGGCCCCCGGCCAGCCCCCCACCGTGCGGATCACGCCGGGCAGGTCGACCGGGTCAAGCGAGAAGCTGACGCTCACGGCGGCGTCCCCCAGCCTCGCCGCTGCCACTCCGCGTCGGGCAGCAGCTCGTCGATCCGGGCCAGCACGAAGTCCGGGCGCTCCTCGGCGGAGCACCGCGCCAGCGCCTGCTCGTCGGTCTCCCCGGTCAGCACGACCGCGCCGGCCATCCCGGCCGTCTCGGCGCCGGCCAGATCGGTGTACAGGCGGTCGCCGACCATCACGCAGCGCTCCGGGGCAAGCCCGAGCCGACGGGTGACCGTATCCATCATCGGCCGCCCGGGCTTACCGAGGTGCAACTCGCAGCGCCGGCCGGTGCAGGCCTCAAGCGCTGCGGTGACCGCGGCCGCATCCGGCTGTCCCCCGTCCGCGGTCGGGCAGTAGGGATCCGGATTGGTGGCCACCCAGCGGGTCTGCGGCCGACGCCACAGCGCGTCGAAGGCGATCTGCAGCTTGCGGTAGTCCAGCGAGCGGTCAAAGCTCGAGATCACCAGGTCGATCTCGGCCGGATCCTCCGACAGGCGGACGCCCGCCTCGGCCAATGCCTGGCGCAGCGGCTCCTCGGCGATCGCGAACACTCGGGCCTGCGGGCACTGCGCCAGCACCCAATCGACGGTCGTCACGACCGTGTTGATCACCTCGTCCTCGCTGACCGCCACACCGAGCCCGACCAGCTTGTCGACGTACTGGCGCGGCGTGCGGGTCGGGTTGTTGGACACGAACGCCACCCGGCGGTCGAGCTCGCGTAGCGCCGACAGCAGGCGCGCGCTGCCGGGCAACAACTCGTCGTCCAGGTACACGGTGCCGTCGAGGTCGAACGCGTAGCCGTCGAACATCCGCTCCGGTCGAGCCCGCAGCCGCGGCGGTGAAACACTCACGAAGACGGAGTACCCGGTTGCGGTCCGGGGTACACCGTAGGTCATGGCACACGTGATCGGGGTCGACAGCTCCACCACCGCGAGCAAGGCGGTGGTCTGGGATCGTGACGGCAACTCGCTCGCCGAGGGACGCGCGGGATTTGAGCTCAACCAGCCCCAGCCGGGGTTCCACGAACAGGATGCCGAGGATTGGTGGCGCAGCACGATGACGGCGATCCGTGACGCCGTCCGCCAGGTGGACGCCTCCGCGGTGGAGGCGATCGGCCTGACCCACCAGCGCGAGACGTTCGTGTGCCTGGACGAGCACGACGAGCCCCTGCGCCCGGCGATCCTGTGGATGGACGCCCGGGCCGGCGAGCAGGTGAGCGAGTACGGGTCCGATGAGGTGCACCGGATCTCCGGCAAGCCGCCCGACACCACGCCGGCGTTCTACAAGCTGCTGTGGCTCAAGCAGCACGAGCCCGACATGTTCAAGCGGATCCGGCGGGTCGTCGACGTGCACGCCTTCCTGGTCCACCGCCTGACCGGCCAGTGGCGCACCACCTGGGCGTGCGCCGATCCGCTCGGGCTGCTCGACCTGCAGGCGTGGGACTGGTCAGACGAACTGCTGCAGACGGCGTCGCTGACCCGCGAGCAGCTGCCCGAGCTGTGCCCTCCCGGTGCGGTGATGGGCGAGCTGAGCGCCGAGGCCGCCGAGGCGGTCGGGCTGAGCGCCGGCCTCCCGGTGATCGGCGGTGCCGGGGATGGCCAGTCGGCCGGGCTGGGGGCCAACATCACCGAGCCCGGGCGCGCGTACCTGAACCTCGGTACCGCGGTCGTCGCCGGCACCTACAGCGAGGAGTACCACGCGGAGCGCGCCTTCCGCACCCTGGGCGGCCCGATCCCGAAGACCTACACGCTGGAGACGCTGATCCAGGGCGGGACGCTCACCGTGAGCTGGTTTCAGGACCGGATCGCCACGCTCGAGGCCCACCGGCTGGGGCTCGATCTGCACGACCTGGATCTGCTCGAGGCGGCGGCCGGCCAGTCCGGGCCGGGCGCGCGGGGGCTGCTGCTCGTCCCCTACTGGGCCGGCTCGCAGACGCCCAACTGGGACTCGGCGGCGCGGGGCGTGCTGTTCGGCCTGGCCGACCACCACGGCAAGGGCGACATCTTCCGGGCGATCCTCGAGGGCATCGCGTTCGAGCAGCGGCTGCAACTCGAGGGACTCGACGAGGCGCTCGACGATCCGGTGCAGACGCTGTACGCGATGGGGGGCGGCTCGCGCAGCGCGCTGTGGCGCCAGGTCGTCGCCGACATCTGCCGGCGCCCACTGGTCGCCTGCCGTGAGGTGGAGACGACCAGTCTCGGCGCCGCGATCCACGCCGCCGCGGCGGTCGGCTGGTATGACTCGATCGCCGAGGCGGCCGCCGCGATGTCCGGCGAGGGGCCACGGCATGAGCCCGACGAGCCGACGGCGGCCCGCTATGACCGGCTGTTCGCGGTGTACCGCGAGATCTACCCCCGAACCCAGCCGCTGTTCGGAAAGCTGCGCGATGCCCTGCGAGACTGAACCCGCGCCGACCCGTTCGGAGCGGCTGCGCGAGCTGATGCGCCTGTCGCTCGAGCTGGGCGATCCAGCACGCGACCTCGTCATTCTGGCCGAGGGCAACACCTCGGCCCGGATCGACGCCGAGTCATTCTGGGTCAAGGCCAGTGGAACCTCGCTGGCCCACGCCGATCATCCCGGCGCGTACGTGGCGGTTCGCGTGGCGCCGCTGATGGCCACCTTGCGAGAGTCCGGCGAGCTCGACGACACCGAGGCCAAGCGGCGGCTGCGCGCCGCGGCGGTGGACCAGGCCGATCAGACCGACGAGGCCGCGGTGCCGTCGATCGAGACCTACGTGCACGCCGCCTGTCTCGAGGTCGGCGGCGCGACGTTCGTCGCCCACACCCACCCCACCGCGCTCAACGCGCTGCTCTGTATCGAGCGGCCCGAACCGATCTACGGCGGCGTGCTGTTTCCCGACGAGGCGGTGATCTGCGGACCGGTGCCGTTGATCGTCCCCTACGCCGAGCCCGGCCTGGCCCTCGGGCGGGTGATGCTCAAGCGCCTCGACGAGTTTGTGGCCGAGCATGGCGAGCCCCCCCGCACCGTCCTGCTGCTCAACCACGGGCTGTTCACGCTCGGGGCCAGCGCCGACGAGGCGGCGGCGATCACCGAGATGGCGGTCAAGGCGGCCCGCATCCGGCTCGGCGCGCTGTCCACGGGTGGCCCGCTGCGCTTCCTCCCCGCTGGCCAGGCGGCCCGTCTGTACGGCCGGGAGGACGAACGGGCCCGTCGGGAGCGGCTGGCGGGCTGAGCCGGATGGGCGCGTAGGCGTGGTTCGCCGGGTCAGACGCGGCGCCCGGGAGCGGCGATGATCGAGTGCGGCCGCCTGGGGCTCGAGCAGCGCGCCGAGCACCTGCGCCGGTTGCGGGCCGAGCGCTTCGACGTGATCGTCGTCGGCGGCGGGGTGACCGGCGCAGGCACTGCGCTCGACGCGGCGACCCGGGGCCTGTCGGTCGCCCTGCTGGAGGCCGGCGACCTGGCCGGCGGCACGTCCTCCCGCTCGGGCAAGACGCTGCACGGCGGCCTGCGCTACCTGGAGCAGGGCAACCTGAAGCTGGTCCGCGAGGCGGCCCGCGAGCGCAACCTGTCGGTCGAGCTGCTGTGCCCACATCTGGCGCGTCCGACCCCGTTCCTGTTCGCGCTCAGCCATCGCGGCTCCGAGCGGGCGTACCTGGGGGCCGGACTGCTCGTCTACGACCTGATCGGTGGGCGCTGCACCCGGATGCCCTGGCACCGGCACCTCAGCCGCCGCCAGGCGTTGGCGCTGTGCCCGGCACTCGATCCCGGTCGGCTGACAGGCGCGGTCCAGTACTACGACGTGATCTTCGACGATGCCCGCCACACGATGCTCGTCGCCCGCACGGCGGTGCACTACGGCGCCGTGCTGGCCACGCGGACACCGGTCGTGGAGATGCGGCGCGTCGCGGGGCGGATCGTCGGCGTGCGGGCGCGCGACGAGGCGACCGGCGAGACCTTCGAGGTGCGCGGGCGGTGCGTGATCAACGCCGCCGGCGCCTGGGTCGACCAGGTGCAGGCACTCGCCGGTGACCCCTCGGTGCGGGTGACGCCGTCAAAGGGGGTTCACCTGGTCGTGCCCCGGGACCGGATCCGGGCCAGCGCCGGGATCGTCACCCGGACGGCCGACAGCATCCTGTTCGTGCGGCCGTGGGGCGAGCGGTTCTGGATCCTCGGCACGACCGACACTCCCTGGAGGCACGACCGCGACCACCCGGCGGCCAGCGCCGCCGACATCGACTACCTGCTCGGGGAGGTCAACGGCTGGCTGGCCCGGCCGCTCACCCGGGCCGATGTGGTCGGCGTCTACGCCGGGGTGCGCCCGCTGATCAGCGGGCGAGGCGGGGACCAGGACGACGCCACCACCGCCGCGCTGAGCCGTGACCACGCGGTGCTGCCCGGACCCGACGGGATGTTCACGATCGTCGGCGGCAAGTACACGACCTACCGGCGCATGGCGCAGGACGTCGTCGACGCCGCCGCACGATGGCTCGGCGGGGAGATCCCGGAGTCGGTCACCGACCGCACGCCGCTGCTCGGCGCCGAGGGCTGGGACGCCTGGCAGCGCCAGCGCGATCGCCTGGCGCGCCGCAGCGGGTTGCCGGGCGCCCGGCTCGAGCGTCTGCTTGGACGCTACGGCACGCTCGTGCAGGAGCTGATCGAGCTGATGGCAGCGCATCCGGCGCTCGCCGAGCCGCTGCCGGGCGCCCCGGACTACCTTCGAGCGGAGATCGTGTACGCGGCCACCCACGAGGGGGCCCTGACGCTGGAGGACGTCCTGACCCGGCGGACCCACATCAGCATCGAAACGCCCGATCGGGGCGTGGACAGCGCCGAGGCGGCCGCCGTGCTGGTCGGCGGCGCACTCGGGTGGTCGCCGGCCCGCCGCCGCCAGGAGGTGGCCGCCCATCGTGAACGGATGGCGGCCGACCGGCGCTCCGAGCTGACTCCTGACGATGACCAGGCCGCGCGCGCTCAGTCGCCGGAGAGCACCCTCCAGGAGCTCTCGGCCGGCTCGCGCAGCTCCCGGAACTCCTCGTAGCGCTCGGAATACAGCGCGGCGCGCTCGCCGTCCGGAGTGAACTCGTCACCGATGCGGGCCAGCCGGGAGGCCGCGGTGGGAAAGTCCAGCTCCGCCCCGGTGGCCACCAGCGCGGTGATCAAGGCGCCCTTGGCCCCGGCCTCCGCGTCGGCGCAGCGGCGGGTGAGCAGCCCGGTCGCATCGGCGATCAGCTGACACCACAGGTCGCTGGCCGCACCGCCGCCGCACAGGCGCAGCTCCGTCGAGTCGGTTTCCGCCGCGGTCAAGCAGTCTCGGACCACGAGCGTGAGCCCCTCGAACACCGCCCGGGCGACGTCCTCGCGGCCGTGCTCGACGGTCAACCCGAAGAACGTTCCCCGAGCCCCGGGGTCCAGGAACGGCGCCCGCTCGCCGGCCGGCGACAGGTAGGGCAGGATGGTCAGCCCACGAGCGCCGGGCTGCGCCTGTCCGGCCAACTCGCCGAGCGCAGCAGCCTCCGACAGCCCCATCATCGCGGCTGCCCAGTCGATGACGTCGGTGCCGGACATCGCCGCGAACACCCGCAGGTAACGGTCGGGCACCCCCATCGCGAGCGTGAAGCCGGCCGGGCGCCCGCTCGTGTCGATCCGGTCGGCCACCACCTCGGTGCACAGCGTCGTGCCCAGGATGCTGCAGGCCTGCCCGGTGTCGACCGCGCCGCAGCCGATCGCGGTGGCCGCGACGTCGAACGGGGCCATGACCACCGGGAGGCCGGCGGGCAAACCGGTGGCCTGGGCCGCGTCGCGGCTGAGCTCTCCCACCCCCGAGTCGCCACGGCGGATCTCCGGCAACAGCTCGCGGGCCCACTCGAGGTCAAACAGCTCGAGCAGCTCGTCGGAGTAGTCGCCCCGGCGGATGTCCAGCAGCGGCAGCGACGCGTCGGACTCGTCGATCGCGAACTCGCCGGTCAGTCGCAGAAACACCCAGCCGCCGCAGAACATGGTGCGATGCGCTCCGCGCACGCGCTCGGGCTCGTGCTCGCGCAGCCACGGCAGGAGGGCGTTGGGCAGCCCCGGAAAGCCGAGCGAGCCGTTGATCTCAAACGCCCGCTGCAGCGTCCCGTCTCGCTCCCACTCCCGCAGCCGGGCCGCGTTGCGGGCGTCGTTCCACAGCACCGCGGGACCGGTCGGCCGACCCTGCTCGTCCACTAGCCAGCAGCCATCGCCCTGCCCGGTGAAGGCCAGCAGCTCCACGTCCTCGTGCAGCTCGCCGGTGACCTCCCGCAGGGTCGAGCTGACGGCGTCCCAGACGGCCTCCATGTCCTGCTCGGCAAACCCCGGCTTCGGGCGCGACACCTCGGTGGCGCGGCGCGCCAGCGCTCGCTCGTGACCCTGATCGTCGAACACCACCGCCTTGATCATCGACGTTCCCACATCCAGGCACACGGCCACCATGGCTCCTCCTCAGGGGTCGGGCGGCGGGGACTTCCCCGCCTCGGGATTTCGGCAGTGCAGCAGCGGCGAACCGGCGAGGAAGCGGCCGGCCTCGCGGGCCACGATCGCGGCCGCGTTGTGGGCCACCTGCCGACTGGCGCCCGCGACGTGCGGGGTCATCACCAGGTTGCGGGTGCTGAACAGGCGCGAATCGCCGGGCACCGGCTCGGTCGGGTACACGTCGAGGCCGGCGCCCGCCAGCCGCCCGGACTCGAGCGCGTCAAACAGCGCGTCGTAGTCGAGCAACGAGCCGCGCGCCGCGTTGATCAGCACCGCGCCGTCGGGCAGCGCGGCCAACGCCCGGGCGTCGATCATCCCAGCGGTCTCCTCGCTGGCTCGGGCGTGCAGGGTCAGCACCTGAGCCTGCTCGAGCAGGTCGCCCAGGGTGTCCACCTGAGCCGCCCCGGGGCAGTTGACGGTGACGTACGGGTCATAGACGAGCACCCGAGCACCGAACGCGACGAGCAGCCGGGTGACCCGGCCGCCCACCGCGCCGTGACCGACGACGCCCACCGTCGCATGCTCGAGCTCTCCCCCCGCCTCGTCGTAGCGGTAGTACTCGCCCTCCCAGCGACGCTCGCTCAGCGAGACGTGGGTCTCGCAGATCCGGCGCAGGGTGGCCAGCAGCAGGCCGATCGTGAACTCCGAAGTGGCCGTGGCGTTGCGGCCCGGCGCGTTGCTGACCAGCACGCCGTGATCGGTGGACGCGTCAAGGTTGACGTTCACCGGGCCGCCGCGGCTGACGCCGACGAACTCAAGCCGCGGGCACGCCTCGAGCACGCGCCGGGTGATCGGAGCCACCTGGGTGAGGCAGACGCGCGCCTCGCGCAGCGCCTCGATGATCTCCTCCTCGCTCCCGCAGGCCTCGCTCACCTCGGCCACGTCGGCGAACGGCTCGTCGGGCCACGGCAGCTCGTGCTCGCGGATCTGCAGCGACTCGCCTGCGTGCTCGCCCAGGGCCTGCGCCAGCAGCCGGGGCAGCACGAACCGGTCTCCGGCGACCAGCGCCAAGTCGTTCATTGGTCCGAGGCCGCCGCGGGCGGGGCGTTGAAGCTCAGCAGGGCGGCTTGGTCGCCCTCCAGGCGCAGCTCGGTCAGCGTGGCGTAGCTGACCGTCGGCAACCGCCGGCGGTAGTCCTTGAGCGGCAGCCCGAGCAGGTGGCAGACGAGCAGGCGGATCAGGGTCGTGTGAATGACCACCAGCACCCGCCCTCCGCCGCCGCCGTCGTCGTCGCCGTCGGCGATCTCGCGCAGGCAATCCAGCGCCCGGTGCAGCGCCTCCTGCGGCGGCTCGCCGCCCGGCAGCGGAGCGACGATCGGGTCGCGCTCGAAGGCGCGGCGCCGATCCGGGAAGCGCTCGCGCATCTGCTCGACGGTCAGGCCCTCGGCCTCACCGAAATCCAGCTCGGCCAAGCGCGGGTCGACGTGCAGCGCCAACCGGGTGTCGCCGATCGCGATCTCCGCCGTCTCCCGCGCGCGGACCAGCGGGCTGCACCAGACCCCGGCCAGGCCCGCCTGCGCCGCCCAGCCGGTCAGCCGCCCGGCCTGCTCACGCCCCCGGTCGCTGAGCGCGACGTCGGTGCCTCCGGCATAGCGCGCCTGCGCGGACCACTCGGTCTCGCCGTGGCGTACGAGCACGAAGTCGGTCATCGCCGCGCCCGCGACCGGCAGTGGGCGGCCAGTTCGTCCGGCAGCCAGGTACGCCGCTCGAGCTCGTCGACCAAGCGCAGATACGGCTCCCGGAGGCGCTCGACGTGGTCGGGACGCGGCCGGATGCAGGCGGACAGACGGACCATCTCCTGGGCCGCGTCGGCCACCCGGCGCTCACGAGCGCTGGCCAGGATCGCCATCCCGAGAGCCGGCTCGCTCTGCTCGGGCACGACCACCGAGAGCTCCAGCACATCGGCGCGCAGCTGGCACCAGTAGCGGCTGCGAGCCGCGCCGCCAGTCAGTCGCAGCGGTTCGCGCACCTCGGCACCCAGCCGGTCGATGTGGTCAAAGCACAGCCGCTCGACGAAGGCGACGCCCTGCAGCAGCGCGGCATAGGCGTCGTCCTCGTCGTGCGGGCGGCCGAGCTCGAAGCCCTCGGCGGCCGGCGCGTGAAACGGGAACCGCTCGCCGCGGGACACCAGCGGGTAGGCCACGATGGTGGCCGGCTCATGCTCCTGCGCCCGGCCGTCAAGCTCGCTCAAGTCGCGGTCCGAGAAGCGCTCGGCGAGCACGGCGGCGCCGACGCTCGATGCCCCGCCGGGCAGCCAGTCCCCGTCGGGCGAGCGATGTGAATAGAGCACGCCGTCGGGGTCGCGCACGAGCTCCCGCGTGACCCCTTTGAGCACCAGGGTGGTGCCCAGCACGCTGTTCCAGCTCCCCGGCTCAAGCGCGCCGGCGCCGATCTGAGCCGCGCATCCGTCAGTCATGCCCGCCACCACCGTAGTGCCCGGCGCCAGCCCGGTGGCCCGGGCCGCCTCGGCCCCCACCTGTCCGAGCGGCTGCCCCGGCGCGACCACGTCGGGCAGCATTGCCGCGGGCACCTCGAGCGCCTCGAACACGTCGTGCGGCCACCGTCCGTCGATCAGGTCATACCCGGTCTTCAGCGCGTGGCTGGAGTCGGTGGCGACGGGCGCGCCGACGAGCCGGCGGTTGATCACGTCGGCTTGGTGGGCGAGCCGGGCGTCGCGGGGCAGGCCGTCGGTGTGTCGCAGCAGCCACAGCAGCTTGGGCAGGCCCCAAGACGAGCTCATCCGGTATCCGAGCGAGGACCAGAGCGACTCGCCGCGACGGTTGACCTCCTCGGCCTCCTCGGCGGCCCGCGCATCGTCGTACATCACGCCCGGGGTCAGCGCCCGGCCGTCGTCGGCCTCAAGCACGATCGTGCCGGAGGTGCTGTCGCAGGCCACCGTGGCCACGCGGCCGGCGTCCACCCCGGCCAGTGCCTCGCGGCAGGCCTCCGCCGTCGCCCGCCACCAGTCCTCGGGATCCTGCTCATGGCGACCCTCCGCGCGCCGGCTGCGCAACTCCTGGGATCCGGCGCCGGCGACCCGGCCGTGGGAGTCGACGACGAGCGCTCGCACGCTTTGGGTGCCGAGATCGACGCCCATCCACAGCGGTTCGCGAGGCATACCGGTGGTATTACCCGCGGCGGCCGGCTTCGACCACCGCGAGCGTGCACTTATGGCGAGTCATTCGGAGGTGCCGGGCGTGGCGGAGGGATCGTCGTGAGCTCGGGCGCGCTGTCGGGCCAGATGAGCAGCACCCCGCAGGGGGCGTGGTCGATGACAAAGCGAGCGGCGGGGCCGAGGCTGTGCGGTCCCAGCCGCTCGCGGTCTCCGTCGCGCGCCAAGACGAGAATGTCCATCTCGTCAGCAGCGGCAACGACCTCGCGTTCGACTCGCCCGCGTCGGGCCTGCAGCTCCGCCGGCCGGCCGAGGCGCGTGCGTGCGTCGGCGAGCAGCTCGTCGGCGGCCTGCTCGGAGATCTCGCGCAGCGCCGCGGCGGGGGGCGCAGGCGTGTGTCGCCCCAGCAGACCGCGGCGCGCCGTGCCGGCGACCGTCTCGGGCTCGGTGCTGGCGACGTGCAACAGCGTGATCTCCGCGTCGGCGGGCAACCACCGCGCGGCGTCGTCGATCGTTGCCTGCCAGGTGTCCTCGATGATCCAGACGAGCGCGCGCATAACGGTTTTACGTCTTGAGAGCTAACCACAGCAGCACGGTCGCCGCGATCAGGCTGGCGGGCACGGTCAGCGCGCCGAGGCGAAGGAACTCGCCGAGTTCGACGTCGCTGTCCTCGGCGCGCAGGACGCGGCGCCACAGCAGCGTGGCCAGCGATCCGACATAGGTGAGGTTCGGGCCGACGTTGACGCCGATCAGCGTCGCCAGCACGGGTCCGGGGCCGGAGGCGGCCGCCGCGACCGGGATGAGCATCAGCGTCGCGGGCAGGTTGTTGACGACGTTGGCGAAGATCGCGCTCAGCGCGGCGATCGCGAGCAGGTCGGCCAGCGATCCGCCCGTCGGGACCACGGCCCGCACTGCCGTGTCGAGCCCGTTGACGCTCGCGGACTGAACGATGACCCCGAGACCGAGCACGAAGATCAGAAAGCCGGGCTCGGCCGCGCGCACGAGCGCCACCGGCGTCGCGGTCTTGCCGATGAGCGCCGGGAGGGTGATCGCCACGGCGCCCGCGGCGGCAAACCACACTGGCTGGATCCCCACCAACGAACTCAGCGCGAACCCGGCCAGCGTCAACGTCAGCACCACGACCGCAAATCGCGGCAACTCGGGGCGCGCCGGCCGCGACCCCGCGTGGCGGGGGCGTTTGAGATCAACCGCGAAAAAGCGTTTAAACACCACCCATTCCACCCCGACGGCCGCAATCGTCGGCAGCACCATCAACTCGGCGAACCGCACGAACGAGAGCCCGCTGGCATGAAACGCCAACAGGTTGGTGAGGTTGGACACCGGCAACAGCAGCGATGCCGAGTTGGCCAGGTGCGCGCACGCGTACACCTGTGGCTTGGTGCTGGTGCGCATCCGCGTCGCCGTCGCGAACACCACCGGCGTCAGCAGCACGATCGTGGCATCGAGGCTCAGCACCGCCGTGATCGCCGCCGCGATCACGAACACGAACGCCAGCAGCCGTTGCGGGCTTCCCTCGGCGCCGCGGGCCATCACCATGCCCAGCGCGTCAAACAAGCCCTCACGCCGGCAGCCGTCGGCGATCAAAAGCACTGCCGCCAGAAAACCCACGGTTGGCCCCAGCGACCTCAGCGCGTCGCCCGCGCCGGAAAGCCCGATCGCGCCAACGAGCACGAGAACAACAGCGCCGACAGCGGCAACCACCGCCTCCGACACATACGGCGGACGCGTGACCGCAACCGCCAGCGTCGCCGCCAACATCAGCAACGACAGCGCGAGTGCGAGACCGTCCGTCACCCTCGCCGTCTCGTGGTCAGGAACTCTGCAAGCGTCGGCGATCCCGGCGGGCGATCAGCACGGGTCACGGGCGCGGGTCGGGGGGTGCAGGGGGCGGAGGTGGCCCGTGGCCCGGCGCACGACCGCCCCGAGCCGACGCCGCGCGCCGTGGGCCGGGTGGACGCGGCGCGGGAGGCAGCGGCGGCCGGCCGGGAGCCGGCCGTCGGGGTCGACGGTAGCCCAAAGCCGCCTGCACGCTCGAGGGCCTCCACTCCGCACCCCCGCGTGGCGTGGGCACCCTCTCAGCGTTCAGGGCGGCAGCGATCGCCTGCAGACTCAGGCCGCGATCACGCATCAGCGCCATCCGCTGCGCGAGCTCCGGGTCCGCGGACGAAAGCCCCGGGCGTCCGCGGGGCCGCGGCCCTGGGCGCCCGTCGCGGTCCCAGCAATCGACCTCGCGCAGCAACGCGATCGTGCCCCGCGCTGAGGCCTCACCCGAATCAAAGCCGACATCCGCCGCGATCAGGTCCGCACCGGCCCGATCAAGCCAATCGAGCAGCGCGAGCAACTCACTCAGCGAGCTGGCGGCGTCTTGCAGCCGCGCCACGAGCAGAGCCCCAGCCACGCCATCGGCGATCAGCTCCAGCGCATCGGCCAGTCCGCGTGGCGCGGCATGCCCGTCAGCACTGACGACCTCGACCACCTCGACTCCCGCAACCGAGCGGTCCCAGACACCCCCGGCGACGGCAACCTCGCCGCGCGTTGGCGCATACAGGATCGCGTCGCGCATCATGCCACTATATACGCAAATCATTTGCGTATGACTGAGCGGCACCTGACCTCGGCACGTTCGCCGGCTTTGAGGCAGTGCATGGCGACGTGCGCTCGCGCCGTCGGCGCGACGCGATTGGGACCACGGTTGGGCGCAACTGAGCGCGCGGGTCACGCTTCGCGGTCGAGCGCTACGCAATGTGCTCGGGGCGCCAGGCATCACCCCCTACTAAGACGAGGCGCGGGCGAACGCGTCCATCGCGCCGCACCGCCCCTCGGCGAGCTCAGACCGCCGCTGCGCATGCTGTACGGTCGGACGAATGAGCCGGGGGATTAGACACGGAGCAGCTATGGGACTCGCGGCTCTAACCAGTGTCGGACTCCTTATCGGAGGTACGACCGCGGGTGCGAAACCTGCTTGCCGCACGGTCCACGTCTCGACCTCGAATGGGTCGGCGAAGGCGACGGTAACACCGTGCGAGCGACTCAACGTCGGGTTCGAGATCGGAACACAGGGCCAGGTATTTCCGGTCTGGGGCGTGTCGAAGAAACCAGCTGCGAAAGTCTTGAAGCTGATTTCACAGGGCTATGGGAACAGCGACCCGAGCGGCGAGACCAGCACGCAGTATTTTCTCTTCCGAGCCGTCGGACGCGGCACGGTCACGCTGAGGTTCCGCGAGACCACCGCCTCTAGTCCCGGAACGCTCGAGACGTTCAACCTGCGCGTCACCGTCCGCCGCTAGGTGGGGGTGCGATGGTCGCGGGCTGTTAGTCGTCAACTCCGTTCTTGTTTTCTGAGCTGTCCCGTTGGGCCGCATCGATGGGTTCGCGTAGGGGGGACGGCGTCCGTTGCGGTAGTTCCTCGACGATTGGCTCCTGAAACTCGTGGCCGATCCGCGCAGGCGGCGTGGGGCGCTCTTCGGGCTCTTCTTCGCTCATCTCACTCCTGTCTTGTGCATCAATTCGTGTGTACGCGTGCGGGATCGGCAATGGGGAAACGGGATCGTCGTTGTCGCGTGATCCGAAGCTCCTCGCGTTGCCACCCTGCGGGTGGCGTGTGACCGCGCGACGTTCGTCATAGATCGGTCGCGCGCGAGTCCGGCAGCTCAGTCTCATCCTCGCCTATCGCTTCCTGGCGCCTCCCCTGATCATGGAGCCGGTCTGCTCCGGCGATACTGTGCCCGCTTTGGCCCTCGGCTTCATCCCGACCGAGCGAATACGACGCCGAGGAGCTGTCATCTGGTAGTGGCTCCGTGGCGGACGTGCCCGCGAAACGCTGACGCTCATCAACGTCGATCAGCTCATGGTCGGCGAGGCCCCGCTCGTGCAGCTTGGCTTTCTCCTCGGCCAGCTGTGACTCGGCACGCTCGCGCTGGGCCTCCTGGGCGGCGACTCGGGCGCGCTGTTCGGCAACCTCTGCCTGTCGCTCGCGGGTCGCCGCTTCCCCTCGATGCTGGTCGACAACCTGCTCCCGGCGCTCGCCGAGCTCGCGCTCAGCTTCCCGCTGTCGAGCACGCTCGCGCGCCTTCGGCAGGCGCGTCAACAACAGCCCACCCACTACGAGCACTACCACCACGACGATCACCACAATCAACACGGTTGACATCTCAGTTCACCCTTTCAAGTTCGCATTTACCCGGCGCTCGAACCCGAAACGCTGGTTGGCCGGCGATGCTCGCATGCAGGCCAGCTACTCAGCTCAGACGGTGTCCGCGAGCGTACGTTCGCTGCAGGACCAGCCCGTTGAAGCCTTCTGCGCGCTTGACGAGTGGTTCGCTGAGATCACCGGCGCCCGATTGTTCGCGGGCCTCGTCGCCTGGGGCGTTGGTCCGCTCCCGCGGGTTTCGACGAGGACGTACGGATGCGTACTTCGGGTTGGACAAGCCCGCGGGTATGGCGGATGCTGTTCAAACGAATTGCGCCGGCCGGGTCCATCTCCGGCCGGCGCCAGCCGACCACACGAATAGAGGAGTGCTGTGTTCAAGCGAATCCTGGAGTTCCTGACGCTGAGATGGTTGTGGGATCGCCGCCGTGGGACCCGGGGCGGGCGTGGCCGCCGCCGCTGAGCGAGGTGGCCCGCGATCGACAGGATCGAGGTCGCGGCCCTTTCGCGACCCCGACGGACCCCTCGAGGAGTTCGAGCAGAGCGGCTTGTTCTCGAACGCCGTCGCGATGCAGTTCGATTGGAATACCGTCTACAGCTCAGGCTCAGACATCGAGCTGCTCGATACGTTCACCAATCACATCGCTATGACCCAGACGCAGCTGAGACACGCTCTATGGAGTGGTTCGCAAGCTGGCCGCGCAGCGACCGTCTCGCGAAGTAGCTCATCATTGGAGCGGGTCGTTCATATCGCTCAACGGGTCGACCCGTATCTTGAGGTTGCCCCAGGGTGTCAGCTGGCGTCGACACTGAGGCGCCAGCATTGCTCGACCGCGTAGGAGCGAAACCCGACCCGTTCAAGGATTGGTGCCGAGGTCTCTACTCGGCCCTTGGTCAACGCCAGGGTGGCGCCGTTGGCTCGCGCGAGCTTGCAGCGGGCCGCCAAGAGTGCGCGGTAGAGGCCGCGCCCCCGGAACGCGGGAAGCGTTACGGCGCCGAAGAGACGCACGACCGACTCAGACAGGGCGAGGCGGGCAACCGACGCTGGTGTGCCGTCCACGGTTGCCAGCAGCGCGAACTTTGACGACGACTCCAGGTCCGTGCGTAGGCTCACCCAGTCCTCGGCTAGGACGTCCGCGGACCGTGGCGGCCAACTCCAGCCTGTGGTCTCCACTCCGACGAGCGCGTCGAAGGTCTCCTCGTCGGCGACGAGGCTCGTTGACACGCCCGACGGGTTCCCGCTCGCCAACCATGCGTCTACGTCGGTCCCGTGGAGCGCTCGGGCCATGACCCGTTCGGTCAACGCCAGGGACGCTCCGGCGGAGCGCAACGACTCGTTCGCGACCGGCGCGATTTCGCCCTCTGCCCGCCACAGCACCTCGTCGGTCCCCCACGCCTGGGCAAGGCGCTCGACTTCGGGTCGTATCTCCAGGAACGGCCGCGGCGATTTGATCGAGGCCTGCACCCGGCTTGAGCCGGGAGAGCTCAAGTGCACCGGACGGCACAGCACTAGGCAGTCGTCAGTCCGTACCACCTCGATGCCTGACGGGAGCCAAGCCTCGTCAAGCCCCTGTGACGCAGCAAGCACCTCCGCCGTCGTCCAGCGCTCCATCGCCCGAACGTAGCATCGTCGACCCTTCGCATCTGGGCGTGTCACAAGCCCAGCGTCCGCCAGACGCACCGATCAGAAGGTCGAAGTTCCTGGCCACGACGCGGAATCAATCAGCTAGCGGTCAGGCCACCCCCGGCCGAGCGCTGCGCGGCCGCCAGTGCTCAGGCAGGTCGGGGTGTGTGAGGAAGACGATGTGGTCGTCGGTGCCCGAGGCGGCCACCGCGTCCCCGACGACGTGGAGCGCCTGCTCGAGGTCGTCGGCGTTGACGTGGACGTCGAAGATGCCGAGCTCGTCGGGCTCGGTGACCTCCGCATCGGCCGGCAGCGCCGCGGCGAGCTGTTCGCGGGCCTGCTGGTCGCGCGGGGTCCCGAAGTGCAGCATGAGCATCGAGACGACGAATCGATTAGCCATGTCTGCGGCCATAGGCCGTCCGCGAGGTGATCGCAACCGCCGGTGGCCTACCGTCGGATGGACGCCATGCCCGACCGCGCGTCGATCGACCTGACTCTGCAGACCCTTGCCCGACACCCCTTCCGGGCCAAGTTCCACCTGCACGGCCGCGACGCGGCGACGGTGCAGCTGCGCGGGATGGAGGTCATCAGGGAGCACGCCGCCGAGCTGCTGGCCCAGCGGGTCGCGCCCGCCGAGCCGGCCAAGGACGGCAAGCAGACGCCGTACCGGGGGCATCCGGTGTTCGTCGCTCAGCACGCCACCGCGACGTGCTGTCGCACCTGCCTTCAGCGATGGCACGGGATCCCCAAGGGGCGCGAGCTCACCGCCGACGAGCAGGCCTATGCGGTCGATGTCATCTGCCGCTGGATCGAGAGTGACCTGGCGGCGTCGGGCTCGCCCGCGACCACAGGCGTTCCATCGCGCTCGTGGACCGTCCGGCCGAGTCATCCGAAGGCAGAAGGAGGTCTGAGTTGACCGACAGCTCGCGTCCCTGCTCCTCGCCAGAACCGCGCCTCGGTGCTTGCGGGAGGCCGGAGCGGCGCAGTCCGGACACGAGCAGCCACGAAATCGCAACGTAGGCCGGATATGCGATCGTGTTGCCAGTGGGATCGATCACGCTGACAGCCGAGCTTGTCGCGCGCGGGCCGGCAGCCGCGTTCGTCCTTGATGACGAGCAGGTGGCAATCGTGGGCGAGGGCGCCAAGCGCTTTCCCGCCCGCGCCACGATCAACGGCGCGGTGCTGCGGACGACCGTCGCGAAGATGCGTGGCGAGTACCTCTTCGGTCTCAGCCGCGCCGCCCGGGAGCAAGCCGGAATCGCGGCGGGCGACACCGTCACCTTCACGCTTGAGCTCGACACCGAGCCGCGCACGGTTGCGGTCCCCGACGCGCTGACAGCGGCTCTCGACGCCGACCCGCGGGCCCGGGCGGCGTTCGACGCGCTCGCTCACACCCACCGTAAGGAGTTCGCGCGGTGGGTGTCAGAGGCCAAGCGTGAGGAGACTCGTGACCGGCGCATCGCCAAGGCGCTGGAGATGCTCCGCGAGGGGAAGACCCGGAGCTGACACCACCCCGGCTTCTCGTCTCACGAACAAACGGGCCCGTAGACCCGGACGGACGATCGTCAGACGAAACGGCGAGCGGATTGGTCGGGCCGAAGAGCTCTCCGAAACGTCGTGCCCCCATCAACGTGTGTGAGAACTCAGGACTCGCCCCACATGCAGGGCAACCAGCGCTCGGGAACTCCTGCCAACACGAGCCGTAGGCCGATCGTCACCACTGCCGCACGTCCAGTGGTGAGGTTGTGACCGGCGGCGGTAAGGTTCTCGCATGACGATGCGGGGGTCGCGGGTCGCGATCATCGGCGCAGGCCCAGGCGGCCTGGTGGCGGCCAAGTACGCGATCGAGGCCGGGTTTGATGTCACGGTTTTCGAAGCCAGTGACGACCTCGGCGGTCAGTGGCATGTCACGGCTGGCCACAGTGGTGTGTGGCCGGGGATGCACACCAACACCAGTCGTGCGATGACGGCGTTCTCGGACTTTCCGGCGCCGGCGCACTATCCGCTGCACCCGGCTGCGGAGCAGGTACATGCCTATCTGCGTGCGTATGCGCGAACGTTCGGGTTGATCGACCGGATCCACTTCCGCTCGCCGGTCGAGAGCGCCCGAGCAGGATGCGAGGTCAACGGCGAACCGTTTGACGGGGTCATCATTGCCTCCGGCAGATTTCGCAAGCCCTCGATTCCCGGTGCCCTACGAGCGTTCGAGGGCCAGCTGCTGCACGCTTTCGATTACCCGGGCGCGGACGACTTCCGCGATCGCCGGACACTCGTATACGGCAACGGCATCAGCGGCCTGGAGATAGCCTCCGATCTCGCCGCGACCGCGACCGCCTCGGTCGCGTCTGCGTTTCGCAAGCCGCGGTACGTGATCCAGAAGGTCGTTGACGGCGTCTCGTCAGATTGGCAGTGGTACACCCTTTTCGGGGCGATCGAGCGGCGATTCCTGAGCTCCGAGGACTGGGGGCGGCGTCAACGCGAACGCGTACTGCGCGTTGCTGGCAACCCCGCTGACTTCGGTGCTCCCGAGCCCGACGCCGACATTCGCGTTGCGGGGCTGTCGCTCTGTCAGGACTACCTCGCGCAGATCCGGGAGGGCGCCATCACGTGTCGTCCCGCGATCGCAGCCGTCAAGGGCAGCCAGGTCAGCTTCGTCGATGGGTCGACAGACGACTACGACACGATCATCTGCGCCACGGGCTACGACCTCGACATTCCCTACCTCGATCGTGACCTATGGAGCGCGGTTGGCCCCGGGATGAACCTCTACCAAAGGACGTTGCATCCCGATCTTCCGGGGTTCGGTGTGATCGGCCAGTTCCTGGCCCAAGGACCGTACTTCCCACTGCTTGAGCTCCAAGCGCGTTGGATCGTCGCGACCTGGACCGGCGAGGTGCCCGTGCCCGACGAGGCGAGGATGCGAGCCACCATCGCCGAAGGGTCAGCCACCGCTCGATGCCCATAACGCTCTCGCCCTCACGCTCGCCGAGGAACTCGGCGTCGCACCAAACCTGGAGGACTGGCCCGAACTCTCCGAGGCGCTGATGTTTGGCCCGCTCCTGCCTCCTCGCTACCGCCTCTCGGGTCCCGGAGCCATGGATGGTGCCGCCGACCTCTTCGCTGACCAATTGGCGGCCTCACCGCGCGCCCCGGTCGACCCGGCCGATCTCGAAGCACTACCGACCTTCGGCCTCGCCGAGGCGGTCACTCGCCTGCAATGAATGGCCCAGGCAACATCAACTTGGCCACCGACGGGACTGCTGCTCGCCGTTCCGCGGGAAGAGAAGGGGAAGCGCTCAGCTCGTGGCTGGGTCGGCGACGCAGCAGAAGCGTGTCGTGACGGCGATGAGGCCCGCGCGCGGCCTGCTCGCCACGCCACCGACATCACTGGGAGAACAATGGCTCGACCGGGAACCGGTCGACGAATTCACCGCGGTTAGTCATCATCGTCGCCTCGCTGACGCCGAGGAACAGCAGCGCATCGCTGCGAGGACCAATCGGGCTCCGGATGGAATCAGAAAAGTCGATGGTCGTAACGCCCGCGAAGCCGAACCAGTGCACCACGACTCGGTTCTGACCGATCCCGAAGCGGCCCGGCTGCCGGACTTGTGACCGCGGGACGGGCAGATTCGCCTGGGTATAGGCCGGCGGCTCGCCCTCACGGCCCTGAGACCAGCCAGCGATGCGACCAACGGCGCCGTGGTTCACCGCCAAGCCGTCGATTCGTTGGAAAAAGTTGTTGGACACGATCACGTTGCCGATGTGTGAGGCTCCAGGCGCATCCCGGCGCGGGAGCTCATCCGCCAAGCGCTCAGCGGTCTGGATCCACTCATCCGCCTCGCTAGAGCTAATCCCGAAACCCCCTCGAAACTCATTGACCATCGGCACGAACTCATGGAGCAGCGAGTCGCGGCAGTTGACGTTGCGTCCGCCGGCCAAGTCCTCTTCGGCCTGCGCAAGCGTCGACGCCAACTGCAATCTCGGGCTGAATTTCGCGGCCGACCCTGCAACCTCGGCGCGCAGCCTCGCGATCTCCTGTCCAACACTGACTGTGCTCGCCGCTGCCGACGCGGACGCGGTCGGCCACATCGCGCTGACTCCGATAGCCGCAATTCCCGTGCCGATCGCGGCACGTCGCGTGATCCCCGAGTCCTCACGGTCGCGGCCATCCGCCTGTTCCTCTGGCATCGCTCCCCCAAATCCTGCTTCGCCTGATCGCCGGCTGATGGTGCAACCCGCTGCCGGCGATCCTACTGCGTCTCCCCCCCAAATCCAGCGAGACCCCCCGGACGGTCTAGATCAGCCGATCTAGGAGTGGTAGAGCACCGGACCTTCCGATACGGGCATCTGTCGCCACCGTCCGCAAGTCCGGACAGCCCCTTGACACGAGATGCCTCGACGAGCCTTCCGGCCGCGCGACTTCTCCTTCGCGAGTCGGCGACGATCAGAAGCGGTAGTGGTGGCATCGTGGCCGGTCCGGGGAAAAGCAGAAGTCGTCGTGACCGGGGCGCGCCGAGACGCGAGGCTCAACTACCAGGCGCGCACGCGCGCGGGAACGATCCGGATCGCCGATGAGAACATGGAGATGAATCCATCCGGCGTTCCCCACGGCCCCTTACGGATCCGACTCTCGTACTTGGCCAGATAGGCGAGCCATCGCTCACTCGGCATCTCACCGATCAACCGGGCGGTCCCTTCGAGCGTGAGCACACTGCCACCGGTGGCGGTGTCGCCGTCGAGGTTGAGCGAGACCTTTGGGTTCCCTTCGATGTTGCGGATCTTCGGCGCTTTAGGCTGGCTCAGCAGGACAATGTCCTCGCCATTGTGGTGAAACCAGACGTAGGACGTCTGCGGTTGACCGTCCGCTCGCACCGTCGTCAGCCACGCGAGTGGTGCTGACCGCAATCGTTTCGCGGACGCGTCGTCGATCACGCTCGCGATCGTACCGTTCCACCCTCCGGCTTCCAGTCACCTAGCTGACACCAACGAGACAGAGGATCTGGCGCACCGCTGGACGACGCCGTTCAGCTGCGATCATGATCGCCATGGGTATCGCCGACGTTCATCTTGCTGAGGTCGGCGCGCCGTGCGACGAGTGGGATCGCGAGGGTGCCGTCAAGATCATGCAGTCGTTAAGTGATGCCGATCCGGTCCTTCGCGACGCGGAGTTGCTCTATTGGGCGGCGCACCCCGTCGTCAGGCTGATGATCGACGTGATGCTGGACCGCTCGCCAGCGATCGACGTATCCGAGGCTGCCGAGTTGACCGCCGCCGCGGCGCTGTCGCGCCGTCAGATCGCTGTGTTCCGCGCAGCGGGGATCGACGGTGGGATGGCGGATCTCAACCTTGCGATCCTCGATTGGGTCGATGCTCAGGCCGAGGTGCAGGACGGTCCCGAGTACGCGTTGCTGGTTCGTGAGCGGATCGATGGGCTGCTTGACGCCGGCCGGCGGGGACGCGAACGAGGCCGTCGGCTGCGGCAAAGCTCGGAAGCCCGACGGCTGCCGAAGTCATCGTTCTCGGCTGGGTGGCTGCTGCGTCACCCCACCGACCACTACTTTCGGTCTGCGCGGGCGAACACCACCGATGACCGCCTCTCGGCGGTGATCGACGCTCAGGTCGACTTGCTCGCAGACAGTTACCAGCGACTCACGGCCAGGCAGATCGACACAAATCGGGTAGAGCTGGTTGTCGAGCTCGAAGTGCTCGCGCCGGTCGGGCACGGCTGGACCGAGCCGGTCGCGACCACCGTCGTGGCGAGCCAGACGCCATCGGTGTCCGTCGGTGACCGACTCGGACTTCGGCTCATCCCCGACCCTGAGGCCACGTCGTTCAATGGCACGCTCGTTTCGGTTCGCGGCGGTGAGCGATGGCTGACCTGCGCACACCGTCTTCAAGACGGGACGATCGTGCCCGAGGACGGCACCCGCCGGATCGCCGCCTGACCTCGACAGCTTGCGCTGACGGTGGCGGGCTCGCGCTCGGCTATGAGGACGCCGGAAATTCGGGGTTGCTTCGTCTTCTGCGCGGCGCCAACTCGGAAGGTCCGCGCCGAGCAGCTCAGGGACCCGAAGCAGCAGTCGAGGCGACCTGCCCGAACGGCGACAAGGGAGAAGTGAGGTGTCGGGCGATGAGACTGTTCGCTGCATCAGTCTCCGTACTCGTCGTTCTCAGCGCGCGCGGCCACAGGCGCTCGTGAGCCGGAGCCGGCCATCTCACGGTCGTCCGCTTCGGCCCAGCCGGATGCGGGATCGCCGGAACGTCTTCTCGTAGGCATCAAGCAGGAACGAGAGCATCTCAGCGTCGGGCATCGGAAGGCCCGCCCCCTGGCGGCGCAGCATCTCGCGGCAGAGTTGGATGTACGCCTCGCCGAGAGCAGCGGTGAGCGCGGAGGCGACACCCGCGTTGACGAGGCTCACGCCCGGAATCACCTTCAACAGTCCGACCGCCATCTGTTTGCCGACTTGGCTGACGCCCCCCTCTCCGACGAGACCGACGACCAGCCGGGTCGTGGTTTGGGTGCTCATCTCGATTCCGAATACGGCGGTGACACCGGCGAGCATGCCGATCTGGACGGGCATCAGGATGACGGCATCGGACACCGGTATCGGCGCGGCGCCGACGGCGGCGGCGGCGGCGGCCGACGCGGCGACGACAGCTCGGGCGTACTTCACCTTGAGGCCGATCACTACACCCTGGGCGTTCACGAACGCCCCTTTCACCGCCTTCGGGAGGATCTGCTCGGTACGCCAGACGAGCTCCTCCAACCCCGTCGGCTCGATCGTCTGTTCCCCAATGCGGCGAGCCTTCGCGAGCGTTCGCACCGGGAGGCCCTGAATCGGCAGGTCCTCGGCCGCGATCGCCGCCTCCAGTGCGCTGACGCGGTCCTCATCGACACACTGGGTGAGCACCAGGATGACCGGTACCTCGTCGGCGAGCGCTGTGATGACATCGACGTCGTAGCCCTGAATCCGAGTCTGTCCGGCATCGACGCAGTACCACGCGAGGTGGATGAAGTTCTCGGCGGCATCCCGGCGCGACGCGGCGATGGTATTCGTGAAGTCGGAGATGACGGCATCCTTGGCGTCACCGAGCTCGATCCCGGGCGTGTCGAAGATCGTGACCGGGACACCCGGAGCGTCATGGCGTTGAACCCGTTGGGTCACGGGCCGCCCGACGCCCTCCTTTGCAAGTTCGGCGCGGAAGATCGCGTTGACGAGGGTGCTCTTGCCGACTCCGGTCTGGCCAGTGATCAGGATGTTGGCGTGACCGAGCTCCGCGGCCTCGCGCTGGCGCTGCTCGCTGAAGTACGAAGCCGGATCAGCTGCGACCGCCTCGATATCGGCCTGTCCTGCGCTGGAGCGGTCCCGCTCGGAGGCCGGCTCGGCGCTCGCGCCTGCCGCGACACTCACCGCACGCACCCCTCGCGACACGACCCCCCCGAGCTCCTGAACACCGCGGCCCAACAGCCGCCGACCTTGGCCAAGGGCTCGCTGGACACGCTCCTGCCGGCTGTCGTGGTCAGTCATGGGTCTCACGCAGGCGTCGAATTCATCGATTCTGACGCACCGGCTCCCTGTGCCTGGCGCACAGACCATTCGTCCTGACACCGACGTCCGCATCCGGACATCGAAACCGCCAGGACGCGACGCCCCGCGGTAGAACTCGCGTGCAGCAGCCGGGAGTTCGACTCACGATCTCGATAGGCGAGCTGCATTTGCGCCGCGCAGGAGCGGCGCCTTCGTCAGACGCCCACACTCATGCGCGGGCGTCAGCGGCAAAGCAACGAGTGCACAACCTTGTCGAGGAGATCAATGTCGTATATGCAATGCCCGAGCTGCGGACTGAGCATCGCTCTAAGAGCGCCCTTCCTGACCCTGGACCGTTGTCCACGATGCCTCGCTCGCCGAGGTACGGCTATCCCGATGCGCATATCTGATGACCGCTGCTGGCCCCCCCAACCGACGACGCGCCGTCAGCCACCGCGTGCACCCAGGACTAGCCGGATGACCGGTGACCGCGAGGTACGACCAGCTGATCGATGATCCGCGCCATACCGGCTCGGGCACCGTCGTCCTCCGAGACTGCGGCCATGCCGGCGGCTCTCGACGCCGGCGATCTGACTTCTCCTTCAAGCCCGGCGGGATCGGAAGCGGCAGCGGCAGCCGTGCGCCTGCCGCGGTGGTGATGCAGAAGCGATCGAGGTAGTCCGCCGGGCCTGCCGCGTGGGTCACGCGCTGGTGTGCGTTGTTCGCCGGAGTGCGATCAGTGATGATGCGCGAGTCTGGATTCCAGCCCCCTGGGGCGGGATCAGACTCGGGTCGCCCGCCGCGTCCCGAAGAGATCCTCGTGGTCATGCGCCAAGCCGCCTGCAGGGCATCGATCCCTCAGAGATGATCGACGCTGTCCGATCCCGCCGCCAGCCAACCATCTCAGCGACCGCCGGGCTCACGCGCTGACAGATGGGCCGCTCGCCGGTCGCCGATGGCGTGTGGCTGTCACGATCTGCGCCTGTGTTCGGGATCGCCGTCCTGCTGTTGATCGTCGTGCTGTGGGCGCTGGTGGCGCGGCGGCTGGAGACGATGAGCGTCACGATGGCCATCGCGCTGGTGATCGTCGGCGTGGTGTTGACGCGCGGCGCGCATCCAGCGATCAGCATCAGCCTGGACACCCGTGTGGTCGAGCGAGGGGTCGAGCTGGTGCTCGCGATCCTGTTGTTCGTCGACGCCAACGAGGTTCCGGGGGCGGCGTTCTCGCGTGAGCGACGAGTACTGAGCAGGCTGCTCATCATCGCGCTGCCGCTGAGCCTGCTGATCGCCTGGGGCGCGGGTTTCCTGCTGTTCTCCGGGCGCGATGGCTGGCTGCTTGCAGTGCTGGCGGTGATCGTCGTGCCGGTCGATCTCGCACCGGCGGTCGCGATCGTGCGCGACCGCCACGTGCCGGCGCGGCTGCGAGACATCCTCAACGTCGAGTCCGGGCTCAACGACGGCCTGGTCGCGCCGGTCTTCCTGCTCGCGCTCGCGGGAGCCAGCGCCAAACACAGCCCGGGGATCGAGGCGCTGGAAAATGCGTTGCCGGCAATCCTGATCGCGGTCGGCGTCGGAGCCGCGGTCGGCTTGGCGGGCGCGTCGTCGCTCAGCTGGTCCTGGCGGCGCAAGTGGACCGAGCCGTCGGCGTTACGCCTCGGAGTGCTGGCGCTCCCGGTGATGACTTACGTGCTCGCACTTGCGCTCGGTGGCAACGGCTTCGTCGCCGCGTTCGTCGCGGGCGTCGTGTTCGCGGTCCGCGCCCGCGGCCTTCCCGACGAGTGCTTGCAGCTGACCGAGGACACCGGAACGCTGCTGTCGCTGTGCGTGTGGTTCATCTTCGGTGAGGCCGTCAACGATGTGCTCGATACCGGCGTCTCACTTGACGCGATCCTGTACGCCCTCGTGGCACTGACGGTCGTCCGGATCGTGCCGGTGATGCTCGCCCTGCGCGGCACTGACATCAGCCGCCGCGATGCCCTGTTTCTCGGCTGGATGGGACCGCGTGGCCTGGCGTCGCTGGTGTTCGGTCTGCTCGCGGTGATCGGCCTAGATGGCAGTGCCAGCGGCCTGGCCGGCGAGGTGATGGTCACCACGGTGCTGCTCAGCGTGGTCCTTCACGGCGCCAGCGCGCGGCCGATCGCGGCCGCGTTCGCTCGCGTCGATCGCCGGGCTGCGGCCGCCGAGGAGGCCGCGCCGCTGACACCATCTCAGCCGAGTTGAGCGTCGGCCATCTCTGCCTCCACAGCATCGACAGCCACGGCCACCTTCATGTCTGGTTCGCCGCCGACGCGAACGGCGCTACCAGACGCGTGGTCTTGAACACCCGTTGAGATCGCGGCCAAGCACAGCATCGACCTGGCGCTCTCCCGCCTGCCCGCTGAATAGCACCACGACCTAGCCCATAGTCTCAGCCCCCGGCGGGCACCTTGACCACCTCTGGAGATCAAGGCCCGCGAGGTCGATCGGCGGCGCGAATCCGCCGTACGCATGACAACCGGGGGTGCCCAGGCAGGGCACCCCCGGTGAAGCCGCTACGCAGCGGCGAACTGCGGCGCGAGCTGGGCCAGCCGCAACTGGTTGCCGGACGGGTCGCGCAGTCCGCAATCGCGCCCATAGGGCATGTCGGTCGGCGCCGTCGTGAACTCCACCCCGGCCTCGCTGAGGCGCTCGTAGTCGCCGTCGACGTCGTCGGTCATCAGGAACACGGTGCCGGCGAACCCCTTCGCCATCAGCGAGCGGACCTGGTCGGCGGTCTCGGCGTCCATCACCGGCGGGCCCGGGATCGCCATCAGCACGACCGCGAAGTCGGGCTGGCTCGGCGGGCTGACCGTCAGCCAGCGGAAGCCGCCGAGCTCGGGCATCGTGACGTCGCTGCGGACCTCCCAGCCGAGCTTGCCGACATAGAAGTCGAGCGCCTCGTCCTGGTCGTGGACCCAGAGTTGTGCGTTCTGTACCTGCATCGTTGCTCCTTTCAGTGGTGTGCTGAGCAGGAAAGCTAATCGCGCCGCCACCGCTCGGTCTTCTCGCTTTGTGCTGTGTTGCGGGCGGCCGTACAGGCGCACGTAACAGGCGGGGACGATCACCTGGGCCGAGGCCGGCGGGAAGCTCGCGCGGTACTCGGTCGGCGTCTTGCCGAAGTGGCGCTTGAAGCTGGTCGTGAACGACCCGAGGCCGACCAGCCCGACGTCCAGGCAGATCTCGCTGACCGACCGGTCGGTGTTCCGCAGCAGCGCGGCGGCGCGCTCGAGCCGGCGGGTCATCAGGTAGGCCTTCGGTGACTCGCCGAACGTGCGGCTGAACTCGCGGCTGAAGTGCGCCCGCGACAGCCCGGCGGCGGCCGCCATCTCGTCGACGCCGATCGGCTCGGCGTAGCGGCGGTCCGCGAGATCGCGCGCGCGCAGCAGATGCCTGGCAGGCGGCACCGCGGTCATGCGGCCAGGCTATACCCCTTGCGCGGTTCCCGACCGATCGAAGGATCCGCACCCTGCGCAACGAGGCGGCACCGTCCGCATCTCGCCAGTCCGCGCGGGGGTGCTTGCAGCCCGGGTGCGCGCTGCTTCGGCGATCCAGAAGTTCAGACTGCAGCAGCCGCGCTTCCGGTTCCACCTGCGTCGTCCCGGCGTCCCGGGCGCCAGCCGCGGCTTCCGCTCCGGGTGTCGAAGCCCCGAAGCGGCTGCAGCCGATAGCGTCGCTAGTCTCGTGCGCGGCCAAGCGGTGGGTGGTCGAAAGAGCGCAAAAGGGGAGCCGAAGCGTGATCTTGGGAGCGTTATGGAGACGAAGTCTGGTTGCGCTTGCCCTCGGGCTGGCGGTTCCGACCGTCGCGGAGGCCTCGGGCCAGACACCGCCGCGGCTGACACCCGCACAGGTGCATGTCGTTGCCGACGAAGCCGGTGTCGTTCGAGGGCTGCTGCGGATTGAGAACTCGCTGACCTACGATGCGGTGTCGGCGCGGCCCTCGAGGCGGGTGCTGGCAGCGCGCCATCCGCAACCGAAACCAACTCGTGATCGGGTGGTGTGACGCGATTATCCGAGATGGCGCCCGGGTCTCGGCCGCCCAGCGGCACTCGCGCCGCTCACATGCGGTCGACCGCGCGTGGACACCGCAGATCCTTCCGAGGCGATCAAGCAAGCCACCGCTGATGTGCAGGCCAGGCTAGAGCTGCTCAAGCAACAAGGGGAGCAGATCAGCATCGTCGACATGTTCGAGATGCAGATCCTGATGAACAAGCTCAGTCAGCTGAGCGAAATGTCCAGCTCAATCCTAGAGCGCGTCAAACTCGGCGATCGCGTCGATGGCGCGGAACGTCAAGAGCAGCCGGGGGCCGTCGCTTCCGCCCGTGTCTTCGACCACCGAAGCGCCCGCGGCGATCGCGCGCCCGCTCCGGCGCGCAGTGCGAATGATCTGCTCTGTCAGCCGGAACCCAACACAGCGACCGAGGCCTGAATCACCGCGCGCTACGGGGCCCTGACCTCGCCGTCCAAGCGTCCTGGCTCGCGCGGCTAGCCCTGGTGGAACAGGAGTGTCGCCGGAAGACCCGCGTCACGAGCGGATTCATGCCCATGAATATGCCGGACAGGTTCGGGTACCAGGGCCACAGATGCAGGGTGACGAGCCTAGGGTGCCAGAAGTTGAATGCGGCACCGGTCTGCGGCTCTTCGACCCGCATTTGGTTTGGACGGTCTGAAACACGAACGTTCCGTCCACGTATTGACAGGCGGCGCCGAACGTGCCGTACTCCGCCCCCGGCAATGGTGGCGTGGTGGACTTGGCGGTAAACACCCACTCAAACGCGCTCTGGGCACGGCTTGAGACGAGCGGACAGGGCACGGGCCGTCGGATCAACTGGGTTGCACGTCACTGAACATCTCTCTGACCAGCAACCTCTTCGATGCCGCCGGTGGGGTTCGAACCCACGACGTTCGGATAAAAAGTTGCTGAATGGCAGCACAATCGCCGCAGTTACGGCGGATCAGGGCAACTGAGAGCAGATCACGCAGATGAGAATTGCCGAGTTCGAAACACAGTTCGGGGCACGTTGAAGCGTCGCGGGTCGATCGTCGGTGATGCAGCAGCGCATCGCTTCCGCTTTTTCGTGATCCGGGTTTCCCCGAGTGCTGGTGGTCTTGGTCTGCACGCTTCACCGGCCTACCGGTGATGTCATGGAGTCCCTGGTCATGCGATCAGCGTCAGGTGGGCGCCGCCCGCCGGCCCAGGGTGCCTCGTGAGCGTCCGCAGACACCGACGAACCTGCCTCGCCGCGCTGGCGGTCCTCTTGACCTTCACGTTCTCGGCGGTGCCTTCCGCCGCGGGGGTGCGCCGCGTGCCGGGCGGTCTGTGGGCGCCGTGAGCGCGCGGCCGCACGCGGTGGCGCTGGCGCATCCGTCCGGGCCGTACGTTCAGCCCGCTCCGGCGCCGCGGCCGCCTCCGCCAGCCGGCCCGCCCTTCTGGCTGTACGTCATCTTCGGGGCGCTCCTCTTCGGACTTGCAGCGGCGGTCGCTCTCGCCCACCGTCATTTCCGAAGCGTCGTCCCGGTTCTTGATCCGGTCCCCGACGACACGCCAGACCTCGTCGTCGATCCAGGGCCGCCAAGCGGCGCCTCCGGGCAGACACCACCGCGCTTGCCGAGCAGCCGCATCACGCTGGGCAGCGTCGGACGACCGGGTGACAGACGCGACGAGAAACAGGGCGGCCGCGGCGCCCGGGCGGCTGGCGTCCAGCAGCAGGCGCCCCCTGGTCTGATCAGACCGGCGCGAGCGTCCGCGCGCGGAGCCAACCGAGCGTCATCGACTTCGCCGCCGCTACCGCGGGTACTTCGCATACCAGCAGGGTCCGCGCGACTGATGCGCTCCGAGCGAAAGCTGCGGTTTACAGCTACTTCTCGATGCCGCCGGTGGGGTTCGAACCCACGACCTTCGGATTAAAAGTCCGCTGCTCTACCAGCTGAGCTACAGCGGCGGGCACCACATGATCGCGTACTCGAGCAGGTGAACGGACCGGGGCGAGAAACAGGCCATATAGGCGCGTTCGACGCTCGCGAGCCCCGGAGGCCGGACGCGTCAGCCGGCGACGCGAGTGGCGGGTCAGCCGGGCGGCGGGGCGAGGGCGACGGCTTCGATCTCGACGAGCATGCGCGGGTCGATCAGGCCGGAGATCTCGAGCATGGTCATCAGCGGGCGGATCGAGCCGAACACCTCGCCGTGGGCGCGGCCGACCTCGTCGGCGCGGGAGATGTCGGTCACGTAGACGCGGGTCTGGAGCACATCCTCGGCGACGACGCCGGCGCGGGAGAGCTCGTGCAGCAGCTTGCGCAGGATCTCGACGGTCTGGTCGTACGGGGTCTCGCCGACCACGAAGCCGTCCTCGGTGACCGAGGTGGTGCCGCCGACGAGGACCAGGCCGCCGGCGACGACCACCCGGGAGAAGCCGTAGCTGCAGCTCGTAGGGCGAGGGCGGATCGCCGGCCAGGCGCTGGACGCGGTCGGGGCTCATCGATCGGCGCGTCGGCCGATCATCGCCCGATCCCGCTCAATGGCGGAAATGGCGGTGGCCGGTGAAGACCATCGCGGCGCCGGCCTTGTCGACGGCCTCGACGGTCAGGTTGTCACGCATCGACCCGCCCGGCTGGACGATCGAGGTGACCCCCGCCTCCAGTGCCAGCTCGGGCCCGTCGGCGAACGGGAAGTAGGCGTCGGAGGCGAGCGCGCCGCCGGCGACGCCGTCCCGGGCCTTCTCGATCGCGACGCGGACCGAGTCGACGCGGCTCATCTGGCCGGCGCCGATCCCGATCGTGGCGCCGTCGCGGCAGATCACGATCGCGTTGGACTTCACGTGCTTGCAGACGACCCAGGCGAACTCGAGATCGCGCCACTCGGACTCGGTCGGCTCCCGGGCCGAGGCGACCTGCATGTCGGCGCGGCGCTCGGTCGAGGAGTCGCGGTCCTGGACGAGCAGCCCGCCCGCCACCTGGCGCATATGGGGGTCGCCGGGGGCGATCGCGCGGTGCTCGTCCTGGTCGTCGAGGATCCGCATGTTCTGCTTCTCCGCGAGCACCGACAGCGCCTCCTCGGAGTAGCCGCGGGCGAACAGGACCTCGATGAACTGCTCCTTGAGCGCCGCCGCGAGCTCGGCGTCGACGCTGCGGTTCAGGCACACGATCCCGCCGAACGCCGACATCGGATCGCACGCGAACGCCTTGCCGTAGGCCTCGAGCGCGATCGCGCCGATCGCGACCCCGCAGGGGTTGTTGTGCTTGATGATCACGCACGCGGGCTCGTCGAACTCGGCCAGCAGCTGCTGTCCGGCGTCGAGATCAAGCAGGTTGTTGAACGAGATCGGCTTGCCGCCGAGCTGCGAGACCTGAGAGAGCACGTGCGACGGCGCGCCGACCTGCTCGTAGTAGGCGGCCCGCTGGTGGGGGTTCTCGCCGTAGGACAGCTCCAGCACCTGCTCGAACGCGCGCACGAACAGCGACGGGAAGTCCTCGTGCTTCTCCTGAAACCAGCGGGCGATCGCGGTGTCGTAGCGCGCGGTGTAGGCGAACGCGGCGGCCGCCAGCGACTGCCGGGTGGAGCGCGACAGGTGGCCGCTCGTCTCACGCAGCTCGTTGAGCACGGCGTCATAGCTCTCGGGCGAGACGACCGGCGCCGCGTACACGAAGTTCTTGGCGGCGGCGCGGATCATCGTCGGGCCGCCGATGTCGATGTTCTCGATCACGTCGCCGTCGGCGACGCCCGGCTGAGCGACGGTCTGCTCGAACGGATACAGGTTCACGCAGACCAGATCGACGAACTCGACCGAGTGCTCCTCGCGCCGCCTGGACGTGCTCGGGGTTGTCGCGGACCGCGAGCAGACCCGCGTACAGCTTCGGGTGCAGCGTCTTGACGCGACCGTCCATGATCTCCGGAAAGCCCGTCAGGTCGGTGATCGAGCGGACCGGCACGCCGGCGCTCGACAGCTGCCCGGCGGTGCCGCCGGTGGAGATGATCTCGACGCCGAGGTCGGCCAGGCCGCGCGCGAACTCGACGATGCCGGTCTTGTCGGATACCGACAGCAGCGCCCGGCGGATCTTCGGGCCTGGTGCGGCTTCGGCGGCCAGCTCGACGGGATCCACGTCTTCCGCGGTTGCCATACGGCCGACTCTACCGCTCGAGCAGGACCCGGCGCGGGTTGGACGGATCGAAGCTGACCGCACCGCGCGCGATCAGCATCACGGCCTCCGCCAGGAGCTCGTGCTCGACCGGATGCAGCTGCGCCAGCACCTGATCGGCGTCGCTCGCGTCGGGCAGATGCAACGCCCGCTGGAGGATGATCGGGCCGGTGTCGACGCCGGAATCGAGGAAGTGGACGGTGACGCCGAACACCTTGACGCCGTAGTCGAGCGCCTGCTGGACGACGTGCAGACCCGGGAACGCGGGCAGCAGCGCCGGATGGACGTTGATCACCCGCTGCGGGAAGGCGTCCAGGAACGCCGGGTCGAGCAGGCGCATGTAGCCGGCGGCGACGACCAGCTCCGACCCCGAGCGACCGCAACCAGTCCGCCATCGCCAGATCGCGGTCACGCCGGCCGGGGAAGTCCGACAGCGCGAACGCGCGCTCCGGGATATCCGGCGGCGCGGGCGCGCGCGAGCGCCTGTGCGTCGGGCCGGTCGGATCCGACCGCGACGATCGTGACGCCGTCGCGCCCATGCACGCGATCGATCAGCGCCTGGAGGTTGGTGCCGGTTCCCGAGGCCAGCACGGCGACGTTCATGGCGGTCAGGCTAGTGATCGCTCACGGCGCGGTCCGCCAGGCTCGCCCGCAGGAACCGGCGTTAGCGGCGGCCGTACTAGACCGCGGTAAGCCCATCACAGCAAGCCGGCCAGCCGGCGTGCCGGCACGGGGCGCTGCGGTAGCGCGAGAACCCGCAGTGGTGTCGGCATGATCGTCGTCGTCGGGGTGAGGGTGCTGTTACCGGACGGGATCAACGCCATCACCCGATGACCGGACGCCGTGAACGCGACCACAGCGGAGTCGCCGGGACGGTGGGGTTGCCGTTCCGGGCACCCACTCCACTCGTCCAGGACCTGGGTCTGGAGCGCCAGCTGGTTGGGATCGAGCGACGCGGGTGGGTCGTGCACGAGCCGGTTGATCGCGCTGTGGTAGGCGCCGAGCGGCTGCGTCCCGCCTGCGCTCGGGGAATCGCTGTCTGTGCGCCTACTGACGAGCGCCGACGACGAGATCGCTAACTCGGGCCAGCGCCGCGCGGACGCGAAGGTTGGCGATCCCGTCACACCCCCGGTGACGAAATCGCCAATCCTGGCCCGGCGCCTGGATCCGCCCCGACCGGCGGTACCGTCAACGTCATGCTCGCCGTTGTCCGCGCCCTCGCCGATGCCACCGACTCCGCTGATCGCGAGGCGGCGCTGCAGCGCGCGCGGGACGCGTTCCGGCTGCTGGACACGCGGGAGCGCGGCATCGTCACGCCGCTCGCGCAGGCGGTCGCGGGCGCCGACACCGACGCCGATCACGGCTGGTCGGCCCCGCTCGGCGCGCTGCTGACCGAGGCGCCGCTGGAGTCGCTGCGCGCGCTCGACGGCCGGCTGACCACTCAGCAGGAGCAGACGTGCGAGCCCGTCGCCGCGGCACTGGCCGCCACCCCGGCGAACCGCGGGACCGCCACGCGCCGGCGACGTCGCCAGCCGGCTCGAGACGCCGGACGAGCTGCTGCACCGGTTCGGCCTGAGCGCGTTCCGGACCGGGCAGCGCGAGGCCGTGCAGGCCGCGCTCGACGGCCGCTCGACGCTGCTGCTGTTCCCGACCGGCTCGGGCAAGTCGCTGTGTTACCAGCTGCCGGCGATCGCCGACGGCGACGGGCTGACGGTCGTGGTGTCGCCGCTGATCGCGCTGATCGCCGACCAGCACAACCGGCTGACGGCGCTCGGCGTCCGGTCCGCGATGCTCGCCTCGACACTGTCGGGACAGGAGGCCGCCGACGCGCTGCAGACGCTTCAGACCGACGCACAGATCGTGTTCTGCGCGCCCGAGCGGTTCGCCAACGGAGCGTTCAGGCGGGCCCTGTCGAATCGGCGGATCCGCCTGTTCGTCGTCGACGAGGCCCATTGCGTCTCGCAGTGGGGCCACGACTTCAGGCCGGACTACCTGCGCCTGCGGCCGGTGATCGAGGAACTCGGGCGGCCCCCCGGTGATGGCGGCGACGGCGACCGCGACGCCGAAGGTCGCCGACGAGATCGTCGCGCGGCTCGGGATCGACGATCCGCTGATCGTCTCCCGCGGCTTCGACCGCCCCAACATCAGCTTCGACACGGTCCAGTTCGCCGGCGACGGCGCGGTCGGTCGCAAGCGGGCGACGCTGATCGGTGGACTGGCCGATCCGGCCAACCGGCCGGCGATCGTGTACTGCGGCACGCGCCGTGACACCGAGGAGCTGACCACGGAGCTGCGATCACAGGGGCTGGCCGCGACCGGATACCACGCCGGGATGGATGCCGACACCCGTGCCGCCGCCCAGGCGGCATTCGCGAACGGCGAGGCCGACGTGATGGTCGCGACCAACGCGTTCGGGATGGGCGTCGACTTTCCGTTCGGGGTGCGCAGCGTCTGGCATTGGGCGATGCCCGCAAGCGTCGAGGCCTACTACCAGGAGGCCGGCCGTGCCGGGCGTGACGGGCTGCCCGCGCGCGCGGTGATGCTGGCGATGCGGGGCGACCTCGGCCGGCTCGTGAAGTTCATCCAGGACGCCGAGCTGCGCCCTGAGCACGTCGCGGCGGCGCTCCGGCGCCTGGCTGCCATGGCCGGGCGAGGCTGGGGCGTCGATCGATCCCCGCGGCCAGAGCGACCGTGACCGGATCGCGCTGGCGGTCGCCGAGCGCTGCGGCGCGGTGACGCTGGAGCCCGCGCCCGGCGGCCGGGTCGCGGTGTCGCTGCGCGGCCCGCTTGACATGGGACGCGCCGCCGCTGAGTGCCAGCGCCGCGCGCGACCGCCGCTGGGAGGCCTACCACGCGCTCAAGGCGTTCGCGACCGGCGAGGACCGCTGCCGCCGACAGCAGCTGCTCGACCACTTCGGCGATCCGCTGCCGCCGGCGCCGACCGGACGCTGCTGCGACGTCTGCGATCCGCTGGACTGGCTGACGGTCGCCGACCGCGCCCCGGCGCGGCGGCGCGCTGCAAATGGCGGCTCGGCGGCGCAGCCGTCGGGGCCGCCTGTCGATCAGACGGAGTTCGAGCGGCTCAAGCGGTGGCGCGCCGACCGGGCGGAGGGCAAGCCCGCGTACACGGTCGCGACCAACGCGGTGCTGGAGGAGCTGCTGCGCCGCCGGCCGGCCGACGACGCCGGGCTGCTCGCGATCAAGGGGATCGGGCAGTCGTTCGTCGCCAAGCACGGCGACGCGATCCTGGCCGAGCTGGCGACGCTCGCTCCAGACGTCAACGAGCGCGACCCGGCCTGAAGCCGGCAAGCGGAGCCGGCCCCACAGCCGGCAGAGCGCCTTAACGCCAACGAGCGCCCGCCGGCCTAAGCCGACGGGCGCCGATGGCGTCTGAGGACCAGGACGTCTAGATGATGTGCACCTTCTTCGTGCCGTGCTTGCGAGCGAAGCTCGCCATCGCATGGTCGTGACGTAGGCAACGTTGCGGCCCGCGCCACCGTTGACGAACGCCACCTTGCCCCGTGCGGTCAGGGTGTCGTTGCCAGCAGCCCCGAACAGGTAATCCCGGCCCGTGCCGGCGGTCAGCTTGTCGGCGCCGGCGTTGCCGTACAGGTGATCGGCGCCGTTGCCGGCCGTGATCGTGTCGTTGCCAGCATTACCGTTGAGGCTGTCCTTGCCGTTGCCGGCCTTGATCACGTCCTGCCCGCCGCCGCCGTAGACGACGTCGTTGCCGTTACCGGCCGTGATCCTGTCGTTGCCGGCGCCGCCGTAAACGCGGACCGCGGCTTTGGCGGCTTGACTGTGTCATTGCCGGATCCCGGCGTCGACGCAGGTGTTGGTCGCCGCTCTTGACCGTGATCTTGTCGGCACCCCCGAGGCCCAGCACCCGCTGGCGCGTCCCGGAGACCGTGATCGTGTCGTTGCGGTTGGTGCCGATCACCGCATAGTTCGGTCCGGGGCCGTTGAGGCACAGGCTCTTGTAGTGCCGCTTGGCAAACGCGAGCGAATACACGGTTCCGCCGGAGATGTCGCCGGAGTTGAACGTGATCGCCGAGCGAGTTGCCTTCGCTGCCGGCCGCGATCTCGCAGAGGCCGCCGGACGCCACGGTGGAACCGACCGGGCAGACGCCCGAGCCGCCGCCGTTGCCGCCGTTGCCGCCGTTGCCGCCGCCGCCGTTGCCGCCGCCGCCGCTGCCGCCGCCGCCGTTGCCGCCGCCGCCGTTGCCGCCGCCGCCGCCGTTACCGCCGCCGCCGCCGTTACCGCCGCCGCCGTTGCCGCCGCCGCCGCCGCCACAGCCACCGCCGTGCCGGTGCGTGCGACGGGTTGCCGTCGGCGCCCGCCTTCGACTCGTCGCCGAGCACGATGTCGATACCGCCGTCAACGTCAGGCCGCGCCAGCCCGCCGAGCAGCTGCACCTGCAGCAGCGTCTCGCGTGATCCGAGTTCGCGGTTCGAAGTGTGCTGGTTGACGGTGATCGACGACCACGGCCGTCGAGCAGCGGCAAGCCGAGCGGCAGGCTCGAGAGTGTCTGTGCCAGCCGCGTCGAGCGGCACCTGTGCCGTTGATCGTGATCGTCCGTCGAGCGTCGAGCTCGTAGGTCGGGCTGCAGCGCGTTGTTGACGCACGCGTAGTCGACCGTTGCGTCGTCGAGACGGCGTCGTGACCCTGATGTCCAGCGCACATCGGCCAGCGAGCTCAGCAGCGCACGACCGCCGAGGGTCGCCGCCGACGCCGACCTGAGCGCTGCGCCGATCCACTCGTGCTCGACGTTGGTCGTGTGGCGCACGCCAACGACCGCGAGTCGCGGTCACGCGGCCGAGTACGCGGATCGCGTCGTTGACACTGCGATCGTTGGTCAGGTTCGCCACCTCGGGCTCCGCGTTGACCAGGCCCAGCGTCGGTTCACCAGCGCGCCGCGCTGACCGCGTCAGGTTGAAGCTCGCGGCGGACGCGCTTGCCGAGCCCAGCGCGAGGGTCAGCGCGGCCACGACGCCGAGGCAACAGGTTCCGAGCGGCACCAACCGCCGCCCGAGCCACATTTTGTGCGTACTTGTCTTCAGCCGAATGACTCCTTTCAGGAGCCGTGCCCACTCGGGCGAGGGCCCAAATGTGGAAGGAGCGGCGACCCCCGCCCCCGGTGTTGAACGTCAGTCTGGCCCTCCGACTCACGCTCCATGTTGGTAATCGACACGCCTCGGAGAACTTCGATCGATTGCCTACAAGTCATTCGGCGCAAGGACAGAATCGTCCTGAATTCAGGTACGAAGGCTGGACAGATGTCCTGATCCGGACACTCCGCATGGATCGAGACCTGCCGCGGATGGCCCAGGCGACGCCGAGCTCTGTGCGCCGGTGACGGCTCGCAACCTGAGACGTCTGGGCGCGCGATCAGAGCTCAGCGCGGAGCGCTGCTACAGCGCGGACGAGCGGGAGCTCGAGCGAGTGCTTGCCGCCGGCCGACTCTGAGCGCTCGAGCGGGTAGTCGCCCGAGAAGCAGGCGTCGCAATGGTCGCCGCGCCCGCCCCCGACAGCCTTGTAGACGCCCGGCAAGCGACAGGTAGTGCAACGAGTCGGCGCCGATCTCGGCGCAGACCTCCGCGACCGTGCGGTTGTGGGCGACCATCTCCTCACGGGTCGACATGTCGATCCCGTAGTGACAGGGGTGCTTGATCGGCGGCGACGAGATCCGGACGTGGATCTCGGCGGCGCCCGCGTCGCGCAGCATCTTGACGATCCCGGGCATCGTGTTGCCGCGGACGATCGAGTCGTCGACGACGATCAGCCGCTTGCCCTCGACGACCTCGGGCAACGGGTTGAACTTCAGCCGCAGGCCGTTGCGCCGCAGTTCCTGCCCGGGCTGGATGAAGGTCCGCGCCACGTAGCGGTTCTTGATGAAGCCATCGTCCTGGGGCAGGCCGGCAGCGCGAGCCAGGCCGCGCGCGGCGGCGTTGCCGGAGTCAGGGATCGGAATCACGACGTCGGCATCGACCGGCGCCTCGTCCCACAGGATCTCGCCCATCTTCGCGCGCGCCACCTGCAGCACCGTTCCGCCCATCCGTGAGTCCGGACGCGCGAAGTAGATGTACTCGAACACGCAGAACGCGCGCCGCCGATCGGGCATCACCGGGAACGACTCAAGGCCGCGCTCGGACAGCGTCACGACCTCGCCGGGCTCCACGTCACGGAGGTGCTCAGCGCCGATCAGATCGAACGCGCAGGTCTCCGATGCGACGCAGTAGCCATCGGTGCTCCCGTCCGGCGCCACGATCCGGCCGATCGACAGCGGGCGCAGGCCGTGCGGATCGCGGAACGCGACGACACACTCGTCGGTCATCACCACGGTCGAGAACGCGCCATGCATCCGCGGCAGGATCTCGGCGAGCGCATCCTCGATCCGCTCCGCCGGATGCGTACTCAGCAGCGCAGCGATGATCTCCGAGTCCGAGGTGGAGCGAAACGGGACGTCGCGTCCGCGCAGCTCCGAGTGCAGCTCGACGGCGTTGATCAGGTTGCCGTTGTGGGCGAGCGCCAGCGAACGCCCGTCGTCGCGCACGATCGGCTGAGCGTTCTCCCACTCCGAGGAGCCGGTGGTCGAGTAGCGGACGTGACCGATCGCCATGTCGCCCGGCAGCGATCGCAGCATGTGATCGTCGAACACCTGCGAAACCAGTCCCTGCTCACGGACCGCGAGGATCGGCCCACCCTGCGGGGCGGTCGCGATGCCGGCCGACTCCTGCCCACGGTGCTGCAGCGCGTACAGCGCGAAGTAGGACAGGCGCGCAACATCGTGGCCGGGAGCGAAGATCCCGAACACGCCGCATTCGTCACGGGGTCCGTCGCGATGGTCGAGGAGATGAGCCATCTTCAGTGCGGTCCTTCCACACTAGCAACGGCCGCTACACGCCCCGTTCACGGGCGGCGACGATCTCGGAAACTGCGAGCTCGGTGATGCCGTCCAGCAACAGCGAATCGCCGCCGACGGTGCCGATCACATCCAGGCCGGCCAGCGCCTCGGGTGCGCCGGAGACGATGAACGCCCGTCCAAGCGCCTCGGCGAATGGATCGAGCCCGGCCGGCAGCGTCACCCAGGCGCCGAGCCGGTTAGTCACGCAGCACTCGGCCAGCGCGACCGCGATCCCGCCCTCGGCGATGTCGTGAGCGCTGCGCACCGCGCCGGAGCGCACCAGCGATCGGACCTGCTCGTGCGCCTGCGCGGCGGCGGCCTCGTCGAGCGGCGGCAGCGGTCCGCTCACCGGTGCGCCGCGCAGCTTGGCCAGCTCCGAGCCGGCGTAGCCGGGCGCGAACGCGCCGACCAGCGCGATCGCGTCGCCGGCTCGGGCGAACCCGAGTCCGGCGGCGCGGGCTCGGATCGGGCAGCGCGCCGACCATGCCGATTACCGGCGTCGGATAGATCGGCCCACTCGGCGCCTCGTTGTAGAGCGAGACATTGCCGCCGATCACCGGGATCCCGAGCGAGTCGCAGGCGTGCGCCAGCCCATCGACCGCCTCGGTCAGCTGCCAGGCGACGTGCGGCTTCTCCGGGTTGCCAAAGTTCAGGCAGTTGGTCAGCCCGAGCGGCTGCGCGCCGACGCAGGCGAGGTTGGCGGCGCATTCGAACACGACCTCGATCGCGCCGGCACGCGGATCGCACGCGACGCGGCGGCCATTGCCGTCGATCGCGACCGCGATCGCCTCGCCGGTCGGCAGCGCCAGGACGGCCGCATCGGCCTGCTCAGGCCGACGGACCGTGCGGGACTGCACGACCGGGTCGTACTGCTCGAACACGCGGGCGACGGGAGACGATATTCGACGAGCTCAGCAGCGCCAGCAGCGTCTCGCCGGCGGATTCGACGCCGGTCAGCACCGCCGACGGGGCTGGGTACAGCGACGCGGCGCCCGGATCAGGCGCCGCCGGCTCCAGGTCATACAACGGGCAGTCGTCGACGAGGATCGAGACCGGCAGGTCGGCGACCACCTCGCCGCCGGCGAGGATCCGCATCCGGCGCAGAGTCGGTGACCTCGCCGATCGGCGTGGCACGGGTCTCCCAGCGCTCGCAGACCGCGATCACCTCGTCGACGCGGTCCGGCGCCACGACGCACAACATCCGCTCCTGGGACTCGGACACCATGATCTCGAACGGCTCCAGTCCGGGCTCGCGCAGCGGCACCCGGTCGCAGTCGATGTCGAGGCCGACGCCGCCCTTGGCCGCCATCTCGGACGCCGACGAGGTCAGCCCGGCGGCGCCGAGGTCCTGCAGCGAGACGAGCAGTTCCGAATCGAGCAGCTCCAGCGAACATTCGAGCAGCTTCTTCTCGGCGAACGGGTCGCCGATCTGGACCGACGGCCGCTTGGCCTCGTCGGACTCGCCGTCGCCGAGCTCGGCCGAGGCCAGCACCGAGGCGCCGCCGATCCCGTCGCGCCCGGTCAGCGCGCCGAGCAGCACCAGCACGTTGCCCGGTCCGGCCGCGGCCGCCCGGATCAGGCGCTCGTGCGGCGCCAGACCCAGACACATCGCGTTGATCAGGCAGTTGTGCTCGTAGGGGTCCTCGAAGTAGATCTCGCCACCGACCGTGGGCACGCCGATCGAGTTGCCGTAGTGACCGATGCCGGCGACGGCCCGCTCGAGCAGATAGCGCGAGCGCTGCGAGTGCGCAGGCTCGCCGAAGCGCAGCGAGTCGAGCATCGCGATCGGGCGCGCGCCGACGGCGAAGATGTCACGCAGGATTCCGCCGACGCCGGTGGCCGCGCCCTGGAACGGCTCGACCGCGCTCGGGTGATTGTGGGACTCGACCTTGAACGCGACCCCGAGGCCGCCGCCGACGTCGACCACACCGGCGTTCTCGCCGGGTCCCATCAGCACGGCCGGGCCCGCGGTCGGCAGCCGTCGCAGCAGCTTCTTGGAGTGCTTGTAGGCGCAGTGCTCGGACCACATCAGCGACAGCATCGCCAGCTCGGTGTCGCCTGGGTGACGCTCGAGCAGCGACACGATCAGCGCGTACTCGTCGTCGGTCAGCCCGAGCGCGCGGTGACGTTCGTCGGTGATGCTCATCTAGACGGCGGCGCCGGCGCGGTCGGCGATCTCGGTCCGGATCGACTCGAACAGGCACAGCCCGTCGACCGATCCCGTCAGCGGGTCGACCGCGTGCTCGGGATGGGGCATCAGCCCGAACACGTTGCGCTGCTCGTTGCAGACGCCGGCGATGTCACGCAGCGAGCCGTTGGGGTTATGACCGGGCGCGTAGCGCAGCAGCACCTGGCCGGAGCGCTCGAGGCGGCGCAGCTCATCGTCGGGCGCGTAGTAGCGGCCGGACATGTGCTTGACCGGGATCGAGAGCTGCCGCGTGGGCGGCTCGGTCGCGCACGCGCGCGTGAACGGCGAATCGGTGCGGACGACGTCGAGTGCGACCTGGCGGAAGACGAACTTCAGGTGGTCGTTGGGCAGAAGCGCCCCCGGCAGCAGGCCCGCCTCGCACAGGACCTGAAAGCCGTTGCAGATCCCGAGCACGATGCCGCCGTCGTTGGCGAACTCGGCGACCGACTCCATCACCGGGGCAAAGCGGGCGATCGCGCCGGCGCGCAGATAGTCGCCGTAGGAGAAGCCACCCGGGACCACGACCGCGTCGACGCCCTGCAGGTCACGATCGCCGTGCCACAGGATGACGGCCTCGCCGACCCGTTCACAGGCCAGCTGCGCGTCGACCTCGTCGCAGGAGCCAGGGAAGCGGATGACGCCGAACTTCACGATCTTGCCCCGGCCACCCGGGAGACGGGAATCTCAGTCAAGTTAGTGTCGGACTCGACGATCTCGAAGTCCTCGATCAGAGGGTTGGTCAGCAGCCGCCGGCACATCTCGGGCAGCTGCTCGACGTCGTCGAGGTCGAGCTCGATCATCCGCCCGACGGCGACGTTGCGCACGCCATGGAAGCCGAGCGCCGGCAGCGCGCGCTCGACGGCCTGCCCTTGGGGGTCGAGGATCCCCGCCTTGGGCTTGACCAGCACGCGGGCCCGCATCGTCAGCCCCCGGCGGAGGCGCCGGTGCGCTCCAGCCAGGCGACGAACGGCTCGCCCGTGATCCGCTCGTAGCCCTCGATGTACTTCTGCTCGGTTCGCTGCAGGATGTCGTCGGGGATCGGCGGCGCGGGCGGGTTCTTGTCCCATCCGGTCGATGACGCCCAGTCGCGGACGAACTGCTTGTCGAAGCTCTGCTGGCCGCGGCCGGGCTCGTAGTCGTCGGCCGGCCAGAAGCGCGAGGAGTCCATCGTGCACATCTCGTCGCCGATCGTCAGCGTGCCGTCGGCGTCGAGCCCGAGCTCGAACTTCGTGTCGGCAAGGATGATCCCGTGGGCGCGCGCGTGCTCGGCCGCGTACTCGTAGAGCGCGATCGAGACGTCTTTGACTCGCTGGGCCAACTCGCGGTCGCCGATCAGCTCCGCGGCGCCCTCGAAGTCGATCGCCTCGTCATGACCGACCTCGGCCTTGGTCGATGGCGTGAACAGCGGCTCGGGCAGCCGCTCGGACTCGAGCAGGCCGTCGGGCAGCTCGATCCCGGAGACCTTGCCGGTCGCCTGGTAGTCCTTCCAGCCCGACCCGGTGATGTAGCCACGCACGACGCACTCGACCGGCAGCATCTTCAGCTTCTTGACGACCATCCCGCGGCCGCGGGCCTCCGCAGGGACGCCGTCGGTGACCGAGATCAGGTGGTTGGGGAGGATCTCCGCGGTGCGCTCGAACCAGAAAGTGGACAGCCCGGTGAGCACGTCGCCCTTGTGCGGGAGCGGCGTCGGGTGCACGACGTCGTAGGTCGAGATCCGGTCTGAGGCGACGATCAGCAGTGTGTTGCCGAGGTCATAGATCTCACGGACTTTGCCGGAGGCAAGCAGCGGTAGATCAGCGAGGGCGGCAGCCATGTTCGCGATGCTAGCGGCTGGCTGCGACGCCTCGACCGACGCGGGCGGCACGGCCGACGCGGCCCTCGCGCCGGAGCAGAACGAGCGCCGTGAGCGCCGTCGCGAGCAGGATGCCGACCTCGACTCCGAACGCGGCCGAGAACCCGTGCGAGAGCGCGTCGACGGGGCGAGCGCCGGCGCCGAGCGCGTCCGTCGTCCGGCTCGTCGCGATCGTGATCAACGCGGCGATCCCGACCGCGCCGCCGATCTGCTGCGCGGTCGTCATCAGGCCGGAAGCGAGCCCGCCGTCGCGTTCCTGGGCATCGCCGGTACCGAGCCCGAGGATCGGCACGAACGCCAGGCCGAGGCCGAGGCCGGTCATCGCCCAGCGCCGGCAGGACGTCGGGGGCGTAGGAGCTGCCCGGCGTCAGGCGCGACATCAGCCACAGCCCAGCGGCGCCGAGCGCGACGGCCAGGCGATGGCGGCGATGCTCGACGGCCTGCTGCTGGACCGCCTCACCCACCCGCCGCAGGATCAGGAGGTCGTCGTGGCGGCGCTGCGCTGGCTGCTGTCGGGTGCGCCCCCGGACGGCACCGGCGGCGACCAACCCGGGCCGCGGAAGACGTAGCCCAACCGTTGGCGCCACCCGCGCGCAGACCGGAGGTCACGGCCGATCGCGATGTACTCGTGAAACGCGACGCGGACCGGATGGTGGGTCTCGATGTTCGTCGTCAGCCCGTAGCGGACCGGCTCGGTCTCGCCCTGAAAGCTGCCGAACAGCCGGTCCCAGATGATCAGGATTCCGCCGTAGTTGCGATCCAGATACTGCTGGTTGGCGCCGTGATGGACCCGGTGGTGTGACGGCGTGTTGAAGACGAACTCGAGCGGCCGCCAGAACCGGCCCACGCGCTCGGTGTGGATGCCGAACTGATAGACGAGGCTGACCGACTGCTCGAGGATGATCATCCACGGCGGGATCCCGATCAGCGCCAGCGGGAGCCAGAACGGGAGGTACGTCATCGGCACCCAGGTCTGGCGCAGCGCCGTCGAGAGGTTGTAGTGCTGGCTGGAGTGGTGGACGACGTGGCTGGCCCAGAACACTCGGACCTCGTGGCTGACGCGGTGAAACCAGTAGTACGCGAGGTCGTCGGCGAAGAACAGCAGGACCCACGCCCACCACGCATGCGAGGGCACTCGCAGCGGTGTCAGCTCGTAGATGGCCGTGTAGATCACGACGACCACGAGCTTCCAGCCGAGGTTGATGAAGAGGTTGCCGAGGCCCATTGACAGGCTCGTCGCGGTGTCGCGTACGTCGTAGCCGGCCATCGCCTCGTCGTGATCGCCGGTGTGGCGGAAGCTGATCCACTCGATCGCGAGCAGGGCGAGGAAGTAGGGAACCGCGTAGAGGATCAGGTTGAACATCGGGGCGGTCGCTGAGGTCGGCGGTCGTTGGGGGGTTGCTGGGGGTGTCCTCCCAGCCCGTGGGCGTCCACGAGCATCTGGCAAGCCCGCTTACCAGTATCCATCACGCCGGCGTCATCTGTCAAGCCGCGTATCCAGATAAGCTGCGTGGCGCGATTTCGTCCTGGTCGTCAGCCGAGCGCCGCTACGGCGGCAAGAGCGCGCCCGAGCGACGCGCGGAACGGCGCGAGCAGCTGCTCGACGCGGGCCTCGAGCTGTTCGGGACCGATGGCTACGCGGCAACCACGATCGAGGCGCTGTGCGCCGCGCCGGGCTGAACCCGCGTTATTTCTACGAGCAGTTCCCGGGCCGGGAGCAGTTACTCGGCGCTGTCTACGAGCGCCACGTGCAGGAGGTGCTGACGGGCGTGCAAACCGCGATCGACGGCGCCGGGAATGACCGCGCGCGGCGACTCGAGGCGGGGCTACGAGCATTCGTCGAGGCGACGCTCGACGACGAGCGCGGCGCCCGGGTCAACTACTTCGAGATGATCGGCGTCAGCCGGGACCTCGACGAACTGCGCCGCCGGGTGCTCGGCGACTATGCGCGGCTGATCGCCTCCGAGGCGGCGGACGGGGCCGGCGCCGTCGACCTGCGGATGGCCGCGGTCGCGCTGGTCGGTGCGACCGACGGGCTGATCATCGACTGGCTGTCAGGCGAACGGGCGCGGCCGCGCGAGGCGATCGTCACGACGCTTCTGGCGATCTTCGAGCCAGTCGTCGGCTGAGATGCGTCGCCGCGATCATCAGCAGGTGTGATCGATCGTTAACACCCCTCGTGAGAAATCGCGACCACCCGGAGGCGCGGCAGCCACGGCGACCGGGCTAGGCGATCTCGTCCAGCCGCGCCACGATCTCGTGCGCGTACCGGACGAACGGGGCGTAGTCGAAGATCACGTCCAGGTCCAGATCGACGCCGGCCGGATCGGCGGCCAGCAGCTCCCGCAGCGGCGTGCGCTCGTCGAGCGCGCGCTGGGCCAGCCGCTGGACGATCCGGTAGGCGTCGTCCCGGCTCGACCCCGCGCTCACCAGCGCCAGCAGCACCCGCTGGCTGAACAGCGCACCGTAGGTCAGCTCCAGGTTCTCACGCATCCGCTCGGAGTTGACGACCATCCCGTCGACGAGCGCGAGCATCCGCCGCTGCATGTGGTCGAGCAGGGTCGTGGCATCGGGCAGCGCGATCCGCTCGACTGACGAATGCGAGATGTCTCGCTCGTGCCACAGCGCCACGTCCTCGAGGCCCGCCGACGCGTAGCCCCGCAGCAGCCGCGCCAGGCCGGACACCTGCTCGGACTTGATCGGGTTGCGCTTGTGGGGCATGGCGCTCGAGCCCTTCTGGCCGGCGCGGAACGGCTCGGTGACCTCCGACAGCTCGGTCCGCGCCAGGTGGCGGATCTCGGTCGCCAGCCGCTCGAGCCCGGCACCGGCCAGCGCGATCGACTCGAGCAGCTCCGCGTGGCGGTCGCGAGCGACGACCTGGGTCGAGACCGGCTCGCGCTCCAGTCCCAGCCGTTCCAGCACACGGGCCTCGAACTGCGGCGAGGTCGCCGAGTAGGTGCCGACCGCGCCCGAGACCGCCCCCACCGCGGCCTGCGCGAACGCCCGCTCCAGACGACGAGCGTTGCGGTCGGCCTCGAACGCGAACCCGGCGAGCTTGATTCCGAACGTGGTCGGTTCGGCGTGAATGCCGTGGGTCCGTCCGACGCACAGCGTGTCGACGTGCTCACGGGCGCGCGCGGCGAGCGCATCAGGGAGCGCCCGGGCGTCCGCGAGCACGAGGCCGGCGACGTGCTTGATCTGCAGCGCCAGGCCCGTATCGACGACGTCGGACGACGTCAGGCCGTAGTGGATCCAGCGCCCCGCGGGGCCGGCCGACTCCGACAGCACGTCCACGAAGGCGGCGGTGTCGTGGTCGGTGACCCGCTCGCGCTCGTCGACCGCCTCGACGGTGAACGTGGCCGCGCGGATCGCCTCGAGCTCGCTCGCGGTTGGCCCGTCCATCTCCTCGCAGGCGGCGACCTCGACCTGGCGCATCGCCTCGAAGCGGGCGTGATCCGACCAAGCGTCGCCGAGCTCGCGACGTGTGTAGCGGGCGATCAACGCGGGTTGTGCGGGGCGATCAACGCGGGCGGTGTACTAGGCCGCGGCCCTGGCGGCGACCTTGGCCGCCACCTTCGCGGTGGCCTCGGGAGTCGCCGCGGCGGTGGCGGCCTTGGCCGCGATGGCGTCGGATCCGCACTGCTCCGCGGCCGTGAGGATCGTCTCCAACAGGCCCGGGAAGCGCGACTCGAGGTCGGCACGACGCAGTGTGTTCAGCCGGGTGGTGCCCTGCTGGCGCTGTTTGATCACACCGGCCTCGCGCAGCACCTTGAAATGGTGGGTGCAGGTCGACTTGGTGACCGGCAGATCGATGCTGCCGCACGTGCATTCGCCATCGCCGCGCGCGAGCTCCGCGACGATCCGAAGCCGCACCGGGTCAGACAGCGCGTGCAGCACGGCGCTGAGCTCCAGCTCCGTGCAGCATGGATGCGCGATTGAGTCGCCGACGTGTATGGACATTGCCCCTCCCAATATAGAACGCCCGCCGGCCTTGTACGAAGGACGTCGTACAACGTGCTAATGTACGGCAAGCATCGTACAACGAGCAGCAAGGCGATACGCATGAGCACCTCTCAACTTCTTCTCCCCCAGAGCCAGACCACGTCGACCACGCCCCGCGCAATCCGCGGCGCTGCCGCCGTGATCGCCCAGTACATCCAGGACCTGACGACCCACCCCGTCACGCAAGATCCCTGCGCAGCAGCGGCCTAACGCCGCCGCCCGCAGACGATCCGGACGCGTGAATTAAGACAGCGCAGGGGGCGGTACGCACCGGAACGGTGCGCCGCCCACGCGCCGTTCGCCGGTTGCAAGACCCCGGCGCACCGCGGCGCGAGCGTCACCGCAGCGGTCAGGCGGCAAGAATCCGCGCTGCGAGCACAGCGGCGTTCCGGGCGTTGTCGACGCCGACGCACGCGACCGGCACGCCGGGCGGCATCTGCGAGATCGACAGCAGCGCGTCCAACCCGCCCGCGACTGACGTGCGGCTGGTCAGCGGTACCCCGATCACCGGCAGCTCGGTGTGGGCGGCGACGACGCCCGGCAGCGCCGCCGACAGGCCGGCGCCGGCGATGATCACCCGGATCCCGCGGAGCTTGGCGTTCTTGGCGTATTCGGCGACCACGTCGGGCTCACGATGAGCCGACATCACGCGGGTTTCGGACCGGATCCCTCGCCCGGTCAGTTCGGTCTCGGCCTTTTCCATCGCCGGCAGGTCGCTTTCTGAGCCCATCAGAATCGCGACCTGCGGTTCGTCGACGTCGAGCTCCTGAATGTCGGCGCGGGTCGCGGCGAGCGATGCCGGCTCGGGGGAAGACGACGGGGTCGGTTGTTCGGCAGCCGAGTCGACCGGTACCAGCCTCGGTTCCTCGTCGGCGCTCAACGGCTGGGTGACGCGGCGATGTCGTGCCGCAGTTGCTTGCCATCGAAGGAGATCATGTCGGCCGCAGCATAAGCCCCGGCGCGCGCGGCGGCGATGTCGTCGCCGAGCGCCGTCACGCTCAGCACCCGGCCGCCGGCGGTGACGACTGCACCGTCGGCGTCGAGCGCGGTGCCCGCATGGGTCACGAACAGATCGTCGCCGGCAATGCGATCGAGGCCCGCGATCACGTCGCCAGACCGTGACGACTCCGGGTAGCCGGCGGACGCCAGCACGACCGTCACGGCCGGCCGTGGGTCCCAGCGCGGCGGCGCAACGCCAGACAGCCCGCCAGACATGGTGCACGCCTCGAGCAGCTCCAGCAGGTCGGTCCGCAGCCGCGGCAGGATTGCCTGCGTCTCGGGATCGCCGAAGCGGACATTGAACTCAATCACGCGCGGGCCCTGGGCGGTCATCATCAGGCCGGCGTAGAGCACGCCGGAGAACGGACTGCCACGCCGGGCGAGCTCGTCGACCACGGGCTGATGCACGGCCGCGCAGATCCGCGCGGCGTGCCCGTCGTCGACCGCGGGCACGGGCGAGTAGGAGCCCATCCCGCCCGTGTTCGGGCCCCTGTCACCGTCGCCGATCCGCTTGAAGTCCTGAGCGCTCGCCAGCGGCACCGCTCGCTCGCCATCGCACAACGCCAGCAGCGACAGCTCATAGCCGGTCAGGTGCTCTTCGATCACGACTCGCTCGGTGCCGTAGCGGTGGGCGACGAGCAGGTCCTCGAGCGTGGCGCGGGCCGTAACCGCGTCATCCGCGATCACGACGCCCTTGCCGGCGGCGAGGCCATCGGCTTTGAGCACCGCCGGATAGGACCCGCCGATCGCGGCCATCCCGGCCTCGACCTCGGAGACGACCTGGTAGGCGGCGGTGGCGACGCCGGCGGCCTCCATGACCTCCTTGCAGAACGCCTTCGAGCCCTCCAGCCGGGCCGCACCGGCATCCGGGCCGAAGCAGCGCACCCCCGCCGTCCGCAACGCGTCGGCGACGCCGGCGACGAGCGGCGCCTCGGGGCCGATCACCACCAACGACGCGTCAACCGATACGGCCAGCGCGACGACCGCTTCGGGATCGTCGGGGTCGACGCCACCGACGACCCGCGCGTCGGCCGCGATCCCCGCGTTGCCGGGGGTGCAGATCAGCTCGGGCGCCCGCGGCGAGCGGGCCAACGCTTGCACGAGCGCGTGCTCGCGCGCGCCGCCCCCGATCACCAGCACGACGTCTGTCACTGGCTTAGAGCGCTCCGATGAAGTCGTCGATCGGGATCGCGGTCAGCGTCTCGTAGCGGCTGGTCCCGCGTGAGCCCAACTCGAGCGACACCCGCGCGATCGTCTTCTCGTCGGGAGCCTCGATCACGTTGACGAAGTCGTACTCGCCGAGCGTCGCCCATTGCGCTTTGACCTCGGCGCCGAGCTGGGCGACCTCGGTGTTGACCTCCCGGATCCGGGCAGGGTTGTTCTTGATCGTCTGGATTCCCTCGGGGGTCAGCTTGGTCAGCATGATGTAGGTCGGCATCCGTTGGTCTCCCTCGTCGATTGGGATGTGTACGGCCGGAGCCATAACGTATCTCCCCCGGTGCTCGCCCGGCGATCCGGCCGCGCCGGTGATCGATCAGCCCGCGCCGACGAGCGTGTGAAACGGCGTACCGTGCGACAGCTTGACGCCGAAGCAATCGGCGCCGGTGTCGGTGTGGGCGTCGAAGTGGATCACGCCGACGGGGCCGTGGCCTGGCGGCGACCGCGCGGATCTCGGGCTCGACGATCGAGTGATCGCCACCGAGCACGAGCGGCAGCGCCCCCGCGGCGAGCACCTCGCTGACCGTCTGCTCGATCGCCGCGATGCGACGCCACCGGGTCGGCCGGCAGCACCGCCGCGTCGCCGTAATCGACAACCCGCAGTTCTGCGAACGGGTCCATCCCGACGGCGAGCTGCGCGACCGGGAACGGCGCTCGCCTGCCGGATCGCCCGCGGGCCGAGCCGGGTGCCCGGCCGCTCGCAGACGAGCTCGTCCATCGGCGCGCCGACGATCGCGACGTCAAAGCCGAGCAGCTCCGCCGGATCCTCGGTGTAGGGAGCTCCGCAGAACGTTGCCAGCCCCGCATAGTCCGGCTTTTCGTGAACGTGGGCCCAGCGGCGCATTGGATCGATCATGCGACCGTCTCCCGGTCGAGGATGTCCGACGGGTCGAGCACCTCGAGCCGTCGCGAGAAGAAAGAGCGGTAGACCGGCCGCAGCGCGAACGCCAGCACCAGCCCCAACAGCAGCGACCCGATCCCGATCACGATCGGGACCTCGATCCCGAACACCGGCGCCGCATAGTTGACCGGCACCCCGTCGATCGTGTGCTGCGAGTAGTGGCCGAGCGCCTTGGCGAAGATCGCCGCCAGCGAGACCGCTCCGAGCAGCGGCACCAGCCCGAGCGTCACCAGCTGACGCACGCCGCGCCGCAGCCAGCGCCGGTAGTAGACCACGCACGCCAGCCCGGTCATCCCGTAGTAGAAGGCGATATCGAACCCGAGCGCAGTGATCGAGTCGCCAAGCACGCTCTGGGCCGGGTTGGCAACCAGCAGCGCGACCGTCCAAACGGTCGAGATGACGCCCATCACGATCGTCGCCACGCCGGGGGTCTGGAAGCGAGGGTGGATCCGTGCGAACACGGCCGGCGCGGCATCCCACCGGGCCATCGACAGCATCGTCCGCGCGGTCGGCATGATCGAGGTCTGGGTGCAAGCGGCGGTCGAGGTCAGCACGACCAGGATCAACAGCTTGTCGAGGGTGCCGCCGAGCACGTGGCCGCCGAGCGCCGAGAGCACGTCAGTCGAGTGGTTGGCGAGAAAGCCGGGGCCGGCGACCGACTGGCCCGCCATCGCGACGAGCAGGAACGTGACCAGCAGGATCAGGGTCGAGACGACCGCGGCCTTGCCGGGACCGCGGCGGCTGTCCTGCGACTCCTCGTTGACGGTCACGCACGCGTCCCACCCCCAATAGACGAACACGCCGAGCAGGATCCCGTCGGCAAGGGTCCCGAACGACAGCGCGAACGGGTTGACCCAGCGAGCGACGGATGGATCGCGTGCGCGCCGGCGCTGCCGCCGTACACCTTGATCAGCGCGACGACCGCCAGCAGCCCGAGGATCCCGAGCTCGACCGCGATCAACGCCTGCTGGACCCGCGCGCTCAGCTCGATCCCGCGGTAGGTGACCCACGTCATCAGCGCGATGAACGCGACCGCGGCGAGCACCAACGCCAGCGTCGACCGAGCGGCGCTGTGCCAGCCGAGCAGCAGGAACAGGTACTTGCCGGCGATCTCCGACAGCGTCGCCATCACGATCACGTCGGCGATGAAGATCGTGAATCCGGTCATCCATCCGAGCCGCGGACCGAGCGCCCGGGTGACCCAGGCGAAGCTGGTGCCGCAGTCCGGGTCGGCGCGGTTCAGCGCCCGGTAGGCCAGCGAGATGCAGAACATCGGCACGAACGACACCAGCAGCACCGCCGGGGCGTGCGTCCCGACGCCGGCGACCGCGACCAGCAGGCCCAGCGTCGCCGCCATCGAGTAGGCCGGCGCGGTCGACGAGACGCCGATCACCACGTTGGATAGGAAGCCGATCGCGCCGGTCTTCAGGCCCGGCCGGCTCGGGCGCACAGGCGCGAGCGCTGCGTCACGCACGCGACCCGTCGATACAGTCGTGCTCATGCCGCTCCTCTCAACTGCATCAGTTACTTATAGAGACTAATATAGTTGTCTAAGCGATATCTTGCAACTGTTGCAGTCGGTAGCGTCGCGATGACCGGCGCACGGGAACCGAAACTGGACGCTCGCGACGAGGCGATCGTCGCGATCCTGCAGGAGGACGGACGGCGGTCCTACGGCGAGATCGGCGAGGCGGTCGGCCTGTCAGAGGCCGCCACCCGCCAGCGCGTCAACCGACTGCGCGAGTCAGGCGCGATGCGGATCGTCGCGGTCACCGACCCGGTCGCGCTGGGGCGTGGCGTGGTCGCGACGATCGGGCTGCGGGTGAGCGGCGACACCCGGGTCACCGCGGCGCAGCTGGCGACGATCGAGACGGTCGAATACGTGGTCGTGACCGCCGGCTCGTTCGACCTGATCGTCGAGGTCGTGTGCACCGACGAGGCCGAGCTGCTGGCGGTGATCAACGATCAGATCCGCTCGATCGACGGCGTTCGCGAGACCGAGACGTTCATGCATCTGCACACGGAGAAGAACGTGTTCGCCTGGGGGCAACGCCTCCCCCAGGCGTGAGCTGGGGGGCTCTCACCCGCAATGGATGAAACCCCCCCAACCCCGCGCCGCGTCAGTTGACGACAACCGCCTCCGCAGCACGCTCCAGAGTCAGCTCACCGTCGGCGGCGTCGACGATGACCGTGTCGCCGGCGGTAAAGCGACCCTCGAGGATCGCCAGCGCCAGCGGGTCGACCAGTCGCTTCTGGATCACGCGCTTGAGCGGCCGCGCGCCGTACGTCGGGTCGTACCCGAGGTTGCCGATCAGGGTCCGGGCGTCGTCGGAGAGCTGGATCGTGATCCCGCGCTCGGCGACTCGCTCCAGCACCCTGGCGACCTGCAGATCGACGATCGAGCCGATCTCGGACCGCGTCAGCGGCGCGAACTCGACGATGTCGTCGAGGCGGTTGATGAACTCCGGCCTGAAGGTCGACTCGACGCCGGCGCGGTAATCGCCCCCGCCCGCCCCAACGTTCGAGGTCATGATCAGCACCACGTTCTTGAACGAGACGGTGCGGCCCTGACCGTCGGTCAGGCGACCGTCGTCCATCACCTGCAGCAGCGCGTTGAACACGTCGGGATGGGCCTTCTCGATCTCATCGAGCAGCACCACCGAGTAGGGCCGGCGGCGGACCGCTTCGGTCAGCTGACCGCCCTCCTCGTAGCCGACGTAGCCCGGAGGCGCGCCGACCAGCCGTGACACGGAGTGCTTCTCCATGTACTCCGACATGTCGATCCTGACCATCGCCTCCTGCGTGTCGAACATGAACTCGGCAAGTGCCCGCGCCAGCTCGGTCTTGCCGACGCCGGTCGGGCCCAGGAACAGGAACGTGCCGATCGGGCGATCGGGGTCCTGCAGGCCCGCGCGCGAGCGCCGCAGCGCCGCCGCGACAGCCTCGACGGCCTCGTCCTGGCCGATTACACGCCGATGCAGACGGCCCTCCATGTGCACCAGCTTCTCGATCTCGCCCTCCAGCAGGCGCGTGACCGGGACTCCCGTCCACTTGGCGACGATCTCGGCGACGTCCTCGGCGTCGACGACGTCCTTGAGGTACTTGAACTCGGCCTCGGCGGTGTTCGATGCGTCAGCCTCGGCGTGCTCGGCCTGCGCCAGACGCTTCTCGAGCTCGGGGATCGTCCCGTATTGCAGCTCGGCGGCGCGGCCGAGGTCGGCCTCGCGCTGGGCGCGCTCGAGCTCCTGGCGCGCGTCCTCCAGCTGCTCCTGAACCTCGGCGACGGCCCCGAGCGAATCCTTCTCACGCTGCCATTCGGCGTGCATCCCGGCCGAGCGCTCGCGCTCCTCGGCGAGCGTCCGCTCGAGCTGCTCACGGCGCGCCGCGGTGCCGGCATCGTCGTCGTCACCAAGCGACTGCAGCTCGATCTCGAGCTGCATGATGTGCCGGTCGACCTCGTCGATCTCGGTCGGCTTGGAGTCGATCTCCATCCGGATCCTTGACGGCCGCCTCGTCGACCAGGTCGATCGCCTTGTCAGGCAGGAAGCGGTCGGCGATGTAGCGCTGGCTGAGCGTTGCCGCCGCCACCAGCGCCGAGTCCTGGATCCGGACCTTGTGATGGACCTGGTAGCGCTCCTTGAGCCCGCGCAGGATCGCGATCGTGTCCTGCACCGAGGGCTCGCCGACATACACCGGCTGGAAGCGCCGCTCGAGCGCGGCGTCCTTCTCGATGTGCTTGCGGTACTCGTCCAGCGTCGTCGCGCCGACCGCGCGCAGCTCGCCGCGCGCCAGCATCGGCTTGAGCAGGTTGGCCGCGTCGACCGCGCCCTCCGCGGCGCCGGCGCCGACGATCGTGTGCAGCTCGTCGATGAACAGGATCACCGTGCCGTCGGCGTCGGCGATCTCCTTCAGCACGGCCTTGAGCCGGTCCTCGAATTCTCCCCGGTACTTGGAGCCGGCGATCAGCGCGCCGACGTCGAGCGAGACGACGCGACGGTCACGCAGTCCCTCGGGGACGTCGCCGGAGACGATCCGCTGGGCCAGTCCCTCGGCGATCGCGGTCTTGCCGACGCCGGGCTCGCCGATCAGCACCGGGTTGTTCTTCGTGCGGCGGCTGAGGACCTGGATGACGCGGCGGATCTCGTCGTCGCGCCCGATCACCGGATCGAGCTTGCCGGCGGCCGCGGCCTCGGTCAGGTCACGGCCGTACTTCTCCAGCGCCTGGAACTTCTCCTCGGGGTTCTGGTCGGTTACCCGCTGCGAGCCGCGGACCTCGGACAGCGCCTTGAGCAGCTCATCCGCGCTTGCCCCCGAGCTGCGCAGCGCGTCGCCGGCGCCGCCGGGATGGCCGGCCAACGCCAGCAGCAGGTGCTCGGTCGAGACGTACTCATCCTTGAGCTCCCGCATCTCGGTTTCAGCCGCGCGCAGGATCTGGACCAACTCGCCGGAGCCGCCGGCGGGCTCCTCGCGCCCGCCGCTCGTGGTCAGCTTCGGAAGGGCATCCAGCCGCGGGCCCAGCGCCTGGCGCACCGCCGCGGGGTCGACCCCGAGCTTGCGCAGTACGGGCACAACGACGCCGCCATCCTGCTCCAGCAGCACGGCGAGCAGATGCTCGGGCATCGTCTGCGGGTTGCGGCGCTCGTCAGCGAGCTGCTGCGCGGCCTGCAGCGCCTCCTGGGACTTAATCGTGAACTTGTCAAGTTGCATGGCGTATTCCTCAAAGATCTTAGTGTTCGTGACTTAGATTATCGCACGTCGTAGCGGCGCGCACAAGCGGCGCCGCGGACGCGCCCGCACACGCAGGACCGACTGAGATTGAGATCCGCCTGCGGTCAGCGCGTCGCGCTGCTCAGGAACCCGCCGGGTCCGGCTCGGACGGGTGGCCGGTCGCGATCGCTTCGGGGTGACCCGGATCGGGCGGGGGTGGCGGATCCAGCTGCCTCGCGAGCAGCGCGCCCAGCGCCGCCGACGCGCCCGAGAGGGCGGCTGTGGCCTTGAACGCCCCTGGCGTCAGGCGGTCGCGACCGAGCACGCTGGCGACGAGATCACCGGTATCAGCGAGCGCGGCGGCCTCGAGCCAGCCCCGTGCCGGTGCCCCGCGATCGATCGCGATCACTGCGCCGAGGCCAAGCGCGATGTCCCGCGCGCCGAGCATCCGGACCACCACCGGCGCGAGCCCCGCGGACCCCGACCGGCCGCCCATCAGTCGCGCCGCCGCCCCGGGCGCGACGATCCCGGCGATCCCGATCGCGATCCGCGCACGCGCTCCGGCAACGGCTACGGTTTTCGCGTCCATGCCGTAAACCTATCCGCCTCGCGGCTCCGCTAACCATCCGGACTCAAAACGGCGACCGCCGAGGGCGCGCGGCGGCAAGCTGAGGCGTGTTCCGGGACGGGTCCACGGCGCGCCCTAGCGGCGAATGCGGAGCTTCGAGCCGTGCGTGTGGTGCTCGATCTTGCCGGTCGGGTCGACGATTGCCGCGTACAGGTAGGCGGTCACGCGATCGTGGTGGCGCAACGCCTTGACGATCTTCGTCCGCGCCGGCCGCGACAGCCGGATCGAGACCGTCGAGCTCCCCCGGCGGCTGCGCCTGTGCAGCCGGCTCTGGGCCTTGATCCGGCCCTTGCGGCCCTTGATCCGGATCCTCGTGTAGGCGACGAACAGGCACCCGCGTGAGCAGTGGACGGTGACGCGCACCGCCCGCGCGCGCAGCACACGGCGCTGGCGCGGAACGTGCACCTTCAGCCGCGCGTAGCGGTGCCTCTTGGCCGCGGCGGCGAGCATCAGCGCACCGATGTTGACGCTACCCAGCCCCGACGCGGCGTCAAATCCGCGCTTGGCCGAGCAGCAGCCGACCCCGCGGCGCTTGGCCGCGAACACGTCGTTGGAGCCGATCCGGACGTCGCGGAACACGGCGTGACGGAGCTTCGAGCGCGCGATCTTGTACAGCAACGGGTTCGCGAAGCCGAGGTTCGGATACCCGTGCGTCCGCAGGTCGGCGTCGACCAACGCGAACGATCCGGCCAACAGCGGCGCGCCCGCGCTGGTGCCGCCGAACGGCGTCCAGGGGTCGCTGTTGAGGCTGTTCAGGCACCCAGGCCGCGCCGAGCAGTAGATCAGGTAGCCCGGGTACGGGTCGGCGAGCATCGACACGTCGGGCACGACGCGGTGGCGTGACCGGGTGAAGCCGCGCTGGTAGCTCGGCCGGCGAAACAGGCGGCTGTAGCCGCCGCCACCGGCATCGGGCAGGTTCGGCGAGTTGTCCCAGACGACCTGCCGAACGATGCCGTTGCCGGCGTTGAGCGCGATATTCGTGCCGCCGACCCCGGTCACCCAGGGTGAGGAGGCGGGGAAGCTGACCGCCTTCAGTCGGAACGGCGTTCCGATCCGACTGCGGGGGTTCACGCAGGCGGTCGATCCCGAGTCGCCGGCCGACGAGACGACCGAGACGCCATCCGCGGCCGCCACCTCGAGCGTCCGATTGAATGCGGCCGCGCCGGCCCGGCCAACGGACCGGGTCGCGAGCAGGCCCGGCTCGCAGATACCCAGCGAGGCCGAGATCACGTCGGGCCGGTTGTTCGGATGGCGAAGCGGCGCGGTCAGCGCGCGCAGCACGACCGATCCGGTGGGCCGGCTCTGGTACACGTCGACGCCGCGCGCGTACACGCCGGGAGCCGACGCCAGCAGCATCTCGAGGTCGAGCGTCGTCTCGAAGCTTGGCTTGAGGTTGTGGTGGACCCCGACGTGAAACGTCCTGATCCTCCCGGCTGGTAGCCCGAAGCAGCTGGCGAACGTGGTGATGTCCGACGGCTTGAACCCGTCGATCTCGACCACCGCGACCCGCTCGCCGTTGCCCGTGACCGCCGGGTTGATGCCGATGTTGTACGCCTGCCGGTATTGGTTGGGCGTGAAGCCGTTCGGCTGAGCGAGCGCCTCCGGGCAGCCGGCCGGCGTCCCCGTCCGCGGGAGATATCCGGAACCAAGGTTGACGTCGGTGGCCGCGGTCGACCGGAACGCCGACCCCGAGGACCACCGGGCCAATAGCCCGCGCAGGCCGCCGGGCGTGGGCGCCGGGTGAGCCGCCGCAGGCGGCGGCGTGGGCTGCGGCTGCTGGAAGGGCTCGGTATCGAGGCCGATCACGCCGGTCACCGAACCGGCCAGGGCGGCCGGCAGGTGGACCGCCGCCGTCGGCGCGACGAACCGCTGCACGCCGGAGGCGGCGGCGACCCGGAACGAGGCCAACCCCGTTGTGAACACTCGAGCGGCGGTGGCGACCGGCATCGTCGCGTCGGCGAACTGCCCGGTCACGTCGATCGACACATCGGTCGCCCCGACCGACCGCAGGTAGGAAACGACGTGCCGCCGTTGGGCCGGCGTCGCCCCGAACCGCCGTGACAGCATCGCCACCGGCTCGTACAGGCCGTACTCCGGCGATGATGGGTCGCTGACCGCGGCCGCGAATTGGGCGAGCCCGGCCGTGTTCGTCCTGAGCGGCAGATCCAGCGTCAGGAGCCGAGCGGCCGGCGCCGAGCCCACGCGCGCGGCCTGCGCGATCGGGCCGGCGGCCAACGCCCCGGGTGCGGCCTGCCCGATGGGAGCGGCGGCCAACGCCGCGGGCGCGGCCACCGTGATCGCGATCGCCGCGCCGAGCAGCGCCGCCAGTCCACCACCGATGCTGTTGCGCATGCGCCGCACTCCACGTCGAAGTTCACTCCCCAGGACCATCCCAACGAACCGTCTGCAGGTTCATCGTCGCACACCGCCGGGGGAGCGCGCTCCGGGACGTCAGCGCGTGAGCGACGACCGCGACCGGGGCGCTCTTACGCTCGGTCTTGCCGGCCCCGTCGACGACCGTCCCGACGATCGTCGCCGTCACCTTGTGGTGCGCCGCCAGGGCGCTGTTGATCCTCGACCAGACCTTGCCGCTGATCCCGAGCTTGACCTTCTCGGCGGTCGCCGCCGCGGCCGGTGACGGCACCGCAGAGACCGTCACGGTGCCGCCGCCGGCGATCCGGATCGTCGCGGTCGCGCCTCTGGATGCAGGCGACCGAGCAGGTCACGGTCGCCACCAGCTGGTGGTTCGAGATCGACTGCGGCGAGGCCGCGGCCGCCACCACCGTGGCGAGCGCCGGCTCGATCGTCAGGGCCGTCGCGGTCAGGTTTGCGACGTTGACCTGACCGAGCCCGGAGGCGTCGTCATATCCCGGCCCGGCGCTGCAACAGCCGAGCGGGGTGCCCGCCGTCGCGAACAGGTCGTTGGAGCCGGTCGCGACGTCGGAGAACACGCTCGTCGCGGTCGGCGGCGCGGCCAGCGCGGCGTTGGATGAGGCGATCGAGTAGAGCAGCGGGTTGACGAACCCCAGCCCGGAGCGACCCGCCTGACGCAGTGCCTGGTCGGCCAGCGCGACACCGCCGGCCAGCAACGGCGTGCCGGCCGACGTGCCGCCGATGAACAGCCAGCCGTGCTTCGCGCTGCACGGCTGCGACTTGGCGGTGCAGTAGATCTCATAACCCGGTGCGAGGTCGGCCAGCATCGACACGTCGGGCGTCTCACGATGGGTGCTGGCCTGGAACGCGTCCTGGTAGCTCGGCTCGGGAAACAGGCGGCTGTTGCCGCCGCCGCCGGCCGCGGCCTGCCCGGGGCCGTCGTTCCAGACGACCGACGTGGTGATCTGGTTGGCGGCGTTCAGCGCGATGTTGGTGCCGCCGACGGCGGTCACGAACGGCGACGACGCCGGGAAGCTGACCGCCAGCTTGCGGGTCGGGTTGCCCTGCCCGTCAACGCACGTGCTCGAGCCATCGTCACCGGCGGCGGCAAGCACCGAGATCCCGGTCGCGGCGGCCACCTCGAACTCGTGCTCGTACAGACTGACCCCGCGGTTGCCGAGCGCCCTGAGGTTGTCGGACTCGCATCCGCCGAGGGAGGCGGAGACGACGTCCGGGCGCTGGTTCTTGGACTCGATCGCATCCTTCAGCGAGTTCAGAACGGCGCTCGGAGCGGCGCTCGACTCATACACGTCGACGTCCGACAGCCTTGGCGCCGCGGCGGTCAGGACCTCCAGGTCGAGCGTCGTCTCACCGCCGGGCAGCCAGCGGCTTCTTGATCCCGACGCCGAACAGCTTCAGGTGCGGCTTCGGCAGCTTGAAGCAGCTGTCAAACCGCGCGATGTCGGCCGCCTTGAAGCCGTCGATCTCCAGCAGCGCGACCCGCTCGCCCGCGCCGCTGAAGCCGCCCGCCTGCAGCGACGCCAGCCCGTAAGCGGTCAGGTACTGATTCGGGGTGAAGCCTCCGTTTTTCGGACGGCCGGCGGCGCAGCCCGACGGGGTCCCGGTGCGGGGCAGGTAGGCGGTGCCGAGGTTGACGCCGTTGTTCGCGTTGGGGTGCAGCGAATGCAGCGACGAGCCGTCGGCGGCGGCGCTCGGCGATGGCGACGCGGGCGCCGGCGTCGGTGCCAGCGGCTGCGTGTCGAGGCCGACGACGCCGGTCACGGCGCCGACGAGCGCGCCGGGGACGTGGGTCGCGCTCTCGGGCGCGACGAATCGCGTCACGCCCGACTTCGTGTCGGTCCGAAACGAGGACAGGCGGGCGCCGAACAGCCGCTGCGCGCGGGCGACCGACAGGGTCGCGGAGACGTCCAGGCCGGCGCGGTCGGCCGCCACGTGGGTGGCGCCGGAGCGGCGCAGGAACGAGATCACGCGCGCGCGGACGGCTGACCGGGCGCCGAACCGCCTGGCCAGCGTCGACGATCGACGCGTAGTGGCCGTACTGGGCCGAGCCCGGGGTGCTGACCGCCGTCGCGAACGCGGCGAGTCCCGGCTGGTCGACCTTCAGCGGCAGCAGCACCGTGAGCTGCTGCTGCGCCGGCGCGGAGCCGACGCGCGCGGCGCCCGCGGTCGGTCCGGCCGCCAGCGCCGTGGGCGCCCAGAGTGAGAGCGCGGCGAGCGCAGCGGCGAACGCCGCAGCCCTGGACCGCAGAACGGCTGGTGATCCTCATGCTGGTCTCAACACCCCTGTCGTCTCGTGTGCCGGCGCCACGGCCACGCCGTCTGGTTTGAGAGCGCCCGGCGCCGCGCCCCCGTATCGGTCCCCGCCCGGAGATCGTTGCACACCCGCTGCGCGGCAGCCGCGCCTACCGGCTCTGCGCGGAGCGGCGCAGGTCGGACGAGCGCACCAGCTCGACCGCCGCCCGCGTAGGGCACGATCTCAGCGCGGAGCTCCCGCCTGAGCGCCTCCAGGCGCTGCACCTCGGCCGACAGCTGCGCGGCGCGCTTCTCCAGCGCCGCCAACCTTGCGCGAGGTCGCCTCGAGCTGCTGCTCGAGCTCGAACACGCGCTCGACCCCGGCCAGGTTCATGCCCAGCTCGGCGGTCATCTCCTGGATCCGGCGCAGTCGCTCGACGTCGGCCTGGGAGTACAGGCGCGTGCCCTTGGGCGAGCGCTTGGGCTCGATCAGCCCGCGAGCTTCGTACATCCGCAGCGTCTGCGGATGCATCTCGGCCAGCTCGGCCGCGACCGAGATCATGAACACGCCGCGGTCGCGATGAGACCTCCATCCGCGCTGAGGTCCGCAGCCGCCGTGCCATCATGCCGCCTTCGCGCCCTCGCCGGCCGCCGGACGGTCGCCGCAGCCTCGGCGAACAGCCGCTCACGCGGATTGCCGTTCATCACCTGCGCGAGCCGGTCGACCGCCTGGGACTGCTCGCTGGTCAGCGTCGCCGGCACGTCGAGCACGAACCGGTAGCGGATGTCGCCGCGGCCCGAGCCGCCGAGCTTCGGCGGCCCCTCGCCACGCAGCCGCTGGACGGTGCCGTGCTTGGTCCCGGCCGCCACCCGCAGGCGCTTGGAGCCGTTGAGCGTCGGCACCTCGACGACCGCGCCGAGCAGCGCCTCGGGGATCGTCAGCGGCACCTCGACCTCGAGGTTGTCGCCGACGCGCTTGAACACGGGCGAATCGGTCACGCGCGTGATCACGTACAGGTCGCCGGGCTCGGCGCCCCGCAGACCGGGCTCGCCCTTGCCGGCCAGTCGGATCCGGCTGCCCTCCCGGACCCCGGCCGGGATGTTGGCCCGCAGCCGCCTGACCGAGCGCTGGGCGCCGGTGCCCTGACAGGTCGGGCACGGGTCGTCGATCACCGCGCCGGTGCCGTGGCAGTTGGAGCACGGCTGCGACATCGAGAAGATGCCCTGGCTCTGAGCCTCGACGCCGCGGCCCTCGCAGACCGGGCAGACTCGGGGTGTGGTGCCGGGCTTGGCGCCCGAGCCGTTGCAGGTCGGACACGGCTGCGACGTCGGCACCGACAGCGCCACCTGGGTGCCGTTGACCGCCTGTTCGAAGGTCAGCGACACCTCGGTCTCAAGGTCACGCCCGCGCGCCGGCCGCTGTCGCGCGCCGCCGCGGACGCCGCCGCGTGAGCCGCCGGCACCGGCGGCTCCAGCTGCCGCTGAAGATGTTGTTGAGGATGTCTCCGAAGCCGCCCGAGAACGAGCTCGGGTCAAAGCCCGCGCCCGACGCCGCGTTGGCGAAGTTGCCCAACGGGCTCGAGCCGCGGTCATACGCCTTGCGCTTGTCGGAATCGGACAGCACGTCGTGGGCTTGGGAGATCTCCTTGAACCGCTCCTCGGCCTTCTTGTCGCCCGGGTTGCGATCCGGGTGGTACTGGCGGGCGAGCTTGCGGTACGCCTTCTTGATCTCCTCGTCGGAGGCTCCCTTGCCGACCCCGAGGACCTTGTAGTAGTCGGGTCGCTCAGCCATCGTGCCCCTCACCCGGCGACGACGACGCGCGCCGGGCGCACGACGCTCTCGCCGATCCGGTAGCCGCGCTGGAACACCTCGACCACGGTGCCGGGCGCAAAGCCGTCGAACGGCTGCTGGGCGACGGCTTCGTGCAGGGTCGGGTCAAACGGCTCGCCCTCAGGCGAGTAGCGCTCGATGCCGGCGCGCTGCAGCGCCGCGATCAGGTCGGAGTGGACGTGCTTGATCCCCGCCACGAATGCCTGCTCGGAATCGTCGGACGCCTCGGGCGCATGCTCGAGCGCGCGCTCCAGGTTGTCGACGGCGGGCAGCAACTCCTTGGCGAGCTTCATCGCTCCGCGCTGGGTCGCCGCGGCCGCGTCACGCGCCGACCGCTTGCGGTAGTTCTCGAAGTCGGCCTGGGTGCGCTGCGCGAGCGCCAGGTACTCGTCGGCCTTGGCCGCCTTGGCCTGCAGCGCGTCGACGTCGGCCGCGTCGCCGGCGTCCGGATCCGCCTCGCCGTCGATCACGGGCTGATCGTCGGCGAGTGGCTCCTCAGCGGCCGCGGCCGTGCCGTTCGCCGGCTCGGTGGCGGGATCAGGGGCGGGACCACCGGTCCCGGCCCCGCGATCAGGGTCGGGACCACCGGTCCCCGCCCCGGGGCCCTGCGGCCCCGGGGGATTGAATCGAGGATCGGTGCTCATCACTTGCCCTCGTCAACGACCTCGGCGTCGACGACGTCCTCCTCGTCGGCGGTCGCGCCGTTGGAGTCGGCGCCGCTGTCTGAGCCGTCCTGCGGCGCCGACTGCTCGGCGGCCCGCTGGTACATCGCCTCCGACACCTTGTGGAAGGAGGCGTTGAGCGCGTCGCGCTTGGCGTTGATGTCCGCCGCGTCGTCGGTCGTGAGCGCCTCGCGGACCGCCTTGATGTGGCCCTCGATCTCCTCCTTGGAGGAGGCGTCGATCGACTCCGCCAGCTCGGTCAGCTGGCGCTCGGCCTGGTAGGCGGCGTTCTCGGCGTTGTTGCGCGCCTCGGCCAGCTCACGCTGGCGCTTGTCGTCCTCGGCGTGCGCCTCGGCGTCGCCGACCATCCGCTTGATCTCGTCGTCGGACAGACCGGAGCCCGAGCGGATCTCGATCTTCTGCTCCTTGCCGGTGCCGAGGTCCTTCGCCGACACGTTGAGGATGCCGTTGGCGTCGATGTCGAACGCGACCTCGATCTGCGGGATGCCCCGCGGCGCCGGCGGGATGCCGGTCAGCTGGAACTTGCCCAGCGACTTGTTGTAGGTGGCCATCTCGCGCTCGCCCTGCAGCACGTGGATCTCGACGCTCGGCTGGTTGTCCTCGGCGGTCGAGAACACCTCCGACTTGCGGGTCGGGATCGTCGTGTTGCGCTCGATCAGCTTGGTCATCACGCCGCCCTTGGTCTCGATCCCGAGCGTCAGCGGGGTGACGTCCAGCAGCAGCACGTCCTTGACGTCGCCGGCCAGCACGCCGGCCTGGATCGCGGCGCCGACGGCGACGACCTCATCGGGGTTGACGCCCCGGTGCGGCTCCTTGCCGGTCAGCTCCTTGACCTTCTCCTGGACGGCGGGCATCCGGGTCATACCGCCGACGAGGACCACGTGGTCGATCGTCGCGGCGCCCTTCTCCTTGGCGTCCTCGAGCGCCTGGCGCACCGGCGCGACCGTGCGATCCAGCAGCGTCGCCGTCAGCTCGTTGAGCTTGGCGCGGGTGAGCCGCATGTCAAGGTGCTTGGGGCCGCTCGAGTCGGCGGTGATGAACGGCAGGTTGATCTGCGTCTCCTGCGTCGTCGACAGCTCGATCTTGGCCTTCTCGGCGGCCTCGTAGAGCCGCTGCAGCGCCATCGGATCGGCCGACAGGTCGATCCCCTGGGACTTCTTGAACTCCCGACGAGCCAGTCGACCAGTGCCTTGTCGAAGTTGTCGCCGCCGAGGTGGTTGTCACCGGCGGTCGCCTTGACCTCGAACACGCCGTCGCCGATCTCGAGCACCGACACGTCGAACGTGCCGCCACCGAGGTCGAAGATCAGGATCGTCTGGTCGGCCTCCTTGTCGAGGCCGTAGGCCAGCGACGCCGCGGTCGGCTCGTTGATGATCCGCTTGACGTCGAGTCCGGCGACCTTGCCGGCGTCCTTGGTCGCCTGGCGCTGATCGTCGTTGAAGTAGGCCGGAACGGTGATCACGGCCGAGTCGACCGTCTCACCCAGATACGCCTCGGCGTCGGCCTTCAGCTTGCCGAGGATCATCGCCGAGATCTCCGGCGGCGAGTACTGCTTGCCATCGGCCTCGACGCGGACGTCGCCGCCCGGCCCCGAGGTCACCTTGTACGGCACGATCGCCTCCTCCTCGCGCACCTCGGCCTCCTTGCGGCCCATGAAGCGCTTGATCGAGAAGATCGTGTTGGTCGGGTTGGTCACCTGCTGGCGCTTGGCGACGGTGCCGACGAGTCGCTCGCCGGACTGAGTGAACGCGACAACCGACGGCGTGGTTCGGCCGCCCTCCGCGTTCTCGATCACCGTCGGCTCGCCACCCTCGAGCACGGCCATACAGCTGTTGGTCGTCCCGAGGTCGATTCCGATCGTCTTTCCCATGTTCTTGTCTGCTCCCATGCGGTTACAAAAATCTGAGTGCGAATCTAGCAGATCTTCACGGGCGGCAGCGCGGAGGATGTGCGGCTCGGCGACCGCATCGGGCAGGCCCGATCAGCAGCGCCTCCGGCCCGGGACGCGCGAAAAACAAGGCCGCGTCAGCGGCCCCCCAAAAAGACTCGCCAGCCAGTGGTTTGTTACCGGACACACCTATAGATGCCGCGATCTCACGCTCCGGTGGCCTGACCCACGCCACGCGGGCCCCGGCCGGGCGTCACCCGGCCGAGCTGAACACCCGGCCGGCGCCATCGCCGATCACGCAGACCGACTTCGGGGCACACGCGAGCGCCGACAACCGCCGCCCGATCCCGCTGTTGGTCGGGTAGTTGTGGCTGTCGAGCCTGACCGAGTGCCAGGCGCTGCGGCTGCCCGACGGGTTCGTCGATGACCAGGCGCGACCGCTGCCGTCGATCGCGACGCACAACTTGGCCGAACGGCAGCTGATCGAGACGATCGTCGCGCTGGTCAGCTTGACCCGCTTGAACGCCTTGGCGCCGGCCGTCGGCTTGTACGAACTGTAGACCGCGCCGGTCTGGTCGCCGGCCAGGCAGAACTTCGTCCGGGTGCAGAGACACGGCGGTGATCGCCGGCGGCGTGATTGCGTACGCGCGGCGCGATCCGGAACAGCTTCCACGACCGGGTCGGGTTCGTCGACACGGCGATCTGTCCGTTCTGGACGTCGCCGGCGGCGCACAGCGATGCCAGCGGGCAGGACACGGCGACGAACGAGTCGTAGTCGAACTGCCCGACCGGGACCGCCTTCCAGGCCGCCGCGCCGCCGCCGGGCCGCGTCGACACCAGCAACTGATTGACCGAGTCGGTCGCGACGCAGGCGGACGGCGACGCGCACGAGATCGCGCCCAGGTCGTCGACGACCGTCGCGCCCGAGCCCTCCTCGAACGAGAACGGCAGCGTCGTGAACGCCCACGTCGACGGGCTGCCGGGCTTGGTGCTGACCCCGAGCGTGTCGTCATCGCCGACCGCCGCGCAGAAGCTCGTGCGCGGGCACGAGACGGAGTTGAGCCCACGCGTGACCGGCGTCTGCAGCTGGCGCTTCCAGCTCGAGGCGGCGCCGCTCGGCTTGGTCGTGCGCAGCACCGCACCCGCGTCGTCGACGCCGATGCACAGCGTCGTGGACGGGCACGCCAGGCCGCGGATCGCCGTCAGGCCCGACAGCTGCCCAGTCAGCGTGGCGGTGGCGGGCGGGCCGAACGCGATCGTCGCCAGCCCGCCGCCGAGATACGGGATCACACAGGAGCCGTCGGGCCGGCAGGCCATGGCGGTCTGACTCGAGGTGCCCAGCGAGTTCGGGCCGAGTACCGGTGAGCGGGTCCACGCCGACCCGCCACCGGCGGGATCAGTGCTCGTCAGCACGCTCCCGTCAGAGACCGTCGCCGTGCAGCGCGAGGCCGAGCCGCAGTCGATCGCGGTCAGCGCCGTGCCGAGCACGGTCAGCAGCGGGGCGGCGCTCCAACTCGCGCCGCCGGCGGACGGGTCGGTGGACGCCAGGATGTCGTCGTAGCTGATCGCGACGCACAGCGCGGTCGACGGGCAGCTGATCCAGGTCGCCGGCCCGGGCGCGGGCGCCGCCGACCAGGAGCTGCGGCCGGCCGCTGGCTTGGTGGTGGTCAGCAGCTGCGGAGCAGAACCACCGACACCGTTTACTGCCGCCACGCACAGCGTCGCCCCGCGCGCGCACCCGACCGCTCCGATGAACTGGCCGGGGGCGGTCAACGTCGTCGGCTTCCAGGCCGAGGCGGCACCCGTCGGGTCGGTCGACACCCACACCGCTCCGGTCGAGGCGGGCGCGACGCAGAGCGACGCGGTCGGGCAGGTGATCGTCTGCAGAAGGCCGACGCCGATCTTCAGCGCGACGCGCTTCCAGGTCGGCTTGGCGGCGCCGGGGTTGGTCGTCGAGAGCACTGCGTTGCCGGCGATCGCGACGCACAGCTTGGTCGTCGGGCACGACACGTCGCGCAGGACCAGGTACGAGTCGAGATCGGAGTTGACGACCTTCGTCGTCGCGCCGCGGGTGGCGACGACGGTGCCGTGCGAGCCGACGCCGATGCACAGCGACTGAGTCGGGCACGAGACGCCGCCGATCTCGGCCGGGTCGCCGTATGGCCGCGCGTGGTCGACCAGCTTGGCCGACGACCATGTGAGCGGCGGCGCCGACTTCGCCGCGGCGCTGCCCGCGAGCCCGGGCGCGAGCGCGAGCGCGAGCAGGCCGATCGCGAGCGGGAGGGTTCTACGTCTGACGGTGCCGAACGCGTTGTGCATGCTCCTCAGAACGCGCCCGCAGCCCGACAGTTGCGAAAGTCAGACGAACTGCCCCGCGCTCGGGCACATCCGGGCCAGCGCGCAGTCGCCGCATTCCGGCTTGCGGGCGTGGCAGGTGCGGCGGCCATGGCGCAGCAGGTTCAGGTGCAGTTCGAGCTCGGCGCCCGCGCGGGGTCAGCGCCAGCATCTCGTCGTGCATCTCGGTGAAGCCGGCGCCGGGACGGAACAGGCCGAGCCGGGTGCCGACGCGCGAGACATGGGTGTCGACCGGCACGTCCCGCATCCCGAGCGCGAACAGCAGCACGCAGGCGGCCGTCTTGCGCCCGACGCCGGGCAACGTGCACAGGTAGGCCTGCGCCTCGGGCACGGTCAGCTGCGCCAGCCAATCGAGCGACAGTCCATGCCCCGAGGTCTCGGTGATCGCAACCAGGATGTCCTTGATCCGGGCGGATTTGATCTTCGAGATCCCACCCGGCCGGATCGCCTCCTCGATCTCGTCGACCGGCGCGTCGCGGACGTCGTCCCAGTGCGGCAGGCGGTCGCGCAGACGGGTGTAGGCGACGTCGCGGTTGCGATCGTTGGTCGACTGCGACAGGACCGTCAGGATCAGCTCGGCGATCGGATGGCCATGGGGACCGGCGCCGGGGATCCCGTACACGAGCTCCAGGCGCTCACGGATCGCCCGGACGCGACGTGCGGTCGGACGTTTGAAGTCGCGGGTGGCGATCGCGCGGTCAGTCACACGCGCCCCATGTCTCACAGGCCCGCGCGGCAGCTCGCAGCGCCGCTGGCAGCGCCCGTTGCACCGCGGCATCGACGTCCGCGCGGCGATCGGTCGCGACCGCCGCCAGCAGCGTCCCGGTGAACGCATCGCCGGCGCCGATCGCTGAGCGGGCCGGCACCGGCTCTATGCGGCCGCTGAACCCTGTGCCAGCCGCTGAGCGAACGATCACCCCGTCGGCGCCGAGCGTCAGTACGACCAGCCGCACGCCGGCTCGCGTCAAGGCGTCGGCGGCGCGATCGGGATCGGGCTGCCCGGTCAGCGCGGTCGCCTCGGCGGCGTTGGCGCGAAACAGCTGCGTCCCGGCCAGGCAGGCGCGCACGGCCTGCACCGCCGCCCGCTGGCTTGACCACCGGTGCAGTCGCAGGTTGCAGTCGACCACGATCGGGCGGCCGAGGGCAAGCGCCCGCTCGCGCGCGTGCATCGTGAGTGAACGCTCGGCGGGCTCCGACAGCGTGTTCGACGTGATCAATAACGCCGACGCTCCGCTGACCGCCTCGTCGAGCAGCTCCGCCGTGACCCCGGCCAGCGGCGACGCGGCGGCCGGATACAGGCGGTACTCGGGCTCACCGGCCTGGTCGAGCGCGACGAACGCCAGCTGCGTCGGCTCGCCGGCGCGCGGACGTAGGAGCGAGACATCGACGCGTTCGTCGCTCAACCGCTCGCGCAGCCATCGGCCCCAGCGGTCGTCGCCGACGGCGCCGGCGATCGCGGCCGGCGCACCGGCCCGGGCGGCGAACACCGCCGTGTTGGCGCTGACGCCGCCGAGATGCGCGGCGAACCGATCGGCGTCGGCGAACGACGCTCCCGGCCGCTCGCTAATCAGGTCGACGATCGCCTCGCCGAGGCACAGGGTGGCTGCATTGTCGTCGGGTTTGGGAATCGGGCCGTTCATCCTGCGCTCACGCGGCGGACGTTATCCTCGCCTGGTCTTGGCCGTCCTAGAGCAGACGACCGCGCGACCCCCGGCGCGGCCCACCTGGCCCGCGGTCAGACGCGTCCGTCCGAACGTCCAGGCGTTGCATTGGGCGCTGCCGACGATCGTCGCCGCGGCGCTGGCCGGCGTGTATCTGGTGCTGGCGCCGAGCAGCGTCGATCTGGCGGCGCATCTGTTCCGAGCCGCGATGTTCAAGCAGCAGGGATTCGCGGTCTGGAACAACTACTGGTACGGCGGCAACCAGGTACTCGGTTACAGCGTCCTGTTCCCGGCAGTGTCGGCGACGCTGACGCCACAGCTGGCGGCGGCGCTGGCGGCGACCGGGACCGCGACCGTGTTCACGGCGCTCGCGCGGCGCCACTTCGGCGACCGGGCGCTCGCCGGCTCGATCCTGTTCGCGGCCGCCACCGCGGCCGATCTGTACTCCGGGCGGCTCGCGTTCGCGTTCGGCGCGCTGCCGGCGCTCGCGCGGTGCTCGCGCTGGACTCCAGACGGACCGTCACCGCCTGCCTGCTCGCCGTCGTGCGGCGTTGTGCAGCCCCGTCGCGGCGCTGTTTGCCGCGCTGGTCGCCGGCGGCTACGTGCTCGGCGGCGTGATCCTCGCGCTGCAACAGACCGACGCAGTGCCGGAGCCCCGCATCACGCGGCGGGCGACCCGGTCGGCGGCGATCGCGGCCCGGCCCGGCGCGGCGGTGATCGTCGCCGCGTTGGCGCCGGTCCTGTTGATCTCCTGGATCTTCCCGCAGGGCGGCTCGGAGCCGTTCGCGTTCACGACGATGCTGCCGCTGGTGGGGATCTCGGTGATCGCCGTGATCCTGATGCCGCGGGAGCTCGTGCGCCTCCGAGCCGGGGTGGCGCTGTATGCGGTGGCGACGCTGGCGCTGTACCTGATCCCGACCCCGATCGGCTCCAACATCGCGCGGATGGGCACGTTCGCGGCGCTGCCGCTGGCGACGCTCGTCTGCTGGGGCCGGCGGCCACGGCTGCTGGCGCTCGTGTTCCTGCCGTTGCTGTACGTCGGCTGGTCGCCGTCGGTCCGCGACGGCATCGCCGGCAACGTCGACCACACCGCCTCGACCGCGTTCTACCGGCCGCTGCTGCGATTCCTGGACCGTCAGGCGACGCGGCCTGGAGCGGCGCCGTTCCGGATCGAGATCCCGTTCACCTCGTTTCACTGGGAGGCATACGAGATCGCCACCCGGTTCTCGCTCGCCCGCGGCTGGGAGCGCCAGCTGGACATTCGCTACAACCACATCTTCTACGGCGGCAGGCTGACGGCCGGGACCTACGAGCGCTGGCTGCACGACAACGCGGTGCGGTTCGTCGCGATCTCCAGCGCCGAGCCCGATTACTCGGCCCGGGCCGAGGTCGCGCTGATCGACTCGGGGCTCCCCTACCTGCATCAGGTATTCAGATCAAGCCAACTGGCGCGTCTTTCGGGTCGCCGACGCGACCCCGATCGTCCAGGCGCCCGCCGTGCTGCAGCGGCTGACCGCCGGCTCGCTGACGATCCGCGTGCCGAAGCCGGGCACGTTCGAGCTGCGCATGCGCTTCACGCCGTATTGGCGCCTGTCCGAGGGCGCGGGCTGCGTCGCCCCGGATGGCGACTGGACCAAGCTGACGGTCAGGCGCGCGGAGGAAGTCAGGCTGTCGACATCGTTCTCGCTGAGCCGGATCGGCGCCACCTCGCCGCGCTGCAGCTCATAGTTACGCGCGCGCTGTAAGGGTTGTCTAACCGGCAGCGACCAATCGGGTTATAGGATCTTCGGATGCCCAGACGGCAGCTCAGCGTGATTCGCGACAGCCTGCTGCCGAAGGGGTGGCACGACGCTGTCCGCCAACTGCTGTTGTTCGCCGCCGCCTACGGCCTGTATCAGCTCGTGCGCGGCCTGGTGCACTCAGACATTGGGATCGCGTCATGGAACGCGACCAAGGTGATCAACCTCGAGCGCACCCTGCACGTGTTCATCGAGCCCAGCGTTCAGGCGTGGACGGTCAACATCCACTGGCTGATCGATCTCGCCGATGTGAGCTACCTCTACAGCCAATACGTCGTCACGTTCACCGTGCTGCTGTGGATCTATATCCGGCGCAACGACTCGTTCTACTTCGTGCGCAACATGTTCATGGCGGCGATGGTGATCGCGCTGATCGGCTACACCGTCTACCCGACCGCGCCGCCGCGGCTGATGCCCGAGTGGGGCTTCACCGACCCGGTCGCGCAGTTCACCCACATCACCGCCGAGCGCGGGACCGCGTCGGCGTTCCTGAACCTGTACGCGGCGGTCCCGTCGATGCATTGCGCGTTCGCCTGCATGGTCGGGATCCCGATGTCACGCTTCGCCAAGCACCGTTGGGCGAAGGCGCTGTGGCTCTGCTACCCGCTGTACATCGCGTTCGTGGTGATGTCGACGGGCAACCATTACCTCACCGACTGCGTGCTCGGCGCGACGACCGCGGCGATCGCAGCGCTGATCTCCAAGCAGTTGCTGGCGCGCGCCAGACCGGACGTCTGGGCGTTCACCCCGTCGCGCGAGCAGCGCGAGCGGACGCTGACGGCGTAAGCTTCGACTCAGTTTCAGATGGCGCCGCCCACCACTCCCGTACGCTCGCGTCCGCCCCGGCAGCGACGCACCCGCCAGCGGGGCGAGGGTCCGACCCCGCAGGAGCTGATGCAGCAGCGGCTGATCGAGAGCCGCCTGACCCCGAACGCGATCTCGCTGACCGGGTTCGTGCTGAACCTCGCCGCCGCGGCGCTGGTCGTCAACCGCACCTTCTTCCTCGCGGGTGTCGCGTTCATCGTCGGCTCGATCATGGACACGCTCGACGGTCGCTACTCACGGATGTCAGGCAAGGGCACCCAGTTCGGGGCGTTCCTGGATTCGACGCTCGACCGGCTCGAGGAGGGCATCGTCCTCACGGCCGTCGGCGCCTACTTCGCCTCCCGGCACGACCAGGTCGCGGTCGCGGCGGTGGTGTTGGCGGTGCTGGCCTCGTTGATGGTGTCCTACACGCGCGCCCGCGCCGAAGCGCTCGGCGTCGAGTGCAAGGTCGGGCTGGCGACGCGGCCGGTCCGCGTCGTGATCCTCTCGATCGGGCTGGTGTTCGCACGCGGCGCCTCGATCGGCAGCTTCCACCTGCTGGCGCCGGCCGTCTACGTGCTCGCCGCCCTCAGCCTGGTGACCGTGTGCCAGCGGATCTGGCACGTGCGCAAAGAGCTCAACGCTCTGCCTGTGGCGAGCGCCGAGTAGGGATCCCAATGCCGCCGATCCGGCCGCGCGGATCGCTCGGCCGCGGCGCGCGCGAGCGGATCCTCGCGGCCGCCGGACGCCTGTTCGCGCTGCGAGGAATCAACGCGACCACGATGAACGACCTGTACCTCGAGGCGCGCGTGTCCAAGCGCACGCTGTACCAGCACTTCGTCGGCAAGGACGAGCTCGTGGCTGCCTATCTGGATGCAATGCAGCGCGACCCCGGCGTGGGGCCGCAGGCGGTGCTGGGGCGCGACGACCTCGCCCCCCGGGCGCGGCTGCTGGAACTGTTCACCGCACTCGCGCAGCCACCTCATCCGCTGCGCGGCGATCCATTCGTGGGCGTCGCGGTGGAGTTCCCCGACCCATCACACCCAGCGCACCGGGCCGCCGCCGAGCACGGCCGCCGGCTGCAGCAGCGGCTGACGGACCTGGCTCGGGCCGCCGGCGCCCGAGATCCCGAGCAGGTCGGCCGGCGCCTCGCGCTGCTGTACGACGGCGCCGCGATCCGGGCCTTCGTGATTGACGACCCGGCCCCGACCGCCGACGCCTACGCGATCGCCGCGGCGATCCTGCGCGACGCGATCGACTAAGCGCTGCCGTCCGCTTCAGTCGCTCGTCGGGAACCCGCCGGCGAGCGCGAACGGGGTCAGATCGATCTCGCTGACACCGTCGCTGATCGTCTGCGCGATCGCCTCACCGATCGCCGCCGAGTGCTTGAACCCGTGGCCCGAGCAGGCAGCGACGATCCGGACGTTCGCATGCCTGGGGTGCTGGTCGATGACGAACCGGCTCCCCCGGGTGCACGTGTAGAGGCAGGACGTGACCCGCAGCGGCTCGGCCGTCACCCATGGGAAGTACCGCGCCAGATATCGCTCGTGCAGGTTCTGCGCCGAGTCGGCCAGGTTCATCTGCGCTCGCCGGTCAGGGTCGACGGTCGCGTCGTAGCGCTCGGTGGCGAGCTTCAAGCCGCCGGTCGGGCCGTCGATCGCGGGAAAGCCGTAGAAGCCGCCCGACAGATGCGTGAACGCATCCCGCTCGCCCGCCATCTCCCAGATGAAGATCGGCATCTGTCGCAGCGCCTCGTAGCCGCGGCGAACCCCGAACCACTGGAGGATCTGCGGGTACACGGCGAACAGCCCGGCGCTGTCGGGAACGAGCTTGGTGATCCACGCTCCGGCGCACAGGATCAGCTCGCGCGCCTCGAGCTGTGCCGCGTCGGTGGTGACCGTGACCGCGTCGGCGCTCGCCGCCCAGGACAGCACCGCTTCGCCGAGGCGCAGCTCGGCGCCCGCTCGACGGGCGAGCGTCAACTGGGCCGTGATCGCGGCCTCCGGACGGACGAAGCCGGCCTCGGGCTCCAAGTACGCCTCGGTATCGTCGGGTGCGTCGAACATCGGGAATTCGTTCGTCAGCTGCGCGTGGGAGAGGTTGCGATGCGGAATCCCGTGGAGCCGTGCGACCGCGCGGGTCTGCTCGAGAAACCCGTCATCGCGTTGGCCGATCACCAGCCCGCCGATCTGCTCGAGCACGCTCGCGCCGGTGGCGACCTCGAGCTCACGCCAGAGCTCGTGCGATCGGCGCACCAACGGCACATGCTCGGCGCCCTCGCCGACGGCCAGCCGCGTGATCCGCGTCTCGCCGTGGGTCGACCCCCGGTCGTGCGGTGGCCAGAAGCGATCCACCCCGATCACCCGCAGGCCCCGCTGCGCCAGCTGATAGGTGACGGCGCTGCCCATCGCGCCGAGTCCGACGACGATCACGTCGGCCGGGTCGGACCTGCTCAAGAAGGGACTCACCCCGCGCGTGGACGACGGCATCGCCTCGATTGTCGACGACGGGAGGCCGTGAACGCCTGATCGACGTCGTTTCCGGTAGACCGGTCACCGCGGCCGTGCGTAAGTATACATTGGAGTTTACTTTAGTGCCGAGGTGGTGTCTCGAGTGAGTATGTTGGTACGGAGCCGTTTACTTCGACGTGTAACCAGCTCGTGGCTTCGGCGTACCTGACAGCGAACACATGGCGCGCACCCGCGCCGGACAGAACTTCCAGAAGGGACATACCTCCGTGAGCACCACCCTCCCATCGACGAACGGCTCGTCGCGCCACCAGCACGACAAAGTCCGCGTGGCGATCATCGGCGTCGGCAACTGCGCCAGCTCGTTCGTCCAGGGCGTCCACTACTACAAGGACGCCGATCCCGCCGAGCCGGTCCCGGGCCTGATGCACGTCGACCTGGGCGGCTACCACGTCCGTGACATCGAGTTCTCGGCCGCCTTCGACATCGACGCCGACAAGGTCGGCAAGCCCCTGCACGAAGCGATCTTCGCCGGCCAGAACAACACGCTGAAGTTTGACGCCGAGGTCCCTGACCTCGGGGTCGAGGTGATGCGCGGGATGACCCACGACGGACTGGGCAAGTACCTGTCGGAGAAGATCACCAAAGCCCCCGGGCCGACCGCCGACATCGTCGAGGTGCTCAAAGCGACCCGCACCGACGTGGTCGTCTCCTACCTGCCGGTCGGCTCCGAGCAGGCGACCAAGTGGTACGTGGAGCAGATCCTCGAGGCGGGCTGCGGCTTCGTCAACTGCATTCCCGTGTTCATTGCCCGCGAGGACTACTGGAGCAACCGCTTCATCAAAGCCGGGCTGCCGATCGTCGGCGACGACATCAAGTCCCAGGTCGGCGCGACGATCGTCCATCGCGGCCTGGCGCGGCTGTTCCACGACCGCGGCGTCAAGTTGCTACGCACCTCGCAGCTGAACGTCGGCGGCAACATGGACTTCTACAACATGCTCGAGCGCGAGCGGCTGGAGTCCAAGAAGATCTCCAAGACCAACGCGGTCACGTCGATCATGGGCCACGAGCTGCCCGCCGACGATGTCCACGTCGGGCCCTCGGACTACGTGCCGTGGCTGACCGACCGCAAGTGGGCCCACATCCGCCTCGAGGGCCAGGCGTTCGGCGACGTACCGCTGACCGCCGAGCTCAAGCTCGAGGTGTGGGATTCCCCGAACTCGGCCGGGATCGTCACCGACGCGGTGCGCTGCTGCAAGCTGGCGCTCAACAACGGCCTCGCCGGTCAGCTCGACGGGCCCAGCTCGTACCTGATGAAGTCACCGATGCACCAGCGCCCCGACGACGAGGCGCACCAGCTGACCGAGGAGTTCATCGAGCGCTACTCGCGCCGCTCGGTTGCCGCGGCCGCCGGCGACGAGCCGGCCGGAACGCAGACGCCCGCCGCGCAGGCGTAGACGGAGGCGATCTGGTCGATATTGCTCGCCTGCCGGGCAATATCGACCAACCGCCCCCGATGTCCCGATCCGCTATCAACCATCGATCGGCAAGCTCCGGCGTCCTCCCGAACCCGAGATCGTCGCCCGCCGCGGCGACCTGATCGTCGAGCGCGATCCGCGACGTCCGTCCGGACGGCTGCTGTTGCAGAGCCAGATGGAGGCGTCCTACGTCGACCTCGCCGACCCGACCCACCTGGAATTCGACTACCTGCGGTGGATCTGGATCGTGCTGGAAGCCGCCGGCGCGCAGCGGGTCCTGCACATCGGCGGTGGCGCCTGCGCGCTGGCGCGGGCGCTCGCCGCGCGCGACCCCGGCAGCCGCCAGGAGGTCTGCGAGGCCGACGCGGACGTGCTCGAGCTTGCGCGTGCCCACATGGGCCTGCGCCGCGTGCCCGGGCTCCGGGTACGCCATGCCGAGGGACGCAGATTCCTCACGGGACGGCCGGCCGCCCGCTGGGACGCGGTCGTGATCGATGCCTTCGTCGGCGCGGTCGTGCCGCGGCGCCTGATCACCGCGCAGGCGTTCGCCGCGGTCGCGCGGGCGGCGCCGCTGGCGCTCGTCAACGTCGTCGACAACCGCGCGGCCCGTGACGTGCGGCTGGTCGCGGCCGGGCTGGCCGCCGCGTACCCGTCGGTCTGGACCCTCGGCGCCCGTGCCGGCAACTCGATCGTGGTCGGCTCGGCGACGGCACAGCCACTGGCCTTGGTCGCCGCCCGGGCGGCCGCAGACCCAGCGCCGGCGCGGCTGACCACGCCCGCGACGCTCGCGACGCTGATGGGCGGGACGATGGCGCTGCACGATGAGGACCTCGACCGCGCGGCGGCGCCGTTCCGGCCGGGCACGAGCCGGGATTAGGGTAAACGACGATGCGCGGGCGCGTGAGTCAGCAGGTCGCGGTCTCGGTCGTGTTCGTCGCGGCGATGTTCATGTCGATCATGGACGTGACGATCGTCAACGTCGCGCTGCCGACGATCGGCCGTGACTTCCATGTCCGCTCGACCTCGGTCAACGGGATCTCGATCGCGTTCCAGGTCAGTCTGGCGGTGTTCATCCCCGCCTCGGGCTGGCTCGGGGACCGGTTCGGCGGCCGGCGCACGCTGCTGAGCGCGATCGTGATCTTCACCACGGCGTCAGCGCTGTGCGGGATCGCGTCGAACCTCGGGGAGCTGGTCGCGTTCCGGGTTCTGCAGGGAGTCGGCGGCGGGATGCTGGCACCGGTCGGGATGGCGATGCTCTTCCGCGCGTTCCCGCCTGAGGAACGGCTGCGGGCCGCCTCGATCGTGGTCGGTCCGACGACGCTCGCGCCCGCGCTCGGGCCGGTGCTCGGCGGCCTGCTCGTGACCGAGGCGAGCTGGCGCTGGGTGTTCTTCGTCAACGTGCCGATCGGAATCGCGGCGCTCGCGTTCGGCGCGGTGTTCCTGACCGATCAGCCCCAGGACGATCCCGGCAGCTTCGACCTACCCGGCTTCCTGCTGTCGGGGCTCGGCCTGGGGGCGGTGATGTACGGCGTCTCCGAGGGACCGATCACGAGCTGGGGTAATCCCGACGTGCTGATCTCGATCGCGATCGGCGCCGGGCTGCTGGTCACGATGGTGGTCGTCGAGCTGCACACGAGTCGGCCGATCGTGGCGCTGCGGTTGCTCGGCAACCGCCTGTTCCGCAGCGCGACCACCGCGACGGTCCTCGTCTCGATCGCGTTCTTCGGAACGCTGTTTCTGATCTCGCTGTACTACCAGGACGCGCGCGGGCTGAGCGCGCTGAACTCCGGTCTGAGCACGTTCCCCGAGGCGCTCGGGGTGATGCTCGGGGCCCAGCTGGCCAGCCGCGTGCTGTACCCGCGCCTCGGGCCGCGCCGTCACGTTTTGCTCGGCCTGACCGGGACGACCACGGCGATCGCGCTGATGGCACTGGCGGGCGGCCAGCACACGAGCCTGTGGTGGATGCGGCTGCTGATGTTCGCGCTCGGCCTGGCGATGGGCCAGGTGTTCGTGCCGCTCAACACGGCCGCGTTCGCGACGATCTCCAGTCACGACACCGGGCGCGCGTCGACGATGTTCAACGCGTCCAGGCAGCTCGGCGGCGCCGTGGGCGTGGCCGTACTGACGACGGCGGTGGTGGCGGTCGGGGCGACCCACCCGGTCGCCGGGCACGTGGTCCCGAACGTGACCGCCTACCGGATCGCGTTCCTGGTCGCCGCCGGGTTCTGCGCGGCGGCGCTCCCGGCGGCGGGATCGATCGTCGACTCCGACGCGGCCCGCACGATCCCCGGCTGGACGCGACGAATGGCGGACCGCGCGGGGCGGCCGGCGCCCCCCGAGGAGCCGGTCGGGACCTGACCGCCGGCGCGCCCAGACACGGGTCGCGGCGGGTTCAGGACGCCAACAGCTCGCGCAGGTCGGCGATCTGCTCGGCGCCGCCGGGATCCCCGTCGCCCCATCCGTCCGCCGGGCGATGGACCCAGATCGGCCGGATCCCGGCAGCGCGGGCGCCGCCGACGTCCCGGCGCAGGTCGTTGCCGACCATCGCCACCTCGCCTCGCTCGACCCCGAGCCGCTGCAGGGCGACTTCGAACATCTCCGGCGACGGCTTGCCGACCCCGACGGTCTCGGAATCGACGATCACGTCGAAGTGGTCCTCGATCCCAGTTTGGACGAGCTTGGCCCGTTGCAGCTGCGTCGCGCCGTTGGTCACGAGCGCCAACGGCATCCGCGAACCCAGCTCGGTCAGCACCTCACGCGTCTCCGGGTAGAGCGACAGCGCCGACATCCGCGCCTGGCGCCAGGTATCGACGAGCTCGGCTGAGCTGCCCCGGTGAGCGTCCGGGAGCACGGCCTCGAACGCCTGCTCGTGCAGGCGGGGGATGAACTCACGCAGCCGGTCGGGCTCTGGACCGTCGGCGACGAACTCGCCGTGCAGCCCCTCGCCGAGGCTGAAGTGGACTTGCTCCTTGTACTCCCACGGCGCGCCGGCGCGCCAGACCGTGCGGGCGGCATCGGTCAGCTGCCGGACACGGTCGGGCGTGCTCTGACCCCAGACGCGCTCGGCGACCGCGTCATAGCCGGCGGCGATTGCGGGCGCCTCGGGAATCAGCGTGTCGTCGAGGTCGAACAGCAATGCGCGCAGGACCATTTCGGACGACGGTAGCGAGGCGCCGCGTCGTGTCTGCCTCGGTGCCGGCCACGGTTGGAGTCGCTTTTGCCGATGGGGGGACGAAAAGCGACCAAGCGTGCGCGCGCCCGACTCCCGGCTCCGCGTTCAGGCGGCGACCGCGGCCGCCAGCGCCGGCGCCAGATCCCCGTTGTCGCGAACGACGACACCACCGTCCAGTCCCAGCCACGCCGCCGTCACCGCCAGCTCCGCGGCCAGCTCGACCGACACGCGCTCGAGCTCGACGCCGACCTCGGCGAACGCCCCCTGGACGAGCAGCACGCCGGCCTGGCGATCGGATTTCAGGTCGACCCGGGCGACGAGCGCGTCGTCGAGCAGAAACGGCAGGACGTAGTAGCCGTAGACGCGCTTGGGCTCCGGCACGTAGATCTCGATCCGGTAATGAAAGCCGAACAGCCGCTGGGCCCGGGCGCGGAACCAGATCAGCGGATCAAACGGTGACAGCAGCGCTCGGCCGCGAATCGGCCGCGGTCGCGGCGCCCGATGCCACAGGTACGCGGGCGCGTCCCAGCCGCGGACCTCGGTCTCCAGCAGCTCACCGCTCACCACGAGCTCGGCGACGCGCTGCTTGGAATCGGCGCGCGGCAGCCGGAAGTAGTCGCCCAGGTCGGGCTCGGTCGCGACGCCGAGCGCGCGGGCCGAGATCCGCATCAGGTCACGTTGCGCCTCGTCGCGCGGAAGGGTCGGCGCGGCGCGCGCAGACTCGGGCAGGACGCGCTCGGGCAGGTCGTAGAGCCGCTCGAAGTTGATCCGGCGGGCCGCCATCACCTGTCCGGTGTAGAACAGGTGCTCAAGGGCCACCTTGCCGTCGTGCCAGTTCCACATGTGCCCCGGCCGCGGGTCCGGACGCTCAAAGCCGGTCTGCCCGGCGCGGATCGGCCCCTCGCCGGCGACCAGCGCCAGCGTCTCGGCGACGAGCTCAGGGTGGTCGCGCACGATCCGCTGCATCGATCCCCAGGCACCGGTCAGCTCGGACATCCGCCAGCGCAGCCGCCGGTGGGTCTCGAACGGGACCAGCGACGCCTCGTGGGCCCAGTACTCCACCAGTTGCCGGTTCAGGCGGCCCGGGGTGTGGCCTGCCAGGCGATCGAGCACCGCCCGGTCATACGGCCCCAGCCGCGAGAACACCGGCATGTAGTGCGCGCGGAGGAACACGTTGACCGAGTCCAGCTGCAGGAGCCCGAGCCGCTCGATCAGCGCCATGATCTGCCGTGAATTCGGACCCGTCCTACCCACCCCCGCCGGCCCAGCCGCGCCCGCTGGCCGGCGCCGACCGAACCCCTGCGAGGCGAGCGCTATCCGGCGGGCGGCACGCGCCGAGATCGGGGGCGACATCGGCGTACTGTGCCGCAGCCGGCGGCCGGAACGACCGCCCGCTGGTAATGCTTGCGTCTAGCTCCCAGCCGGACCCTTGATCTGCGCGGTCCCTCCGTTGAGCTGCGGCTGCTGCTTGGCCGCCGCGACCGTATCGGTGGTGAGATCGGCGACCATGATGCCGTTGCGGATCTGATCCATCAACTCGCCGACGGCGCTGGGCGAGTGCGGCAGCAGGATCGTGTTGGTCTGCGATCCCTCACCGAGTGCGCGGATCATGTCGGTGTACTGGGTCAGCGCGACGAGCGCCATCGCCTCTTTGATGTCGAGCCCCTGGTCGGCGATGATCTGCAGCGACTCCTTGAGTCCCTCGGCGATCGCCTTGCGCTCCTCCGCGATACCTTCGCCCTGCAGGCGCATCGTCTCCTTCTCGCCCTCGGCCTTCTTGACCGCGAGCGTCTTCTGGGCGTCGCCCTGGGCGGCCGCCGCGATCTGGTTGCGCTGGGACGCGTTGATGTTGTTCATCGCATCCTTGACGCGCTGGTCGGGCTCGATGTTGGTGATCAGCGCTTTGACGATCTCGTAGCCGTACTCGGCCATTTGGCGGTGCAGCGTGTCCTGGATGTGCATCGCGATCGTGTCGGCGTCGGCGTATGCCTCGTCCAGCCCCATGCTGGGGATGTGCGAGCGGACGACGTCGAACGCGTAGGACTGGATCTGCACCTCGGGGTCATCGAGCTTGTAATAGGCGTTCTGCACCTGTTCGGGCTCGGCGCCGACCTTGTACTGAACTGCCAGCTTGACGCGGACGAACACGTTGTCCTTCGTTTTCGTCTCGATCTCGGCGTTGAGCTGCTCGACCTGCAGGCTCATCCGTCCAGCGACGCGCGTCACGAACGGCGTCTTGGACTGCAGCCCCGGGCCGGCCACACGCACGAACTTCCCGAAGCGCTCAACGATCGCTCGCTGCTGCTGCTCGACGGTGAAGAAGAAGATTGGCACCCTGATTCCCCTTTCACTTGGGGTAGAGGCCTGGCGCCGACGGTCGGCGTCGCGACCTTGAACTTAATCCTAGTCAAGCACTCGCACGGTCGCTGCGCACAAAATCGTCCGCACGCGGACATCACAGGAGTACCGTCGACTTCGATGGGCTCGGACGAGCACCCAGAGCAACTGGTCGGCCTCGTCGCGGACGAGCGGCTGCTGAGCGAGGATCCGGCGCTGCTGCCGGCGACGGTCGGGCTGCCGGACCCGATCCCGACGCGCGCCGCGCGACGGCGTCTGGTCGGCGTCGGTGCGACGCTGACCGGAGTGACGTTGGTCGGCGGCATTGCGCTGGCGATCCTCGGAGCGGTCGAGCTGCTGTTCGACGGCGGCGGCGCGTTTGCGGTGGTCGCGCTGGTGGTCGGGCTGGTGCTGGCGGCCACCCACTGGGGCTGGGTCCATGTCGCCGAGCTGAGCGCTACCCGGCTTGAGCTTCGCAGCAACTCAGGGATCGTCGACGAACGCCGAGCGTGGCTCGAGGCGATTGCCCCGTTCACGCGCTACGAGGTGACGACCAGCGCCGGGGATGACGGCTCGATCACGATCGAGCGGATTCGCCACCGACCGATCCGCTCCGGCGACCGCACGTTCGTGTTCGAGCGCCGCGTCGAGCTGACCGAAGTCCATGGCGGCGACGAGCCCGCGGCCGTCGTGGCCGAGCGAGCCGAGCTGCTGCGCCACGCGGCCGCGATCGACACCGAACGGGAACGGGCGGGCTTTCAGGAGCAGGCCGACGCACTGAATTGGGCGACGCTCGCCGAAGGCGAGCATCGTGAGCGAACGCGGGAGCAGGCCGCGGCGGCGCGGGCGCTGTCGGAGCAGATCAACGCCAATCTGCGCGAACCGCCGCTGACCGAGTAGACGGCTCCGGCCGAGCGATCCGATTAAGCTCGTCCTGTGCCAGCCAGCCGCACGGGTTCAGATCACGGCCTGGTGATCGCCCAGGTCACCCCGTTTGCGTGGGAGGTGACCAACGAGGTCAACGAGTACATCGCGCGCGTCTCGGAGCGCCTCAGCGCTCGCGGGCATCGGGTGCTGATCATCGCGCCGTCCCAGTCCGAGGAGCTGGTCGGCTCCAGCCGCAAGCTGATTCGCTCGGACCCCGAGGAGCTGCTGTCCTCGCCCGAGCCGCGCGTGGTGGGCGTCGGCGGCGTGCTGCCGTTCGCGCCGACCCGTCGGCGAGCCGCGTCGCTGCCGGTCGACGTTGCCAAGACGATCGAGGAGGTGCTGACGGCGCTGCCGCTGGACCTCGTGGACGTGCATGAGCCGTTCGCGCCGAGTGCCTCGAGCGTCGCGCTCCGCCACTCGCGGGCACTGAACGTCGGCTCGTTCCACGCGCCGACCGAGCACGTGCTGACCACGCAGCTGGCGGGGCCACTGACGCGGCTGCTGTTCTCACGTCTGGATGCGCGGATCGCCAGCTACGCTGCCACCCGCAACCTGCTGCAGAGCTTCTTCCCGGGCGACTACCGAGTGGTCGCCCCCGGCGCCGACCCGCCGCAGCCCAGGCCCGCCAATGCTGTCCCGGAGATCGTGATGATCGCGGCCGAGGAGCGAGCCGCACAGCGGACGCTGCTGCGGGCGTTGCGGCTGCTGCCCGCCGACCTGGAGTGGCACGCGACGGTCTGGTCGCCGCGGGTCTCAGCGCCGCCCGCGACGCTCTCCCGCGCGCTGCGAGACCGAGTGACGTTCACCGGCGCCGACGAGCGGCCGGAGTCGGACGTGCTCGGGACCGCCGACATCGCCGTGCTCGCCTCCGACGGCGACCGGACTGCCCCGGGGACGCTCGTGCGCGCGCTCGGCGCGGGTGCCCTCGCGGTCGCCAGCCGGCTACCGGTGTACGAGGAGATCCTCGCCGACGGAGAGCTCGGCTCGCTGTTCGAGCCCGGCGAGACGCAGACGCTGGCCGCGCATCTGGAGCGGCTCGTCGCTGACCCGGGTACCCTGCGCCACGCCTCGCAGGCATCGGCGCAGCTGGGCGACCGGCTTGCCTGGGACCGCGTCGCGGGTGAGCTGGAGGACGTCTACCTCGAGCTCGCCGCGCGGCGCCACGTCGACCCCGGCGACACCACGTTGCGCCGGCGGCTGCGCCAGCGGCAGCTGATCGATGTCGACCTGCACATGCACACCGACCACTCCTATGACTGCGCGACGCCGGTCGAGGTGCTGCTGGCCGAGGCCAGGACCCGCGGCCTGGGCGCGATCGCGGTCACCGATCACAACGAGATTTCGGGGGCGCTGGAGGCGCAGGCGAAGGCGTCCGGGATCAAGGTGATCGTCGGCGAGGAGGTCAAGACGGCCGAGCAGGGCGAGGTGATCGGCCTGTTCATCACCGAGAAGATCGCTCGCGGGCTGACGTTGCAGGAGACGATCGACGAGATCCGCCGCCAGGGCGGGATCGTGTACGTGCCGCATCCGTTCGACCGAATGCACTCGGTCCCCGACTACGAGCACCTGCTGGCGGTGATCGACGAGATCGACGCGATCGAGGTGTTCAACCCGCGGGTCGCGATCTCGGAGTTCAACGAGGAGGCGGTGCGGTTCGCGGCCAAGTACCGGATCCCGGGCGGCGCCGGCTCCGACGCTCACGTCCCGCAGGGACTGGGCTCGGTGCGGATCCGGATGCGTGACTTCGATGGCCCCGAGGAGTTCATGCAATCGCTGCGTGACGCCGACATCATCCGCAACCCGGCGAGCCTCCTGTACGTCCAGGCGCTGAAGTTCCTGCAGACCAAGGCGATGCCCTCGGGAGCTCGCCGGGCGTCTCGTCAGCGGCGCGTCAGACGTGCGATCGGCCGCAACTCCTGATGCAGCGTCAAGGACAAGCACGGCTTCCGTCCAATCCAGGCAGCGTGCCGGCCACCGATGACGAGATCAGGGAGAAGTACCTCGAGCGCGCGATCCGCGAGCTCAACTCCTTCGCCCAACGACTGACCGAGTGCGGTGACTGCCCGCGCGGCCAGTTGATGCCGGTACTCGGCTCCGGCCACCCCCAGGCCGACATCTTCATGGTCAAGTACTCGGCCCGGCCCTCGGAGGTCGAGGAGGGGGTCGCGTTCTACGGACGCACCGGCAACGCGCTGATGAAGTCGCTCAAGCGTCTGGCGATCGATCCGCTGGCGGTGTACGGGACGCTGTGCGTGAAGTGCCCCGTGGTCGACACCGACCTGGCCGATCCGGGCTGCGTGGGCAGGCTCATCGAGGAGCTGGCGATCGTGCAGCCCAAGATCGTCGTGGTGATGGGACCAGACGCGCTGGCGACGATCAACGAGCTCGACATCCCGCTGGCGCGCGATCTGGCGCCCGCGCCCGGCGAGCTCCAGCGCCTGACACCGTCGATCGAGGGGCTGTACGTGCCCAACATCGACGAGGCGCTGGACGAGGAGCGCGCCAAGCGCGACTTCTGGACGGCGTTCCGCGTGCTCGGCCCGTGGTGGGCTGACCTGCCGCCGTACTGAGCGCGCTGAGCGCGCGCCGCGGCGGGACGTGAGCGCGCGCCGCGGCGGGGTGTACTCGATCGAGATCACCGCTCGATCGAAATCGCGACCACCCCGCGGGGGCGACCCTGGTCAGGCGGGCGTGCGGGCGCTCGTGCCGACGACCATCAGCGTCTTCGTGCCCGCGCCCTTGCGGCGGATCAGATCGACGACCCGCTTCAGGTCGGCGACGTCACGGACGCGCAGCAGCGCCAACGCATCGGGGTCGCCGGCGGTCGTGTAGACGGCCTCGACCTCGGGGATCTCGTTCGCGATCGAGGCGATCTCGTCGACCCCGGCGGTGCCGTCGAAGCGCAGCTCGGAGAACGCCTGCAGCGGAAAGCCGAGCTTGCCGTGATCGACGATCGCGGTGTAGCCGGTGATCACGCCGCGCTCTTCAAGACGGTCGATCCGACGCTTGACGGCGGGCGACGAGAGACTGACCTCGGTCGCCAGCTCGGCCAGAGTCACGCGGGCATTGGCGCGCAGGCAACCGACGAGTCGGCTGTCGGTTTCGTCGAGTGTCATGCAAGAACCATAAGCCCCTCAGCTGAGAACGTGTGATTCTTGCGTGGTTGGCGGTGCCGACTTGCCTTTACCCCGGTGTGGTGGATTCAATACCGCGCGATGGCCGCCGTCGATGCTGACCCCGCCACCGCCGGACCCTCGCTGCAGACCCTCGACGAGGTGCAGCGGCGCGTGCTGTGGCTGGCCACGTCGATCATCCATCACGCCAACAAGGTCCGCAGGACCCCGTCGGGCGTCAAGGTCGGAGGTCACCAGGCGTCGAGCGCATCGATGGTGTCGATCATGACGGCGCTGTACTTCGAGCACCTGCGTGGCCGCGACCGGGTATCGGTCAAGCCGCACGCCTCGCCGGTGCTGCACGCGATCAACTATCTGCTCGGGCGTCTGGACAGCGCGTATCTGACCGAGCTGCGGTCGTTCGGCGGCCTGCAGTCGTATCCGTCGCGCGACAAGGATCCGGACCCGGTCGATTTTTCGACTGGGTCGGTCGGCATCGGCGCCACCCAGACGCTGTGGTCAGCGCTCGCCCACCGCTACGTCGCCGGCCACTTCGAGGTTCCCCAAGCGGGCCGCGAGGTGGCGCTGATCGGCGACGCCGAGCTCGACGAGGGCGCGATCTGGGAGGCGCTGGTCGACCCGATGATCCCGTCGCTGGGCGAAGTCCTGTGGATCGTCGATCTCAACCGCCAGTCGCTTGACCGGGTCGTGCCCGACATCGCCGCCGGCCGGATCGGCGCGATGTTCAAAGCCGCCGGGTGGCAGACGATCACGATCAAATACGGCCGGCTGCTGCGCTCGATCTTTGCCCGCGAAGGCGGTGAGGCACTGCGGCGGCGGATCGACCAGATGCCCAACGAGGAGTATCAGCGGCTGCTGCGCTCGTCGGTGCCCGAGCTGCGCGAGCGGCTGCCCGGAAGCGGCCGCGGCTCACGAGAGCTGACGCGGCTCGTGGCGACACTGGACGATCCGACCCTGTACGCCGCCGTCCGCGATCTCGGCGGCCACGATCTGTCGGACCTGCTCGACGGATTCGCGCAGGCGGGGGCCGCGTCGGACCGGCCAACGGTGATGTTCGCGTACACGATCAAGGCGTGGCAGCTGCCGACCCAGGGCCATCCGGCCAACCACTCGGCGCTGCTGTCCGAGGCGCAGTGGCGGGCGCTGGCCGGCGAGCTCGGAGCGTCCGCCGACGACCCCTGGGCCCGGTTCGACCCCCAGTCCGACGCGGCGGCTCTGTGCCGCGACGCCGCCGCGCGGCTGGAGCGCCCGCCGGTGGCCGACGCCGCGCCGCCCGCGGTGCCGATCGATGTCGGGCGCGACCATTCCGGTCGGGCGTCGACCCAGCAGGAGCTCGGGCGGTTCTTCTCCGACCTGGCCCACGCGGCTCCGGAGGTCGCCGGCCGCGTCGTCTCGGTCTCGCCCGACGTCGGCACCTCGACCAACCTCGGCGGCTGGATCAATCGCGTCGGGGTCTGGTCGATCGGCGACCGCGTCGACTGGTTCGCCGACGACACCGACACGCTCGTGCGCTGGCGCGAATCCGAGCACGGGCAGCACATCGAGCTCGGGATCGCGGAGGGCAACCTGGTGGGGCTGCTGGCCGAGCTGGGCGCGACCTGGTCCCGTGATGGACAGCCGCTGTTGCCGATCGGGACGATCTACGACCCGTTCGTCAATCGCGCGCTCGAGCAGTGGTCGTTCGGCATGTACGCGGGCGGGCAGTCGATCCTGATCGGGACGCCCGCCGGGGTGACGCTCGCGCCCGAGGGCGGCGCCCACCAGTCGATCATCACGCCGTCGGTCGGGCTCGAGCAGCCGCGCTGCACGGCCTGGGAGCCGGCCTTCGGCCAGGACCTGGAATGGATCCTGCTGCACGCGCTGTCACGGCTCGGCCGCCCCGATGGCGCGTCGTCGTATCTGCGCCTGTCGACACGACCACTCGATCAGGCGCTCGCGGCGATGCCCGCTGACCCCGCCGGGCGAGAGGCGCGCCGCCGCGGGGTGCTGGCGGGCGGCTACCGGCTGCCCGTGGCGGCCGGCGCGGCGGGCGGGGCGGACCGGACCGGCGCGGACGGGTCGCCGCGCGTGACACTGGTCGGGATGGGTGTCGTGATGCCCGAGGTGCTGGCCGCGGCCGGCGAACTGGCCGACGCCGGGATCGAGGCCGCGGATCGTCTGCCTGACCTCGGCGGACCTCGTCTTCCGGGCGCTGCAGGTGCGCCGCGGGCTCGGGCTCGGCTCCTGGGGCAGCGACGACTCGGTGCTGGATGCGATCCTGCCGCGCTCGTCGGCGACGCCGATCGTCACGGTGCTCGACGGCCATCCCGCACACGCTGTCGTTCCTCGGCGCCGTCAACGACACCCCGATCAGCTGCCTCGGCGTGCAGGACTTCGGCCAGTCCGGCGACGTCCAGGACCTCTACCGCTACTTCGGGATCGACGCCGAGACGATCGCCGGCGCGGCGCTCGACCTGATCTGAGAATCGACTGAGAGCCTGATGATCCGATGACTGACGTGTTGATGCCCCGCCTGTCGGATTCGATGCAGGAGGGAACCATCCTGACCTGGCTGGCGGCCGACGGAGACGACATCGTCGAGGGCCAGGAGCTGGTCGAGGTCGAGACCGACAAGGCGACGATGACGCAGCACAGCGAGGCGTCCGGCGTACTGTCGATCGTCGTCGCCGAGGGGACCACGGTCGCGGTTGGCGAGGTGATCGCGCGGCTGGAGCCGGTCGAGGCGCGAGCGTCGGCCGCCGAGCAGGGCGGAAACGATGCCGCCGAGCGGGAGACGACCGGCGGGAGACGATGCCGCCGAGCGGGCGGCCGAGCCCGAGCCCGAGCCCGTGTCGGCGTCGGCGTCGGCCGCCGAGTGGCAATGGCGCCGCCCCCAACGGTACGAGCGTGCCGGCGACCCCGATGGCGCGGCGGATCGCGGGTGCGCACGGGATCGACCTGGCCTCGCTGGCGGGCAGCGGCCCACGCGGCCGGGTCGTCCGCGCCGACGTGATGGCTGCGGCGGGGCTGGACGACACGACGCCGGCGCCGGTGGCCTCGGTCGGCGACCGGCGGCGGCGGCGGTGGCCTCGGTCGGCGACCCGGCGCGCGGCGGCCGCGACCGCGAACGCGGCATCCCCGGCAGACGCACAGACGCCGGGCGGCTCAACGGCGGACGGAGCGGCCGGAGGTCGCGGCGGCTCCGAGCGCGTCGCGCTCAGCCGGCTGCAGCAGCTGATCGCCCGGCGGATGGCGGAGGCCAAGGCGACGATCCCGGAGTTCCAGGTCCAGACCGAGGTCGAGATGACCGCCGCCGTCGTCTTCCGGGCGCAGCTCAAGGAGCTGGCCGAGTCCCAGGGCCTCCCGGCGCCGTCGCTCAATGATCTGATCGTCAAGAGCTGCGCGCTGTGCCTGCGCCGGCACCCGCGGGCCAACGGCTCCTATGCCGACGGGGCGTTCGAGCTCCATGACCGGGTCAACGTCGGCGTCGCGGTCGCCGCCGAGGACGCGCTGGTCGTCCCGGTGATCCCCGACGCGGACGTCAAGACGCTCGGGCAGATCGCGGCGATCGGCCGCCGCCTGGCCGAGTCCGTGCGAGCCGGAACGATCACGCCACCGGAGCTGTCGGGGGCGACGTTCACGGTCTCGAACCTCGGGATGTACGGGATGACCGCGATCACGCCGGTGATCAACCCGCCGCAGGCGGCGATCCTCGGCGTCGGCGCGATCCGCGACGTACTCGCCCGCGATGCCAGCGGCGAGATCGTCGACCGCAAGCTGCTGTCGTTGACCCTGTCGTGCGACCACCGGATCCTGTACGGGGCCGACGCGGCGAAGTTCCTGGCGGCGATCAAGCAACTGCTCGAGTCGCCGCTCAGCCTGGCGCTCTGACGAGCTCGCGCGGACTCGGCGTTCACGAGAAGGTGCGGTTCGCAAAGGCCACGCACGGCAGCGAGATCCAGGGTTCGTCAAACCCCGCACGGCAGCGAGATCCGGAGCTGATATTGCGGCGCCTGCGCGACGCCCGGCCGGGCGCGCGGGTCACATACGCACGGGATCTGCGGCCAGGCCGAGAGGTCATCGAGCGCAGGCACTGGTCGTCGAGCACCGGTCGTGAAGCAAGCACTGGTCGTTGAGCGAGCGTTCGTCGCCTCCAGCCGAGCGCCGACCGCCACGCCGTAGCGCCCATTCATCGCACGGATCTGGACTCATGGTCCAATGCGGCCGCTGGGAGGCCGGAATCGCCCCCAACCCACTACACGCCCGGATTGTGGGCGGTACGGCGCGGGCATGCGGGCGGGCCGGCGAGGCGAGTGCGTCCCGGCAGCTTCGTCTAGGCCCCCGGGCGCTCGTAGGTGAGGTGGGCGGGTCCGCTTCCGATGGTCTTGGTGTCAATCCGGCGCAGAGGTCACTTGTCGCTGGTCTCACCGAACAGACGCCGTGCGCACGGGCGGGCGGCTGGCGGGCGGCCACGCGTGGCGGTATCGCAACTCTCCTTACTCCCGTCCGAGGCTCGCCGCGGAGGACTACCTCGCCCGCGTCCGCGAAAAAGGGGGGCGAGTCGCTTCCGCACGCCGGACGAGAATCGCCAAACTGCATGGCAATGGGCTTCGACCGCACGCTGCTGCTGCACCTGGCCACCAGCCGACGGCTGGAGCGTGCCGTCAAGGGGGTGCCGGGCGGCGAGGCCATGGCCTGGCGCGCCGCGTCGCGATACGTGGCCGGCCGTACGGAATTGCAGGCGCTCCAGACCGCTTCAGCGCTGCTGGACGCCGGTCATGCGGTCAGCGTCGACCTGTTCGGCGAGCGCGTCGACGACCCGGCGACCGCCGACCAGGTCGTTGATCACTACCGCTCGCTGGCGGCGGCGATCGCCGGCCTGCCTCCGGAGGCGTGGCTGTCGCTGGACCTGAGCTCACCTGGCCCTCCAGGTCAACGCGGCGACGGCGGCCGACCGGCTGGAGGCGATCGCGCGGGTGCTGTCGCCCGGCCGTCGGATCCAGGTCGGCGCCGAGGACGCCGCCCTCGCGGACGCGGTCCTCGGCTGCGTGCTCGAGGTGGCCGGCCGCGGACTGCACGACCGGATCGGCGCGACCATCCAGGCCAACCTGCTGCGCTCGCCAGCCGATGCGCGCGCGCTCCTCGAGGCGGGCGTCCATGTGCGTCTGGTCAAGGGCGCGTACGTCGAGCGGACCGGCACCCATCCGTTCGGCGAGCCGACCGACATCGCCTACCTGCGGCTCGGTGCGGAGCTGGCCCGGGCGGGTGCGGACTGGTCGATCGCCACGCACGACGGCCGGATGCGCGAGGCCCTGCTGCAGGCCGAGCCGGGAATCGTCGTCGAACAGCTGCTCGGGGTCCGCGCCGATGTGCTCGAGCACCTGCACGCCCGCGGCGTCAAGACCCGGGTCTACGTGCCCTACGGCCCCGACTGGTTCCGCTACTGGGCGCGCCGCGTAGCCGAGTCGCGCGGCGCCTGACGCCGCCGGCTACGACGCGTCGGGCAGGAGCACGATCTTGCCGAGCTTGCCGCCGGCCGCGAACCTGTCGTAGGCAGCGACCGCGTCCTCCAGCGTGAAGGTCTCGGCGATCGGCACGCTGATCCGCGCCGCTGGCGAGCGCCGGCAGTACCGAGCGCTCGACCCCGCGAGCGGTCATCGCCTTCTGCTCCAGCGGACGGGCGCGCAGCGTCGAGCCGTAGATCCGTGCGCGCTTGTGCATCAGCAGCCCGAGGTTCAGCTCGCCGACGGCGCCGGCGCTCGTGCCGATGATCGAGATCCGACCGTTGAAGTCGATCGACTTGACGTTGTCGGCGAGGTTGGTCGCCCCGACGAGCTCGAGGATCAGGTCAAACGGGCCGTGCTCGGTGAAGCCCTCGGGCTCGATCACGGTCGCGCCGAGCTGCGCTACCTGGGCACGGACGTCGGGGTTGCGGACGGTGGCGGTCACCCGGGCGCCCGCCACGTGCCCGAGCTGGATCGCCGCGGTGCCGACGCCGCCGGCGCCCCCATGGACGAGCAGCCGCTCGCCGGCGAGCAGGTGCCCTTGAGTGAAGACGGCGTCATGGGCGGTCGTGAACACCTCGGGCGTGCCGCCGGCCTCGGCCCACGACAGCCGGTCGGGAACCGGCATCAGGATCCGCTCGTGGACGGTGCACAACTCCGCCTGGCCGCCACCGCCGACGATTGCCATCACCCGGTCGCCGACCGCGAACCGGGTCGCGCTCGGCCCTAGTTCGACCACTTCGCCGGCGAGCTCGAGGCCGGGGATCTCCTGCGGCGCGCCCGGCGGTGCCGGGTAGTGTCCCTGGCGCTGCATCATGTCGGCACCGTTGAGCCCGGCCGCATGGACCTTGACGAGCACCTCGCCGGTGCCGGGTACCGGGTCGGGCATGTCGGAGACGGCGAGAACCTTGTCGATGATCGTGACCGCGCGCATCCGGGTCAGACTAGTCGCCGCCCGCAAGCCGCGCGGCGAGCGGCAGCGCACATCACATGGTCAAGCCGGACCGACTGACGATCGCACGGACCTATCGCGGAGGCGACGCGGAGCTCAATCGTTGAAACTCAGCGACGCACTCGATATGCGGCGTCTGCGGGAACATGTCCACCGGCCGCACGCGCACAAGCTCGTAGCCGCCATCGGCGACCAGTTGCGCCGCGTTGGGGGCCAGCGTGGTCGGATTGCACGAGACGTACACGATCCGCTTCGGCGCCGCCTCGATCACGCGGCGCACGACCTTCTGCGACAGCCCCGCCCGGGGCGGGTCGACGACCAGCACGTCAGGACGCCCGGCCTTCTCCACGAGCTCTCGCAGCGCCAGGCGCACATCGCCGGCGAAGAAGTGAGCGTTGTCGATCTCGTTGATGCGGGCGTTGTTGATCGCGTCAGCGATCGCCCGCTCAATCAGCTCAAGGCCCCACACCTCGGCAACCTGCGGCGAGGCCAGCAGGCCGATCGTTCCGATCCCGCAGAACAGGTCGTAGAGTCGCTCGAAGCCGGTCGGGCCGGCGTACTCGATCGCCAGCTCGTACAGCTGCTCGGCCATCTCGGTGTTGGTCTGAAAGAACGCCTCGGCCGAGATCCGAAAGCTCATCTGCCCGAGCGTCTCTTCGAAGCGTTTGGAACCCGCCAGCACCTCGGTGGTGCCGCCCTGGGTCGTCTCGGCAACGCCGTCGGTCCGGGTCCACAGCAGGCCCGTCAGCTCCGGGCCCGCCGCCGCGATCAACGCCTCGCGGTCCAGTTTGCCGTTGGATGTGACCAGCCGCGCCTGGATCTGGCCGGTCCGCCGTCCTTCACGAACCACCAGGTTGCGCAGCAGCCCGGTGCCGGCCCGGCGGTCATACGCGGCCAGGCCCTGCTCGCGACAGCCGGCGACGATCCGCTCACGGACGGCGTTGGCGGCCTCGGAGGCGAGCAGGCAGTCGTTGACCGCGACGATCTCGTTCCAACGCCCGGGAGCGTGGAAGCCGCAGACGAGGCCTCCGTCGGGATCCGTGCCGAACGAGTACTCCAACTTGTTGCGGTAGCGCCACTGCTGTACCGCGGGAATGATCGGCTCGACGGTGACGCCCTCGAGCTTGCCGATCCGCGTCAGCGCGTCGGTTACCTGCTCGGCCTTGATCTCCAGCTGGCGTTCGTAGCGGAGCACCTGCCAGGGGGCGCCGGGATGGTCGGCGATCGGCTCGATCCGATCCGGTCCGGGCGTCAGGATCTCGGTCACCCGGGCCTCGGCGTAGGAGCGCTTGCGCTTGCCGACGACGGCCCGCACGCGGTCGCCCGGCAAACCCCCGGAGACGAACACGACGTAGTTGTCGGACCGGGCGACGCCGGCGCCGCCGTAGGCGAGCGAATCGACCGTCAGCTCGAGCTCGTCGCCGCGCTGAGGCCGCGACGCCGTGGTTGTGGGAGCGGTATCCATCGACCTAGCATGGCAGCCCGCCGGAGCTAGACGCCGGTGACGGTCGTCCCGCTCCCCGCCGACGCCAGCCAACCGCTGCCGCCGACGCTACAGCGACTTCTCGATCACGCCGACCACCGACTTGCGGTTGGCGTGCTTGCGCTCGTAGGTCAGTACCTTGCGCAGCTCGGGCTTGGACAGCTCCTTGAGCCGCGCCTGGACCTGCGAGACGTTCAGGTCCGCGTAGCCGCTGATCGGGAAGCTTGAGCCGACGCCCGCCGCCCGCCGGGCGCGGTCTGCTCCACGCACGATCCGGTCGACCGGTTCCGAGCGCGCCGCGCGCTTGGTCGCCGATTGGATCTGGTCACGGCCCTTGCCGAGCAGGCCCTCGATCTCCGATACGACGTCGTCACCGCCCGAGCGGCCCCGGCGGACCAGTTCGGCGACGAGCTCGTTGGCGTCCTTGCGGGTCACGCGGCCCCGTGAGGCGGCATCGTCGAGCGTCTCCTGGATGCGCTCGCGAGTCAGCATCACGACGTCTTTGGGCGAGACGCTTCCCTTGACCAGCTGCTCGGAGATCGAGATCACGCCGCCGTCGGTCGAGGCTGCGTGCTTGACGCGCGCTGCCGCGGCGCGGGCCTCATCGGTGCGCTTGTTCTGCGCGGCCGTGCCCGACCGGCGGGCCGTCGACGTCGACGCGGTGCGAGCGGCCCGCGCGGTCGCCGGCTTGGCCGTCTTCGGCGCCGGCTTCGTCGCGGCCTTGGTCGTCTTCGATGCGGCCGCCTTCTTGGCCGGGGTCTTGGTCTTGGCACTCGTCGCTGCGCGCTTGGCTCCGGGCATCTCAGAACTCCTCGTCGTCTTCTCGCTTGCGGCGAGCGTATCCCACACGGCCGGAAGCCGTGACGGAAATAGCGGATCTAAGGCCGATCGCTGACCAGCCGCTCCAACAGCGCCTTCTGCGCATGCCGGCGGTTCTCGGCCTGCTCCCAGATCCGCTGACGCGGCCCGTACAGCACGTCCGCGGTGATCTCGTCCCCCGGGTGCGCCGGCAGGCAGTGCAGCGCAATCGCATGCGGCGCCGCGAGGTCGAGCAGCGCGTCGTCGATCCGGTAGCCGGCGAGCGTCGCCCGCCGCGCCTGCGTCGTCGCCGGGTCGTCGCTCATGCTGACCCACACGTCCGTGTACACGGCGTCGGCGCCGGCCACCGCCTCCCGTGGATCGTCGGTCTCAAGCACGCCGGGAAGCGGCTCGAGCTGGTAGCCCTCCGGTGCGGCGATGCGCAGCTCGATTCCCGCCGCCGCGCCGACGAGCGCCAAGCGATCGTGCGACGTTGTTGCCATCGCCGACGTAGGCGAGCTTCAGGCCGCGCAACTCCCCGAACGCCTCGCGCAGCGTCATCAGGTCGGCCAGCGCCTGGCACGGGTGATGCAGCGCTGTCAGCATGTTGATCACCGGGACCGACGCGTGCGCGGCGAGCTCCTGCACGAGCTCGTCGGACGGCGTCCGGATCCCGATCGCGGCGGCGTTGCGCGAGAGGATGTAGGCCGTGTCACGGACCGACTCGCCGCGCGTCAGCTGCGTGTCCTCGGTGCGCAGCACCATCGGGTGACCACCGAGCTCGGCGACACCTGCCTCGAACGACGTCCGGGTCCGGGTCGAGGGCGACTGGAACACGAGCGCGACCGTCCGGCGGTGCAGCGCGTCTGAGCTCAGCGGTGCCGCTTTCAGCTCGCCGGCGCGCTCCAGCAGCCGCCGTAGCTCGTCCGGCGTCAGCTCCGTGCCGGTCAGGAAATGGCGAGGCAAGCCCGGCAGTGTACGTTGGGCGCAGTGCGGCTGCGGGTGCTGACCTGGAACCTGATGCACGGACGCTCGGTGCCCGGATCCGGGCGAGACATGCTGGACGATTTCGCCCGGGCGCTCGCCGGCTGGGAATGGGATGTCGCCCTGCTCCAGGAGGTTCCGCCGTGGTGGCCGGAACTGTTGGCCCGGCGCCTGCACTGCGAGCAGGTGTCGGTCCGAACGTCACGCAACTCGCTGCTGCCGCTGCGCGGGTTCGTGGCGGTCCGTTGGCCGGACCTGATCAAGTCCAACGGCGGCGGCGCCAACGCGATCCTGGCGCGCGTCGACCGGATCGTCGAGCATCGGTCGGTGCAGCTCTGCCGCTGGCCGGAGCGACGCTGGGCGCACGGCGCGCAACTCGCCTACGGGGTCTGGCTGGTGAACCTGCACGCCAGCGCGCACGTTCCCGAGCGCGCACGGCGCGATGTCTCGGTCGCGGCCCGGGCGGCGCGGACCTGGGCCCACGACCTGCCGCTGGTGTTCGGCGGCGACTTCAACCTCCGGATGCCGGAGGTGGAGGGGCTGCGATCGGTCGCCGACTCAGACGTCGACCACATCCTGATCGACGAGCGAGTGCGGGCGGTCGGGGAGGCGCAGACGCTCGATCGCGGAACGCTCTCCGATCACCTGCCCCTGGTGGTGACGCTGGATGTCCGGCTGGGCTGAACGCCGCACCGCGGGCGTATGATCGGTTCGCTCGATCCGCCGAACCCGAGGAGACACGCGATGTCGCGACTCATCCGCTTGGACCAGACCGGCCACACCGAGTTGGCGCAGTGGTCGCCCGGAGACGGCGCCGCCTTCGAGCGGGCGCAGTCGATGATGGACGCGGAGCTCGCGCGGGGATATTTCGCGATCGCGGGCGCCGACCGCGGTGGCGTCGCCGAGCAGGTGCGTGAGCTGCCGGCCGACGCGGATCTCGTGATCCTGCGCCGGCCGATCGCGGGCGGCTGATCGCGGTGGCGGCAGCCGACGCCCGTCTGCCGCTGACCGGCGAGCTGCCCGAGCTCGCCGATGTCCCGTGGCGGCCGCTCGTCGACGAGCCATCGCTGCGGCGGACCGATCACCGGTGGACGGCGTGGACGATCGCCCACGAGCTGCCGCTGTTGGCAACGGCCGCCGGCCTGGTCGTGCTCAGTCCGATCCTGATCCCGGTGTCCCTGGCGGCGCTGGCGTTCGCCTGGTTCATCCCGGACCTGTACGCCGCCAAGGGCGCCGAGGTGCTGCGTCCCCCGCGAGCGGCCGGCGCCCGTGTCGCCGGCGCGGAGGGCCGCGCGCTCGGGCTGCTGGGCGACCTGGTCGGTGATCGCGCCCGGGAACTGCTGCGCGAGACGGGCCTGGTTGCCGAGCAGGGCGCGCTCGGTGTCTGGCTGGTCGGCGGCAAGGGCGCCGTGCTCGTCCGCGGGCGCGGCCGGCGGGTCCAGTGCTACTGCGTGCGCGCGAAGGGCGAGGACCTGCCGCTGGCCGACCGCGTGGCCCATCTGCTGCTGGCGCTGCGAGCCGACGAGCGCGGCTTTGCCACGGTCGCGAACCTCAGCTTCTCGGGCGCCCGGTGGCGCCTGGCGCGGAAGCTGCCGGGTTCGGCGCGGGTCGGCCTGGCGGCAGCCGTCTCGGCGGCGCGGCCGGCGGATCGATGAGTGGGGTGTCCCGTCGGCGCTGAGCCGTTCGTCGTAGGGGTATGAGGCAATACCCGGACAGGGAGACGACGATGAGGTACTACAGGGCGATGATCAGGACACGGAGCATCGAGGCGCGCGTCGCCGCAACCCGTGAGCGCCATGTGCACAGCTATCTGTACGCGGCGACCGCGAGGGGACGGTGGGCATGAACTACCTGCTGCTGATCTGCTCCGACGGCGTCCCGACCGCGGACAAGGGCGCGACGATGCGACGTGAGCTCCCGGCTTGGGTCCAGGACACCGGCGAGCGGGGCGTACGGGTTTACGGGGAGCAGCTCGCCGGCCCCGATGTGGCCAAGACCGTCCGCGTCCGTGACGGCGAGACGCTGGTCACTGACGGTCCGTTCCTGGAGACCAAGGAGTTCGTCGCAGGCTTCGACATCCTCGACTGCGCCGACCTGGACGAGGCGATCGACATCGCCGCCAGGCACCCGGTGTCGTGGTTTCACATGATCGAGGTCCGGCCGTTCGCGACCGACCCGACGAACGGCGATACGCGCACGTTCATGGCCGACGAATCGGGGCGGCGTGACGAGCTGGCCGCCCGGCTCGCGGCCCCGCTCGCGGACGGCGCGACGCGATACCTGCTCACGGTATGCGTGGACGGCATCCCCGAGACCGACGAGGTCGCGGCCGCGATCGCCCGCGACGCCGAGGCGTGGGTCGCCAAGATGGGAGCCCGGGGGGTCCGAGCGTATGGGCACGCCCTGGCTCACGTTGACACCGCGACGACGGTGCGCGTGCGTGACGGCGAGCGAGTGTTGACCGACGGCCCGTTCATCGAGACCAAGGAGTTCATCGGCGGTTTCGACCTGATCGACTGCGCCGGTATCGACGAGGCGGTCGCGATCGCGGCCGCGCACCCGCTCGCGCGGTTTCACATGATCGAGGTCAGGCCGCTCGCGCACGCATGAACGAACCGCCTCAACGCGCCGTCGAGCGGGCCTTCCGCGACGAGTGGGGCCGGGTTGTCGCGACCCTGATCCGCCGGACGGGCGACTGGGACCTGGCCGAGGACTGCGCCTCGGAGGCGTTCGCCGAGGCGCTGCGCGTCTGGCCGCGCGACGGCGTGCCGCGGCGGCCGGGGGCCTGGTTGACGACGGTCGCCGGCAACCGGGCGCTTGACCGGCTGCGACGTGCGCGGCGTGGTGCCGAGCTGCTCGAGGAAGCCGGACGCGACCCGCTGCGACGAGAGGGTTTCGAGATGGATGACCGCGACGAACAGGACGAGACTGGGATCGAGGATGACCGGCTGCGGTTGATCTTCACCTGCTGCCACCCGTCGCTGGCGATCGACGCCCGCGTCGCTCTGACGCTGCGCACGCTGGCGGGGCTGACGACGCCCGAGATCGCGCGCGCGTTCCTCGTCGAGGAGGCGGCGATGGCCAAGCGGCTGACGCGTGCCAAGGCAAAGATCGCCGGCGCCGGAATCCCGTATCGGGTGCCGCCCGCGCGGCTGCTGCCCGAGCGCCTCGCCGGCGTGCTCGCCGTTCTGTACCTGATGTTCAACGAGGGGTACGCCGCTTCGTCAGGCGACGAGCTGGTCCGCACCGACCTGTGCGCGGAGGCGATCCGGCTGACCGAATTGCTGGTCGAGCTGATGCCGTCCGAGCCCGAGGCGGCTGGGCTGCTGGCGCTGATGCTGCTGCAGCATTCGCGACGCAACGCTCGCGTCGGCCCCGACGGCGAACTGGTCACGCTCGAGCAGCAGGATCGGGCTGCCTGGGATCGCGCGGAGATCGATCGTGGAGTCTCGATCCTGGAGGCGGCGCTGCGACCGGGCACCGCGGGCCCGTACCAGCTGCAGGCCGCGATCGCCGCCTGTCACGCGACCGCGGTCGATGCCGAGTCGGCCGACTGGCCCCAGATCGCGGGACTGTACGAACTGCTCGCGGCGGCGCTGCCGTCACCGGTCGTGCGCCTCAACCGCGCGGTCGCGGTCGCGATGGCTGGGGATCTCGACCGCGGTCTGGCGTTGGTGACGGAGCTCACCGACGCGGGCGAGCTGTCGGGCTATCACCTGCTCGACGCCACCGAGGCCGACCTGCTGCGCCGCCGCGGGGACCTGGCCCAGGCCGCCGTGGCGTACGAGCGGGCCTTGGCGCGGGCGCCGTCCGAGCCGGAGCGGCGGTACCTGGCGCAGCGGCTGGCCGAGGTCAGCGCCGGATCGGGTTGACGCCGGCGGCGGATCGGGTTTGACCTGGGAGAGCGGAGGATCAGCTGGGAACTTTTGGCCTCTCCAGGCGTCCGAAAGTTCCCGGCGATTCTCAGCTGCCGCGGCTCAGCCGCCGCGGCCCGTGCGCAGGCCGAACCCGCGCAGCATCATCAGCGCCTTCTCGCCGAGGGTGCCGCGACCCGGCAGAACACCCAGCTGCGTGGCGGCGTCATAGACGTCGTAGAACCCACGGACGCGCAGCAGGCGCTCGTGCTGGACCTCGCAGTAGAAGATGCAGTGCACGACCACGAAGCGGTTGGTCGGCGGCAGGCCCCCAAGCGGCGAGCGGTGCGTGCCGAGCATTTTGCACGGCGCGGCGACGAAGCTGCCGCCCGTCAGACGCTCACCGGTGCGCTCCAGGCGCGCGTCGGGAAAGCCGTCCCACAGCCGCTGGGCGTGGGCGGCGAGCGCGTCGACGCCTTGCAGCAGGTGGTCGGTGAGCGGATCCTCGTAGCCGATCCCGGACGCGCAGACGTCCTCGAAGCTCACCGGTTCGTGGGCCGACCAGGCCGCCTGCCAGCCGTCGATCAGCTCGTCGGCGTTCACGACGATGGCCCCAGCGCCGGCAGCCCGGACGTCGGTGTCGACGCCTGCGCGTAACGTCGCCGGGGGATCCGGCCGGCTCGGAACGCCAGCCGCCCCGCGTCGACGCCGAGCCGGACCGCGCGGGCCATCGCGGGTGCGTCATGCGCGCGTGAGATCGCGCTGGCGCACAGCACCGCGTCGCAGCCGAGCTCCATCGCCAGCGCGGCGTCCGATGCGGTGCCGACGCCGGCATCGAGGATCACCGGCACCTTGGCCTGCTCGACGATGATCGACAGGTTGTAGGGGTTGCAGATTCCCATCCCGGAGCCGATCGGCGAGCCGAGTGGCATCACCGCCGCACAGCCAATGTCCTGCAATCGGCGCGCCAGCACGGGGTCGTCGGTCGTGTACGGGAGCACGACGAAGCCGTCGTCGACCAACTCCTCGGCCGCGGCAACAAGCTCGACCGCGTCGGGCAGCAGGGTCCGGTCGTCTCCGATCACCTCGAGCTTGAGCCAGTCGGTGCCGAACGCCTCACGGGCCAGCCGTGCCGTCGCGATCGCGTCCCGGGCGGTAAAGCAGCCGGCGGTGTTGGGCAACACCTCCACCCCGGCCTGTTCGAGCACGTCGAGGATCGAGCCGGAGGTCGACGGGTCAAGCCGGCGCAGTGCCACCGTGCACAGCTCGGCCGCGGTCTCGCGGCAGGCCGCGGCCAGCAGCTCGTGGTTGACAAATCCCCCGGTCCCGAGGATCAGCCGTGAGGAGAACGAGCGGCCGGCGATCTCGAGCCGGTCTGACTCGTCGACGCGAGCCGGGGGGTCCGGCAGGCCGGCGCTCATCCGCCTCCGATCGCGGCCACGACCTCGACGGTCGAGCCGTCGTGCACTGCCGTCGCGTCCCACCGTGACCTGGCGACGACCTCGCCGTCGAGGGCGACCGCGATCCCGCGGGTGTCCGGCGCGACGTCGAGCAGCTCCAACACGCTGGCGACAGTAGCGCCGGCGGGCAGCACCCGTGCCTCGCCGTTGACGGTCGCGTTCACGCCGCGCTCCGGAACGCCGTGCCACCCGCACGCGTGGCGAACCGACCGGGATCGAACGCCGCCGACAGATCGGCGCTCCCCCCGCCACTCCCCCCGCCGCTCTCCCCCGCGATTCCGTCGACGATCAGCTGCGCGGTCACCGGCGACAGCAGAATGCCGCCGCGACGGTGCCCGACCGCCCACCACAGGCCGTCGACGTCGGGAGCGGGGCCGATCGCGGGCAGGTTGTCGGGTGTGGCCGGCCGCAGCCCCGCGGTCAGCTCGTCGACGATCAGTTCCGAGACCCCCGGGACGAGCTCGGACGCGTCGCGCAGCAGCTCGAACATCGCCCCCGCCGTGACGGTCTGATCGAACCCCCGCTCCTCCGAGGTCGCGCCGATCACGTAGCGGCCGTCGCCTCGCGGTGTGACGTACGACGGGCCCATCCGGATGACGCGGGTCAACAGACCCGGCCCAGCCGGGTCACGCACGCGCAGGATCTGGCCCTTGACCGGCCGCAACGGGACCAGCCGATCGGCCGCCAGGCCGCCGAGCGACGCCGACCAGACGCCGGCGCAGACGACCACGTGCTCGGCGCGCACGGCGGTGCCGTCGGCCAGCACGACGCCGCGCGCCCGCGGACCGTCCTCGTCGATGTCGACGGACACGACCGGTGTCCCGCACCACAGCTCGCCGCCGGCCGCGGCGAGCGCGGTTGTCAGCGCCGCCAGCAGCGCTCGCGGGTCGACGGCATGGTCGGCAGGGAGGTCAAGCGCCAGCCGCAACGTCGGCGCCAGCGCGGGCTCCAGCCGCCGTGCTGCGCTTGCGCGCAGCCGCTGCACGTCCAGGCCGAGATCGATACGCAGCGCCAGCTCACGCTCCAACGCGTCCGCCTCATCGCCGTCCCGCGCGACCAGCAGAGTGCCACAGCGCGTGTACCCGACCGTGTCGCCCGACGCGGCCTCCAGCTCGGAGACGAACGCTCCGAACAGCTGTGCGCTGCGCAACCCCAGCGCCAGCAACGGCTCCTCGCCGGCTGCGACCTCGGCGATCGGGGCGAGCATCCCAGCAGCATGGTGCGAGGCGCCTGAGCCGGGCTCGCTCCGTTCGAGCACGAGCACGCGAAGCCCGCGTGCCGCCGCGCGCCAGGCGATCGACAGGCCGATCGCGCCCGCGCCGATCACGGCGACATCGACGACGGTTGAGCTTGGACGTTTCACTGGCACCTCCCCGTGCCGGCATTACCCGGTCAGGTTCTGACGGTCGGCGGAGTGGATGTCCGCCCTCTCAGCCCGAAGGTGGGGCTCCCGTAGGCCAGATCCTAGCGACCGGTGCCTGCCACACTCAGAGCCGTGGACGATCGACGCACCCGCTTGGAGCGCGCTCGCCTGTACCTGGTGTGCGACGTGATCGAGGGCGATTTCATCGCTCGCACGCTGCGCGGCGGCGTCGACATCGTGCAGTTGCGCGCCAAACATCGCCCGGACGACGAGCTCATCACCGCCGGTCGCCGCTACGCGCGCCTGTGCCGCGAGCACGAGGCGCTCCTGATCGTCAACGATCGTCCCGACCTGGTCGACGCAATCGACGCGGACGGGGTCCATCTCGGCCAGGACGACACGCCCGTCGAGACGGCACGCGCGCTCGTCGGACGCGAGCGACTGATCGGCCTGTCGACCCACACCCCTGAGCAGATCGACCGCTCAGACGGCGCCGAAGTCGACTACATCGGCGTCGGCCCAATCCATGAGACGCCGACCAAGCCCGGCCGCCCGGCGGTCGGACTCACGCTCGTGCGCTACGCGGCCCGGCATGCGAAGCACCCGTTCTTCGCGATCGGGGGCGTCCAGCTCGCGAACGCACACGAGGTGGCCCGGGCCGGGGGTGCGAGGATCGCGGTCGTCCGGGCGCTGACCCAGGTCCAGGAGCCGGAAGCGATGGCGCGGGCGCTGCGCCGGGCGCTCGACGCGCCACACCCGAGCGAGGCTGGTCTTGGCGCAACGTAGCCGCAAGCGCGGTCGCCACGCGCCCCCACCGCCGGGCCGGGCCGCGGCCGCCCCACCACCGCCGGCGGCACGCCAGCCGTCGGGAGGCGCAACGCGCGAATCGGACCCCAGCCGCGCCGACGTCCGCGACGTGCAATCCCCGCCCGCGCACCTGCCGCAGCCCAGCCGCTCGGAGGCTCGCAATGCCGAAGTCCGCGCGACGCTGAAGCCGCTCGCGCCCGGCGAGCGGCCCCGGGTGATCGTCGTCACGAGCGCGCTCGCGGCGGCGCTGGCGCTCGCCAACCTGATCGCCTGGGTGGCCGGCGACAAGATCGGGGGCAAGCACCCGGCGGCGGCCGGGATCATCGTCTTCTCGGCGGTGATGGCCGCGGCAGCGGTCGGGATGTGGCAGCTGTGGTACGGCGCCGTGCTCGGGTTCATGGCGTTGCTGGCGATCATCGCGGTGATCTTCACGCTGCTGCTGATCGAGGCGTCAAACGTGCTCGGGCTCGTGGTGGCGCTGGCGATCATCGGTGCCTCGGGCTACCTGTTCTTCAAGTTGGTGCGCGTGCTGAGCCGGATCCAGATGCCGCGCGCGCCCGGCCACGAGCGATGACGTCCGGGCGCGAGCCCGCCGCAACGCGCTCGTACTCGTGGGTCCGGCCGGACCCACTAGGCTCACCGTCAAATGCCCGAATCCTCATATGACACAGTCGTGATCGGCTCCGGTCCGGGCGGTTATGTCGCCGCGATCCGCGCCGCTCAGCTGGGAATGAAGACCGCCGTGATCGAGTCGGACCGGGTCGGCGGCCGGTGTCTGAATTACGCGTGCATCCCGGCCAAGGCGGTGCTTCGCGTCGCGGATGTGTTGACCGAGATCCGCGAGGCCGATGAGTTCGGAATCAAGGTCGGAGCACCCGAGATCGACTATGCCGGGATCACCGCGCGGCGCCTGAAGGTCGTCTCGACGTTGACCGGTGGTGTCGCCGGGTTGCTCAAGAAGAACAAGATCGACCTGATCGAGGGCACGGGCGCGCTGGCCGGCGGCGGCAAGGTGTCGGTCAACGGGTCCGATGAGATCACGGCCAAGACGATCGTGCTGGCGACCGGATCGGTGAAGCGATCGATTCCGGGCGCTCAATTCGGCGGTCGCGTGATCGGTACCGAAGAAGCATGGGCGCTGGACGAGCTGCCGGCGTCAATGGCGGTCGTCGGCGCGGGCGCCTCGGGGTCCGAGATCGCCTCCGCATACGCGCGGCTGGGGTCCGAGGTGCTGCTGTTCGAGGCGCTCGAGCGGGTGTTGCCGACCGAGGATGCCGACATCTCCAAGGTCGCCGAGCGCGGTCTCAAGAAGCAGGGGATCACCGTGCACACGAACACGCTCGTCGAGGAGATCGAGTCGGGATCCGACAGCGTCACGTTCACCTACGGGGGTTCGGGCGAGGGCGAGGTGCAGTGGCTGGTGATCGCCGCCGGCCGCGGCCCGGATATCGAGGCGCTCGGCCTCGACACGGCCGGCGTCAAGCTCGATGACAAGGGGTTGATCGAGGTCGACGGCGCGATGCGCACCAACGTCGAGGGCGTCTATGCGATCGGTGACCTGGTGCCCGGGCCGGCGCTGGCGCACAAGGCCTCCGACGAGGGCGTGATCGCCGTCGAGGACGCCGCCGGCCTGCCCACGCACCCGATCGACTACATCGACATCCCGCGGGCCACGTTCTGCACCCCGAACGTCGCGAGCTTCGGGCTGACCGAGGCCCAGGCCCGTGAGCAGGGTTACGACGTCGCCGTCGGCAAGGTCCAGTACGGGGCGGTCGGCGCCGGCACCGTCTACGGCGACCGAACCGGCCTGGTCAAGATCGTCGGCGACAAGCGCTACGGCGAGCTGCTCGGCGGCCACATCGTCGGCTCCAAGGCGACCGAGCTGATCCAGGAGCTCGTCAACGCACGCTCGCTGGAGGGTGGCTACCCGGAGATCGCGCATCTGGTCCACGGGCATCCGACGATGTCCGAAGCGGTGATGGAAGCCGCGCGCGCGGCCGACGGCTGGCTGATCCACGGCTAGAGCCAGTGGCGATGACCACCGGAGACGGGCCGATCGCGATCGAACTGGTGCACGCTGGCGAGTCTGCGGCCGGATCCGAGCCCGCCTCCGACGCCACACCCGAGCCCGGGCCGGCCACTGACGACCGGCCGGTCTTCTACTACGACCTCGGCAGCCCGGCCTGCTATCTGACCGCCGAGCGGATCATGGCCACGCTGCCGGTCGTGGCCGAGTGGGAGCCGGTGCTCGGCGCCCAGCTCGGACTGTCCGAGCCGGCACCGGAGTACGAGCGGCTCGACGCCGCCGTCGCCGACCACCGCCTGCAGCCGCTGCGGATGCCGGCGAGCTGGCCGCTCGACTCCGAGCTCGCGATGCTCGCCGCGACGTACGCCAAGCGCGGCGGCAAGACCGTCTCCTATTCGCTGGCGGCGTTTCGCCAGGCGTTCGCGGGTGGGCGCGACCTGGGTGACGAGGGGACCGTGCTGATCGCCGCCGCAGCCTGCGAGATGCACCCCCGCGCGGTCCTCAAGGCAGTTCAGCTGCGCTCGACGCGGGCGGCGCTGCTGCGAGCGTGCGCGCGTGCCGCGGCGGCGGATGTCACTGCGCTGCCCGCGATCGCCACGGGCAGCGGCACCTACTGCGGCGAGCGGGCGCTTGAGCTCGCGACCGACGCATTGGCGGTCTGAGCCCGGCAGATGAGGGCGAACCGGGTCTTCCAGCTGACCGTGACCCGCGGCGGCCGTGAGCCCGCGTTCCTCAACCGCCGGCGAGTCGACCGGATCGAGGTTTCCTCGATCGCCGACTCGGAGCCGATCCTGTACTGGGAGCTCCCGGCCAAGGAGGCCGCCAGCCTCCTGCGGCGACTACGCGCCGATCTGGCCGGCACCCAGGCCGAGGAGTTCCTGGCGCTCTGGGAGGATGCCGACAGGGACGAGTGACGCGCGGCCAGCCGGTACCGTCCGTCTCGATGCCAAATGTTGCCGCCGTCCCCTCGAGCTCCGCGCTCAAGGGGGACACGCAGATCCAGCAGCCGGACCGGTTGGCCGGCGCAATCGCGCGCCGCGCCGCGGAGATCCGAGCGACGGTTCCAGATCTCGAGCTTGCGATCGACGTCGACGCAGGCCCGGCGCTGGCGCTCGCCCGCGCCGGCGGTCACAGCCTGACCGCGATCCTCGTGCATGCGGCCGCGACCGCGCTGCGGGAGCTGCCGTGGGCGAACGCCGCCTATCGAGACGGTCATTTCGAGCGCTACGCCCGCGTCAACGTCGGCGTCGTGGTGACGACCGAGGACGGGCTCGTGATTCCCGCGGTGCTCGATGCCGACACCAAGTCGCTGTCGGAGCTGACCGGGGAGCTCGAGACGCTCGCCGCGCGCGCCCGCAGCGGCGAGCTGACACCGCCCGAGCAGGCCGGCACCACGTTCACCCTGTCTGACTTCACGGCCCTGGCCGCACACCGGATCACGCCGATGATCACCGCTCCGCAGGCCGCGGCGCTGACCGCCGGCGCCGTCCGCCGCGAGCCGATCGTCGCCGACGACGACGCGGTTGTCGCGGGCGACGTGATGACCTTGACGCTCGCCTGTGATCACCGGATTCTGTTCGGGGAGCGCGCGGCGCGGCTGTTGGGACGGATCGCCGAGCTGGTGCGGGAGCCGGCGCCGTGAGCGCCGCCGAGAACGGCGACACGGTGTCAGAACCCGACTCCGAAGCCGAGGCGCAGCGGTCCGCCCGCCACCGATGCCGACGCGATCGAGCGGATCGCTGCCCGCGCGCGCCGACTCGTCCGTGAACGGCTGCGGGCGGTGCTCGACGACCGAAACGCGACCGCGGTAACGCCGCAGCCCGGATCCGAGCTCGACGACGAGCTGCTCGATCGGATCGCCGACGAGGAGGCCGAACGAGCCGACGGCGCGCTGCTGCATGTCGCCGTCGTCCATGCGGTCTCGCAGGAGCTCGGCATCGAAATCGCGGCCGCGGTCGAACATCCCGCGGTCGACCGGGCGCGGGAGCTGCTGCGCCCGGAACCCGACGACCACCGGCCGCCCGCGCAGCTCTCGCGCCAGCGCGTGCTGCTGCTGGACGCGGTCCACGTGTTCGGGATCGAGACGCTCGACCCGGGCGACCAAGACATCGAACTCCGGCTCGCGGACGTCGGCATCGACGTGCGCAAACCCTCGACCGCCGAGACGATCGGCCGTCTGCGCTGGGACGAGGTCCGGTCCGTGGCGTTGCAACGGCCGCGGCGTGGGCTCCCTGGTCGGCGTCGGCCGGCCCGGTTTGTCGCCGGGACCGACCACGGCGAGGTGACATTCGAGCTTCCCGGCATGTCCGAAGACGACATCGTGGCGCACCTCGAGCCGCTGATCGCTCGCAACTGCGCGGCCTACTCCGATCAGAGCGCGGGCTGAGCGGCGCGGCCGGATGACCGGCCTGGTGCAGGCACGTGCGCTCGCCGGCCAGCTCGCGGCACGGATCGGCGACCAGCGCGTGCTGGACGCGATCGCGTCGACACCGCGCGAGGCGTTCGTCCCCGGCCCACTCCGGGACCGGGCTTATGACAACGAGGCACTGCCGATCGCCGGTGGCCAGACGATCTCGCAGCCATTGGTGGTCGCACGGATGCTCGAGCTGTTGGCGCTGACGGGCGACGAGCTGGTGCTCGACGTCGGCACCGGCTCGGGGTACCACGCGGCGCTACTGGCGCTGCTGGCCAGGGAGGTGATCTCGATCGAGGTCGTCGGCGACCTGCACGACGCCGCGGTGACGACGCTCACCGGTCTCGGGCGCGGCAATGTCACCTGCCTGCTCGCCGACGGCTGGGACGGATTCCCCGGGCGCGCACCCTATGACGCGATCAACGTCGCCGCGGCGTCCGGCCGCGAGCCGCCGCCCCGGCTGCTGGAGCAGCTGGCCCCCGGCGGACGAATGGTCGCGCCGATCGGCCGTCGCCACCAGTACCTGACCGTGTATCGCCGTGGGCAGGACGGCCGGCTGCGCTCGACGACGCTCGATTCGGTCAGGTTCGTCCCGCTCGTGCACCCGCGTCCGCGGACGGAGCGTCCGGGTCGAGGCGACCGCGCATGACCGCGATCGCGTCCGGGCTGGAGTCGACGAGCACGAACCGGCGCCCGAGCTCACGGCAGACGGCCCCCAGCGTCCCGGAGCCCGCGAACGGATCCAGGCACCATCCTCCGGAACGCGACGACGCCGCCACCATCCGTCGCAGGACCCCGGCGGGCTTCTGCGTCGGATAACCGGTCTTTTCGGAGCCGTTGGTCGGGACGATCGTGTGAAACCAGACGTCGGTCGGTCGCTTGCCGCGCGCGGCCTTCTCGGGACCGACCAGCCCGGGCGCCATGTACGGCTCGCGGTCGACCGCGTCGGCGTCGAACAGATGCGCACCGGGCGTGCGCACGTAGACCAGGATCGTGTCGTGCTTCGCCGGCCAGCGGCGGCGCGGCTTCGCGCCGTAGTCATAGGCCCAGATCAGCTCGTTGAGGAACGCGTCACGACCGAAGCATTCGTCGAGCAGCAGCTTGCAGTAATGGGCCTCGCGATAGTCGATGTGGAAGTACAACGTCCCGTGCGTCGCCAGCAGCTCGCGGGCGAGGCGCAGCCGCGGCTCCAGAAAGCCGAGATAGTCGCCGAACTCGTCGTCGTACCGAAGCTCGGACAACAGGCGCGAGCGGTAGCGCCGGCCGCCGAACCCGACCCGCTCGCCGGCGGGATCGACCGCCACCGACAAGGTCCGCCGTCCCTGCGCGCGGCCGGTGTTGAACGGCGGATCCATGTAGATCAGGTCAAACGTGCCCGCGGGCAGCGCCTGCAGCACGGCGAGGTTGTCGCCGTGCACGACGAGATCCTGATCGAGCGTGATCGGCTCGGCGGCGGCCTGCATGCGCATCGGACACCCACGCTAGCCGGATGAGAGTCAGGTTGGCGCGGCGGGCGAAACGCCCGATGACCGCTAGGATTCCGTAGCGATGCCCTCGGACATCTATACGCGTGTGCGCCAATCGGCGTACGCCGGCAAGGTGACGCGATACGCGATCGGATCGGTCGTCGCGTTGGCGACCAGCGTCGTCGTGTTCGCCGTGATGGACTGGCTCGGGATCCACACGGCGATCGACTCGGCCGCCGCGTTCGTCGCCGGGGCGATCCCCAACTGGATCCTGAATCGCAAGTGGGCCTGGAAGATGGAGGACCGCGCCGACTTCATGCGGGAGATCGTCGCCTACATCGTGATTTCGGTGGTGGTCTGGGCCGCGTCGTCGTGGGCGACCGGTGCGACCCAGCACTGGGTCAACAACCACGTCGCGAAGGGCACCGGCCTGCGGGTCATCCTCGTGACCGGCGCCTACGTCGTGGTGCAGGCGGTCTTCTTCGTCGTGAAGTTCGTGATCTACGACAAGTGGGTGTTCGCCGGCCGCTCGCGCGTGCGCGCGGCCCTGCGGTCACGCCACCAGGTGTGGACCGCGGCCCGCGCGAACCGCACCCCGTAGCCGAGGTTCCCGCCCTTCTTCGTGCCGGTGGCGTGGTCGCCGCGATCACGCATCGTCGTCGGCACCTCGGCCAACCGGTAGCCGTGCAGGGCCGCCGAGATCTGCAGCTCCGAGGCCTGGTACTGAGGCTGTTCCAGCACGACGTCCGCGGTCACCTGCGAACGCATCGCCCGCAGCCCGCACGCCGGATCGGTCACGCGCTGGCGCACGAGCACGGTGATCAGCGCGCCGAACACGATCACGCCGGCGTGACGGGTGGCGTCGGTCGTCAGCTCGGCCCCCAACCGCCGGGAGCCTGACACGAAGTCGGCGCGGCCGTCGAGAATCGGCTGCACGACCCGGCCGATCTCCTCGGGCTCGTACTGACCGTCGGCGTCGATCGTGACGATCACCTGCGCGCCGCGGGCGCGCGCCAGCCAGTAGCCGAGCTTGAGCGCAGCCCCCTGGCCGCGGTTGACCGGCACGTCGCAGACGAGCGCCCCGGCGCGGGTCGCCTCCTCGGCGGTACGGTCTCGGGCGCCGTCGACGACGACGATCGTCTCGGTCTGAAAGCCCGCCGCCTCCGCCGGGATCGAGGCGATCACCTCGGCGACGGTCGGCTCCTCGTTGAAGGCCGGGATCACGACCGCCAGGGGCGCGCCGGCGCCCGCCGGGTGCGCCTCCAGGAACCGCCGCACCGGCTCACGCTCGAGCGGCTCCAGGCGCGCGTACTCAGCCGCCGCGACGGTGGGCTGCCCGTCGACCGCGCTCATCGCGCGGGGACCTCGATCTCGGCCACCGACCACTCCTCCCAGACCCCGACCAGCCCGTCGGCGAGCTTCGGGTAGCGCGGCGACCAGCCGGCCGCGTGGGCCTTCGACGGGTCGACGATCACGGCCGGCATCTCGCCCGGCTTGGCGGGCCCGTGGCGGTACGCGATCTTCTCACCTGAGACCTGCTCGACGGCGGCGATCACGTCCAGCACCGACAGCGACTCGCCGGAGCCGATCACCATCGGCCCCGACCATGCCTCCTGCGTGAGCGCGAGCTTCATCGCCTGCATCACGTCCTGGGCATGGACGTAGTCGCGGATCTGCGAGCCGTCGCCGTAGACCTCGAACTCGGTGCCGAGCCGGATGCACCGCATCAGCCGCGCCACGATGGAGTCCTTGGCCTGCATCCCAGGCCCGTATACGTTGGTCAGCCGGATCGACGCACAGCGCATCCCGTAGACCGCGGTGTACGCCGACATCAGCATCTCGTCGGCCGCTTTCGTCGAGCCGTACGGCGTCAGCGGGTTGAGCGCCAGTGACTCAGAGATCCGCGGCGTGGTCATCGGCCCGGTGACCGCGTTGGTCGATGCGAACGCCAGCGAGCTCACCCCCGCGGCCCGGCCGGCCTCCAGGATCGTGTTCGTCCCGACGACGTTGGTCCGGAAGGTCCGCTCGGGCTCCTGGACGGATTTCAGCACCGACGTGACGGCGGCCAGGTGGACGATCGAGTCCATACCACCGTCGAACGCGCGCGCGACGGCTTCGGGGTCGGCGATGTCGCCGATCACGATCTCGATCTCGGGGTCGGGGTGCGGCTGCAGGTCGATGACGCGAACCCGGGCACCGACGCGCACCAGCTCGGCGACCACGTGGCGGCCGATGAAGCCCGAGCCGCCGGTCACCAGGACCCGCCTGTCGTTGAGATCGTGATCAGTCATCTCGTGAGTGCGCGAGGGTAGCCGACCGCACGGCACGAGGCCACCGCCGAGCGCGACGATAGGGGGCATGTCACATGTTCGCCACCCACGCGCCAGAGCCCGACGTCGGCTGCGGCTGGTGCTCGCCGGCGTCGCGCTCGCCGTGATCGTCGCGGTCGTGCTCGTCGTCACGCTCGGCGGCTCCGGCCTGTCGGGCGCACCGCCGGCGGCCAACGCGCCCGAGACCGGCGCCGGTGGGCTGTTCCACTACGACGCGGCCGCGCTCGGCGCAGTACAGCGCCCGCGCGACCGCCGGCAACGGACAGGTGCTGTTCTCCAAGAGCCCGGGCGGCGCGATCGCGACCGCCAAGCGAGTCGCGGCGCTTGAACCGATGATCGAGCACGCGGTCGCCGGGCACGAACATCCCCGCCAGCGCGCTCGAGGGACTCGTGTTCCTGGAGAGCGCGGGGCTGCCGGACGCGGTGGTCGGAGACGATCCGGCCAACGCCGCCGGCCTGACCCAGATCCTTCCCTCAACCGCGTCGCTGCTGCACATGCACGTCGACGTATCGGCCAGCCGCCGGCTGCTGGCCGAGATCACGCGGGCCCCTAACGCCACCAGGCTGCGATCGCTGCAGCGCCAGCTGCAGGCAGCCGATCAGCGCTTCGACCCAGCCGACGCGCTTGCCGGAACAGTCCGGCTGCTGCAGCAGTTCGAGGGCATGTTCGGCGGCCGGCTGGACCTCGCGGTCACCGCCTACCACATGGGCCCGGGCAACATGCAGCAGATCCTGGCCGACTACGACGGCGGCAAGGCGGTCCCGTACGTGCAGCTGTACTTCGACACCGCCCCCGACCACTCGGGCTCTGCTTACCGGCTGCTGTCGAACCTCGGCGACGACTCGTCGCTGTACTGGTGGCGCGTGCTGGGGGCCGAGCAGATCATCCACCTGTACCGCAGCGACCGCTCGGCGCTGGCGCGGCTGCAAACGCTGGAGACGTCCGACGCCGCGGGTGGCTCGGTCCTGCATCCGCCGGGGCGTGCGCCACGCTACGCCAGCCCGAGCGCGCTGCAGGCCGCCTACACGGCCGGCCGGCTCATCCGGCTGCCCCGCAACGCGACCGCCCTGGGGCTCGCCTACGACGCGTCGATCGGATCACAGGCCGGCCACGTCGGCGCCCCGCGCTCCCTGTACGAGGGGCTGAGCCCCGGTCGCGATCAAGCTGCTGATCCGGATGGCCGCGGCGGTGCGGACGCTGTCGGGCGGCCAGTCGCCGCTGCACGTCGCCTCCGCCGTCGCCGACGGCAAGTATTTGTCGGCGCAGGGTGCCTATGACCCGATGGCGCAGACCGGGTTCGGCTTCCAGATCGCGCGTCGCTACCGCTCAGGCTCCCAGGCCGCGGCGTTCCAGGCCGTGCTCGACCGGCTGCAGTCGCTGAACCTGATTGCCTGGGCGCCGGTGGGGTCGGTGATCGAGGTGACGGCCGCGTCGGACGCGGGCGCCTGGCGAGGCTGACCGTCAGCGCTGCGGTCCGGGCGGGGTCGATGGCGGGACCGGCGGGGGCGGGGCGAGGCTGCCCGGATCGCCCGCGCCGTTGCCGGGCGCCGGCGGGTCGATCGCGCCGCGGGGCTCCCCCGCGCGGTCGTTCTCGCCCTCCTCATCGTCGACGTAGTCGAGGTTGCGCTTGACCGAGTCGAAGATGCTCAGCCCCTGCGCGACCAGGCCGGCGGCGATCTCGCCGAGTCCGTCGGCGCCGTTGAGGACGGTCACGTCGGCCCGGGCAAGCCCGTTGGCCGCCTCGCGCACGATCTGCGGGAGCTGTTCGATCAGCAGCTTGTCCAGCGCCACGCGGCCGTGAGCTGCCGCCGCCTCGGCCTGGATCGTCGTCCGCTCGGCGTCGGCCTTGGCGAGCACGCGGACCCGTTCGGCGTCGGCCTCAGCGGGCTTGACGACCTCGGAGACGAGCTGCTGCTGGCGCAGGGCGGACTGCTTCTGGGCGAGCTCGGTCTGGGTCTTGATGACCTCCTGCTGGGCCTCGGCCTGAGCCAGCGGGCCGGCCTGATCGGCTTCGGCCTGCGCCTTGTCGACCTGCGCCTTGTACTCCGCCCGGACGACTGCCGTCTGACGCTCGTACTCGGCTTGCTTGCGCGCGGACTCCTGCTGGGCCTCGGCGGAGGCCTGGTCGGCCTGCGCCTGGGCGATCTTCGCCTGGCGCTGGATCGCGGCGTTGTGGGGCGCGGCCATCGCGGTGATATAGCCCGCGCCGAGGTCGTCGATCGACTGGATCTGCAGCGAGTCGACGACGAGTCCGATCTTGGCCATCTCAGCCTTGGAGCCGTCGAGCACCTCGGTCGCCAGCTTCTGGCGCTCGGTGACGATCTCCTCGACCGTCATCGAGCCGACGATCGAGCGCAGGTGCCCGGCGAAGATCCGGCCGGTGAGCGTCGACATCTGGTCCTGATCAGACAGGAATCGCTGGCCGGCATTGACGATCGACTCCTGGTCGTTGCCAACCTTGAAGGCGATCACGGCGGTGACGTTGAGCGCGATCCCCTGCCCGGTCACGCACTGTTCGGCGACCTCGGCCTCGTTCATCGCGAGCGTCAGAAAGCTTGCCTTGCGGAAGAACGGCGTCACGAACGCACCGTGTCCCGTCACGACTTTGAACGGGCTTCCGTCCTTCGCACCCCGTGCGCCTGATATCAGCATCGCCTCGTCAGGGGCCGGCACGCGATATCCGAGCATGTTGCTTCCTCCCTTTGGCCCTACGGATCAGAATCGAATTGCATCACATCGACCGTACGGGCTCCTCGGGCGTTGAACACGATCACCGACGTGTCACGCGCCAGCGGCTCCTCGGACCAGGCGAGATATGCCTCGGTCCCCCCGCGCACATTGACCAGCACCTCACCGGGGCCGTCGACGCCCCGGGTGGCGGTGATCACCCTGCCCGTGCACCCCACGACTGGGTCGTCCGACAACACGGCTCGATTGTGACAGTGGTGCGCGGGCGGTTACCGGCCAGTTGCGGCGACGATCAGACCGTCTGGGCCTGCTTGACCTCGGGCGGCTGCTCGACGGGCGCCGCGTCCGGCGCGATGGGCTTGAGCGAGACGTCGGGCGCGGTGCGGTGCTCGTAGGCGGCGCGCTGCACGTGGTCGGGGTCGACGAGCACGCGGTCGCCCTTCAGCGCCCGCGTGACCGCGTCGGCGATCGCGCGGGGCACGACGCTGTTGGACCGGAACAGCCCGGCGACCGAGCGCGGCACCCAGACGTCGACGCGCCCCGTCTGCAGCGCCTGCACGATTCCCGACGCAACCTCTTCGGGTTCGACTTTACGGATGCCTCGGGTGCGCTGCAGACCCGAACCGAGCTCGGTGTTGACGACCACGGGCATCACGATCGTGACGTCGATGCCCGAGCCGCGCAGCTTCGGCCCGGATCGCTTCCGACAGACCCACGACCGCGTGTTTTGAGGCGCTGTAGGTGACGCCGCCGGGAAATCCCATCTTGCCCGCGACCGACGCGACGTTGACGAGGTGACCGTGACGGCGGGGCAGGAAACGCTCCAGCGCGAGCTTCGATCCGATGATCACGCCGTGCACGTTGATGTCGATGATCCGCTCGGCGGTCACCTCGGTCTCCGACACGAACGGACCGACCGGCATGATCCCGGCGTTGTTGATCAGCACGTCGAGCGGACCGAGCCGGCTCTCGACCTCGGTCAGGAACGCGTCGAAGCTCGAGCGATCGGTCACGTCGAGCGCCAGACCGAGCGTGCCGGCGCCCAGCTCCTGCGCGGTCCGCTGGGCCAGCGGCGCGTCGATGTCGCCGATCGCGACGCGCGCACCCTGCGCGATCAGCGCCTGCGCGGTGGCGCGGCCGATTCCGCGTGCCCCGCCGGTGATTGCGATGACCCGGCCGGCGATTGAGCGCGGCGCCTTTCTGGCCATGTTCCTGGTTCTCCTCGTGTCGGTTTCGGTGGCTGGTACTTGACTGTACCGGCGGGCTCAGGTCGATCGAGGTACAGAGGTCGTTGGGTTGCCGTCGGGTCGGGGTAGGCTGGCCCACATGGACTACCGCCAGCTGGGCTCAAGCGGACTGCGCGTCTCGGAACTGACCCTCGGGACGATGACGTTCGGCGGCCAGGGCAACTTCGCGAAGGTCGGTTCGACCGACGTCGCCGCTGCCCGCCGCCAGATCGATATTTGCGTCGACGCCGGGATCAACCTGATCGACACCGCCGACGTCTACTCCCGCGGTGCCGCTGAGGAGATCGTCGGCGAGGTGATTGGATCCCACCCACCCCGCCGCGACGAGCTGCTGCTCGCCACCAAGGTGCGGATGCGGATGGGCGAGGGGCCGAACATGGAGGGGCTGTCGCGTCAGCACGTGATCGAGGGCTGCGAGGCGAGCCTGCGACGGCTGCGCACCGACCACATCGACCTCTACCAGGTCCACGAGTGGGACGGCTCGGTCCCGCTCGAGGAGACTCTGGCGGCGCTTGATCAGCTTGTGCGAGACGGCAAGGTGCGCTACGTCGGCGTCTCCAACTACGCCGGTTGGCAGCTGATGAAGGCGCTCGGGATCTCGCAGCGAGACGGCCTGGCTCGGTTCGTCAGTCAGCAGGTCTACTACTCACTGCAGGAGCGCTCGGCCGAATACGAGCTGATCCCGCTCGCGACCGACCAGGGCCTCGGGACGCTTGTCTGGAGCCCGCTGGCGGGCGGGCTGTTGTCGGGCAAGTACCGCCGCGGGCAGGACGCGCCCGAGGGCTCGCGCCGGTTCGCCGGCTGGGACGAGCCCCCCGTCTACGACCAGGACAAGCTCTACGACACGATCGAGACGCTCGTCGAAGTCGGCGAGGCGCATGGCGTGTCGGCCGCCCAGGTCGCGCTCGCGTGGCTGTTGACGCGGCCCACCGTCAGCTCCGTGATCGTCGGCGCGCGGACCGACGAGCAGCTGGCCGACAACCTGAAGGCGGCCGAGCTGCAGTTGTCCGCCGACGAGCTGTCGGCGATCGAGAAGGTCAGCCGTCCGAACCTGCTGTACCCCTACTGGCATCAGTGGCAGACCGGGGCCGACCGGCTCAGCGCCGCCGACCTGACCCTGATCGGGCCCTACATCGACGAGCAGTGAGCGTGGGGGTGGTCGCGATTTCTCACACCCCTGGTTAGAAATCGCGACCGGCTCGCCGGGTCAGAGCGTCAGCGGCGGTCCGGGCGGCGAGACCACGTCGCGGCCGGTCGGACGCAGCTGTGCGTCGAGCTCCAGCTGCCAGTAGTAGCGGGTGAACGTGATCCCGGGGGTGAACTCACCGACGTGGGGTTCAATCCGCTCACCGCGGGCGATCCGGACGATCAGCTCGGGGTAGGTGCGGCCGGGCAGCGCCGCGTACAGGTGCGCCGGGCAGGCGCCGCCGAAGCGGGTGTTGACGTCGGTGATCCCCAGCCCGAGCTCCTCGTCACGGAATGCCTGCACGGTGCACGGGCCGCGGCAGCCGAGCGCCTCGACCGTGCGACGACCGAGGTCGATCAGCTCCTCGTCGGCGATCACGGTGCCCTTGATCGACTCGCCCCCGCGTGACTCGAGCATCGTCCGCGGGATCACGTTCAGGCACCGGCCATCGAGATCCGACAGGCAGTCCATCGAGAACTCCGGTCCGCGCATCGCTCGCTGGATCATCGCCGGCTCGCGGATGTAGTCGGCCAGGAACGTCGCCTCGCGCTCGTCCTCGGCGCGGAAGATCGACCGGGCGCCCGAACCCCAGCGAGGCTTGATCATCACCGGATAGGCATCGATCGGCTCGCCGGGCAGCACGGTCGGCGGCGACGGCAGGCGTAGGCGCTCCAGCAGCCGATGGGTCTCGTACTTGTCGAACGTGGCGCGGGCGATCTCACCGTCGGGCACGAACGCCGGCAGGAGACCGTTGCCGCGCGCGTTACCGAGGATCTCCAGATCGAGATCGGTCAGCGGCACGACCGCGCCGACGCCGAACTCGTGGCAGAGCTCCTGGAGCGCCGGGACGTAGCCCGAATCGTCGAATCGCGGCACCGAGCGCCGCACCTCAGCCGCGTACTGGGCGGGCGCCAGCGGATTCGGGTCCGCCGCGATCGTCAGCGCATGTTGGGAGAAAGCCGATACGAGCGCGTAGCGCTTGCCGACGCCGGTCAGCAGCACCGCCACGTCACGGCGCGGATCCGAGCGCGGGGTCATAGCTCGGTCCCCGCGGGCGGCTCCCAGCCGCCGGTCGATCCCTTGTAGATGCCGGTGCCGTTCAGCACCTGTCCCAACGTCTGACGCAGGATCCGCAGATCGAGCGCCAGCGACCGGTGCTCGACGTACCAGAGATCCAGCTCGATTCGCTCGGGCCATGGCAGCGCGGCCCGCCCGTTGACCTGGGCCCAGCCGGTGATCCCGGGCTTGACCAACAGCCGTCGACGCTGGTGCTCGGTGTAGCTGTCGACCTGGTGCTGGAGCGTCGGCCGCGGCCCGACGATCGACATCTCGCCGCGCACCACGTTCCACAGGTTCGGCAGCTCGTCGAGCGAGTAACGGCGCAGCAGCGCTCCGACCCGCGTGATCCGAGCATCGCCGGCGCTGATCGCCAGTCCGGCACCCTGATGCTCGGCGCCGGAGACCATCGTCCGCAGCTTGAAGATGTCGAACGGTTGGCCGTCCTGGCCCACCCGGGTCTGGGTGTAGATCGGGTGGCCGCGTGACTCGAGCGCGATCAGCAGCGCCAGCGCCGCCACCAGCGGCGCCGTGACGACGCTGAGCGTGGTCCCGACGACGAGATCAAATGCGCGCTTGATCATCGGGTGCCGGGCGCCGCCTCCCAGCCGGCGTGGGTTCCGTGGGCCAGCCAGTCCAGCAGCCCGGCGGCCAGGGCCGCGGTCGTCAGCACGTAGTAGCGGGCGACGAGCAGCGGCCGCAGCCGGAGCGCCGGCGCTGCAAGTGCCGCCGCTACGAGTCCCAGTTGGGCAGCGAGCGCGAGCCGGTACACCCGGCCCGCCCGCAGCAGCGAGACGTTCGCCGCGAGCGCCGCCAGGTGCAGGAACGGGGACCCGTAGCGGAGCACCCGGTGCGAGACGATCATCAGCGCGTAAATCGGGTCATAGCCCCGGGGCGACAGCATCCCGCCGGTCAGCATGATTGGCCAGCCGTGGCTCATCATCCGCCGCTTGCGGGCGAATTCGCCCTCGATCGTCGGCACCATCTTCTCCGACGCGTGCGCGTCAGGCGCATACACCGCGCGCCAGCCGCGCTTGACCATGTTGAACGGGAACGACAGATCGTGGCCCATGATCGCGTCGACGATGATGTACGCGTCGCGACGGGTGGCGTAGATTGCGCCGTTGCCGCCGGTCACCGAGCGGACCCGGGACTCGAGCGACCGCAGCGCCATCTCGTAGCGCCAGTACAACCCCTCTTGGTTGTCGCCGCGGTCGTTGACGAACCGCACATCGCCGCACACGTACCCGACGTCGGGCTCGCCGAACGGAACCACCAGCCGGGACAGCGCGTCGGGGTCCCAACTGACGTTGGCATCCGAGAAGGCGACGATCTCGGCTGCCGAGCGCTCCACCGCCGCGTCCTGAGCGCGGACCTTGCCGCCGCGGGGCAGCTCCAGCACGAGGTCGGCGCCGGCGGCTCGGGCCCGTTCCGGGGTCTGGTCAGGCGAGCCGTCGCAGGCGACGATCACCTGCACGCGGTCGGCCGGGTAATCCAACGCGCGCAGGTTCGCGACCCGGTCGGCGATCACGTCCTGCTCGGCGTAGGCGGCGACGATCACCGAGACCTCCGGCGGTTCGGACGGCGCGGGCGGGGGCACGCCCTCACCGCGGCGGCGGGCGACCGCCGCCAACACCCCCACGTATCCGACGTGGGTGTAGACGAGGAGCCCGGCTGAGGCCCAGAAGGCGATCTTGGTGACGCGCACGGCGACGGCATTGTGCCGCAGCCGGCGTCCGCGGCCGCCGGCGGTCAACGCAGCGGCAGTCTCGCGCGGTAGGCCAAGGCAGCCTGGCGCTGGGTCAGCTTCCCGTTGGCGACCAGCTGCGCGAGCACATGCTGCTGACGCTGCTTGGCGAGCGCGTGATGCCGGAGCGGGTCGTACGCCGACGGCGCCTGGAGCAGCCCCGCCAGCATCGACGCCTCGGCCCACGTCAGCCGCGACGGCGCCACGCCGAAGTAGCCCTCGGCCGCCTGGCGGACACCCCAGAAGCCGTTGCCGTAGTCGTTGACGTTGAGGTACATCGCCAGCACCTGCCGGTGCGGCCAACGGAGGCCGAGCTTGATCCCGAGGCCGATCTGACGCAGTGTCCCGCGGATCCCGCCGCCGTCGCCGTACAGCTGCTTGGCGAGCTGCTGGTCGATCGTCGCGCCGCCGGGGTTCGAGCCGCCGCTGAGGACATCGATTCCGGCCCGGCCGACGCCGGTGGCGACGTTGAACACGACGTTGTCGTCGAAATGCTCGTCCTCGGTGGCGATCGCCGCCGCCGCGAGCTTGGCCGGCACTGGCATTGCGGTCCCCTCGTGGTGGGACGTCATGATCTGATGGGCACGGGTCCGAGCGTCGCCGACGGAGGGCAGCGTGAGGACATAGACGGTGCCGGCCAGCAGGGCGACGAGCACCAGCGTGACCGCGGCGAGCGCAATCCGACGCAGCCCTCGCAAGCTCCGTCTGGGCCAGGAACGGCGCGCGACGATTGGCTCGGCGATCGACATCGCCGAGCCATTTTCGGGCGCGGACCTAAGCGCCAGCTTGCGTCGTCTATCGCAAAGCTCAGCGACCGCCAGTCCGAGCCCCTAGTAACGGTCCCGATCTCGATCCCGGCGAGCGAAAGCCCGGCCTGGCTCACGGTCAGCTTGTACTGGCCGTTCCTGCTGACGGGCAACGTGATCGTGTGCCGACGGCGGGTGAGCCTGGCCAGCTGGACCGTCCGCGTGAGCCGGCCCTGGTACGTCAGGGTGATGACCGCGTCGACCACGACCCCGCCGCGCGCGCTGAACGTGAACCGCTGGCCGCCGTGAACAGACCCGCCGGACCTGATCCGGACCCTCGCCACGTGCAGCGGGACCAGCGAGTTGCCGACCGGCACCGACGCGCACCCGTTCGCCACCGCCTGCCCCTGCAACCGGCTTTGCAGGAACGGCACGGCCGCCAGCAGAAACGGCGGCGCCGCCTGGGTGTGGTCGTCACCCGCGTACTCGTGGAACGTGACATTGACCCCTCGCCGGCAGTACTCGTGGGCAAGGGCCGCGACGTCGTTGGCGATCATGACGCCGTCGCCGGTGCCGTCGGCATTGCCGACGCCCATCAGCAATGGCTCGTTCGGGGTGCCGGAGCGACCCATGATCAGGTCGTTGGTCACGGTCGCGAACGCCGGGACCTGGTTGGGGTTGGCGAACGCCGGCTTGAACAGCTGCTTGACGCGAAGGCCGGGGTACTTGCCGAGGTATTGCCCCAGGCATTGGTGAGCGACCGCCGCCGCCAGCGTGCGACCGTACGGGGACTGCAGTGGCTTGAGCTTCAGGTGAAACGCGCGGCTGAGGCCGTCGTAGATCCCCGGCGTCGTTGACGACCAGACGGGGCTTCCGTCGATGTAGGCCAAGTTATGGGCGAAGTCGACCGGGATCCCGCCTTCGGCGACACCGACGATCCGCAGCTTCGGCGCGTAGGCGGACGCGAGCTCAGAGGCGAACTCGCTGGCGATCGAGCCGCCGGAGTAGCCGATCATCGCGACCGGTGTCGAGGCCGGCGTATGCAGCGCGTGCTCGGCGGCGCGGACTCCATCGAGCGTCCCGTAGCCTGACTGCTGACCGGCCCCGAAGGCGAGGTCCTCGCCCTCGTAGTCCGACACGACGACCGTGTCGCCGCTGGCGACGAACTGCGCCATGATCGCGGTCTCGGCGCTGTCGGACGAGTGGTTTCCGCCGGCCAGCGTGTACGACGGATCGCACTGCGCCCCAAGCGCGTCGTAGGCGGTCTGGTAGGCCACGAGCTTCGGCGCGCCGGACGACTGCGGCGGCGCAATGATCGTCGTCACGGTGACCGCCGGTTTGCCCAGCTGGGTCGTCGTTCGATACAGCAACTGGGTGGCCGTCGCGACCCCGCCGACGGCCGGGTTGAGCGTCACCGTCCGGCGGCGCAGCACCGTTCCCGGCGCGACCTTCTGCAACGAGCCGGACCAGTGGTAGAACGGATCGGCGGTCGACAGCTTGGCCGGCGCTTCCGTCGCTCCCAGCGCGACGGTGGCCGACGCGAGCATGGCAACCACCAGGATCCCGACTGCGACCAGGCGAACCCTCATCAGACGTTTCCCCTCCTCGGTGAGCGAGTCGACTGTACCCGGCCAAGTAGTTGTGCCCGCAACTACCTGCTAATCTCCGATCCATGGAACTTGGACTTGCCACCTTCGCCGATCTCTCCTCCGGGGTCTCCCCGCAACAGCGGATGCGGGACCTGATCGAGGAGGGCGTGCTCGCCGAACAGCTCGGACTCGACGTGTTCGCGATCGGTGAGCACCACCGGCCGGATTTTTTGATCTCGTCGCCGCCGGTCGCGCTCGCGGCGATCGCGGCGCAGACTGAGCGGATCCGGCTGTCAAGCGCGGTGACCGTGCTCAGCTCCGACGATCCGGTCCGGGTGTTCCAGCAGTTTGCCGAGCTCGACCTGATCTCAGGCGGTCGCGCGGAGATCATGGCGGGCCGCGGCTCGTTCGTCGAGTCGTTCCCGCTGTTCGGCTATGACCTCGACGACTACGACGAGCTCTACGCGGAGAAGCTCGACCTGCTGCTGGCGATCCGCTCGTCCGAGCACGTCACCTGGTCGGGCCGGCTGCGCCCGCCGCTGCACGACGCCGGCGTCTATCCCCGTCCGATCCAGGACCCGCTGCCGGTGTGGGTCGCGGTCGGCGGTTCGCCCCAGTCGGTCGTCCGGGCCGGCACGCTCGGGCTGCCACTGACGCTCGCGATCATCGGCGGCCAGCCGGAGCGATTCGCGCCACTCGTCGCGCTGTACCGGCAGGCGGCGCAGCAAGCCGGACATGCGCTCGCCACCCTGCCGCTCGCCATCAATACGCACGCGTTCGTCGCCGAGACGCCGGCCCAGGCCGACTCCGCGTTCGCGCGCCCCGTACCTGGCGATGATGAACCGGATCGGCCGCGAACGTGGGTGGCCCCCGTCGGGCCGTCCGGAGTACGAGGCGCTGCGCTCGCCGCGGGGGGCGCTGGCAGTCGGCTCGCCTGAGCAGGTCGCCGAGAAGATCCTGTTTGAGCACGAGTTGTTCGGGATGAGCCGGTACGTCGGCCAGATGTCGGTCGGGGCGGTCAGCCACGCGGACGTGCTGCGTTCGATGGAGCTGTTCGGTACCGAGGTCGCACCGATCGTGCGAGCCGAGGTCGCCCGGCGCCGGACCACCGAGGTGCCGGTCAGCGACGGCCCTGCCGCCGTTACCGCCTGACGACGGCACCGCGGCCGTCACCGCTAGACGAGCTACAGCAGCGCCCGGTACAGCTCGAGCGTCCGCCGCGCGGCCGACTCCCACGAGTACGGGCCGCGGGCCGCGGCGATCGCCGCCTCGCCGAGCCGGGTTCGCGCCGCGGGCTCGTCGATCAGCCACTGCAACGCATCGCGCAGCGCATCGACGTCGCCGGCGGGCACGAGCCGTCCGGCACCGGTCGCCGCGACCTCCGGAAAGCCGCCGATGTCGGTCAGCACGACGGGTTTGCCGAACGCCAGCGCGGTCGCGAGCACACCGGACTGGTCAAAGCGCTCGGTCCGCTCGTACGGGAGCACGATCACGTCGGCGCGGCGGAAGTAGGCCTGGACCTCGTGCTCGGGCACGTACCGGTCGACAAAGCGAACGCTGCCCGTCGCGGCCGAGCGCAGCGGCCCGATGTCCATCATCGGCCGGCCGACCACCCACAGCTCGGCGCCGGTGACCCCGCGCCACGCGTCCAGCAGCGTGGTGACCCCTTTGTACGGGCGCACCAGCCCGAAGAACAGGACGACCGGCTCGGTCACGCTCTGCAGCGCGCGCCGGCAGCGGCGAGCGCGGACCCGCGACGACATGCTCGAACGCGCCATGGTGGATCACGTGCACCTTGTCCCCGGGTACGCCGAGCCGGGAGACGAGCTGGCCTCGGCCGTACTGCGAATGCACCACGACCGCGCTCATCCGCCGCAGCAGCCGCAGTTGGGCCCGCGCCTGTCCGGGTTTCGGCTCACGTGGCAGCAGGTCGTGCGCGGTCAGCACCAAGGGCCCGTCGGGCAGCAGCCCGGCATCCAGCCACGGCATCGCCAGCCATTGGAAGTGCACGATGTCCGCGGTGTCGGCCGTCAGCTTCTGCAACGCGCGCATGTCGCCGGCGTGCGAGGCGAGCTTCGACAGCCGCCGCGCGCGTGAGCCGGCCGCTCCCCGGGCGCGGCGGTAGAACAGTTCGCGGAGCACATAGCCGTCGGGGGCGGGCACCTCGCCGTAGGCGAACCGGCTCGTGACCAACTGCACCGAGGCTCCTGAGCGGGCGAGCGCCGCGGAGAACGCGTGGTCGTAGGCCGGCGTGTACGCGGACGGGTCGACCACCGTCACGCGGACCGGCGAGCTCCCGGTCGCCGTCATCCGGGCGCCTTCGGCACGTGGTCATCCGCCGCCGCAATGCGCTTGGAGGCTTTTGCTCGCCTGGTGAGCATTTCCCTCCAACCTTCCCGGCGCAAGGACTCACGGCCGGCCAGCCAGGCCAGCCGACGTGCCGCGGTCAGCACGCGTGGATCCGTCGACAACGGGCTCAGGATGGCCTCCGGCTCATCCAGCAGCCTCCAGGCGGCGGGCGCGAGCGCTGCCGGCGACGGAGCGTCATGGTCGCGGCCCGGCGCCACGAACACGTGGCCGTGACGGCAAGCGGCGAGCGTCGCCAACGCACGCGCACGATCGAGCGGACCGTCGTCCTCTCGATAGACGATCGTGGCGCCCACAGGTGTTGGCGCGGCGCGTTCGGCCCGGGCGCCGGCCTCGATCCGCACCCGGCCGACGTCGGCAGGGTCCCCCGCGGCGGACGCGTCGGTCTCGGGGTCCGGGAACCGATCGGCGACGAGAACGCGCCGGGCGCCGGGCGTCCCGGACCGATCGCCCGGCGGCCGATTGGACAGCGCAAACCCGAACAGCTCCTCGACCGCCAACACGACATCGAGCGCGGCGAAGCGCGTGCGATCCGATCTTGATGGCGTCACACGCGGCGGCTGGGAAGCTGGGCCACGGATCCGCGCGGGGCTTCCCACTCGAAGCAGCGCCGGCTGCGGCGCGAAGCCGTCGTACCGGCGTCCCAGCCAGGCGCGACCGGCGGCATAGCCCCGCCACTGTCGCCGCAGGGCCCGTAGCGAATCGCGGTACTGGTGCTCGACAGCCGCCGACGGGCGGCCGACGAGGGTCCACCCCGCGCGCTGCAACCGCCAGCTGAAGTCGGTGTCCTCGGCCGCGCGCAGCCCCTCGAAGAAGCCTCCGACCGCGTCGAACGCGGCCCGGCGGACCAATAGGTTGGCGGCCGCGGCCCGGGGCATGAACGGGTGCGCGAGGTGCGCCCCGGCGTCGAGGAAGTTCTTGTGCGCGCCATACCGGGCGACGATCCCGGTCGACGGCCCGGGCGGCGCCGCGGCGATCCCGCCGGCGACCGCGCCCACGTCATCGGCGATCGGCTCGGCGAAGTAGCGGTCCAGCAGATCGGCTGGCGCGACCGTGTCGGCGTCGAGGAACAGGATCCACTCGGTGTGATCGCCGGCGGCCGCGGCGCCGGCGTTGCGAGCATGGGCCGGCGAGCGTTCTCGTGGGGCGCGCACGATCGCCACCGAGACTCCGGTGGACGCCCGCAGTTCAAGGCCGGGAGCCCCGGGGCTGCCGAGCACGCCGGCGTTGTCGGCGAGCAGCAGCTCGTCGCCGTCGAGCACGTGGAGGCGCCCGAGTGCCTCGACCGCGGCCCAGGCCTCGTCCCGGGAACCGGCGAACGGCATCACGACGCTCACTGAGGGCCGGCCTGGCGGGCCGTGGCGGTCGATGCTCATCGCTGCCACACGGTACGCGCGGCGCCGCATGCGCCGTACTTCGGCGTTTCCGTCACCACAGGCGTGACGAGAGCGCCAATCGACGAGCGGGCGCCGCTTCGCCCGGCGTTCACGAGCCCGAGCGCCGCTCCAGCCGCCGGCCACCGCCCTCTCAGCCGCCGGGCTGGCCGCGCCGCCCCGCCGTGACCCGCTCGAGCAGCGTACGCGCCTGGCGCAGCTCGGCCGCGTGGACGAAGCCGGTGGCCAGCAGCGCCGGACCGATCGCGGCGCAGACCAGCAGCCGGCCGAGCAGCCCAAGTGCGCCGTGGGTCGGCAGCGCCAGGTTGCCGGCGACGGCCAGGCCGCCGACCACGATCACGAGCTGCGCGAGCCGGCCCCACTCGAAGCTGACCGCAAACCGACGGCGGGTCAGCAGGTGGATGAACGAGAGCATCACGACGTAGGCGCCGCACAACGCGATCCCGGCGCCCGCCAGCCCGAGCGGCCCGACCAGCACGACCAGCAGGACGACGTTGGTGATCAGGCCGACGAGCGCGGCCGGGAAGTTGCGGGTGGTCACCTTCGCGCGTCCGGCGATCGTCAGGAACACCACCCACAGGCCATACAGCGCCCAGCCGAGCGCCAGCCACGGCAGCGCCTTGTAGGCGTCGTAGAACGACGGCGCCGCCAGCAGCTCGCAGGACCCAACGGCCGAGCAGCGCCAATGCGGCGACGACGTAGCCGCAGACGAGCAGGTAGTAGGTCGTCACCAGTCCGTACAGGCGGCCCGCCTCGGCGTCGTCGGTGACCGAGTAGGCCAGCGGTGGCCATGCGTACTGAAACGCGTTGACGATGAACGCGACCGCGCCGGCGAGCTTGATCGCGATCGAATAGATCCCGGCCAGCGAGGGACTGCGGTCGTGGTAGAGGTAGTAGCGGTCGATGATCGACAGCAGGTAGACCGACGCCTCGGCCGGCACCGTCGGCAGCCCGAACCGCATCAGCTCCGAGAATCGCTCGACGTTCGGCAATCCGGCCGGCCGGGACCGCAATCGCCCGCGCAGCTTGAACCACAGCCACACGAGGATCACCGTGGTGGCGCCGTAATTGCCGAGCAGGTAGCCCTCGGGCGCCCTTGTGCAGGCCGATCACGAGCGTGATCGTGGCGGCGACCGTCAGCACCACATTGGCCACCGAGGCGGCCGCGTACAGCCGCAGCCGCTCGTCGACGCGCAGCAGCTGGTAGGCGAGCTCGAGGTTCGTGAACGACCACAGTCCGAGCACCGCGACGCGGAAGATCCCTGGGCTGCGATGGCTGAGCACCACCCCGCTGAGCGGCGCCGCGAACACCAGCAGCACGATCGACGCGATCGTCGTCGAGACCAGCAGGAACACGACCGCGCGGCGGGCCAGCGCGTCACGGCGGTCGGCGTCGGTGTCGGAGAAGTAGAAGCGCAGGAACGCCTCGATCATCCCCAGCCGGACGAGGATGCTGATCAGGATCACGCCGTTGGCCAGCAGCTCGATCGTCCCGTAGTCGCCGGTGCTCAGGTACCGCGTGTACAGCGGCAGCATCACGACCCCGATCACCTTCGCGAGGATGTTCGCCAGCTGGTAGGCGCCCAGCGACGCCGCCAGGCGTTTCAGATAGCCGGCCACGGCGGGTAACGGTAGGGCTCGGGGCGGCACCGATCGGCTGTGACGTTCCCGTGAACGAGTAGATGGCTCGAGCCCCGCACCGCGAAGATCTCCTGCGATGAGCGGTCAGCCGTTGGTGCTGGAGCGTGGTTCGCTGCGCGTGGAGATCACGCCGCAGCCGTTCGCGTTCACGGTCAGACGCAACGGGCGACGGCTGCTGCGCGACGGCGGCGCCTGGGTCGCAGAGGGCACCGTGCATGATCAGTTCATCCATCTGACCGAGGGCGTGATCGCGGAGGAGGAGCTGTCGCCGCTGGAGCCGGCCCGGTACGCCGAGGTCGCCTCGGCCTCTGCATTGGACGCCGAGCTGGCGGTGACGCTGCACGGGGGTCGTCAGGCCCGCCTCTGGATCGAGCTGACCGCGGACGAGCGGATCGAGTTGCGACTGAACGCCGACGGTGCCCCGCTGCGGCTCGGGCTGGAATGGGACCGGCGTTCTGACGAGCGGCTGGTCGGTCTCGGGGCACGGCACGGCACCGACTTCGATCAGGGCGGGCGGCGGATCCAGCTCGGCGCCGACCGTCGCTACACCGGTCCCGACTGCCCGCCGGAGATGCTCGCCGACGGCGGCGTCCCGCAGGGCGACTGCGCGCCGATGCCGTGGTGCAACTCGAGCCGCGGCTACGGCGCCTGGATCCGCACCGACGCCAACGGCACGCAGTTCGACCTGTCGGGATCCCGGATCGCGCTGTCGACGCGCGCCGCTGCCGGACCGTTGCGGGTGACCCTGTTCTGCGCGCGGACGCCGGCCGCGCGGCTGCGGGCGTTCTGCCGCGCGACCGGTCTGCCGGCGCTGCTGCCCGAGTGGGGATACGGCTTCTGGAAGAGCCGGGACTTCCACGAGCGCCAGGAGGATGTGACCGAGGACTGGGTCGGCTTCAGACGTAACGAGATCGCGCTTGACGCGATCGTGATCGACTCGCCCTGGTCGACCCAGTACAACACCTGGGAGTTCAATCCCCACCAATTTCCCGACGCGCCGGGGATGGTGCGGCGGCTGCGCGAGGACGGCGTGCGGACCGTGCTGTGGTGCACACCGTGGTGCAACCTCGACTCCAGCCAGGGCCAGATCCCGCCCCAGGCTGAATCGGAGCGCCTGCACCGTGAGCCGGCGTCCAACTACGCCGAGGGCGCCGACCGTGGCCACTTCGTCCGGACGCCGTCCGGCGAGCCGTACGTGAACGAGTGGTGGATGGGCCCCGGTTCACTGATCGACTTCTCAAGCCCCGAGGCCGAGCGCTGGTGGCGTGAGCAGGTCAAGCGGATCCTGCGACTGGGCGTGGAGGGGATCAAGGTCGACGACGGCGACGGCTTCTACGTCGGCGACGAGGCCGTGCTGGCCGACGGACGCACCGGCATGCAGGCCGCTTGGGACCTCGGCACGCTGCACCGCGTGTCGATCCAGCGCGCGCTCGACGAGGTTCACCCGGGCACCGGGATGCTGTTCGGGCGCAGCGGCTGGACCGGCCAGCAGGCGATCGGATCGACCTGGGGTGGCGATCAGCCCTCGGACTTCTGGTCCCTACGCGTGCTGCTGGTCGCGACGCTGAGCGCTGCCGCCAGCGGCATCTCCAACTGGTCGCACGACGTCGGGGGCTACCTCGGGCACCGATTGATCGAGCGCTGCCGGCCCGAGCTGCTGATCCGCTGGCTCCAGTTCGGCTGCTTCACGCCGCTGATGCAGGCCCATTCGAAGATGCCCCAGGAGCCCTGGAACTACGGCGAACGGACGATGGCGCTGTACCGGGCCTACGTGCTGTTGCACGAGCAGCTCGTGCCCTACGTCCGCGCTGCCGCCGCGACCGCCGCCCGGACCGGGCTGCCGATCATCCGGCCGCTGTGCCTGACCGACCCGTCCGATCCTCGCGGCTGGACGCTGACCGATGCCTACGGCTATGGGCCGGCACTGTGGGTCGCGCCGGTGCTCGACGACGGCGCCCGTGAGCGCGAGGTGTCGCTGCCGCGGGGCGAATGGATTGAGGCCTGGTCGGGCGACCACGTCCGGGGCGGAGGCGAGTACAACGTCGGGGCGCCGTTGTCACGGATCCCGGTCTGGGTTCGGGCGGGCTCGATCGTCGTCACCTATCCGGCGGCGCACGTGGCGGCCGGTCTGGGCGACGTCGACGAGCGCTCCCGGCCGCTGGTCGCGACCCTGTGGGGCAAGCCGCGCCTGGGGTCGACCGCCGTGACGCTCGCGGACGGCACGCGGATCAGCTGGCGCCACGGTCGCTGGAGCGCGCCGAGCTGACCGGGAGATCGTGTTTGAGCTGCGCGACTGATGCCGGGCCGACGGGCTGAAGTAAGGCCGCGCGAGTCCGCGCACCGGCGAATTCCTCAACCCCCGCTTGAGGTTTTCGCCACCGTTGATCGTGATGCCCGGCGTCGCCGGCCGCGCCGATCAGAGCCGCTTGTAGAGCAGCAGCTCGTCGCGGTCGTCGCCGGGAGCCAGGCGGATCGCGGCGGGGTGGCGGCCGACCTGCTCATAGCCGAACCGCTGGTAGAAGCGCTCGGTGCCGGTGCCGCCGCGGACGCTGAGGATCAGGTGCTCGGTGCCGAGCTCTCGGGCGAGCTCGTGCAGGCCCTCCAACAGGGTTCGTCCGGCGCCGGTGCCCTGGAGCTCGGGCGCGACCATCACCCGCAGCACCGTGCGCCAGTGGCGGCGAAGCTCGGACTGGCTGACGACGAGGATCCCCATCCCGACCGCGGGACCCCCGCGCCCGCGGCGCAGCACCCCGAGCGTGTCCTGGCCGCGGGCGACGCGTCGCAGCGCCGAGTCGAGCGTCGCCGCGACCTCGGCGGGATCGGCGGGCGCGGTGAAGCCGACCGCGCCGCCGGCGTCGGTGACGCGCACCCAGGTGTCGAGCAGCTGCTCCCGCAGCGCCGGGTCGGTCGCGAGCTCGGGCGCGACCTGCTCGAACACGATCGAATCGGGGCCGGACACGGCGCCCATCTTCTCAAGCGCCGGCCGACCGCACCGACTCGCGTGGCCGACTGCGACGGCTCGGCCGCCAGGTACCGGACGGTCACGCGGGCGTGCGCGGTCGAGCCGGGCACGGGATGGAGCGTCGCCGGCCAGCGGATCCGGTTGCAGGTGGCGTCGCTGAGCTCAGCCCGACCAGGTAGGTGCCCTGGCGGCGCCGGCCGCTGGTGTCTCAGCGTTCCGTTCCAGGAGCTCGTGCCACCGGCTGGTCGTCGCGAAGTAGGTCTTGACCAGATGCAGGCTGCCGCGTCGCGCTCGCGCGGTAGATCTGGATCTGCGGGCGAAGCTTGTCGGTGCCGGTGTAGTGGATCGTCGCGTCGGCGCCGCCGGATGCGGGGATCACGGCCGGACGCTCGCCGCCGGGGCCGCTGACCGACGTGACCCGGATCGCCGGCGGCTTGGTCTGGACCGTGACCGGCAGCACGGTCGCCGGTCGACGCGTCGGCGATCACGTACGAGCGACCCTGATGCAGCAGCGTGACCTTGATGTCGTAGGTGCCGTCGGGCGCGACCCTGCCGTCGCTCAGACGGCCGTTCCAGATGAACTGCTGGCGCTTGGGCTGCGGCTTGGCGACCATCGGGACGTCGGTCGCGATCGTGTCGACGACGACGCCGTCGGGCTGATGATGAAGACATCGACGTCGTCGTTGCGGTTGAGCAGGTAGAACGAGATCTTCATCTCGCGAAAGCTCGTTGGGATCGGCTTGCCGTGTGGACCCGGGAACGGGCAGATTCCGCCTGAGACCGGGTTGATCGTCGACGGGGTGCGGCGACGGCTGGCCGGCGATCAGCGGCGTCGACACCTTCAGGTGCTGGATGAAGAAGAACGCAGCGGCGGTCGCGATCGCCAGCGCGACGAACGCCGCGACCGGCAGCCGCTTCACAGCGTGACCACCGCCGTGTTGGGGACCTCGAACTCCCAGAACGCGTCCAGCGGCTTGCCCTCACGCCAGCACAGCATCACGCGGATCGCGCCGCCATGACAGACGGCGAGCGCCGGCAGCGGCCCGTGCGCGCGGATGTCGGTCAGCGACGCGATCACGCGGTCCTGCAGGTCCTGCAGCGACTCGCCGCCCGGGAACGTGAACGACGGGTCGGCGGCGCGCCAGGCCGCGTACGGCTCGGGCTCCGAGGCCTTGATCTCGTCGAACCGGAAGCCCTCCCAGCGGCCCCGGTTGCCCTCGCGCAGTCGCCAGTCCAGCAGCGGGCGCAGCCCGATCGCCGCGCCGGCGATCGAGGCGGTCTCGCGGGCGCGGCTCAGATCCGACGCCCACAGCGACGCGATCGGCTCCGGGCGTGCGCGCCAGCGACTGGCCCAGCACGGACGCCTGGCGGCGGCCGAGGTCGTTCAGCGGCGTATCGGTCCAGCCCTGGAAGCGGCCCGGCGGCAGGTTGTCGTTGGTCTCCCCGTGACGGGCGAGGATCACGCCGCCGAGATCGAGCGCCATCGGTCTAACGTCGGCGAGCCGTCAGCGGCTCGGGTCGGCGTCCTCGGGCACCGCGACCGCCGTGTCGGCGCGCAGCCCGACGCGCACGGTCTCGAGCGAGAGGACCTCCTCAGGCGCGATGTTGCCGAGGTTGACGTCGGGGCCGAGGCGGCGCACGAACCACACCTGCTGCTCCTTGCGCGGCGCCTCGAACAGGATGCTTCGATCCATCGACGCGTGCAGGATCTCGTCGACCAGGCCCTGGCGGACCTCGCCGTCGTGGCGGAAGATGCCGACGCTGCCCGACTCACGGGCCTCGGCGATCACCTTCCAGGCGCCCGCCTCCAGCTCGGACTCGATCTGCTCCACCCAGCGAAACGGGGCCATGATCCGCGTGTCGTCCTTGGAGCCGACCTCCGACAGGACGGTGAACTCCTTGGCCAGCGACTCGATCAGCTCGAGCTTGCGGTCGTGGTCGAGGTTGATCGTGCCGTCGGACAGCTCGATGTGCTCCAGCCCCAGCTCATGCAGCCTGGCGACGAGCGCGTCCAGCCGGTTCTGGGCGATCGCGATCTCGGTCAGCGTGCCGCCGAACATCACCGGGATGCCGTGCTCCCGGTAGCGCGCGAGCTTGGCGTCGAGGTTGCCGGTCGCGACCGCCGTGCCCCAGCCGAGCTTGACGAAGTCGATGTACTCGCCGGAGACCTCGACCAGCCCGTCGACATCGGCGACCGACAGACCGCGATCGAGGACGTGGGTGATTCCCGATTCTCGTGGCTTGGTCGTGCGCGAGGGCAGCTTGAGCAGGTCCTTCATGGTCTGTCCTTTAGGGGAATGACGCGCTTACGCGGCGTCGGAGTTCAGGTCGGCGCCGACGGTCACGATGACCTGGTCGGGGCAGTTCGTCGGGGTGCCGCTGCACGCGACACTCTGGCTGGCGGTGGAGACCGGCTTGACCGCAGTCGGCTTGAGCCCGAGCGCCACCGCGACGGCGTAGGCGTCGTTCTTGGCGCCCGGGGCGCCCGGCACGTAGCCGACGATCGTCGTCGGCATCGTCTGGTCGGCGGCGTTGCCGGTGGCTCCCTGCTGAAAGCCCTTGTTGCTGAGCTTGTCGCTGACGGCGGCGGCGAGGTTCGCGGTGGTCGTGCCGTTCAGCACCGCGACCGTCACCGTCTGCGGGTTGATCTTGACGGTCGCGCCCTTGGCCTTCGCCCTTGGCTGCGCTCTTGGCCTTGCCCTTGGCCGTCGCCGACGGCCTGGGTGGCGGCGGTCGCGCCGTTGTTCTTGCTCGAGCTGCCGCCGCCGAGCACGAGCACCGCGACGACCGCGATCGCCGCGACCAGCAGGGTCACCGCGGCGACCAGCCCGCGGTTGATCCGCCGGCCGCCGGGGCGCTCCCCGCCGCGCCGTAGTTGCGCCGCGGCGAGGTGACGGCGGCGGGGTAGGCGGGCCGGCCTGCACCGCTGGTGCTCCCGGGTCGGCCGCGATGCCCGACCGCCTCGGAGGCTTGCCGTTGCCGCCTGCGGCGGCCGTCGACGGAGGCGGCGCCGGCGGCGGCAGCAACCGCGCCGCCACGAGCGCCGGCGGCCACCGGACTCGGCGGCGACCGTGGCCGGCTCGGCACGGGCGGCGGGCTCGGCGGCGGCGCTTGCCGCCGCGACCGCGCGCAGCTCCTCGTCGGTCGGCGGGATCAGCTTGGTCGCCGAGCTCAGCGCCGGGGCGCCGACGCCGACGGGCGCGCCGAACACGACCGCGCGTCCACGCGCGGCGGACGCCGGGGCCGGAACCGGAGCGACCGTCCCCGTCGCGGCGGCGCTGCTGGCCGACGCAGTCCCGGCGCCGGTCGCCAGCGCGGCAGCGCCCGCGGCGGCCCCGGCGCCGGCGCCCGCTCCGGCTCCCGCGGCAACAGTTCGGCCCTGACTGACGCCCCCCGCGGACGCGGGTGGTGGCACCGCCGCGGCCGGCGAGCCGCCCACACCGGCAGCGGCGCCGGCACCGCCGCACCGCCGGCGGCATGACCGCGCCTGCGAGACACCGCCGGACTGCTGCGCGTCACGCAGCCACTCGACCTGCTCGTGCAGCAGTGCCAGCTCATCCTCGGCGTACTCGGCGCGGCGGCGCAGCTCGGCGGTCTCACGGGCATGGGCGAACAGCAGCAGCACCATGATCGCGACCGCCACGATCGCGGCAAAGCCGACATAGTCGCCCACCTGCGAGATGAAGTGGTGGACCGACAGGGCATATGGCAGGGCAGCCATCATCCGCGGGCAGTCTAAGGGGCGCCCCCGCCGCCTTCGCTGCCGATCGCCCTGGATGCCTGCGACCCGGCCGGGTCAGGTTGCGGTCGGATCGCTGGCCGGATCGGTCCCCGAGCGGGTCACGCGCAGCCCGGAGAGCTCGGCCACGCGCTGCGCCAGCGTCGACGTCTGCCCCGCAAGCACGAGCAGATCGATCTCGGCGAAGATCTCCTGCACCCAGGCGGGATCCAGGTGCTCGTGGCGGGCGCGCAGGATTCGCTCCTGGGCGGTCGGCTCGGCCGTCTCATACGCGTGGTTGAACAGGTCCTCGGAGAACTTCTCGCCGCTGCGGGCTCCGACCTCGACGATCGCGATGTCCTCGTCGGGCCGCAGCCCGGAGAGGATGATCATCTCCCTGGCCAGGTCCATGATCCGCACCGGCTGGCCCATGTCGAGGACGAACACCTCGCCGGACCCGTCGCGCAGCGATCCGGCGCGCAGGATCAGCTGGACGGCCTCGGGGATCGTCATGAAGAATCGGGTCATCCGGCTATCGGTGACGGTGACCGGTCCACCGGCCTCGATCTGGCGGCGGAAGATCGGGACGACCGAGCCCGACGATCCGAGCACGTTGCCGAAGCGAACGGTCGCGTAGCGCGTCTGCGGGTGGGTCGCGGCCGCGCCCTCGACGGCCCACTCGGCCAACGCCTTGGAAGCGCCCATCACGGTCGCGGGCTGCACTGCTTTATCGGTCGAAACGAGCACGAAGCTCGCGACGTGCAGCTCGCCGCACAGACGTGCCACCAGGCGCGTGCCGAGCGCGTTGTTGCGGATCGCCTCGACCGGGTTGTGCTCCATCATCGCGACGTGCTTATAGGCGGCAGCATGGAACACGACCGCCGGCCGGTACTCAGCCAGCACCTCGCGCATCCGCTCCTCCTCCTTGCAGTCGGCGACGACCGGGATCGAGGTGCGGACGTGGCGCTCCTCCTCGAGCTCACGGTGGATCTCGAACAGGTTGTCCTCGGCGTGGTCGACGAGCACCAGCCGGTGTGGGCCCACCCGCGCGATCTGGCGGCAGAGCTCCGCTCCGATCGAGCCGCCGGCGCCGGTCACCATCACGACCTGGCCCCGCAGATAGTCAGATGCGCCGTCGAGAAGCTCTGAGACCGGCTCGCGACCGAGCACGTCCTCAAGCCGGATCTCGCGCAGCTGGCGCGTGATCTGATCGAGCCGGCCGGAGCCGTCTCGCAGCAGCTCGAACACGGTCGGGGTCGTGCGCACCGGGATCCCCCGCTCACGGCACGCGGTCACGACGCGGGCGCGCAGCACGCCGGGCGCGGACGGGATCGCGATCACGACCTCGTCGGGCTCGGTGTCGTCGAGCACTCGGGCGAGATCGTCGCTGCTGAGTGGTGCCGAGCACCCTGAGCCCATGCTCGTCCTTGACCTTCTGCTTGGACGGGTCGTCATCGAGGAAGCCGACCGGACGGAGCCCGAGCGACTTGTTGCGCAGCAGCTCACGCACGACCAGACGGCCGCCCTCGCCACCGCCGACGATCAGCACCTCCCGGGCGCCGGCATCGGCGCCGAACACACGCACGCGGCCGTCGGTGACGAGCTGCACGGCAAAGCGGGCGCCGATCAGCAGCGCCATCGACAGCAGGAGGAACAGTGCGATCACGCTGGCGGGGAGGTACGGCTTCGTCGTGCCGAGCGCGAACCAGTTGCCCGTGCGGATCCGTGCAGGCCGGCTGGCGACCGTGACCGGATGGATCAGCGCGATCAGTGTGACCGCCACGAGCGTCGCCAGCACGACGCCCTTGAGCACCGCCTCGTAGTCGCGCTGGCTGACGAACCGCCAGAGTCGCTCGTACTGCCCGAACAGCGTCAGCGCCACCAGCACGAGGATCACGACCCACCAGGCCGTGTGCGTGAACAGCAGCCGGTAGCGATGGTCGAAGCCGAGGTGTGTCCGACCGTCCAACCCGTGGTAGCGGATCTGCGTTCCCCATGGATGCCCGGCAAAGCGCAGCCAGAAGGCAAGGAAGTAGGCGAGCGCGACCAGCACGCCATCCACCACCAGCTGCGGGAGGGCGTGGCGATGAACGGGTATGGCCGCGGATCTCATCCGTCGGCGCATGCGGCGAAAAGTCTAGAGGGGCCTGCCCGGACCGACCATCAGCCTGGGCTCGGGGTATCGGGGATCGGCGGGATCGGCACCGGCGGCGTGTGGTTGGCCGACAGCGTCCCGCCGGTGCTGTTGTTCGGATAGGTCCAGACGCCCTTCATCCGCTGGCAGAAGGCGAGCTTCGATCGCTGCGTATGCCACGGCCACGCCGCCCAGCCGTCGGGCAGCGCCGTGAACAGCACGATCGGCGTGTTGCGGGTGTGCAACTCCTTCTGCGGCTGGTGTCCGACGTTGCCGTCGTTCATGTGGGTCAGCCAGCCGAGCAGCGAGACGTGTTCGATGTCGGTGACCGGCGCGCCGCAGTCGCGAACCGCCTTGTAGCCGCCGATCGCCTTGATGAAACCCGACAGCTCGTTGAATTGATGCGTGCGGCCCTTCTGCGAGGCGAGGTCCTTGTGCTCGACCTGAGCCCGGTGGTGCAGGCCGGGGATCAGGCACGCCAGCAGCGCGACGCCGACGACGGTGCCGGCCGGCCATGGGACGTGGACCCGCTGGGGCAGCTCACGGACCAGCCAGCCGAGACCGATCCCGGCCAGCAGCACCGAGACGACGCCCGGCTCGAACAGGTATCGCGGTACGGCGGGCGTTCCCAGCAGCGCGAACGCGACCTCCACCAACACCCACAGGACGATGCAGAACGCCAACCCGATGACCAACACCTGGTCGGAGCGGAGCACCGCCCGCAACGGCTCGCTCGCCTGCGGCAGCAGCCGGCCGCGGCGGGGCAGCAGCTCGCCCACTCCGGCAGCCGCCAGCCGCGGCACCGCGACGACCAACGACCAGCCGAGCGCGATCAGCGCCAGCACCCACACCGGCCACAGGTTCAGGGCCGTGAAGCGCAGGATCGTGCCGCCGACCTTGCCGCCGGTGATCGCCCGCGGGGAGTCCTGCGCCAACTGATAGGACACGAACGGCCGTCCGTTGGTGATCCCGGGGATACCGAACCAGAGGAAGAACATCACCAGCCAGACGCCGGCGATGTACCAGCGCAGATCGCGGCGGTAGAACCAGCACCAGCCCGAGTACAGGAACAGGATCGGCCAGTCCTCGGGCCGGCCCAGCCCACCGAGCAGGAGCATCAACATCGCCAGCCGGCGCTTGCCCTGCATGTGGAAGTCGATCGCCGCCAGGATCAACGACACGATCATCGTGTCCGACTGATGGCTGAGCAGGTAGTGCAGGTATGGGTCCAGCGTCCCGTTGATGTTGTCCTGGATCCCGTACATCCCGAATCCCGCGAACAGCGCCGCCAGGATCGCCGGGTACAGGTAGTTGCCGTCGCGGTTGACGACTTTGAACGCGATCCGCGCCGCGAAGATCGTGCCCGAGAACGAGACCGCGATCGACACGGTCATCCAGATCCACAGCTGCAAGTGGTTGCCGAACAGCGCCGCCGGCGCGGTCACGATCAGCGGCAGCGGCTTCCATGACGGCGCGCCCGCGAGGCTGAGGCTGCCGTGAATCGTCTGGTATCCCCAGATCAGCCAGCCGTATGGGTCATAGCCGGGGCGGGTGTCGGCGACCCGGGCGACGACGCCCGAGAGCACGATCTCGGCCACGGCGACGAACCACCAGACGTGGCGCAGCACGAACGGCTTCGAGCCCGTCGCCGGTTCGGCGGCGGACGAGCTTCGATCCCCCCGGAACCGGAGGTATGCGGCGTCTCTAACGTGGTGTCTGACACGAGGCTCCGGGCACGGTAACACGCGCGCCGACTGAGTTCGGCAGCCCGATAGATGGTCCAGAAGAAGTTAAGTGGACGCTAATCGGGCGCTCGGCGGCAGTGTACGGGCGTGCACAGCAGGCGGGTGAAAACCGCCGGATCGCGTCGGATCCGCTCGGTCGCACGGGTGGCGCCCGACGCCGGCGCCAAGGGAGCTCGCTTGGCGACCAGGACCTGCTCAGGCGACTGCAGCCGCTGCAGCCGGCCCTCGGCGATCAGCCGTTCGTCGACGGCGCCGAGCCGTCCCTCGAACACCGTGAACACCGGCGTCCTGAGCGCAACCGCCTCGCGATTCATCGTGCCCCCGGCCGACACGACGAGGTCGGCGTAGGCGATCAGCGACTGGGCATCGATCGCGCGCTGCGGGATCACGAACCCGCCGTGCTGCACCAGCTGCGCCCGCTGCTCAGGCGTGCGCGGCAGCACCACCGCCTGGGTGCCGCGCAGGCGCTCGAGCACCGCGCCGAACAGGTCGTTGTCGAACCGGTGGTACAACGACACCGCCGGCGGCGTGCGGACGACGACGATCGGCTGCGCCGGATCCAACTCCAGCTCGGCGAGCACCGCCGGTGAGGGCGCGAAGTCGGCCAGGTAGTACTCCTCCTTGAGCCCCGCGTACGGATGCAGCTTGCCGCGGGCGCCATAGCGATCGAATCGCTCCGGCGGGATCGCGTCGGGGACGACGACGGCCTGCGCCAACCGGCAGTTGACGTTGTGCTGGACGGTGGCCCACTCGTAGTCGAACGTGGTCGTGCACGGGATCCGCAGCAGCGCCGCCGCCACCGTGATGTCGTTGGAGCCGTGCCCGATCGCCAGATCGAAGCCGCGCCCGGATGCCCAGCGGGTCAGCGCGCCCGAGCGGGCGATGAGCCCCCTGGCCTTGTCGGCCAGCCGCGCGCCGCGGTGCTCGCCGATGTCCGTGTGGCCGATCCCGAACCGGTCACACAGCGCCAGGGTCTGGGCGAAGTCGCGGGCGGTGACCTGCACCTCGTGACCGTCGCGACGCAGCTGCTCGATTACCGGCCGAAGCACCAGCACGTGCGGCGAGTTGGTCAGATCGACCCAGACGCGCATATGTTCAGGATCTCCGGGCTGGGTGGGGCCCATCAGGCCGCCGAGGCGATCGCGGCGACCACCTCCCGCGCCTGATCGGCGCCGAGCACCGGGCTGATCGGCAGCGCGACGTTGTCGCGGCCGAACGCCTCGGTCACCGGTAGCGCCGCGGCCGCGTCGGCGAACGGCGCCATCGACGGCTGGTGGTGGCACTGCCTGCGGTAGTAGGCTCGGGCCTGCACCCCGGCGTCGTTGAGCGCCTGCAGCAGCGCATCCGCCCGCGGGTGGGTGACGACATAGAGGTGCCAGGCAGGGTCGGCGCCGGCCGGTGGCCGAGGTACGGTGACGTATCGCTCCAGGCCGGCGTCCAGATACGCGCGCGCCGCGGCACGACGGCCGTCGGTCCAGTCGTTCAGCCGGCCCAGCAGCACCCGCAGGATCGTCGCCTGGATCGCGTCGAGCCGCGAGTTGTAGCCGACGTAGTCGAATGTCTGCTTGTCACGCGAGCCGTGGAAGCGCAGCTGCCGCGCGAGCTCGGCCACCCGGTCGTCGTCGGTCGCGATCGCGCCGCCGTCGCCGAAGCAGGGCAGGTTCTTGGACGGGTAGAACGAGAACGTGGCGACGTCGCCGAGCGCGCCCGCGCGGCGTCCGTCGTAGCTGGCGCCGGCTGCCTGGGCGGCGTCCTCGAGCACCGGCAGCCCGAGCTCACGCTTCAGCTCCGGCAGACGGCGCCGGCACCCCGAACAGATCCACCGCCATGATCGCCGTCGTGGCCGGCGTCAGCGCCGCCCGGACGGTGTCCACGGTGACGTTGCGGGTGTCGGGATCGATGTCGCAGAACACCGGCCGCGCGCCGATGCCGGCGATCGCCTCGGCGCTGGCGTAGAACGTCAGCGATGGCACGACGATGTCGTCACCCGGCTTGACGCCCAGCGACCGCAGCGCGATCTCCAGCGCGTCGGTGCCGTTGGCGACGCCGATCACGTGCGCGACGCCCAAGTAGGCCGCGAACTCCTGCTCGAACGCCGTGACCTCGGGGCCGAGCACGAACTGACCCGAACGCACGACCTCGCCGATCCGCCCGAGGATCTCATCGCGGACCGGTTCAAGCGGGGTGTCGGTGTCAAACAGCGGGACCGCCATCTCGGACGGCCACCTTAGCCAGTCGGGGTCGCGCCGCCCATCCCCTGGGGATCGGCAGTGCGCGCGCGATCGAGGTCGACCGAGTCGACGAAGCTGCGCGCCACGGTGGCGTCCAGCCGGGCGAGCTCCTCACGCACGGGCTCCCGACGCCCCTCAGGGACCTCCTCGAGCAGCTCTTCGAGCATCGACCGCATGCGGCGCATCACTTGAATCGACGACGCACCGTACTCGCGGATCTCGGTCGTGGCGAGGGCCAGGTAGTCCGGCCAGCTGCGAACCGGGATCACCACCCCCCGGCGCCCCGCCGGGCTGCCGGCGAACCGCGACTCCGAGACGTCGACGGCCGCGATCATGCGCAGGCCGTCGCCGAGGTAATTGAGCACCTGGACCGCGGTCGTCGGATCGTTGATCGCCGCCGACAGCGCCTTGTCGGCGATGTCGACCATGATCCGGATCGCGAACGCGGGGTCCTGCTCGATCGTCCGCTCGGCGCCGAGCACCACCATCCGCCGCAGCCGCGCCTGCTCGCCCGGATCGGCTGGGCCGTCGCCGAAGACCTCGATCAGCACCGCGTGTGCGGGCACGAAGTCCCCGACCGCATGCCGGACGACCACGAGGCAGGCGTGACTCAGCGCCCACGAGCGCAGGCCGGCGACGTCGATCGCCTGGATCGCCCCGCGCCGCGCGCAGCGAGCGACCAGCTGCGGCGTGCCGCTGATCTGCCCGGGGCGACCCCAGAAGATCTCAGGCGCGGTCAGCGTCGCGATCAGGCGCTCGAAGTCCCGGTCCAGGTACTCGGACACGAGCGCTGCCACGGCGACTGGGCGCAGCCGGTGCAGCATCCGATCCAGGAAGATCACGAACAGCACCAGGCCGAGCAGCAGCAGCAACCCGGCGATCGAGGTCCCGAGGTCGGGGACGAATTTGTCCCCGACGTGCCGCAGCAGCGTGAATGAGAACGACAGCGTGCCCACGAGCAGTGCCAGCAGCGCCTTCAGCACCCGGTCGCGGTACCAGAGCCGCATGTAGCGCGCCGAGAACGTCTGCGTCGCCATCTGCACGACCAGGATCGTGACCGTGACCACGAACCCGGTGAGCGCAGCGGCGCCCGCCGACGATCGACGACAGCACCGTGCTCGCCGTCGACGAGGAGTAGGTGAACTCCGTCGGCAGATGCACGGCCTTGTCGACGAGCACGTCCGCGCTGCCGAGCGCGACGCCGAGCACCGCGCCGACCAGCGGCAGCACCCACAGGCTGCCGGTCACGTACTGACGCACGCGGAAGCGGGTTGCCCAGCTCACGGCGCTCATTCTCGCCTCATCGCCGCCCGCTACGCTTCGCGACGGTGTTGATCGCCTTCGCCTCGGTGACCAGCGGGCTGGTCACGCTGGCCACACATATCATCAACGACCTCGGGTACGCCGGGGTCGGGCTGATGGTCCTCGTCTCTGGCGTGATCGCGATTCCGGGGACCGAGGCCCCGATGCTGTTCGCCGGCTTCAACGTCCACGACGGCAAGCTGACGCTGCTCGGGATCATTCTCGCGGGCGTGATCGGCGACGTGATCGGGGTCACGATCGCCTACTGGATCGGTCGGGTTGGCGGCCGTGAGCTCGTCGAGCGCCATGGCTCGAAGGTTCACGTGTCGACCGCGGATCTCGATCGGGCCCACCGCTGGTTCGACCGCTGGGGCTCGCCGGTGATGTTCATCGGTCGCTTCACCCCGCTGATCCGGATCGTGTTCCCCTATGCGGCCGGCGTCGCTCGGATGCCGTTCGGACGCTGCATCACCTTCTCCGCGCTCGGATCGATCGGCTGGATCACCGGGCTGGCGTTGCTCGGTCGCGCAGTGGGCAGCCAGTGGCCGAAGTGGCGCAACCACCTCGACTACGTCGACTACGCCGCGCTCGCGATCCTGATCCTCGTGATCGCGTTCCTGATCTACCGCCATGTCCAGCGCGTACGGTCCGCGCGCGATCGCGGCTCCTCGGAGCGAGCGGTCGATGTCGTCGCCGACTGACGGGCCGCAGGTCAAGCTCGCCGAGGCGATCGCGCTCGGGGCGCTGCACGGACCCGCCGAGCTGATGCCGATCTCGTCGTCCGGGCACGTCGCGTTGGTGCCGTGGCTGCTGGACTGGGACTACTCGCGGGCCGACCCCGACGTCCGCAAAGCGTTCGAGGTGGCACTGCACGCCGGAACCGCGGCGGCGCTGCTGATCACCCTGCGCGACGAGGTCGCCGCGACGCTCACGGCAATGACGTTCGCGCGGGCCGGCTGGCTGGCGGTCGCGTCGGCGCCGGCGGCGCTGGTCGGCCTGGTGCTGGAGGGACCGATCGAACGGCGGCTCGGGACGCCGGCGACGATCGCCGCCGGGATGATCGGCGCCGCCGTTGCGATGGCGCTGGCCGATGGCAAGCCTCAGCAGCGCTCGGCCGACGAGGCCGGCCTCACCGACGCGGTATGGCTCGGCGTCGCGCAGGCGTGCGCGCTGTACCCGGGCGTCTCGCGCAACGGCGCGACGTTGACCGCCGGTCGCCTGCTGCACTTCGCTCGGACCGATGCCAACCGGCTCTCACGGCTGCTCGCGCTGCCGGTGATCGGAGGCGCCACCGGGCTGAAATCGCTGCGGCTGCTGCGCCGCGGGCTGCCCGCAGGGACCGCGCCTGCGTTCGCCGCCGGCGCCGCGGTCGCGTTCGCCTCCACGCTGCTGTCCACCCGCGTCATCAGACAGGTCGAGCGCGACCGGTCGCTGGCGCCCTATTGGAGCTATCGGTTGGCGCTCGGCGCGGTCGCGCTGGCCCGCGCGGCGCGCGGCTGAGAACGCCTCGATCGGCAGCCGGTCCGGGCTATAGGCGACAATTCTGGAGCATGGGTGCGCCAGGGGCCTCCGCGCCTCTGCAGGCAGACTTCCCGGCCGCGGTCACGCGGCCGTGATCTGCGCGCCGCAAACCTCGTCGGCCGGCTTGCCGGATACCGCAGAATAAGAGTCGCAGTGGTCGCCCGAGTCCACCCACGTCCAGACCGATGAGCACGATCCTCGGCACGAGCCTGAGCGGCCGCTACCGGCTCGAGGCGCGGATCGCCGCGGGCGGGATGTCGACGGTGTACCGGGCGTTCGACGAGACGCTCGAGCGCCAGGTCGCGGTCAAGCTGATGCACCGCGAGGTGGCGGCGGATTCCGCCCAACTGGAGCGGTTCCGGCGGGAGGCACGATCCGTTGCCCGCCTGTCGCATCCCCACATCGTCGGCGTGATCGACACCGGCGACGATGGGGATCCCACCCACCCCCGGCCGTACATCGTGCTCGAGTACGTCGAGGGCGAGACGCTCAAGGAGCGGATCCGCCGAAACGGGCGACTGCCGATCACCGAGGCGATCGCGTACGCGATCGAGATCGCCCGGGCGCTCGGCCTGGCGCACGCCCAGCACATCGTTCATCGCGACGTCAAGCCCCAGAACGTGCTGATCGATCACGAGGGCTCGGCCAAGGTGACCGACTTCGGGATTGCGCGCACGCTCGAGGAGGACGGGCTGACGGCCGACGGCCGGGTGCTCGGCACGACCGACTACGTCTCTCCCGAACAGGCGCTGGGACGCCACGTCACCGGCCAGTCAGACCTGTACTCGCTCGGGGTCGTGCTCTACGAGATGCTGACCGGCGAGGTTCCGTTCTCCGGCGAGAACCAGGTGGCGGTCGCGATGAAGCACGTCCGCGAAGAGCTTCCCGACGTGCAGATCAAGCGGCCGGAGATCTCCGCCGCGCTGGCATCGGTGGTCGAGACCGCGACGGCAAAACGTGAATCGGACCGCTACGCCGACGACGCCGAGATGATCGCCGACCTCGAGGACGTGCTCGAGCTCGAGACCGCGCGCGCCGGCGGCTCGCTGAACGCCGAGGCGACGTCGGTGATACGGACGCTGCCCGAGAGCACCCAGCGCCGGCTGCCGCTGCGGTTGCGCCATCCGTGGTACATGGTGGTTGGGCTGCTGGTCGTCGCCGCGATCGTTGCCGGCGTCCTCGTCTTCCTCGCCAACCGGACCCACCACGGGACACCGGGCGCTCCACCTCAGCAGCACGCCCCGAAGGGCACCCCGCACCTGATCACCCCCTGTTCGACGTGCGCGCACGATTACAACCCGGACGCGCTGTCGGGCCCCAAGAACCAGCACCCGAGCCTCGACAACCTCGCAATCGACGGCAGCCTGTCGACCGCCTGGACGACCGAGTCATACGACGGCGACCTGCTCGGCAAGCCCGGGGTCGGGCTGTACGTGACCTACAAGCCGGCGGTCGCGGCCGGCTCGATGGTGCTGCACACCTCCACGCCGGGCTACTCGGTGCAAATCTACGCGACAAACCAGGCGCCGAATCCGAACACGTTCAACTCGGGGCCCGGCGGCTGGCACAAGCTCGCCGCGGTGCCATCCGTCCGCGCCACCCAGACAATCCGGCTACGAACCGGGGGCGTGCGTTACCTGTATTACCTCGTCTGGATCACCGCGCTGAACAACCACAGTTCGGTCGCGATCAACGAGATCTCGCTGTACACGTAGGACCGGCGGTCAGCCGCCGGGCGTCGTCGACGTCTTCGAGGTCGTCGACGACGACGAACTGCTGCTCGACGACGAGGACGAACTGCTCGACGAGGACGTCGAGCTGGAGGCGATCCCGACCACGATCGTCACGGTCGAGCCCTTTGCCCGCTGCGTGCCCCCCGGGGGCGACTGGGTGAGAACCCGGCCGACCTTGGACTGGTCGGTAACCGGCCGCGTGTTCACGTGCGCCGCGAGTCCGGCGTCCTGGATCTGCTGACTGGGCCTGCGCGGCCGTGTCGCCGGTGATCGACGGCACCGTCGCCTTGGCGGGCGCCTGGGCGATCACGATCGTCACGGTTGAGCCCGCGGTCGCGGTCGAGCCGGCGTCGGGATCCTGGCTGATCACCGTTCCCGACGGGGCCGAGCCGGTCGTCTCGGACTTCGTGTTGACGGTGAAGCCGGCATCGGTCAGCGTCGAGCTCGCGGCCTGGGCGGTGTCGCCGACGACACCGGGCACCTTCTGTTGAGGCGGCCCGGTCGACATGAACAACGTCACGCCGGTGCCGCGCGGCACGGTCGCCGCGGCTGCCGGGCTGGTCTTGATCGCCTGGCCCTCGGGAATACTGCGTGACGGCGTCGGCACGACCCGGGTCACCTTCAGGTGGCCCTTCTTCATCGTGTTGGTCGCGTCGGTCTGGCTCTCGCCCTGGACGTTGGGGACGATCACGCTGCCCTTGCCGCTGGAGACCGTCAGCGTGATCGTCGAGCCCTTGTCGGTCTTGGTGCGGCCTGGCGGGGACTCGTTGATGACGATCCCCGGCGGCCTGCCGTTCTGGGTATGGACCTCGGAGGTGGCAAAGCCCGCGTTGGTCAGAATCGCCTCGGCGATACTCACCTGCTGGCCGACCACGTAGGGCACCACTCGCTGCTTGGGACGACTGAGGAAGTACGCGGCTGCAGCGGCACCCGCGATCAGCAGCAACACGAGCACCCCCAGCAGCCACGGCAGCCACGGGCGGCGCTCGGGCTCGGGCTCGGGTTCGGGGTGGGCGGGTCCCGAATCAGTCACCGCCGGCAGCCGGCCGGAGCCGTTGGTGGACCCTCCGGGATCCGGCATCGGCTGGGGCGCCGGCTGCAGCTGCTGCATCCCCTCGACCGGCATGCCGGCCGCGGCGCTGGCGGCGACCGCGGCCATCGACGCCGTGTGCTGACCGGCCTGACCGGCGACGATCGCCTCGCGGCAATGCTCGAGCACGGTGATCAGCTGCTCGGCGTCGGCTGGACGGTCGGCCGGGTTCTTGTTGAGCGTCCAGAGGACCGTCTGCTCGAGCTCGGGCGAGACCTTCGGGTTGAAGTGCGACGGCGGGACCGGCGCCTCGGACACATGCTTGAGCGCGATCGTCACCGCCGAGTCGCCGTCGAACGGCACCCGGCCGGTCAGCATCTCGTACAGCACCACGCCGACCGAATAGAGATCCGACTGGGCGTTGACCGAGTGGCCCTGGGCCTGCTCGGGCGACAGGTACTGGGCGGTGCCCATGATCGAGCCGGTCTCGGTCATGTCCGACGCGCCGGCGCGCGCGATCCCAAAGTCCGTCACCTTCGCGTGGCCGGAGTCGTCGACGATCACGTTGTGCGGCTTCAGATCGCGGTGGATGATGCCGCGACGATGCGCGAACCGGGCGGCGCGCAGGATCTGGATCGCGATGTCGATCGCTCGGATGGGATCGAGGGGGGCCTCGTCGCGGATCAGCTGCTTGAGCGAGCGGCCCGGGAGGTACTCCATCGCGATGTAGTACGTGTCCTCGAACTCGCCGCGGTCATATACCGAGACGACGTTCTGATGCTGCAGACCGGCCGCGGACTGCGCCTCGCGCCGGAACCGTTCGACGAACCCCGGGTCCTCGGCGAACCGGCGGTGCAACAGCTTCAGCGCGACCTTGCGCCCGAGCTGCTGGTCCTCGGCCAAGAACACCTCCGCCATGCCGCCGGTGCCGAGCCGGCGCACGACCCGGTAGCGACCGTCGATCAACGTGTCGCGCGCGATCTCGGCCATCGGCTACCGGGCTCTCATGGTCCGCGACTGAGGCATCGACCTAATCATCCTCGTCTCGCGGCCGGTTGGGGTGTCGGTGAGGCGAAACGCACTACTTCCCCTCCGACAGGAGCGTCTGGACGACGTCCTTGGCGATCGGCGCCGCCACCGCGCCGCCCGATTGCCCGGAGTCCGAGCGCTCGAGGTCGACGGCGACCGCCACCTTCGGGTCGTTGGCCGGAGCGAAGCCGATGAACCACGGCTGCGTCTCCCCTTCTCCGGCCGGACCGACTGAGGCGGTCCCGGTCTTGCCGGCGAACTGGATCCCCGAGCCGAGCTGCGCCGGAGTGCCGGTCCCCTCGTCGACGACCGTGCGCATCATCAGGTTGATCTCCTGCGCAGTCTTGGCAGTCATCACCTGGTGGTACAGACGCGGCTGGATCGTCTTCACCGTGCGGCCGTCGGGGGCGATCACGCTCGAGACCAGGTGCGGGACCATCAGCTTCCCGTTGTCGGCGACCGCCGAGGCGACCATCGCCATCTGCAGCGGCGTCACCACCAGGCCGCCCTGGCCGATCCCGATCCGGCCGATGTCCTCGTCGGCCGACCCGGGCGGGTAGTACTGGCCGCCGGGCGACTGGACCCGGCTCGGCAGCATCTCGCCGGCCGGATAGTCCAGCGGTGGCTTTGAGTAGAAGCCGAACCGCTTCATGTACTCGGTCATCGTCTTGATCCCGACGTTCACAGCGACCGGCGCCCAGACCGTGTTGACCGAGTAGGTCAGCGCGTCGGTCAGCGTGATGTCGCCGAAGCTCTGGTTGCCGTCGTTGGACAGCGGCACGCCTGACACGGTCACCGGCGAGTTGCCGTTGACGATCGAGTCCGGCGTGTATTTGCCGGAGTTGATCGCCGCGGTCGCGGTCACGATCTTGAACGTCGAGCCCGGCGGATAGGCACTGCTGACGGCCCGGTTGACCAGGCAGCCGACCGCGTTGCACTGCTTGTTGGGCGACGGGTGGTTGTCGTCGTAGGTCGGGTTCGAGTACATCGCCAGCACCGCCCCCGTGCGCGGGTTCAGCGCCACGACCGAACCAGGCTGCCCGTCGAGCGCGTCACGAGCGGTCTTCTGGGCGCCCGGATCGAGCGTTGTATGGACGTTGTCGCCAACCTGCGTCGAGGTGGAGAGACCGAACAGGGCGCTGATCGAGCTCGGGGCGCCGCGCAGATAGTTGGCCTGGGAGAGCTCCAGTCCGGCGGCGTCGCCCGCCGACGGCTCGGAGTACCCGACCGGCTGGCTGAACAGCGAACCCTCCGGGTAGGTCCGTGACCACGTCCCGTGCCCGGCCTTGATCGACTTGGCCAGCACCGTTCCGTCGCCGGCGAGGATCGAGCCGCGCTTGATCCTCAGCTGCTCGATCTGCGGCCGCGCGTTCAGCGCGTTGGCGTTCAGCGCCGTCGCCGAGAACACCGTCCAGCGACTCGTGAAGTAGATCAGCAGCCCGAACAGGAGCACGATCACGGCGAACAACTTCGTGATCTGGCTGTTCACGTCCGCACCACCGGCCGCCGGGCACGGTCGGAGACGAGCAGCAGCAACGCCACCAGCACGAAGTTGGCGACGATCGAGGCGCCGCCGTAGGAGATGAACGGCAGCGTCACGCCGGTCAGCGGAATCGCCTTGGTGACGCCGCCGACGATCACGAACACCTGTAACGCGAACACCGCCGACAGGCCCGTCGCCAGCAGCTTCGAGAAAGAGTCCCGCGCCAGGATCGCGATCTTGAAGCCGCGGTAGACGAACAGCAGGTAGGTGAGCAGCACGCCGACGGCGCCGAACAGCCCCAGCTCGGACGTGATCACCGCGTAGATCATGTCGGTCTGGGGTTCGGGGATCAGCGCGCTCCCGCTCGCAGTGGTGAGGATCGACTGGCCGAACCCCTGACCGAAGACGCCGCCCGCCGCCTGCGCGAACAGGCCGTTGGCGAGCTGGTAGCTGCCCAGCACGGCGTTGTAGATCTTTGGCTCGAACGGGTGCTGCCAGTCCTCGAAGCGAGCATGCACGTGCGGGATGTGGGTGCCGAGAAACCACGCCCCGAGCCCGAACGCGACCAGCCCGACGACGACGAACGACAGCCGGCCGGTCGCGACGTACAGCATCGCCAGCAGCGCCGCCGTAGAACATCAGCGACGAGCCGATGTCCGACAGCAGGAACAGGATCACCATTGCCATGCCCCAGATCACGAGCACCGGGCCGAAGTGCTTGAGCGGCGGGAGCGTGACCCCGAGCACGCGACGCGCGCCCTGGACCATCACCTGCCGCGTGTCTCGCAGGTAGCTGGCCAGGAACACGACCAGGCCGACCTTCGAGAACTCGGTTGGCTGAAAGCCACTCGTGCCCGGGATCCGGATCCCCAGGTAGGCGCCGTTGACCTGCTCGCCGAGACCGGGCAACCGCGGCAGGATCAGCAGCACCAGTGAGATCGAGACGATCACGTAGCGGTACTGCTCGAGCTTGCGGTAGTCGCGGAACGCGATCACGGTCGCCGCGAACAGGAGCAGCCCGATCACGAACCACTGGGCCTGCTGGCGCGCGTCGTCGGAGCTGATCCGGTAGATCATCACCAGCCCGAAGCTGGCGAGCACCGACACGAGCGGGAACAGATACGGGTCGGCGTAGGGCAGCGTGATCCGGATGAAGACGTGCGCGGCCAAGCACAGGCCGAGGAAAATTGCGCCGTAGGTGAGCGAGACGTTCGTCAGCTCGGACTTGCGCTGGATGAACACGCCGGCGAATCCGGCCGTGATCAATAGCGAGGCCGGTAACAGCCCCATCAGCTCTCGGTTGCGGGCGCTCATTGCGGAAGGTCACCGAGCTCCGCCGCGCGGATCAACGCGATCGAATCTTTCTGGGAGCGCAGGTTGTGGTTCAGCAGCTGGCTGCGCTGCTTGGCCGGCACGAGCGACGCCGGCAGGCCGGAGACGTAACTCTGCTCCCAGAATGGGACTCCGAGGAAGTCATAGGGCAGCCCGTCGTAGAGCGTGACGAGCCCATTGGCGTTGGTGCCGATGAAGTACAGCTGGCGGGTCGCGAGGTAGCCGCCGCCGCCGACCAGCAGCAACACGATCACCAACGACGTGAGCGCCGCCGTCACCTTGAACTTGAGGCTGTGACCACGCTCGGGGTGGACCGGGCGCGGTGGGCCCTGGGTGCGCGCCAGCCGGGGCGTGCGCGCGGTTTGAGCGGGCTGCGGGGCGGGCACCGGCGGAGCCGACGCGCTGGCCGGACCGACCGACGCCGCCTCGTGCACCCGCGTCACCTGGTCGCCGCCCCCACCGCCGTTCGTGCCGGCCTGACCGTCGAGGTCACGCTGAGGCCTGACCGGCTGCAGGTCGACCGCGGTCGACTCCTCGGTCTGGCGGTCGACGTCCCTGGCCCGGCATCGACATCCTCGAGCCTGAACAGGACGACCGTGATGTTGTCCCGGCCGCCGGCCTGGTTGGCCTCGTTGATCAGCCGATCCCCGGCCCGCTCGAGATCGGGCTCCTCGGCCAGCACCGAGGCGATCTGGGGCTCTGAGATCATCGACGTCAACCCGTCGGAGCACAGCAGCACGACATCGCCGGCTTGCATCGGGTACGTCCAGGTATCGACCTCCACCTCCGGCTCGATCCCGAGCGCCCGGGTGATGATCGATCGCTGCGGATGCGCGGCGGCCTGCTCGGGCGTGAGCTTGCCACGTCGGATCAGTTCCTCGACGAGCGAGTGGTCGTGGGTGAGCCGGACCAACTCGCCGTCACGGAAGATGTAGGCGCGGCTATCGCCGACGTGCGCCACCGCGAGGCTGGACTCGTCCAGGTACACGGCGGTCAGCGTCGTGCCCATCCCCTCATGCTCCAGCTTCCGGCGCGCGGTCTCATAGATCCGCCGATTGGCAGCCTGCACGCGCTCGCTCAGGCGTTGCTCGGCCGTCCCCTGCGCAACCAGGCCGCCGCGGAACTCCTCGACCGCCAGCGCCGAGGCGACCTCCCCGGCCTGAGCGCCGCCCATCCCGTCGGCGACGACGTACAGCGGCGGCCGCGCGTAGGCACTGTCCTCATTGTCGGCGCGGGCGCGGCCGGTGTCGGTCTTCCAGATGCTGTCAGCGGCTCGGAGCATGGTGCGCTTACTGCAGATACTGGAACTCTGAGTCGCCGATCCGGATCCGGTCGCCATCGTGCAGCGGCTGCGGACCGGTCAGCGGCGAGTCGTTCAGAAACGTCCCGTTCGTCGATCCAAGGTCCTCGATCACGACGGTATGCCCTTCCCTGGAGATGCGGACGTGCTGGGAGGAGGCGAACGGGTCCTCCAGGCGGATCTCGACATCGCCCCGGCCAAGCGTCACCGGCTCCGACAGATCGTAGGCGATCCCGCTCTCGTGACCGGCGGCGCGCTCGACCAGCAGCCGAGGCTCGAAGCCGCTCGCATCCAGCGGCCCCGAGACGGCGTCGTACATCCCGGTCGCGTCGGCGCTCGGCTCGTACTGGGCCGCGCTCGGCTCGCCGCGACCGCGCCGCAGGTCGCGCAGCGCGCTGAACGCGACCCAGACGAGAAACAGGTAGAGCACGATCAAGAAGCCGTACTTGAGTCCGACGGAGGCAGGCTGGGTCATGGCACGGGGGGTGGGTTACTCCAGCGCGAACGTCAGCGTCGTCGTCCCGAGCTCGATCTCGTCGCCCGGCTTGAGCACCGTCGGCTGCTCCAGACGCCGGCCGTTGAGCCGCGAGCCGTTGGTCGAGCCGAGGTCGGTCACGACCCACGAACCGCCGCGCGGACGGATCTCGGCGTGCTGGCGTGAGACGTTGGGATCGTCGACCATCACCTCGCACTGGCGGCTGCGGCCCATCGTCGCGCCGCCGGCGCCGATCACCAGGCGCTTGCCGTCCATCAACAGGAGCGCCGACCGCTGCTCGGAGCGGGCGGGCTCCTGCAACTGCTCGGCCATCCGCTCGGCCGTGCTGTAGATCATCGTGCGGCCGCCGGCGTCCTGGTCGGGCGGGCGGGACGGGCCGCGTGGGCTCGGTGGGACCGGTGGGCCGGGTGCGCGGGATCCCCCTTCCTGCTGCGAGTCCCCGGACGGGGCAGCCGAGGTCCGCGTCTGGATCCCGAACTCGCCCAGGCCGAGACGCTCATCGGTGATGAACTGCACGACCGGCCGGGATCGCAGCGCCAGGTTCTCGCGCCGGGCGTGCTCGAGCAGGTAGCCGGCAAGCTCGGAGACGAGATATCCCTCCTCCTCGGCGAACCGCTCGCGGTCCCGCGGCGACAGGTACACGCGGTACTCGTTGGGCGCGTACGTGCGTGAGACCGAGTACGACTTGTGCTCCTCCATCTCACGCGCCAGCTTGCGCGCGATCTCGACCGGGCGCACCTCGGACTTGAAGGCACGGCTGAAGGTCCCCTCGACGAGGCCCGCGATTCTGCTTTCGATGCTCTTGAGCACGGTCATAGAACGCCCCCGCTCGGGCTGCCCCATGTTACGGAGCCTGGTCGGTGGATCCCCTCATCCCCAGGCTGGGCAGCCGGAACCGAACGATCGACCAGAGCATCAGGAGCAGCGCTCCGGCGGCGGCGCCGACGATCTCGGCCGATGTCGCCGGCAGCCGCTGGGCGCCCGCCAACGGGCCCGTCCCCGCGCTCCTGATGACCGTCACGGCGACCACCATCGCCGCCACCGTGGCGGCTGACCACAGCAGCACCCGGACGGCGTCGGCGATCGCCGACCGGCCGCGGATCACGGAGGGCACGAGCAGCGCCGCCAGCGCCCACGCGCCCGCGCCGAGCAGCACGCCGCCGTGGACGTAGGCGGGGAACAGGTGATGCACGGTGGCGCCCAGCGAGTCGCTCCAGGCACTTCGACCCGGCCCATGTGGGTTGGGCACATAGAGGCCATGCCGGAGGCGCCCGTGCAGGGAACGCGACCGCACCGCCGGCGAGCAGCCAGAGCCAGCCCGAGACGGCCAGCGCCACTCGCCGCCACGGCGTCCGCGCCAGGCCCGCCAACGCCGGCCAGGCCCCGGCCAAGCCCGCCGGACCGACCAGGCCGAGCGCCGGAGCGGCGGCCGCCAGGGGCCACGCGGTCGGCGTCACGGGCATCGCCACGATCGGCACGGCGGCGGCGATCGCGAGCACCAGCGCAAGTCCGTCGTGGCCCTGGATCGCGGTTGTTGCACAGGCGAACACGACCGTCGCCAACCACCCGAGCCGTGGTAGCAGCAGCGTCACGGCGGCCGCCACCAGACCGAGCAACAGCAGCGGGAGCGGCGCCGGGGTCAGAACATGGGCGCCGATCCACCCCGCGGCGCCCGCCGCGCACGCCGCGGCCAGCGCGCGCTGCTGCCAGAACAGGCGATCGGGATCGGCCGCGGCGCCGGCGCGGCCCCAGCCGGCCCGCGGCGCCCCACGGCGGCTGCCGTCGCGGCGCACGTCGGACTGGTCGGCCCGCTCGGCTCGGTCGTCGACCGCGGTCCCCGGGAAGCGAGGCCAGATCAGCGGCTCGGTCTCGCCGTCCGCGGGCCCGCGGCGCAGCGTCCAATCGGTCACCACCCCCGGCTCGTCCCCGACCTGCGGCAACGAGCGTTCCAAGCCGAATCGCAGGTCGGAGATCGTGCCGCGGTCGGCGGCCTGCGGGCGCAGCGCGCGATCGATCGCGTCCCCCAGCGACGCTGGTAGGTCCCGGCGCTGGCGGCGCAGCGGCGGCAGCATCGCCGGGCGCGCCCGACGCGAGGCGGGAGCGTGACCATTGGAGCGCAGCGGATTGACGCCGGTCAGCGCCTCGTACAGCACCACCGCCAGCGAATAGAGGTCGGCGGGCTCGGATGCCTCCAGCCCCGCGGCCTGCTCGGGCGACATGTAGTTGAGCGTCCCGATCACGTCCCCGGTCAGCGTCAGCGAATCGGAGTCGATCACGCGCGCGACGCCGAAATCGGTCAGCTTCGCGGCCGGTCCCCGCGCCGGCGGGCGTTCGTCGGCGCGCTTGGCCGGCACGAGTACGTTGGACGGCTTGACGTCGCGGTGCACGACGCCGTGCCCGTGGGCGTGGTCGAGCGCGTCGCACAGCGCCAGTCCGATCCGGAGGATGTCGCGGTCCGACACCGACCCGTCGGCCAGGAGCCGGTCCAGGGTGGCGCCATCGACCAGCTCTGACACCAGATAGGCGCCGTCGTCGTCGACCGCCGCCTCATACAGCGTCACGATGCCCGGATGCGAGAGTCGTGCGGCCGCCCTCGCCTCGCGTTCAAAGCGGCCGTCGGAGACGAGCTCGCGAGCGAGGATCTTGACCGCGACGTCACGCTGCAGCCGCTCGTCGCGGGCCATCCAGACCGAGCCGAACGCGCCCGAGCCGACCCGCTTGGAGAGCGTGTAGCGATCCAGGATGGTGCCGCTCAGGCCAGAGCGATGACGAGCCGAGACGCGCGCGACCGTCGCCGCGGTTCCCGCATCGTGCTCGGAGATTGCCTCCGTCTCAGCGGCCGGCAGCGCGTTGCGCGCGCCCGGCGACGCCGGGCGGGTGCGCTCAGTGGGGAGACGACTCGAGCTCATCCACCCTGATTTTCGACGATTCGCGTTCTGGGCCTGCGCAGTAGGGCTCGACGACGGTCCCGGGACGGCCATGCGCGTGCGGATGCACATTTGGCCTTGCCGCCGTGTCGGTGGTCATACTGAGCGTTTCCGCAAGCCGCCAAGGAGCGGTGCCGCTTGTCGTTCTTCGACGACGCAGACGACCCCAGCACAGAGATCCGACCACCCTCACGACCGCGCGATACCTCGCGCCGGCGGGTGAGCGGAGGCGGCGGATCGGGCGGAGGTGGCCGCGGGGGCAGCGGTGGCCGGCGGCCGACGCCGAGCCAGCAACAACAAGAGATCCGGATGCGTCGGATCATCGCAGGCGTCGTGATCGTGATCGTGATCGTGCTGATCCTGATCGGAGTCTCGAGCTGCTCGTCCGGCGCGAACAAGTCGGCGCTGGAGAGCTACACGTCGAAGGTCAACTCGCTGATCACGCGCTCGCAGAGCAACTCGGCCGGCCTGTTCAAGCTACTCAAGAGCGGCGTCAGTTCGTCGAACGCGGTCAGCATCCAGAATCAGATCAACAAGATCGCTCAGAACGCCTCGGGCGTGCTGTCCAGTGCGCGCAAGCAGAGCCTGCCGAGCGCGGCCAAGGCGGCGCAGGCGAACCTGCTCCAGGCGCTGACGTTACGCTACGACGGGCTGATTTCGATCGCGAAGCAGATTCAGCCCGCGGTCGGCTCCGCGGTCTCCCCGAGCGCCGTGTCGACGATCGCCGGCGACATGGCCCGCTTCTACTCCTCCGACGTGCTGTACAAGCTCTACACCGTCCCGGAGTTGGCCGAGGCGCTGCACGGGGCCGGCGCCGTCGTCGGCGGCGCCGATGGCGTGCAGATCAACGGCGATCAGTTCCTGCCGAGCCTGTCGTGGCTGACCCCCACGTACATCGCGAACACGCTCGGCGTGTCCGCCGGATCGAGCTCCGGCTCGGGCCCAAGCGCAACTGGCCCGCTCCCGCACGGCTCGAAGCTGAACACCGTCAGCTTCAACGGCGCGCAGCTGCAGACCAGCGGCAACACCATCCCGGGTAAGCCCGCGCCGACGTTCACGCTCAACTTCTCAGACAGCGGGGCGAGCACCGAGCGCAACGTGGTCTGCAAGGTGACGGTGGGCAGCGCCAGCGGCCAGAAGGTCGTGCCGGAGGTCACCGCGGGCAGCTCGGCCAACTGCTCGGTGACGTTGACGAGCTCGCCGCCGGCCGGCTCGGCCACCCTGACGGCGACGATCGAGAAGGTCCCCGGCGAAACCAACACCAACAACAACACGCAGTCGTTCCCGGTGACGATCACCGGCTGACGCCGCGCGCGGCGGGTGGTCTGGGCGCGGCGGCGCGCGCGGCTCGGCATGGACCGTTGCAACGTCTCCCCGGGTCCCCGCGGACGCCTATATTTGCGGCGGTGCACCATCTCACGAGCACCGTCGGCATCGTCGCGCTCGCCGCGGCGGCGGTCGCCCTCGTCGCGCTGCTGATCGCGGCCACGATGGCCTACCGGATCGGCCGGCTGCGCGCCGAGCAGAAGGCGGTCCTGGGCGACCGCCGCGAGGACCTCGTATCGCACGCCGCGGCGCTGCAGAGCGAGTTCCTGGCCCTGCAGGGGTACGTGCACGACACCACCGAGCGACTCGACGGCCGGATGCACACGGCCGAAGGGCGGCTCGACGGGGCGATCTCGTACACCTCGCTGGTCCGCTACGACGCCTACGGCGAGATGTCCGGCCGCCAGTCGATGTCGATCGCGCTGCTCGATTCGCTCCCGGAGCGGCATCGTCCTGTCGGCGATCCACCATCGAGATCAGGCCCGCCTCTACGCCAAGCAGGTCAGCGGCGGGCACTCCGAGCTCGAGCTCTCGCCCGAGGAGGCCGAGGCGGTCTCCCGCGCGCTGGCCGACGGTCACCCCGCGGCCCGTTGAGCGCGCCGCCGACGATGCGGATCGGCTACTTCGGCCCGGAGGGCACATACACCCAGGAGGCGATGCTCGCCTCGGCCGCGACGCTCGGCCTCGACGTCGCAGGAGGTGCCGCTGCCGACGATCTACGACACGGTGCTCGCGGTTCATGACGGCAGCGTCGAGCGCGCCCTGGTTCCGATCGAGAACTCGCTCGAGGGCTCGGTCAACGCAACGCTTGACGCCCTGGCACACGAGACCGAGCGCGTCGAGATCATCGGCGAGGTGGTGATGCCGATCCGCCACTGCCTGATCAGCCGAACCGAGCTGGCGCTCGGCGAGATCGAGACGGTCGTCTCGCATCCCCAGGCCAACGCCCAGTGCGCGCGGTTCATCCGGGCATCGCTGCCGCAGGCGCGCGTGATCGCGGGCAGCTCGACCGCCGAGGCGGTGCGGACCGTGGCCGAGCACGACGGTCCGTGGGCCGCGCTCGGTAACCGGACGGCGGCCGCGCGCTACGGATGTGTGGTGCTGGCGGCCGGGGTCGAGGACGTGCCGGGCAACGAGACCCGGTTCGTGTGGCTGGCGCGGGCGGGCGCGGGCGGGGACCGCTTGGCCGACGAGGTGGGAGCGGGCGCCGGCGAGCGAGCGGGCGCCGGCGACGTTGCCGAACCGACGGGCGAGCCCGGCCGGCGGCGCGTTCAAGACCGCGATCGTGTTCTGGGGGGCCGGCACCGAGCGCCCCGGATGGCTGGTGGCGTGCCTGTCGGCGTTCGCGGACCGGGGCGTCAACCTGACGCGGATCGAGTCGCGGCCCCGGCGGCAGGGGCTGGGCAGCTACATGTTCTTCGTCGACATGGAGGGCCGGGTCGACGATCCGCACGTCCAGGAGGGGCTGACGGCGGTCCGCCAGCACGCGGAGGTGGTGCGCGTGATCGGGTCGTTTCCCGCCGCTCGCGGCTGACCTCCGCGACCGCTTTCGAGGTCGCCGTTCGTTGACAAATGCCGCCCCATCGCCCGTTACACTGCCGAGGCAGATTCGCGATGGCAACCTCCGTATCACCCGCGCCAATCCGGTCCGCGCCGTTTTCTGAGCACCAACGGCGCGGGCGAGAGAGTGGCCGGGTGCTCGTTTTGAATGCCACGTATGAGCCGATCAACGTCTGCACCGTCAGGCGCGCCGTCGTGCTCCTGCTCAAGGACAAGGCGGAGGTGATCGAGCACGCCGAGCTGCGGCTGCATTCGGCCACGCAGACGATGTCACGGCCGGTCGTGATCCGGCTCGTCAGCTACGTCCGAATCCCGCGTGACACCCACCGGCGCAAGATCACCCGGCGCGCCGTTTTCGCTCGGGACGACTGGACCTGCCAATACTGCGGCTCACGCTCCAACCTCACGGTCGACCACGTCGTCCCGCGCTCCAAGGGCGGCTCCTCCAGCTGGGACAACATCGTCGCCTCCTGCGCGCCCTGCAACCGCCGCAAGGGCAACACGATGCTGCGCCAATCCGGCATGGAGCTGCGCAAGCTTCCGAGCACCCCGAGCCCCCACGTCTTCATCCAGGTCGCCAGCCCGACGATTCCGGCGGCCTGGAAGACCTACCTCGGCACCTGAGCGCCCGCCACACGATCGCCCAACCTCAGGCGGCGTAGCGCTCGGCGGCGCGGGCGCGCGCCTTGGCGGCCTCGACGTCGCGGTCCTTCGGCGGCGCCGTCGTCGTCAGCTGCTCCAGCAGGTGGGCGGATGCGTGGGCGACGGCTGCCACGGCCTCATCGAAGGCGGCCTGGTTGGCCTGCGACGGCTTCGTGGAGCCGCTGATCTTGCGGACGTACTGCAGCGCCGCAGCCTCGATCTCGGACTCGGTCGCGGGCGGTTCGAAGTTGTGGAGGGTTCTGATGTTTCGGCACATGCCACCGAGATTAACGGCTCGGCGCCGCTCGGCGGCTGTGGCGGCGGCGGCGCGGGGCGATCGGGGCGCTGCCGGCGCGGGGCGACCGCGGCCTGCCGGCGCGGCGCCCGAGATTGAGTCGAAGGTTGGCGATTCCGTAACACCCCCCGTGACGCGAACGCCAACCTTCCGACGCCCGCCGCCCCGCACGCGCCCCCCAGACAGCACGAGGGGCGCCGCTGACGACGCCCCTCGCAGTTACGACTATCTCCGCCCTGAGCACGATAAGCCGGAGGGACTACTCCCGGCGCCCAAGTAACGGCGGTGTCGCGGGTTGGACTCCGCTAAGCGGGGTCAGCCTCCGACCTAGCGGCCGGACACCTCCAGGGTCCCGCAAAAACTGTCAGACAAGTTCGGACCACCTCCTTTCTCTGGTGATCGAAAGGTTATCGAATCGCGCACCGGAATCGAAGTGGGGGCCGCAACTTGGTCTTCACGGAGCGGAATCGCGCCTCCGTTGGAGACCAGCGACAATCGCGTTCCGTGGAGATTGGAGCAGTCGAGACGGGAGTTACCGCGATGCAGGCGATGAGCCGTTGGTGCATCACCCATCGCCGCGCCGTGATCATCGGCTGGGTGCTGGTCGCGATCGTCATCACGGTGATCGCGTCGGCGGTCGGGCGCCAATACGCCAACGACTTCAGCCTGCCCAACACCGAGTCCCAGCACGTCGTCGACCTGCTCAAGAGCGAGTTCCCCTCGCAGGGCGGCGACGTCGACCAGATCGTGTTCCACACGACCAAGGGCACGGTCCAGTCGTCCGCGGTGCGCAACGCGATCGAGCCGCTGCTCAAGCAGGTCCGGACGATGCCGCACGTCGTCAGCGTGACCAGCCCGTACACGTCGAGCGGCAGGTACGAGATCTCCAAGGACGGGCGGACCGCCTTCGCCACGGTCACGTACAGCAAGCGCGCCAACCTGCTGCCCAACGACACCGGCAAGCCGGTGATCGACGCCGATCGACAAGATCCACGTCAACGGCCTGACGGTCGCGGCCGGCGGGCAGGTGATCGAGTCCGCCGAGGGCTTCAGCGTCGGCCCGGCGACGGCGGTCGGCGTGGTCGCCGCGTTCATCATCCTGATGATCACGTTCGCGTCGCTGTTGGCCGCGACCATGCCGCTGATCACCGCCGGCCTCGGGCTGATCACCGGCGTCGCCCTGATCGGCCTGGCGACGCACGTCACCAGCATGTCGAACATCTCGCCGGAGCTGGCGCTGATGATCGGGCTCGGGGTCGGGATCGACTACGCGCTGTTCATCGTCACGCGCTTCCGGCAGAACTACGCCGAGAACCCCGACATCGTCGCCTCGATCCTGGAGGCGATGGACACCTCGGGCCGGGCGATCCTGCTCGCCGGCACGACCGTGATCATCGCCTTGCTGGGGATGTTCGCCACCGGCGTGTCGTTCATGTACGGGCTGTCGATCGCCTCGATCCTGGCGGTGCTGCTGGTGCTGTCGGCGTCGCTGACCGCGCTCCCGGCGCTGCTGATGTTCTTCGGCCATCGCCTGGTCAAGCCGACCCGTCGCACCCGCCGGCGGCAGGCGCGCGGCAAGGCCGCCCCGCCGTCGCGGTGGCGGGAGTGGTCGCTGACCGTGCAGCGCCATCCCCGCGCGCTGGCGCTGGTCTCACTGCTGGTGATGGCCGCGTTCATCGCGCCGATCCTGTCGATGCGACTCGACAGCTCGGATGCGGGCAACGATCCATCCGGCAAGAACACCCGGGTGGCGTTCGACCTGCTGGCCGCCGGATTCGGACCCGGGTTCAACGGCCCGCTGGAGATCGCCGCCGAGCTTCACGGCCCCAACGCGAAGGCCAACCTCGGGCAGTTGCGCAGCGCGGTCGCGTCGACGCCCGACGTCGTCTCGGTCACGCCTCCGCAGGTGTCGCCGTCGGGCAAGGTTGCGGTGCTGCAGGCCTATCCGGGATCGGCGCCGCAGGCCGCGGCGACGACCAAGCTCGTCAACCACCTGCGCAACGACGTCTTTCCGCCGCTGCGATCCAAGCTCGGGATCACCGCGCTGGTCGGCGGCTTCACCGCGGGCTCGATCGACTTCTCGCACGTGCTCGCCCAGAAGCTGCCGCTGTTCATCGCGATCGTCGTCGTGCTGTCGGCGTTGCTGCTGTTCGTGATCTTCCGGTCGCTGGTGATCCCGTTCCAGGCCGCCGTGATGAACCTGCTGAGCATCGGCGGCGCGCTGGGCGCGACCGTCGCGGTCTTCCAGAAGGGCTGGGGCGCCAGCGTGCTCGGCGTCCAGAAGGGACCGATCGAGCCGTGGGTCCCGGTGATCATGTTCGCGGTCGTGTTCGGCCTGTCGATGGACTACGAGGTGTTCCTGATCTCCCGCGTGCGCGAGGAGTGGGTGCGCTACAAGGACGCGTCGCGGGCGACGGCCGACGGGATCGCGCTGACCGGGCGCGTGATCAGCGCGGCCGCGATCATCATGATCTGCGTGTTCCTGTCGTTCATGCTCGGCGACGAGCGCACCCTCAAGGAGTTCGGGTTCGGCCTGGCGGCCGCGGTGTTCCTCGACGCGCTGGTGATCCGCTGCGTGATGCTGCCGGCCGTGCTGGAGTTACTCGGGCCGTGGACCTGGAAGCTGCCGAACTGGCTCGACCAGCGGCTGCCGCACGTGAACATCGAGGGTCGCTCGGCGATCGCGGAGGCCGCCGAGGACGAAGCCGGCCCACGCGAGGTCGCGGGCTAGGTACCCGCGGCGGCCGATGGCTGGCTGCCACGGCCGACCCGGCGCAGCAGACCGCGGTACTCGGGGTGGGCGAGTGACAGATGCTCGAGCTGCGCCGGCTCGAACCAGCCGACCGCGTCGTGCTCGTCGGGCGCCGCGTTGACGGCATCGCCCGACCAGTCGCGGACGACCCAGACGCGCATGTCGACCTCGTGGTCGATGATCCGCACCTCGGGCCGCGTGGCTGCGATCGCGGCCGGGGCGACTGTCACCCCGAGCTCCTCGCCCAGCTCACGCGCGAGCGCGATCGGATCGGACTCGCCGCGCTCGACGTGCCCGCCGGGAAGGTCCCACAAGCAGGGCGACCAGCGCCGTTGCGGCGAGCGCAGGCACAGCAGCACCCGGCCGTCGCGGACGAGCACCGCCGCGACGATCGCCGCCGGGCCGGAGTCGGCCCTCACGAACGAGTCCAACCGAACATCCCGGAGTTGTACCGCGCCGAGAGGCGCCGCCAGAGCGGCGAGCTGTGGCCGCTGTTGCTCGTCCCGGCGATCGTGCTGCACCTCGACATCGCGTATCGCATCCGCCCCAGCGCGATCCCTCGGTAGCGAGGCTCCGCCTGCAGCCGCTCGCCCTACGCGCGCCACCAGATCAGGCTGGCCGGCCGCGCTGCAGTCGTTGCGCGGCGACGATCAACCCCAGCAGCAGCGCGACGGCCGCCCACACCAGTGGATCCGACAGCGACAGCGACTGCGCCCGTGAGCCCAGATAGGTGACCGCGATCGTCAGCGGCAGGAAGCCGACGACCGTGGTCCAGGCGAACGTCCGCAGCTTGATCTGCACGGCGCCGGCGGCGTAGCCCATGAAGCTGAACGGCACGACCGGGAGCAGTCGGTAGCCGATCAGCAGCACGATGCCGCCGCGATCGATCGCGCTCTCGAAGTCGCGGTAGCGACGGCCGAGCAACGACTGCAGCAGCGGCCCGGCCAGCCACCGCCCGAGCAGATACGACAGCAGCGCCGACAACAGCCAACCGCCCATCGCGATCGCCAGACCCGGCAGCCAGCCGTAGACGAATGCGGCCGTCGCGGTGACGAGCTCGGTCGGGTAGTAGATCAGCGAGTGCATCAGCATCAGGCCGACCAGCAGCGCCAGGCCGCCGGCGCCGAGGTGCTTGATGTAGGTCCGCAGACCGGTGAAGTCGCCGTGCAGGCACAGCACGAACGAGTGGCGCAGCCACGGGACGGCGACGATGATCCCGAGCCCGACCAGGATCGCGCCGAGCACGAGCGCGATCTGGACCCACCGCCTGGGTCCGCGGCGGCTCGGCGTCGGCCGCCGACGCGGGCGGCGGAGCGTCGGTGGTGGCCATCGCCCCACCGTGACACCCCGCCGCTGCGAGCTTGTGAACTCCTTGGGACCGCTGCTACTCGGCGTCGTCGACGGCGGGCGGCTCTGCGTCCGCGTCGTCGTCGGCGGGCGTATCGCCCGCCTCGCCGGTCAGGTCCTCGATCGGAGCGTCGACCACATCGATCGGACCGATTGCCGTCGGATCATCCGGCACGTCCTCGGCGACGGCCGCGGCCGTCTCGCCATCGGACTCGACCACCAGCGCGACCGCCGACACCCGATCGCCCTCGCGCAGGTTCATCACCCGCACCCCGGTCGCGGACCGACCCTGCTGGCTGATGTCACGCACAGCGACGCGCTGGACCATCCCCTCCTGGGAGATGAACACGAGCTCCTGGTGGCCGCGGACGACGAGCGCGCCTCCGAGCGCGCCCTTGTTCTCGGTCAGGCCGATCGTCTTGACGCCCTTCGCGCCGCGAGCGGTCTTGCGGTATTGATCGATGCGAGTCCGCTTGCCGTAGCCGTTCTCGGTCACGACCAGCAGCTCCTGATCGTCACGGGCGACGTCCATCGCGATCACCTCGCCGGTGGCGCCGACGTCCATCCCGCGGACGCCGCTCGTGTCGCGACCCATCGCGCGGGCGTCGGCCTCGGAGAAGCGGACGGCGAGCCCGGCGCGAGACACCATGATCACCTCGTCGCCTTCGTCGACCCGGCGGACCGCGATCAGCTCGTCGTCGTCACGGATGTTGATCGCGATGATCCCGTCGGCGCGGATCGGGGTGTTGTAGGCGATGAACTCGGTCTTCTTGACGATCCCGTTGCGGGTGGCGAACACGAGGTAGCGGCTCTCGGAGAAGTCGCGGGTGGACAGCACCGACTGGACGCGCTCACCCTCGCGCAGCGGCAGCAGGTTGACCAGCGCCCGCCCCTTGGCGGTCCGCGACATCTCCGGCAGCTCATACACCTTGGAGCGGTAGACCTTGCCGCGGTTGGTGAAGAACAGCAGGTAGTCGTGCGTCGAGCAGACGAACAGATGCTCGATGTAGTCCTCGTCCTTCATGTCCATCCCGTTGATGCCGACCCCGCCGCGGCGCTGCTGGCGGTAGGTGGAGAGCGGCAGCGACTTGATGTAGCCCGAGTGGGTGATCGAGATCACCATCTGCTGATCGGCGATCAGATCCTCGATGTCGATCTCACCCTCGGCGTGCGTGATCTCGGTCCGGCGCTCGTTGCCGTGCGCGTCGGCGACCTCGGTCAGCTCTTCCTTGATGATGTCCAGCACGCGCTGCTCGTCGCCGAGGATCTCGCGCAGCTCCTTGATCCGCTCGATCAGGTCGGCGTGCTCGGTCTTGATCTTGTCGGCCTCGAGCGCGGTCAGGCGGCTCAGCGTCAGCTGCAGGATCGCCTGCGCCTGCACGAGCGTCAGCTCGAAGCGGTCGATCAGGCCGGTACGCGCCTGTCTCGGTGTCCTGCGAGCCGCGGATCAGCGCGATCACCTCGTCGAGGTTGGCCAGCGCGATCAGCAGGCCTTCCAGGACGTGCGCGCGCTCCTCGGCGCGGCGCAGCTCGTACTGCGTGCGGCGAACGATCACCTCGCGCTGGTGGTCGACGTAGTGGCCGAGCACCTCGCGCAGCGACAGTGTCCGCGGGACGTTGTCGACGAGCGCGACCATGTTGACGCCGAACGTCGTCTGCATCGGCGTGTGCTTGTGCAGCTTGTTGAGCACGACCTTCGGGATCGCGTCACGCTTGAGCTCGATCACGAGCCGCATCCCGCGCCGGTCGGACTCGTCGCGCAGATCGGAGATCTCCGGGATCTTCTTGTCGAGGACCAGGTCGCGGATCTTCTCGATCAGCCCGCCATCGCCGCCCTTGCGAACCTGGTAGGGCAGCTCGGTGACGATGATCGCCTCTTTGCCCTGGCCGATCGGCTCGATGTGGGCCTTCGCCTGAACGCGGACGCGGCCACGGCCGGTCGCGTAGGCATCGCGGATCCCGGAACGCCCGAGGATGATCCCAGCGGTCGGGAAGTCCGGGCCCTTGATGTGCTTCATCAGCGCGTCGACGTCGATCTCCGGATCGTCGATGTAGGCGATCGTGGCGTCGATCACCTCGCGCAGGTTGTGCGGCGGGATGTTCGTCGCCATCCCGACCGCGATTCCGGAGCCGCCGTTGACGAGCAGGTTCGGGAACCGCGCCGGCAGCACGACCGGCTCTTGACGTGAGCCGTCGTAGGTCGGCGCGAAATCGACGGTCTCGGCGTCGATATCCCGCAACATCTCGGTCGCCAGCCGCGCCAGGCGCGCCTCGGTGTACCGCATCGCGGCCGCGCCCCAGCCGTCGATGTTGCCGAAGTTGCCGTGTCCGTCGACCAGCGGGTAGCGCAGCGAGAAGTCCTGCGCCATCCGCGCGAGCGTGTCGTAGATCGCGGAGTCGCCGTGCGGGTGGTACTTGCCCATCACCTCGCCGACGATCTGCGCGCACTTGACGTGCTTGCGCGTCGGCTGCAGGCCCATCTCGTTCATCACGTAGAGGACGCGCCGATGCACCGGCTTGAGGCCGTCGCGTACGTCGGGCAGCGCCCGCCCGACGATCACCGACATCGCGTAGTCGAGATACGCCGAGCGCATCTCGTCCTCGAGCCCGCGTGGCTCGATGTTGCCGCCGTCGATGGTGTCGATCGCAGACATGCGTTACCTACCGTGCGGGGATCGAAATTGCGGTGGCCAGCCATCTGAGGGGCAGCGAGATGGGGTGGCGGGGTGGGTGGTGAGCCATCAAATATCGGGAGGTGAGCCATCAAATATCCAAATTCGTGACGAGGCGGGCGTTCTCTTCGATGAACGCGCGCCGGGGCTCGACCTGATCGCCCATCAGCATCGAGAACACGCGGTCGGCGGAGGCGGCGTCGTCCATCGTGACCTGCACGAGCGTCCGGGTCGCGGGGTCCATCGTCGTCTCGCGCAGCTCTTCGGAGTCCATCTCGCCCAGGCCCTTGAACCGGTAGTAGTCGATCCCGCGCTGGGCGAGCTCGAGCACCTGCTCGTGCAGCTCGGAGAAGCCGGGCGCATCGGCCGAGTGGTCCCCGAGCCTGACCGTGAACGGCGGCGTCCCGGTGAACCCCACCAGATCCTTGTGGACGTCGGCGAGACGGCGGTACTCGTTGGCCTCCAGCGCCGACCGGCGAACGTGGTGGGTCGTCGCCAGCCCGCTCTTGGCCTCGTGCGTGCGGATCACGATCTCGGTCGGGCGCTCCTCGATCAGCGACAGCCGATAGGCATGACCGTCGCCGTTGCCCTCCTGCGTCCGCGAGGTGACGCAGCAGGCCGTCGACGTCGGTGATCTGCTCCTCCAGCAGCCGCGCCTGCTGCATGAACGAGACGACGCTCTGGCCGTGGGTCGCGCGCAGCGCCGACGCCCATCCCTCGTACTGGCGCAGCAGACGCGTGAAGCGCTTCCAGCGGGCGTCGGTCAGCTTGAACGCCTTGCCCTGCTGGTCGGTGATCTCGAGCTTCTCGAACTTGTCGCCGAGCAGGATGTCCTCAAGCTCGGACTCACGCTCGATGTACCGGTGCTTCTGGCCGCGCGTGAGCCGGTACAGCGGCGGCTTGGCGATGTACACGTAGCCCGCCTCGATCAGCGGCTGCATCTCCCGGAACAGCAGCGTCAGCGCGAGCGTGCGGATGTGGGCGCCGTCGACGTCGGCGTCGGTCAGCAGGACGATCTTGTGATAGCGGGCGCGCTCGATGTCGAACTCGTCACGGACGCCGGTCCCGATCGCCGTGATCAGCGCCTGGATCTCGTTGTTGGCGAGCACCTTGTCGATGCGGCTCTTCTCGACGTTGAGGATCTTGCCGCGCAGCGGCAGGATCGCCTGCGTCGAGCGGTCGCGCGCGGACACGGCCGAGCCGCCGGCGGAGTCGCCCTCGACGATGAAGATCTCGGCCAGCGACGGGTCCTTGATCGAGCAGTCGGCGAGCTTGCCCGGCAGCGTCGAGTTCTCCAGCGCCGACTTGCGGCGGGTCAGGTCACGGGCCTTGCGGGCCGCGGCGCGCGCCTGCGCCGCCGACACCGCCTTGCGGATCACGGCGCGAGCCTCCTGCGGGTTCTCCTCGAGGAACTCGGCCAGCCGCGCGTTGACGACCGACTGGACGAACCCCGCCATGCCGGGGTTGCCGAGCTTGGTCTTGGTCTGTCCCTCGAACTGCGGATCGGTGAGCTTCGCCGAGATGACTGCGGTCAGGCCCTCGCGGACATCCTCGCCGCTGAGCGGCGGATCCTTCTCACGCAGCTCCGCCGTGCTCACGCGCGTAACGGTTGAGCGCCCCGGTCAACGCCGAGCGAAAGCCCGACAGGTGCGAGCCACCCTCGATCGTGTTGATGTTGTTGGCGAACGAGAAGACCGACTCCTGGTAGGAGGAGTTCCACTGCATCGCGACCTCGACCGCGCCCTCGCCCTCGGCGGACTCGCCCTCGAAGGAGATGATCTTGTTGTGGATCGGGTCCTTGTTCTCGTTGAGGTACGCGACGAAGTCGGTGATCCCGCCGTCGTACTGGAACTCGACGCTGTGTCCCTCGGCGCGCTCGTCGATCGATCGAGATCTTCATGCCCGCGGGTGAGGAACGCGGTGTCACGCATCCGCTCCTCGAGCGTGGTGAAGTTCAACTCGAGCGTCTCGAAGATCTCGTGGTCGGGCAGGAATGTGATCGTCGTGCCGTGATCGGTCGTCGGCTCGCCCTTGACCATGTCGCCGTCGGGCTTGCCGCGCGTGAAGCTCTGCCGGAACACGTAGCCGTCGCGGCGGACCTCGGCCGTGAGGTGCTCCGACAGCGCGTTGACGACCGACAGGCCGACGCCGTGCAGGCCGCCGGACACCTTGTAGCCGCCGCCGTCGCCGAACTTGCCGCCGGCGTGCAGGACGGTCAGCACGACCTCGAGCGCCGGGCGGCCCTCCTTCTCCATGATCGCCACCGGGATCCCGCGGCCGTCGTCGGCGACGGTCACCGAGTTGTCCGGGATGGATCGTCACCGAGACGGCGTCACAGCGACCGGCCAGCGCCTCGTCGACGGAGTTGTCGACGATCTCGTAGACAAGATGGTGCAGGCCCCGCTCTCCGGTCGAGCCGATGTACATGCCCGGCCGCTTGCGGACGGCCTGTAGCCCTTCCAGAACGGTGATGTCCTGGGCGTCGTAACTGGGTTGTGAGCCCGCGCTCGGGCGCTTCTCGTCGTCGGTTGCCAACGATCCTCCGGTGACGTTGAGACGCCCCGGTCCCGCGCCACGCTGGGGCGCGCCGGGGCGTCAGGAATCTGTGTTGTGAAGGATAGCACATACCGCCCCCGGAAACACACCCGTACGTTGTCACGAACTACCTGGTAATTCGTGACAATTTGGGGGCATCTGATAGCGACGGCGAGCCGACGCGCGGCCGTGCGAGCGCGCGCTCAGCGACCGTGCCCGACCGCCACGCAGCGCAGTCGACGAACCGACCCCGAGCGCAGCCTGGCGTTGAGCTCGGCGAGGATCTGCACGGACATCAGATCGAGCTCCTGGGCCCACATCGCGTCGGCGCAGGAGACCGTCAGGACGCCGCCGCGCTCGGCCGTCGCGGTGCTCTGCCGGGCCAACTCCTCACCGACCGCCGCGGGCCAGATTCGCTGCACATCGGCGAGCAACGTCTGGGGCGCCAGCTCGTCGGCGAGCGCCTCGAGCGAGGCCGCCAGCGAGCGGGGTGAGCGTCGATAGGACGGCATCCGCCTAGTCGCTCTGCCGTGGCGACTTCGGCCACCACCCCGTCACGGACCTCGAGCCGGTGCACGTCGGACTGCTCGGCGCCGGGCACCTGCTCGGCGTCGGTCGCGGTGATCACCGACTGGCCGTCGCCGGAGCGCAGCAGCTCGATCAGCGCCTCGCGCCGGGCGCGCGTCGAGCTCGGACATGACGTCGTCGAGCAGCATCAGCGGCGTCGACTCGCGGCGATCGGCGAGCGCCTCGCGCTCGGCCAGCAGCCAGCCCAGCAGCGCCATCCGCTGCTGACCTTGGGACCCGTAGTTGCGCAGCTCGCGGCCGGCCCGCGACACCGAGACGTCGTCACGGTGGGGGCCGTGACCGCTGAACCCGCGCTCCAGGTCGCCCGGGAGGCGCTCGGCCAGCTCGGCGACCAGCTCCTGCGCCGTCGCGGCGCGTGACCGAGGCCGGTAGGCGATCCGGGGCTCGCCGTCGAGCCCGAGCAGCTCGCAGCAGCCGGCGAATGGCTCGGAGACGGCGTCGAGCGCCGCGCGGCGATCGCCCATCAGCTCGATCCCGTGTCCGCGCCAACTGCAGGTCCCACGGCTCGAATGCCGCCCGCACCCGGTCGCTGGCGCCCTCGCCCCGAACTCTGGAGATCAGCGCGTTGCGCTGCGCGAGCGCCTGCGCATACGCCTTGCGTGCCGCGGTGCGCGCCGGCCACAGCGCCGCGACGAACTGGTCGAGGTGAGCACGGCGCACCGACGGCGCGCCCTTGATCAGCTCCAGCCGGTCGGGATCGAACACGCTGATCAGCGGACGCTGGGCGACGTCGAGCAGCCGCTGGACCGGCGCCCCGTCGGCCGTCATCCGCTTGACCTCGCCGGGGCTGAAGCCGACAGCTGAGCTCGTGCTCTCCGTCATCGCCTGACGACCGTCGCCACCACGCGCGTGGCGCCCTGGCCGAAGCGGACCACCTCGCGCTCATTCGACGGTCCGGCACGAGCGGCCGGTGCACCCGAAGTACAGCGCCTCGAGCAGGTTCGTCTTGCCGGCGCCGTTGGGGCCGGTGATCACGGTCAGGCCCGGCCCGAACGACGCCTCCGCCCGCTCGTAGCAGCGGAAGTCCCGGACGGTCACGCGCTCGACGCGCAGGCGCAGGAGTCGGCGGAACCGATCAGACGTTGAGTCTGATCGGCATGATCAGGTAGCGGAAGCGGCTCTCGTCGGCGGACTCGATCAGCCCCGGTCGCAGCGGGCTGATCAGCTTCAGCATCAGGTCGGAGTCCTCGACCGCCTCCAGCCCGGCCCGCAGGAATTCGGCGTTGAAGCCGATCTCCAGCGGCTCGCCGGTGAACGCCAGCGGCAGCGACTCACGGGCCTCGCCGACGTCCGGTGTCTGAGCCGAGACGGTCAGCTCGCCCTCGGCGAACGCCAGCCGCAGCGGCGCGTTCTTCTGCGCCAGCAGACTGATCCGGCGCACCACGTCGGTGAACTCGCCGCCGGCGATCCGCAGCTCGTGCTCGAAGGTCTCAGGCAGCAGCTGCCGATAGTTGGGGAACTGGCCGTCGATCAGGCGGCTGGAGAGGATCACCTTGCCGAGCGTGAACAGCACCTGGTTGGCGCGCACGCTGACCGCCAACTCCTCGTCGGCCGAACCGGCCGCGACCAACCGAGCGAGCTCCTGCAGCGCGCGGGCCGGGACGTTGACCTCGAAGCCCGAACTGAGCGGCGTCTCGAGCGTGGTCTCCTTGACGCTCAGCCGATAGGAGTCGGTCGCGACCATCCGCAGCTCGCGGTCGGCGGCCGACACCAGGATCCCGGTCAGCACCGGCCGGGTCTCGTCACGTGAGGCCGACCCGGCGACCTTGGTCGCGGTCTGCACGAACGCGTCGGCGGGGAGTTGCACCGCCGAGTCGGGCTCAGGCTCAGGGAACGGCGGGAAGTCCTCGGCGCGCAGGGTGCGGATGTCGAAGGTCGCGTTGCCGGCCTTGATCTCGACGTCCTGCTCGGCGGAGCGCAGCTCCAGCGTGACCTGCGCCGAGGGCAGCGAACGAACGACATCGAGCGTCAGGCGCGCCGGGAGCACGACGGTGCCCTCGCGGATCACCTCGGCGTCGAGCGGGACCCGCAGCCCGACGTCCATGTCGGTCGCGCGCAGCTCGCATCCCGAGGACGTCGCCGCAAGCTGGACGCCGGACAGGGCCTGGATCGCCGAGCGGGTCGAGGCGACCCGGCTGACCGTCTGCAGCTGAGAGTGAAGTGTGTCGCGATCCAGAGAGATCTTCACGATGAATACCTCTAGTTGGGATTAGCAGTCATAGGGGTTGTCAGTGCTGTGGAGAAGTCGCCGATCGCCTGCCGCAGCGGCGGTTGCGGCGCTTGTGGGCAACCGCTTGAGTCTGTCAACAACTGCGGTCGTCTGGATCTGTCGACAGCTGTCGCCGCAGCCGGGCGAGGTCGTCAACAGCCTGTTGATCGGTTTTCAACCGTTCCGAGACGCGCTTGCAGGCATGCAGAACCGTGGCGTGATTGCGGCCGCCGAACTCGCGTCCGATCGCCGGCAGCGAGGCGCCGGTGAGATCGCGGGCGAGCTGGATCGCCAACTGGCGGGGCCAGTTGACCTTGGCCGCCCGGCTGGAGGAGACGAGTTGGTCGACGGTGAGTCCGAACCGGTCGGCGACCGTCATCTGGATCTCGGCGATCGTCGGCGGCTGCGCGGGGTTGCGTCGCGTGAGCGGACCGGCGGTGCCCGGGCGTGCGGCTGCCCGGCCGGCGGTCGGGCGTGACGGGGTACATCGCATCCAGGACCTCGGCGGTGAGCGCCGGGTCGATCGGCCGGCGGGTCAGCGAGTGGAACGCGACGACCCGGATCAGCGCCCCCTCAAGCGCGCGGATGTTGTCGGTGACGCGGTCGGCGATCATCTCCAGGACTTCGGGGTCGGCGATCTCGATCCCGTCGAGCGCCGCGCGCTTGTAGAGGATCGCGACCCGGGTGGCGTGATCCGGTGGGGTGATCTCGGCGACCAGGCCGGCCTCGAAGCGCTCGCGCAAGCGTTGCTCGATCGCCGTCAGTGCTCGCGGGAGGCGGTCGCAGGTGAGCACCAATTGGCGTCCGTTGTCATACAGCGCGTTGAAGGTGTGGAAGAACTCCTCCTCGGTCTTGGCCTTGGACGCGAGGAACTGGACGTCGTCGAGCAGCAGTACGTCGGCGTCGCGGTAGGCGCGCTTGAACTCCTCCAGGCCGCGCGCGTTGAGCGCCGCGATGAAGTGGTTGGTGAACGACTCGGCGGTCGCCAGCCGGATCACTGCGCCGGGGCTGTAGTCCGACACGTAGTTGCCGATCGCGTGCAGCAGGTGGGTCTTTCCCATCCCGGGCGGCGCGTAGAGGAACAGCGGGTTGTACGCCTGGCCGGGGTTCTCGGCGACAGCGAGCGCGGCGGCGTGCGCGAGGTGGTTGCCGCGGCCGATGATGAACTGCTCGAACCGGTAACGGGGATTGAGCGATCGCTCAGCGGGTTTCTCGGCGGCGGGCCGGTGTGGAGCCGCCGCTCGGGGGTCAGGCAGCGCCTGCTGTGGCCCGCCCGTCCCGGTGGCGGCGTGGCCGTCGATCACGACGCGGGTACCGTCGCCAAGCGCCGCAGCCGCTGCCGCCGCGATCACCGGCCCATAGCGCCCGGTCAGCCAGCCGGCCGTTTCGGGCGGCGCGGTCAGCGTCAGCAACTCGCCGGTGAAGGCAGTGGGCTGCAGCGGCGCCAGCCAGATCTCGAATGCCGATTCGCCGACCCGGCCGCGCAACTCGTCGCTGAGCCTGCTCCAGGCAGGCGCGGCGTCTTGAGGCTGCTGCAGCGGCAAACGGCTCCTCCGGGAGTGGTCAGGCGAACGTGATCGATGAGGATCCCGGGGTGCGCGGGCGACCCCGCGGGGCGGCGAATATACCAACGGCGATCGGATCTCCCGGCAGGTCCGCGGGGCCCATGGCGCAAAGCGCGGGAAAAAGCGAAACCGAGCGTGGCGAAGCCGTCCTCGGGTCCGTGACGGGGCGGTGACCGAGCGGCCCATTCGTCCGTGACGGGGCGGTGACCGAGCGGCCTATACTCGTCCGTTCCCGTCGTCCGACGACGTTCCTGAGCGATGAAACGTACCTATCAGCCAAAGAAGCGCAAGCGCGCCCGTGCCCACGGATTCCGCGCGCGAATGCAGACCCGTGCCGGCCGCGCCGACCTGAAGCGCAGGCGCGACAAGGGCCGCAAGCGCCTGACGGTCTGATGAGCGCGGGACGCGCCGGTGTCGTGTCCGCCAAGCGGTCAGGACGGGGCCGTCTGTCCCGCAGCGCGGAGTTCGACCGCGTGTTCCGACACGGCCGGTCGCATGCCGGCCGGGAGCTCGTGCTGTACGTGTTCCCCGCGTGAAGAGGGCGACGCACCACGGCTCGGCCTGTCGGTTTCACGCAAGGTCGGCGGGGCGGTCGAGCGCAATCGCATCAAGCGGCTGCTGCGTGAGGCATTCGCGCGCGAGGGTCGGCGGCTGCCGGTCGGCTCGGACGCGGTGGTGATCGCGCGCCCGGGCGCACGTGAGCTCGCCGAGCGCGACGGTCTGTCGGGGATGCTCGAGGCGCTCGCGGCGCTGATCGACAAGGTGCCGGGCGCGTCCGCGCGCGAGGCCGCCGGCACTGACGACGGGTGATGGATCGCACAGCCGTCGCACTGGGCCCGCACGCGTCGTGCTGCTGCCGATCCGGGGCTATCAGAAGCTGATCTCGCCGATGCTCGGCGAGCACTGCAAGTACTACCCGTCGTGCTCTGAGTACGCGGTGCAGGCGATTCGGCGATTCGGCATACTGCGAGGTCTCGTCCTCGCCGGCTGGCGGCTGCTTCGCTGCAATCCCTGGAGCCGCGGGGGCTACGACCCAGTCGAGGAGCAGCGGCTGTTCAAGACCGGCCCCGCTCCCAGCCCCAGCCCCTGACCGATGCTCTCTCACCGCCAACATCTTCCAGCCGCTGATCGACGTCTTCGAGGCGCTGATCAAGTTCTTCCACAACAGTGGCGGGATCAGCTGGGGCTGGTCGATCGTGCTGCTGACGGTCGCCGTCCGCGCCGTGCTGGTGCCGCTGACGTTCCGCCAGATCAAGTCGATGGTGCGGATGCAGGCGCTGGCGCCGCAGATGAAGGAGATCCAGGCGAAGTACAAGCAGGACAAGGAGCGCCAGTCGCAGGAGATGATGAAGTTCTACCGGGAGAACAACGTCAACCCGTTGGGCTCCTGTCTGCCGCTGGTGCTGCAGTTGCCGGTCTTCATCTCGCTGTACTACATGCTGCGCAAGAGCCTGCGCACCGACATCTGCCCGGCGATCCAGCGCGCCCACAACGGCGGGGTGCTGTCGAACGCTCACACGGTCCCCTGCGGCACGGGTCCTCATGCGCCACGCCTCGTTCCTGTTCATCCCGGACCTGACCGACAAGGCGTCGGGCGTCGTGCTCGTCGTACTGATCATCCTGTACGTCGGATCGCAGCTCGGGCTCGACGCTGGTGATGTCGTCGGCCGCGACGATGGACCCGATGCAGCGGCGAATGATGCTGTTCCTGCCGCTCGTGTTCGTGCTGTTCGTGTTCCGGTTCCCGGCCGGCGTGCTCGTCTACTGGATCACCACCAACTTCTGGACGATGGCGCAGCAGTACCTGGTTCGAAAGCGGGTCGGGCCCGCGCATGGCGGTCGCGACGGGTGGGGATGTCGACGGCACCGCGACTGCGTCCGGCGGTAAACCGAAGGGCTCGAGACCAAGGTCGGGTCCGAGCGCGACCAAGGCGCTGCCCAAGGCCTCCGCGGAGACCGACAAGGCCAACGGCGCGAAGCCGGCGACCGGTGGGCTTGCCTCGCTGTTCCGCGGCCGCGCGCAGCCGGCCGATCAGGCCGAGCCCGCGACCAACGGCGCGAGCAACGGCTCGCCGTCGGCGTCAGACGCAGATTCAGGCCCGCGTTCGCAGTCGGGCGCGCGTTCGGGGTCAGGTCCTCGGTCCGGCTCGGGCTCCCGGTCTGGATCGCGTTCGCGGTCGGCGTCCAGCAAGAGCTCCAGTGGCTCCGGGAAGGCGTCGGGCTCGGCGAAGGGCTCGAGCTCGAGCGGCGGTTCGTCGAAACCTGAGGACGGCGTCAAGCCGCCGCCCCCGCCACGTAAGCGCAAGAAGCGTTCCGGCCGAAGGCGGTAGTCACAGTGTCGATCGACGAAGCGAGCGAGCGCGTCCGCGAGCTGATGGAGCGGATCCTCGATCAGACCGATGTCGACGCCGGGGTCGAGATCCGGATCGAGGATGAAGGGCTCGTCGGCGAGTACGTCGGGGACGACGTCGGGCGGTTGATCGGCCGCCACGGCGAGACGATCGACGCGATCCAGCACCTCGCCTACCGGTTTGCGACCCGCGGTGACGGCGACCGGGTTCCGGTCGTGGTCGACGCCGACGGCTACCGCGCGCGCCGCGCCGAGACGCTGTGCCAAGCGGCCGACCAGGCCGCCCAGGCTGCTGTGACGGAGGGTCGCCCGGTCGCGATGGAGTCGATGTCCGCGCTCGAGCGCAAGGTGATCCACGAGCACCTGAAGGTACGGCGGGACATCGAGACGTACTCCGAGGGCCAGGAACCGACCCGGCACCTGGTCGTCGCGCCGCTCGTGTAGTCAGATCGGGAAGGTCGTGGCCGTGCGGAGGTTGCCCGACGTTTCACGTGAAACAGCCCGCTCGGACGTTTCACGTGAAACCTGACGAGGTGGATATTGACGCGGCGGTTGCCGGGTTTGTTCGCCGCTGGGCGCTGCCCGCCGCCGCCGCGGATCGTTTGCAGCGGCTGGCGTCGCTCGTCAGCGTCGATGCGTCGGCACCGACGACCGTGCAGGAGCCGACCCGGGTACTCGACGATCACCTGGCGGACTCGCTCGTCGCGCTGGAGCTGCGAGATGTCGTCTGGCACGAGGCCGAGATCGCCGACCTCGGCGCCGGCCCGGGCTTTCCCGGCCTGCCGCTGGCGATCGCGCTGCCGGGTAGCCGGCTGTCGCTGGTCGAGAGCAACGCCCGCAAGTGTCAGTTCCTGGCCGCGGGCCGTGGCCGAGTGCGAACTCGACAACGTCGCGGTGGTCCGCGAACGGGCCGAGTTGTGGCGAGACGGCCTCGATCGCTGCGACGTCGTGGTGGCGCGCGCCCTCGCGCCGCTGCCCGTCGTCGCCGAATACGCCGCGCCGCTCCTGCGCGTCGGCGGCTCACTCGTCGCCTGGCGCGGCCGTCGGGACCCGGCCGAAGAGGCGGCCGCCGGCCGCGCCGCGCTCCAACTCGGCCTGGAGTCACGGGAGCCGGTGGCCGTCAAGCCATACCCGGAAGCCGAGCATCGCCATCTGCACGTGTTCGTCAAGGTCGCCGAGACGCCGGCGAGGTTCCCGCGGCGTCCGGGAGTCGCCCACAAGCACCCTCTGGGGCGCTGACCCTGGCGGGGTGCTGGCAGGTGGCGGCTGGCTGACCCCTGACCTGACGGATTGGTCGATTTTGCCTACCAGAGGACGAAAAAGAACCACCCAGCCGGCGTTTCGGGGCGACTTGGAGCCGGAGTTCTCCTCGCGACGCGCCACGCGGCCGGCTGGACCGCCACGGACCACGTCTGGCGAACGGCGGAGTCGGGATCCGGCACGACGCCGCTGGTTGGGCCCGCGGGTCGCGGCTCTGACCGCGATCGGCGCTAGCTTCAAGCACCGTATGGGCACCGTCTACGCGATCGCCAACCAGAAGGGCGGCGTCGGCAAGACGACGACCGCGGTCAATCTGGCCGCCTGCGTCGCCGAGGCCGGTTACGAGTCGCTGCTGATCGACATCGATCCGCAATCCAACGCGACGATCGGGCTGGGAGTCGACAAGCGGCTGTCGCCGACCGTGTACGACGCGCTGCTGGGCGAGGAGTCGCTGGCGGACGTGGTGGTGGCCACCGGGATCGAGCATCTGGGCCTCGTGCCTGCAGGCCCTGACCTCGCCGGCGCCAACGTCGAACTCCCGCGCCTGCCGGGTTCCGAGAACCGGCTACGGGAGGCGCTGAAGCCGATCCGAGACCGCTACGCCTTCATCCTGCTGGATTGTCCGCCGTCGCTCGGACCGCTGACGGTCAACGCGCTGGTTGCCGCCGATCGGGTGATCGTGCCGGTGCAGACCGAGTACTTCGCGCTGGAGGGACTGGCCGGCCTGCTCGACACGCTGCAGCTTGTCAGGCGCGAGTTGAACCCGAGGCTGACGGTCGCCGGGATGCTGTTGACGATGCACGACACGCGAACGCGGCTCTCGCACGACGTCGAGGCGGAGGTCCGTCGCCACTTCCCCGACCTCGTGTTCGACACCGTGATCCCCAGGAACGTACGGATCGGCGAGGCGCCGAGCTTCGGAAAGCCGGTGATCCACTACGACCCGCACAGCGCCGGCGCCGACGCGTATTTCGAGCTCGCCAAGGAGGTGGCGGCACGTGGCTGAGCAACGTCGCGGGATGGGCCGTGGGCTGGCCGCGATCCTGGCCGTAGCTGACCGTGAAGCTGACGCTGAGGAGCTGCGCCAGTTGCCGGTTGAGCTGATCATCCCGAATCCGAATCAGCCGCGTCGCCGGTTCGACGAGGACGCGCTGGTGGCGTTGTCGGAGTCGATCAAGGAACGTGGTGTCCTGCAGCCCGTCCTCGTCCGCCCGCTGCCGGCCGGCAACTACGAGCTGATCGCCGGCGAGCGCCGATGGCGCGCCGCCGGCATCGCCGGCCTGGAGATGATGCCGGCGATCGTCCGGACGGACACCACCGCCACCACGCTCGAGCTGGCGCTGATCGAGAACATGGCCCGCGAGGACCTCAATCCGATCGAGGAGGCCCGCGCCTGCGAGGCGCTGACCGAGGATCTCGGCCTGTCCCGTGAAGAGGTGGGCCGCCGCATCGGGCGCGGCCGGGTCGCCGTCTCGAACCTGCTGCGGCTGCTGGACCTGCCCGACGAAGCACTCGAGCTGATCGAGCAGGAGCGGCTGTCGGAGGGTCATGGTCGCGCGCTGCTGACCGCCACTGGCAACGACGAGCGCCGCCGTCTCGCCCGCGCTGCGGTCGAGGGCCGCTGGTCGGTGCGCGAGCTCGAGGCGCGTGCCCGCGGAGAACGGCCGGCGACCCGCGCGACCCGCCGCCGGACCCGCACGCTGCATCCCGACCAGGAGGACGCGATCGTGCAGATCAACGACTCGCTTGAATCCGCGCTCGGCCGCGACGTCGAGGTGACCGCGACCGCCGAGGGATATCGCGCCCATCTGAGCTTCGACTCGCTGGAGGAAGCGCTCGAACTCGGACACCGTCTGCGTGCAAGCCGGACCGCCGAGCCGTCGGAATGAGCCGGGTCGCGTCCGCTGCCCTGATCGTCATCGACGTCCAAGCAGGGTTCGACAACGCCGAGTACTGGGGTCCGCGGAACAACCCTGAGTGCGAACGCAATGTCCGCCGGCTGCTGGAGGCCTGGCGGGCCGATGGCGGCCGCGTCGTACTCGTCCGTCACGAGTCGGACGATCCCGGCTCGCCGTTGCATCCCGGGCAGCCGGGCAGCGCGTTCAAGCCGGGAATCGACGGTCCGCATGACCTGCTGGTCACGAAACGCGTCAACTCGGCCTTCCACGGCGCTCCGGATCTCGACGCCTGGCTGCGCCAGCATGGGATCGCCGAGCTGGTTGTCTGCGGGATCACGACCAATCATTGCTGCGAGACGACCGCCCGTGTCGGTGGCAACCTTGGCTACGACGTGTACTTCGCGCTCGACGCGACCCACACGTTCGACCGCACCGGCCCCGACGGCGTGTCGATGAGCGCTGACGAGTTGGCCCGGGCGACCGCCACGAACCTGCACCAGGAGTTCGCCACCGTCGTCGCGACCGCTGCTCTGTTGCCGGTGGCGAGCCGTCGATAGAATCGCCCCCGCCGGGCGATTAGCTCAGTCGGTTAGAGCGCTTCTCTGATAAGGAAGAGGTCCCAGGTTCGAGTCCTGGATCGCCCATCACGAGGAAATACCTGCAAATCGGGTACTTCTTCAGGGGCGCAAGCTCGGACGTAAGGCCTCCTGGGGCGCGCAAAGGGTCCACCTGGGGTCCATCAGATCCGGAGGCGGGCTCCACATTCGGTGATCTCAACCGCCGCGGCAGGCGGTCGGGCCGGTCCGAGGCGCCACGAACGGGGTGCGCGGGGAGCGACCGGACCGTCTGGCTGGAGCAGTGGTGCCCTGAATGTGGCACCGGCACCCGACGCTCGATGCCGCCGCTGGTCACGTGAGCGGCGGGTCGCTGGCGGCTGCATCGTTCCCGCCGCGCAACTGCATGTCGCCGCGATCGTCGCGCACGAACAGAAGTCGCCCAACAGCCGCGACTGGTTGGCGCGTCTGATGGGAACCCGGGAGCTGTGGCAGTCCACCAACCAGACCGACGCGCACCGCGCAGGCCTGATTACCGGCGGCGGCGCTGGGTAGACGAGGTCGCCATGGAGCGCGGTCGTGAGCACATGGCGCCCGGCGACGAGGGTCCGGACGATGCCGGGAGTACCGGCGAGGATCTGTGTCCGGAGTGCAGCGGAACCGTCGGGCGGGTGATCAACCATGCCCGGTCTGCGAGGGGACAGGCAAAGTGACCCGCGGGGTCGGAGGCGGCTGATGAGGCCGACACCGACAGGCCGCTCGCCGAACCGGTCGAGTCGTTTGTCGCGCCGGGCGTAACGCACCGACTACCAAGGCGCTTGTAGCGACCGCTCAGTAACTGGTTTCGCGCGCTCTTGACGGGGCATCCCTCATCAATCGCTCCTGCGAGAGGACCCACGAAAGGAAGACCAATGGCCATCAGTGACCGTGCAGCCGCGGCAGGAACCTTCGCCATGCAGCTGAGGAACAACAAGAACGTGCAGAGTTCGGCACAGCAGGTGGCCGGCTCGAGCCGCGCGGTGTACCGGCGCGCGCGCCGCAAGGACGTCCGCGAGGCCGCGACCGATCGCAAGCTCTGGCGGCGGATGGGCGACGCGTTGACCTCGGCGGGGGCGCTGCTGGGAGCGGTGAGCGAGACGCCGCCGAAGCCAAAGCGGCGGTGGCCCTGGTGGGTCGCCGGCGGGGTCGTGGTCGGCGCCGGGGCCTGGCTGGCCAGCAACGAGTCGGCTCGCTCGCGGATCCAGAAGATGGCCGGTCAGGGCGAGGCCGAGGAGGAAGCGGGCGCCATCCCCGACGCCGGCGCAGCCCAGGTGGACGGCACGCAGCCGGTCGTCGTGTAGCGATACGGCGAGCGCCGTGACACGGCGGCGCGCGCCGACGCTCTGGTCAGCCGCGCTCGCGCAGGCGGACCTCGACGATCCCGTCCTGCCAGCGGACATCGAACGCCGGCTGCGGAGCGACCGCTGGGCCGCGCCGGACTGAGCCGTCGACCAGCGAGAAGCGCGAGAAGTGACATCCGCAGACGATCTCCTCGCCCTCCACCTCGCCCTCGGCCAGCGAGCAGCCGCGATGAGAGCAGCGGTCATGCAGGGCGCGAACCTCGTCGCCCGCACGCAGCAGGAGCACCGGGGTGTCGCCCACGATCGCGCGGTACGGGCGACCGTCCACCAGCTGTGAGCCGTCGACTGCGGGCGTCCAGTCCGACGGGCCGGGATCGAACGCCGTCTGATCGGGTCCCACGTTGCGCCGGAAGGACAGGTGGCCGCCGAGGAACGCGCCGAGCACGAGCACGCCCGCGCCGGCGGTGCGCAGGGCGACGGCCGACGCGTGCGAGCCGCGGCGTCCGGCCGGCAGCGATCCCGCGTACAGGCTCGCTCCCAAAAGGTTGGCGGCGGCATGGACGATCCCGGTGCGCTTGACCCGCGGGTCGCTGGTGGCGTCGAGCCAGTCGCTGGCGCCGCTGAGCGCCGTCGGCGTGTAGACGAGCAGTCCCACCCTAATCAGGCGCTGACGAGCGGGCTCGGCGCCGCGGCCGCCGACGAGATCCAAGATGGAGGCGCTGAACAGCGATCCGACCACGACATCGGTCAGCACGGGATGAAGCGGATGGGTCAGCCAGGTCCCGCTCAGCGCATCCTTGACCGCGCCGGGGGAGAGGGCGGCCCGCACCGCCCGCGTCACCGGGGTGGCCACCCGGTCCAGCGGCTCTGCCGATTCGATCGCCGAGGACAAACCTTCGGCCACAGTCCTGAGGCCGTTCGTGCTCATCGTCATGCTCGTCCTTTCAGTTGCTTTCCCAGACCCGCTCGGCGCGCCGAGCTGCCCGGGAGGGGATCGATGACCGCGTCGGCCAACGCGCCGGTGACCAACGCGAAGATGCTCTTCTCGACGAGGTCGAGCACCAGCTCGTCGCGCGGCTGCGTCCACGGCGGCGCGCCCACCCCGGTCAGGTTCTCCAGGGTCTGGTCGAAGCTGAGCCGAAGGTTCGCGTGCATAAGCGACGCGAACGGGCCGCGCAGGTTGGCGCACGACATGATTCCGCGGATGGCGCCGGCGACCGCTCCAGAGCCGTAGTGCATGGCCATGTTGCGCGACCAGCGATCGGAGTCGGGCAGGTCCAGACCGATCAGGTGGGCGAGCGTGTGCGCCGGGATGTATGAGTCGGGGCGGTGCGTGAACCGCTGCTCGAGCTTGGAGGCGCCGGCCATCACCGCGGCGCCGGCGATCCCGCTCGCCGCGCCGGCCAGCAAGGCCGTGCCGATCGATGTACGCATTTGAAGGTGGTACCCGGCCATGGACCTCCCAAGCGCGGCGCCGGTGTCTCAGCCGTCGGGCAGGGGCGAGCCAGGGCGCGGCGCGAGCGGCTTGTGCAGGAGCACGGGTGGCGACGACGATGTGCGCGCCCGGGCGCTGAGCGTCTGCTGGTCAGCTCGCGGAGATGAGCTGCGCGGCGGCGGGCTCTGGGATCAGGCCGGCGAGCTCCGAGGCGGCGGGTGACCTCGAGGATGATCACCAGGGGGAGGGCGCCGTGCTCGCCGTAGTGGTGCAGTATCCACCTACAGCAACGGATCAACGCATCAGGACACTAGGAGACTGCCGGGAGCCTCAGACCTGCAGCTGAGTGGTTACCGCTCGTCCTCTGAGCGTTCGATCTGGGCAGCCTCGTCGCCGATGACACGCCGGGCCGCGTGCTGATCACCGTGGGAGGCGTGATCGATCAATTGAGCCTCGGCCTGTTCGAAGCCTTCTGATTCACCCTGCCCAGCCTCGACCAACGGCCGCTGAGCCTCGTCGGCGGGAAACCCGTCATCGGCTACGGGGGCCGGTCCCGGATCGCCGCCGATCCGGGCTGCTTCGGCGGCGGCCGCGTCGGCCTCGATCTGTGCTCGTGCGTCTTCGGACATATGCCGGCGCTACCCGTCCCTTCGCCGAGCAACCATCTCATCGAAGCAGCAGCATCCCGGAGGACAGGATCGTCAGGACCTTCCGAGCAGGCGTGCGATCAGGATGGTTCGTCGCCCACGCCGGCAACGTCGAGCTACGTATCACCACCGGCTCCGGCCACCATCACCATCCGGTCACGATCGAGGTTGCCGACGCGTACGGCCTCGACTACAAGGTCAAAGCCGACGGCAGCGCCAAACTCCCCGTGGCGATGGTGCGCTCCGGTGGTTGGTATGACCTGGCGCTGACCTCACCGCAGGACGGCAGCTTCCGCTATGAGCTCGCGGGACGGCTGGAATCCTCCGGGCACTTGACGAGCGACCCGCAGTTCAGCCGCACCTGAGCCTGAGGACCCAGCGGCCGCCGCCGCCCAGCGAACCACGACGCCCCGAGACCAGCGAGGATGCGTCACTCGCCGCGCCTGAAAGACCGGGCGAGGTGTCGGGTACGCCGCCGGGTCGCTGACGGCGCAAAGAGCAGGGCCGCCGAAAGCTGACAGAGGGGAAGCCTCGTCACCTCCCGGGGGTGTTCTCCCGGCAAGACGGATCAGGTGGCCCGATCGACATGTGGCCCGATCGACAAGCGCACTCCGAAGCTGGCCTTCACATGCCGTTCACGATCCGAGATGCCTCGGCAAACACGGCCTCGACCGGACCGTTGACCGTGCTGCCACACACCGATGGCTCCGCCTACACGCTCAGCGAGGCGCCGACGCCGGGGAGCGGGACGCTGATGTCGGACGACTCGCAGTCGTGCTCGTGCACCAACGCCGCGACGGGCAGCACGACGCCACTGCCCTCGGGGTCGGGCAGCTCGGTCCAGGTCGCGCCAGCGTCCGGGGACGACATCACCTTGCACCGTCTCCGGCGCCTGCGGAGCGATCGGGAAGGAATTGACGCGCGGGGCGTCTTAGGGAGCACCGGCCCGGAAGCTGCGACGAAATATCCGGCGCCGGAGACGTACAACCCGTTCAACCGGAAGGATCTCCCATGCCTGACACCATCCCCGCCACCGGTCATACGACCTTGGTCAGCCGCACCCGTTTGCCCGGTTCACCGCGTCCTGATTGTCGCCAACCAAACCGTGATCAGCTCCGCGCTGATCGCTGAGCTGCAAGACCGGGCCAAACGCGGCCCGGTAGCTTTTCACCTGGTTGTGCCGGCCCTGAACAGTCGCCTGCGCCACTGGCTATCGGACACCGACGATGCCGTGGCCATCGCACGCCGCCGCGGCGAAGCTGCCGTGGCGGTGCTGAAGACCCATGGACTCCCGATCAGCATGGAGATTGGAGACAGCGTTCCGCTGCTCGCCATCGGCGACGCGCTTTCCCAGTTTGACGCCGACGAAATCGTGATATCAATGCCGCCGCCGAGCCGGTCGCATTGGCTTGAGCACAACCTGGTCAATCTGGCCCGCCTGAGCTTCAAGATCCCAGTCCGACACGTGATCGCTGGTGAGGAGGTCGCGCTGGCGGCCTAGCGCCCCGCAAACCGATCCTCGGCCGCGGTGAGGATCGCCACCGCCTCTTGGCGGCGTCCCCAGCCGTGGGTCGTCACGGTCTTGTCTTCTTCGAGCTGTTTGTAGATCGTGAAGAACTGCTCGATCTCGTCCTTCAGCAGCGCTGGGAGGTCCTCGAGATCCCGCATCGGACTCCAATTGGGGTCGGCTGTGGGCACACAGATCAGCTTGTCGTCGGGGCCATTCTCGTCAGACATCCGGAACACCGCGATCGGCCTGACCGGTATCAAGCAGCCCGGGAAGGTCGGTTCAGAGAGGCAGACGAGCACGTCGAGCGGATCGCCGTCCTCGCCGAGCGTGTCGGGAAGAAAGCCGTAGTCGGCTGGGTACACGGCGGCCGTGCGCAGCAGGCGGTCAAACACGACGCCGCCGAGCGCTGGGTCGTACTCGTATTTGTTCTTGCTCCCCTTGGGAATCTCGACCATGCAGATGAGCCGGTCTTCGGGAGCTGGCGTCGGATCAGGCATCAGCTGTGGTCGGCTAGCGTACCGGTAGCCGGTGTGCCCAAGGTGACCGACCATGCAACCGCTGAGAAATGACACCGTCTGGATCTGCAGCACCTGCGGCGTCGAGCACGTCGACGACGAGGGCGTCTGCCCGGTCTGCGCCGACGAGCGGCAATGGGTCCCGGCTTCCGGGCAGCGATGGACGACCTTGGCGCAGCTCGCAGGCGGACGGCTACCGGACGCGGCTGCGCGAGCTCGAGCCTGGTCTGCTCGAGCTCACGGCCGAGCCCAAGATCGGGATCGGGCAGAGCGCGTTCGTGATCAGCACCCCCGCCGGGACGGTGGTGTGGGACCCGCCCGGGTACGTCGACGACGAGGCCGTCGAGCGCGTCCGCGCGCTCGGCGAGCCGCTCGGCATCAGCTCCAGCCACCCACACATGTTCGGCGTGCAACTCGAGTGGAGCCGGCGGCTCGGCGATGCGCCCGTGCTCGTGTCCGGGCCAAACCTCGAGTGGGTCTCGCGCACCGGCCCGGCGGTCAGCGAGCACGGCGACCACCACGAAATCGCGCCCGGGGTGACGCTGCATCGGTTCGGCGGCCACTTCTCCGGGAGCACGGTGCTGCACTGGGCCGCCGGTGCCGGCAGCCGGGGCGTGCTGCTGTCGTCGGACACGATCCACGGCAACCCCGACCGGGCGACGGTCACGTTCATGCGCAGTTATCCGAACCGGATCCCGCTGTCGGCGGTGGTCGTCGAGCGGATCGCCAGCGCGGCCGAGCAGCTTCGAGTTCGATCGGCTGTACGACAACTTCGCGCACGCGATCGATACCGACGCGCGCGCCGCGGTCAGGCGTTCTGCCGACCGCTACATCGCCTGGGTGCGAGGCGACTTCGACGACCTGACCTGACCCCGATTGATGACCGGGCCGTGCGCCGACCCACTAGGATCGCGGCGAGGGAGAGGGACCGATGACCGCTGTCGATCAGACCACGGGCCCGGCGACATCCGCCGTCCACCGACGCCCAAACCCGGTGCGGCACGCGCATACCTGGGTGCAGGCGCACGATCCGGGTTACGGCGCGTTGCGGCGCGCAGGCCGGACGGCGCTGATCATGCCGGCGATGCTCGCGCTGGGCACGAAGGTGATCGACAACTCGCTGCTGGCCTTGTTCGCGGCGTTCGGCTCGTTCGCGATGTTGCTGCTGGTCGACTTCACCGGGCCGATCCAGGACCGGGTCCGATCCCAAGCGCTGCTCGGCGTCGCCTGTGCGGTGCTCATCTCGTTGGGGACGCTGGCGTCGCGGACGACCTGGATCTCGGTTGTCGGGATGGCGATCGTCGCGTTCGTGGTGCTGTTCTCGGCCGTCGTCAGCTCGGTGATCGCGAGCGCCACCACCTCGCTGCTGCTGGCGTTCATCCTGCCCGTGTCGCTGCCGGGCCCGGCGTCGCAGATTCCCGACCGGGTGGCTGGCTGGGGCCTGGCAGCGGGGGCGTCGGTGATCGCGATCGCGATCCTGTGGCCGGCGGCGACGCGCGATCCGATCCGGGTCAAGGCGATCGCCGGCTGCCGCGCGATCGCCGAGCGACTGCGGCATGAGATCACGTTCATCCTCGCCCGCGGCGCCGCGGAGGCGGTGACCGACTACCGCGGGGCGATCGCCGCCGCCGACGAGGCCGTGTCCGATCTGTACCGGACCTTCCTGCAGACGCCGTACCGGCCCACCGGCCTGACGACGAGCGCCCGCGCCGTGGTCCGGCTCGTCGATGACCTGCGGTGGTGCAACACGATCGTGCTGCGCGCGCAGGCGGCGGCGCATCCGCACCTGCACGCGCCCAACCCGCGGGTGGTCGCCGTCAAGCAGGCCGCGTCGGAGGTGCTGGACCGTTGCGCCGAGTTGCTGTCGTCGCCCCGTGATCCGAGCCGGCCGCTGGACGTGGCGGTGGCGTCGCTGCACGAGGCGCTGGACCGGCTCGAGGCCCAGGCGACCAGCGAGCTGCCCGCGGAGGCGTGCGAGGGCTGCGCGGTCGACGCGATGCCCGACAGCGTCGTGAGCGCGCTCGATCCGAGCTTTCGCGCACAGGAGCTGAGCTTCGTCGTGCTGCAGATCGGGGCCAACACGGGCGTCCAGGCGGCCGCCGCCAGCCGGGGCTGGGTGGCGCGCCTGCTCGGCCGGCAGCCGCCGGGGTTCACCGGCCTGCTGTCGTCGGTGGGCGAGCGGGCGCGTGCGCACCTGGAGCCGAGCTCGATCTGGCTGCACAACAGCCTCCGGGGCGCGGCGGCGCTTGCCGGGGCGGTGCTCGTCGCCGACGTCTCCAACGTCCAGCACGGCTTCTGGGTCGCGTTCGGGACGCTGTCGGTCCTGCGCTCCAATGCGCTCGCGACCGGTCAGAACACGCTGCGGGCGGTGCTCGGGACGACCGCTGGGTTCGTGGTCGGGGGCGCGCTCGTGTACGCGATCGGGACCAACACGACCGTGCTGTGGATCCTGCTGCCGTTTGCGGTGCTGTTCGCCGGGTTCGCCCCGGCGGCGATCTCGTTTACGGCCGGCCAGGCGGCGTTCACGATGGTGCTGCTGATCCTGTTCAACATCATCGCCCCGGCCGGCTGGCAGATCGGACTGATCCGGGTCGAGGACATCGTGATCGGCGGCGCCGTCAGTCTCCTGGCCGGCCTGCTGTTCTGGCCACACGGCGCCGGCCGGTCGCTCGGGCGTGCGCTTGGCCGCGGCTATCAGGACTGCATCGCATATCTGGTCGCGGCCGTCGAATTCGGCGTCGGCCGCTGTGATCCGATCGCCGCGACGCCCACCGAGGCGCCCCGCCAGGCCGCGTTGGCGGCCGCGGCGGCATCCCGCCGGCTCGACGACGCGTTCCGCAGCTACCTGGCCGACCGTGGCGTCAAGCAGGTACCGCTCGCCGACGTGACGCGACTCGTGACCGGCGTCACCGGCCTCCGGCTCGCGGCCGACGCGGTGCTCGCACTCTGGCAGTCCGACAGCGCGCCGAACGGCGAGCGCGGCGCCGCCCGCCGGGAGCTGCTCGCCTACTCGGCGAGCGTCTCGGGCTGGTACGGACAACTGGCAACGGGTCTCGAGCACCGCGGTGAGGTGCCCGAGGCACAGGAGCGCGAGCCGGCGGTGGCGCAGCGACTGGTGGATGCCGTCGCCCGTGATCTGCAGGGCGCCGACGGCTCAGGCACGGCGACCGGCGTGCGCGTTGTATGGACCGGCGATCACCTCGATGCCGTCCGTCGCCTCGAGCAGACGCTGGTCGACTCGGCCCGGGTGGCGATCACGCACGAGGTCCCGGCCGCGTCCAAGTCCGAGGAGTCCGCCGTCGCTCCGCTCTAGCCGATCGCACCCGGTCAGCCGTTCGGCCGGCGCCGCGCGATCGCGAAGGACGATCAGCCGGTCCCCGGTGCTCAGCACCGGGTCGTCGCCGACACCGAGGTCGACCTTGCCGTCGTGGGCGATCCCGAGCACGAGCGTGCCGCCGGTCGAGCGGGCGCTGGACAACGGCTTGGAGTCCAGCGCGGCGTCGACGACCATCTCCTCCAGCCGCAGTCCGCGCGCCTCGACCAGCTGCAGCAGTAGATCGCCGGCCTCGGGCGTCTCCAGACTCTTGGCGACGGTGTGGCCGACGAGCTCCTCGGCCGCGAGCGTGTGCTTGACCCCAAGCTCGTTCAGGGCTCTGGCCACCTTTCGTGAGGCGGTCAGCGCGTAGGTCTTCAGGTCCGGTGCGATGCCGTGCAGCGTCACGGCGACGACCATCGTGTCGGCTTCGTCGATGCACGCGATCAGCGCCCGGTTGGCGAGATCGGGCCGGCTCCGGGCGATCACCGCCTCGTCGGTCATGTCGCCGGCGATGAACACGACATCCGCGTGCGCGCCCGGGGGACGTGCGGGCGCGACCAGGACGACCGGATCGTCACGGCTACACAGCTCGTCGAGCACGTGCGGGACGATCGGATGCATGCCGTAGATGACCGTGTAGGGCTGATTGGGAAGCCGTGTTTCCATGCCGAGAATCCTCCGGAGGTGTGAGACGGCCGAGGCTCCCGCCAGCAGCCCGAACACCGCGCCGACGATCGGGATCGTCGTCAGCATCACGGCCGACGCGATCACCCGCCCGACCGTGTTGTGCGGGAGCACGTCGCCGTAACCGACGGTCGTCGCGGTGGTGATCGCCCAGTACAGCGACAACCAGTAGCTGTCGTGCTGGGTGATCGCGAACAGGCCCGCGCCGCACAGGATGATCAGCGTGGCCAGCGTCACCAGCAGCAGGATCCGCTTGTCACGGACCCTGTTCAGCAGTTTGGCGACGACTTGGAAGATGGGCATGCGGCTGACCGGCGGCCTGCCGCGCGGAACCCGGCGGCGACCAGCGAACCGTACGACCCGCCCAGGACGGGTCGAGCACGCCGTCTGAGCAGGAGTTCGGCGCGCACCGCCGTACCGACAGGACGTGATCGTCGATTGCGCCCACTACTGCCATGGCCGGCGGCTGCATTCCGAGCATCTGACGCTCGACCGCGCGTCCGAGATCGTCGACGATGCCATCGGTTGAGGGATTCGTCTGGATCGGCGTCGTCGAACCGGACGATGCGGAGCTGTCAGACCTCCAGCATCGGTTCGGGCTCAACGAGCTCGCCGTCGAAGACGCGCAGTCGTTTCATCTACGCCCGAAGATCGAGCTCTACGAGAATGCCGACATCCTGTTCGCGGTCGTCCGCTCGGCCCAATACGACGACGAGCACGAGCGGGTGGGGTTCGGCGAGGTCTCGGTCTTCCTCGCGCCGCGGTTCGTGATCACCGTGCGCCAGGGACAGATGGCCGAGCTGCACCCGGCGCGGTTGCATCTCGAACGGCGACCGGACCTGCTGCGGCTCGGGTCAAGCGCGGTGCTGTGGGCGATCCTCGACAAGATCGTCGACGACTACGCACCGGTCGTCGCGGGCCTCGAGCAGGACGTCGACGAGGTCGAGCAGATCGTGTTCGGCGGATCGGCCGCGGTGACCGAGCGGATCTACCGCCTGCGCGGCCAGACCAACGACTTCTACCGGGCGATCCATCCGCTGCTGGCTCCGCTGGAGAGCCTGCAGCGTGGGATCTATCCCCAGATCGATCCTGGGCTGAAGCCGTTCTTCCGCGATATCAATGATCACCTCAAGCTCGTCAACGAGGAGATGCTCGGCCAGCGCGATGCGCTCGCTTCGGTGCTGCACGCCAATATGGCCGTGATCTCGCTCAAGCAGACCGAGCTCGGCGTCCGCCAGAACGACGCGATGAAGACGCTGACGATCATCGCCACGATCTTCCTGCCGCTGTCGTTCATCACCGGCTTCTTCGGGATGAACTTCGGCTGGATGGTTGACCACATCGACTCGCTCTGGGACTTCGTCGGGCTGGCCGGCGGGACGCTGGTCGGGTCATGCGTGATCCTCTGGGGATTTTTCCGGCGCACCGGCATGCTTGACAACGCCTCCGGTTAGCGCTCGGAGCCGACATAGGTATTGTCGCTCGCATGGGTCACGGTGACGTCACCCCGCCCGGATCGGACCCGGTCCTCCCGGGCCCCGGGGCATCGGACTACGAGCGATATCTGCGCACCGATGAGCTGCTGGCGTTGCAGAAGCCCGCAGACGAGCGCGTCCACCGTGACGAGCTGCTGTTCACGACCGTGCACCAGTCATCGGAGCTGTGGCTGAAGTTCGCGGTGCAGGAGCTCGAGCGCGCCACCGAGCTGATCGGATCCGACGAGCTGCACGAGGCGTGCCGGATGCTGCGGCGTGTCGTGCAGTCGCTGCGGTTCATCACCGATCAACTCGACATGCTCGACCAGCTTGACCCTTGGGACTACAACTTCGTCCGCTCAGCCCTGGGGCACGGCAGCGGCTTCGATTCGCCGGGGTTCCGGGCGCTCGCCCGCGCGACGCCGGCGGTCGCGCGGGCCTTTGACGGGGCGCTGGCACGCACCGGCGTGCCATTGACCGAGCTGTACCGCGACCGGGGAGACCATCGGTCGCTGCACGAGCTGGCCGAACTGCTGACCGACTTCGACGAGCGGGTGCGGCTGTGGCGCTTTCGTCACTACAGCGTCGTCGCACGCGCGATCGGGGAAGAGTCGATCGGGATCCAGGGGGTCGCGGTCCAGCAGCTGACCAAGCTGATCGCTCAGCGCCAGCTGCCGAAGTTGTGGGAGGTTCGCACCCGCCTGGTCGACTTGTTCGAGGACGAGCGCCGGGGCGAGGCAACGCCGCCGCCCCCAGCCAGCTGAGCCCCGCCGGATCACGAGATTCCCACCGTTTGGGGGGCGAGACGAGCGGTGAGCGCCGATATCCTGGCGCCGTCCGGTGTGGCCCGCGCGCCTATCGCGAGCTGGCCGCTCCCCGGTCAGGAGCCCCCTATTCAATGCGTCTGCTCGTAGCCCAACCGGCCGCCCCGTTGCACGGCGAGATCCTGATCCCGCCGTCGAAGTATCACGCCCACCGAGCGCTGATGCTCGCGTCCTTGGCGCCGGGACGGACGACGATCTCCGCACGTACGACCGCGCGCCACGTCAACTTCTCGGTCTCGGCGCTGCGGGCGCTCGGGGCCGACATCCGCTCGTCGCAGAACACCTGGATCGTCAACGGCGACCACGGCTTCTCGCCGAAGTCCGACGTGATCGACGTCGGCAGTTCGGGTACGACGTTGTACTTCCTGGTCGGCTTGGCGGCGCTCTCGGATCGCCCGGTACAGATCGTCGGCCAGCGCTATTTCCGCCGCCGCCCGATTGGGCCGCTGCTGCGCGCGCTCCGGCGCCTCGGGGTCAAGCTCGAGTACGAAGGCCAGGGCGTGCCGGTCACCGTGTACCCCGGCCGTCCGCGCGGTGGCTCGATCCGGATCGACGGAACCCTCTCGCAGTGGATCTCCGGCCTGCTGCTGCTGGCACCGTTCGCCTCCGAGCCGACGACGATCGAGGTCACCGGCGAGCTCAACGAGCGCCCCTACCTGGAGCTGACGCTCGAGATGATGCGCCAGTTCGGCTTGCAGGTCGACGTCCGCGAGGACTGGCGCCAGTTCCAGATCGAGCCCGGTCAGGTTCCGGTCGCGGGCGAGATCGTGCTCCCGCCCGACATCGGCTCGGCGGCGTTCGGGCTCGGTGCCTGCGCCTTGCACCCGTCGAACGTGACCTTCCGCAGCCCGGTCCCGATCGACGGTCACCCGGAGCGCTCGGTGCTCGACGAGCTCGTCGGCGTCGGCGTCCCGATGAAGTTCTCCGCCGACGGGCTGACGATCTCGATCGACCACGACGGAACGCCGCCGGTCGCGGGCCGGCTCGATTGCCGAGACATCCCGGACATGGTGCCGATCCTGTCGACGCTGGCGAGCCGGGCGCGCGGGCGGACGGTGCTGTCGCACGTCTCGCACGTCCAGCTGAAGGAGTCAGACCGGGTTGCGTCGATGCTGCAGCTGCGCAAGATGGGCGCTGACGTCGAGTTCGACGGCAACGACATGGAGTTCCGCGGCGTTTCGCAGCTGCACGGCGCCGAGCTGTCGTCGTTCAACGATCACCGGATCCTGATGGCGTTGGCGGTCGCCGGCTCGACCGCGACCGGCGTCACCGAGCTGTCCTACCCGCACGCCTACCGGATCTCCTACCCGGAGTTCATCGATCACATGAACCAGATGGGGATCCCCGCGGGCGTGACGCCGCGGGTTCGCGCCGCGGTCCTGGCGTCTTGATCGAGGACGACGTCGCGCGCCATGCGAGGCGCGCACCCGACGGGATCGCGGCGGTCGCGGTCGACGCCGCGGGGCGCGACTCCACGTTGACCTGGGCGGAGTTGTGGGAGCGCTCCGGTGCAGCGGCGACGACGCTGCTGTCGTTCGGCGTGCGAGCCGGCGACACCGTCGCCTACCAGCTCCCCAACCGGCTCGAGTTCCTGACGCTGACGCTCGGGGCGCTCCGGATCGGCGCGATCTGCGAGCCGCTGATGCCGATCTTCCGCGAGCGCGAGCTCCGGTTCATGCTGGCCGAGAGCGCCGCGCCCGTGCTGATCGTCCCCGGGCGTTTCCGCGGTCACGACCACGGACAGATGGCGCGCGAGCTGACCGAGGAGCTCCCGGCGATCCGCCACCTGCTCGTGCTCGGAGACGACGACCCGCCGGATTTCGAGAGCTTGGAACCCGACGACGAGGCCGTGGCGGCGCGCCGGCCGCAGCTGTCGGCGATCGCCCAGTTGCTGTTCACCTCGGGCTCGACCGGGGAGCCCAAGGGCGTCATGCACCGTCACGAGGTGCTCGATCGCGCCGCCGACGCGCACATCGCGCACTTCGGTCTGCGGTCTGCCGACGTGATCTACATCCCGTCCCCGCTGGCGCACCAGACCGGTTGGCTGTACGGCATGTGGATCGCCTGGCGGCTCGGCGCCACGCAGGTGGTCCAGGAAAGCTGGGACGCGGACGTCGCGTTCGACGCGATCGGCCGACACGGCGTCACCTTCACGCAGGCCGCGACGCCGTTCCTGGCCGATCTGGTCCGCGTCGCCGAGGACCGGGGCGGCCGCGCAGTGCGCGGAACCCGCTGCGCATGTTCGTCGCCACCGGCGCCGCGATCCCACGCGACCTTGCCCGCCGCGCGCGTGACGTGCTCGACGCCGAGGTCGGCGGCGGCTTCGGCACAACCGAGAGCTGCATGGGCGCCGGGTTCGTCCCCGGACTCGGGGACGAACGGACGTGGACGAGCGATGGCGTGGCGCTGGCCAATGTCTCGCTGCGGGTGGTCGACGACGAGGGCCGCGAGCTGCCGCCCGGGACCGAGGGCAACTTCGAGATCGGCACCGACACGCTGTTCGCCGGGTACCTGAACCGACCGGCCGACACGGCCGCCGCGCTCACCGAGGACGGCTGGTATCGCCCCGGCGACCTGGCGACGATCGACGTCGACGGTTACCTGCGAATCACCGGCCGCGTCAAGGACGTGATCAACCGCGGCGGCGAGAAGGTGCCCGTCGCCGAGATCGAGCAGCTGCTCTACGAGCACCCGGCGGTCGCCGAGGTCGCGATCGTGGCGATGGCCGACGAGCGCCTCGGCGAGCGCGCCTGCGCGTTCGTCGTTCGCCGTGGACGCAGACACCGAGTTCGGGTTCGAGGCGATGCAGGCGTACCTGGACGAGCGGCGAGTCGCCAAGCCGTACTGGCCCGAGCGACTGGAGCTCGTCCCGGAGCTGCCGCGGACGCCATCCGGCAAGATCCAGAAGTTCGTGCTGCGCGAGCAGGCGCGCAGGTTCACCGATGTGCACAGAAAGGCGATTGCCACAATGACTACCGTCACCGCCACCGACCCGATTGCGCTCGCCGACGACGAGCTCGCCGAGCTGACGGCCGAGATCCGCGCCTACGTCGAGAACGAGGGCGAGCGGTGGGCGGAGCGGATCGAGGCCGAGCGCGCCGTCCCCGACGAGCTGTGGCCCGAGCTGCGCGACCGCGGCTACCTGCGGTTGGCGGCGCCGGTCGCCTACGGCGGTCGTGGCCTGCCGTTCACCCAGTATCTGCCGCTGCTGGAGCTGTTCGCGATGTCGCACGCGTCGCTGCGGATGATCGTCCACGTCTCCAACGGAATCTGGCGACCGCTCGACTCCCACGCCAGTCCCGAGCAGCGCGAGCGGTTCGTGCTGCCCGCCGTCGCGAGCCAGATCAAGGTCGCGTTCACCCTGACCGAGCCGACCGCCGGCACCGGCGCCGATCTGCGCTGCTCGGTCACCCGCGAGGGCGACACCTACTACCTGTCGGGCGAGAAGCACCTGATCACGTTCGGGACGATCTCCGACTACCTGCTGTTGTTCGCCCGGGCCGAAGGGACCACGCGGCGCCGACGGGACGGTCGCGCTGCTGGTGCCGCCGCACGGCGAGGGAATCACCGCCAACGTGATGCCCGAGACGATGGGGGTGCGCGGCACCGACCACGGCCATTTCATCTTCGATCGCGCCCCGGTGCCGGTCGCCAACCGGCTCGGCGAGGAGGGCGACGGGCTCGGCGTGGCCCTGAGCGGATTCCTCGCGCCCAGCCGGATCGCGGTCGCGATGACGTGCGTCGGGCTGGCCCAGCGCGCGCTCGACCTGGCGCTGCAGTACGCCAAGCAGCGCGAGACGTTCGGCAAGAAGATCGCCCAGCGCCAGGCGATCTCGTTCAAGCTGGCTGAGATGCAGACCGACATCGCGGCCGCACGCGCGCTGGTGCTGCAGTCGGCGCAGACCTGGGAGGCGGGCGGCGACGCGAACGCCGCCTCGGCGATGTCCAAGCTGTTCGCGGTCGACATGCTGCAGCGTGTGACCGACGCCGCGCTGCAGGTCCACGGCGGGATCGGCTACTGGTCGTCGAGCCCGATCGAGCGCGTCTATCGCGACGCCCGCGCGCAGCGGTTCGAGGAGGGCACGAACGAGATCCAGAAGACCGTGATCGCTCGTGACCTCCTCGGCTGACCGGCGTCCGGGCTAAGTGTCGGGCCCCGCCTCCGGTCAGTCGCTTCAGCACGTCTTCTCGGAGGTCGCGATCGGGCCGCTGAAGCTCCCGCATCGGGTCGTGATGGGGTCGATGCACGTCGGCCTCGAGGCCCGCGACGACGACGGCCGGGCGCTGGCGGCGTTCTACGCCGAGCGGGCCGCTGCCGGCGCGGCGCTGATCGTCACCGGCGGCTGCGCGGTCAGCCGCGTCGGCGCCGGCGGGCGCAGCTACGCGTTCGTCAATGAGGACGCGAGCGCATCGGCGCTGGCGCGGGTCGCCGACGCCGTCCACGAAGCCGGTGGCCGGATCCTGCTGCAGCTGTTCCACGCCGGTCGCTATGCATTCCAGCGGGCGTTCGGGCTACAGCCGGTCGCGCCGTCGGCGGTCTACTCGTCGTTCAGCCGAGCCGAGCCGCGGGCGCTTGTCGGACGCCGAAGTTCGCGACCTGATCGACGAGTTCGCCAGCGGCGCCCGGCGCGCCGCCGCGCTGGGCTATGACGGGGTCGAACTGATGGGCTCCGAGGGGTATCTGCTGAATCAGTTCATGGCGCCCGCGACCAATCGCCGCGACGATGACTGGGGGGGCGACGCCTCGCGGCGGCTGCGCGTTCCCGCTCGCGGTGACGCAGGCCGTCCGCGAGCGCGCTCGGACCGGCCGGCGCGGTCGTCTACCGGCTGTCGGGCGCGGATCTGGTCGACGGCGGCGCGCCGCACGAGGAGGTGCTGACGCTCGCCGAGGCGCTCGCCGCCGACGGCTTGAGCGACGCGCTGAACGTCGGGATCGGCTGGCATGAGGCCCGCGTCCCGACCGTGCAGCTGCTCGTCCCGCACGGCGCCTGGTTGCCGTGGACTCGCGCCATCCGCGAGGTCGTGTCGATCCCGGTGATCGCATCGAACCGGATCAACACACTCGATCAGGCCGACACGGCGCTGGCGGCCGGGGACGCCGACCTGATCTCGCTTGGCGCGGCCGTTCCTCGCGGACTCGGCACTGATCGCGCGCGCGCGCGAGGGCCGCGCCGTGAACGTCTGCATCGGCTGCGACCAGGCTTGCATCGACCGCTCGATCTTCGACCAGCGCGTGTCGTGCATCGTCAATCCCCGCGCGGGGCATGAGCTCGAGCAGGTTGACACCGACCTCCAGGGCCGCTCAGTTGCCGTCGTCGGCGGTGGCCCGGCGGGTATGGAGGCGGCGCGGTCGCTGGCGGCCTGCGGGGCGCAGTGTGACCGTGTTCGAGGCGGGCCCACGTCTCGGCGGCCAGTTCCGGATGGCGTGCCGGATCCCGGGCAAGGAGGACTACGAGCGGACGATCGAGTTCTTCGAGGCCGAGCTGGCGGCGCTGAGGGTGGACGTGCGGCTCGGCGTGCGGGTGGCCGACGCCAGCGCGCTGTCGAGGTTCGACGCGGTCGTCGTGGCGACCGGGGTGACCCCGCGCTGTGTCTCGATCCCGGGAGCCGAGCTGCCGCACGTGATCAGCTACGCGCAGCTGCTGACCGGCGAGGCGTCGTTGCCGGCGGGCGCCGTGGCGATCATCGGCGCCGGCGGGATCGGCGTCGACGTCGCGCATCTGCTGTCGTCGCCGCTGCGCGACGGCGGCGATCCCCGTCCGGCGTTCTACGAGCGCTACGGGCTCGTGCCTCCGACGAGGAATGGCGATCTCGTCCCACCCCCGGTGACGGAATCGCCGACCTCCCCGCGCGGACACGGATCACGCTGCTGCGGCGGGGCCGCGCGGGTCGGCGAGCGGATCGGCCCGTCGACCCGCTGGGCGCTGTTGGCCGAGCTCAAGTCGGCGGGCGTTCAGACCCTCACCGAGATCACCTACGAGCGGATCGAGGCCGGGGCGCTGCACGTCCGCACCGCCGAGGGAGCCCCGATCGCGGTGGCGGCGGACACCGTCGTGATTGCCGCCGGTCAGTTGAGCGAGCGCTGGCTGGCGGGCGACCTGGCGGACGCGGGCGTCGCGCATGTCGTGATCGGCGGCGCGCAGGACGCGACCGAGCTCGACGCCGAGCGCGCTTTCCGGGAAGGCCTCGAGAGCCCGGTCAGGATCGCTCGGCTGATAGGTTCGCGGCGCGTGACGCCGACCCGGTGGGGGATCACCGTTCCGTTCGCGGGGGTGCCGCTCGCGAAGCACGCCGACCTGTACCGCCGCGTCGAGGCGCTCGGCTACGACGACCTGTGGTCCTCGGAGACGCCGAACGGCACCGATGGGTTCACGACCCTGGCGCTGGCGGCGCCCGTCACCGAGCGGCTGCGGCTGGCAACCGGGATCGTCAACCCGTTCACGCGCGGTCCGGCGGTGCTCGCGCAGACCGCGGCGGCGCTGCAGGAGGCGAGCGAGGGCCGGTTCGTGCTCGGACTCGGCTCATCATCGGACGTCGTCGTCGAGCGGTTCAACGACGGGACGTTCGCCAAGCCGCTGTCGAAGGTCCGCGAGGCGGTGCAGCGGCTGCGGCCGGTGCTGACCGCGCCGCCGGAGAAGGGGCTCGGCGGCCTGCGGCTGGAGCGGCCCGTGACCGCGCCGGTCCCGATCGTGCTGGCGGCGCTGCGCGCGCGGATGCTCGGGCTCGCCGGCGAGCTGGCCGACGGCGCATTCACGAACTTCCTGCCGCTGTCGGGCACCGAGCGGGTCGTGGCGGCTTATCGCGCGGGCGCCGAGGCGGCGGGCCGCGATCCCGGCGAGCTCGTCTGCCGCTTCTTCGTGCTGCCCGGCGACGCAGGGCCACGAGCTCGCTCGGATGATGTTCGTCAACTACGGCTCGGTTCCGGTCTACACCGAGTTCTTCCGGTGGCTCGGCTGGGGCGAGCGACTGGACCCGATGGTGGAGGCCTACCGCGCGCGGCGACCGCGCTCGCGCGCTGGAGCTCGCGCCCGACGAGCTGATCTCCGAGATCTACGTGACCGGGTCGATCGGACCAGATCCGCGAGCGCCTGGCGGAGTTCGTCGCGCGCGGCGATCACGACCGTCGTGCTGGCTCCGCTGTGTGCGCCCGAGCAGCTGCCCGAGCTGCTGGAGGCGCTCGCCCCCCGGTGACCGCTCGCCCGCGCTGCTACGTCGCGAGCCCGCTCGGCTTCACCGAGGCCGGCCGCGACTACTACGCCCGCGTCTACCTACCCGCGCTCGCCGAGCTGGTCGAGCCCGTCGACCCGTGGCTGCTGACGGGCGCGGACGAGTTCACCGCAGCAGCGGCCGGCGGCATCGACGCCCAACGGGCGCTGGCGCTCGAAGTCGGTCGGCGCAACGCCGAGGCGATCCGCTCGTGCTCGCTGCTGGCGGCCTACCTGGAGGGCCAGGAGCCCGACTCGGGCACGGTCGTCGAGATCGGCTACGCCTGCGGCCTGGGGGTGACGTGCTTCGGCCTGCGGTCGGACCTGCGACAGGCCGGCGAGCCGGGGGTCGCGCTGAATCTCCAGGTCGAGGCGCTGATCGTCGCGAGCGGGGGCGAGATCGTCGCGTCGCTGGATGCGCTCGTGCGGGCGCTGGTGCGCCGCGTCGGCAACTCGTCGCCCCTCAACCACTAAGCTCGCGGGCCGATGGCTGAGACGGTGGAGATCGAGCTGCGCGGTGCCATCTGCGTCGTCTCGCTGCATCGGCCGGCCAAGCTCAACGCGATCTCCGAGCAGATGGAGCGCGAGCTGTGCGACGCGGTGGGATCCCCGGAGGTGCAGCGATCCTCGTGCGTCGTGTTCACGGGCGGGCCAGACGTGTTCTCCGCGGGCGCGGATCTGTCGGTGACCCGCGGGTACGCGCCGGAGGAGATCGAAGCCCACTACCGGGGAACCGGCGATTTCGCCGAGCGCGTCGCCGCCCTACCGCAGCCGACGCTGAGCGCGATCGCCGGCTACTGCATCGGCGGCGGGCTGGAGTTGGCGCTCGCGACCGACTTCCGGATCGCCGAGCCGAGCGCCGAGTTCCGGTTCCCCGAGGTCGCGCTCGGGATCCTCCCCAGCTGGGGCGGCGCGGTGCGGGCGGTGCGGCTGCTCGGTGCCGCCGCGGCGAAGGAGCTGATCCTGCTCCGTGACCGGGTCGATGCGAACGACGCGTTGCGGCTGGGGCTCGTCACCGAGCTCGTCGCCGAGGGCCGGTCGCTGCAGCGCGCGCTCGAGCTGGCGGAGCGACTCGCCCAGCTGCCGCGGCACGCGGTGAGCGTGACCAAACGCCTGATCGACGTGCTGCCCGAGAGCTCCCACGCCGCGGGACTCGAGCTCGAACGGCTGGCCTACGGAATGCTCGCGCAGACCGAGGAGGCCGGCGGCAAGCTGACGAGCTGGGACCGCTAGTCGCGAGTGGTGGAAAAGTCCGGAATAGACGTACAAATCCGGCAATAGCCGAACCGGGCGGCGGACCTACACTGCGAAGCGATGGCCGGCCACGGGCCAGCTTCGGGCAGGGCGCTGCGCACGCTGACCGCGGCGGCGGTAATAGCGGTAGCGCTCGTACTCACCGCGTGCGGGGGGTCGAGCCGCCCGAGCATGTCCAGTGCATCGACCAGATCGACGCCGGGTGGGTCCCGGCCGACGGCCGGCTCGGCGGCTGGGCCGAGCCACGCGCGCACCGTGCTCGTGCTCACGCAGACGCTCGGCTATCACCACGCGTCGATCCCCGCGGCGAAGGCGGCGTTGCGCCGGATCGCCGCGCGCGACGGGCGCTACCGGCTCGTGTTCCTGCCGAGCGCGACCAGGCTGACTCCGGACGCGCTGGCGCACGCGTCGGCGGTCGTATTCCTGCTGACGACCGGCACGTTGCCGTTGACGCCCGTCGACAAGCGCGCGCTGATGGCGTTCGTCCACCGCGGCGGCGGGCTTGTCGGCTTCCACTCGGCCACCGACACGTTCCACCACTGGCCCGCCTACATCAAGATGATGGGTGCGGAGTTCAGCCACCACCCGTCGCCGAGCACGCAGCGGGTGACCGTCGTCGACCGCACGACGCCGATGACCCGCGAGCTCCCGAAGGCGTTCCGGATCCACGAGGAGTTCTACGTGTTCTCCCACGATCCGCTGTCGCGCCTGCACGTGCTGGTGCGGCTCGACGGGCTGCGTCCGATCATCCGCTCGTCTGGTGCCGGCGCGCCGAGCGTGGGCGCGTGTTCTACGACGCGCTCGGGCCACTTCGCGCAGACGTGGAGCAACCCACGGCAGATCGCGATGGCGACCGGCGGGATCGCCTGGGCGGTCGGTCTCGTGCGTGCGCCGAGCTGCGGCTGAGCCCCGGCGGACGGGGCGCTCAGGCCGCTGCGGCCGGCGAGGTGACGAGCTTGGTCTCCGGTGAGATGTAGGTGCCGCGGTTCTCGCCGCGGCAGATCGCCGAGATCGCGCCGTCCTCATCGAAGTCGAAGACGTGCAGTGGCAGGCCGTGGTCACGGGCGAGCACGATCGCGGCCTGGTCCATCACGCGCAGATCACGGGCGAGCACATCGGTGTAGGCGAGGCTGTCGTAGCGGACCGCGCCCGGGCCCTGGCGCGGGTCGCGGTCGTAGATGCCGTCGGTGCCGTGCTTGGCGAGCAGGATCGCCTCGGCGCGTGAGCTCGATCGCGCGCTGCACGGCGGGATAGTCGGTGGTCACGTACGGCTGGCCGATCCCCGCCGCGAGCAGCACCATGTGCGCGCGCTTGAGATGCTCCAGCGCCCGCAGGCGGATGTACGGCTCGGCCATCGAGGTCATCGGCAGCGCCGTCATCAGGCGAACGTCCTCGAGGCCGCGGTGCTTGAGCACGCCCCGGAGCAGGATCCCGTTCATGACCGTGCCGAGCATCCCGATGTTGTCGGCCTCGGCGCGCTCGATCTCCCACTGGTCGGCGACGTTGCCGCGGAAGAAGTTGCCTCCGCCGACGACGACCGCCTCCTCGATCCCGAGGTCGCGGGCGCCGATCAGCTGATCGGCGACATACCCGAGGGCCTGGTTGTCGAGCCCGAAGTCGGCATCGCCGGCAAAGGCGCGGCCGCTGAGCTTGACCACCACCCGGCGGTAACGGAGCGACGACACGCGCGCAAGCGTAGCGGCTCGCGTCACGGCGCGTCAAATTTGCGAGGCTTGTGCCGCAGACCACACCGCCGATCCAGGAGCCGTAGATGGACGGTCGTCGCTGGTCCTCCTATCAACCCAATGTCCCCGGCCGCGGGATCGTGGCCGGATACACCGCGCGCTTCTGGGCGATCGTGGTGCTGCTCGGCGTCGTCACCGGCGTGCTGGCGTCCGGCCTTGGTGGAGCTGCTGCGGCTGGTCGAGCACATCGCCTACGGGTACCGGCGCGGGCCCGTTCCTGGATGGCGTCCAGGCGGCGGTCGGCTGGCGGCACTTCGCGGCGCTGATGGCCGCGGCCGTGATCGTGATCGTCGGCGGGCTCGTGCTGGGGCGCCCGCGCGGCTCGGAGGCGACCGAGGTGTCGGAGTCGCTGTGGCTGTCGGAGGGCAGGCTGCCGCTGCTGGTCGAGCCTCGCCCGCGGCGTGGTGGCGATCGTGACCGTCGGGCTGGGCTCGTCGATGGGCCGCGAGTCGGCGCCGCAGCTGGCGGGGTCGGCCGTCGCCTCGTGGCTGTCGGAGTTCGAGCAGCTGCCGGTCTGGCAGCGGCGTCTGCTGGTGGCGTCCGGCGCCGGCGCCGGGTTCGCGGCGATCTACAACGTCCCGCTCGGCGGGGCGCTGTTCGCGCTCGAGGTGCTGCTCGGCACGGTCGCGCTCCCGTTCGTGCTGCCGGCGCTGGCCACCTCGGTGATCGCCACCGCGGTCGCCTGGATCACGCTCGGGACCAGGCCGACCTACAACCTGCCCCACTACCTGCTGCATCCCGGCCAGCAGCTGGTGTTCGCGCTGCTGGCAGGCCCGATCATCGGCCTTGCCGCGGTCGGCTGGGTGCGAGCGGTGAAGCTGGCGACGCGCGCTGCGGCCCAAGCGGCGGGGCCGGTTCGTCGCGCCGGTGGTGGTGTTCGCGGCGCTCGGCCGCCGTCTCGCTGCGGTACCCGGAGCTGCTGGGCAACGGCAAGGGCGTCGTCCAGGCCGAGGCGCTCGGCGGCTACTCGTTCGGTCTGCTGGTGCGTGCTGCTGGCGCTCAAGCCGCTGGCGACGACGGCCTGTCTGGGCGCCGGCTCGCCGGGCGGCATGTTCACGCCGACGCTGACGATCGGGGTGCTGCTGGCCGGGGTGCTCGGGACGATCTGGAGTCACATCTGGCCGGGCGTCCCGGTCGGCAGCTACGCGGTGATCGGCGGCGGCGCGTTCCTGGCGGCCGCGATGCAGGGACCGCTGTCGGGGGTCGTGCTGATGCTCGAGCTGACCCGCAACTTCGACTCGCTGATGGCCCCGACGCTGCTGGCGGTCGCGATCGCGACCGTGATCTCCCGCCGGCTCGGCGCGCCGTCGATCTACTCCGCCCGGCTGCGACCCGACCCCGATGCGCTGTCGGCGCGGTCGGCGGGCGCGGCCGCGATCAACACGCTGGACCGGTCCGGCGTGGTGCCGCCCGACGACGACGAGCCCTGCACGCCGCCGCCGTACTTGAAACGACAAACGCCGGCCGCACCCGAGGGTGCGACCGGCGCTCGTGACGATTCGACAGTTGGACCGATCAGGCGGCCCGGCGAAGCTCCTCGAGGCTGGAGCTCTTGGCCAGCCGGGTCAGGCCCTGCTGCTCGAGCTCGCGAGCCTTCGACAGCGGGATGCCCAGCTCGATCCCGGTCTGACGCAGGTTCAGCGGCTCGGCTCCCTGGAGTCCGAAGCGCAGCGCGATCACGTTGCGCTCGGCCTCCGGCAGCGTTGCCACCGCGCCGGAGATCAGCTCCTGACGCTCGGCCGACTCGACCTCTTCCTCCGGCTCGGGCCGGTCGGACGCCAGCAGGTCACCGAAGGCGGTCTCGCCGTCCTCGCCGACCGGCTGGTCGAGGCTGGTCAGGCCCCGGGTCAGCTCACGCAGCTCCGCGACCTCCTCGACGTCGATCTTGGCCTCGGCCGCGATCTCCTCGTCGGTCGGCTCGCGGCCCAGCTTGGTGCTCAGCTCGGACTCGACCTTGCGGACCTTGGTCTGGCGCTGGGCGACGTGCACCGGGAGCCGGATCGTGCGTCCGTGGTTCTGCAGCCCGCGCTGGAGCGCCTGGCGGATCCACAGCGTGCCGTAGGTCGAGAACTTGAACCCGCGACGCCAGTCGAACTTCTCGACCGCGCGGATCAGTCCCAGCATGCCCTCCTGGACCAGGTCCTCCATCGGAAGGCCGTGACCCTGGTAGCGGCGTGCCTGCGAGACGACCAGCCGGAGGTTGGAGTTGATCATCCGCTCCTTGGCCTCCAGGTCGCCGCGCTCGATCCGCTGGGCGAGCTCGACCTCCTCCTCGGCGGTCAGCAGCGCGTGCGCGCGTGCCGCCCGCAGGAACAGGTCCAGCGAGTTCTCGGTCATCGCCCCGGTGCTGCCGGGGGTCAGACGCGGGTCGGCGTTCGCGGCGCGCCGCTCTGCCGCCCGGGTCGCCGGACGACGACGCGGCTGGCGCCGGGGCGACGGCGCGCTCGCGGCGCTGCCGTGCTGGCCACGTGCGCGGGGGCGCTTGGAATCTTCGTGGTGTTCATGGCCCTGAGGCTGTGCGTCTCGGGCCTCATCAAAGCTCTTCAGGACGTTCTCCGTGTTTGTTTTGTTGGCGTGTCTCTGTCATGAGGTTTCTCCGCCAGTAATAGTAGCACTTGTTCGATGGTTGTCGAACAATGCTTAGGAAGCCCTTATAAAGGGCGCGGCAGCCGAGATTCCAGGTCCTGCTCCAGACATCACGCCGCACTGCGACCCTATCGGAAGGTCGATTCCGCGGCTCGCGCGTCAGTACGTACCCCGAATCGCCGCGGTTCGATACACGCGTCTCAGCGATAGTCGATCGACGGGCGTCGCGGTCGCGCCCACGCGTCTCGTCGGTGAACGTGTCGCGCGCCAGCTCGATGAACGCCTGGGCGGCGGGGGAGTGGCGTCGTCCGGCGCGCCACGCGAGGGTGATGTCACGCCGCAGCGCCGGCGCGACGAGCCGCGCGACGGCGACCTCGGCGCCCTGGTCCAACGCGTCCGAGCGCGGCAGGATCGCGACCCCGAGCCCGCGTGAGACGAGCGTCCGGATCCGGTGGCTCTCGTTGGACTCGAGCGTCACGCGCGGCTCGAACTGGGCGTCGCGGCCGGCCGAGAACAGCAGCTCGCGCAGACCGCGCGCCCTGGCGGAAGCTGATGAACTGCTCCTGGGCGAGCTCGGCCATCCGGACCTCCCCGTGGCCGCGCCAGCGGATGATCGACCGGCAGCAGCACCAGCAGCTCCTCGGAGATCAGCTGGTGCAGACCCGAGCTCGTGCGACTCGACCCGCTCGGTGACCGACAGGAACGCCAGGTCCAGCTCGTCGATTCGCAGCAGCTCCGCGCACTCCTCGCTGGTCTGCTCCCGTACCGACAGCGCAACGTGCGGGTAGCGCGCATGGAACTCGGCCAGCGCCAGCGACAGGTCGATCGGCCCCATCGTGTGGATCGCCCCGATCGTCACGTGGCCGCGGTCGATCCCGCGCAGCGCCTCGAGCTCTGAGTGCGCGGACTCCAGCTCGGCCAGGATCCGGCGCGCCCGCACGACCAGCAGCTGGCCGGCCTCGGTCAAGCTCACGTGCCGGGTGGTGCGCTCCACCAGCGCCACCCCGACCTCGTCCTCGAGCTTGCGGATCTGCTGTGAGAGCGCCGGCTGGGCGATGTGCTCGGCGGCCGCCGCGCGCGTGAAGTTGAGTTCCTCGGCAAGCGCGACGAGGTAACGCAGCTGTCGCAGTTCCATAGCTCCAGCTTATAGATCGCAGCGAATACTCGTCTTGGACTTCTAGCGGCGCCGTGTCATCATCATTCGCGCAGTACCTCTCCTCCCTCGAGCGCGCCCCGAGTCCGGCCTCATATCCCGCCGGTACCGGGGCGCTCTCGATTTAAACACCCCTGGCTGGGTGCGACGGCGTCGGGGCCGCCGTTCCGGGATCGGCAGCGCTGCTGGCGTAGTGGGCCGGACGCGCACGCGTGTTGTCCCGCGACCGATGCCGGAACGACATCCCCGACCCCTCGGCAGCGAGGGGCCGCTTTCGTTCGCTTTGCTTGGGCCCCCCAGTTGGTCGTTTTTGCCGATGGGAGGACGAAAAGCGACCAAGTCTGTGGCCCGAGCCCTGGACTGGCCGATGGCTCCAGGCCTTGACCAGCGGACGGCGCGGGACCTGGACCCGGGCCTGGCGGCGCACTCGCGCGCCCGGCGCTGCGGGCGGTCGCGGTCCCTTCAATCGACCGTCTAGCTGCGTGTGAGGGGTGGTTCGCGGTCGGGCCAGTGGGGGCGGTAGGGGTGGTCGAGGGCGGTGAGGTCGTCGGGGGTGAGGGGGAGGGTGGAGGCGGCGATCGCGTCGTCGATGTGGGAGAGGCGGGTGGCGCCGATGATCGGGGCGGTGACGCCGGGTTGGTGGAGCAGCCAGGCGAGGGCCAGCTTCGCGGGTGAAGTGTCGCGTTCACGCGCCAGGCGCTCGACGGATGCGATCACCCGGTGTCGCCGGGCTCGATGCTGTCGGCGCGGAGCGGATCTGATTGAGCGCGGACGCTCGGGGCGCCGTCGGGGCGGGTGCCGGCGAGCAGGCCGCGGGCCAGGGGGCTGTAGGGGAGGACGCCGACGCCCTGGTCGGAGCAGAGCGGGATCATCTCGCGCTCCTCCTCGCGGTACAGCAGGTTGTAGCGATTCTGCATTGAGATGAACGGCGTCCAGCCATGTCGCTCCGCGGTCGCCTGGGCCTTGGCGAACTGCCACGCGGCCATCGCACTCGCGCCGAGGTAGCGAGCCTTGCCGGCTTTGACCACGTCGTGAAGCGCCTCCATCGTCTCCTCGATCGGCGTGGCGGGATCCCAGCGGTGGATCTGGTAGAGGTCGACATAGTCCATCTGCAGGCGCTCGAGCGAGGCGTCGATGGCCGCCAGAATGTGTTTTCGCGAGAGCCCCGCGCCGTTGGCACCGGGCGTCGTCGGATAGAAGACCTTGGTGGCGACGACGGCCTGCTCGCGTGCGATCAGCTTGGGCAGCAGACGGCCGGTGATCACCTCGCTCGCCCCTGCCGCGTACATGTCGGCGGTGTCGAACAACGTGATGCCGGCATCGATCGCGCGCCTGACGATCGGCTCGGCCGCCGGCTCGTCGAGCACCCACGCCCGCCTCGAGCGATCGCCGAAGCTCATCATCCCGAGGGCGAGGCGCGACACCCGTAGGCCGCTCGAGCCCAGCCGAACCTGTCCGATCATGCTCGCCCCGCGTTCGGCTCGAGTGGCTCGGGGTCGGCGACCGCGGCGACCTCGGCGGCCTCGGCATCGGGCCTGTGCAGAGCGACGCCGGCGATCACCAGCATGATCGCGGCGACCTGGATCCAGGTCGGGATCTGCCCGAGGACGATGATCCCGATGATCGTCGCGATCGCCGGCAGTAGCGCGACCATCGTGGCGTAGGTGGCCCGGGGCAGGCGTGCCATCGCGAGCTGGTCGGTGACGTACGGAATCACCGATGAGGAGACGCCCACGCCGACCCCCGCGAGCAGCACCACGGGGTTGCCGAAGGCGCGGACAACAATCGAACCGCCGAGCGGTGTGACGATCACGGCGGCGATCAGCATCGCGGCCGCGAGGCCGTCGATCCCGCTGAGCTCGGGCCGCTTGGCGACCTTGTCAGCGAGGACGATGTAGGCGGCGAACAGGCCGGCGTTGGCAAACGCGAACAGGAAGCCAAGCAGCGCGCCGGCGGCGCGGACGTCGGTCAGCAGATAGACCCCCGGCACGGCGAGCGCGAGCGCGAGCGCGTTCCGTCGCGACCGGGCGCCGAGGGCCGCCAGCGCGATCACCGGGAGGAATTCGATCGCGGCGACGGTGCCGAGCGGCAGCCGGCTGATCGCCTCGTAGAAGCAGCAGTTCATCACGGCCAACACGGCTCCCCAGCCGAGCAGCAGCAGCCGACCGTCGCGGTCAAGCCCGACGAACGCTCGCCAGGGCCGTCGCCACAGGCCGAGGATCAGCGCGGCGGTCGCGATCCGCAGCCACGCGACGGCGAGCACCTGCAGCCGTGCGAACAGCAGCACCGCGAACGACGGGCCGAGATAGTGGAAGATCGCGCTGACGACGAAGTAGGTGTGCGGCGGCACCCGCGTGCCGGCGCCCTCGGCACCTCCGCGCTTGGCGATCCTGGACGAGGCGATGTCGTTTGCCATAGCTCACCATTAGGTTGCCTACCTGGATGCGGCTTGTACATGGCGAACCACAGGTATTATTGAACTCATGCCTGAGGATCAAAGGAGAAATGGCCGAAAGACCGATGGAGGGGTTCTCGACGCGACGAATCTCCAGCTGCTTGCCGAACTGCAGGCCGATGCGCGGCTGAGCCTCGCCGAGCTTGGCCGCCGGGTGGGCCTGTCGTCGCCGGCGGTCGCGGAGCGCCTGCAGCGTCTGGAGCAGGACCAGGTGATCTTGGGCTACCACGCGCGCTTGGACCCGCGCAAGCTCGGGATGACACTGAGTGCGGTCATCCGGGTTCGGCCGGCGCCGCTCCAACTGCGCCAGGTCGCAGAGCTCGCCCAGCGAACCACCGAGGTCGTCGACTGCCGGCGGATCACCGGAGACGACTGCTACATCATGACCGCGTTCGTACGCGACGTCGAGCACCTCGAGGAGGTGATCGACCGATTCGCCGCCCACGGGCAGACGACCACCTCGATCGTCCAGTCCGCCCCGGTCGCCGCACGGGGCTTGGCGCTTGAGCCTGACTCCGACCGCCCGGGCCCGCCCTAGCAAGGTTTGGCCTAAGGTCTGACCGGTGAGCTGTGGGGCGTCACCGGCGTCGACGACGGTCGCAGGCGAGGCCTCGCGTGGCTGAGATGAAATGGTGGGGCTGGGGCGTGGAGGGAGCGGAGTTCACGCACGTGGACAAGCCCGACCTGGCGCCGTTCATTCAGACGGTCCTGCGGCTTGACGTGCGACGTGTCACGGCGCCCCCGCCGAGCTTCGAGTCGCTGCGTATCCCGGAATCGATGCTGACGCACACGCTGCGCACCGAACTGGAGGAGCAGCTTGGGCGCGACCATGTCTCGACCGAAGCGCTCGACCGAGTGGTGCATGGTCGGGGCAAGTCGCTGCGTGACCTGATCCGGCAGCGACGCGGTGACCTGCCGCGGATCCCGGATGTCGTCGTGCGCCCCGCGAACGAGGAACAGGTCAGCGCGGTCCTGGCAGCCGCGGTCGCTCACGACGCGGTCGTGATCCCGTTCGGGGGAGGGTCGTCGATCTCGGGGTCGCTGGAGCCGGGACCGGCCGAGACGCGTCCGGTCATCTCCGTCGACCTCGCGCGCCTGGACGCCGTGCTGGAGATCGACGCGGCATCGGGACTGGCCCGGATCCAGGCCGGCGTGCTCGGCCCGGCTCTGGAGGAGCAGCTATGCGTCCACGGATTCACACTCGGGCACGTCCCCGATTCGTTCACGCACTCCACGCTCGGCGGGTGGATCGCGACGCGCTCGTCGGGAATGCAGTCTGACCGCTACGGGGATATCGCCGATCTGACCAAGGGTCTGCGGGTCGTGACCCCGACGGGGATCCTGGTGGTGCGGCCGATCCCCGCGATGTCAGCTGGGCCGAGCGTCCGGGAGATGATTCTTGGCAGCGAGGGTCGGTTGGGGATCATCACCGAGGCGACGGTGCAGGTGCGGCCGCTGCCCGAGCAGCGGACGATCCTGGGGTACCTGTTTCCGCAATTCGCCGACGGTCTGGCGGCGATGGAGGAGATCGCGCACAGCGAGTGTTCGGTGTCGGTCACGCGTGTCTCCGACGCGGCCGAGACGCGATTCTCATTTGCGATGCGCAAACCCCCGACGCTGCTGGACCGGGCTCAATCAGCCGCGTTGCAGCTGTATCTCAAACGTCGTCTTGGTTGGGACGTCGAGCAGATGTGCCTGTCCTTCATCGGCTACGAGGGCAGCCGGCGCCACGTCGCCGCGCAGCGCCACGTCGTCGGGCAGATCGTCAAACGCCACGGCGGCCTGTGCATCGGCTCGGGCCCCGGCGTCCTGTATGACCAGAAGAAGTTCGACACTCCGTACATCCGCGATTTCCTGCTGAACCGCGGCGGCGCCGGCGACGTCTCGGAGACGGCCATGCCGTGGAGCCGGCTGACGCCCGTCTATGACGCGGTCACCGCGGCGACCCGCGGCGCCTTCAGCTCGCTCGGCGTCGACGGCTATCTGATGTGCCATCTGTCCCACAGCTATCACGCCGGCGCGTGCCTGTATTTCACGTTCGCCTTCCGTTCGGCCCCGGGCGACGACATGCTCGAGCAGTACGACGTCGTGAAGTCGGCCATCCAGCAGTCGTTCGTCGACAACGGCGCCACGCTCTCGCACCACCACGCGGTCGGGACCGAGCACGCCCGGTGGCTGGAGCAGGACATCTCCGAACCCGGCGCCGCCATGCTCCGCGCCCTGTTCGACGGAACCGACCCCGATCACCGCCTCAACCCCGGCAAGATCGTCTGACCCCGGGGCGTCCGGCGGCGGGCGACTGCGACGCCCCCAACCGGCGCCCCAGCGAGGACGACCGCGCGGCCGCCGGCACCCCAGCCCGGGCGCCAGCAACCCGCCGACCTACGCGTACATGCGCACCAAAGCGTCGGCGACCATCGCCGGCCGCTCCGAGCCCTCCACTTCAATCGTCACCCGCACCTTGAGCTGCACCCCGCCGGAGATCTCGGACACCTCCAGCAGCTCTGCGCCGCCGCGCCAGCGCGCGCCGACCGGCAGCGGCGCCGGGAAGCGGACGCGGTCCAGGCCGTAGTTGACCCCGGTGCGGGCGTCGCTGACCCGCACGAGCTTGCTCAGCACCGACGCGACCAGCGACAGCGTCAGGTAGCCGTGCGCAACTGTCCCCCCGAACGGCGACTGCTTCGCCTTCTCGACATCGACGTGGATGTACTGGTGGTCGTCGGTCGCGTCGGCGAACAGGTTGACGCGGGACTGCTCCATCAGCTCCCACTCGGTGTAGCCGGCGTGTCGGCCGGCGAGCTGCTGCAGTCCCGCGATGTCGGTTGTCAGGCCTTGGCTCTCGGTGCTGCTCACGGTGATCTCCTCCCGATGCGCGCGGCGGTCGCCGAACGTTAACCGCCGTTATATCCGAACGGAAGTTCGGCAACCTCTGCTCATATCGGTCGATAATTCCGCCGGAGGATGTCAGTCGATAGACGAACGGGGTTCACGGGCGAGCAGCCAGACCGCGACGGCGCCGACGACTCCTGCGCGGTCACCGCACTGCTGCTGGATCGGGTCTACGAGCTCGGCGGCGACGTCGCCGTGGAGTCGGTGTTGCGCCGCGCGGAGAGCGTCCGCTCGCGTGAGTACCTCGGCGATCGGTCGAACTGGATCTCGTTCGCCGAGTCCGTGGCGCTGTGGGAGGCGGCGACCCACATCACTCATCAGCGATCGCTGGCGCGGTCAGTCGGCGCGGTCGTCGCGCGGCAACAGTGGACGGCGCCCGGGGGGAACTCGCTGCGCTCGGCGGCCAGTCCCGAGGAGGCCGTGGCGCGGCTCGTGCGGACGTTGCCGCAGTTCACCCGCAGCGTGACGGGATCCGTGCGCGGGTGTCGCCCCGGGTTCGTCGAGGTCGTTCAACGGCCGGCCGGTGGACTGCCTCGCAGCGCTTACCAGTGCGACTGGTCGCTGGGGGTGTTCGAGCAGATGGTGGCGCAGTTGGAGCTCCGGTCTGCGCGGGTCGAGCACGAGACGTGCGCCGCATTCGGGGCTCCCGAATGTCGCTATCGGATGGTCTGGCGCGCTGCCGCGGCTGAGGAGCAGCCCGAGCCCCCGCACACCGTCGGGCGCCTACGGGCCGAGCTGGACGCGATGCGAGCGCGCCTGCAAGGCGTCTTCGATACGGCCGCCGATCTCGTCAGTGCCCGTCATGTGGACGACGCGCTGGCGCGGATCGCCGCCCGAGCGGCCCAAGAGGTCGGAGGCGGCCCGTATCTGTTGGCGGTCCGAGCCGGCGCTGACCAGCAGCCGCAACTGCATGGCGATGGCTTGGAGGCGACGCAGATCGACCAGGCACTGGGGTGCCTGCGGGCCGGCGCCCAGCCAGAACCCGAGTCGTCATGGCTGACGGTTCCGATCCGCTCCGACGAGCGTGACTACGGCTTCCTGATCGTCGAGCCGCCGACGGGGCGGGCGCGGTTCGAGGCCCAGGAGCTGCTCGAGGTCTACGCCCGCTATGCCGCGATCGCGCTTGACAGCTCCGCCGCTCGGATACGGGCCGAGCACCGGTTCAAGCAGACGACGGCGCTGCTGGAGTTCGCCAGGGAGGTGTCGGCCGCCGGGACCAGCGCCGAGGTCGCCCAGCGGCTGGCCGACTCGGTCGGGCTCGTGGTCGAGTGCGATGAGGTCTCGGTTCACCTCTGGGACGGGGCTCAGTTCACGCTGCTCGGCTATCACGACTACCGCGGTCTGCGCTATCCGCGTCCCCGGATCCCCCGGAGCTGGCGACCCCAGCCCAACGGCGTCGCGACGCGCTTCGTGTCCGACCCCCAGCTGGCACCGGTCTTCCTGTCGGTCCACAGCGATCCCCCGATGGCCCGGTCGTCCCTGGCAAAGCTTGACCTCGAGGCATCGATCGCGGTGCCGCTGGCGGGCTCAGACCGACTACTGGGCCTGATGTTCATCGCGGTGCTCAACCGGTCCGAACGGCTGCACCCGACACCTGAGCTCACCTCCCAGATCGAGGGCGTCGTCGCGCAGGCGACGACCACGCTTGAGAACGGGCGGCTGATGGACGTCGTCGTGCATCAGGCACGTCACGATCAACTGACCGGACTCGGCAACCGAGTGCAGTTCGCCGACGATCTCCACGCCGCGATCACTCGAGCTCGCGCCAATCACGAGCTGGTCGGGCTGTTCTACATGGATCTTGACCGGTTCAAGCCGGTCAACGACGGCTTCGGGCACGACGCCGGCGACGAGCTGCTGGCGGCGGTCGCTGCTCGGCTCAGTGCTGACACGCCAGAGAACACGTACCTGGCGCGGCTCGGCGGCGACGAATTCGCGTTGGTGACCAACGCCGTCTGCACCGCGGAGCTCGAGTTGGTCGATCGGCGGATCAGGGAGCTGTTCGACGAGCCGTTCGAGGTCGGCGGACGCCAGTTGTGGCTGACGGTGTCGGTCGGGCGCTCCGTGTTCCCGACTGACGCCCCGGACCACGACGGTCTCGTGCGGATCGCCGACGCCGCGATGTATATGGACAAGACCGGGCGCCGCGGGCGACGATCGGAGCCGACCGACCACGACTGACGGCCGGGTGCCGATCGGGCGAGGTGGTGTCAGGCGCTGCAGCATTCAGGCGCCCCCGCCGATAATCCAGCCATGTCCGCGCGCCAGCCGCCCGGAGGGGAGCGCGACCGCCGGACGGCCGGCTCGCATTTCTCGTGCGTGATGAGCGCGCTGATGTTGCGCAAGGTCTCGGAGCTGGGCGGCAGCGTCGCGGTCGCCGAGCTGCTGGCCCGCTCGGGTACGACCAGGACGCGGGAGTACCTGACCAACATCGGCAACTGGATCTCCTATGACGAGGCCCGCGCGCTGTGGACGGCGGCGATCGAGGTCACTCACCACCCAGCGCTGGCCCGAGTCGTCGGTGCTGAGGCGGGTGCGCAGCTTGGCGGCTCACCGGTGGCGTCGTCGTGGCGGTCGCTCGGCTCGCCGGAGGAGGTGTATCGCCAGCTGGTCAGCACCTCCTCGAAGGACTCGACGGTGGTGCGGATCGAGGGCATCGAGATCGGCTCCGGATTTGCCGAGATCGAGGTGGGCGACGTGCCCGGGTTCCCGCGCACCGAGCACCTGTGTGATTGGACGATCGGCTGGCTGACGCAGCCGCCGGTGCTGTTTGGGTTGCCGGCCGCCGACATTCGCCACGACGCGTGTGCCGCGCTGGGCGCGTCGAAGTGTCGCTACACGGTGACCTGGGAGCTCGAGGACACGACCAAATCGTCGCCATCGCCCGACGTCGTCGACCGCCTGCAAGGGGAGCTCGACTCGATGCGCGATCGGCTGCGTGCGATGTTCGACACCACCGCTGACCTGGTCGGCCCGGGGTCACTTGAGGACGCGCTGGCCCGGATTGCCGACCGCGCCGCGATGCGAGTTCCGCGCTCCGCGCCATCTGCTGGTCGTCAGGACGGCGCCCGACGAGGAGATCCTCTGCCACGCCAGGGGCTTTACCGACGAGGAGATCAGCCACCACTGCGAGCAGCTGATGTCCGGCGATCCGCGTGAGCCGCCAGATTCGTGGCTGATGGTTCCGGTCAGGTCTGCGACGCGTGAGTACGGCTATCTCGTCGCGGCTTACCCCGAGCCGGGACGCTTCCTGGCGCAGGAGCGCCAGCCTGTCGAGGTCTACGCCCGTTACGCCGCCGTCGCGCTCGACAGCGCGGCGGCCCGGCTGGAGGCCGAGCGGCGATTGCGGGAGTCCGGAGCGCTATTGGCATTCTCACGGGAGATCTCGGTCGCCGGGACCAGCCAGGAGATCGCTGCACGGGTAGCCGAGTCGGTCCCGCTGGTCGTCGACTCAGACGAGGTCGGCGTGTACCTGTGGGATGGCAGCCAGTTGACCGGCCACGCGATCAACCGGCTCGAGCCGGACTCCTCGACGCACGGGCATTTGATGCCGCGGACCTGGAAGCCACTGCCTGGGGGCTCGTTGGAGCGTTTCATCGCCGAGCCTGATACGGATCCGATCTTCCTCGATACCGCGGGTGGTGGCACCCGGCGAGACCCCCAGACGCTGCGCATGCTCGGTATTTCGGCCGCGATCCTGGTGCCGCTCGCGTCCCGTCACGAGCTGCTGGGAGCGGTCGTGGTGATGGCGCGTGACCGCCCTGAGCGGTTGCGCTGGAGCCCGGCGCTGTCGGCACGGATCGCGGGGATCGCGGCGCAGGCGACGGTGGCGCTGGAGAACGGGCGGCTGATGGACGTCGTCACCTACCAGGCAACCCACGACCGGCTGACGGGCCTGCCCAACCGGACGCAGTTCGGTGCCGATCTGAACGCAGCGGTGATCAGCGCGGGGCGTGAACACCGTCTGGCTGCGGTGTTCTACATGGACCTCGACCAGTTCAAATCGGTCAACGATCAATTCGGTCACCACGTCGGCGACGAGCTGCTGACTGCGGTCGCCGGCCGGCTGCGAGGTTGCGTCCGACCGGAGGACACGGTTGCTCGGCTCGGCGGCGACGAGTTCGCTCTCGTGGCGACCTCGGCGTCGATCGCGAACCTGGACGATGTCGGCGAGCAGATCGCAACCGCGTTCGGCTCGCCGTTCGAGGTCCTCGGCAGGCGGGTGGGCCTCGGGGTCTCGGTTGGTCGTGGCGTGTTCCCGATCGACGCGACCGACGCCGCCGGGCTGCTGCGGCGGGCGGACGAGGCGATGTACAGCGACAAGGGCCAGCATCACCCCAGCCCCCACGTTTAGCCCGTGCTCGACTGGCGGCTCGCCCGCTCGTCGCGGCGCATCAGTTGACCACCCGCGACCGCGCCGGAAGCGATCGGCGGGACGCTCGAGCCCGATCGAGGACGAGCGGCAGCCCGAACGCGTCGGGCGGCAGGTAGTAGATCCCGAGCGGGATAACGACGTCGAGATGGAGTTGGCCGCGGCGGGCCTCGCCTCCGTGTCGGACTAGCCGTCCTCGGACAGCTCGTCACGGAGCCGGACCAGCGACCGTTGCAGCGCGCGCCGCATCAGGGCGCGGACCAGCGGCGCCGCCAGTCGCTCGACCCGCGGCATGTGCTGCCAGGCGTACTCGAACGTCACCCGCGCACCGCCGCCGTCCGCGGGCGCGATCCGGTAGGTGCCGATCGCGACTCGGACGCCGCCGTGGCTGACGTTGCGCTCGACGATCGTGGTCGCGACAGTGGTCTCGATCACCTCGATCTCAACCGGCTCCCGGCGTCCGGCCACGTTAGCCGTCGCGGTGGCCTTCGCGCCCAACCCAGTGGCCGGTCCGGACAGTTCCCAGTCGGTCAGCAGATGGTCATTGCAGCGCGCGTGGTTGGCCAACACGTCCAGGAACGCGTAGACCTGATTGGGGTCGCGGTCGATCTCGATCGAAACGGTGACGGGCTGCATCGAAGCGACATCCTGTCACTCGGTCACCCGGCTCGGCCCGCCGGTCGCTCAACCCCCGATCCCTATACTCACCAAACCCCGACGAGGAGCCGATCTGTGCAGGAGATGGTCATCTACGGCGTCAGCTTCGACATGGTCGGCAAGCAGCCGATCGTTCTGCTGAAGGCCGTTGAGAGCAACAAGTTTCTCCCGATCTGGATCGGCCATCCCGAGGCGGCGGCGATCCTGATGAAGCTCCAGGGCGCCACCACGCCGCGACCGATGACCCACGACCTGCTGTCGGATGTGCTCGGCGAGCTCGAGGTCGAGTGCACGCGCGTCTCGGTGACCGAGCTGCGCGACAACACGTTCTACGCGTCGATCAGCCTCCGCTCGGGCGCCCGGGAGCTCGAGATCGACTCGCGCCCGTCCGACGCGCTGGCGCTCGCGGTCCGCTCCGGCGCCCCGATCTTCGCCGCCGACGAGGTGATCACCGAGTCCGCGATCGAGTTCGAGCACGAGGTCGAGGACACCGAAGAGGTGGTCGAGAAGTTCAAGGACTTCCTCGACCAGGTCACGCCCGAGGACTTCGCCTCAGACGAGTAGTTCGGTTCTTCGCCGGTCAGGCGCGCTGGCGCAGCCGAACGACGCGCCCGAGCTCGTGCTCGTCGCCGCGCTCTGATCCCTCGGCCTGCTGTGCCGGCCGGACCGGTTGGGCGCGCGGTGCGCCGGTCAGCGTGCCGTACATCGCCACCTGCTCGTGCACGACCTCGCCGATCCGCCGCACGCCTTCGCGGATCGCCGATTCCGGCACACCGGAGAAGTTCAGCCGCATCGACGAGCCGCCGCGGCCGTCGAGGTAGGCCGCGCGCCCCGGCACGAACGCGACCTTCTCCTGCAGCGCCCGCGCCAGCAGGTCGGTCGTATCGATGTAGTCGGGCATCGTCGCCCAGATGAACAGGCCGCCCCGCGGATGGGTCCACTCCGCCTCCCGCGGGAAGTGTTCGGCGAGCGCGTCGAGCATCACGTCGCGCCGGCGACGGTAGATCTCAACCAGCGAGGCGACGTAATCGCCCCACGGTCCGGCGTCGAAGTAGGCCCGCACGAAGTACTGGGAGATCGACGACGAGCACAGGTCAGAGCCCTGCTTACCGACCTGCATCTTCTCCAGGATCGGCGCCGGTGCGACCGCCCAACCGAGCCGTACGCCGGGCGACAGGATCTTCGAGAACGTGCTCGTGTAGATCACGAACTCGTCGTCGAGCGAGTACAGCGTCGGCAGCGGCTCGCCTTCGTAGCGGAGCATCCCGTACGGGTTGTCCTCGAGCACGAGCAGCTGTCGCTCGGACGCGATCCCGACCAGCTCGCGGCGACGCTCGAGCGACATCGTGACGCCTGCCGGGTTGTGGAAGTTGGGCACCGTGTAGATGAATTTGGGGCGGCGGCCGTCGCGCTCGAGCGCGTCCAGTGTCGCCTCGAGCTGATCGGTCCGCATCCCGTCGCGGTCCATCGAGATCTGGACGACGTCGGCCTGATATGAGCAGAACGTGGGGATCGCGCCGGGATAGGTCGGAGCCTCGGCGACGACCACGTCACCGGGGTCGACGAGCGTCTTGCAGACGAGGTCGATCGCCTGCTGGCCGCCGGTCGTGACGAGCATCTCGTCGGCGTCGGCCCGCATGCCTTCGGCGGCCATCACGTCGGCGATGCACGACTTGACCAACGCAAAGCCCTCGGTCGGTCCGTACTGGAGCGCCCGTGCGCAGGACTGCACCGACACCGCGGTCATCAGCGACGCGTAGGAGTCCGGCGGGAAGGTGGACGTGTCGGGCAGGCCGCCGGCCAGCGAGATAACGTCGTCGCGCTCGGTCAGCGCCATCAGGTCGCGCATCGCCGAGGAGCGCATCACCTTGGTGCGATCGGCGAACAGCGCCGCGTAGCGTTCGATGTCCCGGGTCTTCGGCCGAGCTTCTACCGGCTGACGGGTTCCGGCGTTCACGTCGGGGCTCACGCTCGGTGGGCGGAGGCCGATATGGTCACGCTTGCTCAAGGTACAGCACGATGCATCTCGCCTTCGACATCTTCCAGGGGATCGGCGTGGCGGCAGCGGTGGGTATCCGACCCTTTCTGCCCGCGCTCGTCGCCGCCGCGCTCGCGGCCGGCGACGTCGAGCTGAGCTTCAAGCACACCGACTTCTCTTTCCTGCAAAAGCCGGTGTTCCTGCTGATCATGGTGCTCGGCGTCGTGCTGCTGGGACTGCTTGAGCGACGGTTTGCGGGTCGCAGCGAGGAGCCGCGGTGGCTGACCTATGGTCTGGGCGCGGTGTCGCTGGCGCTCGGAGCGCTGTTCTTTGGCGCTGAGTTGGCCCGGCGGCACGACCCGGTCGTGATCGGGATCGTCGCCGGCGTGATCTGCGCGGCCGTCGGCGTGCTGGCGACGTTCCCGCTGCTGGCGCGGGTGAGGGCCCGCCTCGATAGCGACGCGGCCACGGTCCTGCCGCTGATCAGCGGAGCCGTCGCCGCGATCGGCGCGGCGCTGTCGATCGTCGCCCCACCGATCGGCGTGATTCTGCTCCTGGCGCTGCTGTGGCTGCTGGTCGCCGGGCGCGGACGTGAGCAGCAGAAGTACGCCGGCCTGCGGATCCTCCGATAACCCTGTCACGACCCTGATGCCCTGATGCCCGGTGGCCCCAGCGGCGAGCCGCGCAAACTCGTGCTCGTCGTCGTGGATGCGATGAAGCAGTCGATGCTGGAGCGGGCGATTGCCGCCGGTCGGGCGCCGGCGATGGCGCTCGTCCGGGAGCGCGGCGTGTACGTCGATGACTGCGTCGCCGCGTTCCCGTCGGTCACGCCCGTCTGCGCCGCGACGATCACGACCGGTGTCGGCCCCGACGAACACGGGATCCCGTCGATGAACTGGTACCACCGTGACGAGTCGCGCTACGTGGAATACGGCTCGAGCTTCTCAGCCACCCGTCAGTTCGGGGTGCTGCGCTCGATGACCGACACGGTCTACCGGATGAACTCCGAGCACCTCTCCCACGACATCGAGACCGTGTTCGAGTCGCTTGACGACGCCGACGTGCGCACCGCCGGCACCACGTACCTGATCTACCGCGGTCGCTACGAGCACGAGGTGGCGCAGGAGTCCGCACTGGCCCGGATCGTCACCTCGACCCTGTTCCGGCGCACGATCCTCGGACCCAAGGAGCTGTTCTACGCCGATCTGTACGCCTCGCGCAAGACCGGCTGCAAGGGCCAGCTGGGCCTGCCCGGCGCGCGGGATCAGCACACCGGCTGCGTCGGCTCCTACCTGGTCGAACACGACCTGTTCGACTTCATGCTGTTCTCGCTGCCCGACAACGACGCCTGGTCGCACCGCAACGGGCCTCATGCCCAGGTGACCTCGCTGGCGGCGGCCGATCGTCAGCTGGAGCGGCTGTTCCACGCCGGGGGCGGCGCCGACCAGTTCCTCTCCGAGCACGCGGTCGTCGTCTGCTCTGACCACTCGCAGGCCCCGGTCGAGGAGCGGATCCGCCTCGACCTGGCGTTTGCCGACTTCGCGGTCGCGACGCCCGGGGCGCGGGGGACCGGGCCGGAGGTGCCGGCGCCGGAGGTCGCGCTCAGCCCGGCGCAGCGCTCGGCGATGATCTACGCACTCGACCCCGACCGCCGCGAGCAGATCGTGCGCCGCTCGCTGGACGCGATCGCCGACGTCGAGGGCATCGACCTGGCGATGTGGCTGGATGGCGACCAGGCGGTGATTCGCGGCCATCGCGGGGAGCTTCGGTTCGCGCCGGGCTCTGAGCTTGAGGATCTGCGCGGACAGCGGTGGAGCGTTGACGGCGACCTCGGGGCGCTGCGTGCCGAGGTCCAGGACGGACGGCTGCTGTGCACCGAGTACCCGGATCCGCTCGGGCGGGTCTGGTCGGCGCTGCGCTGCCGCAACGCCGGCGACATCCTGCTGTCCGCAGCGCCCGGATACGAGTTTGTCGACTGGGGTGGCTCGGCCCACGTCGGTGGCGGCTCGCACGGATCCTTGCACCGCTCTGACTCGTTGGCGACGCTGCTGTGGTGCGGGACAGGTCCGACCAGTCGCGCGGCCCGTGAACAGTGGTCGCTGCGGGACGTCGCGCCGCTGATCCGCGACCACTTCGGTGTCGCGACGGGCGGTCCAGCGATTAGCGGCCCGTTAACGGACCGCGGATACTGACGTCGATGAACGGGCCGAGCGATACCCTGAGCCAGATGCCCGCCGAGGACATGAGCACGGCTGTCATTGACCTGCCGTTCCATCACCGTGTCCGCCTCGGCGTTCGCAAGGGACACAACTGGCTGCAGCTGATCCGCTTCGGCGCGGTCGGCGCCAGTGGCTACGCGGTCAACCTGATCTCGTTCGCGATCCTCGTTCACCTGCTGGGGGTCACGTACTGGGTGGCATCGCCGATCGCGTACCTGCTCGGGACGGCGAACAACTTCTACTGGAACCGGCGCTGGACCTTCAGCCACGCCCGCGAGGCCCATCCCGGCCATCAGGCGTGGAAATTCTTCGCGGTCTCGCTGGTGTCGTTCGGCGTCAACTACGCCGTACTGATCACGTTGGTCAAGACGACCGGGATGGAGCAGGTGCTCGCCCAGGCGATCGCCAACGCGGTCGGGATGCCGGTCAACTTCCTCGGCCAGAAGCTCTGGAGCTTCAAGCTCTAGGGACCGTAAGGCTGCCGTGAGCACGCCGCGCACGCGGGCGTCGCTGTTGGTCTGGTTCGCGGCGCTCACGCTCGCGCTCGGTTGCGTGTTCGGTGCCGGATCCGCGTTCGCTGCCGCAACGAAGTCCGCGTCGGCCGGGTCGAGCTCGTCCGGCGCTCCGCTCGCCGCGTCCGCGTCCGCGACCGTCACCGACACCGTGACCGACACGGTCACGAGCACCGTCGCCGCCGGGACGCCGGTACTGGTCACCTCGCAGACGACGCCGCCGGCCGGCTACCGGCTGAACGCCAAGCAGGTGCTGGCGATCGCCTCGCGGAGCCCGGCCGTCAAGACGGAACTGCGCCGCCACCGGCACGCGGTGTCCTACGAGTACACGAAGGGTTATCCCGAATGGCAGGTCAGCTGGTTCTCCGATCAGAAGCCCGCCCGGGAGTTGCTCCAGGTCTACGTCGACGACGCCACCGGCAAGGTCACCCAGACCTGGACGGGCTTTCAGGTCGCCTGGACGATGGCCCGCGGCTACCACGGCGCGTTCGGCCGCAGCGTCAACGACTGGTTCATCTGGATCCCGCTCTGCATCGTGTTTGTCGCTCCGTTCATCCCCTGGCGGCGGCGGCCGACGCTGCTGCACCTGGATCTGCTGATGCTGCTTGGGTTCTCGATCTCGCTGGCGTTCTTCAACCACGCCAAGATCGGGATCTCGGTTCCGCTCGTCTACCCGTTCCTGCTGTACCTGCTGGCGCGGATGCTGGCGCTCGGGCTCGGCAAGGGGGTCCCGCGCGAACCGCTGCGGACGATCGTCCCGATCCCTTGGCTGGCGGTCGCGATCGTGTTCCTGATGGCGTTCCGGATCGGGCTCAACGTCCTGAACTCGAACGTGATCGACGTCGGCTACGCGGGCGTGATCGGCGCGACAAAGCTGATCCACGGGCAGCCGCTGTACGGCCACTGGCCGGCCGATAACGCCTACGGCGACACCTACGGCCCGGTGTCCTACTACTTCTACGTCCCGTTCCGGCTGATCTTCGGCTGGAGCGGCACCTGGGACTCGCTGCCCGCATCGCACGCGGCCGCGATCTTCTTCGACGTGATCACGCTTGGCGGTCTGTACCTCGTCGGCCGCCGGCTGAAGGGAAACGCGCTCGGGATCCTGCTCGCCTACGGCTGGGCCGCGTATCCGTTCACGCTGTTCACCCTCAGCTCCAACACGAACGACGCGCTCGTCGCCGCGCTGGTCACCTACGCGCTGCTGGCGATCACCTCGGCGCCGACCCGCGGGGTGTTCGCCGCACTCGCCGGCCTGACCAAGTTCGCGCCGTTCGCGCTGGCACCGCTGCTGCTGCGGGGAATCGGCGACTGGCCCACCCGCCGTCAGATCCTGCAGTACTGCGCCGCGTTCGTGGTCGTCATCGTGATCTGCATGGTGCCGGTGCTGGTCAAGCATGACCTGCACGCCTTCTGGCACGACTCGATCGCCTACCAGTCAGACCGCGTCACCCCGTTCTCGATCTATGGCCTGTGGGGCGGTCTCGGACTCTTGCAGCACCTGCTCCAGGGAGCTGCGGTCGCGCTGGCGATTGTCGTCGCGGTGCTGCCCGGCCGGCGCGGCACGATGCAGGTCGCCGCGTTCGGCGCCGCCGTCCTGATCGCCCTGCAACTGACCGTCAACTACTGGCTGTACCCCTACATCGTCTGGTTCTTCCCGCTCGTGCTGGTGGCCCTGTTCGCCTCCCACCCCGAGCCGGGCCAGCACCTCTACGCCGCTTGGGACTCGGTCGACGAGCAGCCCTCCGCGCCGCCGGCGCCGGTGCCGGCATCACCGGCGAGCTTCGCCAACTGGTCGACGCCGCCGCCGACGTCGCGCTGACCGACGCCCTGGCGCTGGTTTCGGCCACGGCGTACGCTCACCTCATGCCGAGGTCGTTGCTTCCCTGGTTGGTGCCGGTGGCGCTGGTCGTCGTCCTGATCGCCGGCACGATCTCGGTGCTGCTCGCGGTCGCGCTCGCCGTCGTCGTCGGGGTGGTCTGCCTGCCGTTCGTGTACCGCGCCTACCAGGACAACCGGGCCAGCCAGGGCGGAGGAGCCAACCAGGTCGGAGGCGGCCCCGAGCCTCCGCGCCGCGACCCTCCGAACAACCGCAGCTTGCTTCGCTGAGGCGATCCGGCGACTGCAGCGACACCGGGGAGCTTTTGGCCTCCCCATGCCGCCTGAGGTTCCAGCCTCGGGCCCGGAGAGCATCTTCGCCCTCCGGAAGCCGTAGTCCCGGGCCGGCACTCGCTCGCTCGTGGGGCGCGCGCCGACTCTCGCCGCCCGCGCCGCAGTTCGCTCAGGCGCCCGGCAGCAGGATCTGCTCGATTGCTTCGGCCCGCCGCGGCTCGGTCGCCGCCCGGATCAAGACGGCATTGAGCCACGGATCCTCGTCCGAGGTCTCGAACCGAACCGGCATCTTCGTCGCGATCGCCTCGATCGCCTGTTCGCGCCGGACGCCGATCACGCCGCCGCGGGGACCGGTCATGCCGACGTCGGTGATGTAGGCGGTGCCGCCGGGCAACACGCGCGCGTCGGCGGTGGGCACGTGCGTGTGGGTGCCGACGACGGCGGTCACGCGGCCATCCAGGTACCAGCCGAGCGCGACCTTCTCGCTGGTCGCCTCGGCGTGCATGTCGACCAGCACGTGGTCGGCTTGGTCGCGCAGCGCATGCAGCGCCGCATCGGCCTCGGCAAACGCCGGCCGGCCCGCGTCCATGAACAGGTTGCCCGATAGCGACACGACCCCGAGGCGGACGTCGCCGCGCTTGACCACGCACCAGCCGTGACCGGGTTGGGAGCGCAGGAAGTTGGCCGGTCGCAGGATCTCGTCGCGGTCGTCCAGATACCCGTAGATCTCGCGGTGGCGGTAGGTGTGGTTGCCGAGCGTGATCACATCGGCGCCGGCGTCGAACAGCTGCTCGGCGAGCTTGGGCGTGATCCCGACCCCGCCGGCGATGTTCTCGCCGTTGACGACGACGAAGTCGACCGCCAGGCGCTCGCGCAGCGACGGCAGCAGGCCGAGCAGCGTGCGCTTGCCGAGGCCGCCGACGACATCGCCGACGAACAGGATGTTGGCGGCCATGGGCAGGGATTGTGGCGCCGACGCCGCACAAACGTATATGAGCGCAGGGGAGCTGCCCGAGCCGGGGGCAATGCCGGACGGGATCGCGGCCGCCGCTGAGCCGCCAGCCCCGCCCACCATCGAACCGGTCGTGATCCGCCGCTGGGTCCAGCTGGTACTGCTGCCCTTGGCGTTGCTCGGCCTGTGGGAGCTGGCCCGCGCGTCGGGGACCCTGTTCCTCGTGCTCGTGATCGCCTGTCTGGTGGCGCTGATCCTGGCGCCGCCGGTGCGGATCCTCGACCGGGTGATGCCGCGCGGCCTGGCGATCTTGTCGGTCTACCTCGGCCTGGTGGCGGTGGTCGTCGGCATCGGCTTCCTGCTGGCGAGCCCCGTCTCGACGCAGATCCGCCACTTCGAGCACAACCTGCCGGCGCTCACCCGCCATGCCAACCACGACCTCACGAACCTGCAGACGTTCCTGAACAAGCACGGGATCAAGGTCCACCTCACCAAACAGGGCCAGAGCGCGCTGAAGACGCTCCAGAAGGACGTGCTGAAGCGATCGGGGGCGATCGTCAACTTCTCCCGCGGCCTGCTGACGAAGCTCGTCACGATTGGCTTCGATCTGGTGCTGATCCTGGTGCTGTCGATCTACATGCTGGTCTACGGTCGCCAGATCGGCGGGCTCGTGCGACGGCTGATGCCCCCCAGCGACGGCACCACCGCCGAGGACTATCCGCGCCTGGTGCAGCACGCCGTGACCGGGTACGTCCGCGGACAGTTGATCTTCAGCCTTGTGATGGGCGGGTCCGCAACCCTGGTGATCTACGTGTTCGGCTGGCTGGGGATCTTTCCGGCGGGCAGCAGCTACGGGGCGTTCTTCGGTGCCTTCTACGGCCTGATGGAGTTCATCCCGTACGTCGGGCCGATCATCGGCCCGATCCCGGCGCTGCTCGTGGCGCTGTTCGAGAACCCGCTGTCGGCGGTGTGGCTGCTGATCGCGTTCATCGCTCTGCAACAGCTCGAAGGGCACGTCGTCTCACCGCAGGTGTTCGGCCACGCGCTGCGGATCAACCCAATCGTGATCATCATCTCGCTGCTGATCGGGGACGCGTTGTACGGGATCATCGGATCGTTGGTCGCGTTGCCGGTGGCCGCGGTCATCCGCCAGACCATCATCTACCTGCGCGACCACACGGTGTTCGAATCTTGGGGCCCACCGCACCTTGCGGCGGTGACCGCGGGTCGCGGCCCCTCCGGGACCCGACCCTCCGGGACCCGACTCGCCGGGACAGGACCCGCCCTTGGACGACCCTCTCGGACTCGACCCGCCAGCAGAGGACCCGCCGGCACACGACCCTCTGGCAGAGGATCCTCCGAAATCAGACCCGGAAGGCGGCTAACGCTTGCCGGTCGTGCGCATGAATCCGTAGGCGCACAACGCGGCGACGATCAGCAACAGCACGGGGATCGCGAACGACACGATCCCGACGACCGAGAGCACCAGCGTGACCACGCCCAGCCCGCCGGCACCGGCGCCGACCGTCGCCAGGCGATAAGCGCGCTTCTCGCGCACATGCCGCGGCGTGTAGCCGCCTCGACGGTCAAGGTTGCTCATCCACCGCACAGCGTACAGGCAGATCGGACCGGACACGAACGCCGACCCGCCGCAGACGTCAACATCGCGCCGTTATCCTCGAACGCACGCTATGTCGTTCCCGCAGACCCGCCTGCGCAGGCTCCGCGCCAATCACGCGCTGCGCGGCCTCGTACGCGAGACGCGGCTGACGCCGGCGGAGTTCATCTATCCGATGTTCGTCGCCCACGGCGTTGACCGCCGCGAGCCGATTCCGGCGATGCCCGGGATCGACCACCTGTCGATCGCCCACGCGGTCCAGGAGGCCGGTGAGGCGCACGCCCGCGGGATCCCGGCGGTGCTGCTGTTCGGCCTGCCCGCCGCCAAGGACGAACTCGGCACGGGCGCCTACGACGACGAGGGGATCGTTCAGCTCGCCACCCGGGCGATCAAGGACGCCCATCCGGAGCTGCTGGTGATCACCGACCTGTGCCTGTGCGAGTACACCAGCCACGGCCACTGCGGCGTGATCCGGATGGGATCCCACCCACCCCAGGTCGACAACGACCAGACGCTCGAGCTGCTCAACCGCGCGGCGGTCTCCCAGGCCCAGGCGGGCGCCGACATCGTCGCCCCCAGCGACATGATGGACGGGCGGGTCTCGACGATCCGCCGGGCGCTCGACGACGACGGCTTCACCGACACGCCGATCATGGCCTACAGCGCCAAGTTCGCCTCGGCGTTCTACGGCCCGTTCCGTGAGGCGGCCGACTCGGCGCCGGCGTTCGGCGACCGCCGCGGCTACCAGATGGATCCGGCCAACGCCGGCGAGGCGCTGCGGGAAGCGCGCCTCGACGTGCAGGAGGGCGCCGACATCCTGATCGTCAAGCCGGCACTGCCGTATCTCGACGTGGTGCGCACGATCAAGGACGACACGGGTCTGCCGGTCGCCGCCTACAACGTCTCCGGCGAATACTCGATGTTGAAGGCCGCGGCGGCCGCGGGCTGGTTGGACGAGCAGAGCGCCGTGCTCGAAGCCCTCACCAGCATCCGCCGTGCGGGCGCGGACATGATCATCACCTATCACGCCAAGGAGGCAGCCGAGTGGCTTCAGTAGATAAACAGGTCCCGCCACCCACCCCCACGGCCACCATTCAGGACGCCAACACCGGCAATCACGGCCCCAAGTTGCGCAGCCGGAAGGAGGGCGCGGCGATCGCGCTTGACGACATCGACAAGCGGCTGCTGAACCTGATGCAGGGTCAGTTCCCGATCGCCGCCAGGCCCTATCAGCACGTGGCGCAGGAGGCGGGCCTGGCTGAGGAGGAGGTGATGCAGCGCGTACAGCGACTGCTCGACGAGCGGATCATCCGCCAGGTCACCCCGATCTTCGACACCCGCGCGCTGGGCTATGAGTCGATGCTGGTCGCGGCCAAGGTCGACCCGGACAACCCGTGGCGGGCCGCCAACATCATCAACGCCCATCCCGGCGTGTCGCACAACTACCTGCGTAACCACGACTTCAACATCTGGTTCACGATCGCCACCGAGCCGGATTCAAAGCTCGGGCTGCAGGGCACGCTCGACGTCCTCGCCAACGAGGCGGGTGCCGAATCGGTCCGGCAGCTGCCAACGTTGAAGCTGTTCAAGATCCGCATGGACCTGGAGATGGAGGGCGGGACCGACGCGCTCTCAAAGACCGTTGAGGCGGTCCCCCCGGCGGAGACCGAGCGCCAGCCCTACGACGAGTTCGACCAGGCCGTGATCCGCGCCACCCAGGGCGACATGCCGGTGATCTCCGAGCCCTATGCGCCGGCCGCACAGGAGCTGGGGATCGACCAGCAGCGGCTGCTTGACCACCTGCAGGGCATGCAGGAGCGCCGGCTGCTGCGCCGCGTCGCCGCGATCCTGTTTCATCGCCGGGCGGGCTTCAGTGCCAACGGGATGGGCGTCTGGAAGGTCCCAGACGACCGGATCCTCGAGCTCGGCGCGAGGATGGCGTCGTTCCGGGGCATCTCGCACTGCTATCAGCGCCCGACGTATGCCGACTGGCCCTACTCGGTGTTCACGATGGCTCACGGTCGCTCCAAGGAGGAGTGCGACGCGATCCTCGACTCGATCGCGGCCGACACCCAGATCACCGACCGCTCGACCCTGTATTCGTCGACCGAGTTCAAGAAGATCCGCCTGGAGTACTTCACCTCCGCGCACCGCGACTGGGAGCGCGAGCACGCCGGAGTGTGACGTCGTGGTCACACCTGCAGATCCCGCGGCATTCGAGTGGCCCCTGATGGCCTCTGGCGGTGTCCTCGGACACTCGATGTGCCGGAGGCACACCTTCGGTCCTGCGTCCTGGCCAGAGGCCACCAGTGACCCCTCTCGGTGCTCGCAGGACCTGCAGGCGTGACCACCCGATCAGAGCAGCTCTATGAGCGAGCGCTGAAGCGGCTGCCGGGCGGCGTCAATTCGCCCGTGCGGGCGATGCGCTCGATCGGCCGTCAGCCGATCTTCATCGCCTCGGGCGCCGGGTCACGGATCCGTGACGTCGACGGCGACGAGTACGTCGATTACGTGTGCTCGTGGGGGCCGCTGATCCTCGGGCACGCCTATCCGAGCGTGATCGAGGCGGTGACGCGTGCCGCGCGCGACGGCACGAGCTTCGGCGCGCCGACGGCCGGCGAGGTGGAGCTCGCCGAGCAGATCGCCGATCGCGTCCCGGCGATCGAAATGGTCCGCATGACCTCATCGGGGACCGAGGCGACGATGAGCGCGTTGCGTCTCGCTCGCGCCGTCACCGGCCGCTCCCGAGTGCTCAAGTTCGCTGGCGCGTACCACGGCCACGTCGATGGACTACTGGCCGACGCCGGGTCGGGCCTGGCGACGCAGTCGATCCCGGCCAGCCCGGGCGTGCCCGAGGTGGCCGCGGCGCAGACGGTGATCGCGCCGTTCAACGACTTCGGCAAGCTCTGGGAATTGACTGACGATCCGGACCTGGCGGCGATCATCGCCGAGCCGATCCCGGCCAACATGGGGCTCGTACCGCCCGCCGACGGCTTTCTGGAGCTGCTGCGCGAGGCGGCCGATCAGAACGGCGCGCTGCTGATCTTCGACGAGGTGATCTCGGGCTTCCGGGTGGCGCGCGGCGGCGCTCAGGAGCGCTACGGCGTCGCCCCGGACCTGACGGTGCTCGGCAAGATCGTCGGCGGCGGGCTGCCGGCCGCCGCCTACGGCGGCCCCACCGAGCTGATGGAGCGGATCGCGCCCGCCGGCGACGTCTACCAGGCCGGCACTCTGTCGGGCAACCCGCTCGCGGTGGCGGCCGGGCTGGCGACGCTCGCCCAGCTCGACGAGCCCGCCTACGAGCGGCTCGGGCAGACGACCGAGCTGTTGGCCGGCGGCATCCGCGCCGCTGCCGCCACCGCCGGCGTCGAGGTGCAGGTGCAGAGCCTCCCGGGCCTGATGACCGTGTTCTTCACCGCAGAGCCCGTCCACGACTTCGCTGACGCCCAGGCGTGCGACATCGAGGCGTACGGCGCCTGGTGTCGTGAGCTGCTGGCGCGCGGGGTGTATCCGCCGCCATCGCAGTTCGAGGCGTGGTTCCCATCGCTGGCGCACTCCGACGGCGACATCGAGCTCACGATCGAGGCGTCAGCACGTGCGTTCCAAGCTCTCGAGCGCTGAGCTAGATAAAAATCACGTAATGAGCACCGACTCGCTGTACGAGGCGCTCGCCGCCCGGGGTGGCACGTTGGCCACGCTCCTGGTCGCCGATGGCGTCGAAACCGACGGCGATCAGCCGGGCATCGGAGCGCCGTCACAGGCGGCGCGGGGCCCGCGCGCCGTCGGTTGTGAGGCCGAGTACGAGCTGCTGTTGGAGATGATCCTCGAGGGCTCGCTGCTGCACTACGGCCGCCCCCGCGTGGTCGTCACCGACGATCGCGATCTGGCCTTGCTGCTCGGCGACCAGCTGTACGCGCTCGGGCTGTCGCGACTGGCCGAGCTGGGAGATCTCGAGGCTGTCTCCGAGCTCGCCGACGTGATCTCGCTGCTCTCGCAGGCGCAGCTGTCGGCGGACTCCGGCCTCGCCGCCGCAATCTGGGATGCGGGAGCGGTCGCCGTCGGGTGGGGCGCCAGCCCGGAGTACGAGGCCGCGAAAGCGCTCGCGCGGGCTGGCGACGCAGGCGCTGGCGTCGCACTCGTAGAATGCTGCGGCCGCGCACTCGACCAACGCCTCTGAGGCCCCGGCCAACTGACTGCCTGAGCCCTGGAGCGCTGTAGACTTAGCGTGGCGTTCGGCCCCCTTTACCCGTCGTTGATGGAAGATCAAGTGCCAGACCGACACACAGAAGGCGCGAAGTCCAAGTACACGGCCGATCGGCAGATGCCCGGTGCGTTCGAGGGCGAGACGGTCACCCGCCGCCGGTTCATGAGCGGCGTCACCCACGGGGCCGGCGGCGTCGCGGCGATGGCGTTCACGCTGCCGGCGCTGGCGTTCGCGGTCGGCCCGCTGTTCAGCCGCGAGCCGTTCAACTGGCAGACGGTCGGCACACCCGCCGACTTCACCGAGCTCACCTACTCCACGAAGGTGATCACCGTGGTGCAGGGAATCGGCAACGCCGGCAACACGATCGCCTTCATGCGCAAGCGTGACCCGGCGGTCGATACCGAGCCCGAGGACCAGTACAACCACTACATCGCGCTGTCCTCGCGGTGTATGCACCTCGGCTGCCCGGTCCGCTACGTGTCTGCTGCCGAGCGGTTCATCTGCCCATGCCACGGCGGCGTCTACGACTTCCGCGGGATGGTGGTCAGCGGTCCTCCGGTGCGTCCGCTCGATCGCTTCTACACCCGCGTCCACAACGGACTGGTGCAGGTCGGACCGCGCTACTCGGTGAACTTCGAGCTGCACCGTTTCTCGCCGCGTGACCCCGGGCAGCCGCTTAACGGCATCGGCCAGTACCTGTACCCCAAGCGCTTCGACACCTCGATCCTTCCCAAGAACTAGCTCTCCACCGCCGCCTGACCATGCCCAAGCTCCCCGCTCCCCCAATCCCCAAGGCGCTCCTGCCCCAGCCCAAGCGGCCGGGCGACAACGGCAACGGGACGCCGACGCCGCTCGACGCCGGCGCCGAGGCAGGGATCACCGTCGTCGACTGGGTTGACGAGCGCATGCAGCTTTCGGGCGGCATCCGCTGGATGCTGTTCCGGAAGGTGCCCGAAGGGGATCAACTGGTTCTACACGCTGGGCTCGGCGACGATGTTCGCCTTCCTCAACCAGGCGGTGACCGGCGTCTTCCTCGCGATGTACTACCGCCCGGACGCCTCCGGCGGCGCGTACGAGTCGATCCGCTACATCACCGACGACGCGTTCCTGGGACAGACCGTCCGCGCCATGCACAAGTGGGGCGCCTCGGTGATGATCATCTTGATCTTCCTGCACATGGGGCGCGTGTTCTTCTTCGGCGCCTACAAGTACCCGCGGGAGCTGACCTGGATCATCGGCGTCGTCCTGCTGATCCTGACGCTGGCGATGGGCTTCACCGGCTACCTGCTGCCGTTCGATCAGCAGTCCTACTGGGCGTCGATCGTCGGCGTCAACATCAACGGCACCGGCCCGTTCATCGGCCCGTACCTGTCTGACTTCCTCCGAGCGGGGCCGGAATTCGGGGCGACGACGTTATCGCGGTTCTACGCGATTCACATGATGCTGATACCTGGGCTGATCGCCGCGCTGATCGGCGCCCACCTGTACCTGATCACCAAGCTCGGGATCTCCGCGCCGCCCTGGGTCAAGGCGGTCGAGGAAGAGGCGCCGGAACTGCACGAGACCCAGGTCTGATGATTTCGATCCCGCCCAACCAGACAGCGTCATGAATCAGCAGGAGAAAGAGCAGTACCTCCGCGAGTACTCGATCCTGAAGGCCCAGGGCAAGCCGTTCTTCCCGTACGCGGTGGCCAAGGACTCGATCATGGCCGTGATCGTGATGGCCGTGATCATCTTCCTGGCGCTGTATATGGGAGTCAACCTCGGGCCGAAGGTCGACCCGACGACGACCACGTACGTCCCGCGCCCGGATTGGTACTTCTACTTCCTGTTCGAGGTCCTGAGGGTGATGAAGAACATCCCCAAGTTCACGGACCTCGCGACGATCGGCGTCCCGACGATCTGCATGATCCTGCTGTTCCTGCTGCCGTTCTACGACCGCAGCCCGGAGCGGCAACATCGCGCGCCGCCCGGTCGCGTTGTCCGCCGGCGCCGTCACGATCCTGGCGATGGCGTTTTTGACCTACTCGGGTGCCAACGTCGGCTCGCCGAACCAGGTCACGCTGAAGCCGCCGTCGAACCTGACGGCCGCACAGACAGCAACGTTCCGCGCGGGCGAGCTGGTGATGGGAAATAGCGGCTGCGGAGCGTGCCACCTGATCGGCGTCAACGGCAACAACGGGCCCGGACCGAACCTGACCCACATCGGCTCGAAACTGCGTCCGGGGGCGATCGCGGCGACGCTGCGCAACCCGAACGCACCGATGCCGTCCTTCGAGTCGCTGGCGGAGAATAACCCGACGGAGTTCTCGAATCTGGTCCAGTTCCTCGGGATGCTCCACTAGCCCCGGCGTCGGGTCTGCTTTCGTACCCCAGATGACCGGGGCAACGCCGGGAACCCTCCCGGAGGCTGAAGTGCAGGCGATGTTCGACCGCATCGCCCGCGTCTACGACCGCCTGAACTCACTGATGACCGCCGGCTTGCACCACGCGTGGCGCCGGCGGGCGGTGCAGCTTGCCGGCCTGGCGCCGGGCGACCGCGCGCTCGATGTCGCGACCGGCACTGGCGACCTGGCACTCGAGCTCGGGCATCGGGTTGCGCCCGACGGCACCGTGATCGGAGTCGACTTCTCGGTCGAGATGCTGAAGCTGGCCCGTGAGAAGCTGGCGAACCGGGCGCTGCGGACGAGCTCACCGGTCGACGTCACGATCAGCTTTCAGCAAGCCAACGCGATGGCGCTGCCATTCGAGGATGGAGAGTTCGACGCGGCGACAGTTGGGTTCGGTGCGCGCAACTTCGCCGACCTGCGCCTCGGTTTGGCGGAGATGGCGAGGGTCGTCAAGCCGGGCGGCCGGGTTGTCGTGCTCGAGCTGACCACCCCGACCCAGCCCCCGCTGTCAACCTTCTTCGACCTCTGGTTCGATCGGGTCGTCCCAGTGCTCGGCCGCGCCGCCGGCGATTCGGCCGCCTACTCCTATCTGCCCAGCTCGGTCCGGCGCTTCCCCGGGCCGGAGGGGCTCGCGGCGGTGATGTTCGAGGCCGGTCTGCACTCGATCGAGTACCGCGTGACCGCGGGTGGCATCATCGCGATGCACGTGGGACAGGTCGGCATATGAGCACCGCGGTGACCGTCGACGCAGTCCGGGCGGCCGGCGGCGAGCCCGTGGCGAGGCTGATGGACCGTCTCGAGCTTCGCATGCACGAGCTCGCAACCGGGTACGGCGACGAGCTCGGCGCCCACGCGGGCTCGACGATCGCCGCCGGCGGCAAGCGGCTGCGCCCGCTGCTGGTGTTTCTCGCCGCAGGCGTCCCGACGCCCGAACGCGAGGAGCTGCTGTCGGCCGCCGTCGCGGTCGAGCTGGTCCATGCCGCGACGCTCGTCCACGACGATGTGCTCGACGGCTCCGCGCTGCGCCGTGGACGTCCCACGGTCGTCGCCACCGGCGGGCGGCTGGCCGCGACGAGCACCGGCGATCTGCTGTTCTCACGCGCGTTCTCCGAGTTGGCCCGAGTCGGCTCGGCCGACTGCGTGAGGGTCCTGTCCCGGGCCAGCTCTGAGCTCGCCGCCGGCGAGTTGATGCAGCGGGCGGACGCGTGGTCGCCGGTCGTGGCGTCACGGTACTTCGATCGTTGCCGGCTGAAGACCGCGGTCCTGTTCAGGGCCGCGTGCGAGCTTGGTGCGATCGCGTCAGGTGGTCCGAGCGATGCGTTGGCGAAGTTCGGCGAGCGGATCGGCTTGGCGTTTCAGGTGTTCGACGATGTGCTCGATGTGACCGGTCCGCCCGAGCTGACCGGCAAGCCGCGCGGCGCCGATCTGTTGGACGGCACGGTGACGCTGCCGCTGATCCTCGCCCGCGACCGTGACCCGGAGCTCGCGGCGCTCGATCTCCGTTGCATCAGGACCCCCACGCAGGCGTCGGAGGTGTGCGCGCGGATCGCGCGGACCGACGCGCTGGAGCTGGCCCGGGGCGAAGCGCTGGAGCTGGTAGCCGCCTCCAAACGGCTGCTGCCGGAGCTGCCCGAGCGCCAACGAACGGCGCTGGAGCTGGTCGCCGACGGCGTCGTCGAGCGGTATTCATGATCCGCTGGCGCCGGCGGCGCGTATCCCCTTGCATGTCCCGGCCATCACTCTGCAACAACCCGGGGCTCGGGATCGGTACGCTTGACAGCACCCCACACGGAGGCAGAGCCAGTCATGTTTCGCAACCCACTGATGGACGCGGTGATCGTCCTTGTCATCGTCCTTCTGTTCGTCGGGCCCAAGAAGCTCCCCGCCCTTGGCAAGGGACTCGGCCAGGGCATGCGCGAATTCAAGGAGGGAATCACCGGCGAGTCGAAGGCGGACGACGAGGACAAGCCGTCGATCAACCAGGCGACCGCGATGCCGGGCACCGGAGCCCAGGCAGGAGCGGCCGCGGCCGCGTCGCAGCATCCCACGGCCGAGTCGCAGGCCGCCGCTGGCTCAGTGCCCGCGGATTCGCAGCACCACACCTAGAGCCGGCAGGCGGGTAGTCGGATGGCGAAACGCCTTCGGCCGATCGGCCACGAGGACCGCCTGAGCGTCGTCGATCACCTCGACGAGCTTCGTCAGCAGGCTGATCGTCTGCGCGGCGGTGCTGATCGTCGCGTTCGGTCTCTGCTTCTGGCAAAGCTCCCGTCTCCTCCACTGGCTCAACCGGCCGCTGCCCGTACAGAACCAGAGTCAGTCCAACAAGATCGGCGGCCTGGCTCACGACAACGTCTCGACCGGTAAGCACCTGGAGCGGATCGGATCCGATCTGTCCAAGCTCGCGGTGCTGCCGCGCTCGGGACTGTCGGCGCAGGCGCGCGCACTGCTGTCGAGCACCGCGACCGAGGCGACCAACGCCGGCAAGGCGCTGCCGGCGTCGACGCCCAAGACCCAGCTGCCGGTGACGCTCGGCGTCGGCGAGCCGTTCACCGTCTCGCTGACCGTCGCGTTCTACGCGGCGCTGCTGATCTCATTGCCGGTACTCCTGTACCAGTTGTACGCGTTCATCATCCCGGCGCTCAGGCCCGAGGAGAAGCGTGTGGCGCGACCGATCCTGTACGTGGCGCCCGTGCTGTTCCTCGCCGGCGCCGTGTTCACGTACCTCGTCGTGCTGCCGGCGGCGGTGAAGTTCCTCAATGGCTACAACTCCACCCACTTCCAGAACCTCGTCCAAGCCAAGCCGCTGTACACGTTCGAGGTGCTGACGATGGCGGCGATCGGTCTGGCGTTCGAGATGCCGTTGTTCCTGCTCGGACTCCGTGCCGCCGGCGTGATCAACGGGCGCACGCTGACCAAGCACTGGCGTTACGCTACCGTGGGGATCGCGGTGCTCGCTGCCGCGATGCCCGGCTCCGATCCCGTAACGACCGGACTCGAAACCGCCCCGCTGGTAATCCTCTACCTCGCCTCGATCGTGTTGCTCAGACTCCTGGACCGTCGTGATGCTCGGCGCGCCGCCGCCGAGTTGCAGCGCCATCCGCTCGGGCTCGGCTCGGACGGCGACTGAGGGCTGGACGGGACTCAGCGATGCTGTTCGATCTGCGTAGCCGCGGCCGGCGCCGCACGATGCAGGTGATCTACATCGGCCTCGCCGTCCTGATGGCATCCGGCCTCGTCCTGTTCGGCGTCGGCACCGGCAGCGGTGGTGGCGGGCTGCTCGGTGGCCTGTCGGGCAGTGGCAGCTCCAACAACCAGTCGGGCGCCGTCGGCAGCGCCGCCAAGAACGCGCAGGCGCGCGTCAACAAGAACCCGAACGATCCCTCGGCCTGGGCCAACTTGATCCAGGCTCGCTACGAGAACGCCCAGAGCGCTGGCTTTGACAAGGGCACCTTCACGAACTTCGGGAAGCAACAGTTGGGGCTCGTCACCAACGAATACGGGCAGTACGTCAAGCTCGTCCCCAAACCCGACGTGACGACCGCCACCTTCGCGGCCCGGGCCTACAGCTACCTGGGCAACTACCCCCAGGAGGCGCACGTCTGGGACGAGATCACCGCGCAGAGCCCCACCGCCGACGGCTACAAGTGCCTGGCCCTGTCGGCTTACGCGGCCAAAAACACCGGCCTCGCCCAGCTGGCCCAAACCAAGCTGCTGACCAAGGTCCCCAAGAGCCAGCGCAAGACCTTGACCTCGGAGCTCGAGTCGGCCTCGACGTCGCCTACCGAGGCTCAGGGTTGCTGATCAAGCACCCGCCAGGACACCTGCCCGGCACGCGGCATCAGTCGCGCGGCGCTGGCTAACATCGCCTGTCCGGGCCGTTAGCTCAGCTGGTAGAGCAGGGGACTCTTAATCCCAAGGTCGGAGGTTCGATCCCTCCACGGCCCACTTCGAACGCCCCGCAGCGCGGGGCCTTCGTCGTTCTTGGACGTGTTCCAACTTCGAAACATGTCCCCAATATGTCCCGAGATGAACGTAGGATCGGCGGCATGGCGGGCGAGTTGCGTCCTCCCACCGGTCATGTCTTCCGCGTCGAGCGGGCACGCGTTGTATGACGGACTATGAAAAGCTGTCGGTGATGGGTGGGCTCCTTCGACGCGTAGGCGGTGAGGCATGAAGACCTGGGATCTGCCGTCGTTGACGGTCCGTCCGCACTCGCCGGAGATCCTGGAGAGCGACGGCGGCGGACGGGCGATCGTGTTGGAAATCCCGGCCGGCGAGAGCCTCAAGGATCATCAGGTGCACGAATACGCGTGGGTCTCGGTGGTCAGCGGCGAGGTGGAGATAACGACCGCCGGTGGGGAGCGGGTGTCCGGCGGCAGTGGGCTGATGGTGCGCTTTGAGCCCGGTGAGCGTCATGCCGTCCATGCGCACGTCACGGCTCGGCTGTTGCTGTTGCTGACGCCGTGGCCGGGCGAGGGGCATCCGGGCGCGATGGCGCTGGCTGAAAAGCAGACGGTCAGAGGGCGCGCGGCCGAGCAGCGAGCGAGCCCGTGAGCGCTGGCCCAGAGCAGCGGCCCTGATCCGCTGTTAGAGGCGCATCGGTTCCTGCGCCGCGGACCGGTCAACGCGGAGGGTTGGAGTCAGCTGGTATCCAAGGACCGGGCGTGAGAGCGTTCCTATCGGGGCGGTTGGGCGCAGAAGGTGGTGCGCTCCACGCACGGGGTCAACTGCACGGGCTCTTGCCCGTGGAACGTGTACGTCAAGGACGGGCGGCTGCTCGCCTGCCGTTGTCGTGGTCGGTACTGGGGGGTGTCGTCCGGGCGCCGTTAGTGCCGGTACGGGGGCGATCGCGACCTAAACACCGGGGCGCGTCCGCGGCACGAATTCGCCAGCACGGATGGCTTGGGATCAAATGGCCCGCGTGCGCTGAGGGGCCGCGCGCTCCAGGGCGGCGGTGCAGCGTACGAGCAGATCCAGCAGTTGTCGGTGCTCGGGTTCTGCCAGATCGGCGACGGCGGTTGCCTCCAGGCGGCCTACGAGCCTGCGCGCCCTGACCATGAGCGCTTTGCCAGCCGGCGTGATCCGGGCGTTCAGAACGCGGAGGTTGTGTGTGCGGACGGCGCGCTCGATCAGTCCGGCGTGCTCGAGCTTGCGGACGATCGCGCTCATCGTCTGCGGGGTCACGAGCGCGGCTCGGGCGAGCTCGGCCGATGACGCCCCAGGCGCGTGCTCAAGCGCTCTGAGCGTCGAATACTGAGGCACCGTAAGGCCGAGCTCGCGCATCGGTCCTTCGAGATTTTTGTGCCAGGCGTGCTCGGCGAGGCGAAGCTCGTAGCCGAGTTGTCGCTCGTTCATAACCACAGGATAAACAGCTTGGCTGATATCAGTCAAGCTGTTATAATCGCAGCATGACTGATATAACGACAGACGAGGCCGGAGCGTCCACGCAAGCGCGGGTGGCGGCGCTGATAGGCCGGTATCAGCGCGATGGTGATCGCCGTGCGCGTGAGCTTGCGATCCATATGTCGATGCCGCTGGCTCGCCGGCTTGCACTTCGTCACTACCACGGGCGCGAGCCGCTCGAGGATCTCGTCCAGGTCGCCTGCGTGGGGCTGGTCAAGGCGGTCGACCGTTTTGACCCGAGCCGGAGGGTGTCGTTCTGGAGCTTTGCGGTGCCGACGATCCTGGGCGAGTTGCGGCATCACCTTCGAGACACAACCTGGGCGCTGCACATGCCGCGCGGGGTACACGACGCCTCGCTCGCGGTCGAGCGGGCGCGCCAGCGCCTGTGTCAGACGACCGGCCGGACGCCCACCATCGAACAGCTCGCAGCCGAAACCGGACTGAGCGCCGAGCTCGTAGCAGAGGCGGTACGCGTGCGCGGGGTCAACAACACACTCCCGCTGACGACTCCGGACGACGCATCCGTCCCCCTGGCTGAGCGGCTAGGAGGCGAGGACCGAGGTTTCGCGGTGGCCGAGCACCGCGTGATGCTCGGCGATGCGATCCCGAGCCTTACCGAGCACGAGCAGCATGTGCTCGCGCTGCGATTCGTCTATGACCTGACCCAGTCAGAGATCGCGAGGTGCTTCGGGGTCTCGCAGATGCAGATCTCACGGGTGCTGCGCCGTGCCTTGGACACGCTTTCGCAGAGCATGCGGCCCGAGGCGACCGGCGCCGCCCAGCGTCTGGCCCCTTGCAATCCGGACGAGACCATGCGCGGCGCGGCCTGGCACGCGACGCACGTGGAAGAGGCCGGCGAGCCGCTGGTGCGAAGTCGTCGAGGTTGCGTCCACTCCCTCTCGCGTTGTTTTGATTTGAGGGCTTCGGGCACTGAGGGGGGCGAGTTGACTCCCGCTCCCGTATATCAGCGCGACCGCGTGCGGTCCGACGTGCGTCCCCCGTTGCTCGGTGAGCGGCTCGGATGAGCTGCGCCACCACGAGAGCTGACGTCGCAGTTGATGGACTGGACGTGTCGGCGTACCGGATTCCTACGGATTGCTCGGAGTCTGACGGTACGGCGCAGTGGGATGCGACGACGATCGTGCTGGTCCGGGCTTACGGCGGCGGTGAGATCGGGCTGGGTTGGACCTACGGGGATGTGGCCAGCGCCGCGGTTGTGAGTTCCACGCTCGCTGACGTGGTGGCGGGGGGTGACGCGTTGCGGGTCACCGCCAGCTGGGAGGCAATGGTCGCGGCGTGTCGGAACCTCGGTCGTCCCGGCGTTGCGTCGATGGCGATCGCTGCGGTCGACACGGCGCTGTGGGATCTGAAGGCACGGATCCTGGGGCTGCCGCTGGCGACCCTGCTGGACGCCGCTCATGAGACGGTTCCCGTGTACGGATCGGGCGGCTTCTGCTCTTATCCCGACGCCCGGCTGGCCGAGCAGCTCGGGGGGTGGGCGGAGCAGGGGATCCCGCGCGTGAAGATGAAGGTGGGGCGCGACCCGGACCGCGATTTGGAGCGGGTGCGGGTGGCGCGGGAGGCGATCGGCCCGAACACCGAGCTCTATGTGGATGCCAACGGAGCGTTGTCGCGCGCGCAGGCGCTGTGGTTCGCGCATCGGTACGCGGAGGATTTCGCGGTGAGTTGGTTTGAGGAGCCGGTCTCCTCTGATGACCTGGACGGGCTGCGGTTCGTGCGTGATCACGCCCCGGCGGGGATGGACATCGCGGCGGGAGAGTACGGCTACACGCTGGGCTACTTCGAACGGATGCTGGCTGCTGGTGCGGTCACATCCTGCTTGCAGGCCGACGTGACCCGCTGTGAGGGGATCACCGGTTTCTTGCGCGTTGCGGCGCTGTGTCAGGCTCGGTCGCTGGAGCTCTCGGCTCACTGTGGCCCGTCGATCCACGCGCACGCGTGCTGCGCGGTGATCCCGTTTCGGCATCTGGAGTACTTCCATGATCACGCGCGCCTGGAGCAGATGCTGTTCGACGGGGTGCTTGAGCCTATCGACGGCGCGTTGCATCCCGATTTCACCCGGCCCGGCAACGGGCTGGAGTTCAAGCAACGCGATGCCGAGCGCTATGCGATCTGATCACAGGAGAGACGAATGGGCATCCTGACCAAGAAGAACGCTCGACGGGCGAGGCGTGGCGAGCATTTCATCGATCGGGCGGTGTCGAACATCGAGCACGGGCGGTTTGAGCGGTCGTTGTCGGGGGTGACGGCGTTCGCGGCGGCGGTCACCACGGCGGAGATCTATCTGGAGCACTACCGCGCGAGCTTTGGCAACAAGATGATGTGGAGCCCGATCATCGTCACCCCGCCGGTGGTGGTAGCGGGGATCGGCGGCGTATACAGCCGCAAGTGGGCCAAGACCTACCTGCCGGTGACGGCGCTGATCTACACCGCCAACGGCCTGCTGGGCGAGTACTACCACGCCCGCGGCGTGGCTCGCCGTCCCGGCGGCTTTGATCAGCCCGCCTACAACCTGGCGATGGGCCCGCCGATCATGGCGCCGGGCCTGATGACGATCGTCGGCATGCTGGGCGTGCTGGCCGCGTTGCTGCGCCGGGAGGACTGACTCAGATGGCCGACCGTGACCTGACCCGCCCAGACCATCTGCCCAACCTACGCGAGGGCGGCGAGCCGCGACACCCCAGCTGGCTGCCGCGTCAGCGCGTCGGGACGACGCCGCAGATGATCGGCCGCTATCCCGACTACGACGTGATGGACAACGCCGAGAACTGGGATGACGCCACGCGCAAGGTGCTGAAGGCGCGCCTGCGCCCACCGGGCCCACTGCGGTTCTTCACCGCTGAGGAGGAGCCGACGCTACGGGCGTTGTGCGACGTGACGACCGCTCAGGACGTCGAGCCGCGGGTCCCGGTCGCCGAGATGGTCGACGACAAGCTCGCCGCCGGACGGCTGGACGGCTACCGCTACGCGAACATGCCGCGCGATCCCGACACGTGGCGGCTGGTGCTGCGGGGCCTGGATGAGACGGCCTCCGAGCGCCATCAGGCCGACAGCTTCGCCGGCTGCGACGCGGCGCAGCGCGAGTTGATCGTGACCGCCCTCTCACAGGGTGAGCTGAGCGGCGGCGCGTGGGACGAGCTTGACGTGTCACGGGCGTGGTCGGTGTGCATGCGCGGAATTCTGGCCGCGTTCTATTCACATCCGTGGGCGTTTTAACGAGATCGGCTTCGGCGGCCCGGCCTATCCGCAGGGCTACATGCGCCTCGGTCCGACGAGCACCCTTGAGCCGCACGAGCGCCCGGGCGCGACAGCCGAGGACCCGGTCCGTGCGGCGCAGGAGCTTGAGCCATGATCCGCGGACTGCTCAAGGGCGCGATCGGCCCAGAGGGCAACGACTCGCGGTTCCTGCTTGACGTGCATCGCCGTGATCTGCCCGGCCAGGACACCATGACCCGCTACGAGGACTCCGACGAGGTCGACCTCGTGATCGTCGGGGCGGGCGCCGGTGGGTCGGTGCTGGCGCAGCGGTTGGCGCGTCAGGGGTGGCGGATCGTGATCATCGAAGCGGGTCCGTTCTGGCACCCCGACGAGGACTGGGTATCGGACGAGGCCGGCTCCCATCAGCTCTACTGGACCCAGGAGCGGGTGATCGGCGGCGAGGATCCGATCGAGTTGGGCAAGAACAACTCCGGTCGCGGGGTGGGCGGCTCGATGGTCCACTACGCCGGCTACTGCCCTCGGTTTCACCCCTCGGATTTCGAGACCCACACCCGCGACGGTGTCGGCGCGGACTGGCCGATCTCCTACGCAGAGCTCAAGCCCCACTATGAGAAGGTCGAGCGCGAGCTGCCGGTCGCCGGCCAGGACTGGCCGTGGGGGGATCCCCATTCCTACCCGTTTTCTCCCCATCCGGTCTCCGGGCCGGCGCAGACGCTGTGGAAGGGCGCGATCGAGCTCGGGATCGAGATGCGCGCCGGCCCGGTCGGGATCGTCAACGGGACGTTCGGTAACCGGCCCCACTGCATCTATCGCGGCTATTGCCTGCAGGGTTGCAAGGTCAACGCCAAGGCCAGCCCGTATGTCACCCACCTGCCCGACGCGATCGCCCACGCGGTTGAGATCCGCGCCGACAGCATGGCTGTCTCAGTCGAGATCGACGAGTCCAGCGGACGCGCGACCGGCGTCACCTACGTCCACGAGTCAGACGGCGTGCAGCGCCTGCAGCGCGCTCAGGCCGTGGCGGTGGCGTGCTACTCGATCGAGACCCCGCGGCTGCTGTTGAACTCCACCTCCAAGCGCTATCCGACCGGCCTGGGCAACGACTCAGACCAGGTGGGGCGCTACGTGATGGTCCAGGGCGCGGCGCAGACCGCCGGGCGCTACCCCGAGGAGCAGCGCATGTACAAGGGACCGCCGCCCGAGGTGTCCTCCGAGCAGTTTTATGAGACCGATGAGAGCCGCGGGTTCGCGCGCGGGTTCTCGATCCAGACCGTGTCACCGCTGCCGATCGGCTGGGCTGAGCACGTCCTCGCCGACGGCCACTGGGGACGTGGGCTGCGCGAGTACATGCGCGACTACAACCACTGGGCGACCATCGGAGTGCTCAACGAACTGCTGCCCCACCCCGAGAACCGGGTGACCTTGGCCGAGGACAAGGACCCCTACGGCATGCCGGTGGCGCGCTTTGACTACACGCATTCGGAGAACGACAAGGCCAACATGCAGTATTCGACCAAGGTGATCACCGACATCCTGAAGGCCTCCGGCGCCCAGGACATCCTCACCATCCACCGTTACGCGCACCTGGTCGGCGGGGCGCGCATGGGCTCAAGCCCCGAGAACAGCGTGATCAACTCCGATCACCGCGTCTGGGGGGTGCCCAACCTGTACGTGTCTGACGGCAGCGTCTGTCCGACTCAGGGGTCGGCCAACCCCGCCTTGACGATCATGGCCCTCGCCTCCCGCCTGGCCGACCGCCTCGGGAGCGGGGCGGCCGGGTGAACGGGCAGTCCCCATCGCGGGCGACGATCGTCGAGGCGCGGTTCGGTGGGTTGCCGTGCCCCCGGGCGCTGCGCTCAGCGGCGCCCGGATCGCCGGGCCGCGTACCGCCTGCGGGTGCTTGCCCGCTGGCTGGCGGGCTACCTGTCACCGACCGCCCGGGTCGGTCTTGCTCGCCGGAGCCGATGATCACGACACAGAGGCATAGCTGATGCTGCTGAAGGCGCGCAGGGCGATCGTCACCGGAGGCAACACCGGCATCGGCAAGGCCAGCGCGCGGCGCCTGGCGGCAGAAGGCGCGAGCGTGTGCATCAACTACTACTCAGACCACGAGGCCAAGGCCGCCCAGGCGCTCGCCGACCGGCTTGCGCGCGGCGGCGCACCCAGGGCGTTCGCGGTCCAGGGCGACGTCGGGCGCGAGGATGACGTCAAGCGGATGGTCGCGGAGGCCGCCGACCAGTTCGGTGGTCTTGATTTGCTGGTCAACAATGCCGGGATCGAGAAGCAGATCCCGCTGCTTGAGATGGACCTCGAGGCCTGGAGCGCGGTGCTTGCGACCAACCTGACCGGCGCGTTTTTGTGTCTGCGTGAGGCGGGCAAGGTGATGGCCTCCGGCGGTGGTGGGGTGATCGTCAACATGTCAAGCGTCCACGAGTTCATCCCGTGGCCGGGGTTTGCGCACTACTGCGCCAGCAAGGGTGGCATCAAGCTGCTGATGGAGACGGCGGCGCGGGAGCTGGCCGAGCACCGGATCCGGGTGCTCAACGTCGCGCCGGGCGCGATCATCACGCCGATCAACGAGTTCGTGCTCGATGACTCAGAGCAGAAGCACGCGGTCGAGTCAGAGATCCCGCTGGGGCGGATGGGTAACGCGGAGGAGATCGCCGCCGCGGTCACATGGGCGGCCAGCGCGCAGGCCAGCTACGTCACCGGGACGACGATCGTCGTCGACGGGGGGATGTCCCTGTACCCCAAGTTCGTGTGACGGTTGCACGAGCCCCGCGAATCGACAGCAGACCCCTCAACACACACATGTTCGGAGCGATAGATGAGTGAGAACGTCAGCGAATACATTCTGAGCCGCCTGCTCAACGACTGGGGCGTGCAGCGGATCTTCGGCTACGCCGGGGACGGAATCATCGGCTTCTTGGGAGCAATGCGCGGCGAGGCCGGCGTCGATCGCCCCCACTTCGTCCAGGCCCGCCACGAGGAGATGGCGGCGTTCATGGCGTGCGCGCACGCGAAGTTCACCGGGGAGGTCGGCGTCTGCATGGCCACCTCCGGTCCCGGCGCCATCCACCTGCTCAACGGCCTGTATGACGCCAAGCTTGACCACCAGCCGGTACTGGCGATCGTCGGCCAGCAGGCCCGGCCCGGACTGGGCGGCAACTTCCAGCAGGAGGTCGACCTCGACGCGCTGTTCAAGGACGTCGCACACGAATATGTGCAGGTCTGCATGGACCCGGCGCAGGCGCGTCACCTGATCGACCGCGGGATGCGAATCGCGCTGGCCGAGCGGACCGTCACCTGCATCATCGTCCCGGTCGACGTGCAGAAGGCCGACGCCGTGCCCGAGCCACCCCGCGCCCACGGGACCGTGCACTCCGGCCCGGGGTTCCTGCGGGGCCGCAGCGTGCCCAAGGACGCGGACCTGCGCGCCGCGGCCGAGATCCTCAACACCGGCGAGAAGGTGGCGATGCTCGTCGGTCAGGGCGCCCTGCACGCCGCAGACGAGGTGGCCCAGGTCGCCGAGCTGTTGGGCTGCGGGGTCGCCAAGGCGCTGTTGGGCAAGGGGGTCCTGCCCGACGACCTGCCGTGGGTGACGGGGGCGATCGGCCTGCTGGGCACCAAGCCCAGCTGGGACATGATGATGGACTGCGACACCCTGCTGATGGTCGGCTCGAGCTTCCCGTACTCGGAGTTTTTGCCCGAGGACGGCCAGGCCCGCGGGGTGCAGATCGACATCGACGGCAAGATGCTCGGGATCCGCTATCCAATGGAGCTCAACCTGATCGGCGACAGCGCCGAGACGCTCCGGGAGCTGATCCCGCTGCTGCAGCGCAAGGAGGATCGCTCTTGGCGCGAGACGATCGAGCACAACGTCTCCGAGTGGTGGACGCTGATGGACGACCGCGCGCACGAGTCAGCCGAGCCGATCAACCCCCAGCTGCTGTTCCACGAGCTGTCAAAGCAACTGCCCGACCGCGCGATCCTCACCTCAGACTCCGGCTCGTCAGCGAACTGGTACGCCCGCGACGTCAAGCTGCGCAAGGGGATGATGGGATCACTGTCGGGGACGCTGGCGACAATGGGACCGGGCGTGCCCTATGCGATCGGCGCGAAGTTCGCTCACCCCGACCGGCCGGTGTTCGCGCTCGTCGGCGACGGCGCGATGCAGATGAACGGGCTGGCCGAGTTGATCACGGTCGCGAAGTACTGGCGAGAGTGGTCAGACCCGCGGTTCTACGTGATGGTGCTCAATAACCGCGATCTGAACCAGGTCACCTGGGAGCTGCGGGCGATGGCCGGCGAGCCCAGGGTGCCGACCACCCAGGACATCCCCGACGTGCACTATGCGCAGTGGGCCGAGTTGATCGGGCTCAAAGGCATCCGCGTCGACTCACCCGACCAGGTCGCCGGCGCATGGACGGAAGCGCTGAGCGCCGACCGTCCGGTGGTGATCGAGGCGATCACGGATCCCTCGGTTCCGCCGCTGCCGCCGCACATCACGATTGAGCAGGCGCAGTCGTTCATGTACTCGCTGCTGCGCGGCGACCCGAGCGCCAAAGAGATGATCGCCCAGTCGGCCAAGCAGAAGCTCGAAGAGTTCCTGCCCGGCCGCTGAACCCGGTCCACGCCCGTGAGCGCGAACATCGCATCCAGCGCTGCCGGACGGCTTCGGCCGTCCGGCAGCAAGTCGGGCGCTGCAGGGCTCGCGGCCGCGCTGCGCTCGGCGGTGCGCGGCCGGGTGGACTTCGGCGCCGGCGCCCAGGCGCTGTATGCGGCCGACGCGTCTAACTACCGGCAGGTCCCGCTCGGGGTGGTGCTTCCCGAGAGCCTTGACGATGTGATTGCGGCGGTCGCGACCTGCGCGGCCTATGACGCGCCGCTGCTGTGCCGCGGCGGTGGGACCGCGATGGCGGGGCAGACCGCGAACGCCGCGGTGGTGCTTGACTTCTCCCGTCACCTGAATGGAGTGCTTGCGGTCGACGTGGATGCGCGCAGCGCCCGGGTGCAGCCCGGCTGCGTCCTTGACCGGTTGCGTGACGCGGCCGCTGAGCACGGGCTGACGTTCGGGCCGGACCCAGCGACGCATGATCACTGCACGCTGGGGGGGATGATCGGCAATGACTCGTGTGGCACCCATTCGGTGGTCGCCGGCCGCACGTCGCAGAACGTCCAGTCGCTGCAGGTGCTCACCTACGACGGACTGATCCTGGACGTCGGCGCCACCGCCGAGGCAGAGCTCGAGGCGATCATCGCCGCGGGCGGGCGGCGGGGCGAGATCTATCGGGACCTGCGGGATCTACGTGATCGCTACGGCGAGTCGATCCGTCAGCGCTTCCCCGACATTCCCCGCCGAGTTGCGGGCTACGGCCTCGACGCGCTGCTGCCCGAGCACGGCTTTCACGTCGCCCGGGCGCTGGTCGGCAGCGAGGGCACGTGCGTCACGGTGCTGGAAGCCCAGGTGGCGTTGATCGAGCAGCCGACGGCGCTGGCCGTGGTGGTGCTCGGCTACCCCGACGTCGTCAGCGCCGGACGCGCCGTCGGTGAGCTGCTGGCCGAGCGCCCGCGGGCGATCGAGGGGTTTGACCACCGGCTGGTGCAATACGCCCGCCAGGAGCATCTGCAGCTCGGCGGACTGTCGCTGTTGCCAGACGGACAGGCATGGCTGATCGTCGAGCTCGGCGGCCCTGACGGCGATCAGCTGAGCCAACGCGCACACTCGCTGATGGCGCGGCTGCGGCGAGCCGGCGACCACGCGCCGTCGATGCGGCTGGTCACCGACAGCTCAGAGCAGCAGCGAATCTGGGCGGTGCGCGAGGCCGCGCTGGGAGTGACCGCCCGGCTGCCCGACGGGACCCCGACCTGGACCGGCTGGGAGGATTCGGCGGTGGCACCCGAGCGCGTGGGTGACTACCTGGCCGACCTGCTAGCGCTGTATGACCGCTACGACTACCGCGCTGCGGTGTACGGGCACTTCGGCGACGGGTGCATCCACAACCGCCTTGACTTCGATCTGCGCACCCGGGCGGGGATCGACAAATACCGGGCGTTCGTGACCGAGGCGGCGGACCTGGTGGTCGGATATGGCGGCTCGATCTCCGGCGAGCACGGCGACGGCCAGTCACGCGCCGAGCTTCTGCCGCGCATGTACGGCTCAGAGCTAGTCGGTGCGTTTGAGCAGTTCAAGGCGATCTGGGACCCAGCTGGGAAGATGAACCCCGGCAAGGTGGTGCACTCCGCCAAGCTCGACGAGCACCTCAGAATCGGTCCCGACTGGCATCCCGCGCAACCTGAGACCTACTTTCGCTACCCCGATGACGGCGGCCGCCTGACCGCGGCGACGCTGCGGTGCGTCGGGGTGGGGAAGTGCCGCGGGGAGGGTGGCGGGACGATGTGCCCGAGCTACATGGTCACGCGCGAGGAGCGCCATTCCACCCGCGGGCGCGCGCACCTGCTGTTCGAGATGCTCTCAGGCGAGGTGATCACCGACGGCTGGCGCTCCGAAGAGGTTCGCGACGCGCTGGATCTGTGCCTGGCCTGCAAGGCCTGCAAGAACGAGTGCCCGGTGTCGGTGGACATGGCGACCTACAAGGCCGAGTTTTTTGCCCACTATTACGAAGGCCGGCGGCGTCCGGCCGCGCACTACACGATGGGCTGGCTGCCGCTGGGCGCTCGCGCCGCTACTAGAGCGCCGGCGCTGATCAACGGGCTCACCCACGCGCCCGGACTTGACCGGCTGATCAAGCGCGCCGGTGGGATCACTCCCGAACGTGAGATCCCGCGGTTCGCCAGAACGAGCCTGCGTCGCTGGTTCACGAACCGTCCTCGGGGGAGTTTTGCCGGGCGGCGGGTGCTGCTGTGGCCCGACACGTTCACCAACTACCTGCATCCCCACGTCGGCCAGGCGGCGGTGCGGGTCCTTGAGGCGACCGGGTTTGCTGTCGAGCTGCCCGACCGGCCGTTGTGCTGCGGGCTGACCTGGATCTCCACCGGCCAGCTGCCGATCGCCAAGCGCGTGCTAGGCCGCACCGTTCAGGCGCTAGACGCCGCCGCGTCAAATGACATCCCGATCGTGGGCCTCGAGCCCAGTTGCACCGCCGTCTTCCGCCACGATCTCGGCCAGCTGTTCCCCGACCTGCCGGCCGCGCAGCGCGTCGCCAAGGCGACCGTGACCCTCGCCGAGCTGCTGCGCGACCACACACCCAACTGGGCCGCACCGGCGCTTGAAAAACGCGCGGTGGTGCAGGCGCACTGCCACCACCAGGCCGTGCTGGACTTCGACTCAGACCTCGACGCGCTCTCAGCTGCCGGCGTCGACGCCGAGCGGTTGGACTCGGGGTGCTGCGGCCTGGCGGGAAACTTCGGGTTTGAGCGCGGCCACCACGACGTCTCGATCGCCTGCGCTGAACGGGTCATGGCGCCCGCCATCCGGGCCGCTGACCGCGACACGCTGGTGATCGCCGACGGGTTCAGCTGCCGCACCCAGATCCAGCACACCACCGGCCGCCGCGCGCTGCACCTCGCCGAGGTCCTCGACGCCGCCCTCCGGTGCCAGGAGCCTACGTGAACCCCCCAGCCGAGCTTCCGATCGCCCCCTCGGGTGAGCAGATCGAGCTCAGCCACGCCGATCAGCGGGCGGTGGTGGTCGAGGTCGGCGGGGCGCTGCGGGCCTACGTCGCCTCCGGCCGTGAGCTGCTGGACGGCTACGCCGTGCAGGAGCGCTGCACCGATGCCCGCGGACAGTCGCTGATCCCGTGGCCCAACCGGCTGCGTGACGGCCGCTACAGCTTTGACGGTTCCGATCACCAGCTGGCACTGACCGAACCCGCCAGCCATAACGCGATCCACGGACTGGTGCGCTGGACCAACTGGACGGTCGCGGCCCGCGCCCAGGACCGCGTGCGAATGCAATACGTGCTCCACCCACAATCCGGCTGGCCGTTCGCGCTCGCGCTCGCGATCGAGTACTCGCTGTCCGACGCGGGCCTGACCGTCGTCACGACCGCCACCAACGTCGGCACCGGTCGCTGTCCCTACGGCACGGGAGCTCACCCATACCTGACGCTCGGCACCGGCCGGATCGACCCGCTGGTGCTTCAGGCGCCCGGCCGGCGCCGGATCCGCGCAGACGCAAACGGAATACCCGCCGGCGCCGAGTCCGTGGACGGCACCGAGTTCGATTTCCTCACCGCACGTGAGCTGGGAGACATCCAGCTCGACACCGGCTACACGAACCTGCGCCGCGACGACGACGGCCGCGCTCGCGTGCATCTGTCCACCGCGGACGGCGAGCGCCGCGTGACGCTCTGGCTCGATGCGCGCTACCGGTATCTGATGCTGTTCACCGGGGACTCGCTGCCCGAACCGGCGCGCCGCCGGCGCGGCCTGGGGATCGAGCCGATGACCTGCGCGCCCAACGCGCTGCAGTCCGGCGACGGCCTTCAGATCCTGCAGCCCGGCGAGTCATTCACGAGCGCCTGGGGCATCGCCCCCGGCTCGGCAGCGCGACCGTGAGACACGAGCACGCCGTGCAGGTGGCTGTCTATGGCTGATTCAGGCGAGCACGAGGGCGCTCATCGCCGCCAGGGCATGCCTGATGCCGAGCAGGAGTTTCGCAGCGAGGCGCTGACCTCCGAGGAAGGTACGCACCCGCGCATGCGGCTCAGCCAGGTGCAATTCCGGCTGGGCTCGCGGTTCATCTCAGTCTGGTGGCTTTTGCCGGGCTTCGTGCTGCTGTGCTTCGCCTTGGTCGCGGCGTTCAAGATCTTCATCGCCACTGGCACCGGACAGTCGTTTATCAACGCCCATCCGTGCGTGCCCTCCAGTCCCCGTGTCTCACCCGGTGTCCCGGCGTGGGTGATCGTGACCCACGCCGCGAACTTCTTCTTCATGGTGATGATCGTCCGCGCAGGCTGGCAGATCCTCGCCGACCACCCGCGCCTGTACATCAAGACCGACTGCACCCCCGATCGAGAGGTGCTGCGCTTCCGCGGCGCAGTCCCCAGGAACCGGACGTGGACGGCCAAGGATGATGCGATCACCCTGAGCCCGTTGTTCGGGATGCCGGGGGGGCGGCACACGATCGGCGTCGCGCGCCACTGGCACTTCATCTTCGACATCCTGTTCGTGATCAACGGCATTGCCTATGTCGCGCTGCTGTTCGGCACCGCTCACTACCTCAAGCTGATCCCGACCCAGCTGTCGATCCTGCCCGACGCGGCGTCGTGCGTCGTGCAGTATTCAGCGCTGCATCTCCCCGCCGAGCCGGGCGGCTACTTCCGGTTTGACGCAATCCAGCAACTCAGTTACTTCGCGGTCATCTTTCTGCTCGGCCCGCTGGCGATTCTGAGCGGGCTGGCGATGTCTCCGGCGCTGGACAACCGCTTCAAGTTCTACCAGCGGATCTTCGGCAACCGCCAGGCGGCACGGACATTTCACTTCGTCGTGATGTGCGTGTTCGTCTTGTTCCTGGCCGTGCACATGACGATGGTTGCCGCCACGGGGTTCGCCAAGAACCTCAACACGATCACGCTCGGCACCGACCAGGACAACCTCGATGGAGTCGCGCTGTTCTTACTGGCGATCGCGGTGACGGTGGCGCTCAACGTCTGGGCGGTGCGCTTCTCCTGGACGCACACCCGCATCCTGCAGCGCGTCTCCAACGCCACCGTCGGGCGGGTGATGGATCTGCTGTTCGATCACTATGCTCCGCGCGCGGAGTACCGCGAGCAGGACATCAGCCCGTTCTTTTGGCCCAACGGGCTGGTGCCGACCAGTCACGAGTGGGCAGCGCTGCGCGATGGCGGGTTTGCCGATTACCGTCTGCGCGTGCACGGACTGGTCGAGCATTCGGTCGAACTCTCGCTGACCGACTTGCGTGAAATGGCGCACCGGGAGCAGATCACGATGCACAACTGCATCCAGGGTTGGTCGGCGATCGGCAAGTGGTCAGGCCTGCCGTTTCAGGCCCTGATCGAGCTGGTCAAACCCCAGCCAGACGCGAACTGGGTGATGTTCTACTCCTACGGTGAGGGGGGCGAGGGCGGCCAGTACTACGACTCGCACTCGATCAAAGACCTGCGCCACCCCCAGAGCCTGCTCGCCTATGACATGAACGGCGAGACGTTACCGGTGCTGCACGGCGCGCCGCTGCGCCTGCGGGTCGAGAACCAGCTCGGCTTCAAGCAGGTCAAGTGGATCAAGGAAATCGAGTTCGTCCGCCACTTTTCACAGCGCGAAGGCGGACAGGGCGGCTACAACGAAGACCACGAGTTCTACGGCTACCGCGATGAGATCTGATCCCGCCGCCCGGCGTCGCGAAGCCTGCTCAGCTGCCGGGCGTACGCTCCGCCGCGTCGGCCGCTTCGCGCAGCGACTCGGCGACCCGGCGGGCGCCCTCGGCGGTCAACGTCGTGTGGACGCTGCCGGCGTCGTGCTGGGTGAGCGCGAGCACCACCTTGTCCAAGCGGTTGTGCACGTCCACGCTGTCCCGGCCCGCATCGCCCTGCACTTCCGTCATGTGGCTGCTCCCCTGCTCCTGGGTTCTGATCCAGTCTCAACCTTAGCCGAGCCCCGGCCCTTGGCGCCCGATAACCGGAGCGACCGGCGCTTGCGTCCGACCTTCGTCGGGCCGGTGGCGAGCTCACCGGGCACGACGCGCTGAGAGCACGTCATCCATCAGACAACCAGGGAGGCACACATGGGTCGAATAGCTGTCATCACCGGAGCGTCTGCAGGGGTCGGGCGTGCCACCGCCAAGGCGTTCGCCGAGCATGGGTTTGACGTTGCGCTGCTTGCCCGTGGCCAGGCCGGCCTGGAGGCCGCCGCCCGGGAGGTCCGGGACGCCGGAGCGCGAGCACTGGTGATCGAAACCGACGTATCCCAGTTTGAGCAGGTCGACTGGGCCGCGACCCGGGTCGAGGAGGAACTGGGGCCGATCGACGTGTGGGTCAACGACGCGATGACCACGGTGTTCGCCCCCGCTTGGGAGGTCACGCCGGCCGACTTCCAGCGGGCGGTTGAGGTGACCTTCCTGGGTCAGGTATGGGGAACGATGGCGGCGCTGTCAAAGATGCGTCCCCGCGACCGGGGCCAGATCGTCAACGTCGGCTCCGCACTGTCGTTCATTGGGATCCCGCTGCAATCGGCGTATTGCTCGTCGAAGTTCGCGTGCCGTGGATTCTTTGAGTCCTTGCGGGCCGAGCTGATCCACGACCGCAGCCGCGTTCGTCTGAGCATGGTCCATCTGCCCGCGGTCAACACGCCGCAGTTTGACTGGTGTCGAGTCTGTATTCGACGTCCACCCCCAGCCGGCGCCGCCGATCTATCAGCCTGAGATCCCGGCCAAGTTCATCGTCGAGACGGCGCTTGACGGGCGCCGGCACAAGACCATCGGGTCCTGGAACAAGCTGCTCGTATTCGTGGCGCAGGTCGCTCCCGGGTTCGCCAACCAGTACGCCGCGATCGGCGCCTGGGACAGCCAGCTCACCTCCCAGAAGGTCAGCGCCAACCGACCCAGCAACCTCTATGAGCCCGCCGATGCAGACACCGACCACGGCGCCCACGGACAGTTCGATCACGACGCCCACGGCTTCTTCACCCCGAGCTTTCTCAAAACCCTCCCGCAGACGGCGGTGAAGGCCTACCGGGCGGCGTCGAGCACGATCAACGAGAAGAAGCGCCGGGTGATGCGATGACCGCCGCGGCGGGTGGGCCGAGCGGGTCGGTCCCGCACGTGCTGCGCGAGTATTCGTTGCTGGCCGATGGCGAGCGCGGGATCCTCGTCGGCCCGCGCGGGGACTTCACCTGGATGTGCTTCCCGGGCTGGGACGGCGACGGGATGTTCTCGTCGCTGATCGGCGGGGGCGGCGCCTACGCGGTCACACCCGTCGGGCGGTTCGTGTGGGGCGGCTATTACGAGCATCCGGGGTTGATCTGGCGCAACCGCTGGACCTGCGATGACGGGACGGCGGTCGAGTCCCGCGAGGCGCTGGCCCTCCCGTCCAGTCCTGACCGGGCGGTGATCCTACGGCGGATCGTCGCCGCCCAGGGCGACGCGCACGTCCGAGTCGTGCTCGACCTCCGCGCCGACTACGGTCGTCACGCCGCCAACGAGCTGCATCGTCAGGACGACGGCACCTGGACGGCCCGGGCGGGCGACGCCCATGTCCGCTGGGGCGGCGCGCCCGACGCCCAAGCCCATCGGCACGGCGGTCACGGCACCACCCTGGAGCTGACGTTGAATCTCAAGGCCGGCACCCACCACGACCTCATACTCGTCTTCGACCGCGACGGTCGACGCGGCGCTACCTGACGTGGAGCATGCCTGGCAGGGCACCGAGGCCGCCTGGCGCGAACGGATCCCCAACCTGGAGAACACCGTTGCCGCCCGTGACGCGCGCCACTCCTACGCCGTCCTTGCCGGGCTGACTACTGCCGGGGGCGGGATGGTCGCGGCGGCGACCACGTCGCTGCCCGAGCGCGCGGACCAGGGACGCAACTACGACTACCGCTACGTATGGATCCGGGATCAGTGCTACGCCGGGCAAGCGGTCGCCCGCGCCGGCGGCCATCCGCTGATGGACGACGCGGTGCGGTTCGTCTCAGCGCGACTGCTCGAACATGGCCCCGATCTCAAGCCGGCGTACACGATTACCGGCGGCCGCGTACCCGACCAGCGCCAGCTGAACCTGCCCGGCTACCCGGGCGGACAGGACATCGTCGGCAACTGGGTCAACCAGCAGTTCCAGCTCGACGCGTTCGGCGAGGCGCTGCTGCTGCTCGCGGCGGCCTCTGACCATGACCATCTCGACGCTGAGGGCTGGCGGGCGGCCGAGGCCGCCGTCGAGGCGATCGCCAAGCGCTGGCAGGAGCCCGATGCCGGAGTGTGGGAGATCGACCCCGACGCCTGGACCCACAGCCGGCTGATCTGCGCCGCGGGGCTACGCGCGATCAGTGCCCGCCATCCCGCCGGGGAGCGGATCGCCGACTGGCTCACGCTGGCTGACCGGATCACCGCCGACACCACCGCCAACGCGCTTCACTCCAGCGGACGCTGGCAGCGCTCCCCCAGCGACCGGCGGCTGGATGCGGCGCTGCTGCTGCTCCGATCCGCGGCGCGATCGCCGCCGAGGATCCCCGCTCGATCGCGACCCTGAAGGCGATCGAGCACAACCTGGTCCAGGATGGCTACTGCTACCGCTACCGTCCCGACGAACGACCGCTCGGCCAATCCGAAGGAGCGTTCTTGCTGTGCGGGTTTCTGATGGCGCTCGCCTACCACCAGCAGGGCGACCTCGTCACCGCGGCCCGCTGGTTTGAACGCACCCGCGCTTCCTGCGGACCGCCTGGCCTGCTGTCTGAGGAGTTCGACGTCGCCCAGCGACAGATGCGGGGCAACCTACCCCAAGCCTTCGTCCATGCGCTGATGCTCGAGTGCGCGGCAACCCAGGCGCACGCGCCCGGAGCGTCAAGCGAAACACCATGCACCGGTCGATGACCGCGCCCGCAGCCACCCCCGTTCGGTCTCTCGCCGGCGTACGGTTGATCTACGGATCAGCGCTCCTGCTGGCTCCCGACGCCGTGCTCGCCGAACGTACCAACGGCCCGATCGACCGGCGAGCCGTGCTGGTTGCTCGCGTCCTGGGTGCGCGCCAGATCGTCCAGGCAGTCGTCGTCCGCAGGAAGCGCTCGCGTGGGTGGATCCTGGGAGGCGTGGCAATCGACGCCACCCATGCCGCCACGATGCTGCTGCTGGCGCTGAACGACCGCCGACGCCGGACGCTCGCGACCGCGAATGCCCTGGGAGCGACCGCGTTCGCGCTGGTCGGCCTGCGCCAGGCCCGTCGCATGTGACCTCACGAGTGGATGGGCGGCGCGGCGGGTTCGGGCAGTAATGGGCGTCCAGCACCCCCCCGCGTCGGGTGTGTTGCGGTGCTTGTCAGGCCTGCAGCGCGGCTACGCAGACCTACACAGCCCGGCTGCCGTTGCTGTCCGCTTGGGGATCCGGTGCAACGGCGCCAAAAGACCGCAAAGCCAAGGTCGGCTGGGCGCGTAGGTGCTGGACGCCGGTGACGAGTCGTGCTCGGCGTAGCGCGCGTGGAAGCGGCAACGCACGCGCGGACCGTCATCGAGGACGACATCGCTCGCGCCGGTATCGAGGAACCCGAGCCACCACGACTGGCGCGTCGGGTGGGCACGGAGCCCGCGAAGCAACGCATCGTCGAAGTGATCCTCGGCGCGACGCAGCTGATCGCGAGTCAATTCGAGGTCAAGCGGAAAGGCTAGGGTCGCGTACGCCTCGAAGCTCGGCGGGACGTTCGCGGTGATCGAGAGCCCCGGGGTGACACCGTCGTTGATCCAGGCGACCTCTGCGTCGGTACCGGTGTGCCACGCTCGGCCATCCTTGATCTGCGTCTGCCGGCAGGTTCGAGCACTAGATGAGGCTATCCCGCGGCCGAGGCCACGGTGGGCCGCTCTGGTAGCGCGGCTCGTCGGCGACGAACTCGTCCGCCAGCGCCGACAAGCGCACTATCGCGTTCGCGGCCAAGCACTCGTCCGACTCCGGCAGCGCGGTGATTCCCTACGTCGCCAATGCGCTGCGCGCGCGGCCCGCCGGCGGTAGGACCTAAGCGATCGTCCCCCGGGCTCTGGCTCCGCGCCAACAAGACTCTGTCCGTTGGGGAAGTGCTCGTGGTGAACGAAGACGCGCTCTGGGCTGCACTGCTACATCGGACCGATCGCGGGAGCCCGCTGCGCTTGATTCGGGGTCGTCGCGAGTGCTGATTCTTCGTGGAAGGGGCAGAGCGATGTCGCGCCCGCTACGAAACGCGCTGGCTGGCCTCGCTGCTCCTCCCCGGAGTCGGTGAACGTACGTTGCTTCGCCATGCCGTCGCGCTGGGCTTAGCCCGGCGCGACGAGCTTGACAAGTGAACGGCCAGGTGATCAGGCGCGCTTCGTCGGTTAGGCGTGCTGGCTCGAGGTGTCGAGAACGCCTGGTTGGGGATCGAGGGCCCAGTCCAGCGCGAAGTCTGCGACCGCTTCCCAGCCGGGTTCGCCGCAGGTGTAGTGGTCACGTCCGGGGAAGACGGCGTGGGCGGTCACGGCTTGCGAATGTTTGACGTTCTTCTTGTAGTTGGACTCCTGGACGGCGGGCGGGAGGATGTGATCGGAGCCGCCCGAGATGAACAGCAGCGGCGCGCGGTCGTTGTTGGAGAAGTCATACGTCGTCGACGCGTTGTGGGTGACGCCTGCTAGGCCCCCCTGGAACAGGATCCGCGCGGGCGTCGGGACCGCGTAGCGCTCGTAGGCCTCGTCGGAGGCGTCCTGGTCGAGCGTGTTGGTGAACGCGTAGTGGAACTCCTTCGGGGTCAACGGAACCGCCCGGTGCACGTTGGCCGGGTTCTTCAGCACCGGGAGAACCGACCGGGCTTCTGAGATTGGCATCACGTTGACGCCTTTGACCCCGGCTCCGTCGATCGACACGCCGGCGGCGCCCAGCCCCATCCCGACCAGTAGCTGGGCGAAGGTCCCGCCGAAGGAATGACCCATGATGATCGGCGGCATTGGCAGCGCTTCGATGATCGCGCTGACCTCGTCGACGACTTCGCGTACGCCGACGTGAGCGATCACCTCGGGATCGGCGCGCAGCGCCTCGGCACCTTCGACCCCTTGCCCGATCCCCGGGTATCCGGGGGTCAGCACGGTGTATCCGCGCTGCTCGTAGCGGGTCACCCAGTGCTCCCAGGCCAGCGGTGACATCCATAAGCCGTGGATGAGCACGATCGTGTCCGTTGTTTCGGTCATCGCACCTCTTTCGTGTTTAGGGGAATCGACGTGCCGGGCATGACCAGGTCAGGCCCGCACGAAGGCGAGCAGGTCGGCATTGATCGTTGCCGCCTCGGTGGTCGGCATTCCGTGCGGGAACCCCGGGTAGGTCTTCAGCGTCCCGTTTTGCACGAGCTCTGCCGATAGGGGTCCGGAGTCGGCGTAGGGGACGATTTGGTCGTCGTCACCGTGCATGACCAGGACCGGCACCGTGATCTTCTTGAGATCCTCGGTGAAGTCAGTCTGGGAGAACGCGACGATCCCGTCATAGTGGGCCTTAGCGCCGCCCATCATTCCCTGGCGCCACCAGTTCTCGATGATCGGCTCAGAGGATTTCGCTCCCGGACGATTGAACCCGTAGAACGGGCCAGAGGCCAGGTCTTGGTAGAACTGCGAGCGGCCGGTCGCGACCGAGTTCTGGAAGCCGTCGAACACGCTCTTGGGCAACCCTCCCGGGTTCGCTTCGGTCTGAACCATCAGCGGCGGAACCGAGCTGATCAGTACCGCCTTGGCGACGCGATCCTCGCCGTGGCGGGCGAGGTAGCGCACTACCTCGCCGCCGCCGGTGGAGTGTCCGACTTGGACGGCGCCTTGGAGGTCGAGATGGTCGACCACCGCCGCTAGGTCGTCGGCGTAGTGATCCATGTCATGGCCGCCATCGGTCTGGGTGGAGCGCCCGTGCCCGCGACGGTCGTGGGCGATCACCCGGTAGCCCTCCAGCAGAAAGAACATCAGCTGGGTGTCCCAGTCATCGGCCGACAGTGGCCACCCATGACTGAAGACGATGGGGGGCCCGGAACCCCAGTCCTTGAAGAAGATCTCGGTACCGTCAGACGTCGTGATCGTGCCCATGCTTCCGGCCTCCATCGATTGGTAGAGCTTCCTGCGGTCCGTCGCAGCTTCGGTCAGATGGAGCGTGTGGCGTTGACCCTTTCACCCCCGAGCGGACCGAGGAAGGCCTACGGCTTCCGAGGGGAGCTAAGCCGATCGCTGGTGCACTCGCATGAGTCGCGTGACTGAAGCGACGGCAGTTCGACACTCCGCCGGACTTGCCTTGCCGGCTCGGATGCGTCGTCTCGCGCGGAACGGGGCCGGTGCTGGGCCGAGCGTCGGCGTGCGGTCCAACGGTTTTCGCGAGGGACTTTGGGGCAGCCTTGAGCCAGTGATCAGACGATCAGCGGATCAACGGCGGCCCGCGGCGCGACGGACGCTTCTGCTTTGCTTCGCGCCGAGTCGCTGAGGTCGATCGTCGATGGATCTTCTAGGGCGCGCCGCCGAGACCGAGACGCTTGATCGTTTGCTCGAGAGCCAGACAGGCTCGCGAGGGTGTCTGCTCCTGCATGGCCCTCCGGGGGTCGGCAAGTCGGCCCTGCTGGCGTATCTCGCAGCTGCGGCGGAGTCGCGAGCGATGACGGTGCTCGTGCAGGCTGGGGTGGAGATTGAGTCGATGCTGCCCTTCGCCGGTCTGCTGAGGCTCCTCGCGCCGCTCGCCGGCTTGCACACGAGCCTGGCGCCTGTGCAGCGCGAGGCGCTGCAGGATGCCGCAAGCTTCGACGAGCGGCCGGCCAACGTGCATCTCATCGCGCTCGCCGCCCTGAATCTGCTGGAGGAGGCGGCTGAGACGCGTCCCGTTGTCCTGATCGCCGATGACGCCCACTGGCTTGATGAAGCGACCGCGCTGGTCCTGAGCTACATCGCTCGCCGGATCAGTCCCGGCATCGTGTTCGCCGCCGCGTACCGCGACGACTTCGACAGCACCTTTCAGCGCTCGGATCTCCCCGAACTTACGATCTCCCCGCTGAGCGACAGGTGGGCCGCAGCGCTGCTGGAAGAACGAGCCCCCGGGTTGAGCGACTCGTCGCGCCGGGCTGTTCTGCGCGAGGCGCAGGGAAACCCTCTCGCGCTGATCGAGTTGCCCCTTGGATGGCGTGAACAGCAGCCGGCGGATGACCCCACTGGGTTCTCGTTGACCGCCCGCCTACAGAGAAGCTTTGCCGCGCGCGCGCTCGGCCTGCCGACGACGACGCAGACGGCACTCCTGATCGCGGCTCTGAACGATGACGAATCACTCGACGAGACGCTCCGCGCCACCGAGCGGGCGCATCCGACCGAGCCGGCGATGGCGGCACTGGAGATCGCGGAGCGCGCCCAGCTCGTGCACCTGGACCGACGATCGCTCCGCTTCAGCCACCCCCTGATCCGCACCGCCATCCGGCAGGCCGCGAGCATCAGCCAGCACCAGACTGCCCATGCCGCACTCGCGCAGACGCTGACTGACCAGCCCGAACGAGCGATCTGGCACGCGGCAGCGACTGCCGTCGCGCCCGACGAAGCACTCGCCACCCAGCTTGAGTCCACCGCCCGAGCCGCCCGCCGGCACCGAGGAACCTTCGTCGCGCTCAGAGCACTGCTGCTAGCGGCCGACCTCAGTGACAGCCAGGAACGGCGGGGAGCTCGACTGATCAGCGGGGCCGAGCTCGCGCTGGAGCTCGGCGACGAACAGGAGATGGAAAGACTCGTCGGCACTGCCAGGACACTTCGTCTGCGCCCCCGAGACGAGCGCCGTCTGCTGTGGCTCATCGAAGCACTGGCTGAAGGCTCGGGCGCGGCCACGGTTGAGTCGATGCTCGCTCTGGCCGAACGATTCACGACCGACGGCGACCAGAAACTAGCGCTCGACGCGCTCCTCAGCGCCGCGATCAAACGTCAGCAGCTAGGCGGGGACCAACGTCAACAGAAGATGATCGCCACCAACGCGGACTGCCTCGTCATCGAGCGCACCCACGGCAAGCTGCTTGCGGTCTACGGACTCGGCGCGCCCGCAGTCAGTGGCTCCCAGGTCATTGCTACCGCCTCCGCCCAAACCCCCGCCGGGCTCGCGCTTGCCAACCACGACGGCACGGGCGGCTTTGAGGACATGCACCTGTATGGGCTCGCCCTCACCACCTGCGGAGCGTTTGAGATCGCCTTGGGCTTCCAAGCAGCAGCTATCGACGGCTTCCGGGCCCAAGGGCGGCTAGGTCTGCTGTCGAGAGGGTTGGGATCACAGGCCGTCTCCGCGTTCGAGCTGGGAGACTGGAACCTCGCGGCCAGTTGCGCGCACGAGTGTCAGCAGGTTCAACGTGAGGCAATTGACGGCCTGCGGACCCGCTTCGCGCCGCGGCGCCGCGAGCTGGATAATGGGGTAACCCAGTCGGTGCTCGCGACCATTGCCGCCTACCGTGGCGAAGCGGACCTTGCCGCGCACCTCCTGAGTTCAGCCGCGAGAACGCTCACGCCAGTGAAGGCAAGCTTCGCGAGAGCATGCCTGCTGCGAGCACGGGTCGCTCAGAGCCTTGCCGTGGGCTCGTTCGAGGGGGCCTACAAACACGCTATACGTGTGATCGACGCAGACGACCCGGCCTACTCAATTGAGCTGGGACACTGGCGCTGTTTCCTGATGGACTTCGCTGACGCCGCATGGCTGAGCGGTAACGCCACCGCTGCGAGAACCTGGATACCCAAGCTCCCGAAGTCCAGCGAAACCGACAAGACCATGAAGTACGTCCACGCTGTACTGAATCAGGTGGATGTCAACGCGGACACCGACGCCGAGTTCACGGCCGCCATCGACGCCCTGCGAGAGCAGCCAGTGTTCATCCAATCCAGGGTGGCCCTTGCCTTTGGAACCGGCCTTCGTCGCCAACGACGTCCGGCAGATTCTCGCCCATACCTCAGGACTGCGGCGGAGGGCTTCGCGCTGATCGGAGCGACGCCATGGGCAACACGAGCCACCGAGGAGCTTCGCGCCTCCGGCGAACGCAGCCGCCGGCAGCACGCGCCCGAACGCCGCGACGAACTCACACCCCAAGAGCTGCAAATCGCTCACTACGCCGCAGCCGGACTCACCAACCGCACGATCGGAGCACGGATGTTCCTCTCTCACCGCACCGTCGGCTCACACCTCTACCGCATCTTCCCCAAACTCGGCATCAACTCCCGAGCCGACCTTCCCACCGCCCTCGCGCGCCTCGACCCGTGACCGCGGAGCACAGCGGATCTGACCCCGCGCCAACCACCGCGCCCAAAGTCTTCGTGATGCTTCTGCCTTGTCGCCATTCCGACACTCTGCGCGTCAGATCGCCCGAGCTCGATTGCGTAGGCAGCGACCCGTCGTCGCGATCGGCCGGTGAGCGCGCTGCGCGAGCAGCGGTCGTCCGCACCGGCGTGCCCGCTCACACGAGCGCACGTCGCCGAACCGTCGCTCGTCCACCGGCGAGCCGGCCATCGCTCCCGCGGCGACGCGCTCGTCCGACGCCACGGTTGCGGGCTACTGCCTTCACGCGACAGCGACCACGACCGGTCGCGAGCGCCGGGCTGCACGCTGCCTATGCACTGGTGCGACTGGCGACGCCGCGCCGACAGTGCCGGAATTTCGTGCATGCGGAAGCGGCCGGAGAGCGAAGCGGCGCAGGACCCGGGCGTGGTTGATGCTGAGTCTGAACGGCGCTACGGCGTCAGGGGATGTCCGAAGCCCGGCATGTGCAACTGCGCGGTTGCTATTGTGGGCCGATGTCTGAAGGGTTCGGCGGCGAGGTGGCAAATCTCTATGAGCGCTATCGCCATGGCTATCCGGCTGAGATCCTGGCCGAGGTAGTCGATGCGTTCGCGCTCTGCTCAGACGATGTGGCTGTCGACGTGGGCTGCGGAACCGGGCAGGTCGCGTTGCCGCTTGCGGCTGTGGTACGAGCCGTGGTGGGTGTCGATCCCGAGCCTGACATGTTGCTGGTCGCGCGACGGGCGGCGGGGCGCTTGGGGGTGAGCAACGCGAGCTGGATGATCGGCGATGACCGTGACCTACCGGGACTTGGTCAGGCTCTGGGCGATCGCTCGATCGCGGCATTGACGATCGGGCAGGCGGCTCATTGGATCGATCACCGGATGTTGTTTGACCGGGCTCGTGGCTGGTTGCGTGCCGGTGGTGGGGTCGCGATCTTGACCAACGGCACGCCGCTGTGGCTGCACGACAGTGGCTGGTCGCGGTCGGTTCGCTCGTTTTTGGAGCAGTGGCTTGACTGCGAGCTGCGTGATCGCTGTGGCACCGACGAGCTCGCTCAACAGCGGTATCGCGATGATCTCGCCGCGTTCGGGTACGAGGTCGATGGCATGCACTGTGACTGGGTTGCCGAGTTGAGCTTTGACCAGCTGCTTGGTGGTGTGCTCTCCGCGCTGAGTGTTGACCAATTACCGGCCGGTCAGCAGCGCAAGGCGTTCGCTTGCGGCCTACGAGATGCGCTCAGCTCAGCGCAGAACTTCACCGAGCCGGTGCACGTCGCGCTGTTGACCGGCCGGATCGGGTAGATCCCGACCCCGAACCCACCAAACCAGCGCCCGTGGTCGTCGTGGAAGCTCCAGCATCGACTACTCCTGCTAGTGAGCGTCGACGACGTAGAGGAGAAGTGCCGCTCGACGCCGTCGGTTCCGGCGATGCGACTCCAGCTTCGTGCTAGCAGCACTGTCTGAGTGGCACCGTCCGCGCGGCCGGGATAATCACTGCTCCTCGTCAGGCGCCGGTAGGTCGCGGCTCATACAGACGCCCAGAGGACCCCGTCCCTTGCCCGAGACAGTGAATCCGGTGCGGGAGTAGAGCCTGGCCGCCGGGTTCCTGATGTGCACGTTGAGCACGATCGCGGCGAAGCGCACGCTGGCGCGCAGCGCCAGCGCTTCGATCAACGACGTGCCGATGCCGTTGCCGCGCTGCTGAGCACGAACCGCGACGATGAGCTCCGGCACGGGTTGGTCGCCACTGTGGGCGAGAGGTGGATCATGCTCATGCCACCAAGCCGCGCCGACCCGATCCCCACCTGCGCCCACCGCGATCAAAGTTGCATCCAGGTGTTGCGGGAGAACACCACAGACCTCCTCAGAATCCGCAGCTGGTAAGGGACGGTCCTCGATGATGCTCGCCTCCCGAGCCATCTCGACAATGAACGCCCTATCGACCTCTTCAGCTGCGCGCACGTTGATGAGCACCAACCGACCGTACCCGCCCGAGCACGACAACAGTCGGCTTCCGTATGGTCCGGCAAGCTGCAGTTACCGATTGTGTGGAAGGTGACGAAAGACGCGTGGTTCCCGTGGGCCGACACCGACCGCCCGCGGTACCGACAGGCGGCTCGTCGTTCACCCGTGACTGGCACCAGGATGGGGCACACCGGCTTCCGATGTATCTCGACGAGACGTCGCGATAGCCAGAACCGCGCCTGCCCCTTGGTGAGGCCGGCGATCAGCAGCGTCGCGATAGCCGAGCTGACCGCTTCCGCTTGGTCGAGACGAAGAGCGGCAGTCCCCTCGCGGGTGGTCATTCGTCGAAGCACCGGCGAGTGGTCGGCGCCGATTGGCGGATCTCGTGAAGGCGAGGGCATCGCTCGCTGCTGCTTGAGCTCTGGACCGGCGCTGTGCCTTGCAGGGCAGAGCACGGGGACATTCGCCGGTGGACGCGCGGTGGTTCGGGATGTATGCCCTGGGCGTCCCGTGTCCCGGGCTGCGTTGAGGTCGGACTACCGGGTGGCGGCGGACGCGGGAACGTGGGAGATTGAGGGCCGCGGTGGCGGGTACGGACGAGCAATCGGTTTAGCCGGCGGCGCCGATCATGCCGCTGGGCGCGAGGACGATGATGGTGGCGTCGTCCTCGAGGTGGTCGGGGTGAGCTTCTCGTAGGGCGTCCTCGATCGCTCGCAGCGTCGCGGGCCCGGCGTTGTTGTCGGCTTTGGCGATCGCGCGGGCGACGACCGGTAGACCGAGGCCGGTTTCCGGGTCGATCAGACTGTCTGAAAGCAGCAGCAAACGCTCAGTTTTGTCCAGACGGATGGTGTTGGTGGTGAGCTGTTCGGGGAAGTTTGGTTCTCCGAGGTCGGGAATCGGCTCGCTGCCGAGGGGTTTGAGTTGGCCGTCTGAGGTGACGCGAATCGGGGACTGGTCGCCGGCGGTCACCCACCGGAAGGTTGAGGCGGGTGCGTTCCAGTGTCCGATCGTGGCCGAGGAGGTCGCGTGTCCGTCAGCGAGCTCCAATAGAACCTGGTGCATCACCAGCAGGCTCTCGGCCGGATCCTCTGAGTTGCGGCGGATGGACCGAAATGCTCCCAGCGTGACTGCGCCGATAGCGGCGGCGGCCGGTCCGGTGCCGGCAGAGTCGGCGATCCCGAGCCAGGTGCCCTGGGGGTTCTCGGTGTAGTCAAACCAGTCTCCGCCGATCTCATAGCCGGGCAGGACGTTTCCCGCGATCGTTGCTCCGCCGACCCGGGCGATCCGGGGCGGCAACAGGTTTTGTTGGATCTCGGCGGCGGGACTGGTCGGCCGGGTCCGGCGCATGGTGTCGATGTAGTCGGTGTAAGCGGGGGCGATCGAGAGCGCGACCGCGGCTTCGGAGGCGAGGTCGCGCAGCTGGTCTGAGGCGGTTCCGACCGCAAGCAGGACACCGATCGCGCGGCTGCGTAACTGCAGCGGAGCGACGGTCGCGCCGGGCAGCAGTTCTTCGAAGACGGCTCGGATGGCGGCGACGCCCTCCCGCGGGATCTCGGGGCCGACGGCCAGCGGAACGGTGATCTGGGCGGGGAATGTGGCGGCGCCCGCAAGGCGCTGCATGCTGGCTCCGTCGAGATCCACGACGTAGAGTGCGGCCGAGGAGACGCCGGGTAGGCGCTGCGCCTCGGCGATGATCTGCTCGCCGAGCTGAAACGGCGGAACTTTGTTGAGAACGTCCGCGATCGATAGCGGGGTGCTGGTGACGTGGGCCAGCTCGCCGGGGGGGCGTAGATAGTCCTCTTCGTCGGAGTCAGCGTCATCGCGTGCCTGACGACGCACGGCGTCCATCAGTTCGTCGCGCGTTGGGAAGTGTCGGTGCACCGTTCCGCGTCCGAGGCCGGCTGCGTCGGCGATTGACCGCATGCTGGCGTCAGCCCCATCGGCGAGCAGCCTTCGTGCCGCATCGATGATCTTCGCGCGATTCAGCGCCGCGTCGCTGCGACGGCGGCGCTCCGGAGCGTGCTCGCCGACCCGTTCAGCATCCTTGTCTCCGTGCGTAAATGGAACACTCTGACTCATTTAAGCCCCCGTATAAGAATTCATGTTTGTTTGCGCCCCAGTTGACGATTCTCTGGTTACAGTACTACTCGCTAAGCAAGATCAATCAAATTTCTGAGACAGTATGTTCCACTTAGCTATCAGCGAGGCCTCTCCGCAACGCTTTGTTTTCCCTCCCTCCCCGAGGGTAGGCACTCGTTGTTGAAGAATCCTCTTCAAAAGGCGAACGCGATGCACTGGCTTGCTGCGACGAGCGCAACCACACCGGGCTCCTAAACGCATGAATCACGCCCACACAGCAGCCGTTCCGGGTGTCTTCGCGTTTTCTAGCGAGGCCGGCACGACGAAGCAGTCCTCACGGTGGGTTGCTCTGACCGGTAACGCGTCGAGTCGACGTCGATTGACGCCAGCGCCTCGATGGGCAGATCAGGATCGTCCGGTTAGCACGGGCGCGCACAGCACGACATCCCAACGAAGGAGACCTAGTAATGCCTGAGATGACAGACGCATACCAGTGGCACGGCCGGACAATGGTTGGCTCAGATGGAGAGAAGATCGGCAAGATCTCAGAGATCTACGAGGATCCCGAGACGGGTAAGCCTGAGTGGGCGACCGTGTCCAGTGGCCTGTTCGGAACGAAGTCGAATTTCGTGCCGCTCGCCGGCGCTTCGCCTGATGGTGAGGACGTCCGTGCGCAGGTGACGAAGGATCAGGTCAAGGACGCTCCGGGCGTCGAGAACGACGGCGATCTGTCAGAGCCCGAGGAGCGGCGCCTGTTCGAGCATTACGGCGTCCCATATACGAGCGAAGGCACGACGACCGCGCAGGGCGCCCCGACCAGCGGCCAGCAGACCGGCAGCACCGACTCGCTCGTGACCGACCGTGCGACGGTGGGTCATGATACGAGCGGTCCGACGACCGATGATGCGATGACTCGGTCAGAGGAGGAGCTGCGGGTTGGTACCCGTCAGCGTGAGGCTGGCCGCGCACGGCTGCGTAAGTACGTCGTGACCGAGAACGTGACCAAGACGGTTCCGGTATCGCACGAAGAGGTCAGGATCGAGCGTGAGCCGATCACCGACGCTAACCGCGGTGATGCGCTGGACGGACCGGCGATCTCCGAAGAGGAGCACGAGGTCGTACTGCACGAGGATGAGGTCGTCGTCGACAAGAACACCGTTGCCAAGGAGCGGGTGCGCCTGGATAAGGAGACGGTGACCGACGACCAGCAGGTCGACGAGCAGGTCCGTAAGGAGCAGATCGAGACCGAGGGCCTCGAGGACACCGCCCGCCGCGACCGCTGACTGGTCGCCAAGTGCGTTAGTTCGAAGCTGTAGCCCGTAGCTCGCACCGCGCTGAATGCGCCCGCCTGATCTCAGGTGGCCCGCGGCGGGCGAGTCATTGGGCGGGGCGGGGTGTTCGCTGCCGAGAGGCGGCGAACATCCCGCTCCTGGTGAAACCAATCAAGTGACGAAAGGCAGCACATGGCTGAAGCATCGACAGGAGCCGGATCAGGAGCCCAGACGACCTCGCCGTCGGCAGGCGTGCCCGCGTCGCAGGGCAGCGCGATCGCCCGCCGTAGTGAAGGTGCCGGAGGACTGAAGACCGAGCAGGGGTCGACGACGATCGCTGACGCGGTTGTGACGAAGGTCGCGAGCATCGCGACCCGTGAGGTCGGTGGCGTGTATGAGCTGGGTGGTGGCGCGGCGCGGGCGGTTGGTTCGGTCGCTCAGCGCGTCGGGATCGGCGATCAGCGCACCCAAGGGGTATCGGTCGAAGTCGGCGAAAAGGAAGCGGCGGTCGATCTGACGATCGTGGTCGAGTACGGGGAGTCAATCCCCAAGCTCTCGCAGGAGATTCGTGACAACGTGACCCGCCGGATCGAGGGGATCACGGGGCTGGCGGTGACCGAGGTCAACGTCACCGTCAACGACCTGCACTTCCCCGGCGACGAGCAGGCTGACGACGAGCCCGCACGCGTCCAGTAGCTGACGAGGGGTCTGACGTGATCGAGCGATCAACCCGGCCGGCGGCCAGCGCGCCCTGGCACCCGGAATCTGAACGAGTCCGCCTCGCTCGCGCGGCGCGCCAGGCAGCGCTGACGGTACGCGGTGTGCGCGGCTTGGACGCCGGGCCGGTGGGACTGTTCTTCACCGGTGCCGGCGACGGCGAACGACTGGACGGGGTCACCTGTATCGCCTCCCGGGATGGTGGGTATGAGGTGTCGTTACGTCTCGTCGCGGGTCTGGTGGCGCTGTATCCGTTGGGTGAGCGTGTCCGCGCGGCGGTCGTCAGGGTCGCCAGCTTCGCCGGCATCCCGCTGGCGGACGTGAGCGTCCATTTCGCCGATATCTCGGCCGAGGAGCCGGGTTGATGGCACTACTACGGACACTGGTGCGCCTGATCGGCGTTCTCTGGATGCTCGTGCTGGCGCTGTTCGGTCTGGCGGTGGCGCTGTACTGCGTCGACGCGCTGGTCAGCCTCGGATCGATCAGACCCGACCGGTTGCTGCACCTCCCCGACGTGCGCCGTCACGTCGGCCGGTTTTTGGATCAGCTCGCCGCGCCCGGGGGCACCGCCGGCCTGGCGCTGCTGTGCGGCCTGGGAGCGATGCTGATCGGAATCCTGCTGCTGCTCGGCGTGCTCGGACGTCGCAAGCAACGCCTCGCGGTCCTCGAGTCAGACGCTCAGACCGGCACGATCGCCGCCCGGTCAAGGCCGTTGAAAGACATGGCGCGGGCGCTCGCTGAACCTGCCCGCGGAGCGACCAGCGTTAGACGTCCCAAGTTGTCTGTGTCACGCCACGGGACTGGCGGAAAGCTGAAACTCGACGCGACCCGGACGCGGACCACTGATCCCCGTGAGCTCCAAGCCGCGATCGAAAAATCGGTCGAACCGATCACGCAGCCGTTTCACCTCAACTCCCGGGTGCGGGTTCGGCTCGGGGAATCCGGAAATCGAGTCCAATGACCCGCCAACGCATCAACTTGCATACCCCCGCGCTGGGCCACGTCGTGGCGCTGCTGACGGTCGTCCTCGGCGTGCTGCTGGTCTGGTACGGGCTGATGGTCGTGCTGCTCGCGGTGAAGGTCTCTCCGCACACGGTGAACTCGCTGAGTGCCTACCGGACGCTGTACAACGATGCGGTCGATCTGAAACGCAGCGACTTCACGACGCTGCGGCGGCTGATCGCCGGGTTCGCTGGTCTGATCGCGTTCCTGGTGTTCCTGTATCTCGCTTTCAAGGCGTGGCCACGGCCGTACCTCGCGCGCGGTGAGCTGACCCTGCAAGACGCGAAGCACGGGACCACGACCATCGAGCCGCGGGCGATCGAACGGGTCGCGGAGCTCGCCGCCAGCGGCAACCCGGACGTCACTTCTGCCAGTGGTCGTCTGGGCGACGAGGAGCTGACTGTCGGGGTCGCTGCGCGGCACGCGAGCTCAGCGGCGGCGACGCTGCAAGACGTACACCAGCGCGTCCGCTCAGAACTTGAGCGTCACGACCTACCCAGCCTCCCGGTCAACGTCACGTTGACGGGCTATGACCGTCAAACCAGAAGGGAATTGTCATGAACCCCAAACAGCTCGCCGGACTGATCGGCTTCTTATTCGTCGCTGCCTGGATCGCGTTCGGCTTCGGCGACGCGATCCTGTGTCTGATCGGCGCCGCCGTGTTCTACCTCGCGACCGCCCTGTATTCCGGGGAGCTTGACCTCGCCGAGCTTCAACAACGCGCCCGTCAACCACGCGGCCGCTGAGCCAGGGATCAGCAATGTTCAGCGCCACCCCAGATGACGACCAGCCAACTGGTGCCGAGCGGGCCGCGTCGCCGAAGACCCAGCGAACCTCCAGCGGCCGAGGCAACGAACTGGAGTCCGGACGTGTTGGACCGGTGGATCAGTCGCGACGGGTAGACGAAGGCGATGCGGGCCGCAGCGAGGTCTCCGGTGTAGATGACGACGATCCGGCGACCGCTGAGGGTGACGAGAAGCGATCTGGTCGTCAGCCTGAGGGGCCGGCGCACCCTCGCAAAGGCTCGGCCTGGCAGACGATCAAGCGGACGCTGACGGAGTTCTCTGAGGACAACCTGACCGATTCGGCGGCGGCGTTGACCTACTACGCGATCCTGTCGATCTTCCCCGCGCTGCTGGCTTTGGTATCGATCGTCGGACTGGTCGGTGACCCGCACACAGTCACCAAGGAGATGACCACGCTGGTTACCTCGATCGGCCCGGCGTCCGCGGCGCAGACGTTCAAGGGCCCGATCCAGGGGTTGACCAAGAGCAGCGGCACCGCCGGCATCCTGCTGATCGCCGGGATCGTCGCCGCGTTGTGGAGCGCCTCCGGCTATGTCGGAGCGTTCATGCGCGCGTCCAACGTGATCTACGAGGTCGAGGAAGGCCGCTCGATGATCAAGCTGCGACCATTGCAGATGCTCGTCACGCTCGTGCTGGTGCTGCTGCTCGCGCTCGTACTGGTGGCGCTGGTGCTGACGGGCCCGTTGGCCAGCAAGGTCGGGTCAGCGGTCGGTATCGGCTCAAGCGTGGTGACGGTCTGGGATATCGCGAAGTGGCCGGTGCTGTTGATCGTCGTGATGTTCATGATCGCGCTGCTGTACTACGCCTCACCGAACGCCAAGCTGCGCAGTCTGAAGTCGATCTTCCCCGGGGCGGTGCTGGCGGTGGTGGTGTGGCTGGTGGCCTCGGCAGCGTTCGCGTTCTATGTCGCGAACTTCGGCTCGTACAACAAGACCTACGGGACGCTTGGCGGGGTCATCTGCTTCCTGGTGTGGATGTGGCTGACAAACGTCGCGATCCTTCTGGGCGCCGAGATCAACGCCGAGCGGGAACGCTCGCGGCAGCTGCGCGAGGGCACACCAGGAGCCGAGCGCGAGCTCCAACTCCAAGAGCGCTCGGAACCGAAAACCAAGAAACGCTCACGGACCGCCTAAACACGAAGAAAGGGAACACCATGCAGATCCCCAAAGACAAAATCCTCGAGATGCTCCAGCAGCAGGGCAAAGATGACCAGGTCGACCAGGCCAAGCAAGAGCTGCCTGACCAGGTCGACACCGACCAGCATTCCGACCTGTTGCAGAAGTTCGGGCTCAACCCCCAGGAGCTGCTCTCCAAGCTCGGCGGAAGCATTCCCGGGCTCTGACGATCCCCACGAACCGCGGGCCTGTGATCTTTCGGGCTCGATCCAGACCATCTCTGACCGAAAGGAAGCCCCCATGGCAGTGAGTGACCGGGCAGCAGCTGTTGGGACCTACGCCCAGCAGCTGCTCGACAACCAGGACGTGCAGGCCTCAGCTCGCCAAGCCGTCGCTGCCACGCGCGCGGCGTATCAACGCGCCCGCGGGCAGGACCCCCGCAAGGCGGTCCAGGACCGCAAGTTGCGTCGCCGCGTGACCGACGCGGTGGCGGCGGCGGGCACCTTCTTGGGGGCGGTGAGCGAGACCCCACCAAAGCCGAAGTCGCCGTGGCCGCGTCGGATCGCTCTGCTAGCGGTCCTGGGTGCCGCAGCATGGCTGATCAGCAACGAGGGTGTTCGGACGCGAGTCCAGGGTTTGATGGGCCACAGCCCCACGGACGAGCACACCGAACCGGCGGCGGTCGACGAAGCGATCGTGCCCCCCGTCGTCGTCGTCGAACCCGACGCCGCATAGCAAGGAGACCGGATGAAGGGTCATGACAGCGAGCGGAGCGGCCGTTCAAATGCCGATGAGGTCACTGCGGCGCCGGACACTCTTACGGGACGCGATGACGACGCCGTGATGACCCGCTCCGAGGAGGAGCTGTGGATCGCGACGGTCCGCCGCGAAACCCACCGCGCCCGATTGACCCGATATGTCGAGACCGAGACCGTAACCAAGACAGTCGAGGTGCGCCATGAACAGGTGCGCGTCGACTACAAACCCGTGCTCGCCGACGACGAGCTTGATCGATCGACCACCGGGCCTGCGGCTCACGACCAAGGTTGGATGGTCCTCTACGACGAAGAGGTGGTCATGACCACCCGGCGCGTCCCGCGCGAACGTGTGCGCCTGCGGACGCACACGTTCACCGAGGACCGCGAGATCACCGGGCGGTTGCGCAAGGAACAGATCGAACTAAACGACCCAAGACCCTCCCGCTAGCGCGACAGACCCGCATCATCGGCAGTGAGGCGAGGCTGATCGCAGAAGTCCGAGGGCGGGGCGAACCTGGGCAACCCCAACACCCGACGTTGTACAGAACGAAGGTCGACGCTTGGCCAATCCCATATCCGAGATGCGGGCGCGGGCACGTGCGCCTCTGGACGCTGCCCGCCACCTGGCAGAAATCGCCCAGGCACTACAGCCCTTCCCGAAATCAGCGCAGCGGTCAGGCCGCTGCCAGAGTCGATCAACGACATCCGCCACGTTCCCGGTATCAACGCGGCCGCGGCAAGCTTGCCCGACCTCCTCGATGCAGTTCACCGAGTACCCAGGATCGAGGCGTTGGTGGGATCCCTCATCGCCGCCCTAGAGCCGGCACTCGCGGACGTCAAGCGGCTTACGGAGATGCCCAGGCGGCGTAAACCCCATAGCGGTCAGCCTGGTGATAGCGAGCGAGCGCATCCACGAGCGGCGCCTGATCCTGGTCCATGAACACATAGTGCCGCACCCGACCCACCTGTGCCGACGCACGGCCGCTTCCCCGTCGAATGCTGCCTTCGCAATGCGAGACGAGGCGCCGCTCCGTTGCCGCGGCGGCGTTAAGGTCCCGGCTTCTCCTTCAGGAAGCCGCCGACCTCGAGCAGAACTCTGGCGTTGCAGCGAACGCTGACCGAGACGTTCCGACGGTGCCCGGATCGGCAGGCCACGATACTTGCTGATCAGGATGAACCTGCAGCGCTAAGTAGCTGATGCGGCGGCGAGGCAGGCAACAAGACACGGTCGAAAGCGCCCGGATCCAGCACCCGAGGCTTCTCCTGTGGGCGCCGGGTGAAAACTAGGCCGCCTGTGCCGGTTGAAAACTAGGCCACTTCGGCGCAGGGCCTGGGTGTCGTCCGGCCGGCCTCTGACCCTCGCAGGATCGTTCTCGATCGGCGAGGAGTCGAGCGCCAACTCGTCGACCTCGCCCGCCGCGAGCTCACCAACGCTCAGATAGCCGATCGCCTCGTCCTCTCGGTACGTACCGTGGAGTCGCACCTCTACCACGCCATGCAGAAGCTCGGGATCTCCCACCGACAAGATCTCTAACGCGCCCGCGCAGCGAAGTGGGCCGCGACGACGCGTCTGATCGGCAGACCGTTTCGGTGACGGTCGATCACCAGCTCCTGCAAGCGGGAGAGGCAGCCCGGTCTCGTAGGTCTGTCGCAGGGCGATGGTCAGGCAAGCTGCTCGATACGGCGCTTGAGTACTACCGTGACGAGCGTTCCGTGTCTAAAGGACGCTCGACCCACCTGGAGATCGGCATGAATTACGCCGCGCCACAGACACCGCCAACCTACGTGGTCGCCGGCGGCAATCACGTGACCGTGCACCTTGACCGCGGGCAGAGCGGCGAGCTTTTCGATGTGATCGAGGTCCGTGCCGCCCCAGGAGGCGGACCGCCTCCGCACCGGCACGCGTTCGCGGAGTGGTTTCGCGTGCTCGAAGGCGAGCTCACCCTCTCTGAGCAGCGCGAGGACGCGATCCGTTGCACCCGGACGCTGGGTGCCGGAGCGTCTGTGTTCGTTGCGCCGTGGGTCTATCACGGCACGTTGAACTTGTCTGGCGCTGTCTGTCGCTTTGAGGTAATCGGCCAGCCGGCGATGATGTCGGGCTACTTCGCCGAGGCCGGCGTGCCGGTCGCCGAGGTCGCTGCCGACCGAATCCCCCCGGGACCTGCGGACTTGCGAGAGATCTCGTCGCGGTGGGGAATCGAGTTCTGGGACGGACCGGTCGATACGACGCCGCCTCGCTCTAGCTGACGGTGACACACCCCGGCAATGGAGTTGGGGTGATCGTGTGTGTGCTGCTGCGTCCGCGGGCGCGTTCCAGCACCCGAACGCGAGCTGCGAGATCCCTACCCACGTCTCGTAGGAGCCGCGGTGAGTACCGAGGCAGCTCCTGGGGCTGAGCTAACCGAAGACACACCGGCTTCGTCGCCGGCTGTAAGCGGTGCGTCGACTGTGCTCTCGTCGGCCGCATGCGTTGGGGTAGACGTCTCGGTCGACCACGTGACCCCCGCGTGATCGATCTCGGACGGCAGAACCTTCGCAAGCGTGTGCTCGTGGGGCCATGTGCGCTGAGGGGTGTGTCGACTACGAGCAGAATGGGCGACATCAGCGCCCTGTTCGAGTACTACTTGGGTCATGTTGAACACGGCGCGTCGTTTTACGCAGGGGTGGCTCCTGGCGCGCGTAGGTCACTGAGAGCGCGAATGTCGGCCGGCTACTCGGCGAGCAGGTCGTCGAGCCAGTTGTAGGCGGCGTCCCAGAAGACGGTTGAGGCCATCCCTTCGCAGTGCCCTTCGGCGCCGTCGGCTTTCGTGAACAGGCGAAACTCTTCGGGGCAGGTTAGGTGCTCGTAGAGCATCTTGCCCTGGCCGGTGGAGACCAGGTCGGTCTCGTTGTCGGTCACGAACGTGGGGCAGGTGATCTGCTGGGCGGTGTCGGCGTTGCTGTAGCGCAGCATGTCTTCGCAGTAGGCGCGGACCGTCGTTACGCCGTGGGTTGTCATCCTTGGCTCAAACAGCGCTTTCATCCCTGGCTGGTCCAGCAGAGCGTGGAACTGGTGGTCGGCGTCGGGATCGTGGACGTGATCGGCGAGCGGTCCGAGTTTGGCGAGGAGGGCGGGTCCCATGTCGAATTGGCCGGGGTCGACGATCAGCGCGGCGAGGCGATGCTCGCCGGCGGCGCCGCGGGGCGCGAGCAGCCCACCGAAGGAACGACCGACCAAGACGATTCGCTGCGGGTCGACCTCGGGTTCGGCGGCGAGCGCGTCGAACATCCCCGGGATGACGTTCTCCCAGTCTGGACGCATCGGCACGCGGCGGTCATAGAGCGTCGCTCCTTGCCCGGGCCCGTCGATCGCTGCGAACGCGTAGCCGCGATCCAGAGCCGCTGGCACTGATGCATAGAGTTCTTCGGCGGTTCCGTCGTAGCCGTTGATGTGCAGGATCGTCGGGTGCGGCCCATTGTTGGCTGGGCTGAATAGGTACCCCGAGATCGGGCCGGTCAACGCCCGGGCGGGGTGGTCAGAGACGTCCAGGGCAGCGCGAAACGCGGTGACGCTGGCTGCGAACGCGCGCTGGAGCTTGTCGGCGTCGAGATCCTCTCGGTGAAAGAAGAACGCTTGGCGGAAGTACTCCGCCGCGCGCAGGTAGACGTTGCCGGCGCTAACGAGGTGACCAGCGCTGCGGGCCTCATCACCGCGGGCGACGAGCCCGGTCGCGAATTGTGACCACGCCTGATACCAGCTGTCGCGGTCGCCCTCGGTGATCTGATCGGCGATCGCCAGGCATTCGCCGACGTTCGCCATGCCGGCGTCGGTTTTGCCGACGCTGCGCTGCAGCTGCCCGTCGAAGGACACATCGTCGAAATAGAGCTTCATCGAAAACCTCCAGAAGTCGATTGTTTGTTTAGCCAAGCTGCGTGGACGGCGACCAAATCCAGGTCGCTCCGGCGGGCAAGGGGGCCGACCGAGATGTCAGTAGTGACCGCGATCTCGCTGATGTTGGTGGCAAGATCAGTCTCGACGCGACCCACAGCCACGGGGCCGGATCCGAGCGCCGGGCCGGTGGCGGCGGCGTCCTGGGTCGCCGCTGGCCGCGAGCGGATCAGCATCAGCGCAGCGATACCGATCGGCAGCAGGACAGCCGCGGCCAGCCAATACGCGTCCGCGGTCGCGGAGGTCAGCGCGCTGCGGGTTGCGGCGCTCGTGCCCCCGGCGCCGGTGTGATCGGCAATAACGGTGCCGAGCACCGCCAGGCCGATCGTCCCGCCGACCTGTCGCATCATCTGGGTGAGTCCGGACGCCTGGCTGCGCTGGCGGGGGGAGGCGGCGTTCATGGCGTCGGTGCTGGCCGGTGAGATCGCCAGCCCGAGCGCGATTCCGATCGCGACGTACCCCGGGATCAGCCAGGGGTAGCTTTCTTTGTGCAGCACCAGCGCGAGCCACCCCAGCGCCAGTGACAGCAGCAGCGTGCCGACCCCGAGCAGCACCCGCGGGCCGTGGCGGTCGTTGATGCGGCCGGCCAGTGGGGCGGTCGGCAGCAGCGGAAGCGTCAGCGGCAGCAGCGAAACGCCGGCGGCGATCGGTCCGAACCCGAGCGCGTCCTGGACCCAGATCGCGCCGAAAATCGAGACGCCGACCAGCGCGAACTGGACGACCGCCAGCACGATCGTGTCAATCGCGAAGTTGCCGGCAGCGAACAGGCGCAGCTCAACGACGGGGTCCTCGCAGCGCAGCTCCCACCAACAGAACACCGGCATGACCAGTGCGGATACGGCCAGCAGCGCGAGCACCCCGGACGATCCCCATCCCCAGGTCTGGGCCTGCATCAGCGCCAGCACCAATGTGGTGAGGCCGGCGATCAGCAGCGGGATCCCGACGAGATCCAGTGAGCCCGCGGCGGGGTCGCGGCACGGTTCGCGGTCAAGCGTGAAATGGGCGGCGAGCAGCGTGACCACCCCGATCGGCACGTTGACAAAGAACACCGCCCGCCAGGAAACGCCCTGGGTGAGCACCCCGCCGATCAGCGGCCCGAGCGCGAGGAAGATCATCGACGCGCCCGCGTAGATGCCCATCGCCCGCCCCCGCTCACCGGGCACAAACGAGCGCATCACGATCGCCCCGGTCGCGGGGACCATGATCGCGGCGCCGACCCCCTGCAGACCACGCGCGATGATCATCCAAACGTCGCTCTGTGCCCAGCCGCAGGCGACCGAGGCGAGCACGAACACCGAAACGCCGAGCTTGAACATCCGTGCCGGCCCCCACAGGTCGCCGGCCCGGCCGCCGACCGCGACCAATACGGCGAACACCAGCAGGTAGGCGTTGACGACCCACTGCACGCCCGTCGATGACAGCCCGAGGTCAACGCGCATCGTCGGCAGCGCCACACCGACGACGGTCTGGTCGATCATGATCATCGACAGCGACCCGGTCATCGTCGCCAACACCCACCAGCGACGGCTGTCGCCCGCGCTCATCGGACCTTCTCCAGCGGCCGTTCGGCTGACTTCTCCCTGAGTGTTTTGGAGCTGAGTAGCGGCATCTCGAATCCTTCGTTCCGAAATTGATCTACGGCGTAGAGCAGATCTACAAGGTAGAATATTCCGGTAGTGCCTGTCAATCCGAAATCCTCTGGCTCTCGCGGCGGCGCGCGGCGACAGCCCGGCCGGCCAGCGGTCACCTCCCGCTCAGCAGTGCTCGACGCAGCGCTGCGGATCGTCGACGAGCAAGGACTCGAGCGACTCACGATGCGCCGGCTCGGAGCAGAGCTCGGAGTCGATCCAATGACCGTCTACCACCACGTTCCCGACAAGGCCGCTCTGTTTGACGGACTGATCGAACGCGTTTTTGCCGAGATCAAGATCCCCCCGCCACCGGCGACTGGCAGCACGACCTCCGGACAATCGTTGAGGAAGCGAGAACCACACTGCTGGCGCACCCACACACCGTGATCCTGCTCGGCACCCGACCGCCGATCTCCGAACCCGCGTTCGCGCTCGTCGAAGCGATCACCGCGATCCTGCTCACCGGCGGGTTCACCGAACAACAGGCCGCCGACGGCTTTGACTGCGCCGGCCGGATGCTGATCGGCCACACCCTCGCGGAAACCGGCCCGCCGCCCGGCGGCGAGGTCTCAGGCGGCGAGACCGAACACCAAGACGCCCAGGCCGCACTGGACAACGGTCGCTACCCCGCGCTGGCCGCCGTGCAACAAGCCGAGGTCCAGCACGACCCACAACGACTCTTCGACCTCGCGCTCGACGGCCTGCTCCTCGCTCTCCAGGCCCAACAGGATGAGCACGCCGTCGACGGGCCTAGCCAATCCCCGCGAGCGCAACGCCAACCCGGATGATGGGCAGAACGCAAGGTCGTATGTGGCGACCGCCTAGCAAACGTCGACGACGGCTGCTCAACGAACACCAGCTGGCACGCACTCCCGGCCCGGTCGGGACGAGGCCGCCGCATCGTCGCGCCGACTGGGGTACGTCGGGTCGACTGCTCCTCAAGGACCTCGAGAGCGCGGAGCAGAAACTAGGAACCGCCGCCCACGCGTGCCCACAGGACTTAGAAGTTCGTCGGATGGGAACCGTGCAGGCGCGTGGATCCACGGGCGGTATGCTGTCGCGCGATCGGGGCTTGGCGGGGACCGGCTGCTCGCGGGTCATGACTACCGAGGCCGGAGGAGGCGTGGTGTCAGCATCAGAACCAGTGACCCCGGCCGGTGGCGCGCACAGCACCGAGCGGGGGCCACGAACCGGTATCTATCTGGCGTTTGTGCCATGGATCCTGTTCTCGCTGATCACCCAGCACGACACGCTGAAGGCCGCGGCCGTGTTCGCGCTGATCGCTGCCGTGTTGATCGCAGCTCCGGCGGTCCTGGCCGGGCGGCCTCGGATGCTGGAGCTCGGGGCGGTCGTCGCGTTCGTTGCTTTCACCATCGTGGCGTTCGTGGTCGACCCGGCGACGACTCACTGGGTGGCGCGCTACGCGCGGGCGATCGCCGCGCTGCTGCTGGCGTTGATCGCGTTCGCCTCGCTGCTGTTCGTCCCCTTCACCGAGCAGTACGCGCGCGAGTCGGTCCCCAAAGAGTTCTGGTCAACGCCGCGGTTCAAGCAGGTCAACCGTCGGCTGACGATGATGTGGGGATCCGTGTTCCTGGTGATGATGGTCTCGCACATCGCTGCGGGGGCGATCGACACACGGCGTGGCAACACGATCTTCAACTGGGTGATCCCGATCATCCTCATCATCTGGGCGGTCAAGCGCACCGGCGAGGTCAGCGAAGCCGCGTAGGCGGGAATTCCCCCATCCTGGCCGACAGAGCCCCGGCGCCGGACTGCCGGTTTGTCCGTCTCGTCGAAGCATCGGCCGAGCAACCGACGCGGCCACCGAGACTCCTCGTTTGTCGCCGATCCGGCCGCCAGGCGACTACTGCGGCTCTGATCGTCGGAGCTCCCGAACGAGCAGTCCGCGAACACCGGCGAGTCCGCGGCGAAGCGACCGCACTCGTGAAAGCGAGAATCTCAGGTCTGGTTGTCTGAGGGTTGACCCGGGCCGTGCGATTGCGGAGAATACTGGCGCCGATGAGTCGCTTTCGAAATGGGGTGCTGGTCGGAGAACGCTCGGCTTGGTCGTGCTGGCGACTGCGCTGCTCGTCGCGTTGCCCGCCGTCGCGGGGGCTAGGTCCAAGCCGCGGATGCGCCAGGTGTCGCTTCTGTACGTCGTCAACGCCGGTGGCGGGACGCTTGCACCTCGGCCGGCAGGCCGCTTCACCTTGACGCTTCGGGCGCTGGAGCCGAGCGGTGTGTGGTTCTCTGACCGGCCTGTGCGTCGCAGCGGCGCGTTTCCATCGCGACTGCTGCCGGCAGGGTGGAAAGGGCTCGGGTTCGTGTCTCAGCCGCCCAACGCAGCGCTGGTGTACTCGACCGGAGCCGACCGTCCAGGCAGCACCGTGATCCTCAGCCTCGGACATCCCCGGTTGATCGGAGGTGGCCACGCGCTCTCGTTCACCGCGAGGATGCTCAACCCGGCCATGGTTCGGTCACCGGCCTTGACGGCGCGCGCCAAGGGCGCCGTCTCGTCTCCGCCTCGGCGCTTCGCGCATGCCAGCTTGTTCATCGACGATGGCACTGCACCCGTCATCGGGGGATGCATCCTTCAGCCCTACACGCAATGTGAAGGCGCCGATCTACAGGGCGCCGACCTGCATGGGATGCAGCTGATGTACGCCAATTTCGCGGGCGCGGATCTCAACGACGCGACCCTCGCCGGAGCTAACCTTTCGTTCGTCAACCTCGCGAAGGCGCGGCTGCAGGTCGCTTCGCTCGCCGGCGCGAACCTGACCGTCGCCAGCCTCGCGTTTGCCGACATGCCCGGCGCGAACCTGGGTGGCGCCAACCTTACGGGCGCCACCCTCGACGACGCGCTGGACACTGGGGCCAACTACGGTGGCGCTACCTTGTGCCAAACGACGCTTCCCAACGGCGTGGTCAACAACTCAGGCTGCTGATCCAGTTGTCCCAACCAAGGGCGAGCCTGATGCGGACGGGTGAACAGACGCTGACACCGTAGGCGAGGCGACGGCCGGGTGCGGCGGTGTCGTCACGGCTGGCTAGCTCGCTGAGACTTCCGCAGCGTCGCCATCGGGGGTCTCAGGCTGTGGCTGCCGCTCCCGATTGCGAAGTGGCGCCACGGCCGGGTTCGGTGCGTGGCTCGGGGATGTAAGTCAGATCGAAGCTGTGGGCCAACCCGCGTTGTCCGGCGGGGGTGAGGCGAACAATCCGTGGTTCAGGCATCCGGGCGATCCAGCCTCGGTCGATCAGCTGCTGGCAGAGCGCGGCGCCGAGCGCCCCGGCGAGATGGGTTCGTTGCTCTGACCAATCAAGGCAGGGGCGGGTCAGCGGCCGTCGGGCGGCGCGCAGCGCGGGGATGTCGATCCCGAATTGCGTGAGCCGTTCGGCGCCAGTGTCGGTCAGCGCGAGCGCGTTGCCGGTCAGGATGTCGCTGGCATGCAGGGCGTCGGTCAGGGCGACGCCGAGCGCTCCGGCGAGGTGGTCATAGCAGGTGCGTGCGTGGCGCAGCGCTTGGGCACGGTTGCTGTCTCGCAGGCTGGTGGAGGGCGTGGTGGGCGCGATCGTGGAGAGTGCTTCCAGCGCGTGGGCGACCTCGGGGGACGCCAGTCGTGCGAACTGCTGGCGGCCGCGTTGCTCGAGGGTGATCAGGCCGCCATCGGCAAGCATCCGCAGGTGGCCCGAGGCGGTCGGCGGGGCGACCCCCGCCGCGCGGGCCAAGGCGCCGGCGGTCCGTTCGCCGCCGTCGAACAGGGCGTCGAGCATCGCGCACCGAGCGCGGTTGGCGACCAGCCGCGCGGCGCGGCGGTATCCACGTCGCTGCCCATCCTTCAGACACGGTAGCCACCGACGGTTCGGTAAATCCCGAACTGACCTACGCATAGCCTGGGGCCCAGCCGGCGGTCCACCGGCTGGGGCCAGCCGACAGTCCACCAGCCCGCAACCCACGGAGATGACCCGATGACGGCCACCGACGCGACATTCACCGAGGCCGATCTGCACCTGATCGAAGCCGACTTCCAAACGCTGCCGGAGCTCTGCGCGGGCCGCGGCGTGGACGCGACCGAGATCGAGCGGCTGATCGACGCCAGACGGATGCCGCAGCCGGCATACACGCTGCCAGACGGTCGACGCATGTTTCCCGATGACTACCTCGAGCTCTACGACGAGGCAGGCGGCCCAGACCGCCTTCGCGACTACTTCATGGAGCAGTTCGAAGGCATCGCGCACACGGCCGGCCTGGAGTTCAACACGGAGTGGAACCCCGAGTCGGAATGGACCGACTACCTGGACGGGACCTACTGGATCTGCCTGCGCAACGCGCGTCCCGAGGTGATGATCGAGAAGGAACGGCAGATCACAGCGATCTCGGAGCTGGTGCGGTCACCCGTGCCACACTCCGAACCCTGGCGCGAGCAGCTGCGCGCCGCCGTTGGCGCGCTGGACGCGATCGAGCGGCCGTTCACCGACTTCGATCGGGCGCGGCGCTGGGGATACACCAGCCGCGAGCGGTACATCACCTCGATCAAGCAGTGCCACCCGGAAGCGTTCTGCGCTAGTTCCCCATGACCCCGGCCTGTCCGCTGCCAGCCGGATTCCACCGCCGCCAGGCCCACAGCGATCCAGAGGCCGCTCCGTCGCCTCAGCGGCTGTGAAGTCGTCGCTGCCGCTTCGCTCGGTCAACGTGCGAAGGCACTCAGGACGGTTGGTCCTTCAGGCCGTCGGGACGAATGTCGACGGCGCAGTGGCGGTGCGGTACGCGGCCGGCCGAGCCGTAGGTGTCTGGTGCAGACCGCCCTTTCCGCACGCCCCGGATGACGTGACGCCGGTCGGTCCGTGTATCCCCATTTTGGGCCTGCGACACCGGATGGGTGCGCCACGGTCTTGGGGCACCGGTTGCGTCGTGGCGTGGTTTGGTGTTTTCTGCGCGACGACAGAGACCAATGGGCGTCGGTCCGCCGATCGCGGGCGTCGTCGAGAATGGGAGGCTGAACAGCATGAATGGCATTCGTGTGCGGTGCCCGTCGCCGGCGCTTGTGATCGCGATTCTCGCGCTGGTGATCGCGCTTGGCGGCACGAGCTACGCGGCGGTGAGCCTGGGTCGCGGAGCAGTGAAGAGCGGGAACATCGCTCCGGGCGCGGTCAAAGCTGCTGACATCGCGACTGGCGCGGTGGGTAAGCGTGCGATCGCGACCGGCGCGGTTGGTAGCCAGGAGGTTCGGGACGGTTCGCTGCGCGCACGCGACCTTGGGGTGAGCGCAGTGCCGGCGTCGACGATCACCGTGCACTCCGCACAGATGTCCATCGTCCCTAACCAGAGCGCGACGGTGACCGCGTCGTGCCCCAGCGGTCAGCGCGCCACCGGGGGCGGTTGGTGGGTTCCGGCGCCCGTCACGATCCAAGCGAGCTACCCGTCAGCTGACGCGAATGGTGACCTCTCGCAGAACGGGACCACCGCCACCGGATGGGCGGTTGTCGTGAGAAACGGACCCTATTTCAGCGGCAATTTTGTGACCTACGCGGAGTGCTCATCATGACGAGACCGTCGAGACGCCCGATCGTTCGTGGTTGCGAAAGCGTAGGCCCCGCGGCCGTCGGGAGCGCGAGACGTAAAACAGGACCCGCGATCTCGAAGGAGAAGGTGAGCGGCGAGCGGTGAGACCAGGCGGATGACCTCCCGGGAAGCGGTCGCCGATCGAGAGTAGATCACCGATGTCGATGTCGAGCCACTATCGGTCCCTGACGAGTGGGCGGCCGCCGCCAGGATGTCCTAGTGGCGGCGTCACCCCGTCATCTGAGATCGCGCTCGATGATGAGCTCGCTGGGGCGGAGCTGATCTCGGCGTCCTCCGAAGGGGCCTGGCTTGTGCTCAGCGGCGTGCGTGCGCCGCCGTAAATGGTGGTGGTGGCCGTGGTGGCCGTGGTGCCGAGGCGGGGGTGAGCCCAGCGTCTCGGTGTAGCTGATCGTCACCTCGGGCGCCAGCCCAGCGCTGTTTGAGACCACGGTCCCGCCGGCTGGTACGAGCGAGGAACCGCCCGCGCCGCCACCGCCGGACCCGAACTGGGGCCCGCCTTCGTTCGATACAAAGGCGCCGCCGCCGCCGCCTCCGCCGTACAGACCGCCTCCGCCTCGGGGGTTGCGACCCTTGCGCTGCTGCCGGCGCTGCCGGCACGCTCGGCGCTGGCGGCGCTGGCGGCGCCGGCTTCATCGGCACCGGAGGAGGAGTCGGGCGGAACTCCACCTTCCCCGCCGCTGCCGCCTGCGCTCTTAGAGCCGGGCTGGCCGCCAGCTGCCACGCCGATGCCGTCCGGATTGCCGGTACCAGCGAAACCGGGCTGCCCGGCGGCGCCGCCGATGCCTGGGGGGATGTAGCCGCCCGGCTGCGATTGCCCACCGCCACCTCCGCCGGCGGCGATGATAAGTCGCGTATCGGGGGTGAGCCCCGCTGCGCGAGGTGCAGTTCGGACGTCTGAGGCGCCGCCACCGCCGCCGCTGCCGAACCCGCCGAAGCCGCCGCCGTTTCCGCCACCGTTGAATCCGCCCGCGCCGCGGTTTGCCATGGTGCCGCCTTGGCCGCCGACATCGATGTAAAGGCTCTCACCGGCCGTGACGCTCACCTTCGCCCTCGCAACTGCGCCCACGCCGCCGGGCGCCACCCCCGGGATCGACCATCCGGCGCCGCCGGGCGCCCCCACCGCCTGGATGCCCAGGCTTGAAACGTTGGCCGGAACGGTGAACGTCTGCTCGGCGCCAGTCGAAGCAAAAGCGCAACTCACGACGCCGGCAGACTGAGTACAGGCCGGCTCCGCACTCGCCTGCCCCGCCCCGACAGCTCCCATCAGCGCCACGAGCGCGATCGACGCGAGGCCGACGCGGAGCACACACTCTTTCCGATACGCACAAGTCACCCCTTTCCTCGTCCGCGGACGCCTTCGGGCCAAGCCAAGCCTGATCTGGGAGCATCCTACCTCCCCATTCCCAGCTCGCTGACGTACTCCACTGTGGGAGGCCCTGAGCTGTCGGCCAGCGTCGACGCAACGCGACCCACGTCCAGTCCCTCACGGGGAACACTGCCCTTCAGACCCGCCTGCCACGCCGCGGGCGGGGCCTCACGACTAGCCGGATCAGCAAGTCAATAGCCGAGACCAGATTCCGTCGAGTCCAGCAGTTGGGTCGGTCGGCCGTGACCCGAACAAATCACCATCAAGCGGCAGCGCTGGAGAACGCGTGATCAGTCAGAAACGTCGATTCCACGCACTCACGAGCCCCTCAGCGCGAGGCCGGCTTCCCTGAGTGACCCGGAACACGCACACCTCGTCGGCGACTGTTTTCGCCTTCGGAGCGAGTCCTGGCGCCCGGGAGCCGCTTCGGCCGACGTACGAGGCCGCCGGATCCGGCTCGGTGAGCCTCGTTTCAGACGAGTGCAATCGCCCAACCTGAGCAGTCCGGTGTGTGCCAAGGCGCAGCCGGCGAGACGGTCGCATTCCGCAAGAGCGATCGTCCGGACAGCCCCGCAGCGGACAAGCGCGAGCGGCGACGAAGCGATCGCTCAACGTGCCGGCGGCGGCGATCCCCCTGCCGCGGAGGCACGCGCCGGCGCTAGCCAACTCCGAGCTAACGCTGAGCGGCGGAACAGCTGGCAGCAGGAGCGCGGCGACGGCGCTTGGCAGCTTCCCGATCGTCGCCGGACCGGTCACGGGGTGAGAGCTTCCCATAGGTCACCCTTGAGGTTGCCTCGACCGCCGCCGGGAGAGGGCCTTGGCTTTCTGCCTCCTTGAGCTGAGGGCCTGAAGCGGACCAGCCCGTCCCGGCGGTGGTGAGGCGCCGCAAGCGGCAACAGGACGTAGCCCCGGTGAGGGCCTGTCGATGGGGTTCCGCAACGGTACCTCCTTGGTCGGGGCGCTGTGAAGCTGACCTGAGCCAAGGAGAGTGCAAGATGGGGAATTACGCCGGTGTTGATTGGGCGACGGAGAAGCACGACGTGCTCGTGGCAGACGAGGTGGGCGAGCTGCTTTTGTCGAACTGTCCTGGGTTCAACGGAGACCGTTATTAGTAGGTTCTTGATGTTGTCAGTCAGCCTGGTCATCACCGTATATCGGAGACGACCGCACAGCGGTCGTAGAGACGTTCGGGTCTGACCCGACCAAGGGCGTCAGCGAGCTCGGCGGGACCCTCGTCGGCGCGCGTGGCTTGTAGGTCGGCTTCGACCTCATCGGGCGTTCGGTAGCCCAGCGCGGAGTGCAGCCTCGCGGTGTTAAACCAGGCGACGTACTCCACGACGGCCAGTTCAAGCTGGCTGCGGGTTCGCCAGACGCGATCGGCGATCAGCTCGGTCTTGAACGAATCGACGAACGATTCCGCGAGCGCGTTGTCATAGGCATCTCCGACGGTGCCGACCGACGCCAGCACCCGAGCGTCGCTGAGTTCCTGCTGGTAGTCCTGGCTGGTGTACTGGGTGGATTCAACTGGTGGTCGCAACGCTTGATCGGGGAGGGTTGCTATGGGCAGGCCAGCGGGGTGGATGAAGGAGTTGACGGGCCGGGATCCGTTGCGGTCGCCGGGGAGGCCGGGCGTCGCATCCAGAACCGATCGCGTGGTGTTCTGGTTGGCGATCGCGGACGGGTTCACGACGACGGTGGCGGCTGAACTCGCGGGCGTGTCGGAGCCTGTGGGTGTCCGGTGGTTCCGCGACGGTGGCGGGATGCCAACTGTCACATTCGCCCCGTTGTCGGGGCGGTATCTATCGTTTGAGGAGCGGGAGGAGATCGCGCTGCTGCGAGCGCAGGGGATCGGGATCCGAGCGATCGCTCGTCGGCTGGGCCGTTCGCCGTCGACGGTGTCCCGGGAGCTGCGCCGCAACGCCGCCACGCGCGGCGGCAAGCTTGAGTACCGGCCGTCAGTCGCGCAGTGGAAGGCAGAGATGATGGCCCGGCGGCCGAAGACCTCGAAGCTTGCCGCGGATCCGCGGTTGCGCGAGTACGTGCGGTGCCGGCTGTCTGGCGAGGTGCGTCGCCCTGACGGGACGGTCACCGGTCCACAAACGCCCAGGTGGAAGGGACGGAACAAGCCGAGGCGCAAGGACCGCAGGTGGGCGACCGCGTGGAGTCCGGAGCAGATCTCTAACCGACTCAAGGTCGACTTCCCTGATGATGAGACGATGCGGATCAGCCACGAGGCGATCTATCAGGCGCTGTTCATCCAGAGCCGCGGCGCGCTGAAGCGAGAACTGGTCGCTTGCCTGCGAACGGGGCGGGCGCTGAGGGTTCCCAGAGCGCGTGTCGGCGCACGGGGCAAGCAGTTTGTGACCGAGGAAGTGATGATCAGCGAACGCCCAGCCGAGGCTGATGACCGAGCCGTTCCGGGCCACTGGGAAGGCGATCTGATCCTCGGTCTCGGCCGTTCTGCGATCGGCACTCTGGTGGAGCGCTCAAGCCGCTTCACGATGCTGTTGCACCTCCCGCCCCCGGAGGAGTATCAGCCGCGAGTGAAGAACGGGCCGCCAGTCTCAGGTCACGGCGCCGAGGCCGTCCGCGACGCTCTCGTTGAGCAGATCACGACCCTGCCCGAGCAGCTGCGCAGATCCTTGGCGTGGGACCAGGGCGCGGAGATGGCCCAGCACGCAAAGCTGAAGATCGAAACTGGATTGCCGGTCTATTTCTGCGATCCCCAGAGCCCCTGGCAGCGCGGGACGAACGAGAACACCAACGGGCTGCTCCGCCAGTACTTCCCTCGAGGCACCGATCTTCACCGACACAGCGCAGAGGACCTCGCCGCGGTGGCCGCAGCGCTCAACAGTCGGCCTCGAAAGACACTCAGATGGAGGACACCAGCCGAGGTCCTGGACGAGCACCTGGCAGCCGCCGGATGAGGGCTGGAGACGGCGCGCACGTGGCTATCGCCGCTCCGGCACTCGCTCCGCTCGCGCCTGCGCAACGACAGCCACGTCTCTGAGTGCCTTACCGTCCACCCAACTACACACTGTTGCGACGACTCGTTGAGCCCAAGCTGCGAGCCGCGGTCTGAGTGGCTGACCAGCCCGAAGTCCGCGCCGGGCTGACGGGTGCCCAGCGCCATCCGCAGCGCGTCGAGAACGAGGTCGTGCGCATGTGGGAGGCCAGCTGCCAGCCGACGACGCGGCGACTGAACACGTCGATCACGAAGCTGAAGTGAACGCGGCCTTCCCAGCAGCGCAGATACGTGAAATCACCGACCCATAGGCGATCCGGCGCCGGCGCGGTGAAGTCGCGCCCGACGAGATCTGCCGGGCGCTCAGCGGCCGGATCGGCGATCGTGGTCCGCCACGGCTTCCCACGCCGCTTGGCGCCCCTGATGCCGTCTTGGCGCATCAGCCGGGCACCCGGCACGCCCCACGGTCTCACCGCCACGGCCCAACGCCTTCCAGTCCGCCGCTGGCCGTAGGCACTCGTAGTTGGCCCGGTGAGTCTCCCGGATCCGCCCATCAGCCGCTCATCCTCGACCTCCCGCGCTGACCGCCGACCAGTCCGGCGCTGGTAATACGCGGACGCCGACACGTCCAGGGTCCACAGATCGGCTCGACGCCGAAGCGACCACGATGCGCCTCGATGAACGCGGTCACTTCGGTCGGTCTGCGTCGAGCTCGGTCGCGAAAAACACCGAGGCGGCCTTCAGGATCTCGTTCGCGCGCCGCAGCTCGATAGTTCTCGCGCTTGAGCCGCTTGATCTCCTCGCGCTCCTCGCTGGTGGGGAGATCCGGCCGCAGGCCTTGATCGGCCTCAGCGCGCCTGACGGCCTTGCGCAGCGTCTCTGACGGCAGCCCGATGTCCTGCGCGACATGCGCGACCGGACGGCCGGACTCGATCGCCAGCCGCACACCGCGGTCGATCAGCTCCTGCGGATACTTCCTGTGGACGTGGCATCGCTGGAGGGTCTCCTCTCCGGAGGACAGAACGCCCTCCTTTCAAAGTCTCCGTCAAACCCAGGCCAGCTCACGTCGAAGCGTGAGTCCGCGGGAGTGTCCGGGCTTCTGTGTAGGCATCGGATCTCGAAAGGAGATCGATGTCGACCACAATCTCAAGCAGGTTGGACGAGAACCAGGACCCGGATGACAGCGCCGGCGTGGCGCGGAGCGAGCCCGGAGGGCGAGCGAAGGTACGCAGGGCATGACGTATGAGATCGGAGGTGTGAGTCCTGACCTGGGGCCCTGACAGGGGGAACCCAACACTGAAGAGGCAAGGGCGCGGCTCGGAGTTCACCGGGCGGTTCCAGTGCGGCTGGTTGCGCTGCGGGGCTTCCGTGAGGGCGTGTCTGGAGGAAGCCATAGGTGCGTTGTGGTTGCGAACGAGAGTGAAGCGCCGCTCGAGCGACAGGATCCGTCGGGCGGTGCACCGCAGCGCCATGATCGTCGATCGATGCTCGACTGACCTGAGTCGGGAGTGTTCGCATCCGCGCGCAGCGGTTGATCAGGTCGTTGGTTTCGTGGCGGCGCAGCTGATGACGGATCTCTTCTCGGCTGGTGACCACAAGCGCTTTGAGATGGTTGATCGCCTTGGTTCGTGCGCGAATCGCACCACGGCGGGTGATCAGGAGAACCCGAAGGGCCTCACGGTCGCCTCGGCAGCGAGGTTGCGCGAGGTGATCTCGCGCGAGTGCTTCTCGAGCGGCCCGGACAGCGTCGAGCTCGTCGGATTTCGCGCCGTTGCGACTGGCCGGGCGAGACGGTCGGTCGATCTCCACGACCCGCTCGCCATGCTCCAGCAGAAACGTTGTCAACCCTGATCCGTAGCTGCCGCTGGACTCGATCGCCCAGACCCGCCGGCCGCCGGCATGCAGCTTGGCGAACCGCAGCAACCGCTTGTTGCCAAAGGCGTCGCTCGGGATCGAGTTGGTGTCGATGACGGCGCCGGTGGCGACCGCCACGATCGCCGCGGTGTGCGCGTCGCGGTGGGTGTCGACCCCGATGACGTGGTCGACCTGATCTGCGAGCATGCCCATACGTGAACCTCCCAATGCCGGGGTTGGCGTGAACTAGTTGGTGGTCGGCCTGGACTGCCGCGCGGCGAGACTGTGATGGGTCACGCCCCAGAGGGAGCGGACAAGCTTCTGATGAGGCCAGCGGTGCGACAGCCAGGCCGACGCCGACCCGACGAAGCGACACCTCCAGGGCTAGGACACCCACGACAGCTCGTGGGGTCAATGCGTCTTTTGGGTCAACTCCGCCAAGTCGGCGTCAGCCTCGCTGACGCCCAGGACTTGATCAAGCCAGTCTCACAGTGCGTTTTCCCTGTTCCTGGTGGTCCGAGCAGGATCACGTTCTCGCGTGCGTGCAGGAAGTCAAGTTGGCCGAGGTGCTCGATGACCGTCTTCTTCACGCTGCGTTGGAAGGTGAAGTCGAACTCCTCCAGGGTCTTGCGGGCCGGGAACCGGGCGGACTTGATGCGCCCATCGCCACCGTGGGCCTCCCGCGCGGCCACCTCGGTTGAGAGCAGCGCCTGGGCGAACTTCTCATAACCCCACTCCTCTGAACGAGCGCGATCGGCGAGCTTGGGCAGCGCCCTGGCCGCGGCCGGGGCTTTGAGCTCACGGAACAGGTGAGCCAGCTCAGAGCTGTCGCTCATGCGCTCAAAGCGTCATAGACGGACAGTGGCCGGACCTGCACCTCTAGGCCGGACTCTCGTTGGCTGCGGTGAGAGCGCAGCGCTCGGGCGTGCTCGAGCGCTGTGATCGTGCGGTGCTTGGCGAAGCTGCGTTCGTGGCAGCAGACGATCTGCCCGGTGTCCAGTTCGACCGCGGTGATCTCGCGCTGGGAGACACGAACCTCGACTCGCCGGCCGACCATCGCGGGGTCGAGTGAGTAGTCGTTGGTGTCGACTCGGACGTGCGGGTCGGCCGGGACCCGGACCACGATCCGCTCATCAAGATCGGGCTCGCGGTCCGGCAGGGCGGCCATCGCCGCGTGTTCCTCGCCGAGCCGGTCGATCGGGCGGCAGCGCAGCGTCTTGTGCGTCCGCGCGTTGGCCCTCTCAAACCACGCGTCGAGCTGCAATTGGAAGTCCAAGTGGTTGGCGAACCGTCGCCCCGGCTCGAAGTTGGTCTCGATATAGCCCTGCAGCCGCTCCACCACACCCTTGGCCTGCGGGTCAGCGGGCTCACAGAACCGCCAGTCGACCTTCAGCTGCCCACAAAACGCCGCCAAGCTCCCCGTCGGACGGCCCGCACCGGCGTGCAAACACCCCTCCCGGTCCACACCAAGACCTTGGGCAGCGCGCCCAGCGACCACAAGCACCGGCTCATGCCCCACAACACATCGACCGCTTGGCGGCTGAACACCAGCGCGCCGGCGCCGACCCGGGAATACCCCAGCGCGGCGACCACCACATATCCCTGCCGGGTCTGGCCATGCCCGACCGGCACCGGCTCGGTCACATGCCACAGATCGAACTGGCATACCTCACCCGGGCGATACACCGTCCGCTGAAACGTCCGCGGCCGCTCAAACAACGGCCGGACCTCCCGCAGATAGTCATCCACGATCGTCTTGCCGCCCACGAACCCCAGCGGCTCGATCAACTCCCGGACCCGCACCCCCGACAACCGCGGATCCTGTCGCAACAGCTCATGGATCTCGCCCTTGAACGAGTCCAGCTTCGACGCCGCCACCGGCCGCTGATACCGCGGCGGCACTTCGGACCGGACCGCCCGGCGCACCGTGTTGCGATCCACCCCATACCTGCGAGCCAGCTCCTTGATCCCGACGCCGCGAACGAAGTGCTCCCGGCGCAACTCAGCCCACCGCTCCACGTCAAGCACGCCTCCCTCCCCAGCTCGATCACCACGAACCAAGCCAGGGTCCACAGACCCCCGGACGCCTCTACCCAACGCTCACAGGGGGTGCATTTTCAACCGGCAGAGGGGGGTGAGTTTTCCACCGGCGCCGACACCGGTGGGCCGACGCGCTCGTTCGCTGCTTAACGAACCGCGCCGGCGAGCCCAGCGCTAGCGGCTCCCCAACGACCGGTTTCGATGTTCGCGCGTCAGGAGGTCTTGCTGGCCGGATCTCGCGGATGAGTGTGCGCAGGTAGCTGCGGCTTTCTCGGCCGCGGGCGTGTCTCGCCCGAGTGGCGGTGGTGACCTCGCCGAGCTTTCGAGCCCACTAGCCATGGCACGTGCTCGCGCTTCAGCAAGGCCACCGCTACCGCTCTGCCCGTCGCCGCGCTCCGTGAACCAGCATCTGACGTCGAGCTCGGGCCGGCGGGTATGGTCCATGGCATGTCCGACATGCCTGTTGACCCGTTGAGCAGCCCTGACGATCTGACGCAGGGCGGGGGCCTGCTGTCGCGGATCTCGACGCAGATGGTCCGTGCGATGAAGCAGTACTACGGCCGCGGGCCGGTCTCCGCGAAGTCGTATCTGATCGATGACCTGTTGTTCATCGTGATGCGCGAGGGGATCACGCAGTCAGAGCAGACGATGCTGGACGCCGGTCATGAGAACACGGTGCGTCAGTTTCGTCAGGAGTTTGAGAACGAGATGGCGCAGCGGCTGACCTACATGGTCGAGCAGGTCACCGGCCGGCGGGTGATCAACTATCAGAGCCAGGTGATGTTTGACCCGAACATGACCGTCGAGATGTTCGTGTTCGACAAGGCAGCCGACCCCGAGCAGCTCAAGGAGACCGCCGAGGCGATCGCTGATCCTGATGCTGGTGTGGCCCGCAGCGACGAGGTCGAGGACCCCACACCTCACAAGCGCGGTAGCTGACGCACACCCTTGCGTGAGCGAAGCGACGACCGCGATCCCGGCTGTGACCGCGGCCCGGCTTGGTGATGCGCCGCGGCTGAGTGGCGCGCCTGGCTGGTGATTGAGCACTCGGCAGAGCTGGCGTTCGGCGAATGAACGAGCGAGTGCGCGTCGCGTGGCGGCGGATCACGCGTCGGTCGATGGCCTCGAGCACCTTCTCTGTTTGAGCGGGCCCGGGGTTCTTGTGTCGGGATCGGAGCGTGTTTTGAGAGTTCCGCGACGGGTGAGCGCTCACCGTTGCAGGAGATCTCGTATGCGATGGTGCAGATCTACAAGGACCAGTTCGGCCGCGGGCCGACGAAGGTTCGCAGCAGCTACGCCGGTCCGGACACGATCGTGTGCATCCTGGAGCACACCTTCACCCCGGCCGAACGCAACCTCCAGCGGATGGGCGAACACCAGCGGCTCAGAGACATCCGGCTGCTGTTCCAATACGCCGAGGGGGCCAGGTTCACCGAGCCGGTGCAACGGATCACCGGACGCCAGGTCAAGGCGTTTATCAGCGGCATCGACACCAACGCTGACATCGCCTGCGAAATGTTCGTGCTGCACCCCGAAACCGGCTCCCCGGTCACCACGGACTCCTAGCGCATGTGACCCCGGAGCGGCGCCACAGCGACTACGACCGCTGCCCTGATCCACGGTCACGCCTCGGCGGCCGCGTTCCGGTGTCAGCCCATCTACAAGATGGCGTTCGATCCGGGGTGACCAGCGAACGATTCGCCGGCCCGCAAGTGCAGCGCTGCTCACGTGGCCGTCTCGATAGATGTTCATCAGTCAGAACACCCCTGCTGCCACTCTTGTTGCCCGCCGCCCGAAGAGGAGCAGTCAGGCCAGAGGCCCCAGTTCGTAGTGATCGGGGCTGGGGAGCCAGTCGTCACGCGACTGCGACGCGGAAGTCGTTCTTGATGGCACCGCGACAGTGGAGGGACACGGTTGGAACCGCGAAGGCTGCTCTGCGGGCGCCGCGCGTGAACCATTCCCGACGATGGGTCAGCAGTCCCCCTCGACCGACAGCCAGCCGTCCTGCCCTGAGATCCCGTCGGGCACCAGCAAGCAGAGCTCGACCTCGATGTCAGGCCCGACGTGGTGGTCTGAGATGAACGCCAGCACCCGCCGGCCCGACAGCTCCTGGACAGCGTTGATGAACTTCGCCTGCATCGCGTTTTGAAACGCGTTGCGAGTGTCCTGCACCAGCGTGCTGCGCTGGATCTCGATCATCGTCTTCTCAACGTCGGTGTACACACCGCCCAGCACGCACGCGATCAGATCATCGCCTAGCAGCATCGTCTTGGCAGCCGCCGGTTCACGATGGTAATAGTGCACGTGAAAACCGACCATCGCCTCGGTCACCGCCGCGGCCAGCTCCTCACCGGTCAACACTTGCTCGGGCACACGCCCCGCTCTCTTGCCCTCCGGATCGGTGCGCGCGCAGGGCAGAAGGACGAGAACCAAACGAGCTACCCCAGACCATAGCTCTCCGCCCTTGCTCGTGGTCGCACGTGTCCGCGCCCAAGCGTTAAGCGAAGACGAACTCGTCCAGCGAATCCAACAGCTGACCGACGCCAAACAGAAGGCGCTCGCCAACGTGACGCGGCTAGGCGCCGAGGAGCGCGAACTGCGCGAGCAGGCACACGCGCGTGATGCCGTAGAACCCGAGGCGTTGGCACAGATCCGCCGCCAGCTTGGCCTTCCTGGCCCCGCCGACAGCCCGCCCCAGTCACCACAGCCGAGCTAAAAAAGCGCGAGACTCCTCAGCGGAACCAGGCTTCGGGATCGTCGCCGATTCGGTCACCTAGGACCGGCTCCTGCTTCGCGCATCCGCCGACCCGGAGCGGCAGTCCCGCTGTCGACGGCGGCGGAAGCTGTCGCAGATTCGTGGTTGTGGAAGCGAGTCAGTCTCGACCGACGACTCCTGCTTCTGGCGAGAAGCAGGGACGCCACTGTCGTCCGGTGCGGACCTGCTTTGAGGTGATCGCGCCACTCCCCGGCGTTCGGACTCGGGACGTCGCGGCTCGTGGCTCAGCTCGGGCAATGGCGGACCGGGTGGCGCCCGGACCGGGGGCGTGCTCGCCGAGAGGAGCAAGAGCGCGGGTGCTTGCTGGCCGTGCGACGGACCGCCCGTCTCGGAGCGGTTCGGCGGCGGCCGCTTCGCAGCGAAGCGGCAGCCGCGTGAGGCACCCCTCCGACTCGCATTGGGCTGCAGGGAGTCGGCGGTGAGTGTCTGGTCGCTGAATATGCCTACGGTGCGGGCTTGACCTCGAAGTTCAACTCCAAGAACTCCATCGGCGGGAGCTCGGCCCCAGGCGGCAGCTTTGGCGCGAAGGGGCCCTCGGCGAACGCCTGGCAGTCCTCGCGCGAGTCCCACAGCTCGATCGCCCTGTAGCCCGAGCTGGCAGTGTCACTCCAGTGACCCCGAACCCTTGGGCCGTCTGCAGCTCGTCGAGGACTCCGGCGTGGCGCATCCCGTCCGCGAACGCTGCGTCAGCGCCGGGGATTTCGACCATCATCAAGACCGGCATGTGAGCCTCCTGGTGCCTGCCGGCTGAGCCGGCATTATCGGTTACGGAGCTTTTGACACCGAAGCGGCCACAAAGGGGGCGCTGGGTAGATCGAACCGCTGCAGGTACCCGGGACCGAGGAACCACGTCAACTCACAGACCGCCGTGCCCGCCAGCGACAGCACCAGCAGCCCGGACTGCTGGACCAACCCCGAGAGCGGGTCGATGTAATAGGTCGCGAACGCGGGCTCCCCATTGGCACGGGTGGCGATCAGACGGCTCGGCTGGCCCGAATGCCCCTCAGCTACCGCTGCGAGGAACGCGCCAATCAGCTCCGGGCCGTGGTACTCGTGGGGGGCGGGCGGCATGCGGAACCACGCGTTCGTAGTAACGAGAGCGACCATCCCGTCGATGTCGTCAGCGAGGAACGCCCTGGCGAACTGCTCCACCAGCTCCCGCTCCTCCACGGAGGCCGGGGCGGCGGCACGATCCGCCGGGTCCGATCCCCGAGCTCCTGCTCGATCGTCACCCGGGCGCGCTTGAGCGCACTCTTGACACCCTCGACCGAGGTCTCGAGCATCGCCGCGGTCTCCGCAGCGTGAAAGCCCAGCACCTCCCGGAGCACCAGCACCGCGCGCTGGCGCCCCGGCAGGCGCTGCAATGCGCTGATGAACGCCAGCTCGATCGCCTCACGGCTCTCATACCGCGCCGCTGGCCCTGGCTGGCTGTCCGCCAGCCACCCGAGCCGATCATCCGGATACGGCTCCAGCCGGCGAGGATCGGACATCCTCGTCGGCGCCGGAATCTCAAATGTCAGCGGCGGGATCGAGTGCGGGCGGCGACCGGCGTCGCGCAGCACGTTCAGACGTCGGTTCGTCGCAATCCGGTACAGCCAGGTCCGCAAGCTCGATCGCCGCTCAAAATTCGCCAGCGCGCGCCAGGCGGCCAGCATCGTCTCCTGCAGCACGTCCTCGGCATCCTGCACCGAGCCGAGCATCCGGTAACAGTGAAACTCCAGTTCGCGCCGAAATGGCTCCGTCAGATCGCGGAAGGCACGCTCACCGCCAGCGGACGTCCGCTCAAGCACCGTCGTCGTCACGCCTGAGATCCTCCCATGCTGAGCCGTCGTCCGAGGCGTTCCCGTCGACGCCGCTCCTACGTCGCTGCTGGCAACCATAGTCGGGGAGGTGTCGGACCTGCTTCCCTCCCCGCGAGGGCGTCACCCGCGAGCCCGGCGGAGGCGCGCTCTGCGCGGAAAGCAGAAGCCGCACCCCGACCAATCGCCGGCACCTGCATCGTCGCCGGGCCGGGCCTGAGATCCTGACTGCCCCTTCAGTACTTGGAAGACCCGGAGCAGAAGTCGCCGCTTGCGCCGAGGGCGACACCGAGACGGCTCGAGCCTCCGTGCCAACGACGACGTCCGCGCGACATCTCGACCCTACCGAGCACTGCTTCCGCCCGAGCCGCGAGCCGTACGTGTGGGCGGGCCGGTCCGGTTGAGCGCGGGCGGCAACCCAACGTTCACCCGGGGTTGATATCCCAATTGACCACGTTAGTGTCGTTGCGCTGACATAGAAGCGCCGCCGTGTCCGAGGATGTGCAGGTGGTCGTAAGCCCTCCATTCCACGGCCAGGTCATGGTAAGGGTGATCGTCTCGCCGTCAAGTCCTTCGTAAACGGCTTGCATACCGCAGCCGCGGAAGAGGCCGCCCTGTGACTCCATGTCTATCTGTGAGTCAATAAGGAATTGCTGGGGGGGAGCCTCGTTCCACGTGTCGGTATCCCATTGCGATGACGATTGAAGAACAAGATTCTGTTCGTCGTTGCCGGGGATGGTGTTGGCAAGCATTATGCAGTCGTTGCCGAAGCCGCCGAGTCCAGGCCCGGGGGCGGTGCTTCCCAAGCCGCCCCCTCCGCCGAACAGGGCGCGGTTCGGCAGGATGGTCAGCGATGCGTCTCCGAACTGCGCCGGCGGGCGAAGACGAGTCGTGCCGGACAGCGGCTTGGCGGTGTAGCTGGCGGTCCCGCGTGAGCGGCTGTAGCGCGGCTTGCTGAGCTGGAAGGTCAGGTCGTGGCTGCGTCCCGCGATGTGCAGCAGGCCCGTCGGCGGCTTGCCGGGCAAAAACACTCGCTGGTGCAGTCGCCTAAGCGATATCGTTCCCGAATGACCGGCGTCGGTCACATAGCGCGCACGGCCGCTGACGCCGCGCAGAGTGATCCGACCAGCGTGAAATCCACCGCTCTTGGCTGAGTAGGACACGATCACCGCGGCGGAGGCCAGCGATGCGCTGATTAACATCCCGGCGACCAAAATCCCCACGAGAGCCGTGACTCTCGTCGGGCTGGTCGCTAGCCACCGCGAGCGCTGCTCTCCGTGCTGCAGAGTCCCGGCACGCTGATCTGACTGGTTGCCCCTCACGGCTTCTCCTCCTCGACGGATGACGTACGCGATCTTGATGGCAGCGCACTGTATAGCCAGGCGGACGGGAATAGCCAGGGTCCACGGTGCTAGGTAACGGCAGGGTTAGCTTAGGTTGTACCGGAATGGATGAGTTGCGGCCGTGAAGTTGCCCGGCTCCGGCCGGGCGCGACTCAAGACAAATCACGCCCGGCGACGTCGGGATCGCAGAAGAGCGAGCGCCAGCATCCGTGTCAGCCTGCAACGTTCGCTTCCGCAACGTCGCTGTTCGAGCAGCCTCGACGAGGCTGCTGCTCGAGTTCCCGGCATGATCGAAGCGGAAGCTCCTGAACTGGCTGACGAGACCGGCTCGGGGGCGACAACTTCACGGACCGCTCAGCCGCGTTCGGGCCCCGGCGGCGGCGTAGCGCATGTTTCTGCGTTCGGTACTGGCCAGTTGGCCTTGCTCGCCCCGGACAATCGGCTCGAGCATTCGTACCGTTGAGCTTTATGGGCGGACGAAGTCGGGGCTAATGCCGGGGCGTGGGGGTCTTGTGGGTGATCTAGCGTCGATGGCGTGTCATGGACCGATGGTGGTCGTTGCGCTCGTGTTAGCGCTCGTGATCGGCGACGCAGCGGGTGTCGCCACTGCGAAGTGTCGTCAAGCGCCCACCCTAGGCTCGACGAGTTCCTCGGTCTACACGTTCCCGCGAATTGGGCAGGTCGCACCGACGAAGGTCGACGAGGAGGGTGACGCGAACGGCGTTGTCTTGCATGTCCGATGGAAAGCACTGGGGGAGACAACAGCTGCAGGCTTCGGTGAGAGCTACGAGTTTGCTCCACAGGGCGGGTACTGCGGGACACCCCGACGATCCGGCTGATCCCCGTCGCGTCTGGGCCCGGCGTGTCCCGTAAGACCCGCCCGGAGAGATGCCCGATGGCCGTCCTAGCTACGGGACACACTCCCGGCATGGGATCAGAGCTGATCGGCTACGCCCGGGTCTCCACCCGCGACCAGGACCTCACCGCCCAACACCAGGCGCTCACCGCGCTCGGCGTCGCCGAACAGCGGATCTACGTCGACCACGGCCTGACCGGCACCAACCGCGACCGCCCCGGCCTCCGCGAAGCGCTCGCCGCCGTCCGGGAGGGCGACACCCTCGTCGTCACCAAGCTCGACCGACTCGCCCGGTCCCTGCCCGACGCCCGCGACATCATCGGCGAGCTCACCACCGCCGGCGTGCGGCTGCAGATCGGCTCCTCGGTCCATGACCCGACCGACCCCGTCGGCCGGCTGCTTGTTCAACGTGCTGGCGATGGTCGCCGAGTTCGAAGCCGACCTCATCAGCGCCCGCACCCGCGAAGGGCTCGCCGTCGCCAAGGCCAAGGGCCGCCTGAAGGGCAAGCCGCCCAAGCTCACCCCCGCACAGGAAGCGCACCTCGTCGAGCCTGATCCGCGCTGGCGAGCACACCGGCGCTGAGCTCGCCGAACTGTTCGGCGTCGCGCGCTCCACCGTCTACCGCGCCCGAGAACGCGCAGCAGGGGCTCAGACGGTCGCGTAGCGGTCTCGCCCGGCGCGCTCGCCTCGGCTTAGGCGGGCTGCACCTGCACCGCTTGAGGTCGAGACGAGGCTGGTGATCCGTATGACAGAGACCGCTGCGCTCTCGCACTGATCGGTCTCGCCGATGAGGTTCACGCGACAGCTGCGAACGCCTGATGCCAGACAACAACTGCAGCGAGCAATTCTCTCGGACATGACTTGCGCACCGCGCGAGGCTGCCGAGTTCGTGCGAGCGGCACTCAACCGCTTGCCCAGAGGCCGCGTAGTCTGACAGCGATCGAGAGTCCTTGGGCGTGTCCCGCGCCGTAGGCGTGGCTCCAGGCCGCGGGGTTGTAGAGATCAGACCCGAACGCTCGAATTGAGGCCGCGTCGGGCACAACTGTTGCCCGGCCGGCCGATTTGGACGCCGTGGTCGGACTCGGCATCTCTGCGGAACAGGTGCGCGAGTGGCTCGATGACGACGACGACCTGGCATCCCTCCGCGAGATCAGCGTTGGCGCCGGAGCGGAGGCCCCCGTCGATGTAGTAGTCGCTGCCGACTTGGATCGGTGGGGACGCGCCCGGAAAGGCACTGCTCGCGGCCACCGCCGATACCAGGGGAACACCCGAGCTGCGATCCCAGACCACGGGCTCACCGGTCGAGGCGCTGACCGCGACGATCCTCAGGTTTCGGTCGGGCCAGGTGTCGATGCCGATCAGCGAACGGCGACGATCGAGCTGGGCATGCTGTGCCTCGGCGTTGCGGTCCGCGAGCGCGAGCGCGCCGACGCGGCGTCTCGCTTCGCTGGGCTCCAGACCGAGTGTCGAGAGGGTTGCGAAAACCTCTTCCAGCTTTGTCGGGTCGGGCCGTTCGGAGGTATGGCCAGCGTTTGCCGTGGTAGGACGCTGAGCGAGTCGTTCAAGGTCCGCGCCCTCGGCGAGCATGGCGCCGATGATCGCGCCCGCGGAGGTGCCGATGATCCGGTCAGCATTCCCGAGGTCCACGCCGGCGTGCGTCAGGGCGACCAATAGGCCGGCCATCCACGCAGTTCCGACGACTCCGCCCGGACCGAGGACAACTGCGCGGGTCGGCGTGCTCCCGTCAAGCGTGGGCGTTGAGATCACGGGTCTGTAGATCAGGCGGCCGGGATCGACGTTCCAGCTGACGACCCGCTGCGGATGAACGGATCAGGTGCGCGCTGAGGTGATCGTCGGCAACCCGAAGCGCGAACGGTATCTCGGAGGGGCCTCGGCTCAGCGGGGCGCCATGTCGTAGGTGCGGGTGGCGTGGCGGTCATACAGGGCTCGTCCGCGATAGTTGTCATCGGCTGTGATCCACCGGACAACGCTCTAGCCATTCTCGTTGGCGAGACTCTGCAGTCTGCCCAACAGCGCATCGGCGGCCCCGCCACCACGTGCGGCCGGGTCGACGAACAGGTCGTCCAAAAGCAGCCGGTGCTGGCTGATAAGGGGCGGGCGAAGGGCCGGTAGTGCGCGAGGCCGACGATCTCGCTGCGCTCGTGCTCCACCAGCAAGCTCTCGACCTCGTGCTGCGGATCCTGAATCCAGGCCCAGACCGTGGCGGCGGCCGCGTCGGACTGCTCTACGTCGTAGAAGTCGGCATAGCCCTGGTACAGGACACGCCAGCGCTCAAAGTCCGCCTTCCGCGGCCCACGTACCCGCCACTCGTCTGCTTTCGGGTGTTCACGAGCGAGAGGCTACGCGAGTCAGCCCAGCCTGCCAGCCGCACTGCGTGATGCCACCGCCGCTCCTGGTCAACTCAACCGTGACCGGCGACCTATGGGCGGGTCCCTGGCATCGGTCATAAAGATGGTAAGGCGCGGCATCCGTGCCGCTTGACCGGGCCCGTCCTAGGGGCGTGGACGAGCGTCAGTAAGACTTTTAGTATCCTTACCAGATGTGAGGATGACCTCCAAAGGACAGATCACGATCCCGCTTGAGCTGCGCGAGCGCTACGGCCTGGGCGCCGGCGCAGACGTCGAGGTGATCGCCACCGAGGCTGGAGCGCTGGTGCGCCCCGCACCTACCCGCAGCCGAGGGAGCGAGCTTGTCGCGGCGCTGCGCAACCGCGCTGACGGCGGCCTGGACGCTGACGCCGTGCTGCGCCTCACCCGCTCAGATGAGCCGGATTGACGACGCTGATCGATTCAAGCGTGCTGCTGGACATCCTGGCGCCCTCGAGGTGGCGCCAGTGGTCAGAGCGCCACCTCGTCGAGGCTGCCAACGCCGGCGAGGTGGCGATCAACCAGGTCATCTACGCTGAGATTGCCGTCGGCTTTGGCACCCGCCAATCACTGGAACGCGCGCTGCGGGCCGCGCGGGTCAAGCGCCTCGCGCTGCCCTGGGCCAGCGCGTGGCTGGTCGCCGAGGCGTTCGGGCGCTACCGCCGCGCGGGCGGGCCGCGTACCCTGCCGCTGCCTGACTTCTTCATCGGCGCTCACGCCCACGCCGGCGCGCTGACGCTGCTCACCCGCGACCCCGCTCGTGTGCGCACCTATTTCCCCGAGGTCACACTGATCGCGCCCACCCCCGCCGATCACGCCGCCGCCGACGAGGCGTAGCGACCGGCTTCCGACGCTGGGAGCGCACGGGCGCCTCTCGGCCCATCCGGTCACGTTCTGCTCGACCGCGCTCCGACGCCGCTATACGGTCACGAGACTGAAAACGTGACTATGGGCGTCGTGGGGGAACCCGTGTCGACGCAAGGTCTGGGTGTCCCGACATGTCCGACCTCAACTGCTCGTGGTCGAAGCTAACCGTTCTGGTAGCGCTTAGAGCCGTCTGGAGGGCCAACGCCAGTCAACTCGTGTGGCACGGCCGGGCTGGGGTGAGCGACGGCGAGAGCGGCGGTGATGGACTCATAGAGTTCGAGCCCGTCGATCCCGCTGAGCTTCAGCGCGTGGTGGAGGCGGCGATCGGCGGTGATGATCGCGAGCCTTGCTGTGGCGGTGCTCGCGTTGCGTAACGCGGCGCTGAGCTCGCTGGGGATCTGTGGGTTCATCGCGGGCACGGCGAGCAGATCGACCACCAGCCGCGGGTCGTCCGCGAGCGCCTGGCTGACACGACGCGCGAGCTGGCTGACGGCGTCTGAGTCGACTGGGCCGTTGATCGTGAGTACCGACACCGCGCCGCGGGGCTGGTCGGCGAACGCGGATGACGCGGGACGGAGCTGGGAAAAGAGGTGGCTCATACCAGAAGCATCCCCTCACCACCGTCCTGGACCAATGGGGTCCCGGCCGCATCTTTCATCGGTGGTGCGGTGTGGTCAGGCGGCAGCAGCGGGGCTCGGGTGGGCAGGGGTTGAGGTTGGTGCCTTAACATGCACGAGGTCGATGACCGCACGGCGCTGGAGACCCGCCGTCACCGCCGCCGAGTCAACGCCGCCCGAACTGTCCAGGAATGGTCCAGGCCGCGCCGCCCGCCCCGCCCCGGGCGTCCCGAGCTGTGTGGGGGTCTGGGTCTGGGTCGAGATCAGGGCTCGATGAGTCCGGAGCGGATTGCGTAGCGAGTCAGCTCGACGCGGTCGTGCATTCCGAGCTTCTGCAGGATGTTGGTGCGGTGGCGGTCTACCGTCTTTTCGCTGATCACGAGCGTTTCGGCGATCTGCTTGGTGCTGTAGCTCTCGGCGATCAGCTTGACCACCTCGCGCTCACGCGTCGTGAGTGGGTCCTCGCGTAGCCGGTCGTGGTCGCGTGCCTGGCGCAGGTAGTCGCTGATCAGCGGCGTCATCGCCCCCGGGTACAGGAACGCCTGGCCGCGCATCGCTGCTCGACACGCCTCGACCAGGTCGCGATCGGCGACCGTTTTGAGAACGTACCCGGACGCCCCGGCTTTGAGCGCCTCGTAGAGGTAGCGTTCGTTCTCGTGCATTGAGAGGATCAGCGTCCGCAGCGTCGGGCGGCGGTGGGTGAGCTCAGCGGCTGCCTGTAGGCCGGTCATCCGTGGCATCGAGATGTCGAGGATCGCCAGATCGATCCCGTCCTCGAGAGCTAGCCTGATCGCTTCGGCGCCGTCCCCTGCCTCGGCGACCACCTCCAGGTCCGGTTCGGCGTTGAGCACCAGCCGTAGTCCGCGACGAACCACCGCATGGTCATCGGCCAACAGAATCCGCGTTGTGAGCGGTGTCATGGTTGGGACCGGGTGGGGGGCGCGTCGACGGTCAGCGCGACCCGGCAGCCGCCGTTGGGGCCGGCACCGATCTCTAAGCGAGCGCCGATCAGCGCCGCCCGCTCACGCATCCCGCGCATGCCGGTGCCCGGCACCCCATCTGGGGGCAGTCCCGACCCGTGATCTGAGACGACCATCGCCAGGCCGTGGTGGTCGGCGTTCAGCGACAGTTGCGCCCGGTCAACGCCGGCGTGTCTGGCGACGTTGGTCAACGCCTCCTGCGCGACGCGGTAGATCACCAGCTCAGACTCGGGATCAAGCTCGGGCAGCTGATCATCACAGTCCTGCTCGACGGTAACCCCGGATTGCTGTCCGAACCGTTCACACAGCACCGCCAGCGCGCTGATCAACCCGAGATCGTCCAGCGCCTCGGGGCGCAGCTCAAGCGCGATCCGTCGCACATCCTCAAGGCTTGAGCGCACCGCCTCCTGTATGTCAGACACGTCGTCTCGCAACGGCGGCGGCACGCGTGCGTAAACCCGGGCGAGGCCCAGCAGCACCGCGGTCAGCTCTTGGCCGACCTGATCATGGAGCTCTTGGGCGATCCGTAGCCGTTCGGCTTCCTGCCCGGCCAGTACCCGTCCGGTCGCCTCTTGTCGCTCGGCCTCCAGCCGCGCCAGCATCTCATTGAACGTCACCGCCAGCTCCCCCGCTTCAGATCTCGATGCCGCCACAGGCATCCGGTCTCCCGGTTGCGTCAGATCCACCCGTCGCGCCAGTGCCGTCAACGTCTGCACCGGCCCGACCAGCCGCCGCAACAGCAACAGGTTGACCGACGGTGACGAGCATCAGCGCGGCGATCAGCACGATCGCCTCCTCCGCCGCGACCGACGAGAATTTCTGCGGTGCCAGCACGACCAGCGTCAGCACCACCGCGACGGCTAGCAGCAACGCGTTTAGCCCCGCCACGCGGTAGATCAGCGGCAGGTAGCGACGCTGACGCTGGGGTTCGTCAGACATTATTTCTGTGGGGCGGGTCGATTCGTTCAAGCTTTCTCAGCATCGCCCACAGCGTCGCGTCCAGCTCACCATGCGCGAGACTCAGCGTCTGGCCGATCTCCTTGACCGGGATGCGCGCTGACATCATCCCGAAGATCACCTGCTCGCCGGGGTCAAGGCGAAACCGTAGACGATCAGCCAGCATCGGCGGGACCACCGGCAGACATGTCTGACCTGCCGCGACCTCGCGGATCCGGTCACACAGCTCTGACCCTAACGCCGCCTTGCTGACCATTCCATCGGCTCCCGCTACCACGCACGCCGCGCCGAGCAGGTAGTCAGAGAACGCCGAGTACACCAGCACCGCCGGCGCATCGGCCAGCTGCTTGAGCTTACGACTGAGCCACAGCCCCGACCGGCCGCCCAGCTGATAGTCCACGACCGCGATATCCACCGGTGAGCGCTGCGCAACCGCCAGCGCGGCCTCCGCCGAGGCCACCGCATCAAGCACGGTGAACCCCGGCTCAACGGCCAGTAATTCGCGCAAGCCGACCCGGATTGCGGGATGGTCGTCGACCACCAGACAACCGATCGGCGCCTGCCTCTCCACCTCAGGGGGTGCTCCGGTATCCCGGCGCGGCGCCGCCGGCTCGATCGTACGGTTCATGATCTGATTCCTCCTTCAGAGGGGGGCGAGCTCGATAGGAACCAAGGTCACGTACACGACCCCTGCCGACAATGGGGTCCGGGCCCCATTGCCCGGCCATGGCCGCTCGATCAGGCTGAACACATACACCCAGCCGCAACGAAAGGCAGCCATGTTCACCACGATTCTCTGCGCCACCGACGGATCAGAGCACGCCGACCGCGCGCTGCGCTACGCAACCGAGCTCGCGCGACAGAACCACAGCCAGCTGCACGTCGTCCACGTGATCGAACGGGTCGTCGGTGGCCGCCTGACCGGGCAGAACGTGTTCCTCAACGAAACCGAGATCAACGACGCGATCAAAGCCCAGACAGCCAAGATCGCCAACGAAACCAGCGTTCACACGACGCTGCACCTCGCGAAAGGCACCAGCACCCACGTCGCCGAACGGCTCGCGGAGATCGCCGACAACCTCGATGCCGACCTGATCGTCACCGGCACCCGCGGACACACCCCGCTCGGAGGGCTCATGTCGGGCAGCGTCACCCAACGCCTGCTGCACAACACCTCGCGTCCAGTCCTGGCCCTCCCGCCAACCCACCACTCCACACCAAACTCGGCGTCACCCGAGAGGATCCGCTCCGCCGCATAGACATCCTCGCCGCGTCGGTTGAGATGCCCCACAACGTTGAAGGAGATGACCATGACCACAGCTTCTCAAGCACCACCCCAGGCCCACCACACTTCAACAAGCCCTCGTCCGGACGCCGTCGCCGACCTCGACGCACGCGACCACGAGACAGCACCCCTCAGCGGACAACACCCACGGGCTGCGTGCGACCAGAACCACCAGCCGGCGCCGGGATCCCCTACCAACAGTCATAACGCCGCCTCCGCCGCTGCTGTGCCGCAGCGAAACGGCGTCCCGACGTTGCCGGTGATGGTTAGAGCGTCGCTGCTGATGGTGCTCACGGCTGCTCTACTGACCCAACTCACGACCTACTGGATCATGGGTGCGGCCGTGGCGCTCGAGGCGGCCGCGCTCGCCAGCAGCATCACCTGGCTGATGTGGCTGATGGCAGACCGCGAACAGAACCCCCAGCCGCCCCAAAAAGGACGCTGCGAACGGACGGTCGTCCACACCGCGTCCCCGGTAGCTCGCTCACCGACCCGGCCCCCGCGACCCAACCCAGCCTGAGCAGTCCCCGCCCCGGGGACCGGTGTGAGAACAGGCCCGGCGGGTGCCTGAGCTCACCCCACCGATACGCGAGCTTGGCCACAGTCGTGGTCGCGGCCCCGGGTTTGGGATGTAGGTCGCTGGTCGCGGCAGGCAGGGTTCAGCGTGCTTGAGCGCTAAGGGGCGCTTCGTGTTGAGCGTAAATGGGCGCGAGTACAGTCCTGCCCTTACCGGGGTGGTGGCTGGCCTCGCGCCCGTCCGCTACTCCTCGCTGGCTAGGAGGGGCGGGGGGAGCTGACCGCGACGGCCGTGTTGGTCGTGCGGGGGTCGCCGGGGAACTCATAGAACTTGCCGGGCTTGGCGCCCGGCTTGCCGAAGCCGAGTCCGAGCGCTTCGCTGGCTTTCAGGGCGGCGCTGCCGCTGCGGTGCGGGAACGGTTCAAAGCCGACGTTGTTCGGTGGGGCGGTGGAGCCGGTCAGCATCGCAGCGGCGGACCGAGCGAGCACGCGGTGTTCGCATTCGGTGCCCAGCGCTTCGGCGAACAGACGCGACTGGGTGGCGTTGCGGCTCTGGGTGGCGTTGGTCACGCCGACGAGGTAGCCGCTGATCTCAACGGCTTCTTGGAGTCCGATCGCGTTAAACAGTCCGACGCTGCCGTCAAGCACGGCGTCGGGGATCCAGAACTTCGTCGTCAGGGGCTTACCGCCGAGCTTCTTCAGCGCTTGGAGATGGAAGAACTCCGTCAGGTTCGCGGCGGCCAGGATGGGGGCGAACTTCGCCGACGGGGTGCCGGGGGCTTGCTTGACCGCGTTGGTCAGCAGGGTCACCCCGAACGTCTCGAAGGTCGTCAGGACCCGCAGGATCGGAAGGCTCCCGTTCGAGGCGCTGGCGGCGCTGGCGACGCCGGGGAGCGTCAGCGCGCCACCGGCGACCAGCAGACCCCCGGCTTTCGCGATCAGCGACCTGCGGCTGTGACCGGAGGGGACGGTCTCTGAGAGGACCTGCTCGATGCTGTCCAGAACGTCGGTGCCGCCGCGGTCATCGCAGCTGAATGATTCCATGCTGTTCTTCCTTCCGTCAGTTTTCTGAAAACCAGACCGTGGCTACCCCCGCCGAATGACCAGAAACCCGAGTGGACGGACTGGTTGGCTGGCTGGCCAGCGCAGAGCTTGCCCCCGACCCGGCGTCTAGGGCTGCTGGACCATGCGGTGAGCAATCCACCAGAGCGACGCTTCACCCTGCGCACTCCCCCGCACGCGTTAGCGATCGTCGCGATCCTCGCGAGGATGCTCTGCCCGGCGGCGATCAGGCCGAGCGCACGGATGGCGTTCACCTGCATCTGCTGAGTGTCATGGGCTGCTCGCCAGCCACCTCGAACCGTCTGGTTGCCGGCTTGCTCCTCAGCTGCTGGGGTGACTGTCGGTGTCGGCGACCTCAGCGACGGTTTCCCAGGTCCGGGCGTCGGGGTCCGGTGGCTGGTCAAGCACGTAGATCTCGGCGGCGAGGTCGGGATCGATGTGGTTGGCGGACAGCATCGCGGTCACTTGGCGGCCGGTCAGCTCTGCGATCTTGGCGCTGCTCTCCTCGCGCATCGCCTCTTGGAACTCGTGGCGGATCTCGAGCACCTTCTCTCCCCGGCCCTTCGCCGCCAGGGATTGCTCTCCCTTGGTCAGGGACTGCTCGAGGATCACCACCACGACGTTGTCGCGGATCGTCGTCCGCGCCTTCGTCGGCCCGCGGCCGGTGTAATCCCGCAACACCTTCACGACCATGTTGGAGATCGCCGACGGCAGCGAGTCGCCGTGCGCATGATGATCTTCGGTCGAGACGGTCATCGCTCGTCCGATCTCGTCTTCCCCTGAGAAAAGTCTCCGACGTCTGAGAAGAGGGAAGACGGGGAACCACCAAGACGCAAGACGCTCCCACCTAAACAACAACGTCGCAGGGAACCTGCTCGTAGTATCGCAGGTCCGGTTGCTTCCAAGGCTCAGCGGCTTCAAAAACGGACCGTCCGGTGGACGATCGTCCGCTCAAGACGGGCCCCTCGGCGCCGCGGGAACGTCATCGCGTAGATGGCGCGAACTCCGGCGGTGCCAGGCAAGCAGCTGAGCAGATGGCGGATGTCGTCAGGGTCGCTCGTAATCACAATGTCGTCATCACCGGCCAGCAGTGCGATGGCGGCGTCGGCGACTTGGCTGCTGCGAGATCGTGCCGACAGCAGACCGCATTGGCGCGCCGTCGCAGGGTCAAGTGGGCGCTCGATGATTCCGGTCAACGCGCGAATCAGCCGCACCGTAAGCGGATCCGCCAAGCCTCCGCCACGCACGTTGAGGACGTGACGGCGTTCAGGCCGTGTCGGGCAGCCTCGTGAAGGAGGGCCCCCATCCGACGAGCGCCGCGGTCGATCGCGATCAGGGCGCCGGTGTCGAGGAAAGCGAAGCCATTGCCGCGCCTCCGCGAGCTCTGCCTCGGTGTAGGGCCCGCCGGTCGCGACTGCGATCTCATCAGCGACTTCGGAGAGCGTCTCAGCACGCAGACGAGCCGCCGCGGCATCCGCCAGCCAACTCGATACGCCGTCAGCGCCCGCTGCGGTGCGGACGCGCTGGTAGAGGTGGTCCTCAAGGCTGACGCTGATCTTGGCCACATCGACACAGTAGCACCGATGGTCGTACCCAGCGAACTCATCGCTCCTCTCACACGCCTGAGGCCGATCGTCTACCGGGACACCGTAGGCTGCCGCTCTTCTACGGCGCCCCGCAGGAGCGGCAGTCTGGCCAGAGCACCCAATTTTCGCGGTTGCGGCAGCGTTGGGTCTGCCCGCCTCGATGCGCAGCCTCTGGAAACCGGTAGACGGTGAACTGTTCGCTGGTGTGATCCCGGACGCGTTGACGCCGAGCTGGAGACCGCCCTGGCGTAGCCCGGTCGGGCTCAAGCGCCTGCGTAACGGTGATCCGCATCGCGAGGGATCGGCGATGTCTCGTCATAGGTTCGCAGGCGACGGGTGTGCCGGTCGAGATCCAGCGCGTCCATAGCTGAGGCTGCGGACGATCAGGCCTGGCGGGATCTGATCTGCTGAGAGTGGCCGCGTCACTGGTCACCGACCTGCTCGCGTCGGTGACAGATAGGTTGTGTGATGGCGAGCCGGGAAGCTTGGTCGGCGTGCCCTTCGTCGGGATCGCTGCCTATGCCTCTGAACCTGCTCGCCACACGCAGTCCGTGTAGTGGTGTTGCGCTGCGAGCGGAACGGCGCGCGGATTGCGTGTCGTGTCTGACGTGCTGCTCGTGGTCGTGTTTGTGTTGGCGGCGGCGGTGAGCCTGACGACGAGCTGGATTTTGGTTTCGCGGCTTGAGCGGATCGGAGCACGGCTTGGTCTGTCTGAGGTGCTGCTCGGGATGGTGGCTGCACTTGCGGCCGACGCCCCTGAGATCACCGCGAGCGTGACGGCAGTGATCGGTCATCACGTCCGGATCGGTGCCGGGGTCGTGATCGGGTCAAACGTCTTCAACCTCGCCGGTCTGCTCGGGGTCGGCGCAGTCGTTGCCGGCGAGATCAGGCTGCATCGTCGGGTGGTCGTCCTAGAGGGGACGGTCGCGATATTGATCGCGATCGTGTGTCTGGCTGTCGTGCTCGGAGGTCCGGGACCCGGTGTGGGTCTGCTCGCGACTGTGGTGGTGTTGGTCCCCTACCTGGCTGTCTCCGGCGTCAGCGCCGCTCGGCTGCGGAGGTTCGGATTGCCGCGGGCGTGGGCGCGTTGGCTCACAGACACGATCGCTGAGGAATCCCAGGAGCTCGAGCCGGCCCTCGAGCCGCCGCGAGGCGACCGGCGCGATGTGGGCCTCGCGGTGCTCGCGACGAGCGTCGTGGTCGGCGCGAGCGTCGCGATGGAACTGACGGCGTCGAGGTTCGGCGCGCGTCACCACGTCTCAGAGATCGTGGTCGGCGCACTCATTCTCGCCGGCGTGACGAGCCTTCCCAACGCCGTCTCGGCGCTGTACCTGGCGCGTCGCGGACGCGGCGCAGCGACGCTCAGCATCGCCCTCAACAGCAACGCGATGAACGTCACTCTCGGCCTGCTGGTCCCGGGAGTGCTCGTGGGGCTGGGCGCACCGTCAAGCCAGGGAACGCTGGTCGCCGCGTGGTATCTGGCCCTGACCGCGGTGACGTTGACGTGTGCGTATGCCGGCCGCGGGTTGCGTCGCGCTCATGGGCTATTGATCATCGGTGGCTACGTCGCGTTCGTAGCGGCAGTTCTGATCGCGAGATGACGACACGGCGCCGTGCCGGGCGATCCTCCGCCGGCGGACGATCGCCATGCTCGCGCCGGTTTTGAGTCGTGCGCGTGCTCCGAGCGCAATCGACTGGAGGGCGCGACCAACCTGCTGGTTGCTGTACGCAATGATCGGCGTGGGCACGTGGCATTCCCTGCCGAGGTTCGCCGCGCGATCTACACCACGGACGACCGTCTGACCGTCGTCGAGACGACGGTTCGTCCTCGCGTCGGGCGACATCGCTGGCGCCATCGGAGCGCCATGTGTTCCGCTTCTGTCCAGGCTGTCCCGTCCGACAGCGAGTACGCGCTCAGCCCGGGTCCCT
>CAWJUE010000002.1:0-914883 GCA_963846015.1 uncultured Solirubrobacteraceae bacterium
TCGGTCATGTCGGTAGAAGTGGTGTAACGAGCGCCGTGTAGTGGTTCCGACCACCGTGGCGCTCATGCTCGTCGGCTCCACCACAGAGTCGATGAGAAGGAGACACCACGATGGTCGAAGGTCAGAGCATGACGACGGTTGCTGATGTCGTGGCGCAGGTGCGCGACGGCCGGCTTGAGGATTTCGTGCGCGAGGCGGTCGTGCTGGTCGCGCGGGAGCTGATGGAGGCCGAGATCTCGGCGGAGATCGGCGCCGAGCTCGGCGAGGTCGCGCCCGAGAGCGCGGTCGACGCATCGCAACGGGTATCGGCCGCGGGGGTGGGAGACGAGGGTCGGGGAGATCGAGCTGCTGATCCCGAAGAAGCGGCGGGGGCCGGCGTACTTCCCGGCTTTCTTGGAGGCGCGGCGGCCGGCGGAGCAGGCGATCGTCGCGGTCGTGATGGAGGCCTATGTCAACGGCGTCTCGACCCGGAAGGTCGACCGGCTGGTGGAGCAGCTCGGGATCGATGGGATGACCAAGGACCGCGTCTCGGCGATCTGCCGCGGGCTGGATGAGCGGGTCGACGCGTTTCGCGAGCGGCCGCTGGAGGGCGCCTACCCGTACCTGTGGCTGGACGCCAAGCACGTCAAGGTCCGCGACCACGGCCGGGTCGTGTCACAAGGCGCTGGTCGTCGCCTACGCGGTGCACGAGACCGGGATCCGGGAGGTGATCGGCCTGGATGTCGGCGAGGTCGAGTCCGGCGCTTCTGGGTCGAGTTCCTGCGCGGCCTCAAGCAGCGCGGGCTCGGGGTGCGCCTGGCGATCACCGATCAGCACGAGGGCTCAAGCCCGCGGTCGCCCGGGTGCTGGGCTGCCCGTGGCAGCGCTGCACCGTGCACTTCACCCGCGACATGGTGATGCACTGCCGCCGCGATCAGCGCGGGCTGGTCGCCGCCGCGCTGCGGGAGATGTTCCAGGCCGAGAACCGCCAGGAGCCCGCGAGCGGGTCGGACACGTGCTCGAGCGCCTCGCCGACGTGGCGCCGAAGGTGTGCGAGCTGCTCGAGGCCGCCGAGGAGGACCTGATCGCGTTCTACGCGTTCCCGCCCGAGCACTGGACCAAGCTGCGCTAGCACCAACCCGCTGGAGCGCGTCAACAAGGAGATCGGCCGCCGCTCCGACGTCGTCGGGATCTTCCCCAACGACCAGGCCGTGATCCGCCTCGCCGGCGCGCTGCTGCTCGAGCAGAACGACGAGTGGCTGGTGCAGCGCCGCTACCTGTCGGCCGAGTCGATGGCGCTCCTCGCCGCGGCCGAACCCGACACCGACCACCGAGGCCGAGGAGTCGCGCGCCTTGCCGCCTGACCCCCACCGCGGGCGCGCCCGCGCGGTCCTCGCTCCGGCTCGCCCTACGGGCTCGCCTCCGCGAGAACCCGCGCGGCAAGACCACCAACACCCGAAGGAGGTGACCACGCTCCCCAGGCCTGAGCCGCCCCTACCTCGTCGACGAGCACCCGTTACACCACTACATCCGACTTGACTCGCTGGTCTGGTGGGTTCGGGGTCGGGATCTACCCGATCCGGCCAGTCAACAACGCGACGTGCACCGGCTCGGGGAAGTTCTGCGCTGAGCTGAGCGCATCTCGTAGGCCGCAAGCGAACGCCTTGCGCTGCTGACCGGCCGGTAATTGGTCAACACTCAGCGCGGAGAGCACACCACCAAGCAGCTGGTCAAAGCTTGACTCGGCAACCCAGTCACAGTGCATGCCATCGACCTCGTACCCGAACGCGGCGAGATCATCGCGATACCGCTGTTGAGCGAGCTCGTCGGTGCCACAGCGATCACGCAGCTCGCAGTCAAGCCACTGCTCCAAAAACGAGCGAACCGAACGCGACCAGCCACTGTCGTGCAGCCACAGCGGCGTGCCGTTGGTCAAGATCGCGACCCCACCACCGGCACGCAACCAGCCACGAGCCCGGTCAAACAACATCCGATGATCGATCCAATGAGCCGCCTGCCCGATCGTAAATGCCGCGATCGAGCGATCGCCCAGAGCCTGACCAAGTCCCGGTAGGTCACGGTCATCGCCGATCATCCAGCTCGCGTTGCTCACCCCCAAGCGCCCCGCCGCCCGTCGCGCGACCAGCAACATGTCAGGCTCGGGATCGACACCCACCACGGCTCGTACCACAGCCGCAAGCGGCAACGCGACCTGCCCGGTTCCGCAGCCCACGTCGACAGCCACATCGTCTGAGCAGAGCGCGAACGCATCGACTACCTCGGCCAGGATCTCAGCCGGATAGCCATGGCGATAGCGCTCATAGAGATTTGCTACCTCGCCGCCGAACCCTTCAGACATCGGCCCACAATAGCAACCGCGCAGTTGCACATGCCCGGGCTTCGGACATCCCCTGACGCCGTAGCGCCGTTCAGACTCAACATCAACCACGCCCGGCATCGAGATCTCCGACCAGCGGCGCGCGCCCCAGCTGCGCGGCCAGCCAGGTCGCGAAGCTGTCGGTAGATCGAGGCGTACTGGCGCCGAGTGCTCGCAGCCGCGGCCCGGGCGGCGATCCGCTCGGCCTCGGCCGCCAGATGACGCTCAGCGACCGCTTCCACCATCGACGAACGGGGTCGACGCCCCACCTCCGCCGCCATCGCGACGTCGACGAACTGCACGTCGCCGAGGGTCGACGAGCTCGGTCTCAGCGGCCAGCTTCAGCTGCGCGTCGTCTGTCACCGGCCCCTATCTCCGAAACCCGGCATTTCAGGTCATGTTAAACCGGCTCACGGGTGGTCCGCCGGAGTTGTCAGTGATGTCGCGATCCGCCGACAGGTCGAGGCATCAGCGTCACAGCGTATCTCTGCTCGAGCTGGTCTTACGTCCGAAAAAGGGAGTTTTCGGACCTAAGACTCAATTGAGCCGGATCCCGCCCAGGCGGCAAGTTCGTCGGGGCTCGCAGCGAATAGGGGCGCCCATTACGCTCGCCTAATGTCCAGACTCCGTCGTCTCACCATCGTGCTCGCGATCATGTCAGCGCTCGTCGCCGGCGCCGTCGCGAGCACCGCGCTCGGGTCCACGCATGTGCGCGGTGCCATAGCGAAGTACCCGCCGTGCACGAAGGCGGCGCTGTCCGCCGCCATCACCACCGGCCGCTTCCTGGGGCCGTTCGGCTGCGTGCGAAATTGGGCCTACTCCTCCGTGCTCGTCGGCAAGGGCAAGGCCGAGTTCGAGGCCACAGTCCTGTACCACAACAACATGGGTCGCTGGCAGACCTCGAGCCGTCTTGGGCCGTGCCGGACGCACGCGGTGCCGAGAGAAGATCTATCAGCCGGCCTGCGAGACGAACTAGTGTCGCGCGTCTGAAGTTGGTTGACGGGTCGCGCGGGGGATGATCTCGTCGGTGGTTTTGGTCCAGACAAACGGTCGGCAGCGGTCGTTGTAGGCCGCGATGAACGCCCGGATCGCGGTGACGAGTTGTTTGACGTTGTCAAAGGATCCGCGGCGGATCGCTTGGCGGGTGATGATCGAGAAGAACACCTCGACGAGGTTCAGCCACGATCCTGAGGTCGGGGTGAAATGCAGGGTGATCCGGGAGTTCTTGGCCAGCCACTGGTTGATGTCGTCGTGCTTGTGGGTGTGGTAGTTGTCCAGCACGACGTGCAGCCGGCGGCGTGGGTAGGTCTTGGCGACCAGCTTCAGAAAATCCAAGAACTCGGCCTTGCCGTGCCGGTCATAACAGCGGTCAGTCACGGTGCCGGTCGCGACCTCCAGCGCGGCGAACAAGCTGGTGGTCCCGTTGCGCTGGTAGTCGTGGGTCGCGCGCTCGGGCAGGCCGGGCCGGACCGGCAGGATCGGCTGGGTGCGGTTCAGCGCCTGGATCTGAGATTTCTCATCAACACACAGCACGACCGCGTTGCGCGGCGGGTCCAGATACAGGCCGACGACGTCGCGGACCTTGGCCTCCAACTCAGGGTCGGTGGAGAATTTGAACGTCCCCTGTCGCCATGGCTGCACCCGGTAGGCACGCCATGCCCGCGCGACGGTCGCGTCAGAGATCCCGAGATGTTTGCCCAGCCGCCGCGTGGACCAGTGCGTGACCGCCAGCGACGCCGGCGGGGGGTCCAGCGTCGTGGCGATGATCTGTGCATCGTCGATCGTCTTGGGACGACCTGAGCGCGGCAGATCTGCCAGACCGTCCACGCCATCGGCGGTGAACCTGTCTCGCCACTTGATCACTGTCGGGCGTGAGACACCGAGCGTCCGGGCGGTGCCCGACACGCCCGCGCCATCCGCGACCGCCAGGACGATCAGAGCCCGTTCTCTTTGTCCGGCTGACACCCTCGAGGACCTCGTCCATGACTCCAACCTCGCACGGTCCTGATCACTCACGGCAAGCATTGATGAAGGCATGACTCATTCTCACGCTCTCACCACCACTTGTCAACTAACTTAAGCCGCAGAACACTAGCTGACCTCACCAAACACAACCCGAACGTTCTTTTCGAGCTCGGGATGCGAATGCACGCTGACCTTCCTGTCGTTCTTGTCCGCGCTAGGGGGACCGGCGCAATCCTCGACGTGGACAACATACTTTGAGTCGAGGAATACTCACCGAATCTCTGGTCCAGCTCAATCGAGCGTGATGTCCCGGTGCTCAGAGAGCACATCAAGGCGGCATGGGAGACGCGAAGGACCGCGCCCACCTTCATGAAGATCTTGCGACCGGAGGCTCCCGCAGCCGTCACGTAAGCACTGGCGAGACCATCGCACAACCGCCAGACGATGTTGCGGACGCTTCAAACGACGTTCGGTCTTGTTGGAACACGCGATCTCACGAGGAGATCAACGGGCGTGCGCGGCGAGCGCCCATCTCCCGGGCAACGATCGCGCAACCGGTCGGCCCCAGGCCGGCAAATCGGCGCTAGCGGTCTCCAGACGACGCTCAGATCCCCTCGTCCTCGGCTTTGCTCCGCGGCCGGCGTGATGTGCGGGCATTGGCGCGACCGAGCGCGTCGACGTAGGACGGTCGTGGGATCGTCAGTTGCACGTAAGCCCGAAACTGGTCCGAATGCGATCCCTCCCGGACTCGCCAGGATGGTCGCGTCGGCGTCGCGCCCGTCAAGGTCGGGCCTTCGGCCTGCGCTTCGCGCACCGCTGACGCGGCTCCCTTGACTGCCGCTCCGTCCGACGCGTTTTCGCAGCGAGGTCCGGGATGGAACTGGCGTGAACGGACGCCAACCCCAGCTCTCGAAGATCAGAACCACAGACATACACTCCACGCACTCGGTGCTGGGGGCCAAGTCGTCCCAAGTCGTCCCGGTGGCGACGCAGGCCCGTCCCCTTGAACAGCGGGATGTTTCCGCGGAAGCGTGCCGCGATCGACCATGCGCGGAACCCCCGTCGACGCGGGGAGGGGGCAAGAGGTCCAAGACGTCCCTAGTTTCGGCGTGAAATCGGCGAAGACGTCCCAAGTCGTCCCGTCACGCGCGGCGTCGGCTCGAGCGCGAACGCCTCGGCGACGAGCGCCGCGTCCTCGTCACGCGGGGCGAAGTGCAGGTAGCGCATCGTGGTCTGGATGTCGGCGTGGCCCATCCACTCCTGCACGCGGCGGATGTCGGCCTTGGCGATCATCCGCGTGCCGAACGTGTGGCGCAGGTCGTGGAAGCGCAGCGGTCGGAGCCCGGCGCGCTCGAGCGCCATCCTTGTAGCGGCGGCGGAGCGCCGAGCCGTCGAGATGGTCTCCGCCGACGCCGGCGAACACCAAGTCGTCGCCGCCGATCCAATCGACACGTCGGCCGAGCTTGCGCCAGCGCAGTGGCGACATCTGGCGCCAGCGGGACCGCTCGAACCTTGCCGGACTTCGGGGTCGTCAGATGGCCGGCGTAGTAGCTGGCGCGAACACGAACCGCGCTGCCGGCGAAGTCGACGTCGCGCCACCGCAGCGCGAGCAGCTCGCCCATCCGCAAGCCCGTGAACGCCGCCGTCAGGAACAGGGCCGCGTCCTGTTCGGAGTCGGCCGCGCGGACGAGCGCCCAGACCTCCTCGGGCGAGAAGACCTGGATGTCGCCGCTCGCGCGCAGCGGCGGCTTCTCGACGTCGGCAACCGGGTTCGCCGGTAGCGACCAGACCTTGCGCGCCCGTTGGAAGATGCCGTGCATCAGAACCAGTGCTTTGACGCGAGTGCTCGACGCTCGGTCGACGCCGGCGAGCCATGCCTCGATCGCCGCCGGGGTGATCGACTCGATCGGCATCGAGCCGAACGCGGGCAGGAGATGGGCGCGGACGATCGTCTCGTAACCGCTCACGGTCGATGGTTTGCGCCGCCGGTCCTGTTCGACGTAGCGCAGCCATTCGGCCGCGGCGTCGGCGAACGTCGCGCCCGTTCGCGTCATCCCCGGCAGCGTGCCGTGGCGCGCCTGGTCGAGCAGATCGCGCAGCCACGCCTCGGCCAGTGCGCTTCGTGAAGTAGCCCGCCGCCGGTCTTCCGCGCTCGGTCCAGGCTGGGCCGATCTTGCGCTGCACCTGACGACCATCGGGCAGCCGGTACTTCGCGTACCAGACCGGTCCGCGGGCACGATCCACCCGGAAGACGTGCCCCGAAGGAGGTCGTAGATCAGCGCTCATACGGAGGTCGTACGCCTGTCCCGGGACATATTCGGGACACTTCTCGCAGGCGGTCCGCGGCCGGGCGACGCCAGAATGGCTGATTTGCAGCTACTTTCTGAAGCCCACCGGGGGACTCGAACCCCCAACCCCTTCATTACAAGTGAAGAGCTCTACCAGTTGAGCTAGGTGGGCGCCGGCCCGATGCAGTCTGGCACGGGCCGGCGCGGGAATCACTGTGACCGGATCAGCTGACGGCGACGGTGAACGTGACCGTTCCGATCGGCTCGCCGGCCGAGGCGATCGGCTTGCCGGCCAGGCGATCGAGTTGCCGGGCGGAGAACCGGGTGAGCTGCGCCGTCCCGGTGGCGGTCAGGCCGGTGCGGGTCAGGCCAGTGATCTTGGCGATCCGCTTGCTGGCGAGCAGCCTGCGGATCAGGCAGCGGGCGCGCACATGACCGTCGCCGAGCACGCGGCATGGATGCTTCAGCGCGCGGGTGCGCGCGAACAGCCAGCCGGTCTGGCCATGGCCGATGGCTCGCAAGCCGGCGACGGTCAGGTTGCCGCTCGTGCTGGAGAGCTGAAAGCCCCCCTGGAGTCGCAGCAGCGCCGACAGCTTCGGTGCGACCGCGACCCGGCCGCCGGCAATCGGGAAGGTGTAGGTCGATCCGGAGACCGTCGTCGGTGTGGTCGGCGTGATCGTGATGCCGGCGCTGCTGAGCTGGGTGCTCGCGGCGCTGGAGAGCGCAAGCTGAGCGCTGCCTGACGTCACCTTCATGACAGAGGCGGAGGCGACTGCCGGAACGGCGAGCGCGGCACAGGCGAGCAGCGGGATGATGAGGCGAATGCGCAACAGGATCGTCCTCCTAGGTCGTTATGCCGCAATCAACACGATCGCTCGTGTGGAAGTTGCGCTCGGCACGCGCGCACGCCGGCGGTCAGTCGGTCTGCTGCACGTGCACGGCGTATTCGAACGAGCCGTGCCCGTTCGAGGAGTATCCAGCCGGCAGAGGCGGCTCGGGCTCCGGCTCGGGGTCGCCGTTCAAACGGCGCTCGAGCTCGCCCAGCACCAGCCCGAACAGCAGGTGGCGCCAGGCCGCCTGGAGAAACGCGGCCCGGTTGCCCGTCAGCCGCGGCAGCCGATCCCGGGCGGGATGCACGCGGTCCGACACGCGCCCGAGCGGCCACAGCGCGACGTGTTCGAACAGCGCCACGACGGGCCCTCGCAGCGCCGCCGGCAATGGCAGCGAGGACTGAACATTGGCGTAGACAGCGCCGAACGCGGCACCGTTGCCGACATGGATGGCGAACCCGACGGGGTACCACCGCCGCGACGTCACGGCGCTCCCGAGCAGTTCAACGTCGTCGTAACCGCTCCTGAACAGCCGCTTGTCAAGCGGCTGCTGGACCGCCCAGACGGTTGCCGCAACGGCGCCGCTGGCGGCTCCGCGCAACGTCGTCGCCAGATCGAGACCGGCCGAGCTGCTCACCGTAACCACTGTAACGACGGCCGCCTCAGCGGGTAGGTCAAATTGCGGTGGATCAAGATCGCCTTCATCAGCGCGTGCGGGCCCGCGGTGCCAACCCGATCGTCTACGGGATCGTCCGGGTCAGCTTTCAGATCTTCTTCCTGATCTACTTCCGGATGCAGCGGATCGGGCTTGAGCACGTTCCCAAGCGGGGGCCGGTGATCATCGCTGCCAACCACCGCAGCTTCCTCGATCCGTTCGTGATCGCGTGCATGGCACGGCGGCCGATGTACTACGTCGCCAAGCAGGAGATCTTCATGGGCCGCGTGATCTCGTGGCTGTTGACGTCGCTGGGGGCGTTCCCGGTGAGGCGCGGTGCCTCGGACTCCGAGACGATCATCACCGCCAAGGCGATCCTCGAACGCGGCGACATCGTCCTGATCTTTCCCGAGGGCACGCGGACCCGCCCCGGGGCGCTCGGCACACCCCGCCGCGGTGTCGGCCGGCTCGCTCTGGAGAGCGGCGCTCCGGTCGTGCCGGTCGCCGTGATCGGCACCGAGGCGATCCGCAAGGGCTTCCTGATCCGCCCCCACAAGGTCCGGATCCGGGCTGGACGTGCACTTCGGTTCCCGACCGTCGAGCAGCCGTCGCCGGCGCTGGCGGGCGCGGTCACCGACCGGATCTGGCCGTGCGTGATGCTCCAGTGGGAGTGGCTGGGCGGCCTGGCACCGATTCGCCGGATCGCGGTGATCGGAGCGGGCGCGTGGGGTACCGCGCTGGCGGTGCTGCTCGCGCGCGCCGGCTTCGAGGTCGAGCTCGGGTGCCGGACCAAGGAGCACGCCGAGGCGCTCGCCGCCACCCGTGTCAACGATCGTCACCTCCCGGCCGTCGAGCTGCCCGATCAGCTGCGCGTGCTGCGCGCCTCACAGCTCAACCTCGAAGGCCACGACCTCGTCTGCCTGGCGGTCCCGGCAAAGGCGCTGCCGGCGGTGCTGGCCGCCCACGGTGGTCAGATCACGCGCCGGCTGGGGATGCTCGTTGCCGGTTCCGGGTTGGTGACGCCGTTCGGCACGCTGCCCGCCGCGTTCGCCGCCGCCCGCTGCAACGCGCGCGCGGTTGCCGTGCTCGGTGGCCCCGCGCGGGCCGACGGAGTGCTCGTGCATGGTGGCTCGGTCGTGGTCGCATCGCAAGACCGGGGATTCACCCGACAGCTACGCGACCTGTTGCGCGCGGCGGAACTGGACGTGACGGTGAGCTCGGACGTGGTCGGCGTGCAGCTCGCGGCCGCGGCGACCGATGCGGCCGCGGTGGCCGCCGAGGCCGGCGCCACCGCGGGCCCCGACATCGCTGGAGCCGCTGCCGGCAAGGTGTTCGCCGAGGTCGCGGCGCTCGCCCGCGTCAAGGGCGCCAAACCCGAGACGTTCGACGGCCTCGCCGGCGCCGGCGACCTGGTCGCGAACGTCACCGCCACCGGCTCGCCCCAGCGGCTCGCGGCCGAGGCGGTCGACAGCGTCAGCCTGCTGGCCGGCCTCGCGCGTGAGGCACAGCTCGAGACGCCAGCGCTGGACGACCTCGCGGCGCTCGTGGAAGGGCGAATCGATCCCGCGCAATGGCAAAAAGCGATCAGCGAGCCGAGCACCCATCGCAGCCGGACCGCTCGGGCCGCGTGACCGGGGAATGTAGTCTGAGCATGTGCTGGCCGAGGGGACCCCACAGGGCAAAGCCGAGCTCGACGCTCGGTTCACCGAGCTATACAAAGCGCATCTGCGCGACGTCTACTCGTACAGCTACTACCGCGTTGGCAACCACCATGACGCCGAAGACCTCACCGAGCAGACGTTCCTGCAGGCCTATCGCCACTTTGAGCGAGCGCTACGCGAATCCCAGGGCCGGCCGCTGCGGCCGTGGCTCATCCGGATCGCGCACAACCTGGCGGCCAACTTCTACCGCGACAAGTCACGCAAGCCCGAGTCTGCGATCGAGGACGCCGGCTACATCTCGGCTCCGCACACGACCGAAGCGCTGGTGGAAGGACGCGAGGAGCTCAAGCAGATTCTCGAGGGTGTCTCGCAGCTGCCCGACGACCGGCGGGAGGCGTTGATCATGCGGTTCGCGCTGGGGATGGACAACCGGGAGATCGCGAGGGCATTGGGTCGCACCGACGGGGCCACGAAGGTTCTGTTGCACCGGGCGATCCGCCAGTTGGAGGGGATCGTCGCCGACCGGTCCGAGAACGGGCGCGACGGCGCCTCGCGGAACGGATCGAGCCCGTCGTGAGCGCCGCCGCCACCGATTTCGAGGCGCTGCTGCGCGAGGCGCTGGCGCCGATCGAGCCGCCGGCTGATCTGGCCGCGAAGATGGAGGCGACACTCGTCAGCCTGACCGAGCTCGCTCAGGACGAGCTCGAGTCCTGGGAGCTATCGGCGATGCGTGACCCGCGCAACTGGGTCAGGCCGGCCGCCGCGGCGGTCGTCGGGGTCGGGGCCGGCACCGCGCTCGTCGTGCTGCGGGTTCGCGGACGCCATCGCAGCCGGATCGAGAAGTCCTCCGGCCTGATCGAGCTGGCGAGTCACACCCTGGCCGACTTCGCCGAGGAAGCCGGCCGGGTGCTGCCCAGGCGCTGAGCGGCGGTGCGTCGGCTCAGCGGGTCCTCATGACCGCTCCGAGCAGTGTTGTGCTCGTCTCAGACGTGACCGGCTCTCGCCAATTTGACGCAGCTTGGCGAGCGCTTAGCCGCCACTGGTAGCGTCGGCGCAACGATGCCCGTCTGCTACCGCCATCCCCGTCGGGAGACGGCCGTCGCCTGTTCGTCGTGCGGCCGCTCGATCTGCCCGGATTGCATGACGCCGACCCCGGTCGGGATGCGGTGCCCGGAATGCTCACGGGAGCGGACCAAGGTCAAGACCGCGAGCACGATCCGGAGCCCGGCGCTGGGTCGCTACAGCGTCACCCAGATCCTGATCGCGGTCAACGTGCTCGTGTTCCTCGCCGAAACGGCGACCGGGACGCCGCTGGGAGGAATCGGATCAGGCGGCATCGGAACGCTCTATGAGCACGGCTTCATCGCCGGGCCGTACCTAGTTGGAGGCCACCACGAGTACTACCGGTTGCTGACCTCCGGGTTCCTGCACGACGGGCTGCTCCACATCCTGTTCAACATGGTGTTCCTGTACTTCGTCGGGCCCTCGCTTGAGGCGGCAGTCGGGAAGGTCAACTTCGTCGCGATCTATTTCACGTCGCTCCTGGCGGGCTCGTTCGGCGCGCTGCTACTGACGCCGCTGGACCCGACCGTCGGCGCCTCCGGCGCGTTATTCGGGCTGCTGGGCGCGCTCGTCGTCGTCGCCCACTACCGCGGGATCTCGATTTGGTCAAGCGGCCTCGGGCCGACGCTGCTGATCAACGTCGTGTTCTCGCTGACGATCGCCGACATCTCGATCGGGGGTCACATCGGCGGGTTCGTCGGCGGCCTGATCTGCGGCGTGCTCTACATGGAGCTGGTCGACCGACGGCGCATGCAGAAGCCGTTTCTGCTCGGCTGTGTGCTGGTCGCGGCAGCCTGCGTGGTCGCGGCGATCGCGGTCGCGGGCAGCACCGGGCTCGCGCCGAACGGACTGACGATTTAGACGTGGCGGCGCACCCCCGCGCGCCGCGTTCAGAGCTCGACCGTCAGCGCTTGCGCGCCCAGCGGTAAATCGGGGAACAGCTCCGGGTGCAGGATGTGGGCAAGCAACTCCAGCCCGTCGACGATTCGCGGGCCCGGACGTGAGAAGTACGCGGAAGCGTCGACCGCGACGATCTCGCCCGCGCCGACCGCTCGCAACTGCTCGACGTGCATCTCGGCCTCTCGGTGGGCGATCTCCGCGTCGTAGCCGCATGGCATCACCAGCACGAGATCGGGCGACACGGCGGCGATCTCCTCCCAGCTGCGCTCCTCGGAGTTCTCGCCAGGAAGGCCGAGCATGTCGTCGCCGCCGGCGAAGCCGATCAGTTGTGGGGTCCAGTGGCCGGCGGCGAACGGCGGATCCAGCCACTCCAGGGCGACGACGCGGGGGCGCCTCGCGTTGCGAGTCGCAACGCGGACGCGATCGATCCGGACCGCCGAGCGGGAGATCAGCTCAGCCGCGGCGTCCTTGGTGTCGGTCGCCTGCGCCAGCGTGCGGGCGTCTCCGAGCACTTCGCCGACCGTGTGAGGGTCCAGCGAGATCACCATCGGCTGCGTGTCGATCTCGTTGGCGATCGTGCGCACGTCGTCATAGGAGACGGCGCATACCGAGCACAGCGCCTGGGTGACGATCAGATCAGGCTCGAGCTCATGTAGAGCGTTGGCGTTGAGCTCGTAGATCGACTCGCCGGCCAGCGTCCGCTGCTTGACCTCCGCGTCGATCTCGCCCGCGCTGAGCCCGACGGGCAGCCGGTCACGGGTGACCTTTGGCAGCCCCCGCGCGCCATCTGGGTAGTCGCACTCGTGCGTGACGCCGACAAGATCGTCGCCGAGGCCGAGCGCGAACAGCATCTCGGTGGCTGATGGGACGAGGCTGACGATGCGCATGACGATCTCGTCAACGTTAGCCGCGTAGCGTCCTTGCCGGGCGCATCAGGCGTCGCTGCCGAGCTCCGTTGGCTCGATCCCGGCGCCGCGGAGACCCCGCTCGAGCGCTTCGATGGCCGTCGTGACGACCGCGACGCGGGCGTAATGCTTGTTTTCGGCGGCGATCACGTGCCACGGCCCGTCGGGATGGTCGGTGCGACGCAGCATCTCGCTGATCGCCCGCTCGTAATCAGGCCGGCGGTCACGGTTGCGCCAGTCCTCGTCGGTCAGTTTCCAATGCTTCAGCGGATTGCCCTCGCGCTCCTTGAACCGCTTGAGTTGCTCGCCGGCCGAGACGTGCAGCCAGAACTTGACGATCACCATGCCCTCGGCGGCCAGTCCCCGCTCGTAGTCGACGATCTCGCCGTAGGCGCGCTCCCACTCTCGTTCGGAGGCGAACCCCTCGACGCGCTCAACCAGCACGCGGCCGTACCAGGTCCGGTCATACACGCACATGCCGCCCCATCCGGGCAGCGACGGCGAGAACCGCCACAGGAAGTGATGGCGCTTCTCACGGTCGGTCGGCGCCGCGTACTGGGCGACCGTCACGTGGCGGGGGTCCAGGGGCGCGGTCACCCGCTTGATCGCGCCGCCCTTGCCCGACGCGTCCCAGCCTTCGAACAGGAGCAAGATCGGCGGCCCCAGCTCGCCTGAGCCGATCTGGCCGCCGCACTGTAAACGCAACGCCGTCAGTCGCTCCTGCCGCTTGGTCAGCTGCTCCAAGCCCTCCTGCTTTGACAGCTTCAGCGACAGGTCCGCATCATCGAGTGTGGCCATCCGCACATGCTCCCATGCACATCAAGCCTGTTTCGCGTCGGCGGATCGTGGCAGTGTGGACCGTGACACTCCGAAGGAGCAACGGTGGCGGACCTGCTCAACGACGACGAGATCGAATCGCGGCTGAAGCGCTCCTCATGGGAGCGTGTTGGTGACGAGCTCGTGCGTGAGTGGCGGTTTGAGAACTTCGCCGAAGCGATCGAATTCGTCAACGCCGTCGCTGAGGTTGCCGAGGATGCCGACCGGCACCCGGACATCTACGTCCACGGCTGGAACAAGGTCAAGTTGTCGTTGACGACGCCGGCGGCCGGTGGCGTGACCGATGGCGACGTCGCGATCGCGCTCAAGCTCGATCGGATCTGAGTCGGCTCCGGAGGGCCGCTGGGGCTGCTGCTAGGGTTGCGAGCGTCGCTGAATGAACGACGACGACCGACCTCGAAGTAGCAGCGGAACAGTCCTGGGTAGCTCCCGTGGACGCGTCCGGTCGTCGCAGGGCCGGACGTGACCGCGCTCCTGATCATCCTCACCATCATCTTGGTGCTGGCCAACGCCTTCTTCGTGGTCGGCGAGTACGCGCTGGTGCGATCGCGGAAGAGTCGTCTGGGGGAGATGGCCGACGAGGGCAACCGCGGCGCGCGCCGGGCGGTGCTGATGAGCGACGAGCTCGGCGACTACATCGCCGCCTGCCAGATCGGGATCACGATGGCGTCGTTGGGGATCGGCGCGCTCGGCGAGCCGGCGCTCTCGCACGCATTCGAGCACGCCTTCGGCGGGTCGATCGGCCACGCCGCCGCGATCGTCGTCTCGGTGGTGGTCGCTTACCTGCTGATCACGGTGTTCCAAAGCATCGTCGGCGAGATCGCGCCGAAGCTCTACACCATCCAGCATGCCGAGCAGGTCGCCTGCTGGACGGCGCGGCCGCTGCATCTCAGCCGGGTCCTGTTCTCGCCGTTCATCGTCGTGTTGAACTCCGCCTCCAACTGGCTGGTGCGGCTGACCGGCACGGATCCCGACGCCGAGCCCGAGGGTGGCACCCCGGATGACATCAAGCGGATCATCGCCGACTCGCGGAGCGGCGGCAGCCTCGACGCCGGCGAGGCCAGCATGCTGACCGGCGTCTTTCACCTGCACGAACAGGAGGCCCGCCAGGTGATGACGCCGATCCCGGCGGTCGTCACCGTCGACCTGTCGGAGACCGTCCAGGACGCGCTGCGCCGCTGCGTCGATACGGGCCACTCGCGGCTGGTCGTCACCGAGGACGAGAACCAGGACCGCGTCAAGGGGATCGTGCACGTCAACCAGCTGGTCAAGCTGATGATGAACAGCGGCTACGAGGCTCATTTCGACCAGCTCGTGCGCGAGGCGCCGATCGTCCCGGAGACCAAGCCGCTGGACGATCTGCTGGCCGACCTGCAGCGGGAACGGACCGAGCTGGCGATCGTGATCGACGAGTACGGCCGTACCGCTGGGATCGTGACGACTGAGGACATCATCGAAGAGGTGGTGGGGGAGATCGCCGACGAGACCGACCCGGCGGCGGGCTCGGTCCGCCAGCTGGCCAACGGCGACTGGTTCGTGCGTGGCCACGTCGCCCTGACCGACCTGGAGGATTACGGACTCCATCTGCCGGTCGACACCGACGCGTTCAACTCCGTCGGCGGATTCGTGTTCGCCGAGCTCGGGCGGCTGCCCAAGCGCGGCGACCAGGTGGCAGCCGACGGCTACTCGATCAGGGTCGAGTCGGTCCGTGAGAACCGCGTCGAGGCGGTTCGGATCCGGCGCCGCAAGACGCCGGTCGAGTCGGCCGCGGCGCCCGAATAGCTCAGCGGCGCGGTCACTGGATGCACGCGCTCGCGTCATTCGTTACATTGCCTGGTACGGGCCGCGCGGCTGAGGAGTCCGGCGGTTGAGAGGAGAGAATGAAGCCGGCCCTCGCGGGCCGGCTTCGTTGTCTTGAGAGGGGCGCGTTCAGGGGCGATGCTTAACGTGAAACCGGCCCGCTGGGGACGGGCCGGTTTCGTGCTTCTGGGGAGGAGGTGCTGCTATGAGGTACGTCGCGCCACGTAGGATGCGCCCCCGACCTCAATGCAGCCTTAACAAAGTCATGTGGCTCGGTAAGTTCCGTCCGCATCAGTCGTAGACGTAGAACCCTCGGCCGGTCTTGCGCCCCAGCGCACCGGCATCCACGAGTTCGCGGAGCCGCTCCGGGACCGTCGCGCCGATCGTCTCGCCGATCGCCGCCGACACGTCGAGGCCGACAAAATCCAGCAGTGCGATCGGTCCCATCGGCATCCCCGCTCCGAGCGTCATGCACTGATCGACCTCGGCCGGCTCCATCCCGCTGGAGACGAGCAGCTCGACGGCGCCGAACAGGTATGGGAACAGCAACCGGTTGACGACGAACCCGGGGATGTCCGGGACCACGACGGGGGTCTTGCCGAGCGCCTCGCACAGGGCGCGGGAGCGCTCGCGCACGTCGGCGCGGGTTTCCGGGCCGAACGCGAGCTCGACCAGCTCCATCCGTGTCACCGGGTTGAACACGTGCAGGCCGACGAACCGGTCCGGGCGGCCGCTCGCCTGCGCCAGCTCGGCGACCGACAGCGATGAGGTCGTGGTCGCGAGGATCTCGTCCGGCCCGGTCACCGAGGCCAGCTCGGCCAGCAGCGGCCGCTTATGGGCCGCGTCCTCGACCACCGCCTCGACCAGGAAGGTCGCGTCCGCCAGCGTCATCAGATCGGTTGAAATCCGTACTCGCCTCGCGCAGCCGTTGAGATGCTCCGACTTGGAGCAGTGCTTGGCGACCGTCTGCTCGGCGCGCGCCGCCGACTCGTCGGAGCGGGCCCACAGCAACACGTCCCCGCAGGCTGCGCCGACGGCCGCGAGCCCGCACGCGATCGTGCCCGAGCCCGCGATGGCGAGTCTTTCTTGCATTTCTCTCCCGAATTCGTAGTCGGCCTGGGCCGCGGGGTGCGGGCGGACGTCCGCGCGCCGCCCCGAGGCGCGTCAGCTCGCCCCAATGGTACGTGAACGTTCCCGACGCGAGATTCGTTATCGGTCGACCCTCAGCCTTCCTGCTCGGTCGGCCGGACGAGCACCTCACTGATCGCCATGTGCCGTGGGCGCGTGACGATGAAGCCGATCGTGTCGGCGATGTCCTGTGAGTGCAGCCGCTCGACCTCGCCGAACCGCTGCTGGATCTGCTCCTGGATCTCGGGGCGGTTGTGGCTGCTCAGTTCGGTCTCGACGGCGCCGGGCTCGACCAGCGACACGCGTACGTGCCGGCCGGTCACCTCCTGGCGCAGCGACTCCGAGAACGCTCCGACGCCATGCTTGGTGAGGTTGTAGACGCCTGAACCGCTGCGCGCCACGCGGCCGGCGACGGAGCTGATGTTGACCACGTCGGCCACCCGGCGCGGCCCGTCCTGCGCGGCAGCCAGCAGGTGGGGGAGCGCCGCATGCGTGCAGTACAGCAGCCCGTGGACGTTGATCGCGATCATCCGTTCCCATTCGTCGATCGGGGCGTCCTGCACCGGGCCGAGCAGCATCATGCCGGCGTTGTTGATGAGCGTGTCGAGCCGGCCCAGCGTCGCGACGGTCTGCTGTACGGCCGCCTCCGCCTCGGTGCGGTCGGTGATGTCGGCCTCGAGCACAAGTGCGCGACCGCCGGCGGCTTGGATTCGGCCGGCAAGCTCGTCGAGCCGATCCTTGCGCCGCGCGGCGATCGCCACGGCGGCCCCGCGTCCGGCGAGCTCCGTTGCCGTCGCCTCGCCGATGCCGCTCGACGCGCCGGTGACGAGTGCGACGGTCCCTGAGAGATCCTCTGCGTTGATGGTCATGCGGCCGATGCTAGGCACCGGCCGTCGCCCTCTCGACGGCGCTCAGCCGCTGGTCCAGCGAAAGCCGGTCGCGTCCGGTGCCGGCGCCAGCGGGCTCGACGGTAGGCCGGCGGGCGGCTGTTCCTCGTTGTAGCCGACGGGCGCTAGGTCGTTCGGCGTATCGGGATGGAACAGCGAGGCCAGATATTGGGCCTGCCCGCGACCTGGGCCGAGCTCGAACTGGCCGCCGCCGTAGGCGCCGATCCGATGCTCGCCGCAGTAGTCGTAGGCCGCGCACAACGGCTGCAACCCGCCGATCCGCGACGGTTTGAGGTTGACCATCCGCGGCGTGAACGGGAGTGATTCGATGTCCGCGATCGAGTGGATCGGGGCGTCCCAGGTGATCCGGTCGTGCGCGTCGGCGAGCGCGGCGGCGGTGCCCGCGGTGACGAGGTCGGGGTCCTCGAGCCAGGCGTGCGGGAACGCCGCCACGACCCGCTCGTAGAGCGCGGGATCGGGCTGGACGTCGACGACCGTGCCGCGGTAGAGAGCCTTGAAATCGACCGAGTCGACGGCGCCGGTCGCGACCAGTTCGGCGATCAGCTCGGGCGTCCAGGAGCTCTTGGCATCGAGCTTGAAGCGCAGCGTCGGATAGGCGGCAAGCCGCGAGCGCAGCGGTTCCAGTGACGCCGGCTCGCCGAGTCCCAGCGAGACGACGAACGTCAGCGGCCGGGCCTGGCGGCCCAGCGCGTCGTGCAGCGAGGTGCCCGCCTGGCGCAGTGCCAGATCGAGGGCGGCCGACTGAAACGTCCAGCGGCGGTACAGCCGGCTGACGTCGCCGTGCTCGGGCTCACGCGGAAACAGGTCGAGTCCGTCGGTCAGCTCGCAGAAGTCGCCGAGCGTGAACTCGCCGGCGAGCGGCTGCACCGGGCCGGCGTGCTGCAGCAGCTCCTGATCGCCCGCGTCATAGACGACGTCCTCGCCGACCCCCTCGAGGCCGGCGCCGAGGAGGTGCACGACCGTCGTCTGGCGCTCGAAGCCGCTGGATACCTGCGTCCGCAGCCCTTCCAGCTCGTACCGCTCGACGGTCAGCGCCAGTCCCGACAGCCGGTCGAACGTGCTCATCGTGTCTCCAGTCTCGTCACCAGCTCGTCCAGTCGCAGCTCCTGCAGCCCCTTGCTGACCGCCTCCAGCTCGCCGGCGCAGTACTCCACGAGCTCGCGACCCTCGGCGACGAGGTCGAGCGTCTCACGCAGGCCGGCGTCGCCGGAGTCCAGCCGGCGAATGATCTCCTCGACACGCGCGACCGCGGACTCGTAGGTCCTCACCGAAGCGCCCGGCAGCTCGGTGCTCGGCTCCGGCTCGGTCGGCTCCGGCGCGCTGCGCGCGGTCCGCCCCGGCCTCGCCGGCGCTCACCGCTCCTGCACCTCAGCGTCGACCGCGCCGTCGCCGAAGCGCAGCGTCAGTGAGCCCGCCGCCCGAGCCGCATCCGCGGATCCGAGCGCGAGCCCCTCGCGGTCCGTGACCAGCGCGTACCCGCGCGCGAGCGTCCGCTGCGGGTCGTGCCCCCCGAGCGCCAGCGCCAGCCGTTCCAGATCGCGGCGCCGAGCGCCTGCGTCCGAGCCGGCGCCGCGCAGACCGACGCGCGCCAGCGCCCGGGCGGCGCCCTCTACGCCTGAGTCGGATCGCTGCAGCTGCCGCCGTGAACCGGCGCGCAGCTCCCGGGTGAGCTGGTGCAGGCGTCGTCGCTGGCGGTCCAGCTGTTGCGCCGGCGCGCGTGACAGCGTCGCGAGCGTCCGCGCGCGGACCACGAGCGCCCGGTGACCGTGGTCACGCAGGCGTCGGGCGTCCGCCGCCAGCCGGGCGCCCGCCGCCGTCACGTCGAACGGGACGGCGACCTCGGCGGCATGGGTCGGGGTCGAGCAGCAGACCGCGGCCACGTCGTCGATCAGCGTGCGATCGGTGTGATGGCCGACCGATGCGATCACCGGCACGCGCAGCAGCGCGACCGTGCGGCACAGCGCCTCGTCGCAGAACGCGTAGAGGTCGGCCAGCGACCCGCCGCCACGGGCGACGATCACGACCTCGATCTCGCCGCACGCAGACAGCTCGCGGAGGGCCGCGGCGATCGCCGGTGCGGCTCGGCGGTCCTGGACGGGAGCGAACGCCCACACCAGGCGCCCCTGCCAGCCGCGACGGCGCAGGCCGGCCAGAACGTCATCACGGGCCTTCGAGTGCTCGCCGCAGACAACGCCGATCGTATGCGGCAGCGACGGACGTGGCAGGCGCTTTTGCGGCGCGAACAGGCCGTCGGCGTGCAGCCGTCGCCGGCGACGCTCGAGCTCGGCCAGCAGGTCACCTTCCCCGGCGATCCGCAGCTCGGAAACCGCGAAGTGAAACGACGGCGAGGAGGTCGAGTTGCCGACGTAGTAGTCGCACCCGCCGCCGACGACCACCTCGAGCCCGTCGGCCAGTGGTACGCCGAGCGCATCGAAATCGTCCCGCCACATCGAGCACTGGATCGCCCCCTGGGCGTCCCGCAGCTCGAAGTAGATCCGTACGCGGCTGCGCGAGACGCCGAACACCTCGCCGGTCAGTTGAACGCGCGTGAACCCGCGCAGCTGCGCGCGGAGCCGCCCGGCATAGGTGCCAACCGGGAACGGACCGGGGAGCTGCGAAGCGGACGCCGACGCGTCGGAGCCGGGGACGATCGGGGCGCTCTGGCTCACCGCGCCGAGGCTACACCGCCGGTCAGCTGAAATCGTTGCGCCGGGTGAACAGCCAGCGGCGGCCCAGCGCCCGGAAGCCGAGCGACGCGTACATCAGCTGCGGCCAGTCATCGGCGTCGGCCGGGACGACGACCAGATCGGCGTCCCACTCGCCGGCCGCGCGCAGCGCCATCGATACCGCCGCCCGGGCCAGCCCCTGTTCTCGCTGCTCGCGCAGGGTCGCGACCGCCTCGATGGTCGCGACCCGCCGGCCGCCGACGTCCGCGTCCAGAAACAGCGTGCAGCTCGAGGCGGGCTCGGCGCCCGGCTGCGCGGCGCCGAACCGCTCAGACGGCGTCGTCGCCCGGAGCGTGGCCTGCGCCTCGGCCAGCAGCGCTGGTAGCTCGCCGGCCACACCGGGCCCGCCGACCTCCTGCGCCAGGCAGGCCAGCTGCAGTGACCGCAGCTCGTCCTCGTCGAGCGCTCGCGCCCGGGCGTCGCGCAACGCCGCCGACGGGTCGGACCGTAGCGCCATGAACAGCATCCGCTGCCGCTCCCAGCCGTGCTCCTGCAGCTCGACCGCGAGCCGCTGGGCGGCCGACTCGTCGTCGATCACGACGCAGTGGTCCGGCAGCTCGGCCTGCCAGCGACGCGCCAGCGCCTCGATCACGTCCGCGCCGGCGTGCAGCGGCGCGGTCGTCCCGAGCACGATCGCGTTGAGGAGGTGCACCGCGGCCAGCCGATCGTTGCCGACGACCCATCCGTCGTCGATCGCGACCGACTGCGGCGCGGCCCGCAGCCGAGCCGCGAGATCGGCTGACAGCGCGGCGGTCAGCTCAGCGCCGGCCGCCGCCGCACGACTCACAGCATCGAGTCGACCGGCGCGAAGTCCTCCTCGGGCGTGACGACCTCGATCGTGTCGCCGAACTTCTGGCGCGGCTCGCGAAAGAACTCGGGGGCCTGGAAGCGTCGGATGAGCACCAGGATGATGCCGCCGCCAACGCCGAGGATGGCGATCCAGTCGGGCACCCCGAGGCCGAGGAACGGCGGGCTCGAGTCGTTGGCCGACTTGCCGTAGTAGTAGACGCCGTACCCGAGCACGCCCATCAGGGCCAGTCCGCCGAGCGTCGGCATCAGGAACAGCGTGACGAAGTTCCGCACCGACTTGAAGAGCTCGTACCGGTAGAAGATCGTGCAGGCAAACCCGGTGAACCCGTAGTAGATGCAGACCAGGAAGCCGAGGCCGGCCACGCAGTCGGCGAGCACGTTGCTGGAGGCGATGCTGATCGCGATGAACCAGATGACCGACAGCACACCCGCCCAGATCGTCGCTCGGGCAGGAACGAGGTTCTTGGGATGGATCTCGGCGAACCGCCGCGGGATCGCGCCCCGGCGTCCCATCGACAGCGCCTGGCGAGCCGCCGGCAGGATCGTCGTCTGAGTGGCGGCGGTCGCTGACGTGAGGACCGAGATCGTGAGCAGGAAGTGCAGCGGACCCAGGACGCCTCTGGAGAGCCCGCCGGCGAAAATGTCGTTCGGGTTGTTGGCCAGGTAATGGGTCCCGGCGTAGGCCTGAGAGGCGACGGTCACCAGCAGGTAGATCCCGATCAGCACGAACGTCGAAACGACCGCCGACTTGCCCGGGCCATCGTTGGAGTTCTCAGACTCCTCGTTGACCGACACGCCCGTGTCCCAGCCCCAATAGAGGAACACGCCGAGCAGCACCCCGTCGAGGAGCGCGCTGAAGCTCATGTTGAACGGGTTGAACCAGCCCAGCGCGACGTGCATCGATGCCCCGTGGCCGCCCGAGTAGGCCTTGATCAGTGCGACCACCGAGAAGATGACCAGCAGCGTCATCTCGAAGCCGAGCAGGAACTGCTGGGTCAACGCCGACAGCTCGATGCCCCGCCAGCAGATCCACGTGAGCAGAATGATGAAGACGACGCCGAGGATCACCACGTCGAGCGTGTTGCTCGCCGCGCCGTTGAGCCCGAACAGCTGAAAGCCGTAGGAGCCGGCGATCTGCGCCTGGTTGGCGTTGACGACGATGTCGGAGAAGATCACCGTCCACCCGATCAGCAACCCCAGGCTGGGGCTCATCGCCCGGGTCACCCATGAGAACGTGGTCCCGCAGTCGGGGTCGACCTCGTTCATCGCCTTGTAGGCGGTCGCGATGAAGAACAGCGGGATGAAGGAGACGATGATGATCGCTGGGCTGTGGACCCCGACACCGACGATCAGCACGAAGAATCCGACGGTGGCCGCCAAGCTGTAGGCGGGCGCCGTCGAGGCGACCCCGATCACGATGTTCGAGATGTACGAGATCGCGCCCTTCTTGAGCTGCGGCGAGCCGGTCGGCGAGCCCTTCGATCCCGTCAGCGATTCAGTCTCCACGGCGCTCCCCTCGAAGTCATTGACTCAGGTGACACGCGCCCGGCCGGCGGCGCACCCAGGTGTCACGCAGGATCCGGCATTGTCCGGCCTGTCCGCGGTGTCTGGCAACCGCCCGATGTCCCAAGAAATGGACAGTGATTGTACCTTTTGGCCAAGCTCATGTGGTCGACTCGTCGAGAGTTGCGAGTCGGCGTTCGATCACCGCGAGGGCCGCGTCCGCGCCCAGATCACGCGGGTCACCGTCGGTACGACGAACGGCTCGCCGGGGCTGATGCCGTTGTGCTCGAGCACCGTCTGCACGTCGTCGAGCAGCCGCCCGCGCGGCTCGTCGGCCATTGCGCCGATGTAGCTGCGCGACGCGATCCGGTGACGAAACGTGTCGATGTCCTGGGTGACCTGGTTGTCGACCGTCCACTCGTGAAACGGCTCGAACACCCCGGTCCGCTCCAACTCGTCGCGCCAGGTCCGGTGGCGCGGTGAGTCCGGGTGGTGCACCCGCTCGCGTACGAGTGTCAGCGCGGCGCTCACCGCCGGCGCCGTGGCCGACTCGACCTCCTGGTTGCGGACGATCGCCAAGGCGCCGTCGGCGTCCAGCACGCGCGCGATCTCGGCCGCCGCCTCGGGGACCCGGAACCAGTGAAACGCCTGCGCCACGAAGACCACGTGCGCGGCACCGTCGGCCAGCGGGATCTGCTCGGCGGTGCCGTCCAGGATGGTGACGCCGGGGAGCACCCGCTCGAGCTGCGCGCGCATGCCGGCGATTGGCTCGACTGCGATCACGTCGGCGGACAGCAGCTCGATCAGCCGGCGCGTCAGCTTCCCGGTTCCGGCCGCGAGGTCGACGACCGTCTGGCCCGCCTCGATCCCGATCTCCTGCCGCATTCGGTCCACGACCTCGGCCGGGTAGCCGGGCCGGCCCCGCTCGTAGTCGCCGGCGGCGCGCTGAAAGCCGGTCGCGGCGATCTCGTCGACGCGGGGGTGAGGGGATGGCACGGCAACGCAGCCTAGCCACGCTGCGCGGAGGCCGCGCCGCCCGGTCACCGCAGCGCGGCCGGCGGCTACGCCGTTTTCGCCTCGATCTCGCGTAGCCACGAGACCGTGTCGGCGAGCCCGTCGTCGAGCGCTACCTGGGCGCTCCAGCCGAGCAGTTGCTCGGCCTTGTCGGACCGACGGCCAGCGTCGCTGCACGTCGACCTCGAACGTCGGCAGGTGCTCGAGCTCGAAGCGCTCAGGGTCCTCGCCGCACGCCAGCCAGATCCGCCGCGCGATCTCGGCGACGGTCAGCTCCTCGGACGCCGAGATGTTGAAGTCCTCGTTCTCGCCCGCCGGCGACGCCATCGCGGTGACGACCCCGTCGGCGATGTCCGAGACGTGCGTCAGCGTCCGCGTCTGCTCACCTGAGCCAAAGATCTCAAGCGGCCGCTGACCCGACAGCACCTTGGCGATCAGGTCGGGCACCGCGTGGGCGATCCCCGGCTCGTCGCGGTCAGGCAGCTCGCCGGGACCGTAGGCGTTGAACGGGCGACAGATCGTGTACCGCAAACCGTGCTGGTCGTGCGCTGCGCGTGTGTAGACCTCGCCGGCGAGCTTCGAGAACCCATAGGCCGACCACGGCGCCGGGCAGACCCTGACATGGTTCTCGGTCGTTGGATACTCAGTCGCGTTCTCGAACACCATCGATGACGAGACGTACGTGAAGCGCTCGACGTCCTGGTCAATCGCGGCGTGGACGATTGCGCCGGTGAGCGCGTTGTTGACCTCGGTGAGCGTGAACGGAAGCTTGTGGAAGTTCGCGATCCCGCCGACGATCGCGGCCAGGTGGATCACGTGGCTGCAGCCGTCGAGCGCGCGCTGCGCGACCTCGAGCTGTCGCAGATCGCCTTCGAACACCTGACATCCCTGCGCCATCCAGTCGGGCGCCGGACGGTGGTCGGCGACCCGGACCTCGAAGCTCGGGTCACGCAGCAGGCGGCGGACGACGGCCGAGCCGATCGTCCCGGCCCCACCGGTGACCAGCACCCGTGTCATCGCCGTCCGCGGCTGCCGGGCTCGGACGGGTCGGCGCCGCCATCGGTCTGTACCGCCGCCTCCGAGGCGCCGTTGCGCCGTCCGGCGAGTAGCCGATCCTCGGCCGCATAGGAGAACACCTGCGAGGTTCCGAGGCTGTTCCACGGGTCGACCAGCAGGCACTCGTCGGCGACCAGCGAGTGGATCAGCTCGAGCGTCTCGGGCCGCTCGAACTCCAAGTGGTTGGTGGCGACGATCACGACATCGGCGTCACGGACGGACTCCACCAGCGGTTGGGTCGGGGTTTCGGCGTGGGGGTCAGTGACCGCCACGTCGGCGAGCTCTCGCTCCAGCAGTCGGATCAGCTTGGGCGACAGCGAGTCACGCTCGTCGTCGGTGTCGCGCTTGAACGTCAGCCCCAGCACCGCCACCTTGCGGTCCGACAGCTTGCCGATCCGCCGCTTGATCCCCTCCACGAGGAACAGCGGCACCCCTTCGTTCACGCGTGACACGGCCAAGAGCATGCCCGGGGCGGCCGACCGCTCTTCGGAGAATACGAAGTCTTTGCGTAGGCACGTACCAGCCGTCATCCCGGGCTTGGCGATGCCGCCGCGGGGATAGTCGTGGTTGATCAGCTCGATCACCTCGAACACGTTGGCGCCGTAGCTTTCGCAGTCCATCATCAGCAAATTGGGCAGCGCGAACGTCGCGTAGCGCAGGATGTTGGTCCAGATCTTCGCCAGCTCGGCCTGCACTGGCGAGGTTTTGACGATCGGTGCACCGAACACCGAGAACAGCTTGGCGGCGTGCTCGGTCGAGGCCTCGCCGACCCCCCCGACGATGCACGGCAGCGTCGTGATCTCCTGCAGGAACTTTCCAGCCGCGATCCGCTCGGGCGCGTGCGCGACGTAGACGTCTTCGCCGACGCGCAGCGAACGACGCCGCTCCAGGTATCCAGCGACGAACTCGGTCGTTCCCGGCGCGATCGTCGACCGGAGGATCAGCGCGTGTCCGGGCCGCAGCAGCGGCAGCAGATCGTCGACGGCGGCTCGGACCTGACTCAAGTCAGATTCCACATGTGAGAACGAGGGCGTGCCGATCGTGATCACGATGTCGTCCGCCCGGGCGGCGTCGGCGGCGCGGTCGCCGAGCTCCAGCCGGCCGGCCGCGGTGACGCGGTCGAGCAGCTCCTGCGTACCGGCCTCCTCGAACGGCATCCGCCCGGCGCGGAGCGAATCGAGAACGGTCGAGTCGTGGTCGATGCCGAGGACGTGCAGCCCACGGTCAGCGAACGACAGCGCCAGCGGCAGGCCGACACGGCCCAGCCCGATCACGGAAATGGTTCTCTGATCGCTCATCTGTGGATGGTTAACGTAATCAACGCCCGGTTGTCGCCAGGTTGGTTCGCCATCTTGGCCCGGGTTCCCCCCGGATCGTGGTGGCGGCGCGGGACCGCTAGCGCGGTTCGGAGTCGTCCCGGTCGTGGCCGACGCTGCTCAGCGGCGTCAGGCCGGGCTCGGCCGGGTGCCCGCGCATCTCGCCGACGTACGCGATCCGATCCAGCCGCGCGATCTCGCGCTCGCCCTCGATGCGGGCGGGATGACCCTCCGGCAGGCCCTTGATCAAGTTGCGGATCCGCGTGCGCAACTGCAGCGCGAAGTGCGGGGTGGACGCGCCCATCAGCTGGCGGACGTCCTCGACGGTCGTCTGGTGCTCGGGGGCGAGCCGGTCGGGATGCTCAGCTTGGCTCATTGGCTGTTGCTCGTCGGGATCACCTGCATCAGCTCATCGACCTCGGCCTGCGCCGCGACCGACAGGACACGGTCGTCGCCGATGATCCAGGCGTGATCGTAGACCGCCGCGGTCGGACCCTCCTGGGTGTAGCCCGGGGTCGCATAGTTCAGGAAGAAGTTCAGCACCGGCTTAGACAGGGTAGAACCATTGTCGACGACCAGCTGGGGACCGTAGTCGGCGCTCCCCGACAGCGCCGCCGAGGCGGCAGCGGTCAACGGCTGCGACGCGTTCAGCAGCGTGTAGCCGTGGCCGGGGCCGCGCATCGCCCAGCCGAAGCTGCCCGGCACGTGTACGCAGGCCTGGCCGTACTTGCACGGCGGGTCGCGATAGACCGCGAACGCGACGGAATTGGACGCTGGATCGGTACCGGAGATCCGCTTTGCGGTCCCGTAGCGACCGAGCTGCTTGAGCACCGAGTTCGACACGACGCTGGGCGGCCCGAGCACGTAGATCTTCGGCTTCTGGTGGGCCTGCAACGCCTGAATCGTCGGCTTCGGGATCGAGTGGGGGGTGACGAACAGGATCGGGTCGCCCGATTCGGCGGCCCAGCCGGCAGCCGGCATCGCGTCGGCCGGGTCGCTGGAGGACGCGATCACCACGTCGGGGCTGGCCCGTCCACCGTCGGCGGCGGTGGCGAACTTGTCGATCGCCGCGGCGGTCGTGTAGGGATCGGAGCCGCCGATCGTCGCTGCCCGCAACGCTGGCGGCTTGGGGGCGCCGCCGACGAGCACCACCTGTGCACCCGACAGGCTCCCGGACCCGGTCGGGGCCAGCGCCTTCAGCGCATCGACGGTTGCGGCCGGCTCAGAGCCAGAGCCGGACAACAACACCGGCGCGTGGATCGGCGGCGCCATCAACACCGAGGAGGCGAGCGCCGCCTCCCAGTCGTCGGTCGGTGCCACCGTGACGACCGCCGGATGCGTGCCCGGCGCGGCGCTCGGGTACACCGCCAGCGCGACGGCGGCCGCGTCGGCGACGGCACCGCTGCCTGGCACGCGGGTCGTGTTACGCGTTGCCACGCGCGGGAAGCCGAGGCTGGACGCCGTCTGCGCTTTCCCACCGCCGGACGAGGTCGTCGACGTCCCGCCGCCAGAGGTTCCGCTGGACGACGAGGTCGTCGTAGCGCCGGCGGAGCCAGTGCTTGAGCTGTGTTGCTTCGATCCTCCGCCGCACCCCGTCGCGATGATCGCCAGCACGACGCAGACGATCGTGACTGACACGCACCGTCGCATGCGGCGCCACGTTAGCGACAGCCCGACCCGACTGGCGCCGCCCGCGGTCATGGGCGGCACCGCCAGTCCAGTTCGGCTCTACCGGTCCTCGACCTCCGAGGCGCGCAGGTCACCTTCGGCCAGAACGGCTGTCTGCACGTGAGCGTCTTGCAGCGCCGCGCGCTGCTGTTCGCCCTCGGCGAGGCCGGCGGTCCGGGTCTGCTCGTCCTGGAACGGCGGATAGGTCTCCGTCAGCAGGAAGATGTATGCGTCCGAGCGGGCGATGTAGGAAGTCGCCAGCACCATCGGGTCAAACAGTCCCCGCGGCACACGGCCGGTCACGACCGCCATAACCCACGCCGCCAACGCGCACGCTTCGAGCAAGAACGTCGCGACGTAACGCATGACCAGGATCGGGATCGCCAGCAGCCCTCGGAAGAAGGTCTTGAGCCGGCTGTACTTGGGCAGCGGCCCGGCGAAGTACATCCGCACCGGATAGTCGGCCTTGGACGAGGCCAGGAATGGCGGGTACGGCTCAGTCAGCAGCACCGCGTACGCGGTTGCCGTGACCTCGACCTCGATGAAGTCCGCCAGGAACTTGTACATCCCCTCAGGGAACCTGCCGGTGATCACGATCGCGAACCAGGCCACGATCTGAACGACCCCCGCAGCGATTCCGTACAGGTACAGCCAGATGAAGACGGGTAGCGCGAGCAGCAGCCTGAAGAACGCCGTCAGGCGACTGCGGTGCTCGATGTAATCGGCCTCGAATGAAACTGGATATGCCAACAGACCTCACCCCTTAGTGTGTTACTGCTTGTATTCTCGCCCCTTCGGCCCTTAATCGGCACATTGGGCGAAAACAATTAGGGTTTTCCGTCCGCCGTCGACTCGCGCTGCCGGTGCGCGCGCATCTCCTCGCGTTCGCGCAGGCGGCCGGAGCGCCGCAATTGCGCCTCCCGCATCCGCCGCAGCTCGTCCGGTGACCGTGCCTCCGCCGGTGGCACCGCGGTCGGGCGGCCGTCGGCTCCGAGGGCGACGAACGTCAGGTACGCCGTGTTCGTGTGCTCGATCGTGCCGTCGAGGACGTTCTCGGCCTCGACGCGGACGCCGACCTCCATCGAGGTCCTCCAGGCGGCGTTGACGCAGGCCGTGAAGGTCACCAGCGCGCCCACGTAGATCGGCACGAGGAAGTCCATCCGGTCCATGGCAACCGTGACGACGCGGGTGCGGGCATGTTTGATCGCCGCCAGCGCCGCCACCTCGTCGGTCAGCTTCATGATCGTCCCGCCGTGGATGTTGCCGGTGCCGTTGGCGTCGGTCGGGCCCATCAGATGGGCAAGCAGCGCCCGGGATTCAGCCACCGGCTTCGGGTCCACGGGCGGGATCGTAACCGGGCCGGCGGGCGCCGATCGATAGTCCGCCGTCGCCGGTGTCGGCGCAGACGCGAAAACGGGGGGTAGCCCCACCACCGAGGCGGGGCGTCCGGGAGGTGATTCCCGGACCCTCGGCCGCTACGCTGCAATGACCAGATTCCTGCACTCCGCCAAGGGAGGGATGCGATGCCGGGCCTTTCCGGGCGCATGTCAACTGTTGTCAAGTCGAAGATCTCCAAGCTGCTCGACAAGGCCGAGGATCCTTCGGAGACCCTCGAGTACAGCTACCAGAAGCAGATGGAGCTGCTCCAGAACGTCAAGAAGGGCATCGCTGACGTCGTCACCTCGAAGAAGCGGCTGCAGTTGCAGGAGCAGAAGCTCCAGCAGCAGGTGGTCAAGCTTGACACGCAGGCGCGCCAAGCGCTCGCCGGCGGTAACGAGGAGTTGGCGCGGACGGCGCTGGAGCGCAAGAACGTGGCGCAGACCGAGCTGCAGTCCCTCGACGCGCAGATCGTCGAGCTCGAGTCCCAGCAGGAGCAGCTGACCGCCTCCGAGCAGAAGCTACGCGCCAAGATCGAGCAGTTCCGCTCCAAGAAAGAGGTCATCAAGGCCCAGTACTCCGCGGCGGAGGCACAGGTCAAGATCGGTGAGGCCGCGACCGGCGTCGGCGAGGAGATGGCCGACGTTGGCCTGGCGATGCAGCGAGCGCTGGACAAGACCGAGAACATGCGGTCGCGCGCGAGCGCGATGCAGGAGCTCGAGGCCTCCGGCACGTTTGACGACCTGACGACGCTCGGACCCGGCGAGGACGACATCGACCGCCAGCTCCGCGAGCTGTCGAGCGGCAGCCAAGTCGACGACGACCTGTCGAAGATGAAGGCCGAGCTCGGCCTCGGCGAAGGTGCCGGCCAGGGCGCTCTCAGTGCCGGCTCGGAGTCGGGCACGGATCCCGCTCCCGCGAGCTCGGGCGACGCCAACGCGCCGAAGCCGGCGTCGCCGGTATCCGACCTGGAGCCGCCGGCGCCGGAGGCCGGTCAGGGCGCGTCGTGATCGTCCGGATCTCGGGCGAGGGCCAATACGACGTCGCCGACGCCGACGTCGCCGCGCTCAACGAGCTCGACAATGCGACCGTGACCGCGTGCCAAGCCGGCGACGGATCGGACTTTGCTGACGTCTACGCCAAGCTGGTCACGTTCGTCCGGTCGAAAGGGAACAAGCTGGACGAGGACGAGCTGCTCGGCTCCGACATCATCCTGCCGCCGCCTGACCTGTCGGTGGAAGAGGCGCGAAAGGCGTTCCAGGGCGACGGGCTGATTCCGGGCTGATCGGCCCCGGGCTGATCGGCCCGGGCTGATCCCGGGCGCACATTCGGGCGCGCTCGGATCAGCGGGTTGCCAGCAGCGCGTCGCAGGCCGCGGCGGCGCGCTCCCAGCTGTGCCGGCGCGCTCGCTCGATGCCGGCTGCGCGCAGCCGCGCCGCGAGCAGGTCGTCCTCGCAGACGGCCAGCACGGCCCGCGTGATCGCGGACGGATCATCGGGGTCGACCAGCAGCGCCGCGTCGCCGCACACCTCGGGCAGCGCTGCGCGGTCGGCGGCGACCACCGGCGTGCCGCACGCCATCGCCTCCAGACACGTCAGCCCGAAGCCCTCGTAGCGGGACGGGAGCACAAACGCCTCGGCGCCCCGGTACAGGCCGACCAGGAGCTCGTCGGGGACGTAGCCGAGCGCCCGCAGCCCCGTCAGCGGCCGCGTCCGCGCGAACTGCGGCCGCGAGTCGCCGGCCCACACCAGCTCGATCCCACGCTGCGCCAGCGCCGCCGCGCAGGGAAGCAGCGCATCGAGGTTCTTGCGCGCGTCGTCGGTCGCGATCGTCAGCACGTACGGTCGGCGCAGTTCCAGCGCGGTTGCGGCGGTTTTATCGTCCTCGCCGGGCGAGAACCGCGCATCGACCCCGCCGCCGATCACGGTCAGCCGCGCCGGGTCAAGGCCGCCGAGCTCGAGCAGTTCGCGGCGGGAGAACTCGGAGACGGTCACGACGGCCTGTGCCCGCCGAGCGGCCTCGACCCCGAGCCATCGGTGCCAGCCGCGATACGCCCGCGAGTAGGCGGTCGGCACCCTGAGCACGGCCGCGTCGTGCACGACGATCACATTGCGCGGCCACGCCAGCGGCGCAACGTTGGCGGGCGAGAAGACCACCCCCGCACGTCTGGCGGCGGCAATCGCCGGCAAGGCGAGCTGCTCCCACGCGTGCCCGGCGGGACCCGAGTGGGCCCACGCGGGCGGCGTGGCTGCGATGTACCGCTCGGGATCGAGCGCGCGCAGCCGCCGCGATACCTCGAGCGTCCAGCGTTCGACGCCGGTGATCGTCGGCCGCCCGGCGACCCGGCAGTTCAGCACGATCGGACCGGCTGGTCTGCTCACCACTGTGACCGGGACACCGGTTGGTGGAATTTGCCACCTCGGTGAGCAAAACCCTCCAACTCGCCGTCCCAGAGGACGGACCCGGCGTGCTTCAGGCGCTGACCGGCTCGCCCAGCGGCTGGCGCTTGGTCTGGATCCACTTCGAGTCGCAGGGGATCTTCGACCGGTCGCAGCGGCTGGCGAACTTGCCGGCGATCTCGGTGACCTCGGTCAGCAGGTCGCCGCGCAGCGTGATCGGATCCAGTCCCAGCTCCAGCAGGTGGTCGTTGGCGACGAACAGCTCGTTCTCGGCCGCCTCCTTGCGGGGGTTCTCGACGTAGTCGATCTCGGCGCCGGTCAGCTCGGCGACAAGCTTGGCGAGATCCCGCACGCGATGGGTCTCGGTCATCTGGTTGAAGACCTGGACGCGCTCGCCGTGTTCAGGCGGATTTTCGATCGCGAGCTGGATGCAGCGCACGGTGTCCTGGATGTGGATGAACGCCCGGGTCTGACCGCCGGTCCCGTGGACCGTCAGCGGGTAGCCGATCGCGGCCTGCATCAGGAAGCGATTCAGCACCGTGCCGTAGTCGCCGTCGTAGTCAAAGCGGTTGATCAGCCGGTCGTCGAGCCGCGTCTCGGCGGTCTGGGTGCCCCACACGATCCCCTGGTGCAGATCGGTGACCCGGGTGCCGTCGTTCTTGTTGTAGTAGGCGAACAGCAGCTGATCCTGGGTCTTGGTCATGTGGTAGATCGAGCCCGGGTTGGCCGGGTACAGGATCTCCTGACGGACCTCGGACCCGTCATCGGTGTCGATCTTGACCTCGAGGTAGCCCTCGGGAATCTTGATTCCGGCGGTGCCGTAGCCGTAGACGCCCATCGTCCCGAGGTGCACGACGTGCGTGTCGAGCTCGGCCTCGACCAGCGCGGCCAGCAGGTTGTGGGTCGCGTTGACGTTGTTGAAGACCGTGTAGCGCTTGTGCCACGAGCTCTTCATCGAGTACGGCGCGGCGCGCTGCTCGGCGAAGTGGACGACCGCGTCGGGCTGGTAGTCGGTCAGCAGGTCCAGCAGCACCCGGTAGTTCTCGGCGACGTTGAACCGATGGAACGGGATCTCCCGGCCGGTCAGTTCCCGCCACGCCTCCAGACGGGTCCCGATCGGCATGATCGGCGTCAGCGACTCGGCCTCGAGTTCGATGTCGGCGTTGCGCCGGGCCAGGTTGTCCACGATCTGGACGTCGTGGCCCGAAGCCGACAGATGCAGCGTCGTTGGCCATCCACAGAAGCCATCTCCACCGAGGATCAAGATGCGCAAGGTGCTTCTCCTTGGGTCCGTTGCGTAAGGCTGCGCGGGCGCGGGGCAGCGCGCTCAGAACGTGCGGGCATGGGCAGGCCCGCAGCTGAGCACACGAGGGTAGCGTAAGCCCCGGTCTGTGCGGACAAGTTTGCCACCAGTGCCGGTGGGGTCAGATCGGAATGCCCCATAGCGCGAACCAGCGGCTCAGCTCGGTCTCGATCGGCAGCTCGGATCCGAGCTGAGCGCGCAGCACCAACTCACGCTCGTTGTCACGGCGCTGATCGCCGTCGGCTGGGACGAACGGGTAGAACGCCCCGCGTTTGAAGTTGTAGATCAAGTAGATCTCCTGCCCATCCTTGGGCGGGTGGAAGTTCCCGTCGGTGAAGGCGAACACGGCGCACAGCAGTCGCTCGCCGTAGCCGCCGTCGTCGATCGCGGTCGAGACCGCGTTGATCCCGACGACAAGGTCGTCGAAGCTCTGACCCTTGAGCACCAGCCAGCTGAAGCCGTAGGTGTCCTCGGTGGTCTCGACCGTCGTGCCGCTGTCGCCGGCGGTTGCGCGAACGACCTCCTCCATATCACGCACGATCCCTCTGAAATCGGCCGTCGCCAGCGACTGGAACACGATCGCGGCGCCACCGCGGGACGTGATCTCCAGCGACGTCTGCATCGTCACGTACGCAGTCGAGATCGCGAACAGCCTGTCGGGCGCCGGCTTGGCCAGCTTGCGCTTGCCGGTGAGGGCGTCGAACAGGCCCATCGCTAGGCGGCCTGACCCTGCAGCTGGGACTCGAGCTTGGCCAGCGCCTTCAGGCGGGCTTGGAGCGGCGGGTGCGTCGAGAACAGCGAGCTGACGCTCTGCTTGATCTCCGGCGGGATGATGTAGAACGCCTTCAGCTCGGCCGACGCCCCGCGCAGATCGCGCTGCGGGATCTGATTCATCTCACCGGAGATCTTCAACAACGCCGAGCTGAGCGCGCTCGGACGGCCGGTGATCAGCGCCGAGCCGCGATCGGCGGCGAACTCCCGGTAGCGCGACAGCGCCTGGATCAGGACGAACGAGACGATGTAGACGAGGCCGGCGACGAGCACGACCATGAAGAACCCGGGGCCGTCGTCATCGTCGTTCGAGCCGCCGAGACCGCCGCCGAACCAGAACCCGATCTGCACGATGAACGACGCGATCGAGGCAAAGAAGCTCGCGATCGTCATCAGCATCACATCGCGGTTGGCGATATGGGTCAGCTCGTGGGCGAGCACGCCCTCGAGCTCGGGCCCGGAGAGCAGGCTCAGCAGCCCGGTGGTGACGCAGACGGTCGAGTTCGACGGCGAGCGGCCGATCGCGAACGCGTTGGGCATCGGCGTGTCGACGATCGCGAGCTTCGGCATCGGGAGGTTCGCCTGCACGCACAGGCGTTCGACGATCCCATGCAGCTGGGGCGCCTCGGACGGAGCCACCTCACGCGCGCCCATCGACGCCAGGGCGATCTTGTCGGAGCTGAAGTACTGGACCAGGAACAGCACGCAAGCGATCACCGCCACCGCGATCGCCCCGACTCCGGCGGCGATCAGCACCGCGATCAGCAGCACGTAGATCAGACCGAGGGCCAGCATCGTGATCACCATCCGGGTTTGCAGGCCGCGGTCGCGGCCGAATGCTCTCGGTGCTGGCATCTGCTGCCCATCGATGTTAGGCCCCGCGGGCGTGCGGGCCAGGGCTGCGGGCGGGGGACACGTATCTTTCTGGGCCGCATGACCGCGCAGGCGACCCTTTCGCACGTCTACCCGTACGGGACTCGCGTCAACGCGCGCGGGAATCTTGAGCTGGGCGGCTGTGATGCGCTCGAGCTGGCGGCGCGGTACGGCACCCCGGTGTACGTCGTCGCCGAGGACGATCTGCGTCTGCGCGCGCGGTCGTTCGTCGACGCGGTCGCGGCCCGCCACGCTGACTTCGACGTGCTGTTCGCCTCGAAGGCGTTCCCATGCACCGCCGTCTACCGGCTGCTGGCCGAGGAGGGGATCGCCTGCGACGTGGCGTCGGGCGGGGAACTCGCGCTGGCGCTCGCCGGCGGCTTTGATCCGGCGCGGATCTACCTGCACGGCAACGCCAACGCCGCGTACGAGCTCGACGAGGCGCTGGCGGCCGGGGTCGGCCACGTGGTTGTCGACTCGTTGAACGAGATCGACCGCCTCGAGGGGCTCGCCGAGCGGCGCGGCGTTATCCAGGAGGTGCTCGTGCGCGTCAACCCCGACGTCGCCGGCGACACCCACGCGGGCATCTCGACCGGCCAGGCCGATTCGAAGTTCGGGTTCTCGCTGGACGCCGCGCGGGAGGCGATCGGTCGCCTCGAGGCGTCGAGGTCACTGACGCTCGTCGGCCTGCACTTTCACATCGGCTCGCAGCTGTTCGAGCTCGAACCGTTCCGCGCCGCCGTCCGCGCAATCGCCGGGCTCGGCGAGTTCGGCGTCTACAACCTCGGCGGCGGGCTCGCGGCCGCGTACCTGTCAGACGAACATCCCCCGAGCGCGGACGAGTACGTCGCGGCGATCGTCGACGCCGCCCACGCGGAGCTCGGCACCGACATCCGCTTGCTGATCGAGCCCGGCCGCGCGCTGGTGGCCAACTCGACCGTCACGCTCTACACGGTGCAGACGATCAAGCACAACGTCTCAACCTGGGTCGCGGTCGACGGCGGCATGTCCGACAACGCGCGGCCGATGCTGTACGGCGCTCGCTACGAGGCGACGATCGCCTCACGTCCGCTGGCCGCCGGTGACGTGCGCTGCCATCTGGCCGGCAAGCACTGCGAGTCTTCTGACGTGATCATCCGCGACGTGCTGCTGTCCGCGCCCGCTGTCGGCGACGTCGTCGTGACCCCGTCGACCGGCGCCTATGGCTACGCGATGGCGTCGAACTACAACGGCGTCACGCGGCCACCGGTCGTGTTCGTCTCCGGCGGCGAATCGCGCGAGGTCGTTCGCCGTGAGACCTACGCCGATCTGATGTCCCGGGACGTGGGCTGATGGCCGAGTCACGAACCTCGGGCGAACCGTTTCGGATCGGGCTGCTCGGCCATGGCACCGTCGGCGCCGCGTTCGACACGCTGCTGGCCCAGCGGGCGGACCGGATCGAGGCGATCACGGGGCTGCGTCCGGTGCTGTCGGGCGTGTTGACGCGCTCGGGTGGGGAGGACTTCGATGAGCTGCTGGAGCGCTCGGACCTGATCGTCGAGCTGATCGGGGGCCTCGAGCCCGCGCGCGACTACCTGCTGCGCGCGATGCGCGCCGGTCGCCACGTCGTCACCGCCAACAAGCAGCTGCTCTCACACCACGGCGAAGAGCTGTGGGACCTCGCGCGTGAACAGGATGTGCAGTTGCGCTTCGAAGGCGCGGTCGCGGGCGTCGTGCCGGTGATCCGAGTGCTCGCCGAGTCGCTCGCCGGCGCCTCGATCGACCGCGTCCACGGGATCGTCAACGGCACCACGAACTTCATCTTGACCGAGATGGAGCGGACCGGCGGCAGCTTCGCCCAGGCGCTGGCCGAGGCGCAGCGGCTGGGCTACGCCGAGGCCGACCCGACCGATGACGTGACCGGTCGTGATGCCGCCGCGAAGATGGCGATCATCGCCCGGCTGGCGTTCGAGACCCCGGTCCACATCGACCAGGTCCGCTACGAGGGGATCGAGCAGATCCAACCCGATGACCTCGAGTACGCGCGTGACCTCGGGCTTGGGTTGAAGCTGATCGGAACCGCCGAGCGGATCGGCGCCGACTCGCTGTCGGTTCGTGTCTACCCGGCGTTCCTGTATCCGGGACACCCGCTGGCGTCGGTCTCGGGCCCGTTCAACGCGGTCACGGTCGAGTCCGAGGCGATCACCGAGATCACGATGTCCGGGCCCGGCGCGGGCGGTCCGCAGACGGCGTCGGCGGTGCTCGGTGACGTGATCAGCGCGATGATCCCGCCCGCGTCGGTGCCGGCCGCGGCCGAGTCGCTGTCGATCGTCGCCGACGTCGAGTCGCCGTTCTACCTGTACCTGCTGGTCGAGGATGTGCCGGGCGTGCTCGCCTCGGTCGCGACGGTGCTCGGCCATCACGGCGTGTCGGTCAAGTCGGTCGTGCAGAAGGGGCTGGGGGGCGAGGCGCGGCTCGTGATGGTCGTGCACCGGGTGCTGGAGTCACGGTTCTATGCGGCGATGGGTGAGATCGCCGAGCTCGACGCGATGCGCGGCCCGCCGCGGGCGATCCGGGTGATCGAGGAGGAGTTCGGATGAGCCTCGGACTGATCGAGCGCTATCGAGAGCGTCTCCCGTTCGCCGACGATGACCCGGTGGTGTCGCTGAGTGAGGGCTCGACGCCGCTCGTGCACGCGCCGCGCCTGTCCGAGCGTGTCGGCGCCGACGTCTGGCTCAAGCTCGAGGGGCTGAACCCGACCGGCTCGTTCAAGGACCGAGGGATGACGTGCGCGGTCTCGGCGGCGGTCCGCGAGGGTGCGCAGGCGATCGTCTGCGCCTCGACCGGGAACACGGCGGCGTCGGCGGCCGCCTACGCCGCCCGCGGCGGCCTGCGCTGCGCGGTGATCGTGCCGGAGGGCAAGATCGCGACCGGCAAACTCGCTCAGGCGCTGGCCCACGGCGCCCGCGTGATCTCGCTGCGCGGCAACTTCGACGTCGCGCTCGCGCTCGTCCGGCAGCTGACCGACTCGCACCCGATCGCGCTCGTCAACTCGGTCAACGAGTTCCGGATCGAGGGGCAGAAGACGGCGGCGTTCGAGGTCGCCGAGGAGCTGGAGGGCGAACTGGACGCGCTCTGCATCCCGGTCGGCAACGCCGGCAACATCACCGCCTACTGGCGTGGCTTTTCTGAGCTGGGGATCTCGTGTCGGATGCTCGGCTTCCAGGCCGCCGGCGCGGCGCCGCTGGTGCTCGGCGCGCCGGTCGAGCATCCGGAGACGGTCGCGTCGGCGATCCGGATCGGCAACCCGGCCCGGTGGGAGGACGCGATGAACGCGATGACCGCCTCCGGCGGTGCCGTCCGCGCGGTGACCGACGAGCAGATCCTGTCGGCGTATACGCTGCTGGCTGCGACCGAGGGTGTGTTCTGCGAGCCGGCGTCGGCCGCATCGGTCGCCGGGATGCTGGTCCACGGGATCGGCGACGCACGGCGGATCGTTTGCGTGCTGACCGGTCACGGGCTCAAGGACCCGCAGACCGCGCTCGACCAGGCCGGCGCGGTCGTCCCGTGTGAGGCCGAGATCGGCGCGATCGAGCGAGCCGTGCTGGGATGAGGCGGCGCCGGGTCGTTCGGGTCCCGGCATCGAGCGCCAACCTCGGCCCGGGGTTCGACGCGATGGCGGCGGCGATTGGCCTGTGGCTGCAGCTCGAGGTCGTCGAGACCGGGGCGTTCGAGGTGGTCACGGAGCTGGACGTACCGACTGATCGCTCAAACCTGCTCGTCCGGGCATTTGAGCGGCTCGCGCCCGCCGACGCGTTCCGGTTCGTCGTCCGCTCCGAGATCCCGCTGAGCGGCGGACTCGGCTCTTCGGCGGCCGCAGTCGTCGCCGGGCTGGCCGCGGCCGACCACCTGTTCGAGCTCGACGCCGACCTGCTCGCGCTCGCGACCGAGCTGGAGGGCCATCCCGACAACGTCGGCGCGGCGCTGCGTGGCGGCTTCGTGATCTGCGACGGCTCGGACGTGCGCTCTGTGCCGGCGCCCGACGAGCTCGAGGCGGTGCTGGTCGTGCCCGGCGAGGCGGTTCGGACGGCTTCGGCGCGAGCGGCGCTGCCCGAGCGCGTGCCGATCGCCGACGCCGTCGCCAACGTCGCGAGCGCCGCGACCCTGACCCTCGGGCTGGCCACGTCGGACTGGGACCTGATCTCGGCCGGCCTGCGCGACCGGCTGCACCAGCCCTACCGGGCGCATCTGTACCCCCGCTCGACGGCGCTGCTGGACCGCGCTCGCTCGTTCGGCGCGCTGGGGGCGACGATCTCCGGCGCCGGGCCGACCGTGCTCGTCTGGTGTCGGGCCGACCAGACCGGCCCGGTGATGCGCGCGCTGGCCGCCGAGTGCGAGGGTTGGGCGGAGGTGCTGCGGGCGCCGTTCACCGCCGCCGGGGCCGACGTCAGCTCACTCGTCTAGCGGGGTCCTCAGAGCAGCTGCCGTCCGGCGAGCTGCTTGAACGGCCCGTCGACCGCCATCAGCGCCTCGAAGGCGCCGACCTGGACAATCTGGCCGGCGTCGACGACGACGATCCGGTCCGCGTGGCGGACCGTCGAGAGGCGATGGGCGATCACGATCCGCGTCGCGCGGAGGTTGGCGATCGCATCCGCGACCTCGGCCTGGGTCTGGTTGTCCAGCGCGCTGGTCGCCTCGTCGAACAGCAGGATCTTCGGTCGTCCGGCGACGGCGCGGGCGATCAGAAGCCGTTGGCGCTGACCGCCTGAGAAGCTGCTCGCGCCTTCGCCGACGATCGTGTACAGACCCATCGGCAGGGTTCGGATGTAGCGCTCGACGCCGGCGACGCGGGCCGCGTCCCAGGCATCTTCGACCGTCAGGTCTCGCGCGCCGACGATGTTCATCAGGATGTCCCCGGTCAGCAATCCGGACGTCTGCATGACCACCCCCATCTGGCGCCGCAGGCTGCGCGCGTCGAGCGCGGCGAGATCGTGACCGTCGAACTGCACGCTGCCGAGCTCGGGCGTCTCGAATCCGAGCAGCACGCGCATGATCGACGACTTGCCCGAGCCCGAGGGACCGACGATCGCGATCAGCTCGCCCGGATCGACCTTGAGGCTGACGTCCCGGAGCACGAGCGGTTCGTTCTCGCCGTAGCGCATGCTGACGTGGCTCAGCTCGATCGCGCCGCGCAGGGCCAGCGATTCGCCCCCCAGCGACGAGGTCTCGCGGTCGGTGGTCAGGATCGGCGCGGCACTGTCGAAGAACGGAACCGCCAGCGCCAGAAACGTGCCGACGGCGCTGAGCCCGGTCGCCGCCGCCAGCGCCTGCAGAAACGCGGCATTGAAGGCCAGAAACGTGGCGCCGGAAAGGGCGTGCGGCCCGATCGCCGCGGCGCCGATGAACATCAGCGCGGTAGCGAACGCGGTCGCGGCCGAGAGCAGCGCGGTCAGACGCACGAAGCCGACCTGGGCCTCGTAGAAGGCGCGCTTGACCTCGCCCAGGCGGGCTGCCCATCGCACGAACGCGCGATCGGTGGCGTTGGCGACTCGCAGCTTCCCGATCGCCTCGACGATCTCGATTGCGGCTTGGAACAGCTGTCGCTGGGCTTCCTGGCGGCGACGCTCGCGCACGGTTTGAAAGCGAACCAGCGCGACCACGGCCGCCAACGTGGCGACGATCGCCACCGACGCGAACAGCCCGAGTGCCGGCGACAGGACGAACGCCAGGATCAGGTTCGCGGCGCCGATCGGAATCGCGACCACGGCCGTCGCGACCGCGGTCGTGGCCGCCTTGCCGATCTCGTCGATGCCCATCACCCGCATCGTCAGATCACCCGGCGAGAAGCGCCGGTAGAAGTCGGTGGGCAGGTCGAGCAGGCGATCCCAAAGCGCGGCTTGCAGACCTCCGGTCACCCGACCGTCGAGCCGGAGCAACGACAGTTCCTGAACGATCGCGAGCGTCATCCCGACGAACGCGACGGCGGCCAACAAGATCGTGATCCAGATCAGGTTGCCCCGCTCCTGGTTCGGAACGAGCGTCGAGAAGATGAACTCGGTGGCCAGCGGGGCCGCCAGCGACAGCACGGCCGCCGCCAGGCTGTAGGCGCAGAGCCGGCCGAGGTCTCCCCGGACTGCGCCACCGAGCACATAGCGGAACACGTCACGCCCGGTCAGCTTGCCGTCGGGCAGCGGACGATAGAAGACCGTCGCGTGCTCAGACAGGGTCGCGGCCAGCTCGGCGTCGACGCGCACTGGGGCGCCGGCGGTCGCGTCGAGCAGCTCGTAGACGCCCGGCCGGCGCGGCAGCAGCGCGACCGGACGACCATCGTCGCGCCGCGATCCAAGGATCGGCCCGCAGTCCTCGCGCCACCAGCTCGCGGTCAGGCTGGCATGGCACGCTCGGATGCCGCTCGCCCGGGCGATCGCCTCGATCCGCTCGGGCTCGGATTGTTCGCCGACCGGCGCCGGCGCCGGCGGGACGACGACGGACCCGAGCGCGCCCACCACGAGTTCGATCGCGGTCAGCAGCGGGTCGTATTGGGGAGCCGCCGCCAGTTCGCGCTCCCGCTTGGCTCCGAGCAACGCGCCGAGCCCGGTGTAGGCGTTGACGCGCAGGTCTCGCTCGCGGTCCTCGCGCCGCCGCTGGGACCGTACGACGTCAGCGTCGCCGGCTGCCAGCCGCTGCTCGAGGCCGGCGAATAGCTCGGCTCCAATCGCCTCGATCTCGGTCGTGGAGGCTCCCGGCTCGCCGCAGGCGCTGGCCCGCTCGAGCAGTTCGGCTTGCTCGGACGCGGGAACTTCCAGCGCCAGCACCAACGCGGTCAGCCAGCCCACGATCGACGGACCCGGGCCCGGGCCCGACGCGGTCGGGACGACCGTGGTCTCGAACTCGAGGCCGGCGGCGACCAGCGCCAGCGAGGATCCGCGAGGTGCCGCCATCAGTGCGCTTCCCTCGCCGATCTTCAACAGCGGTCGGTGCCGCCCGGTTGGTCGACCATCCACTCGGTCCACCGCGAACACCTGCACCTGCCCGCGTTGCACCATCCAGACGCAGGCCGGATCGTCGAGCCAGAGGAGGCTTGAACCGTCCAGGACCTGGGCGGCCGGTCCGGCTTCGCTGCCCGTGAGCGCCGTCATCGCGTCGCCTCTGACGACGGAGACATCACGAACCGTCCGCGACCAGCTCGGCATATCTCCCACCGAGCGCCACGAGCTCAAGGTGGGTCCCCCGCTCGGCGACCTTTCCGGCCTCCAGGACGACGATCTCGCTGCAGTCGCGGATCGTGGAGAGGCGGTGGGCCACGATCAGACACGCACAACCCCGGGCGCGCAGATTGCGGTCGATTTCGTACTCGACGAGCGGATCCAACGCACTGGTCGCCTCGTCGAGGATCAGTAGGGCCGGGTCGCCGGCCAGCGCCCGTGCGATCTCCAGTCGCTGGCGCTGACCGCCGCTCCAATCGGAGCCGCCCGCTTCGATTCGGCGGTCGAGGCCGCCCTCGCGCCGCATGATGTCGTCACGGATGGCCGCATCCTGCGTGGCTCGCCAGAGGGCCTCCTCGGAGATCGTCTCGTCCCACAGCGTGAGGTTCTCGCGCACGGTGCCCTCGAACAGGCGGATGTCCTGATCGACGAGCGCGACCGTCGACGAGACCACGTCGGCCCTGATCGTCCCGCGAGCCAGTCCGTCCAACAGCACCCGACCGGTCCAGGGCTGGTACAGCCCAGCGCTGATCCGCGCCACGGTCGACTTGCCACAGCCCGCCGCCCCGACGATCGCGACCCGCTGTCCGGGCTCGATCCGCAGCGTCAGTCCGTCCAGCAGCGGCGGCGCCAGCGGGGCGTACCCGAATGACACGTCGGCCAGTTCGAGCGCGCCCGACAGCCGCGGCCCGCCCCGCTTGTCGGAGCCGCTGATCGAGCCGGGCTCCGGGTCGGGTTCGCCAGCCGGTGCGGCGAGGGCGACATCCACCGGTTGATTCAACACGTCGTCGACGCTGGCAAGATTGCCGGCGGTCTGCTGGAGCGTTGACCCGAACCGGACCAGCAGGATCAGCGGCGCGTTGAAACCGATCACCAGGACCTGAACGGCCGCGAGCGTGCCGAGTGACAGCGTCCCGTCCATCACCTGCGACGCTCCCACCGCGAGCACGGCCGCGCTGCTGAGCCCGCCGAGCAGCGTTGGCAGGCTCGAGAGGGCCGCGCTGGGCACCCCCAGGGTCTGCGCCGAGTTGATCGCCCTGGCCTGCTGGCCGACGAACCGCGCGAAGAACGTGTCTTCCTGGCTGGTGGCCTTCAAGGTCTCGATGTCGGCCATGCCGGACGCCGCCGTGCCAGTCAGCTTGCCCAGGTCCTGGACGAGCAGCCGGTTGGCATCGCGCTGATAGCGGGCGACGTAACGCAGCGCGATCAGATTCCCCAGCGAGAAGACGATCGTGACCAGCGCCAGCGACCACGAATAGACGGCGATCAGAACCAGGTACAGCGCCGCCGTCACCGATCCCAGCAATGCCGCCGCAAGCTGGCTCGAGAGCAGGCTGGCGAGCTCGTCGTTGACCTGGACGCGGGTCACCAGCAGCCCGGCATAGCGCTGACCGAAGAACGCGATCGGCAGTCTCAGCAGGTGCTCGAAGAACCGCGTCGACATCGACACGGCGAGCTTGGTCGACAGGCGCAAGAGCGTGATCTGCTGTAACCACGTGAGCGCCACCTGGGCGATCGCCGCGGCGCCGACGGCCACGGCGAGCACCGACAGCCAATGTGTCTGACCGGCACCGAGGTACTGGTTGACGAAGATCCGCACGGCCGCCGGTACGACCAGACCTGGGACCAGCAGGCCCACCCCCGCGACCAGGCACAGCATGATCGCGCCCCATGCGCCGACCAAGCGCGTGCGGAGTCCCGCCAGTACCGACGGAGCGGCGCCCTTCGCCGTGAACTGCTCGCCGGGCGTGATCACCAGGGCGATCCCCGTGAATGAGGTGTCGAATTCGGACCAACTCACGAGGTAGGGACCACGAGCGGGATCGTTGACGTACACGCCCTTGGGCGAGATCCCCTCGACGACCAGGAAGTGGTTGAACTCCCAGAAGACGATCAGCGGTAGCGGCAACTCGGCGAGCCGCTTGGGCGAGATCCGCATGCCCTTGGCGTCGCATCCGTGCAGGCGAGCCGCTTTGACCACATTGCTGGCGTTTGATCCGTCGCGAGACACGCCGCAGTCGATTCGCAGCTGCTCCAGCGGCACCCAGCACCCGTAATGGGCGAGCACGATCGCCAATGCCGCGGCACCGCACTCCGCGGCCTCCATCTGCAGCATCGACGGCGTGTGGACGCGGAGCCGAACCTTCCCGGTCGGTGCCGCCGGCCGGTGGCGGCGGCCCCGCGGGGACCCCGCATCGGGGGCACTGGTGGAGGTGGCACTCAAAACAAGTCGTCGACCGGATGCCGCGAACCGAGGATCAGTTCGACGGCGGCCGGCGTCCCGACCGCGACCGTGGGCGGCCCATGACCTGAGGCCCAGACCAGGCCGCTCGGCGTTTTCGATGACCGATCGAGCTTTATTACCAGCTCGCTGGTGGGAACGTTCAGCTGTGGCTGGGCTTTGACTGCGGAGCCGTGCAGGACGAACTCCAGCCGCGCGCGGGTCGTGGCGAACCGGCTGACGCTCTGCACCTTGCCGATCGCGTCACCGTAGGTTTCGCCGATACCGCCGGCGAACCGGACCCGAGCCTTCGTCCCGACCTTGATGCCGCTGGCGGTCTCGACCGGCAGGTAGGTGTAAATCACCGTCGGTCGCCCGGTCGGCTGCACTAGCCCCAGCTGCTCTCCGGCGGTGACGCTCGTGCCGCGGTCGGCGTCGGTCTCGGTCACGATCCCGGCGATCGAGGACCGGATCGGGACCTCGGTGCCGCTCGCGGTGCGAACGAAACCGAGCGACTGTCCGTCGGCGACGTGTTGATTCTGTCTGATTCGTGACAGGCTCAGCTGTCCCGTCGCGGGCGCCTGGATGGTGTCCAATCCGCCCTCGGGCAACAGAAACCCGGGACCACGCTGGGTGGTGAGGATCGTCGAGAAGCAGGCCCAGCAAATCGCCGCGACGACCACGACGAGCACGCCCGTGAGGGCAATCCAATAGCGCGGAGATGTCACCCGCACGAGCCGATCGAACTCGTCGGCCGAACCAATCCGTTCAAGTGCGCGCTGCCGAAACAGTCCTGGACTGCTCATCGCAAAGTCCGCTCCAACGCGCTCAGCTTTGTCGCGTTACCGAGGGGATTAAGTACATAACCCAGCGGAAAGTGAAACGTCAATAGCTTTGGACAGCTATTGAATCGTTAGCGGCGACGTCGTGCTTTGCTGAAAGCCATTCCACGTATTATAGGTGCGACGACACTCGCAGTCTAACTCGGAGGCCGCAGATGGAAGCAAGCACCAATGACGCAGTCGGCAAAGTTATCGCACGAGCCTGGAGCGACGATGACTACAAGGCGCGCCTTGTCGCCGATCCCAGGTCCGTTCTCACCGAGGCCGGAATCGAGATCGAGGATGGCCCGGAGCTCCGCGCCGTCGAGGATACGGCCGACGTCCGTTATTTCGTGATTCCGGCCGCGCCGGCCGAGGGCGAGTTGTCCGAGGATGCGCTCGAGCAGGTCGCCGGCGGCACGACCAAGGTCACCTGGAAGACCTGAGCCTGGCCTGACGTCCGGGCGATCGTTCGCGGTCCAATCGGCCGCTGTCGGTCGCCTCGTTCACAGTTCATGCCCGTCGAGCAATCCGGGGAGTGGTCCCAGATCAGCTCGGCGGGTCGTTCGTACCGATGCTCGCCGCCGGCTGCCGCGCGCATCACATCGCCGACGACCGCGTCCTGATTCTCGGTCCCGGCCTGCGGGTGCTGCTGCGCGGCCGCGCGCATACGCGTGTCATCGCGCTGATCGACGGGCGCTCGCGTAGCGAGGGGATCGTCTCGGCTCTGGCCGGCGAGGTGTCGCCGGCGCTCGTCCATCTGTCGCTGGCGCGGCTCGCCGAGCGTGGCCTGATCGTTGCAGCCCCGCCCGGCTCGGTGGTGTCACGGCGTGGGGGCCCCGACTTCGATCAGGCCGCCCTGGACGAGACCGTGCTCCCAGGCCCGGGCGAGCTCCGGTTCGTGAACGTCGGCGCGCCCGAAGCGACCGTTACGGCCCTGGCCGCGCGTGTTGGCGAAGGCTTCAGCCGGCCGACTGCGTCGCCCGCCGGTCTGCTGGTGGCGGTCGTCGACGACTATCTGCGGCCCGCGCTGGATCAGCTCGCCGAGCGCTGCCGGGCGGACGGGTGCGGGCTGCTCCCGATCCGCGCCGCCGGGCCGGAGTGGTGGCTGGGCCCGTATTGCGATGGCGCGACCGCCGGGCCGATGTGGAGGCTGTTCAGTCGGCGCCTGCGCGCCAACCGGCGTGACGACCTGCACTTCCTGAAGCTCGGGGCGAGCTTCCCGCTGTACGGCGAGCCCGATCCGCCCGAGCTCGTCCCCGACGCGGTCGCCGCCGCGGCCGAGACGATCGAGGCGACGCTCCGCGGCGAGCCGCCCGCCTCCGTCGCGGGCGCCCTGTCGGTCCTCGACGTCCGCCACGGCGGGTCGACGACACACCCGATCGCCGTGATCGACGAACCCGCGGCGCGTTTCACCCCGGCGTTCGGCCAAGCGCTTCCCGCGCTGACCGTTACGCCCGCTCGGTCCCTGGGCTCCCCAGACGAGGCCCTGGCGCAGATGGCGCCGCTGATCAGCCCGATCACCGGCATCGTCGCCGGCCTCGAGCGACTGCCCGCGGTGCCCGGAACGCACGTGTACGCGGCGTCCGGAACGCTCGACTGGCCCGACGACGGGCGGCCGATCTTTCGCCGGGGTGCGATGGGCAAGGGCCTGACCGACGTTCAGGCGCGCGTCAGCTGCATGGGCGAGGCGATCGAGCTGGTCTCCGCGAGCTTCACCGGAGACGAGTGTCGCCGCCGGGCGCACTGGCGCGAGGTCCAAGAGATCGCCATCCATCCGCAGGAGCTGCTGCTGATCAGCGACGCCCAGCGCGCGCACGCCGCACGCGAACCCGCGACCGCTGCCTGGGATGGTGTTCCGGCGGCACTCGACGAGCGTCACGCGATCGAATGGGTGCCGCTGCGCTCGCTGATCAGCGGCCGGACTCGATGGCTGCCCGCCGCCTACTGCTACCTCGACTACACCGATCCGCGGTATCCGGGTGCGCCGTACGCGATCGCCAACGCGAACGGCTGCGCCGCGGGCGACACGATCGAGCACGCGATCCTGCAGGGACTGCTCGAGCTGATCGAACGGGACGCGTGCGCCCTGTGGTGGTACAGCCGAGCCCGGCGGCCGGGGGTCGACCTCGACACCGTCGGCGATCCCCGCCTCGACGCGATCCGCGACGCGTACACGGCGCTGGGACGGGGCTTGGCCGTGCTCGACCTCAGTACCGACATCGGCGTGCCGGTGGTCGCGGCGGTCGCGAGGGATCTGATCGACGGGACCGCGCTGTCGACCGGCCGTGGCTGTCACCCCGATCCGCGGACGGCGATCCTGCGCGCGGTCACCGAGCTGTCGCAGGTCGGCGCGGTCGGGAGCCCGGGCGATCCTCGACCGCATGGCGTCACCGTGGCCGAGCGTCCCTACCTGCTTCCGGATCGGTCAACGCCGCTGCCGGCCGCGGAGCTGACGCAGACCGGGGGCGACGCAATCGGACGGCTGGTGGGGACGCTCGCGCGCCTGGGCCATGACGTGCTGGTGCTCGACACCACCCGCGCCGACATCGGCGTCGCCTCGGTCCGGGTGGTCGTGCCGGGTCTGCGTCCGCTGCTGCGCCGCCTCGCGCCCGGCCGGCTGTATGACGTGCCGGCCGCACTCGGTCTGGGTGCCCCGGAAGCTGCGCGAGGACGAGCTCAATCCCGAGGCGTTCGCCAGCTAATCCGTGGGGTCGGCAGCCGCCGCGGCGCGTCACGGCGCGGCGACGTGCTCCACGATCGCCGGCAGCATCGTCAACACCGGGTCGACGGCGCGGGGCGCGAGCACCGTGCCGTCGACCGCGTGCAGGTCGCCGGTCGTCGTGTCGGCCAGGAAGTACGGCACGTCGGCGCGAGCGAGCGCGGCGATCTCGACGTCCTGGACGACATCCCACACATCGGGTGCCAAGACCGGATCTCGGTACCGCGACAGCTCGTGCTCGACCCGTGGCCGGCCGCCGTCGTCGCTGCCGAGGGCGGCCGCGCTGGCGAGGTGGGCGAGCAGTGCGCCGTACATCTCCGTCGGCCGCAGCACGACCCGGGCCGGGCGGTGCGCCAACGCCGCGAGCGGACCATCGGCAGCGGTCAGCTCGCTGCCGAGATCGTGCAGCGCCCGGCGGCTCAGCTCGACGCCCGCTCGAAACGACTCGCGATGGTCGGCCAGGTGGTGCGCGCGGCCATCCCACTGGGGCAGGTTGGGTCGGTTGACCGGAGCTGGCTCGCCGGCCGCGGGCGGCCCGTCGAAGCCCGCGTAGTCGATCCGCTGTCCCGCCGGGCCGTCGACCTGGCTGGGGACGATCTCGGTCTCCCGCAGCGAGAACCCGGGCGAGGCGAGCAGGCGCGGATGCAGCAGCGTCTCCGCATCGACCAGCACCGGCTCAGCGCCTCGAGCGATGAAGTTGTCGGCGTGACAGTCGGTGGCCGCGAGTGCCGCCAGCACCCCGGCCAGCGCCCCGAGCCGCCGAAAGTAGAGGTCGACATCCTCAGCACGCTCGCACGGCTGCCGCTGCACGAAACTCACACCAGCCGTAGCCGTCGCGCTCGAGCACCGCCGAGCCGGCGGGGAGATCGAGCCGCGTCCGGCACCGGAGCCAGTCGAGCGTGGACGCGAGGCCGTGCTCCATCGCGACCGGGCGTGGCTTGTAGACCACTCGCACTCCCCCCGTGAACGACAGGGCCGCCACCGCGCTGCGCCCGTTGTGGGGGTCAGACAGCCCGAGCGAGACGTCGATCAACGTGCCCGGCCGGACTCCGTCACCGAACCGCTCGGCGAGCGCGTCGCGGTCGCGCACGGCGCGCGCGAGCAGCGTCGCCGTCGCTTCCACCTCGGACTTGGCCACGCTCGTAAGCAGCGGCTCCAGACGAGGCAGCCGATCCAGTAGCGCCGTCCAGCCGTGATCACGCATGTAGGACCCAAACGGCGCGCCGTCGATCGCCGGCCGGCCGAGGACCGACGGCCGGGCCGCCTGCCAGAGTCGGCTCTGGTCATGCACGTGGCCACCGAGCAGCTGCCACGCGACGGCGTCGAAGTGGGCGCGGATCCCGGCCAGCGCCCGCGACCCGCCCAGGTGCTCCAGATCGCCGCCCGCCCGCCCACGGAGGTCGGTCACCATGCCCGCCACCAGCCCCGCCGTCAGCTCCGGCCCCGCGGCGGCGTCGCGTGAGACCGGGCTGCGCCGGCGCCGCGAGCAGGTCGGCGACTGCGGTCACGTGCCGGCCGCCGGTGTGCCGAAGCCGAACTCGGCGATGCTCGTCTCCTCAAACGGATCACAGCCGGTCGCCTGCTCGAACAGCCCCGGGTCACCGGACCCCATCGCCGAGCCGGCGAGCCCGAGGTCGGTGGTGACCAGGTACAGGGCTTGGATCGCCGCGCCGGCGTTGAGCAGGCTGACCTTGTAGGCGATCGCCGTGTATTTCCACGCCAGCCGCGGCAGGCGGAGGCGATCACCACCAGCACCTGCGGCGGCTGCCCGGCCTGCCCCCAGGCCGCTGCCGAGGTGGCGAGCAGCCCCTCGGTGGCCCGGCGTGGCGCGTCCAGCTCGGTCAGCGCGTGGGCGTCGCCGCGGTAGTGGTAGAAGCCCGGCGGTAGACCATCGCAGGCGCTGATTGCCAGGTAGAACTCGAGCTCGTGCAGGGAGCCACCGGACGGGTACGGCCGTCGGATCGTGTCCTGCGGCCCCTCTCGGGCGGTGCCGGTGGTCCGGGCGACCCGCCACATGACCTCGGCGACCGCCGCCGCCGTGACCGGACGATCGCCCATCTCACGCCGTGACCGCCGCCGCTCCATGATCTCGTGCAGCGGGCGACTGTCGGCCACCACGACCGGGTCAAGCGCACGTTGGTGCCCTGGGTGGCTCGCCCGGACGGCCGGGGGCGACGGGAACCGGTCGGTGAACCGAAACGTGCCGCCGCGCGGGATCAGATCGTCGAACCAGCGTGCCGCGTGGTGAAACAGGCGATCGTGGAACTCCCATGACGCCTGGGCCGGAGCCTCCGGCAGGTCGGCGGCCTCGAGCAGTCCATGGGCCATCGCGAGCCGGTACAGAGCCGATCGCGGGTCCTGGCTGGCCTCGGGGGCCCGCGAGTGCGACCGGCTCGGCCGCGGCCGCGAACCAGCCGGCCGGCTCAGACCCGTGCAGTGCCAGCTCGCAAGCGGCGCCGGGGCAGCTGAGCACGAGCGCGTCATCGATCCGCCGCAGGAACGCGAACCGCGGCAGGATCGCGCTCGTTTCCGGGAGCGGCGGCGCGCCGATCGCAAAATCCCGCCGGCGCGGGATCATGGTCGCCAGCAGGCGGGCGTCAGACGACACCGCGCAGACCAGCAGTCCGTTGGAGATGAAGCGCGTCAGGGCGTAGTAGGCCCGCGCCAGCTCAGCGGCACCGCTGCCGGCGGCGTGCACGAACGCGTCCTCGCTCAGTCCCGCGCCGGCGTGGAGCGCCACCATCGCCTCGGCCAGCTCGCCGGTGCCCGGGCTGAGCATCACCGGATCCCCGTCGTCGACGGTCACCCGCACCCGGTCGTCAGGGTCCCGCGCGATCGTCACGCCCGCTCGCGTCCGCCAGCTGAACCGGAGCGGGTCGTAGCCGGGCATCAGATCAGCACCGATAGGGGGTTGAGCTCGGCCTCGCGCAGCGGGGCGTCGATCCAGCCGAGCTTGACCGGGGTGTCGTACAGGCGGCCCGGAGCCAGGCGGCGCCAGAAGTGCCGCAGGCCCGGCACGATCACGCGCACGGTCGGAAAGCCGACCTCGGGCCGGGTCTGGTCGAGGATCAGCACGTCGTGACCGAGGTCGGACAGCACCCCGCAGCACCACTGCAGCTCGTCGCTGATGCTCGCGCGCGAGCGGTCGGGAAGCGCGAGCGCCGGCTGGTCTGAGGGCAACAGGTGGGGTTGGTCGTGGATCGACGGGGATGCGAACGGCTCACGAGCGTCGGCCGCCGACCCCTCGATCTCAAGTTGTGCCAACTCCGACAGAGCTCGCGAGACGGCGATTCTCGGATCGAGGTGACAGCCGAGCGAGAATCTGGTCGCCAGACCTTCGTCGCGATCGAAGGCCACCGCGAGCGCGACCGGCACCTCGGTGTCGGTGCGCAGGTCGAGCACGTGCAGAGCCCTTCCCCGCGCCGCGAACGCCTCGAGTACGGGGGCGAACGGCCTGCCGTCGAATCGATCGAGGTCGATCTCGGGGCGGCGGGCGCGGGTGTACCACGCCAGTCCGCAGGCGTCCCGCTCGATCAGCTCGAGCAGTCCCTGCAGGATTGCTTCCTCGACCGTGTTGCCCGCCGCGCAGCCGTTGGAGTCCGCGACGCAGTACGGCTCGCCCCGGTAGCCGTCGGCTCGCGCGGTCCCATGACCGTAGTGAGCAGTAGGCGGCCGGTGCCCAGCGCGTCTCGCCGCTGATCAGGGAGCTGACCGGGATCCAGTCGATCGCCTGCGCGGCATCGAAGCGCGCCGGCACCCAGTCGGCCGCCCGCTCGTCGGCAGGCACGCGGGTGGCGTATTGCGCATCGCTGAACAGGAGCAGCTCCTCCGGCGCCAGCGCGATCTCGGCGATCTCCGCCAGGCGCGCCCGGCGTCGGGGCTCGTCGCCGAAGAAGCCGCCCGAGTACCGCTCGATCGCCTCGCCGACGCAGCTGGTCCGCGCCTGATCTTCGAGAAAGCCCTTGCCCATCGCGCCGCCCTTGCGCCCGAGCGCTCTGCCCTCGGCGCGGGTGGCCAGCGGCGACTGCGGATGGACGGCGGCGAATACGTGCATCCCGCCGGGGCCGGGCTCGGGCTGGAGGTCGGAGATGATTCCGGTGATCGGGCTGATCAACGGCTGTAGGCGGGCGAGCGTTTCGGCCGGGGGACAGGTGCGGTGGCCGCCGTCGGCCGAGAACCGGGTCGGTTCCCGGCGCAGCCGGATGGGTGTCATCGACTCGCCCGAACGCCGGCGGGTCGTCGGTCCGAGGCGGCGCGATCCGCGCGACCGCGTGGTGGGCCAGCGTCGCCTCGACGGTGTCGTAGGTGAGCAGCCCGTCGATCAGCTGCGGTGGTGGCGAGCCCGCCTGCAGCGCGCCAACGAGGCGGGCCGCGATCGACAGCCCGCACGCGCGACCGTCGGCGCCGAGCGATCGTGGGCGAACAGCGGGCAACTCTGCGCCGCGCTCGAGCGCGGCGACGTCGGCGGCGCGATTCATCCGCATCCGCTCGCCCAACAGTGTCCAGCCGGGCTGTGAGGCCGGGCCATGCAGCCACGGCCCGAACCACAGCCACCGACCCACGGGCCGCACCGCCAGCAGCCAACCGTCGCCCTCCAGGGACGCGGCGGCCGCGACCGCGAGTTCCGGACGCAGATAGTCGTCGACCAGGCACACCGTCAGCCGCGGGCTCGGGTCTCGCTGCTGCGACGACTGGCCGACGAGCTCGGTCAGTCGCTCGGCGTAGGACTCCGGCAAGCCGATCGGCACGACCGCCGCAAGCTCACAGCCCGATCCGGCGATCGCCGACCTGACGCCGGCCGGGAGCCGGCGGTGGCGTAGCCGCGGCGACGGTCGGCCCGGTGGGCGGCGGCGCGGCCGCGACGACGTACCCGCGCCGCTCCAGTCGGCATCAGCGCCAGGTGCAGGAGCGCCGCGGGGTGCGCGTCGCCGAGCTCGGCGACGATCTCGTCGGCCGACCGCGATCCGTCCAAGACTGGCGCCAGCGCCGCATACACCGGCCCGTTCAGCGCATAGCGCTCGCGTTCGGAGAGCAACACCACCTCGTCGTCCGACAGGAGATGCGCTCCGAGATGGGCGGCGAACGCCAGCGGCGTACGGCGGTCTGACGCGACCGCGGCGGGGGCCGAGAGTGAGCCGGGCATCCGGCCTAGTCTGCCTGGTGGTTCCGCGATCCACGCTGAGGGGCCGCTGAGGGACAACTGTTATAGGCCGCTTCCCGAAAAGATGCATAGCAATAGTGGGCGCGTAGGCCGCTCAGGGCCGGTCCGGGGCGCGGGCCGCCAGGATCGCCCCCAGGTTGCGGTCGAGCTCACCCGGCTTGCGGGTCAGCCGCCGCCAGGTGATCCGCAGCGTCGCGTGCTGCAGCGCGATCGCAAGCTCGTCGCGTTCGCGGTCGGCCTCGAACCGGTCGGGAAGCGAATGGTCTCGGTAGCCGTCGAGCTCGATGATCAGCGTGTGGTCTGCGTAGTAGGCGTCGACCTGGTAGCCGTGCCAGTCGGCCTCGAACACCGGGATCGGATGGTCCCGCAACTCGAGGAACGCCCGGAACGTGTGCTGGAAGATGCTGCGGCTCGGGGCCTCCTCCGAATCGAACACCGCGGCAGCGCGTGGGCAGAGCGCGTAGAGGCGCGCGAGCCCGTGGTCGCTCAGGTCGCGGTTGCGGCGCGCCTCGTGGATCGCGCGGGTGAGCTCGTCGTCGGCCAGTCGCGGGGCGATGTCGGCGATCGCGCGGGCGACCGTCGTGACCCGGATCCCCTGCCGGTAGGTGACGTCGCCGCGGGTGAGGGTGCTCGTTCGGTGGGCGCGGATCCCCGGCCGCTTCCGTTGGAGCGGGGAGCTGATTTCGGGAATTCGAGGCCATTTGCGCAGCTTGTACAGGGCAGCGGCGGAATCGTGTGAGAGGACGGCCCGGTCGCCGCAGGCCATGACCGCGGCGTCCGCCCGCGCCGCGGGGCTGGTCTGGGAGTGCCCGACCGAGTAGACCCCGTGGTGCTCGCGGATCAGCTTGCCGGTGGCGCAGCGAGTCGGCGATCGTGCTCCGCGTCAGGCCGAGCGCGACGAGCTGGCGATGGTGGATGTGGCCCCAACGATTCGCCTGTTGACGGATTTGTACGTCTATTCCGGACTTTTCTCCCACTCAGCCGCAATAGGCGCTGAGTGAGCCCGATTCACCCCCGCAGCTTGCGCAATGCCTTGCGGGGCTCGGTCAGGCCGAGGCGTTTCAGCAGTTCGTCGGCGACGTCGAGGTAGTCGGCGCCGAGGTCGGGGCGGTAGTCGAGGATCGAGACCGCGCGTTCGGACGACTCGGCGTACGCGATCGAGGAGCGGATCGTCGTGTCCAGCAGCTTGTCGCCGAAGTGCTCGCGCAGCGACGCGAACGCCTCACGTGAGTGCTTGGTGCGCATGTCGGCGATGTTGAGCACCACGCCGAGCCACTCCAGCCCCGGGTTCAGCGTGTCCTTGGCCAGCTCGATCACCTCGAGCGCCTGCTCGACCCCCTGGAGCGCGAAGTACTGCGCCTCGGCCGACAACAGTGCGTAGTCGGCCGCGACCAGCGCGTTGACCGTCAACAGCCCCAGCGCCGGCGGGCAGTCGATCAGCACCAGGTCGTAGTCGCCGGCGACGGTCCGCAGCGCCTTCTTCAGCGTCAGCTCGCGGCCCATCTTGCCGCCGAGCGCGAGCTCGGCCTCGGCCAGGTTGAGATTGGCGGGGATGATCCCGTCGTGGACGGCGTCCTTGGCCTTGGCGCGTCCAGACAGCACGTCGCCGATCGTCGGCGTCGCGTCGGGCGCGACGTCGAGGTAGTCCGAGAGGTTGCCCTGCGGGTCCAGATCGACGACCAGGACGCGCAGACCGATCCGTTTGAACACGTCGGTCAGCGTCCGGACGGTCGTCGTCTTACCGGTGCCGCCCTTCTGGGACAGGACCGCGATCGTCGTCGGCATGCGCGCCAATATAGGGGCCGGCAAGCGCCGGCAGAGGGCGGCTCGCTCGAGGCCGGCTCGCTCGAGGCCGGCTCCCGCTCAGGCTGAGTGCTCTTCGGTCTCCGGATCGGCCGCGCTGTGGAAGCGCATGCCCGAGACGACCGGGATGTCGACGAAATGCAGGTGGTGGCGCCCGATGACGACCTCATCGCCGTCGGCGAGCGTGCTCCACTCCACCCGCTCGCCATTGACGAACACGCCGTTCAGGCTGCGGTCGTCGAGCACTCGCAGCCCATCAGGCTGTCGGACGATCAGGGCATGGCGCCGGGAGACCGTCGGATCGTCGAACCGGATGTCGGCCGACAGGCTGCGCCCGATCCGCGTCCACTCGCGTTGCAGCGAGTAGGTGACGAGCTCGTCGCCCGCCCGATACGCGACGTATTGACCCGGCTCACGCAGGCTCTCGCGAGCCTGTGCCAGCCATGAGTCGTCCTCCACCTGGGGCGGCGCGATCTCCAGGATCGCCTGCTGGGCCGTCGTGAACAGCGAGGTGCGGACGAACTCGCTGCCGCCGCAATTGGGACAGCTGGGAAGCTCCTCGGCCGCATCCAGCGAGACCGCCATATCGCACTGGGTACAGCGAAACGTTCCCGTGCCGGCAACACTGCCAGACGTCCAAGCTTTCATCTACTGCCTCCTTGAGTGGGCAGCGCACGCCGGTGACCTGGCGACGAGCCGCTGGATCCCCGCTCGGTGAGCGTGTCCCAGACCAGAATACCCTGCCTCCGCTGGCGACAGGCGGGCCGATCTGTGAACGCGAACTGATCCAAAACGGGATCCCAAACCCGTTCCGGACGGGCAGGAGGGGCGGCCCCCGGCGGCGAACCAATGGGCCATGGCTACCCAGGAACACCACGCGCCCGAGCTCGAACGGGCGTTACTGCGCCGCGGGGTCGACGAGCGCTCGGACGAGTTCGAACGCTGCACCCGCTGTCACCGCACGCCCCTGATCGGCGAGCGGATCTACGAATACCAGGGCGGCAAGCTCGCCTGCGAACTGTGCCGGCACGAGCTGCACGCCGAGCCCGCCGCCAGCCGGATCGTGCACGGGCACACGATCCGCATCATCGACCAGCGCGGCGCCGCCGCCTAGCGGCCGCGCGGCGCCGCCGCCTGGCAGCGCAGCACGGCGGCGCATCCGCCACGGCGGCGCCGCTCTGTCACGGCGCCGCGATCGTCGGCGCGAATAAGATTCGCGCCCATGGAGCCGATCACCGTCTCGACGACGATTCAGAAGCCGCGCGAGCAGGTGTACGAGTATCTGTCGGACATCGCCAACCACGCGGAGTTCTCGGACCACTATCTGGTCGACTGGCACCTGACGCGGACCGACACGTACGGCCAGGGCGCGGGCGCTCGGTTTCGGAGCAAAGCGCCGCTGCAGCGGTTCGCCTGGGGCGACATGGTGATCGCCCAGATGGAGCCGCCGTTCAAGATCCTCGAGCACGGCCGTGGCGGCAAGTACAACCGGATCCGGATGCTCGGGGTGTACACGTTGCAGCCGGCGTCGGGCGGCGGCACCCGCGTGCAGTACACGTTCGAGACCGAGCCGTCGCAGCTGTCGGACAAGCTGATGGAGAACCTCATCGTCCGCGCGATGGACCAAGCGCAAGGTCGCCAAGGCGATGCGGCGCCTGCGGGCGATCCTGGAGGACGGCTCCGATCGCGGCCAGCGAGCGTCCTACGAGGCCGAGTAGCGGGGTGGAGTAGCCGCCGACGCGTGGCGGGGGTCGCCCTCGATATGCTTCCGCGGCCGTGAACGTCCGTCGATTTTGGATCCTCGTCTGCGCGCTTGCCGTGGCGCTTGCCGTCACTGCGTGCGGCTCGAGCAAGCACGCCCCGTCCAAGCCGGGGGTGCTGAGCGGTCACGAGGTCGGCAACGAGGTGAACGACGGCTCCTACATCCAGGCGGGACCGATCACGTATCAGCTTGAGCTCTCCCGTGAGCTGAACCCGTACTCGATCCAGGACGCGCCGTTCGTCAAGGGCCTGCCGGCGGGCTACCCGCCGCCGACCGCGAACCAGCTCTGGTACGGCGTGTTCCTGTGGGCCAAGAACCAACACCACACGGCCTACCGGACCTCCGACAACTTCGAGATCGTCGACTCCCAGGGCACCGTCTACCGCCCGATCAAGCTGAACACCGAGTTGAACCCGTGGGCCTGGACCTCGCGGCTGCTGCAGAAAAACGACACCGAGCCCGCTCCGGACTCGGTCCAGTCTGAGGACCCGGCCAGGGCGGCCTGCTGCTGTTCAAGGTCGACAATTCGGTCTACCAGAACCGGCCGCTGCTTCTGTACGTGCTCAACCACAACGGCCAGAAGCTCGGGTCGATCTTCCTCGACCTTTGACGGCGGCGCGCCGACCGGCGCGGCTGCCAGTCGCGTTCCTGCTGACCCTTGGCGTGACGCTGCTTGCGGCCGCCGCCCCGGCGCTGGCCGCGGGATGGGGCAAGCCGTTCCAGTTCCAGAAACCGGGCACGCTCGATGCGATCGCGCCGCAGCTGGCGTTCGCCTCCGGCGGCGCGTCGGCGGCTGCGTTCGGAACGCTGCAGGTCGATGTTCCCGGCTCGGCGCAGGCGCAATACGCGACGCGCACCGCCGGCGGCGGCGTCAGCGCGGTCCGCGACGTGCCCGGCGCCCGCCGGGTGCTGGCGCTCACCTACGACGGGCCGCAACTGGAGCTGCTGGCCGGCACCAGCGGCAAGGGTCAGGAGTGCTGCAGTGCCGCCGAGGCGATCCGCGTGGGCTCCGCCGGGGCGCCGCAACGCCCGCAGAGGATTGTCGGAGGTCTCACCGGCTTCACTCAGGGGAGCCTGTTGACGCTCGCGGGCGGCCGGATGCTGGCCGCGATCGCCACCGAGCGGGGCGTCTGGGTCTCGCAGTCGGCCAGGTCCAACCAGTTCGGCTCACAGCACCGGATCTCGTCCAACGGGCAGGTACCCGTGTCGATGGACGCCGCCTGGCTGGGCAAGGACAACAGCGTCGTCGCCTGGTCGGCCGGCAGCGGCAACGTGACCGGCGCCACCGTCGCACGCGGCAGATCGTTGTCGCCGAGGGTTCGAGCGCCGGCGCTCCGAAGGCCACGCACGTCGCGATCACGGTCCCGTCGGGGCACCGGATCGACCAGCTGTCGGTCGCGCGGCAGGCCAACGGCGCGACGCTCGCCTGGATCGAGAGCTGGTACGACAGCCGCGGCGCCTATCACTCCCGGGTCGAGGTCGCCGACGTCGGCGCGCACCCGTCGGTCCGGGCGCTGTCGCCCGACGGTCGGATCGCCGCGGGTCTGACGCTCGTCTCAGACGCCGCGGGCGACCAGGGCGCGACCTGGGAGTCATGCACCACCGCGGGCTCATGCACGGTGCAGGGTGCCGGTCGTGCGGCCGGCGGGAGCTTCTCCGGCGCCCGCACGCTCGGTTCGATCGACCCGACCCAGCAGCCGTCGCTGGCGATCTCGCCCAGCGGCCAACTGATCGCCGGGTGGACGCAGGGCGGCCGTCCGATGGCGTCGGTCGGGTTCGGCAAGCCGCAGGCGCTGTCGTCGACGACGTACGCGTATGCGGTCACCGTCGCCTACGGCCCCAAACACGTGGCACTGGCGACGTGGGACCAAGGCACGCTCAACCCGAGCGTCGTCGCGGCCGCGTACCGAGCAGGCTGACGCGCCAGGCGTCCCCGGGGCGGGATCGCCGGGCACGCCGCGCCCCGGGGCCGGATCCTCGGGAACGCCGCGCCCCGCCCGCGCCGAGGCAGGCTACTGGTGGCTCAGCGCGTACTCGAGCACGTCCCGGACCGACGGCGCCGCCGCGTCGCCCCCGAGCCGGCGTTGGGGAACAGCGCGCCGGCGACAGCGTCCGGCGACCCGGCCGGGGCGTAACCGACAAACCAGGCGTCGGTGTTCTGCAGGCTGCCGACGGTGGTGGAGTTGGTGCCGTTGGTGATCTGCGAGGTGCCGGTCTTGCCCGCGACCGTGACACCCGGGATCTGCGCCGTGGTACCGGTTCCGTAGCTGACGACGGCCTCCATCATCTGCTGCAGCTCGGCGGCGACCTGGGGGGTCGTCACGCGCACGAACCGGGGCTTGGCGCCGGCCAGCAGCGTCGGGAATCGGCCGCCGTCCGCCGTCCGCGATCGTTGCTGCCACATCGGTCATCTGCAGCGGCGTCGCCTGGACCAGACCCTGTCCGATCGCGGACGGGCCAAGCTCCGCGTCGTCGTTCAGGCTCGACGGCGGTACCGTCGGTTCCAGCGCTCCCGGGATCGGAGACGGATGATTGAAACCGAACCGCTCCGCGGTCGCCAGAAAGCGCTTGGCGCCGACCTTGACGCCGAGCGGCGCGAACACCGAGTTGCACGAGACCGCGAACGCGTTGATCAGCGTGCCGCCGCAATCCTCGCCGCCGGCGTTCTGGATCGTCGAACCGCCGACCGTCGACTCGGTCGCATCCGGATAGACCGTGGCCGGCGTGGCCAGGTGGGCCTGCAGCGCCGCCACGGTGGTGACGATCTTCATCGTCGAACCGGGCGGCTGCAGCGCCGAGAACGCGATCCCGGCCAGCGCCTCCAGCCCGCCGGTCTTCGGGTTCATCACCGCGATCCCCGAGTATCCGCTGGCCGTTGCCGCCACGGCGGCGGTCTCCATCCCGGGATCGATGGTCGTGTGCACCGGTCGGCCCTCGACCGGTTTGACGCTCGCCAGCACGCGCTTGCCGGCCAGCAGCTTGCCGCCGACCCGGCCGGCCAGTCGCGTCTGGAAGATGTGCTCCAGGCCGTTGGAGCCGACCTGGGCATCCGCGGGATAGCCCATCGCCGTGTAGTGCGCGGCGTCGTCCTTCGGGATCGACTCGAGCGTTCCCACGATCTGCCCCGCGACCGAAGGGATCGGCGAAGAGCGATCGGGACCCTCGGCCAGCGGCGTTCCGTCGGAGGCCAGCAGCGTGCCGCGAGTCGGCAGCACCGTATGGCGGTTCAGGCGCTCGGAGCCGCGCAGTCCCGGGAACAGCAGCGATGGCGTCAGGTGCACCCCGATGCTCGAGCCGCTGCCGGTGACGGTGACGCTGAACCGTCTGGTGCAGCGTGCCCCAGATCCGCGTCTTGACCGCCATCGGCACCGCAATCACGCCATGGCTCGGATCTGCGATCTTGCCGGTGACGCGCATCGCGGTCGCGGTCGCGGTGTCGGCGTCGCGGGTCAACTCGGCGGCGAAGTGATGCTCGGACACGCGTGCTTTCGAGGCCGGGTCGAGCATCGCGTACATCGCCGCCACCCGATCATCCGTCCAGGCAGCCACATAGCGGGTGACGAGATGCTGCGCGTCGTGGTTGGGCCGGTCGGCGACGATCACGCCGGCCGCGAACGACGCGGCCGCGAGCACGACGATCGATCCGCGCCGAGTCAGCCTGCGCAGGTTCGTCGAGGGCGTCGGTCGTCGTGAAGCGCGCCCTCTCCGCCTGCGACGCGCTTGTCGCGGCGCGTAGATCACCCCTTGTGCCACCTTGCCGTGAACGATACTTGCGTCCGGCGTGACGGGCCTCGACTGGGCAATCGTCGGATTCACCTTCCTGCTGGGGTGCTACGGCTACCTGCAGGGGTTCTTCGTCGGCGCGATGTCGCTCGCCGGCTTCGCGCTCGGTGCGTTCCTGGGCACGCGGCTCGCGCCGTTGCTTCTCAACCAAGGGTCGCGGTCGCAGTACGCGCCGCTGTTGGGGTTAGGCGGGGCGCTGCTGGTCGGCGCGGTGTTCGCCAACGTGCTGGAGGTCCTCGGCTCCCGCGGTCGGCTGTCCCACCGAATGCCGGTGCTGCACTGGATCGACGGTCTGATGGGGGCTGCACTGACCGCCTGCGTCGCGCTCGGAATCGCCTGGATCGTGGGCGCGGTCGCGCTTGACTCCTCCAGTTCGGCGCCGCTGCGCTCACGAGATTCGTGGCTCTGAGATCCTGCGCGCGCTGGACAAGGTGCTGCCGCCGTCGGGGCCGGTGCTCAACGCGCTCGCGCGGATCGACCCGTTGCCATCGGTTCATGGCCCCGCCGCGACGGTGCCCGCGCCGACGCGGGCGATCCTCCGCAGCGGCGCCGTGCGCCGCGCCGGCCGCTCGGTCGTGCGTGTCTACGGGATGGCCTGTGGGCTCGGGATCGAGGGCTCGGGCTGGGACGTCGGCCCGGGCCTGGTCGTGACCAACGCGCACGTCGTCGCCGGCGAGGACCACACTCAGGTCCAGGTCCGAGGCGTCGGCCGCGATCTCACGGCCGAGGTCGTCGACTTCGACGTCCACGATGACATCGCGGTGCTGCGAGTGCCGGGGCTGAGGCTGCGATCGCTGCCGTTCGCACCCTCGGCTCCGTCGGGGACGTCCGCGGCGATCCTCGGCTATCCACTCGACGGCCCGTTCAACGTGCAGCCCGGCCGGATCGGTCAGACCGGCACCGTCCGCACTCAGAACGCCTACGGGCAGGGCACTGTGCCCCGCTCGATCACGCCGTTGCGGGGCAAGATCCGACCCGGCAACTCGGGCGGGCCGGTGATCGATGCGCGCGGCGCCGTGCTGGCGACCGTGTTCGCGGCGATCACTGACGCGTCACGCCCCGGAGGGTTCGCGATTCCCGACGGCCTCGTCGCCGCGCAGGTCCGCGCCGCGCGGGCACGGCAGCTCCGCCCGGTCGCGAGCGGACACTGCGCCGAATAGGCCCCCCGGCCTATTCGGCGCAGCTCACTAGGCCCCCCGGCCTACACCGCTACGCGCATAGCGGGCGGGCGGCCGTTTCCTGACCGTCCGCCCACCTGTGCGTCTTGCCCTCGCATGCAGATGACCCCGACCCCGGTCGCCCTTCTGCCATCTGCATAACCACGTCGAGCTCGAAGGCCCCCATCAGCTCTGGGTGGTGCTGAGCAAGGTGTGCTTGAGCTGCCGCGAACAGCTGGCCTTCCGTGCCTGCCGTGAACGCGGCCCCGCATTCGCAGTAGGCGATCCGATCCGGTCCCGTGTCGCCCATGCTGTCCCCTCGATAACAGCTCACGCCGGCGCCGCGAGCCCGCATCCGGCGCGTGCTCTGGTAAATGCCCCCGGCGATCACGGTCTGCAGGCTTGCATGGCACCGTTGTCGCTACGTTTCCAGAACGTTGCAACAACTAGGTGGGACGGAGCGCACTCGCGTTCAACTCTGCGGCCGTCTGTCGGTGGAGTTCGACGGGGTGGAGATCGTCGCGGCCCTGCGCGGCCGTCAGGTGCGCCTGCTGCTCGCTTACCTGGTGATCAACCGCGGTCGACAGGTCGGCCGCGACGAGCTGATCGGTGCCGTCTGGCCGGAGACCGCCCCCCGCTCTCAGGACGCCGCGCTGCGGACGCTGCTGTCACGGCTGCGCTCAGTCGCTGGGGCCGATGTCCTGGTCGGTCGCGACGAGCTGACGCTGGCGCTACCCGAGCCGGCGTGGGTCGATCTCGAGGCGGCCGTCGCCGAGCTTCAGGGCGCCGGCGAGGCACTTGAGCGTGGCGACCCGCGGACGGCCTGGGCGCACGCGCAGATCCCGCTCAACATCGCCGGTCGCGGGCTGCTGCCCGGCGCCCAGGCAGCCGTGGCTCGAGCCGTTGCGGCGTGATCTGACGCAGGTCCGCCTTCAGGCCCTGGAGATCGTCGGACGAGCAGGCCTGGAGCTCGGAGGTTCGCAGCTGACCTCGGTCGAGCGGGCCGGCCGGACGCTGATCGAGTCAGAGCCCTATCGGGAGTCCGGCTACGTGCTGCTGATGGAGGCGCTGCGCCGGCAGGGCAACGTCGCGGAGGGGCTGCTCGTGTTCGAGCGCCTGCGCGGGCTGCTGCGTGACGAGCTGGGGACGACACCGTCGCCGGAGACGATCGCGGTTCACGCGCGACTGCTGCACCCGGATCCCGCCGAACCCGCCCGGGCCCGCCCCGCCTCGCCGACGGGTCCGGTCTCACGCGCCCCGGCGTCGGTGGCCGAGTCGCACGACCCGGAGGTGGTCGATGCCGACGCACCCGGACGGACGGCGATCGAGGCACCGCTCGAGCTGATGGCGCTGTCGAGCGGGACCCTGGTCGGTCGCGGATCACAGTTGCAGGAGATCGAGCGGTGGTGGACTCAGACGGGACGCGAGCGCGCGCTGGTGTTGACCGGCGAGGCGGGGATGGGCAAGAGCCGGCTGCTGGCCGAGCAGGCCCGCCGCGTCCACCAGACGGGCGCGATCGTGCTCGCCGGCCGTGCGCCGGAGGAGTCGGTCGTACCGTTTCAGCCGTTCCTGGAGGCGATCGGTCACTACGCGCACGACGCGGACGAGCGGGCGCTCGGAGCGGCGCTGAGCGGCTGGGGGCCCGAGCTGGCGCGGCTGGTGCCGGAGATCGGACGTCGTCTGCCGGAGTTCGAGTCGTCGCCGGCCGGGGACCCGCAGACCGATCGCTATCGGCTGTTCGAGGCGGTCGTGACCCTGCTCGGCGCGATCGCGGCCACCGAGCCGCTGCTACTCGTGCTCGACGATCTGCACTGGGCCGACAGCGCGACGCTACAGCTGCTGCGTCACCTGATCTCGCTCGCCGCTGGCCGCCCGCGTGAAGATCCTCGGCGCCTATCGGCTCGGCGAGCCGCTGCCGGCGGCGCTCGAGTCGGCGGTCGCCGAGCTGGGCCGTGACGGCTTGATGCGCACGCTCGAGGTCGCCGGCCTCCCGGAGTCAGAGGCGACCGAGCTGGTCACCCTGCGCGCCGGCGGCACGCCGCCGCAGGGTCTGATGCGGGCGCTGTACGCCGAGACCGACGGCAGTCCGCTGTTTTTGCAAGAGCTCGTCAGGCACCTCGTCGACTCCGGCGTCACGCCTGACCAGGCCGGCCCTGGAGAGCTGGCGAGGGTCGGGCTCCCGGAGGGCGTCCGGGGCCTGATCTCACGCCGGCTGGCGCGCGTCATCACCTGACTGCCTGGAGTGGCTGCGGGTCGCCTCGGTGATCGGTCCGGAGTTCGAGGGCGAGCTGCTGGAGGCGGTGCTGGAGTTCGATGAGGAGCGTTATGAGACGGCGCTGGAGGAGGCGCTCGCCGCCGGACTCGTCGTCGAGTCGGCGGTCGTTCCAGGGTGGCTACGTGTTCGGCCATGCCCTGATCCGCGAGACGCTCTATGACGGGATGTCGTCGCATCGTCTGCGGCGTCTGCACCACCGAGTCGGGATCGAGCTCGAGCAGCGTGAGACGCACGAGGTCGGCGCGCTGGCGCTGCACTTCGCGCGGGCCGGCGCCCGCGCCGACGCCGACCGGGCGATCGCCTACGCGCTGAGCGCCGGCGCCCAGGCGACCGAGATGGTCGCTCACGAGGAGGCCGCCCTGCACTACGAGCGAGCGCTGGAGGTGCTGGCGCGGGCGCATCCGGACGCCGACGAGCGGCGGCTGGCGCTGCTGCTGGAGCTCGGTCAGGCGCACGTCCGCGCGGGCGAGCGCCCCGCCGCCTGGAAGGTGTTCGTCGAGGCCGCGGACCTGGCGGATGCGCTCGGCGACACCGACGCGCTGACGCAGCGCGGCGATCGGGGCATCGTGGCGCTACACGCAGCCGCCGGGAGTCGTCGACGCGGAGCTGATCGCATTGCTGGAGCGCGCGATCGCGGCGACGGAGGGTCAGGCAACGGTGGCGCGGGTGCTGTTGCTGGCTCGGCTGTGTGGCGCGCTCTACTACTCGCCGCGACGGGACGAGATGGTGGCGCTCAGCCGCGAGGCGACGGCGCTGGCCGCCGAGCTCGACGATCCGCTGGCGACCGCGCTGGCGGCCGCTGCGCGCCGGCGCGCGGGCTGGCGGCCCGGGCAACCTCGACGCCCGGCTGGCCGACTCGACCGAGATCCTGCAGGCGGCGGCGCGCGCGGGTAACCAGGAGCTGATGCTGACCGGTAACGCGTGGCTGGCGGTGGACCTGCTCGAGCGCGGCGATCGAGTCGGCGTCGACGCCCAGATGGAGGCGTTCGAGGCCGGCGCACGGCGACTGCGCCAGCCGCAGTTCAGCTGGCAGGCGACGGTCTGGCGGGCGATGATCTCGCTGATGGAGGGCCGGCTTGAGCCGACGCCGAGCGGCTCGCGCAGGACGCGCTGTCGATCGGGATGCGCCAGGACGCGATCACCGCCGGTCAGTACTACGCCGGGCAGCTGCTGGCGATCCGACGTGAGCAGCTGAGCCTGATCGAGCTCGAGCAGGCCGCGCGCGAGATGGTCGAGCGCCAACGAGGACCGGCCGATCTGGCGGCTCGCGCTGGTGATCCTGCTGTGCGACGGCGGTCGCCTCGAGGAGGCGCGCTCGGCGCTTGAGCCGTTCACCGAGCAGTTCGTGCGATCGCTGACGCAGGACCTCGATTGGACGATGACGATGACGGTGCTGGCCGAGGCGGCCGTGATCCTCGACGACCGTCCGCGGGCGCGGCTGCTGTACGAGCTGCTGGCCCCGCATGCGGGGACGGTCTGCCTGATCGGGGCCGGCGCCGTCTGCCGCGGGCCGCTCGACGGGTACCTCGGGGTGCTGGCGCTGACGGCCGGCGAGCGTGAGACCGCGCTGACGCACCTGCGCGCGGCGATCGAGCTGGAGCGTCGGATCGCGGGCACCGCTGCAGCTTGCCTACACGCAGATCGAGTACGCGCGCGCGCTGGGGCCGGGGCCGCAGGCGCGGGCGCTGCTGCGCGAGGCGCGCACCGGTGCGGCGCACGCTCGGCGGTGCCGCGGCTGGAGCGTCGTACCGAGGCCGTGGTCGAGCTGCTGAAGGCGTGAGCGGGGCGGCAGCGAACGCGGGGCCGCTTGATCCGAGCGCTACCCTCGGCCCCCGATGCCCAAGACACTGATCATCGCCGAGAAGCCATCGGTCGGGGAGAACCTCGGCCGGGTGCTGCCGGGCGCCTTCAAGAAGGCCGGTCCCAAGGGTGAGCAGTACCTCGAGGGCGATGACTACGTGATCACCTGGGCGGTCGGCCACCTCGTGCAGCTGGCCGACCCCGAGGAGTACGGCGAGCAGTTCAAGAAATGGCGGATGGCCGATCTGCCGATCGTCCCCAAGCAATTCAAGCTGGTCGTCCGCGACGACCGGTCCAAGAAGCAGATGAACGTGGTCAAGCGGCTACTCGGCCGCGACGACATCGACCACGTCGTCAACGCCTGCGACGCCGGCCGCGAGGGCGAGCTGATCTTCGCCTACCTGTATGAGAAGGCGGGGTCCAAGAAACCCGTCCAGCGCCTGTGGCTGAGCTCGATGACCGACGGGGCGATCCGCGCGGCGTTCGACGCGCTGCGGCCCCGAGAGGAGCTGGCGTCGCTCGAGGACGCGGCCCGCTCACGCTCGGAGGCGGACTGGATCGTCGGTATGAACGCGACCCGCGCCGCGACGATCCGCTTGCGCTCTTCGTTTGACGGAGCGGTGTCGCTGGGGCGCGTCCAGACGCCGACGCTGGCGATCCTGGCCCGCCGCGAGGAGGAGATCCGGGCGTTCGTGCCCGAGCCCTACTGGGTCGTCGACGCCGCCTTCGAGGCGATTCCGGCACCGTCGGGCCGCCGCTACGAGGGCCGCTTCCACGCGGGCGCCAAGCCGCGGATCGCCAACGGCGAGGAGGCCGCGGCGATCGTCGCCGACTGCGAGGGCCAGACCGGCGAGATCACCAAGCTGACCAAGACCGAGCAGCGCCAGAAGCCGCCGCTGCTCTACCACCTGACCTCGCTGCAGGCGGACGCCTCGAGCCGCTTTGGCTTCACCGCCCGGCGCACGCTGGCCGCCGCTCAGCGGCTGTACGAGGAGCACAAGGCGCTGACCTATCCGCGCACCAACTCGCGCTACATCACCGGCGACATGGTCGCCGAGATCAAGCCGACGGCGGCGCTCGTCGGACAGCGGCCCGAGTACCGCGCCTCGGCCGAGTACGTCCAGGGGCTCGACGTGCTGCCGCTGGGGCGGGTCGTCAACGACGCCAAGGTCACCGACCACCACGCGATCATCCCGACCAACGCCGATCGCCATCCCGTCGACAAGTTCAACGAGGACGACCGCAAGATCTACGACTTGGTCGCGCGGCGCTTTCTGGCGGTGTTCCACCCCGAGGCGGTGTTCGAGAACACCCGCGTCGAGACCACCGTCGCGACGCACGTGTTCCGTACCCGGGGCAAGCTGCTGCTCGTTCCCGGCTGGCGGGGCGCCTACGGTGAGACCGCCGACATGGAGGACGCCGCCGGCCGACGATGACGAGGGCAAAGACCAGCGGCTGCCCAAGCTCGAGCAGGGCGAGGCCGCCACGGTCCGCGAGGTCAAGCTCGAGCGCAAGGAGACCAAGCCGCCGCAGCGCTACAACGACGGCTCGCTGCTGACGACGATGGAGACCGCCGGCAAGCTCGTCGACGACGAGGAGCTGCGCGAGGCGATGCAGGAGAACGGGATCGGCACGCCGGCGACGCGCGCGGCGATCATCGAGCGGCTGCTCCAGGTCGGCTACATCGAGCGCGACGGGCGCGCGCTGGTCGTCACCGAGAAGGGTCTGAACGTGATCCGCCTGCTCGCCGGGCATCCGCTGACAAGTCCCGAGCTGACCGGCGACTGGGAGAGCCGGCTGGCGAAGATCGAGTCCGGCGCCGACTCGCGCAAGGCGTTCATGGGCGACATCGTCAAGTTCGCCGAGTCGACCGTCGGCGAGCTGGACACCAAATTGAAGGACGTTCGGATCCCGCGCGCCAAGCTCGGCCCGTGCCCAGTCTGCGGCCGCGAGATCAACGAGAACCGCAAGGGCTACTCCTGCTGGGGCCGCGATGACCCCGGCTGCGGGTTCGTGATCTGGAAGGGCAAAGCCGGCAAGCAGTTGCCGGTGGCGATCGCGCGGGAGCTGATCAAGACCGGCCGGACCGAGAAGCCGGTGACCGGCTTCAAGAGCCGCGCGGGCAAGAGCTTCCGAGCGCGGTTGGCGCTGATGCAGACCGAGGACGGCAAGTGGCGCACGGAGTTCAACGAGCCGTGGGCGCGTGAGGGCGCCAAGCCGCCCGAGGCCGAGGAGGGCGCCGCCGCTGCCGTTGCGCCCGCCGAGGACACCGCCGCCGCTTCCGCGGCGCAGGCCGCCTAGCACCAGCCGCGCCGCCGTTTCGTCCTGGCCTCGCGCCACCATGGTGCGATGGCACTCACGCTCGTGCTCGGACCGGCCAACTCCGCCAAGGCGGGGCGGGTCCTTGGCGCCTACGCCGCGCAGGCCGCGCGCGGCGCGCTGCTGGTCGTGCCGACCGCGGCCGATGCCCGCCACTACGGTCGCGAGCTGGTCGAGGACGGCGTCGTGCTCGGCGCCGTGCTCACGTTCGGCGCGCTGGCCGCCGAGATCGCGCGCCGCGCCGACTACGGCGGCCGGCGGCTGACCGAGCTGCAGCGCCAGCGTGTGTTGGCCCGCGTGCTGGCCCGCGCCGAGCTGCCGTCGCTGCGGGAATCGGCGATGGCGCCGGGGTTCCGGGCGGCCGCCGCGGGCGATGATCTCCGAGCTGCAACGTGAGCTGGTCGGGGTCGCGCGGTTCCGTGGCGGCGCTGCGAGCGTGGGCGGCGCAGGACGTCCGCCGCGCCGCCTACGGCCGTGACCTGGGCCGGATCTACGCGGATTACGCGGCCGAGCTGGAGCGCCTGGGCCGGGTCGACTCCGAGCTCTATGCGTGGCGAGCGGTCGACGCGCTGCGCGCCGCGCCGACCGCGTGGGGGTCCGACCCGGTGCTGTTCTACGGCTTTGACGACCTCGACGGGGTGCAGCGCGACGCGGTCCAAACGCTCGCGGGCCCGGCTGGCGCGGCGGTGACCGTGTCGCTGACCTACGAGCCGGGCCGCGAGGCGCTGGCGGCGCGCGCCGAGACCGTCGAGGCGCTGCGGCCGGTGGCGGCCGAGGTCGAGACGCTCGGGCCCCAGGATGACCACTACGCCGACGGCTCACGCGCGGTGCTCCACCACCTCGAGCGCCACCTGTTCGCGGTCGGGGCCTCGCGGCTGCCCGAGCCGGTCGATCAGGCCGCGGCTCGGGCGGTGACGCTGTTCGAGGCCGGGGGGGAGCGGGCCGAAGCCGAGCTGGTTGCGGCCGAGATCCTGGCGCTGACCCGGGCGGGCGTCCCCGGCGAGGAGATCGCGGTCCTGTACCGCTCGCCGGCGGCGGCGCCGCTGGTGGCGCGCGTGCTCGAGCAGTACGGCGTCCGTGTGACCGGCAGCGAGCAGCTGGCGCTGGCGCACACGACGCTGGGCCGGTCGCTGCTGGCGGCGGCCGCCTGCGCCTGGACGCCGGACCAGGCCGGTCCTGAGCAGCTGGTCGCCTACCTGCGGGCGCCGGGACTGCTGGACGGGCCCGAGACCATCGACCGGCTCGACGCGCTCGCCCGGCGCCGGGCACTGACGAGCGCGGGTGCGCTGCGAACCGCCGCGGCCGAGACGGCCGGTGACCAGCCGCCCCTGGCGGACCTGCTCGCCGCGCTGGCGCGGCTCGACGCGCTGACCGCGGCCGACGAGCCCGGACCGGGGCTGTGCGCGCTGGCGCGGGAGCTGCTGGCGGCGCCGCACCGCGGCCGCGCGCCGGAGCTGTGCGGCGACGAGGCACTTGACGCCGCCGCCCTGGCGACGCTGGTCGCCGCGGTCGACGAGCTGTCGGCGCTCACACCGGCGCCGACCGCGGCGGAGCTGCTCGAGTTGCTGCCCGAGCTGCCGGTCGCCTCGGGCCACGGCCCCGCCGACCTCGACGACCCGGGGGCGGTGCTGCTGGCCGACCCGATCTCGGTGCGAGCGCGGCGCTTCCGGGCCGTGTTCGTCTGCGGACTGCAGGAGGGCGAGTTCCCGCGCGGGGGCCGGATCGAGCCGTTCCTGTCAGACGAGCGCCGCCGCGAGCTGGCGAGCGCCTCGGGCCTGGTGCTGCGGGCGCGGGAGGACGCGCTGGCGGCCGAGCGGTACCTGTTCTACTCGGCGGTCTCCCGGGCGACCGAGCGCGTCTACCTCGCCTACCGCAGCTCCGACGAGGAGGGCAACCTCGCGCTGCCGTCGCCGTTCATCGCCGATGTCGCCGAGCTGCTGTGGCCCGCGTGGCCGCAGCGCCGGCGCCGGCGGCTGCTGTCCGACGTCGTCTGGGAACCGGGCGAGGCCCCGACCGAGCGCGAGCGCGAGCGCGGTCTGGCCGCGGCGCTGGCGCCGCCGCACGGGCGAACCGCCGGGGCCCGCCCGGACGCTTGGCGCCGAGGCGCTGGCGCAGGTGCGCCACACCCGGGTCGTCTCCGCCGGCGCGCTCGAGCGCTACGGCGACTGTCCGGTCCGCTGGCTGGTCGAGTCCCAGCTGTCGCCGCGGCGGCTGGCGCCCGACGAGGAGCCGCTGGTCCGCGGCTCGCTGATCCACGAACTGCTGGAGCGGTTGCTGGCCGAGCTGGGGGAGGCGGTCAGCGAGCGGTCACTGCCGCGGGCGCTTGAGATCCTCCAGCGACGAGCTGGGACAGCTGGGCGGACGCGCGCGGGCGCTCGGCGCCGGCGCGCCGCCGGTCGTCCGGGCCGGCGCGCTGCGCGAGATCGAGGCGGCGCTGCGGCGTTACCTGGAGCACGAGGCGGCGACGTCGGAGGGGTGGACGGCCGATCGCGCTCGAGCGCCGGTTCGGGTTCGACGAGCGGAAGGGTCGCTGCCGCCGCTGGCGCTCGGCGACGGGCCCGAGCCGGTGCTCGTCCGCGGCGCGATCGACCGGATCGACGTCGACCGGGCCGGCCGCGCGCTGGTGCGCGACTACAAGAGCGGCGCGCCGCGCGCGGACTGGCCGGCCGCCCGTTGGAAGCCCGACCGGCGGGTGCAGGTGGCGCTCTACATGCTGGTCGTGCGCGAACTCGAGCAGCTCGACGTGATCGCGGGCAACTACCAGCCGCTGCGCGGCGACGATCTGCGAGCGCGAGGGCGTGTTCGCCGACGAGGTCGACGACCGCCGCCGGCTTCCATGCCGGCGACATGCGCTCGCGGGAGGAGCTCGACGCAGGAGCTGGCCGACGCCGCCGCCCGCGCGGTGGAGCTGGCGGAGCGGCTGCGCGCCGGGGACGTCGAGCCGTGTCCGTCGACGTGCTCGCGTGACGGCTGCGCGTACCCGGCGATCTGCCGCAGTCAATGACCGCGGAGCTGATCGATCCGATGCTCGACAGCGATTTCGGCGAGCCCATCCCGCGGCGCTGGACCGACGAGCAGCTGGCCGCGATCGAGCGACGCACGGCGACCTGCTGCTCGACGCCGGCGCCGGCAGCGGCAAGACCTCGGTGCTGGTCGAGCGGTTCGCCCGCACCGTGATCGACGACGGCGTCGACGTCTCGGCGATCCTCGTGATCACGTTCACCGAGAAGGCGGCGGCCGAGCTGCGTGACCGGATCCGGCTGCGGCTGCGCGAGCTCGGCGCGCTGGACGCGGCGCGCGCCACCGAGGGCGCGTTCATCTCGACGATCCACGGCTTCTGCGCCCGGGTGCTGCGGGCCGGGGCGCTGGCGGCGGGCTTGGACCCCGAGTTCGAGGTGCTCGACGAGCTGCGCTCGGGGCGGCTGTCCGCGGTCGCGTTCGAGCGGGCGCTGACGCTCGGTGGCCGCGCGTGACGAGCGGCTCGTGGACCTGATCGCCGCCTACGGCGCCGGGCCGCTGCGCGCCGCCACCGCCGGGGTCTACGAGCAGCTGCGCTCGGCCGGCGATCCGTCGCCCCGGCTGCCCGTGGTCGACCTGCCCGCCGACGACGGGTCGGCCCGCCTGACGGTCGCCGCGAGCGCGGTCGCCGCCGAGCTGTCGGCGATTCCGGACCCGGGCACGCGCGTGCTGGAGGGGATCGAGCGGGCGGCCCAGGCGATCGAGACCGCCGCAGCTGGGCGCCGCCGCCGTGTGGCCGGGCTCGCTCTGGCGTCTGAAGCTGCGCAACGGCGCCGCGGCGCTGTCGACCGACGCCTGCGCTGAGTATCGCGAGGCGCTGGACGGCGTTCCGCGCAGCCGCCGGCGCCGTCGCCTCGGTCGGCGTCCGCGACGTGCTCGATCGGCTGCTGGTCGCCTACGCGGCCGAGTACGCACGGGCCAAGCGCGACATGTCGGGGCTGGACTTCGAGGACCTCGAGCTGGGGGCGCGGCAGCTGCTGGCCTCCGACGACGCGCTGCGCGAGCGTTACGCCGAGCGGTTTACGGCGATCATGGTCGACGAGCTGCAGGACACCAACGCGGTGCAGCTGTCGCTGATCGAGTCGATCGCGCACGACAACCTGTTCACGGTCGGCGATGCGCAACAGTCGATCTACGGGTTCCGTCACGCCGACGTCGAGCTGTTCAGCGCCCGCGGGCGGCGGCTGGCGCAGGCCGGGGCGCGACTGACGCTCGCGACCAACTTCCGCTCGCGCCCGGAGATCCTCGACGCGATCAACCACGGTTTCCAGGACGCGCTCGGCGACGAGTTCATCGTGCTGCGCGCGGGCCGCGCGCCGGAGCCGCCCGCCGGCGAGCGCGCTGACCGAGCTGCTGCTGGTCGACAAGGGGGCCGACTGGGAGCTCGAGGGGATGGCCTCGCCATGGCGGCTGGCCGAGGCGCGGGCGCTCGCGCGGCGCGTCGGCGAGCTGGTGGCGGCCGGCACGGCGCCGGGCGAGATCGTCGTGCTGCTCCGCGCGATGACCGACGTCCGCGTCTACGAGCGCGCGCTCGAGCAGCACGGTCTGCCGACCTACGTGATCGGCGGCCGCGGGTACTGGGATCACCCGCAGATCGTCGATCTCGTCTGCTACCTGCGCGCGCTCGACAACCCGCTCGACGAGGAGGCGTTCTACGGCGTGCTCGGCTCGCCGCTGGTCGGCAGCCTCGCTCGACGCGCTGGTGCTGATCTCGGCCGCGGTCCGTGACACCGGCTCAGATCCGTGGTCGGTGGTGCGCGCCGACGTCGACGCGTTGCCGACGCTGGCTGCCGATGACCGGGCCCGCCTGCGGACGTTCGCCGGCTGGTTTGCAGCCGAGCGGGCGCGGGTGGCGCGCCGCGCCGTCGACGAGCTGATCGACTCGGCGCTGACCGTGTCGGGCTACGACCTGGCGATGCTGGCGATGCCCGGCGGCGTCAGGCGGTTGGCGAACGCCCGCAAGCTGATGCGGCTGGCGCGTGAGCACGAGACGGTCAACGGCCCCGGTCTGCACGGGTTCGTGTTGTCGCTGGCGCAGCGCTCGGCCGGCGGGCAGGGCGCGCGCGAGGGCGAGGCGCCGGTCGAGGGGGAGGGGCTTGACGCGATCCGGGTGATGACGATCCACCGCGCCAAGGGCCTCGAGTTCCACACGGTCGTGGTCGCCGATCTCGGCCGCTCGGTGCGCCCGCGGTCGGAGATCGTGCGCGTCTCGGGCGACGGCCGGCGGCTCGGGCTGCGGCTGGTGCGGGCGGGCGTGGGCGATCGTGAGTCGGCGCTCGAGTACACGCCGCTCGGCCGTGAGGCGGTCGCCGCCGCCGACCGCGAGGAGCGGCGGCTGTTCTACGTGGCGATGACCCGCGCGCGGGAGCGGCTCGTGCTGTCGGGCGCCGCCAAGTTCTCGGGTTGGCTTGAGGGCTCGGGCACGACGGGGGGTGGGCCGGTGGCGTGGATCGCGCCGGCGTTCGTCGCTGACCTGCCGGCGGTCCTCGCCGACGGCGGCGGCGAGGTCGACGCGGGCGGGGCGCGGCTGGCGGTCCGGATCGGCCGGCCCGAGCACTGGGCCGACGCCGAGCCGGCGCAGGGCCGTGCCGCGCCGGAGCCGGGGCGGCCCAGACCGCCGGCGCCCGACGGTCCGCTGAGCGAAGGCATGGCGATCTGACCCACGTATGCGGGGTCAAATCGCCAATCCTCAGCAGATCGGGGGCCCCCGGCCGCCCGCGGTCGCCGCTTTGAGCTACTCGTCGCTCCAGGAGTACCGCCGCTGCGGCTACCGGTTCTACGCCGAGCGGGTGCTGGGGCTGCCGCCGTCGCCCGATCCGATCGACGGTCGCGGCGCCGATGCCGGCGGCGCGATCCCGGCGGCGCGCCGGCCGCGGCGACGACGGGGTCGCCCGGCCAGGCGGTCGCAGCGCCGCCGACCGCGGCGTGCTCGTCCACGCGCTGCTCGAGCGCCTGCACTTCCGCCGGCCACTGGCGCCGACGACCGCGTCGGTCGCCGCCGCCGCGGCCCGGACCGGGATCGAGCCCGAGCCGGGTCCCGGCGAATCGGACGAGCTGATCGCGCTCGTGCGCCGGTTCGCCGAGTCCGAGCTGTGCCGCCGGCTGGGTCGCGCCACCAGCGTCCGGCGCGAGCAGCGGTTCTCGTTCGCTCTCGGCGACCCCGTGCCAGGGGGCAGCGGTCAGACGATCGTCACCGGCGCGCTCGACGTGCTCGCCCGTGAACCGGGCGGCCGCTCGCTCGTCGTCGACTACAAGACCGATCGCCTGCAACGGCACCGACCCGTCGACCGCGGCGCGCGGCGTACGAGGTCCAGCGCCTGGTCTACGCGATCGCCGCGCTGCGGGCCGGCGCTGACGAGGTCGAGATCGCCCATTGCTTCCTCGAGCAGCCCGATGTGCCCGTGATCGTCGGCTTCGGCGCCGACCAGCTGCCGGAGCTCGATGCAGCGCTGCAGTCGCTCGCGGCGGGCATCGTCGCCGGTCGGTTCGAGGTCTCGCCGGAGCCGCGCCGGGCGCTCTGCGCCGGTTGTCCGGCCGAGGGTGGGCTCTGCTCGTGGCCGCTGTCGATGACGCGGCGCGCGGCGGCCGACACGCTGTTCTAGGTCGTCAGGGCGCCGGTGCGGGGGGGTACGGGTCGCCGCCGCCGGTCGTCGCCGACGGGTCGAACTGGACGTCGACCTACTGTTCGTCGTGGCGCCGCTCGGTCTGCGCGATGCTCCGCAGCGTGTTCTGGTCAGCGTTGGTCAACGGCGGCCCGAAGAAGCTCCGCGGCCACAGCTTGCGGGCGCGGACGACGTTGATCTCGGACGAGTAGAGGAAGAGCTGCGCGCCGAGGTGGAGCCAGATGATCAAGCCGATCACGACCGCGAACACCCCGTAGGTGCTGCTCTTGCCGCTGGATACGTGCTTGAGGTAGTAGCCGCCGACCGACTGCAGGATCGTCCACACGATCGCCCCGAACGCGGCGCCCGTCCACAGGTCGGTCCAGGGTCGCTCGCCGTCGGTCATCAAGCGGAACGAGATGAAGTACAGGCCGAAGTTGACGATGATCGAGACCACATAGCCGGCGATCTTGGTGCCGGCGCCGCCGAAGCCCGAGCTGACCGCGCCCGAGGCGAAGCTCGAGACGACGAACAGCAGGCCGAGCGAGACGAGCAGCATCACGCCGTGCAGCTTGGACTGGATCCAGCTGGCGCGGTCCTTGCGCGGCACCGCCCACACGGTGTCCATCGCGTTACGGGCGGCGTTGGTGATCCCCAGCCCCGCGTACAACGCCGTCAGCACGCCAATGATCAGCGCGACCAGCGATCCCGAGATCGCGTTGAAATGAATCAGGTTGCCGAGCGACGGAAAGTTCTTGGTGACCGAGTTCTCGATCGAGGCCTGCTTGCCGGGATGCCCGTGCAGCACGAACCCGAGCACGGTCGCGAACACGAGCAGCAGCGGGAACAGCGAAAAGAACCCGTAGTAGGCCATCAGCGCCGCCAGGTTGCCGCCGCCGTCGTCGCTGTTCTTCTTGATGACCGCCAGCGGGAACGCCAGCCATGAGCGGCGCTGCTGGAACGCGTCGAACCGCTCCTGCGGCGAGGGCGACTTGCTCGCGGGCGCGGTCTGGGCTGCCATCGCCGGGAAAGCTACCCGCGATCGTCGAACTTACGCAACGGCGCGATCAGACGCCGACTGCGACGGGCGGACCCTCGACGTTGGCGCGCGAGCGCGCGCGCAGCATCACGGTCGCGCCGCGCGAGGGGCTGAACGTGATGCTCCGCCGCCGCGTCGTCTCAGGCGGGCCGGCGGGGCGCAACTCGAACCGCCGCAGCGCGGCCGCCAGCACGATCTTCATCTCCTGGGTCGCGAACGAGGCGCCCAGGCAGCGTCGGCGGCCACCGCCGAACGGGATCCAGGTGTAGGTGCCGGGCGGCGCGTCGAGGAACCGCTCCGGCCGCATCACGTACGGGTCCTCGTAGAGCTCGGGGTCGTGGTGGACCAGGTACGCATTGGCCAGGAGCACCACTCCGGGCGGGTAGGTGAAGCCGCCGATCGTGACCTCCCGCATCGTCAGCCGCGGCTCCGCGTTGGGCAGCACCGGCCGTAGCCGCAGGATCTCGGTGATCGTCGCCGACAGGTAGGCATCGCCGGCCCCCGCGTCGAGTTCGGCGACGAGGCGGGCGGTCACATCGGGCTCACGGGCAAGTCGCTCGAGCGCCCACGCCAGCTGCGACGCGGTCGTCTCGTGTCCGGCGACGAGCGCGGTCATCAGCTCGTCGCGCAGTTCGCCGTCCGACATCGGCGAGTCATCCTCGTGGCGGGCTTGCAGGAGCATCGCGAGCACGTCGTCGGCGTCGGGGTCCGCTTCAGCGCGACGTTCGGCGATCAGCTCGAACAGCTCCTCGTCGACCCGCCGGTGCGCGGCATGAAACCGGCGCTGCGACGGCGTCCAGCGCAGCGCTCGCTGGAGCGCCGGGACGACCGACAGCGGGCTCTCGGCGAACGACAGCACCTCGCCCAGCAGCGCTCGCAGGCGATCCAGGCGTGGACCGACGGCGAGCCCAAAGACGGAGCGGAGGATGATCTCGAGGGTCAGCTGCTGCAGTCGCGGGTGCAGCACGACCGGCTCGCCGGTCGGCCAGGAGTCGAGCTCGGCGTCGGTCATCTGCACCATCACGTCGGTCATCCGCTGCATCCGCTCGCCATGGAACGCGGGCAGCAGCAGCCGCCGCTGCTCGAGGTGGTCGGATTCGTCGAGCAGGATCACCGAGTTGCGCCCGACGATCGGCTCGAGCACACGAGCGCCCTCCCCGGGGTGCAGGACGTCGGCGGGCGCGGTGAACAGCTCCTTGATGTCGGCCGGGTCGGAGAGCATGACGAACGGCGGCTGGAACGGCAGCCGCACCGTGCAGCGCTTGCCGTACCGCCGCAGCCGCTCGAGCGTCGCCGTCGGACGTGTCCAGGTGGCAGCCAGCTGCATGAACCGCGGGGCCCGCGGTCCCGCTGGCAGCTGATGCGTCCGGTTCGCTCTCATCCCTCGCGCACAGCCTGACTGGCCCGCGCTGCCTGGGGTTGTGCGATAGCACACACACGCCGGATCTCAGCCGGGGAGGCGCTCGAGCTCCAGCAGCATGCGCTTGCGCTCCAGGCCGCCGGTGTAGCCGCCGATCCCGCCGTCGGCGTGCAGCACGCGGTGGCAGGGGATCACGATCGGCATCGGGTTCGATCCGAGCGCGTTACCGGCGGCCCGGGACCCGCGCGAGCTCCCAGCCTCACGCGCGACGGCGCCATAGGTCGACACCGACCCGAACGGGATCGTTGCCGTCGCCGACAGCACGCGCCGCATGAAGTCGCTCATCAGCCGCCGGTCCAGCGGCAGGTCGAACTCGCGGCGGCGCCCGTCGAAGTAGTCGTCGAGCTCACGGCGCGGCTCGTCGAGCCGGCGCGGCGCCTCGAGCATTCGCGGCGACACGCGGTCGGCGAGCGACTGCAGAACCTCGTCGCGGTCGGCGAAGTCGAGGTAGGCGACGCGCACCAGCCCCTGATCGGTGCTCGCCAGCAGCAGCGGGCCGAGCGGCGAGTCGGTCGTCGCGTAGGCGAGGTCGAGCATCCCCGCCGCCGCCGCGGCGGCCGGCAGGTCGGGCGGCTTCGGGTTCAGCCGTGCGCCTGCGCCTGCGAGCAGGCGCTCCAGGTCATCGGTTTCGTTCATCGGTTCAGTTCCTTTCGCAGTCGCTTGAGCGCCTCGTGGACGTTGCGCCGGGCGGCCTCCTGCGACGTCCCCATCACCTCGGCGATCTCCCCGTGCGAGCTGTCGATCAGGAACCGCAGCGTGACCGCGGTCCGCTGCTTGTCCGGCAGCTGCGCGACCGACGACCACAGCTCCTCGTCGGGCAGCGCCGTCTCCGGGGCCGCGTCGGCCGACGCCAGCTCGGCCGCCTCGGCGACCGGAATGGCGCGGCGGCCGCGGGCTCGCACGTGATCGATGATCTTGCGGTGCGCGATCGTGAACACCCACGCGCGCAGGTTCGACGCGTCCTTCAGCGACGGGTACGCGCGCAGCGCCGACAGCCACGTCTCCTGCCAGCAGTCATCGGCATCGACCGGCCCGACGTTGGCGATCAGGAACCGGTGGACGTCGCGACCGTGGCAGTCGAGCAGCGTCTGGAACGGGGGAAGGGCCACTGCGAGATCAAACGCGCCAGGAGACGGAAACGTGAGATCCCGCGACCGGCAGCGCCGCGTCAGCTGGCGTACTGCGCGTCGGTGACCGGCTCGCCCCAGTCGACGTCGATGCCGGCGTCATCGGTCTCCTGGACGACCAGGTGGGTCATGAACGCCTGCGGCGCAGCGCCGTGCCAGTGGTTCTCGCCCGGTTCGAAATACACCGTCGTGCCGGCGGTGATCGTCTCGACCGGTCCGCCCGCCCGTTGCGCGCGCCCGACTCCTTCGATCACGTGGATCGTCTGTCCGAGCGGATGCGTGTGCCAGTTCGTGCGCGCCCCCGGGGTGAAGTGGACGCTGTTGAACCGCACCCGCGACGGGGCCGGTGGCGCCGAGATCGGATCGATGAACACCGAGCCGCTGAACCAGTCGGCCGGACCGGCGTTGGTATCGGGACGTTCGCGCGTGATCTTCATCGTCGTGCTCCTGGAGTCGTGTTCGATCTGGCAGTGCGTCCTGATGGTGACGCGTTCCGCCCGGTGCGGCCGCCGTGGGCACGACGGGCAGCGCCCCGCGCTCGTGGTTGAGCGACCGCTTTGAGCGATCGCTAAAGTCGCGCGGCATGTCGGATGAGCCATCCCTTGAGGCGCTGACCGGGACCAAGCTCCGGCTCGCCGAGGCGGCGCTGCAGAGCCTCAAAACGGTCGGCTTTGCGGGGTCCAGCGCGCGGGCGATCGCGCACATCGGCGGGTTCAACCAGGCGCTGATCTTCTACCACTTCGGCAGTGTCCAGAAGCTGCTGTTGGCGGCGTTTGACCTGATCTCCGAGCGGCGGATGCGGGAGTACGGCCCGCTGCTCGCCGCCGCCGACTCGGCGCCGAGTTGGCCGCGCTGGCTCGTCGGATCTACGACGACGACCTGGAGCGTGGGTACGTCACCGCACTCGGGGAGATGGTCGCCGGCGGCGTCTCAGATCCGGTGCTGGGGGCGGCGGTCGCCGCGCGGATCGAGCCGTGGATCGGGCTCGTGCGAGTCAAGCTCGAGCAGCTGCTGCACGGCTCAGGCCTGCTCGAGCTGCTGCCGGCCGACGACCTGGCGTTCGGGATCGTCGCGGCCTACTTCGGCGTCGACATGCTCGGGCAGCTGCAGGGTGACCTGTCGCGCCGGAGTCGCTGCTCGATCTGACCGAGCGGTTGGCCGGACTGGCCGATCCGCTGCTATCGCCGGTCCACGGGAGCGGAACCGATGAGCCAGCTTGATCTCGTCACCGGGGCGTTCAGCTACTCGGGCAGTCATATCGCCCGGCGGTTGCTGGATGCCGGCCACAGGTGCGCACGCTCACCCACCACCCCGAGCGCGCGCACCCGTTGCGTGATCAGGTCGACGCCCGCCGTTACCGGTTCGACGACCCGGCCGCAGCTGGCGCGCAGCCTGACCGGGGTCACGACGCTCTACAACACCTACTGGGTCCGCTTCGACCACGGCGCCAGCACGTATCGAAACGCGGTCGAGAGCTCGCGGATGCTGTTCGCCGCCGCCCGGCGCGCGGGCGTCGAGCGGATCGTCCACGTCAGCATCACGAACCCGTCGGTCGCCTCGCCGCTGCCGTATTTCCGCGGCAAGGCGCTGGTCGAGTCAGGCTGGCGCAGATCCGGTTCGCCGTACTCGATCGTCCGGCCGACCTGGCTGTTCGGCGGCGGGCGCGATGTGCTCGTCAACAACATCGCCTGGATCCTGCGCCGGATGCCGGTGTTCCCCGTGCCGGGCGAGCGCCCGTTCGGGTGGGGGCCCGGGCGCTACCGGGTCCAGCCTGTCCACGTCGAGGACCTCGCGCGGCTCTGCGTGCAGGCGGCCGGCGATGATGGCGACACGGTGATCGATGCCGCCGGGCCGGAGCAGATGAGCTTCGCCGAGGCGGTCGCGCTCGATCCGCAGCGCCGTCGGCGGGTTTGCGCCGATCGTGCCGGTGCCGTCCCAGCTGATGGTGCTGGCGGCGCACGGGCTCGGCGCGCTTCTCTCCGATGTCGTGCTCACCCGCGATGAGATCAGCGGCCTGACCGCGGGACTGCTCGTGTCCGACGATCCGCCACTGGGCGAGCTCGCGTTCAGCGCCTGGCTCGACGAGCACGCCGACGAGATCGGCCGCCGCTACGCCAACGAGCTGGACGCGCCACTTCGCCGCCGCCTGAGCGCCGGCGGGGCGATCCGGGTCGTTTCCGGCATCCGGTTGGTCGTTTTTGCCCATGAGGCGGTTGAAAGCGACCAACGCGGGCCGAGCCGGCGCGGCTCACCGGGGCCGAGGGCCGCGCTGCCGAGTCCGCGCGCCGGCGAGGCCCGGATCCGCGACGTGAGCGGCTACTAGGCTGGGCCCCATGGACAAGCGCGCGCTGGGATCACAGGGACTCGTCGTGTCGGCCGAGGGGCTGGGCTGCATGGGGATGTCGGAGTTCTACGGAAGCCAGGACGAGGGCGAGGCGATCGCGACGATCCAGCATCGCGCTGGAGCTGGGCGTCGATCTGCTGGACACGGCCGACATGTACGGCCCGCACACGAACGAGCGGCTCGTCGGCGAGGCGATCGCCGACCGCCGCGACGAGGTCATCCTCGCGACCAAGTTCGGGATTCGTCCGCGATCCGGAGAATCCGCAGGCGCGCGCCGTCAACGGCCGTCCCGACTACGTGCACCGCGCGTGCGACGACTCGCTGCGGCGCCTCGCCGTCGAGCACATCGACCTCTACTACCAGCACCGGGTCGACCCCGATGTGCCGATCGAGGAGACCGTCGGCGCGATGGCCGAGCTGGTCGACGCCGGCAAGGTCCGCTTCCTCGGGCTGTCGGAGGCGGGACCCGAAACGATCCGCCGCGCGCACGCCGTCCATCCGATCACGGCGCTCCAGACCGAGTACTCGCTCTGGTCACGTGATCCCGAGGACGAGATCCTCGACACCGTGCGCGAGCTCGGGATCGGGTTCGTCGCCTACAGCCCACTCGGCCGCGGCTTTCTGACCGGGCAGATCACATCGCCCGAGGACTTCGAGCCCGACGACTTCCGTCGGAGCAACCCACGCTTCCAGGGCGAGAACTTCGCGCGCAATCTGGAGCTCGTCGATCGCGTCAGGGAGATCGCGGCCGACAAGGACTGCACCCCCGGCCAGCTGGCGCTGGCGTGGGTGCTGGCGCAGGGCGACGACATCGTGCCGATCCCCGGCACCAAGCGCCGCAGCTACCTGGAGCAGAACGTCGAGGCGACCGAGATCTCGCTGTCGGACTCGGAGCTGGCCGCGATCGACGAGGCGGCGCCGCGCGGCGCCGCCTCCGGGGATCGCTACCCCGACATGTCGAACGTCGGGCGCTAGTGGCCTAGCTGCCGGGCGACAGCGTCCAGGTCCTGCCGCCGTTGCTCGAGGCGTACTGCGAGACCGGACCCGATGGGCCCGAGCCCGACGAGCCGCCGTCGACGAACGTCAGCAGCTGCTTGGGGCCAAGTCCCGGCACGACCGCCGAAGCGGTGCCGATGAACAGCGCCCGATACCAGTGCTTGCCCCCGTCGGAGGTGACGTCGGCGACCTGGCCGGAGCCGAACGCATAGGCGACCTTCGGCGATCGCGCGTTGAGCTGCGTGACCGACAGTGGCGCCTGGGCGGCGTTGACGTGCAGCGCCGGACTGGCGGTCCGCCAGGTCGTGCCACCGTTGGTCGTGATCGCCGCGTACTGGGCCTGGTCGGTGCTGGCGAACGCCCACGCCGTGTTCGCGTTGACAAAGGTCCGCGGGAAGCCCACGGCCGAGCTGGCGAGCTTCGTCCCCGGCTTGAGCGTGTTCGGCTGCACGGTGATCAGACTTCCCTTGACCGTCTTTGCCGGCTTCGGGGCGGCCGCGGTTGCCGCGCCGATCCCCGCCACCGCGGTCATCGCGGCCGCCGCCACGGCGACGAGCGTCATCGTTGCCCTGCGTTGCATGTGATCCCCTCGGTTCGTATGACCTCGGCCGCGGCGAGAGTCTCCCACCGTCCACCTCGAAGGGCAAGACCACGATCAGGTCTTGCCCAAACCGGTCGTCCGCTATACAAAGATCGCATGCCACGTGCGATTTGGAGCGGCGCGATCAGCTTCGGCTTGGTCAACGTGCCCGTCAAGATGTACTCCGCGACGTCTCCCAAGAGCGTCCGCTTTCACCAGCTGTCGGCCAAGACCGGCGCCCGGATCAAGCAGAAGCGGGTCGACCCGTCAACCGGTGACGAGGTGGCGTTCGAGGACATCGTCAAGGGGTATGAGCTGACGCCCGACCGCTACGTGCTGATCGAGCCTGAGGAGCTCGACGCGCTCGATCCCAAAGCGACGAAGACAATCGACATCGAGGAGTTTGTCGAGATCGCGGATATCGACCCGATCTACTACGACCACTCGTACTACCTGGCGCCCGCGACCGGCGGCGCGAAGGCCTACCGGCTGCTGCTGGAGGCGATGCGGGAGGCGGGCAAGGTCGCGATCGGCCGGGTCGTGATCCGCTCCAAGCAGCAGCTGTGCGCGCTGCGCCCGATCGGTGACGCGATGGGCCTGTCGACGATGTTGTTCGGCGACGAGGTGCTCTCACCCGACCGTCTCGACGAGCTCGACGGACTGGCGGACGCCGACGCGACCGAGCGCGAGCTGACGATGGCCCAGCAGCTGATCGACTCGCTGTCGGCCGACTTTGACCCGACCAAGTTCAAGGACGAGTACCGCGAGCAGGTGCTCGATCTGATCGAGCGCAAGGCCAACGGCGAGGAGATCGCGGTGCAGCCGCAGGCCGAGGACGACACGCCGGTGCCCGATCTGATGGCGGCACTGGAGGCCAGCCTGGCCGAGGTCCGCGCCGGCGACTCCGACGCGCCGCAGGGCGCCAAGTCGTCCGCGAAGAAGAAGAGCGCACCGGCCAAGCCGCCGTCCAAGCGCGCCAAGGCCAAAACCTGAACGGTCGTTGCTGGACCCGTCGCGCTCGCACCGGCGCGTCCTGAGTCGCTCTGTAACATCCAGCGGGCAGCGCCGCCGTGCCCTGACCCCCGCCACCCGAGCCCTCGAGGCACCGCCACATGGACCGCATCGCCCCCGGGGCCGTCGGCCTCTACGACAGTCGCTACGAGCACGACAGCTGCGGAATCGCGCTGGTCGCCAAGCTCTGGGGCGAGGCGACCCACGCCGTGGTCGAAAAGGCGCTCGAGGCGCTGGAGCATATGGAGCATCGCGGCGCCGAGGGGGCCGATCCCAACACCGGCGACGGCGCCGGCATCCTGCTGCAGATCCCGGATTCGTTCATCCGCGGCGCGGTCGCGGGGGTCGAGCTGCCCGCGGTCGGTCGCTACGGCGTCGGCGTCTGCTACCTGCCGCGTGATCCCGAGCGCCGCGCCGAGCTCGAGCAGCTGATCGAGGACACGGTCGCCGCCGAGGGCCAGCGCGTGATCTGGTGGCGTGACGTGCCGGTCGACGACCGGTTCGTCGGCGAGATCGCCCGGATGGCGGCGCCGGTGATCCGCCAGGTGATCGTCGAGGCATCCGCCGAGATCGAGGACCAGGGCGCGTTCGAGCGCAAGCTGTACGTGATCCGGCGCGTGATCGAGCTGACGGCGGGCACCGACCTGGCGCTGCCGAGCTTCTCCAGCCGCACACTCGTCTACAAGGGAATGCTGACCGCGCCGCAGCTGCCGCGCTACTTCCCCGATCTGCGCGATCCCCGGCTGGCCAGCCGGATCGCGCTCGTGCACTCACGCTTCTCGACCAACACGTTCCCGAGCTGGGAGCTGGCGCATCCGTTCCGGATGATCGCCCACAACGGCGAGGTCAACACGCTGCGCGGCAACGTCAACTGGACCCGCGCGCGGGAGTCGCAGCTCGCCTCGGAGCTGTTCGGCGACGACCTGGCGAAGGTCCTACCGGTCGTCCGCGACGGCGGCTCGGACTCGGCGACGTTCGACAACGTGCTCGAGCTGCTGGTGCTGTCGGGCCGCTCGATCCCGCACGCGATGATGATGATGATCCCCGAGGCGTACCGGACCTATACCGATCTGGATCCGGACATCAAGGGGTTCTACGACTTCCACTCGTGTCTGATGGAGCCGTGGGACGGGCCCGCGGCGGTCGTCTTCACCGACGGCCGCTGGGCGGGGGCCGCGCTCGATCGCAACGGCCTGCGCCCGGGTCGCTGGGTACAGGACACCGAGGGCTACGTCGTGCTCGCGTCCGAGACCGGCGTGATCACGGTCGCGCCCGAGCACGTCCAGCGCAAGGGTCGGCTGGCGCCGGGCAAGCTGTTCCTACTCGACCTTGACGCCGGCCACATCGTCGCCGACGAGGAGGTCAAGCGGCGGGTGGCGCGTCGCAAGCCCTACGGCGAGTGGTATCAGCGGTCGGTCGTCGCGATCGATGACCTGCCCGAGCGGGAGCCGCGGGTGCCGCGCGTGGAGCCGCTGCGCTCCAAGCAATTGGCGTTCGGCTACTCGCAGGAGGACCTCAAGCTGATCATCGCGCCGATGGCGTCCAAGGGCGAGGAGCCGGTCGCGTCGATGGGCAACGACGCCGCGCTGGCGGTGCATGTCCGATCGCCAGCCGCCGCTGTTCAGCTACTTCAAGCAGTTGTTCGCGCAGGTCACCAATCCGCCCGTCGATTCGATCCGCGAGAACGTCGTGATGTCGCTGCACACGGGCGTCGGCGCGGAGCTGAACCTCCTGGCCGAGGTGCCCGAGCAGGCCCACCAGCTGGCGATCTCACAGCCGATCCTGCGCAACCACCAGCTGGAGAAGCTCCGTCAGGTCTCGCACGAGATCTTCGACGCGGCCACGCTCGACATCAGCTGGCCGGTCGAGGGTGGCGTCGACGGGATGCGTAACCGGCTGCGAGCGCTGTGCGACGAGGCCGGCGCGCAGGTCGACCACGGGGCGAACATCCTGATCCTGTCGGATCGCAACCTCGGCCCCGACCGCGTCGCGATCCCGTCGCTGCTGGCGGTGTCGGCCGTCCATCACCACCTGGTCCGGGCCGGCACTCGGCTGCGCACGGGGTTGGTGATCGAGTCCGGCGAGCCGCGGGACATCCATCACATGGCGACGCTGATCGGCTACGGCGCGTCGGCGATCAACCCGTATCTGATGTTCGAGTCGCTGGAGGAACTCGCCGAGCGCTCGCTGCTGCCCGAGGACCTGAGCACCGAGGAGGCCGCCGAGCGGATCGTCAAGGCGATCGGCAAGGGGCTGCTGAAGACGATCTCGAAGATGGGGATCTCGACGATCCAGTCCTACTGCGGGGCGCAGATCTTCGAGGCGGTCGGCCTGGAACGCGAGCTGATCGACGAGCACTTCACCGGGACCGCATCGCGGATCGGCGGGGTCGGCATCGACGTGCTCGCGTCCGAAGCGCTCGGGCGGCACTTCCGGGCCTACCCGCGGACCGATCGCGAGGTGCTGCCGGTCGGCGGCGTGTTGCAGTGGCGCCGGGACGGCGAGCGTCACATCTGGAACCCGGACACGATCGCGAGCCTGCAGCACGCGGTCCGTGCTCAGGCGGCCCAGCAGCGGCGGTGTGGGCGCCGGCGCCAATGGCCACGGGGCCAACGGCGGCGCGATGCCCGTCACGCGTGAGCCACAGGAGATCTACGACGACTTCGCCCGTCAGGCCAACGATGAGGCGACCCGCGACGCGGCGCTGCGCGGCCTGATGCGGCTGCGCTTCGCCGACGAGTCGATCCCGTTGGACGAGGTCGAGCCCGCCACCGAGATCGTCAAGCGGTTCTCGACCGGCGCGATGAGCCTCGGTTCGCTGTCGCGGGAGGCGCACGAGACGCTCGCGATCGCGATGAACCGGCTCGGCGGCAAGTCCAACACCGGCGAGGGCGGGGAGGATCCCGAGCGGTTCACTCCCGATGCCAACGGCGACTCGCGCCGCTCGGCGATCAAGCAGGTTGCGTCCGGCCGGTTCGGGGTGACGATCGACTACCTGGTCAACGCCGACCAGCTGCAGATCAAGATGGCCCAGGGCGCGAAGCCCGGCGAGGGCGGTCAGTTGCCGGGTCACAAGGTCGACGAGTACATCGCCAAGATCCGCTTCTCGACCCCCGGTGTCGGGCTGATCTCGCCGCCGCCGCACCACGACATCTACTCGATCGAGGATCTCAAGCAGCTGATCTACGACCTGCGCTGTGCGAACCCGACGGCATCGGTGTCGGTCAAGCTGGTGTCCGAGGTCGGCGTCGGGACGGTCGCCTCGGGCGTCGCCAAGGCCAACGCCGACCACCTGACGATCTCCGGCCACGACGGCGGCACCGGCGCCTCGCCGCAGTCCTCGGTGCAGTCCGCGGGCGTGCCGTGGGAGATCGGGCTGGCCGAGACCCAGCAGACACTGCTGCTCAACGACCTGCGCAGCCGGGTCAAGGTCGAGGTCGACGGTCAGATCAAGACCGGGCGCGACGTCGTGATCGGAGCGCTGCTGGGCGCCGACGAGTTCGGCTTGTCGACCGCCCCGCTGATCGCGCTGGGCTGCATCATGATGCGCGTCTGCCACCTGAACACGTGCCCGGTCGGGGTCGCCACCCAGGATCCCGAGCTGCGCTCGCGCTTCGCCGGTGTGCCCGAGCACGTCACCTCGTACCTGCTGTTCGTCGCCGAGGAGGTCCGCGGGCTGATGGCGCAGATGGGCATCCGCCGCTTCGAGGACCTGATCGGCCACGCCGAGCTGCTGGAGGTCGACGAGGCGATCGAGCACTGGAAGTCACGCGGGATCGACCTCTCGATGGTGCTGGCCACGCTCGATCTGCCGCCCGAGGTGGCGCGCCGGCACACGCGCTCGCAGATGCCGGTGCTCGACGACGCGCTGGACTGGGAGCTGGTGTCGCTGCTGCGAGCCCGCGATCGAAACCGGCGAGCCGATGCGCCATGGGCCGATCCCGGTGCGCAACGTCAATCGCACCGTCGGCGGGATCCTGTCGGGCGAGATCGCGCGCCGGTGCGGCCCGCGCGGCCTGCCCGAGGGGACGATCGAGATCACCTTCAACGGCTCGGCGGGCCAGAGCTTCGCCGCCTGGCTGGCGCCGGGCGTGACGTTCGCGCTGCACGGCGAGACCAACGACTACACGGGCAAGGGCCTGTCGGGCGGGATCGTCTCGGTGCGACCGCCGCAGGCCGCGCTGTTCCGGCCCGAGGAGAACATGCTTGTCGGCAACACCGTGCTGTACGGGGCGACTGCCGGCCGCGCGTTCTTCCGCGGCCTGGCGGGCGAGCGGTTCGCGGTGCGCAACTCGGGCGCGCTGGCCGTCGTCGAAGGCGTCGGCGACCACGGCTGCGAGTACATGACCGGCGGCCGCGTGGTCGTGCTGGGCCCGACCGGACGCAACTTCGCGGCCGGCATGAGCGGCGGGATCGCGTACGTCTACAGCCGCCAGCCACGGCAGTTCGAGCAGCGCTGCAACCTGGAGTTGGTCGATCTGGAGCGGGTGGACGAATCCGATGACGAGGAGCTGCGCTCACTGATCTCCGAGCACGCGGCGCGGACCGGGTCGCTGGTGGCGCGCAAGCTGCTGGCGACCTGGGAGCGTGAGCGCGAGCGGTTCATCAAGGTGATGCCGCGCGACTATCGTCGGGTGCTCGAGCAGCGCCGACGCTGAGGCTGACGAGTCCGAGAAGGGCGACGAGGCGCGCCGTCGCCGCTGGCTGAGAGCCGGGTGCCCCGCTCACCAGCGAGCCGGATCAGTACCTGGCACCAGGTGCGAAACGGGCGCCAGCGCTCGACGATCTCGGCGACGCGCCGGTCTCGGTCTGAGGCGTCGAGCCCGTAATAGGTCGCGAGGTGATCGGCGCCGCGCCGCTCAGGCAGGCCCAGCCACGCATCCGCGAACCCGGTCCCCCGCAGCACGATCAGCGACGCGTAGAACGGGCCGACCCCGGGCAGCCGCTGGAGCTCCTCGAAGGCTGCCTCCGGCCCGAGCTCGTGGAGTCGCGTGACGTCCAGGTCGCCGGCCGCCGCGGCGGCCGCGAGCTCGCGCAGTCGCTCGATCTTGGTGTCGTTGAGGCCCGGGAATCCGTCCGGGATCTGCGCCAGCGCCGACGGCTGCGGAAACGCGGGCAGCGTGCGCCCGCTCAGCTCAAACGTGCGGCCGAGTCGGTCAGCGAGCGCGGCGCGGACCTTGGCGCCCTGCGCGGGGGGCCGGCGGGCCGAGATCACCGACCACGCCGCTGCCTCGTACGGGGAATGGAACAGCACCGGCCGCTGGCCCGGGTGGGCGCGCTGGAGCGTGCCGATCACCGGGTCGAGCTCGCCGACGCGCTTGAACGCTTCGCCATCGTGGTCCAGCGACACGGTCCGCGCCGCCTGCGCGAGCGCCACCTCATGCGGCGCCCCGTCGCGCAGCGTCAGCTCGACCCCTACCGGCCCGTCGTCGTCACGCTGCCTGAGCACCGCCCCGGCGTAGCCGTGGCCGCCGTCGACGCAGAACGCCAGGCGCAGCGCCCCATCGAAGGTCGGCGGGCGGCCCTCGGTCGGTCCGAAACCGAACGCCGCGGCGGCGCGCAACGAGAACTGCCCGCGCGGCGTGATCGTGTCCATGGCGCCGCCGATCATCTCAGATACCCTGTGGCGTCCACATGGGCGAGCTCGGAGCATTTCTCACGATCCACCGCGTCGGGTTCGACAAGCGCGACCCGCGCCGCCGGGTCGACGACTACGACCAGTACTTCTCGCTGCAGCCCGAGGCAGAGCTGCAGCGTCAGGGCGCCCGCTGCATGGACTGCGGTGTTCCGTTCTGTCACGAGGGCTGCCCACTCGGCAACCTGATCCCCGACTGGAACGATCTCGTCTACCGCGGCAAGTGGCGTGACGCGATCGAGCAGCTGCACGCGACCAACAACTTTCCGGAGTTCACCGGGCTGATCTGTCCGGCGCCGTGCGAGTCCTCGTGCGTGCTGAAGATCAATGACGATCCGGTCACGATCGAGCAGATCGAGCTGGCGATCGTCGAGCGCGCCTACACCGAAGGATGGGTCACCGCCAACCCGCCGGCGCGCCGGACCGGCCGGACCGTCGCGGTGATCGGCTCCGGCCCCGCGGGGCTGGCGGCGGCCGCCGAGCTCAACCAGTGCGGCCATTCAGTGACCGTCTACGAGCGTGATGAGGGTCCGGGCGGACTGCTGCGGTTCGGGGTCCCCGACGCCAAGCTCGAGAAGTGGATCATCGACCGGCGCGTGTCGATCCTCCGGGAGGAGGGGATCGAGTTCGTCTTCAACACCGACGTCGGAACCGACATCACCGCCGAAGAACTGCAGGAGCGCTTCCACGCGGTCGTGGTCGCGATCGGCTCTCGGATCCCGCGCGGGCTCGACGTGCCCAACCACCAGCTGGCCGGGATCCATCCGGCGATGGACTACCTGTATCAGCGCAACCGCTGGGTCGCCAGCAGTCATGGCCGGCCGTTCCGGGAGACCGACCCGGCGGCGAGGATCACCGCCGAGGGCAAGAAGGTGATCGTGATCGGCGGCGGCGACACCGGCATGGATTGCATCTCCAACTCACATCGCGAGCAGGCCGAAAGCGTGGTCCTGCTCGACGTCTACGTGCAGCTACCGGGTGGCGAGGACCCACGGACGCCGTGGCCGCTGCCGCCCAAGCGGACCGAGACGACGTACGCGTTGGACGAGGGCGGCAAGCGGCGATGGGGGACCGAGGTGACCGGCTTCGGCGGGCGCGATGGCGCCGTCAGCCACGTCTACGCACGCCAGGTAACGGGCACGTCGTCACGGGATCTGACGCCGGTGCCGGGCTCCGAGTTCGTCCTCGACGCCGATCTCGTCCTGATCGCGATCGGGTTCGTCGGGCCTGAGCGCGACGGCATCATCGACCCGCTGGGGCTGGCGCTGGACGCCCGCGACAACATCGCGACCGAGCAGACCTATCGCACCTCGGTCGGGCGCGTCTACGCCTGCGGTGACGCGCGGATCGGGCAGTCGCTGGTCGTCACGGCGATCGCCGAGGGGCGCAAATGCGCGCGGATCGTCAACGCCGATCTGGGCGGCTCGCCGATGGACGCCGACCGCGAACGGCTCGCGGTCGGGGCCTGGAGCGGCGAGGCCGACCAGACGCTCCGTCACGAGGCCGAGGCGGCCGGCTCGGTGCGTCCTGGTGACCAATTCTTCACCGGTCCGGCCACACGAGGCACGTAAAGTGCGCTCGGTGCGACCATTCCGCCGGGGTCGGAGATGAGGTGCTAGTGTTGCCGGAAGCGCGGTCGTCGAGGGGTCCAGCGCGAATCTTTAGGGGCAGTTTGGTTTGAAACAAGCTTGGGACGGGGAAACTCGCCCCTGTCGGTCAGGGAACTGCGCCCCCACTTCCCTGGCTCTCCGGGGGGCCCAGATGGATCTGGGCCCCCCGGTCTTTTTTCGGCGACCGCATCTGACCGGCCCACGCCGCGCCACGGCGTTCATATAGTGCTCGCTGTCCGCGATGCCGTCGTTCTGCCGCCACAACCGTCTGCTCCGAAACTGCCCGATCTGTACCAAGGAGCAGAACATCGCGATGCGGCCGGTGGTCACGCGGTTCGCCGACGTCGAACAGCGGCGCGCAGCGACCCCGAGCTCGCCGCCCGGCGAGCCCGGCCCGCAGCGCCCGGGCGGGCGGCTCGCGCGGGCGTACGGCCGCCGGTGGCATGACCGTGCGCCGGCTCGCGCGTGATCAGGACGACGGCTTCCAGTCGGGGCTGATCCCCGGGCTGAAGTCCGCCGCCGAGGCGCGGCGGCTCGCCGACGAGGTGGCGTTCGCAAGCGCTCGTTGCCGCCGGCTGCTCACCGATCCGCCCGGTCTGTACGCGGTGGTCGCAGATGCGGGGGAGGACATCGAGCAACGCAGCTGGTTGGCGTTCCAGATCGCCTGGCTGTCGCCGCTCGAGAACGATGACCCGTTCGGCGCGATCGCGGCCGCGCGGACGCCGTGGGACGCCGGCGCCATTGCGGCGCCGGACCCCGAGCTCGCGCAGACCGGACCCCGCGGCACCTACGACGCCGCTACGGCGCCACGATCGGCCGAGGCCTACCGGGGCTGGGCGGCGCGGGCCGGATCCCAGGCCGCCGCGTTCGGAGGGGAGCCGAGCTGGACGCCCGAGCGCCGCTTCGACCGCGTCTACGAGCGGCTGGCGCTGCCAGGCCTGGACCGAGCCGTCCGGTTCGATCTGCTGGTGACGCTCGGCTGCACCGGGGTCTACGACCTCAGCGCCGGCTCGTTGCAGCTGGGCGGCTCCGATCCGGTCACGCTCGCCGCCAAGCGGATCCTCGGAATCGGTGATCCGCTGCTGCTGGAGCGTCGGGCGGCCGAGCTGGCGAGTGCGTTCCAGGCGCCGCTGCAGGCACTGGACCTCGGCTTCTTCAACTGGGAGCGTCGCGAGCGTTTCGGTGCCGGGGTGCCGGCGGACCTCGAGCTCGACGAGACTGTGCGCACCGCGGCGTACGCCGCGCTCGGTCTGCAGTAACCGAGTCGAAGCCCCTGCAGGGCAGTGCAAGCGGGCTACCCTGAGCGGCGATGTCCCTCGTCCGCAAGGCGCTCCGCAGCGCGATCGTGGTGAGGGCGGTGGCGTTCGGAAACCCCGATGGTTCGATCTGGGGGGCAGGGCTGGACGCCGGCGCCCCCGTCGTCGTCGCCACGGGCGGCGCCGAGCCGGTCGCGACCGCGATCGCCTGGAACGCCGATGGCCCCGAATGGGGGTTGAGCGGCGACCGGGTCGCGCTGGCCGTGTCACCGATCTCCGAGCCCGAGCACAGGCCGGCGACGACTGCACGACGACGCGCACGACGACGCGCCGCCGTCGCCCGCCGTGGCTGGCGCTCGCGAGCCGGCCGTGGGCGGGCCAGCAGGAGCTCTGCCGGGTCACCGGAACCGTCGCCGGCGCCGAGATCGACTGTGTCGGCGTCCGAACCGAGCTCACCCAAGTGCGCTCGGGAGAGCTCGGATCCGTCCGCGGCTTCAGCAGCTGGGTCTCCGCCGAGGAGGCGGTGACGTTGCTGGCGCTGCGCTCGGAATCCGAGGCGCACCATGATCGCGATCTGGTCGCGGCCACCGTGTTCGACCCCGACGGCTGGATGACCAGCAACGATCCCCGGCTGTCGACCACATACGACGGCGACGGGAACCCGACCCGCGCGACGCTCGAGCTGTGGATCGCACAGGGTGAGCGCGAGTTCCCGCGCCGTGCCGCCGGCGAGGCCGCAGGGCCCGCGGTGACCGTCGCCGGCGAAGACGCGACGCTGTGGGTTCTGCCACTGCGATGCCACAGCCGCGGTCACGACGGAGCCGGGGTCTACTTACTCGCGAGCGTCTGAGCGTGCCCGACGATTACTTCGTCGCGCATGCGCGACGCACCCGTTGGCGCGCGCCCGCCGCCCTGGCGGTCGTCGTCGTGGCGGTGGTCGCGGTCGTCGTGCTGGCCCTGCGCGACAGCAACGGCGACGCGTCGACCGGGGACGGCGGCAAGGCGGCGCGCGCAGCCGCGGCGGCCGCGCACGCGAACCTGCGACCGGGCCGCGTGTCGGCCACGATCACGCTGTCGGACGCGGCCTCGCGGCCGATCCCGCGAGGCTTTCTCGGACTCTCGATCGAGTTCCAGGCGCTGCCCGCCTACACCGGCAGCGATCCGTCGGCGATCAACCCGGTGTTCGAGCACCTGGTCTCCAACCTCAGCCCTCGGCAGGCGCCACAGTTGCGGATCGGCGGTGACAGCACCGATGTCTCCTACGTCCCGGCGAAAGGGGTCAAGGCGCCCGACTACGTCGCGGACACGCTGACGCCCAGCTGGATGCAGACGCTCGCCGCGCTGGACCGCGGGCTCGGCGCGAAGCTGATCCTCGGGATCAACCTCGCGGCCGACGAGCCGGCCCTGGGGGCGGCCGAGGCGCGCGCGTACGTCAAGGCGCTCGGCGGCGCGAGCTCGATCGTGGCGCTCGAGATCGGCAACGAGCCCAACCTGTACTCCGGCGTCACCGCGTTTCCGGGCCTGAACGGCAAGCCGGTGCCGGCGCGCCCCAAGAGCTTCGACTTCGCCCAGTACGCCGAGCAGTTCAACGCGATCGCCAAGGCGTTGCCGCGGCTCTCGCTCGCCGGACCAGCGCTGTCGGCGGGCCTGGTCGCAGGCCCGCCGAAGTGGGCGGACCCGCTAGCGGGCTTCCTGCGCCAGGATCCACGCCTGTCGGTCATGACCGTGCATCGCTACCCGCTGGTCAGCTGCTTCTCCAAGCCCGGCCAGCAGCAGTACCCGACGATCGCGCATCTGATGTCGCCGTATTCGACCGTGCAGCTGGCCGACGGAGTCAAGCGGTGGGTCGCGATCGCACACTCCGAGCACCGGCAACTGCGCGTCGACGAGCTCAACTCGGTCGCGTGCCGCGGACGCGACGGGGTCTCCAACACGTTCTCCAGCGCGTTGTGGATGACCGATGCGCTGTTCTCGCTGGCGAACATCGGCGTCGACGGCGTCAACGTCCACACGCTCCCCGACTCGGCCTATCAGCTGTTCACGTTCGCTCATCACGACGGCAGCTGGACCGGCTCGGTCGCGCCCGTCTACTACGGGATGCAGCTGTTCGCGCAGGCGGCGCCGGCCGGCTCCCGGCTGATCTCGGCCACCGGTGCCAGCCACGGCTCCAGCCTCGGCGTGTGGGCGACCAAGGACGCCCGCGGAACCACCCGCGTGGTGCTGATCAACAAGAGCCCGTCGCGTGGCCGGACCGTTGAGGTCGCGGCCCCGGCCGGGAGCGCCCGGCAGGCGTCGATCGAGCGGCTGCTCGCGCGCCGGCTGAACTCGACCCAGAGCGTGACGCTCGGCGGGCACGGCTACGGGACGCAGACGAGCAGCGGCCAGCTGGGCAGCCCCAGCACGGTCGCCGTCAGCCAGAACGGCGGGGGCTACCGGGTCGTCGTCCCGCACGCGAAGCGCGGCGCTGCTGACGATCCCCGCTTCATAGCGCGACCGCGCCAGTTCCCCGGGCGCCTGAGCGGAACCTTCAAGCCCGAAGCCCGGGAACTTTTCGTCCCTGGAGGGCGGCACCTTTCCCGCCCGGCTACGAACCGCTCGCGACGTGGTCGCCGCGCCGCGATCAGTTCTCGACGCCGAGCCGATCCCAGCAGTAGAGCTCGAGGCACTCGGTCGCCAGCTGCGCGCAGCGCGCGTCCGACAGCCATGGCAGCACCGTGTCGAGCGCTTGGTCCTCGCCGACGCCCGCCTCGAACGCCTCCTCGCCGCGGAACCCGGCGGCGATCTTGAGCGCCTCACGGCGGTTCTCGCCGAGCGACGGGAACACCTTCATGAGAAATTCCTTGTTGGGCAGCGGATGGCCCACCTCGAGCGACACATGCCACGCGGCGAGCAACGACAGGTCATGCTCGTCGAGGTCCGCCACCGCCTTGGCGTAATGCGAGTCCAGCTCCGACTCGGGGATCTCGTCCACCCACGCACGGACGACCTCGCCCAGGATCTGGCGACGGGCTTCACGGCCGACGGAATCGGCGATCACCCTGATGGCGTTCTGCGGTTCGATGAAGCAGAGGGACATTGCAGCTCCGGCTCGGGTATGCGGCTGCGCGAAACGTAAGGGGTTGGTCGGACGGATCGGGCGCGTCGTTGGCTCGCCGGCGGCCATCCCGTCGCGGCATGCCGCTGGCGCGGCAGCCCGCGACATCGCGGCGTTGACCGCGCGAGCATGCCGCGGCGGCATGGCCGACGGTTCGCCTCGGCTGACCGACGCCGTCCTCGGGGAAGGGCTGGGCGCGTGCGGGTGGCCAGCGCCGGCTGGGCGCGGGGTTGAGCGGCCGCGGTCGCGATGCCGCTCGGATGGCGAGGCGGTGGGACGAGACGCGGCCGGCCGGCGTCAGGCGGTGGCGCGGCGGGCGGGCCAGGCGCCGAGGGGGCGCTGGCTGTCGAGCTCGACGCCCGGCAGCGTGTGGATCCCGACGATCTCGATCAGCGTCTGGATCTGCGGCTGGGGGCCGCGGAGCATGACGGCGCGGCCGTGCGCGCGCAGCCGGCGCGCGAGCAGTGCCAGGTCGACCATCAGCGACGCGTCCGCGAACGTCAGCTCGGTCAGGTCAACGATCACGTCGGCCTGCGCGCGCAACGCTCTCGTCAACGCGCGACGGCGTCCTCCCTGGGTGCTGCGGACCTCATCGCCGGAGCAACGGAGCACGGGAGGGGTGTCGCTGAAGATTACGATTGCGTGAAGCTATCCGACTGAGAGGACGCTTGACAAGTCCTTTGAGCGCGGATTCCGTAAGTTCTGACACCCGTAGACCGTCTCAATCTGAGGCAATTCGGTATCAGGGAGCGCGGGACTACACTCTCAGTCTGATGGCTACCACCGAAGAAGTCATGGACGCGCTACGCGAAGTGATCGACCCCGAACTGGGTCTCGATTTCGTCGAGCTGGGGCTGATCTACGACGTCGCGATCGACGACGGGACGGTCAGCGTCACCTACACGCTGACGACGCCCGGGTGCCCGATCGGTCCGCAGGTGACGGAGCAGATCGAGGAGTTCGTCTCCGATCTCGACGACGTCAAGGCGGTGCAGTCGACGCTGACGTTCGAGCCGGCTTGGTCGCCGGAGCGGATGAGCGACGACGCCAAGTTCGCGCTCGGCTTCTAGCCGGGCGGGCCGTAGCGCCACTCGCAGCGGCCGGTCGCTAGCCGCGCAGTTCGCGATCGAGGTCGATCGCGCGCATGTCGTGATCCGACGGCAGCTTGTCGAGCACGGCGTTGACGACGTCGCGAACGTCGTGCTGCTCGCGGCCAAGATCGTCGCGCAGCGACTTCAGCGCCGTGTGGACGATCTTCAACTGAGCCGCGGTGAGGTCGAGGTGGTAGGCGATCTCGCCCGGCTTGATCAGCCCGAGATCTTGCTCATCGGTCATCGGCCGAATCCTACGGCTTACGGGGCCGTCGGCGCGAGCGTTGCTTGGCCCGTTCGCGCTTGGCGCGCATGTCGGCGGCCGGGCCGTGCGTGCGGCTGCGGTCGGCGGGCACGATCGGGACCGGCATCTGAGGGGTCGGCGTCCTTGGGGCCGACGTCCTTGCCCGCGTCTTGGCGGGGCGGGCGTCTTGGGGGCGGGCGTCGTGGGGACGGGCGCCGCCGCGCCGGACCCGGCGGCTCCCGGCGGCGGCTCCGGCCCCGCGCCGGCGTGCGACCGCCACGTGCGGCCGCCAGCAGCGCCGCCAGCGACCGCTCGATCCCGTCGGCGACGATCTCGATGTCGGGCATCGCGTCATAGTCGCCGAGCAGCCCGTAGTCGAGGTTGCCGTTGTAGGACATGAGCGCGATCGCCAGCGCGTGGTTCTCGGGCAGGAACGCGACCGGGAACAGGTCCTTGAGCTCGCGTCCGAGCAGATACAGCGGCAGCTGCGGACCGGGCACGTTCGTGACCAGCAGGTTGAACAGCCGGGTGGAGAAGTTCAGCCGGCTGGCCTGGGCGAGGATCGTCGGCGGCGCCAGGTTGTTGACGGCGACGAGCGTGGCGGCGCCGACCGCCTGCTTTGACTCCTTCAGCCCGTCCATCGCGGCGCGCACGTAGCGCAGCCGCGCGACCGGGTCGTCGATGTAGACCGGCAGCGGGCCGCGCATCACCGTCAGCTGGTTGCCGAGCGTGCCGCGCTGATCGCGTCGGCCGGACCGAGACCGGCACCAGCGCCCGCATCTCCAGCCCCTGGGTGCGGACGCCGCGGGAGCGCAGCCAGTCCGCCAGCGCGCCCGGCCACGACCGTCAGCACGACGTCGTTGACGGTGCCGCCGAGCGCGTCCTTGATCAGCTTGTAGTCCGCCAGCTGCTGGCGGGCGACCGCGAACCGCCGGTGCGGGCCGATCGTCACGTTCAGCGGCGTCTCGGGCGCCGGGTTCAGCCCCGCCCAGACGAGCTCGCCGAGTCCCTCGGCGGCGTCGCGCAGGAGGTTCAGCGAGGTCGCCGGGCGGGTGGCGGCGGCGACGGCGCGCGCGGTCATCGACGCGCTCGCTCGCACCATCCCGCGGGCGCCCGCGAGCAACAGCTCGGGCTGGGACGGCTCGGAGTGCGCGACCCACGGCTCGAGGTCCTCGGCCGGAGGCGCCGGCGTCGCGCTCGAGATCGAAGATGACGGTCGCCAGGTCGACGCCGGCGATCCCGTCGACGAGCGCGTGGTGGGTCTTGGAGATGATCGCGAAGCGGTCGCCCTCGCAGGCCCTCGACCAACCAGTTCTCCCACAGCGGCTTGGATCGGTCCAGCCGCTGGGAGGCGATCCGCGCGGCCAGCAGCAGCAGCTGCTCCTCGGTGCCCGGGCTCGGGCAGCGCGGTGTGGCGGACGTGGTAGTGGAGGTTGAAGTCCGGATCGTCGATCCACAGCGGCCGCCCGGTCTGCAAGCGCCGGCGTGACGAGCTTCTGGCGGTAGCGCGGGACCAGGTGCAGCCGGCCGCGGATGTGGTCGGCGAACTCGTCGAAGTCGGGCGCCGGTCCTTCGAAGATCAGCACGCCGCCGATGTGCATGTGCGATGCGTGGCCCTCCTGATGCAGGAACGACGCATCGGTGGAGGTCAGACGATCGAGATGCTCCTGCACGCAAGCTCCCTCTGGCGACGACGGTCCCGGAGCGCAAGCGTACCCGCGCCCCGGTCCACCGGGTAGTCTGCGCAGGGCCGATGGCGTGGGACTTCCAGACCGAGCCCGAGTTCGAGGCAAAGCTCGAGTGGATGCGCGCGTTCGTGCGCGAGCAGGTGTGGCCGCTGGAGACGCTGTGGGACGAGCTCGGCTGGGAAGGACTGCGCCGAGCCGCGGCGCCGTTGCAGGAGCAGGTCAGGCAGCAGCAGTTGTGGGCCGCGCACCTGGACCCTGAGCTCGGCGGCCAGGGCTACGGGCAGGTCAAGCTCGGGCTGATGCACGAGATCCTCGGCTCGAGCCCGTTGGCGCCGATGGTGTTCGGCAACGCCGCGCCCGACTCGGGCAACTCCGAGATCCTGGCGCTGGCCGGCACCCCCGAGCAGAAGGACCGCTACCTGTACCCGCTGCTCGCCGGCGATCTGAAATCGGCGTTCTCGATGACCGAGCCCGACACCGCCGGCTCGGATCCGACGCTGCTGGCCACGCGCGCGGTCCGCGACGGCGACGAGTGGGTGATCGACGGCCACAAGTGGTTCTCGTCGCAACGGCTCGATCGCCGACTTCCTGATCGTGATGGCGGTCACCGATCCCGACGCCCGGCCCCACCAGCGCGCGTCGATGTTCGTCGTCGACGCCGACACGCCCGGGCGTCAACGTGATCCGTGACGTCGGCACGATGGAGCATCCCGACGAGAGCTTCGGCCGCTACGGCAACCACGCCGAGATCCGCTACGAGCAGGTCCGCGTGCCGGCCGAGGCGATGCTCGGCGCGCCGAGGGCACCGGCTTCCTGATCGCCCAGCAGCGCCTGTATCCGGGCCGGATCCACCACTGCATGCGGTGGCTGGGGGTCGCGCGGCGGGCGTTCGACATGCTCTGCGAGCGCTCGCTGTATCGCGTCTCGCACGGCCAGCACGCTGGCCAAGCACCAGACGATCAGCAACTGGATCGCCGACTCCGAGGCCGAGATGTCGGCGGCGCGGCTGATGACCCTGCACGCGGCCTGGAAGATGGACGCCGAGGGCGTCGCGGCCGCGCGCAAGGAGATCGGGATGATCAAGTACTTCGGCGCCAAGGTGCTGCACGACGTGATCGACCGCGCGCTGCAGGCCCACGGCGCGCTCGGCTACTCGACCGACCTGCCGCTCGAGGCGATGTACCGGTTCGCGCGCGCGGCGCGGATCTACGACGGTCCCGACGAGGTCCACCGCTCCTCGGTCGCGCGGCAGGTGCTGCGCGGGTACGAGCCGCCCGCCGACGGCGTGCCGACGGAGTTCATCCCCGCCCGCCGCGAGGCGGCGCGGCGGCAGTTCGCCGACGTGCTGGCGGCCGTCACCGCCAACGACTGACCGGCCTACACTAGAGCACCGTGACCAGCTCCAATCCGGAGACGATCCTGCTGGCGTCGCCGCGCGGCTACTGCGCCGGCGTCGACCGGGCCGTCCAGACGGTCGAGCGCGCGCTCGAGCTGTACGGCGCGCCCGTCTACGTCCGCAAGGAGATCGTCCACAACAAGCACGTCGTCGAGGAGCTGCGCGATCGCGGCGCGATCTTCGTCGAGACCGAGACCGAGGTGCCCGAGGGCGCGACGGTCGTGTTCTCGGCCCACGGCGTCGCGCCGAGCGTCCACGCCGGCGCCGCGCAGCGCCGGCTGCGGACGATCGACGCGACCTGCCCGCTCGTCACCAAGGTCCACGTCGAGGCCAAGAAGTTCGCCGCCCAGGGCTACACGATCGTGCTGATCGGCCACGCGGGCCACGAGGAGGTCGAGGGCACGATGGGCGAGGCGCCCGATCAGATCGTGCTCGTCCAGGACGAGGACGAGGTCGACCGGCTCGAGGTCGCCGACCCGACCCGGATCGCCTACATCTCGCAGACGACGCTGTCGGTCGACGAGACGCAGGCGATCATCCTGCGCCTGCGCGAGCGCTTCCCGCAGATCGTCGGCCCGCGCACGGACGACATCTGCTACGCCACGACCAACCGTCAGACGGCCGTCAAGCAGCTGGCGCGGGAGTCCGACCTGGTGCTGGTCGTCGGCTCGCGCAACTCGTCGAACTCGAACCGGCTGGTCGAGGTCGCGCGTGAGTACGGCGCCGCGTCGCATCTGATCGACAACGAGACCGAGGTCGCCGAGGAGTGGCTGCGACGGCGTCCGCGTGCTCGGGATCACGTCCGGCGCGAGCGCGCCGGAGGGGCTCGTGTCCGAGCTGGTGGAGCGCTTCCGCCGGCGCGGGAGCGTGGACGTGCGTGAGCTCGAGGTCGTCTCCGAGGACGTTCGGTTCATGCTGCCGAAGACGATCCGCCAGGCGCTCGCCGCCGCCTGAGCGTGCCGCGCGTCGGTCGGTTCACGGAGCGCCCGCTGCGGACGCTGATCGTCTCCGACCTGCACCTCGGGGGCGGGCGCGGAACGCTGGACGCCGACGACGTCCGCGCGCGGCTGCTCGCGGCGGTGCGCGGACGTCGACCGGCTGGTGCTGCTCGGCGACGTGCGTGGAGCTGCGCGAGCGGCCGTGGCGCGAGGCGCTGCGCGGCGGCGGTCGCCGGCGCTGACCGCGCTCGGCGAGGCGCTGCCCGGCGGCCGCCTCGGTGCGTGCTGACGCCGGCAACCACGACCACGGGCTGCTGGCGCCGCGCGCTGGCGCGGCGGTCGGTCGCCGAGCCCCCGCCGGCGCCGCTCGGCGCTGCGGCGCCGAGGTGCGGCCGCTCGCCGGCGAGCCGCTGCAGCGCGTCTGCGCGGCGCTGGGCGCCGAGCGGGTCCGGTTCGCTACCCGGGCGTGTGGCTGCGCGACGACGTCTACGCGACCCACGGCCACTACCTCGACCGCCACACGACCGTGCCGACGCTCGAGCGGCTCGCGATCGGCGCGGTCGTCCGGATGGCCGGCGAACCGCCAGGCGGGCCGGCCAGCGCCGAGGACTACGAGGCCGTGCTGGAACCCGGTGTACGCGTGGCTGGACGCGTACGCCGGGACCGGCGGTCGGACCGGGCAGGGCGTCATCGGTCGCCGCGTGGCGGGCGCTGGGCCAGGGCAACCGGGCGCGCGGCGGACTGCGCCGGCGGGCGCTGCGGGCCGCGTTCCCGGCGATCGTCTCGGGACTGAACCGGGCGGGGCTGGGGCCGGTCAGCGACGACGTCTCGATCGACACGTTGCGCAGCAGCGGACTCGCCGCGATCGCCGAGGTTCTGCTGCGATTGCGGGTCGACGCGCCGTTCGTGATCTTCGGCCACACCCACCGAGCCGGACCGCTGCCGAGCGACGAGCCGGGACTCTGGCGGACGTCGACCGGCGCGCGACTGGTCAATTGCGGCTGCTGGGTGGGAGAGCGCACGCTCGCGGGCGGCGATCCTCGTAGCCCGTACCGCCCAGGGTTCTGCGTCCGGCTCGACGACGACCGAGATCCCGAGCTCGTCAACCTGCTCGACTGAGCAGCGGATCTGACATATGTCATGGCCGGGAGCGGAGGTTTGGCTCTACCGGTGCCCACCCGGCGGTGGGAGCGTGTGGCCATGCCCAATACCACCACATATCCCCCCACCATCCGCGACGGCCGCACGGCCGGTTCGCCGCCGACCGTCCCGTCGCTGCTGCGGCGTGTCAGGCTGTTGACCGGCGCTTACCTGGCGGTGAACCTCGCGGCGCTCGCCGCGATCGTCGCCCACCGCGCCGATCACGTCGCGGTCGGCGCGTCGGTCTGGACTCACGGGATCATCTTCGCCGGAACCGCGCTGATCTCGTTCTCGGCGTCGATCCTGGCCGCCCGTGGCAATCGCGGCGCGTTCATCCGGCTGCGGATCGCCTCGGTGGTCCTCGTCGCCGCGATCGTCGTGATCGTCGCGCTGCCGGGCAGCTTCCCGCTGTGGATGAAGCTGGCCGAGGGATTCGGCGCGCTGCTGATGGCCGTCGTGGCTGCGACCGTCAACGGCTCGACCCTGCGGGCGCACTTCACCCGCCGGTGAGGGTCGCGGAGCTCGATCTTGCGGGGCCGCGCCGGCCGATACCCTCGGGCGGCGTGGCCCCGGTGATCGAGCCGGTCGATCCGGCGCAGGCAAGGTGGGTCGCGACGCAGCGTCGCTGGACCGGAGGCTGGCGACGCACGGCGCTGGCCGCCGTGTTTCTCGTCTACCTGGCGTATGTCGGGCAGCAGGTCGCCCGCTATTCCGGTGGCGTCGGTGAGATCGTCGGCTACGTCGTGCTCGGCGCATTCGCCGGCACGTACCTGCTGATTGTCACGATCGGCCGGGTGGCGCCCGCCCGGACATGGTGGATCTCGTTCGGGGCACTGTTCGCGCTGTTCTGCGCCGAGCTCCCGTTCGCCCGGGCCGGGGCGTTCGTGATGTGCCTGTACATCACCGCCGTGCTCATCACCCGGCTCGGGGTCCGGGCACTGCCGGCAGTGCCCGGGTTGGCGCTCGCCTCGCTGCTGGTGCCGGCGCTGATCGGGCCGTGGCATCAATCGATCGGAGACGCGTTCGACTCGGTCACGCCGGTCGCGATCCCGATCGTCGCGGTCGCGGCGTTCGGGATCCTGAGGATCGTCGAGGGCAACCAGGCGCTCGCCACCGCGCGGGCGGAACTCGAGCGGCTCGGTGCCGAGAACGAGCGCAACCGGATCGCGCGTGACCTGCACGATCTGCTCGGCCATTCGTTGACGACGATCACGGTCAAGGCCGGCCTCGCGCACCGGATCGGCGCCGCCGACCCTGAGCGGGCACTCCAGGAGATGGCCGAGGTGGAGGCGCTCGCGCGGCGCTCGCTGGCTGACGTCCGCGCGGCGGTCTCGGACTATCGGCAGGTGACGCTCACACGTGAGCTCGCCACCGCCCGCGAGGTCCTGCGCGCGGTCGGCGTCACCGCCGACTTCCCGGGTGCCGTCGATGTCGTCGATCCGACCAACCACGAGCTGTTCGGCTGGATCGTGCGCGAGGGCGTCACGAACGTTGTCCGTCACGCGCACGCCACCGTCTGCACGGTGCGGCTCGGGGCCGGTTCGGTCGAGCTATTCGACGACGGCATCGGGCGCGGTGGGGCCCGGCCGCGATTCGATCGGGCCCGACGGAGGAGGTGGCGAGGACGGTGCGGCGGGCAACGGGCTGCGGGGTCTGGGCGAGCGGGTGGCACTGGCCGGCGGCAGGGTTCAGGCGGGACCGCGTGAGCCGCACGGATGGCGGCTGTACGTGACCGTCCCGACCGGGAGCCGACGATGATCCGGCTGCTGATCGCCGACGACCAGGAGCTGATCCGCAGCGCGTTCGCGGCGCTGCTGGGCCTGCAGCCGGACTTCGAGGTCGTCGCGGCGGTCGCGCGCGGCGACGAGGTCGTCGCCGCCGCCCGACAGCACCGGCCCGATGTGGCGCTGCTCGACATCGAGATGCCCGGGATCGACGGGCTGGCGGCCGCCCTGCTGCTGTCCGAGCAGGTCCCCGAGTGCCGCGCGCTGATTCTCACCACGTTCGGCCGGCCCGGATACCTGAAGCGGGCGATGGAGTCCGGCGCGGCCGGGTTCGTCGTCAAGGACTCGCCGCCTGAGCAACTCGCCAACGCGATCCGGCGCGTCGTCGCCGGCGAGCGCGTCGTCGATCCCGCGCTCGCGGCCGAGACGATCGTGACCGGCGACTCGCCGCTGACGGCGCGCGAGCGCGACGTGCTCGTCGCCGCGCGACCGGGCTCGACCGTCGCCGAGATCGCCGTCAAACTGTTCCTGTCGGAGGGAACCGTCCGCAACTACCTGTCGGCAGCAATCGCCAAGACCAACGCCCGCAACCGGGCCGAGGCGGTCCGCAACGCCGAGGCGCGCGGCTGGATCTAACGTCGCCGCCGTAGTCTCGACGACCATGGACGAGCGGTCACCGCTGGTGGCGCAGTGGCCCGTCGCCCGGATGATGCTGATGGCGACGACCGGGTTCACCGGTTTCTACGCCACCTTGGCAGCGCTGCCGGCGTGGATCGCCTCCCGCGGCACCTCGACCGCGTCAGCCGGTGCGGCGACGACCGTGATGCTCGTCGCAACGATCGTCTGCCAGCCGCTCGTGCCCGCGCTGCTGCGTCGTCTGTCGACGTCGGCGGTCGTGGCGCTCGGGCATGGTGGTGCTCGGAGCGCCCGCGCCGGCGCTGATCTGGGCCGGCTCGGGCGCCGGGCTGTACGTGATCTGCGTGGTCCGCGGCGTCGGCTTCGCGATCTTCACGATCGCCGGCACGGTCAGCACCGGCGAGATCGCCCCGCCCAGCAGGCACGGTGAGGTGGCCGGGCTGTACGGGCTGGGAGCGGCGATCCCGAACATCGTGCTGGTCCCCGTGTCGGTGCTGCTGCTGCACGACGTCGGGTTCTGGCCGGTAGCCGTGCTCGCCGCGTTGCCCGTGCCGGGGGCGCTGTTCGCGCTCGGCGGGGGGTGGTGGCCCGCTGGCATTGGCCCCCGCGGCCTCGGCGCTACGGGTGGTGGCGGCCGGGCGGATGCCGGCGGCGCTGCGGGTGGCGGCGGCGTGCGGGTAGTGGCGGCGCTGCGGGTGGCGGCGGCGCTGCGGGTAGTGGCGGCGCTGCGGGTAGTGGCGGCGCTGCCGATGGTGGCGACGGGACGGGTGCTGGCCGCGCTGCGGGTGGTGGCGGCGCTTCGGCACCGGGATCGGCCGCCGCGGCCGCGGTCCGGCGTTCGCTCGCGCCGGCGGCGGTGCTGTGCGCGCTGACGGTCGCCGGCGGCGCGATCGTCACGATCCTGCCGATCGCGCGAAGCGGGTTGGTCGCGACCGCCGGCCTGGCGTTGTTCGGGGCGACGGCCGCGGCGGCCCGGTGGCAGGCGGGCGTCCGGGTACGCCGCCATGGCGTCAGCCTGCTGCTCGTGAGCGCGTGCGTGGTCGCGATCGTCGGACTGCTGGCACTCGCGGCGGGGTTGTCCGGCGGGGGCGCGGCCGCCGTGCTGGTGGGCTGCGCGGTAGCGGGCGTCGGCTTCGGCGCCGCGCAATCGCTGACGCTCGTCTCGGCGTTCGCCCGGACCGGACCTCGCGCGCGGGCGACTGCGAGCGCGGTCTGGAATGTCGCGTTCGACTCGGGCACGGCCGTCGGGGCGGTGCTGATCGGGGCGCTGACCGCGACCTCGCTGGGAATCTGGGGCGCGTTCGGGGTGCTGGCGGCGCTGGCGCTGGCGAGCGTGCCGCTTGCCCTCGTGTCCGGCCGCCCCTGACTGGCGGCGCCGGACCGCGCGCTCGCCCGGCGTGCCGGATCGAGCGGGAAGCTACGGCGCGAGGCCGGGGGTGAAGCAGACGGCGTGGCAGGTCACGCCGTCGCTGATCTCCAGCGCCAGCGTGCCGGCGGTGCTGACTGGATGGCGGATCAGCTCGTAGGCGCCAGGGTGGTCGACCGCGACGGTGACGCCATTGGCGAGGACCGTGCCGGTGCCCTCGAGCACGGCCCAGACGCCGCCAGCCTCGTACGGACCGCTGTAGGGACCGGGCACATCGTCGGATTGGGCGACCAGCAGCACGCCCGTCTCGTCCTCGGGCCGAACCGGCGCCAGCGGCTCGGCCTCGATCCCGAGCAGCTCGGCGATCGCGCGTTCGGTCTCGTCGTAGGCGCCCTCGCCGAAGTGGTACTCGAACAGCCGGCCGTCCTGGTTGAACAGATATCGGGCCGGCCAGCCGAGGTTGTCGTACTCGGTGAACACCTGGAGCTCCGAGTCGACCAGCACGGCGTACTCGATCCCGAGTCGCTCCACCGCCGCAGCGACGTTGTCGGGGTCGGCTGAGGGGGGAAAGCCGGGGGAGTGCACCCCGATCACCCGCAGGCCGTGGTCGCGGTAGCGCTCGTCCCAGGCCCGCAGGTAGGGGAGCGTGCGGATCGAGTTGGGGCGGCAGAAGTCCCAGAACTCGATCAGCACGGGACGGCCGCGCTGCTGGTCCATCCGCAACGTGGTGACGTTCAGCCAGCGCGCCTGGGGCGGGAACGGCGGGGCTGCGATGTGGTCGACCGGGGCGCGCACGGCGGTCGATGGTAATCGGTGGACTTCCCCGTGCGTGTTCACGAAGAATCGGGCAGTATTGAGCGAGCGGCCGTCACATCCGAGTGGCGACGCGCGCCGCTACACTCAATGAAGTATTGAATCCCTACTGCCTTTGAGGTGTTTGCGACGATGAGTCCGTCTGGTGCCGAGGTACTGCGGCAGATCAAGAGCCGGATCCCGGAAGTCGATCCCGCCGATGTGCGCGATCAGCTCGGCAATGGCGCGGTCGTGATCGACGTGCGTGAGGCGGAGGAGTGGTCGACCGGCCACATCCCCGGCGCCAAGCACGTCCCGAAGTCGTTCCTGGAGTCGCGGATCGAGGGCTCTGCGCCCGACCGCGACCAGCACGTGATCCTCTACTGCCAGTCGGGTAACCGGTCGGCTTGGGCGGCGCGAACGCTGCTCGACGATCTCGGCTTCTCGAACGTCGAGTCGATGACGGGCGGGATCACGCTGTGGAAGGACCGCGGCTATGAGGTGGAGCAGCCGCGGACGCTGACCGCTGAGCAGCGTGACCGTTACTCACGGCACCTGCTGCTCCCCGAGGTCGGAATCGAGGGCCAGCAGAAGCTGCTTGACGCCAAGGTGCTGCTGCTCGGCGCCGGCGGGCTGGGATCGCCGACGGCCCTGTATCTGGCCGCGGCCGGCGTCGGCACGCTCGGGATCGTCGACGACGACACGGTCGACCTCTCCAATCTGCAGCGCCAGGTGATTCACAACTCCAACCGGGTCGGCGTGCCGAAGGTCGACTCGGCCGAGGAGACGATCACCGCGCTGAACCCGGACGTCCAGGTCAACAAGTACCCGGTGCGCCTCGGGCCCGACAACATCATGGACATCCTGCCCGGTTACGACATCGTCGTCGACGGGCTGGACAACTTCCCGACGCGCTACCTGCTCAACGACGCCTCGGTGCGTCTCCAGATCCCCGTGGTGTCGGCCGCGATCCTCGGCTTCGAGGGCCAGTTGTCGGTGTTCAAGCCCTACGACGGGCCGTGCTACCGCTGCCTCTTCCCGACGCCGCCGCCGCCGGAGCTGGCGCCGTCGTGCGGCGCCAACGGCGTGCTGGGCGTGCTGCCCGGAACGATGGGCCTGCTGCAGGCGACCGAGGTGATCAAGCTGATCCTCGACGAGGGCGATCCGGCGATCGGCCGGCTGCTGATGTACGACGCGCTCGCGGCGACCGTGTCGGAGGTCAAGATCCGGCGTGACCCGTCCTGCCCGATCTGCTCCCGTCATCCCGAGGAGATCGCCGACGAGGAGATGGGCGCGTTCCCCGACTACGAGGCGTTCTGCGCCGGCGCGCACTAGGCTCGCAACCCATGGCCACGATCAAGATTCCGCCGGTCCTGCGACCGTCGGTCGGCGGCGAGCGGGAGATCTCGGCGGACGGCTCGTCCGTCGGCGAGATCCTGCGATCACTCGCCGATGACCATCCGGACACCAAGACCCAGCTGTTCGGCTCAGACGGCGCGCTGAACCGCTACGTCAACGTCTATCTCAACGACGAAGACGTACGCGTGCTCGACGGACTCGAGACGGCCGTCGGCGCCTCCGACACGCTCGTGATCCTCCCCGCGATGGCGGGCGGGGCGCGCCGCTAGCGATTCTGAGCGGCCGGCCCGGGTTCGTGCGCGGGCTGCGTGTCCCTGCGTGGGGATGCGGTTCGTGTGCGGGGGTGCGGGTTCGTGCGCAAGGGTGTGGGTTCGTGCGCGAGGGTGCGGGTTCGTGCGGGCGGCGCGGATCAGCCGCGCCGCAGGGCGTTGCGGGCGTTCGCGATCTCGGTCGCGATCCAGACAAGCACCTGTTCGGGCTTCTCGTCGAGCTCACGGTAGGTCACCCGGACGATGCGCCAATCATGGTTGCGAAGCCAGTTCTCACGCACCCGGTCGGACTCGAACCGTTCGTGAGCTCCGTGCCACCGCCAGCCGTCAAACTCGACCACGACCCGCAGCTCCCGCCACAGCAGGTCGACGCGGTACCGACCGATCCACTGCTCAGTTTCGGGACGCGGGAGATCGGTTCGACGGAGCAGCTCCAACAGGCGCTCCTGGCCAGGTGATTCGGTCATCGATGTCGGCCGCCGGGGATCGAGCAACGTCCGCAGGACATCGACCCCGCTGCGATACGGGTGTCTGGCGATCGACTCGAGCACGGCGGTGCGGCTCGTCAGATGACGATTCAGCGCCGTGTCGAGTGACAGTTCAATCGCTCGGCCAGACAGCAGCGGCACCGAGTCCAACAGCGCCAGCGCGGGTGAGGTGACCGGTAGCCGCTGATGGCGGCGGCGCTCGCCGGCTTCGAAAGCTGCTGCGCGGTGCACGCGTAGGCCGGCACGACGCCGACCGGTCGCGACCCCGGCGACGGTGAGTTCGACCGAGCCCGGATACTGGGTGTTCAACAGACCCCACAGCGACAATGCCGACAGATGGCTGAGCGCGGCATGCGGACCGCAGGCAAGAATCGCGGCCTGCTCGACCGCCAGCGGCGGCAGGGCGCGGGGCTCGACCATGGCGTAGATGCCGCGGTTGCGGAACGGGTGCAGTTGCCGGCGGGTGACGGCGTTGTGGATCGTGCGTGCGGGAATGCCGAGCTCGCGTAGCTGCGAATGGGCGATCAGGAGTCGCTGGTCGGCGGCGATCGCGGCGACCTCGCGGTACGGCCAGCCGTGCCGTACCGCCCATTCCTCGTGCGGAATTGGAGTCATGGTTCTCAGAGGCCGGTGGGAGGCCACAATCACCCCCCAGGCGTGTGGGCCGGCACTCGTGGGCGCTACGGCGCGGGGGTGGGTGCGTGGCGGCGGCCCCGGGGGGTGGGGGGCGCCCCGGGAGATGGGGGTGGCGGCGGGGTGGGCCGCGGGGTCGAACGGGGTGACGCGGCCGCGGGGTCGCACGGGGTGACGCGACGGCGGGGTCGCACGGGGTGACGCGGCCGCGGGGTCGCACGGGTGATGTGCGCGGCGGTCCTCGGGTGACGCTCAGCTCACGGCGGCGATCACAAGGTGACGGTGCCGACGACGGCCGTGACCGTGTCGCCGGCGATCCAGATCGTCTCGTCGGCGTCGACCGAGACATGCACGCGACCGCGCCGCTGCAGCGCCGCTCCCTGAGCCGCGACGTAGGGGGCGGTCACCCGACCGGTGTCGAGCAGCCAGCCCGCCAGCGACGCGTTGAGGCTCCCGGTGACCGGGTCCTCGCGGGTCGCCCCGTCGGTCGAGAAGAACGCGCGCACCTCGAACGCCGGACTGTCTGGCCTGCCACTAGCCGGCAGCGGTCCGACGGCGCCGATCTTCAGGTCCTCGACGTCACCGGGCGCCAGCGCCATCACCGTCGCGGCGTCTCGCAGCAAGACGGCGACCCAACCCGGTCCGTTGTCGACCCATTGGCTGTCGACGATCTCGTCCGGATCGATCCGCAGCATCGCCGCGATCCGCGTCAGCTGCCGATCGTCGACCGGTCCGGACCGCACCAGCGGCGGTGCCGCGAAGGCGAGCCGATCGTCCACCGACCGGATCGGGATCAGGCCCGCGGCGCATTCCTGCACGATCGCGTCGCCGCGGGGGCGGCCGCCGACCTGGAGCCACGCGTGGCAGGTGCCGAGCGTCGGATGGCCGGCGAACGGCAGCTCGGACACCGGCGTGAAGATCCGCACCCGGTAATCGGCATCGGGGCTGGACGGCGGGAGCACGAACGTCGTCTCCGACAGGTTCGTCCACCGCGCGAACCGGCCCATCGCGTCGTCGTCGAGGCCATCGCCGTCAAGCACGACCGCGACCGGGTTGCCGAGCAGCGGGTCGCCGCCGAACACATCGACCTGCCGGAATGGTCGTTGCACGCCGAACAGGCTATCGGCGCGAACAGGCCATCGGCGTCCTGACGACGCACGGCGTACGTCGACGGTGCTCTCAGATCTTTTATGGCCGGCGGGAAGGACCGGCCCGCGGCGGGGTCTTGTCATGCAGATGCGATCCCCATCCACAAGGAGCTGAAAGCATGACCAACATCCATCTCTCTGGCCGGCGCCTGGCGGCGATCGGCGGCGTCGCGATGCTCGTCTCTCGCGGCCGTGATCGCCGTGATGGCGATGAGCGCCAACGCCGCGTCGACCACGCTGGGCGTCAAGACCGTCAAGGTCGGCGGGAAGTCCGAGCCGATCGCCGTCAACGCCAAGGGCGTTTCGGTGTACACGCTGAGCGGCGAGTCGACCAAGCACCTGGAGTGCACCACCCGCATGTGCTTCACGCGCCTGGCCGCCGGTGACGGTCCACGGCAAGGCGACGATGGCCGCCGGCGTCCAGGGCAAGCTGGGCACGTTCAAGCGCGACGGCTTCACGCAGGTGACGCTGAACGGACACCCGCTGTACACGTTCGAGGGCGATGGCAACAAGGCGGGCGTCGCCAACGGCAACGGGATCGTGGCCTTCGGCGGCACCTGGCACGTCGTCGTCGAGGGCAGCGCGAAGGCGGCGCAGGCGCAGACGCCGGCCGGCAGTGGCGGTGGCGGCGGCTGGTAGGCGATCGCATCACGCCGCCGATCCGGCGACCGGTTCCGGAGGGCCGCGCGGCATGACCGCGCGGGCCCTTCGGCCGTGATTGCCAAGGGCCGCCGCGGATAGACTCCCACCGACATGGCCGAGACCTTGCAGAACAAGCCCTGCGGAGGGCGTTACGGCGACATCGTCCAGGCGATCGGGCATACCCCGCTGGTCGAGCTCAAGCGGCTCAGTCCGAAGCCGGGGGTTCGGATCTGGGCCAAGCTCGAGTCGCGCAACCCGACCGGCTCGGTCAAGGATCGCGTCGCCCGGGCGCTGATCGAGGACGCCGAGGACAAGGGTCTGATCCGGCCGGGACAGACGATCCTCGAGCCGACATCGGGCAACACCGGCATCTCGCTGGCGATGATCTGCGGGTACAAGGGCTACGACGTCAAGGTCGTGATGCCCGAGAACGTCACCCCGGAGCGCACCCAGCTGCTGCGGATGTACGGCGCTGAGATCGTCTACTCGGAGGGCTCCAAGGGCTCCAACGGGGCGGTCGAGAAGGCGCTCGACATGGCCGAGAAGGACGCCTCGTACTACATGCCGTACCAGTACGGCAACGCGGCCAACCCCGACGCCCACTACAACGGGACGGCGCTGGAGATCCTCGAGGAACTCGACGACGTCGCCGCGTTCGTCGCCGGCCTGGGAACCGGCGGCACGCTGATGGGCAACGGCCGCCGGCTGCGCGAGGAGTTCGGCGACAGCTGCAAGATCGTCGCGGCCGAGCCGATGCAGGGCGAGCCGGTGCAGGGGCTGCGCTCGCTCGACGATGGCTTCATCCCGCCGATCATCGATCTGAGCCTGCTCGATCGCAAGATCTTCGTCACGAACCACGACGCGATCGTCTGGACGCGCAAGCTGCTCGACGAGGAGCGGCTGTTCGCCGGCGTCTCTTCGGGAGCGATCGCGCGGGTCGCGGTTCGGATCGCGGGTGAGCTGGATGAGGGCAACGTCGTCTTCATCGTCGCCGACGACGGCTGGAAGTACCTCTCCTCAGGGATCTATACCCGCCCCGTCGAGGAGATCGAGCGCCTGGATTCCACCGTCTGGTGGTGAGCGCCCAGGGCGACGGCCGATCGCGACGTGGGCTGCTCGGCGGCGCTCTGGCGGCCGCCGCCGGGACCGTCGCGCTCACCGGATGTGGAGGTTCGGCGCGGACCGGTTCGACGGCCGGTCAGACGGGAACGTCCGGGACCGACGACACGTCGCCGCGTGATGTGGAGTTGCTCGCGCCGGCGCTGGAGCTCGAGCGCCGGACGATCGACGCGTACGTCGCCTGCATCCCGCTGCTGAGCAAGTCCAACGCCCAGGCCGCAGTCGTCTGGCTCTCGGCGGAGATTCAGCACACCGGCGAGCTGATCGCGCTGATCAAGCAGGCCGGGGGCACGGCGGCACCGCGCGCCAACAGCTACGAGATCGGCCGGATACCGAGCAACCAGGCACAGGCGCTGGCGCTGCTGGCGAGCCTCGAGCAGCTGCAGATCTCCTACTACGTGAGGATCATCTCGCAAGTGCAGATGGCGACCGCGCGCGGCTCGGTCTCAGCGATTCTCGCCAGCGATGCTCAGCACATCGCGCTCCTGCGCCTCGCGCAGGGCAAGCCAGCGGTCCCGTCGGCGTTCGTGGCGTGATCGGGGTACCGAGCGATCGATCCGCGACGCGGCGCGAGCTGCTCGCGGCCGGCGTCGTCGCCGGCGCTGCGCTGGCCGTGCCCGCGCTCGCGCCCGCCGTCGCGGGCGCGGCGTCGGGCGGCGGGTCGGCGGGGGCGCCGGGGGATCGTGCGCGCCTGGAACGCGTGCTGAGCATGTCGGTGCTGGCGGCCTACGTCTATCAGCACGTGTTCGCCGAGCGCGTGCTGACCGGGACCCGGCGACGGGCGTTGGACGGATTCGGCGCGCAGGAGCAGGCGCACGTCGCCGCGCTGCGGGCGGCGGTGAAGGCGGCGGGCGCAACGTTGATCGGCCCGCCGTCGTCGATCGACGCGGCCAATCGGGACCTTGCCCACCGCGGGATCGGCGGCCGGCTTGGCCAGCTCCAGGGCGCGGAGGACGCGCTCGACTTGCTGATCAGCGTCGAGCGCTCGTCGATCGGCTCGTGCTACGTCGCGCTGCTCGGGCTGACCGGGTCAGCGGCGATCGTGCTGGTGGCCGAGATCATGGCCAACGACGCCCAGCACGAGGCGGTGATCACGCTCGAGCGACACGCGCTGAAGCTCGCGGCCGCGGCCCCGTTCCCGCTCGTGTCCGGCTCGCACTGAGGGCTCCGGCGACCTGCGGGACCGCTGATAGCCTCGACGGGATGCGGATTGAGCGCGCGATGTACGACGAGATCGTCACGCATGCGCGAGCTGACGCCCCGGACGAGTGCTGCGGGATCGTGTCGGTCGATGGCGACCGGGCGGCGCATGTTTACCGCACGACGAACACCGAGGCGAGCCCACTGCGGTTCGTGATCGACCCGCTCGAGCTCTACCGGGTCCACTCAGAGATCGAGGACGCCGGGCTCGAGCTCGGCGCGATCTACCACTCGCACACCCGCTCGGAGCCGTATCCGTCCCAGACCGACATCAACTTCGCCAAGGGCTGGCCCGGAGTGCTGTGGATCATCGTCGGCGTGGCCGAGCAGCCAGCCGAAGGTGAGGACCTTCGCGATCGCCGGCGGCGAGGTCTCCGAGACCGAACTCGAAGTGGTGTGACGTGCGCGGGCGGGGGCCAGTCAGACGCCCGCCTGTCGCGCAGCTGGTGTGCCCGGGCTGTGACGCGACCGCCGACGCCGACGCTCGCTTCTGCCCCGAGTGCGGGCTGCCGCTCGTGTACGGCGCTGCGGTCACGGCCGCTGATGCCCTCCAGCCCGTCTCCGAGGCCCGCCGCCGCGCCCGGCTGATCAAGCCGCAGCTGGCGGAGGGCAGGCTGACGAAGGTCGCCTGGGCCAACAACCAGGCCGAGGGCGAGTTCATCCAGTCGCTGCTGCTGGAGGAGGGGGTCCCGAGCCTGCTCCGACGGACCGCGGGGTTCGACGTGCCCGACATGCTCGCGGCCGGTCCGCGGGACGTGATGGTGCCGGCCTCGGGGGTCGAAGTCGCGCGGGAGACGCTGCTGGCCGCCGCGGTGATCGAGGAGCGCTCGCCGTCACGGGCAGTGACGTCCGGGTGGCGGCTGCTGGCCGGACTTCTGGCGGCGCTGGCGGTCGGCGTGGTGCTGCTGTGGATCGTCTTCGTGCTGGCGCGCTGAGCTGACCGACGACGCCGTCCGCGGCTCAGCCGGCCACTGCGGCGTCCTGAAGGTGGGTGCGCCAGCGCTGCTCGAGCGCCTTGACGCTGCCGCCGCCGAACGCCTGCACGAGCGCCGCCTGGGCGCCGGTTCGCGGCAGCCGCTGGCACAGCCGCGCGACCGCGGGTTCGCCGCGTTCGGCGGCGAGCAGCTCGAGCACGGTGCCGCCGAGCAGCGGCGCGTCGCGCGGGCCGGGCGGAAAGCGGACCGATCGCAACCCCGAGCCCTCGCGTAGCCGGCGCGCGATCGCGGGCTGCGCGTGCGCAGTCTGGCCGCCGTACCAGCGCGCCGATCCCTCGACGAGCCATGCCCAGCGCAACTCCCGTCGCATCCGGATCGGCGTCATCACGCGTTGCAGGTCGGGGTTGGCCTGGCTGATCACGAGCCGGGCATACAGGCAGGCGCCAGTCAGCGCGAGCATCTCACGCGAGCCCGTGACGTTCGACGCGCGGGCGCGCAGCACCGACGGCGCCAGCATATGCAGCTCCTCGCGTCCGGCCCAGCCCGCGACGTAGCGGCGGGCGGCGGGCGCGGTGGCGAGCCAGATCACGGGCATCAGCGGGTGCGACAGCGCCAGCCCCACGGAGCCGCCGTGGAGCACGACGGTCACCTCGCCCGGCGCCCGCGGAAACGTGGAGCGCAGCCGCTCACGGGCGCGTTCGAGCGACAGCAGCACCTGATGAGCATCATCGGCGTGGTCGACGTCGTGGCGCGCCCGAAACGACGCCGAGACAGATTCGGTCCAGGTCATTGAGTCATCACGACGGCAGTGCCTACCCGGCGCACGACCTCGGGTGTCGCTGGGACCTCAGACGAGCAGGGGCTGCCGGCCCGAGGCGATCGAAGCGATCTCCTCGCGCGCGCGTCCGAACTCCTCGTCGGACAGCACCGGCGTGCCCTCGAACGGCAGTTCGCGCGTCAGCTCAAGCCACGAGCGGCAGCCCGCGTACTCGTCACGGACCTTGACCGTGACCGGGCGCGGGATCCGGTAGGTGCGCAGCAGGATCACGTGCAGCGGATGGCGTCGCTTCCAGGCGAGGCGCTTCTCGGCGTAGTCCGTCGTCCACACGTAGAACGGCGACAGCGCGTCGAGCGCGCGGCGGTCGGTGATCGTGAAGTGGTCGGCGACCTCGGCCCACGCCCGGATCCGGACCCGGTCTGGCTGGCTGAGTTCCTCGCCGCGATTCAGCGCCTGCGGGTGGGGCTCGCCGTCTGACCAGACGCCCTCCTCCAAGGCGCGCGACAGCTCCGGACGATGTGACTCGCGGACCAGGTCGGTGCGCTGGTGATCGAACGTGGGATACAGGAAGAAGCGCTGATAGTTCAGCTTGAAGTGCTTCTCGGGCTCGCGGATGCCGCCCTTGCGGAGCGTCAGCAACTGTTCACCCTCGGCAAGGGCCCGCACGGTGACGGCCCATTCTTTGAAAGCAATCGGCATAGGATCTAAAGGGGGGGAGACGGATGGCGGAAAAAATGGCCCCGAGGGGCGCGCACATCTGAACCAGAGTGGCAACGCCGCCGGAACCCTGCGGGATTGTAGGCGAGATGTTGCAAATCGCCAAATACCCCTGCAATTTGTGGACGATTGTCCCTGTGTACAAACCCGAAGCTACGGCCGCGTAGGGCCCACGATCGGCTACAGGCGGATCCCGGCGGCGTCCTCCACCGGCGCCACGATCGCGGCGAAGTCGTCGTCAGCGTGGCCCATCCCCATCCCGGCGCTGAGCAGCTCGCGCGCGTACGCGGCGCTCGGGAACCCAACTCCGAGCCGCTGACCCTCCTCCAGGCAGAGCCGCACGTCCTTGAGCACGTGCTCAAGCTTGAACAGGGTCGAGTAGTCATGCGATCGCATCGGCCCAGCCTTGAGGTCGATCATCGCGCGTCGGCGCCACCGCCGCCCTGCCGCCTGCCGTATCCACCCCCGCCCGGGGTTTCGATCCGCAGCCGTTGGCCGCGGCGCAACTCCCCAATCGACTTGGCCTCGAGCTCTGCGCCGTCGAGCAGGTTGCGTCCGCGAGCGCCATCGCCGCCGCCCGCGGCACCCGGCGGGGCATGGCGCCGGCGCTCGGTGATCAGCGAGTAGCGCAGATCGGACAGCGCCTCGAGTTCACGGACCACCCCGTCGCCACCGCGGTACGCGCCGTCGCCGCCGGAACGGCGGCGCACGGCATAGGCCACCACCCGGATCGGGAACTCCAGCTCGAGCGCTTCGACCGGCGTGTTCAGCGTGTTGGACATCGCGACGTGGACCGCGCTCGGCCCGTCGGCGTCCGCGCACGCGCCCTGACCGCCCCCGATCGTCTCGTAGTAGACGCTGTCCTCGTCGCCGAGCGTGACGTTGTTCATCGTCCCCTGTCCGAGCGCGCGGCCGAACGCCCGCAGCACGACGTCGGCGACCCGCGAGGAGGTCTCGACGTTGCCGCCGACGACGGCGGGGGCGTCATCGAAGTCCTCGCCCTCGGCGCGCGCGTTCAGCAGCGATCCCTCGGGTGCGATTACGCTCACCGGGCGGTACGCGCCGGCGTTGGCCGGGATGTCGGGGTCGGTCAGCACCCGCAGCGCGAAGTAGCAGGCCGAACGGGTGACGGCCTCGGGGCAGTTGAGGTTGCCTTCGCTGCGTTCCGCCGATCCGGTGAAGTCGAGCGTCAGCTCGTCGCCCGCGATCGTCGCGGTGAGCTCGATCGGCAGGTCGCCCTCACGAGCCTCGAGCACGTCGGACGCGGAGCGCTCGCCGTCGTCGATCTCGCTCAGGCAGGCGCGGGTCCGGCGCTCGGCGTAATCGAGCACCTCGTCGAACGCCTCCCGCAGCGCGTCGGTCCCGGTCCGCTCGTGCAGCTCGAGCAGCCGGTTGACGCCGGCGCGACCGGCCGCCAGCTGCGCCCGCAGGTCGGCGCGGCGCTGCTCGGGCCGGCGCATTCGCTCAGACAGCTCGGCGATCGCGTCGTCGTCGAGGATCCGCGGCTCGATCACCACACCCTCGTCGGCGAGGCGCGTCGAATCGGCCGGCATCGAGCCCGGCGTCGGGCCGCCGACGTCGGCGTGGTGGGCGCGGTTGGCGACGAACGCGATCGGTTGGCGGGCGTCGTCGGGCGCGAACACGGGCGTGATCACGGTGATGTCGGGCAGGTGGGTGCCGCCGCGGTAGGGGTTGTTGAGCACCCACGACCGGCCCGGCGCGTGATCCTCGCCGAGCACCGCGGCGACCGACGCGGGCATCGCGCCGAGGTGCACAGGGATGTGCTCGGCCTGCATCACCATCTCGCCGTGAGCGTCGAACAGCGCAGTCGAGGCGTCCCGTCGCTCCTTGATGTTGGCCGAATGCGCCGAGCGGATGAGCACCGCGCCCATCTCCTCGCAGACGGCCCGCAGCGCGCCGGTCACGACCTGAAGCTCAACCGGATCCATGGCGCTCGGATCGGATGTGGATCGTGCCGGTGTCGTCGACTTCGCCGGTCCAACCGGAGGGGATCAGCAACGTCGACTCGGCCAGCTCGACGACGGCCGGGCCGGCCAGCTCGGCTCCCGGCGGCGGCGCGCCGCGCAGCACCCGCAGCTCGATCTCCTCGCCGTCGAGCGTGGCCGCCCGGGTGCGTCGCTCGTCGTCTGGGCGATCGTCGTCGTCGCCGGCGCCGAGCTCGACGTCGGTGCCCGGGATCATGGCCGACACGCGCAGCGTCACCAGCTCGAGCTCCAGCTGGGCGTCGCGGTAGCCGTAGCGCTCCTCGTGCAGCTGTTCGAAGCGCTCACGCAGCACCGCCGGGTCAGGATGGAGGTCGTCGGCGATCGGCAGCTCGAACGCCTGACCGCGGTAACGCAGCTCGAACGTCGCGCCCAGCTCGACGTCCCCGTCGTCGCCGAGCTGCTCACGCGCCTGTGCGGCCAGCTCGTCGGCGGCCTGCGCGATCGCGTCGGCGGTCAGCGCGTCGCCGGTCTGAAGGACGCTGCGCTGCACGTCTCGGCGCCGCGGCGAGACGATCAAACCGAGCGCCGCCAGCACCCCCGACGCGCGCGGGCAGACGATCTCTGAGATCCCGAGCTCGGAAGCGATCGCGGCCGCATGCAGCCCACCGGCCCCGCCGAAGCACAGCAGCGCGTAGCGGCGCGGATCGATCCCGCGCTGCACGGTCACGACCCGCAGCGCCCGCAGCATCTCGGCGTTGGCGACGCGGACGATCCCCTCGGCGCACTCGGTCACCGACAACCCGAGCTCGTCCGCCAGCGCGCCGATCGCCTGCTGCGCGGCGTCGCGATCGAGCTGTACCCCGCCGGCCAGCGGAGCGTCCGCGGCCAGGTAGCCGAGCACGAGGTTGGCGTCCGTCACCGTCGGCTCTGTGCCGCCGCGGCCGTAGCAGGCCGGTCCTGGATCGGCGCCCGCCGACCGCGGGCCGACGCGCAGCGCGCCGCCCGGATCGCGCCACGCGATCGAGCCGCCGCCGGCGCCGACGGTGTGCACGGCCACCATCGGCAGCGCCAGCGGCCGCCCGGCGATCGTCGCGGCGCTCTGCTCCTGGACCGCTCCGTCGTCGACCACGCAGACGTCGCAGGAGGTGCCGCCCATGTCGAAGCAGAGCGCGTCCGGGGTGCCGGCCGCTCGGGCGACGTACGCGGCCCCGGCGGCGCCCCCGGCCGGACCGGACAGCACCGTCCACGACGCGTGCCCGGCCGCCGTGGGCAGGTCGATCAGGCCGCCGTTGGACTGCATGATCGCCGGCTCCGGGAGCTCCAGCTTGTCGCAGCGCTCAAGCAGCCGCCGCAGGTAACCGGCCAGCAGTGGCGACAAGGCCGCGTCGACCTCGGTCGTGGCCGCGCGCTCGTACTCACGGAAGGTGCCGACGACCTCGTGCGACAGCGACACATGGACGTCGGGCAGCGCGGTGGCGATCGCGTCGCCGACCCGGCGCTCATGCTCGGGGTGGCGGTAGGCGTGCAGCAGCGTCACCGCGACCGCCTCGGGCTCGGTCTCGCGTAGCGTCTCGATGAGCTCTCGGAGCGCCTCGTCGGTCAGTTCCAGCAGCGGGCCGTCCGGGGTCATCCGCTCGGCGACCGCGAAGCGCCGGTCGAGCGGCGTCAGCGGGGCGGGCCCGGCCGCGCATAGCCGGTAGAGCTCGGGCCGGGCCTGGCGACCGAGCTCGATCAGGTCGGTGAAGCCGTCGGTCGCGACGAATGCGGTCCGGGCACCGGTGCCCTCGAGCAGCGCGTTGGTGGCGACTGTCATCCCATGCGAGAACTCGCGGACCTGGTCGGCACCGGCGCCGGCCCGCTCCAGCGCCGCCTCGACGGCGGCCTGGACCCCTTCGGACTGGTCGCCGGGAGTGGTCGGCGCCTTGGCGGTGATCAGCCGGCCGTCGTCGAGCGCCAGCACGGCGTCCGAAAACGTTCCGCCGACGTCGACTCCGAGCAGCATCGCGCCACCCTACCGCTGCGCCTGGGAAAGCGACTGCGCAAATAACGAGAGCGCGTCAGCGCTCCCCAAAACCTACGCGGCGATCTCGAGGCCGAGCTCGACCTCTTCGGTCTCGGCCAGGTGCTGGTGCGAAGGGCAGTAGCCGTTGTGCGGCAGGGGCACGCGCTGGCACTGCGTCCCCTTGCGGGTGCTGGCGCGGCACTGCAGCGGGTTCCCGGCCAGGTCGTAGCCATTCTGGGGCTGGCCGCGCATGAACTCGTCGGCGTAGGCGAGGTAGCGCTCGATCACGTGCAGGACGCGCACCTGGGCGTTCAGCGGGACATAGACCCGGACGTCCCTGAACAGTGTCTTCGCCGGCCGGGCGAAGTAGTGCCGATCGGTGGCCATGCGCTCGATCGTCGCCTCGACGAGGCGCAGGACGCGCTCGTGGTTGGCCTGAGGATTGGCAGCGTGCTCCGGTTCGATGATGTCACTGGCGATCTCCCGGTAGATCGCGCGGCTGAACCTATACATCTGTTCTCTCCGTTCGTCGCGGGCGAGGAGGGGGGACGGTGGACGGCCCCTTGCCGTACGACGATGAGTATCGAGCCGGCGTGTGAAGAACGGAGGAACCGTCCTATTAACTGCGTATTAAGTGCCCTTCGAAACGATCGCCGCTAATCCCACGTTTCGATGCTCGGCTCGGCCCCGCCGGTGAGGGTCACGTGGCGACGGTCCATCGTCGGATCGAGCGCCGGGAAGTCGGTGCGCCGGTGGGCGCCGCGACTCTCCTGGCGCGCCAGCGCGGCCCGGGCGATCAGTCGGACCAGCGGGTGTTCGTCGCCCAGCAGCGTGCGCAGCCCGTCGGCGTCACGGACCAGCCCCGCGTGATTCCAGAGCGCGGCGCGTGACGCGGGCGACAGCGTCGGCTTGGGCAGCGGCGCGTCGTCGGCGGCCGGTCCCGGCCGGCCGGCACGCGGTGCATCGTCGAGCGCGGCCGCGGCCGCGCGGGCGCCGAACACGAAGCACTCGCTGAGCGAGTTCGACGCGAGCCGGTTGGCGCCGTGCAGCCCCGTACAGGAGCACTCGCCAACCGCGTACAGGCCCGGAACCGAGGCGCGGCCATGCAGGTCGGTCGCGATCCCGCCCATCATGTAATGGGCGGCGGGCGCAACCGGGATCAGCTCGTGCTCGGGGTCGATCCCGGCCCGTTTGAGCGCGCCGACGACGTTCGGGAACAGGGCCGGATCGACGTGGCGCATGTCGAGGCCGACCGAGCGGCCGCCGCTGGAGTCGATCCGCTGCTGCACGGCGCGGGCCACCTCGTCACGCGGCGCGAGCTCATCGACGAACCGCTCACCGTGGTCGTCGAGCAGGTGGGCGCCCTCGCCGCGGACCGCCTCGGTGACCAGGAATCCGTCGGCACCGTTGTCGCCGACGACGGCGGTCGGGTGAAACTGCATCAGCTCGAGGTCGGCGAGCCGCGCGCCGGCGTAATGGGCCAGCACCAGGCCGCCGCCGATCGCGCCGGCGGGGTTGGTCGTGCGGGCCCACATCGCGGCGGCACCGCCGGTCGCGACGACGACCGCGGGCGCGTCGATCGTCGGAGCCGTCGTCGAGCTTGAGCGCGGTCACGCGGCCGTCGGCGTCGGTCAGGATCCGCACGACGCTGCGGCGCTCGATCACCTCGATCCCGGGGTGCTGGGCGGCGACGGCCGAGAGCTGTCGGATGATCCGCCGACCGGTCGCGGCGCCGCCCGCGTGCACGATCCGTCGCTGCGAGTGGCCGCCCTCGAGCCCCAGCGACAGCTCGCCGGAGCGGTCGACGTCGAAGCTGACGCCGAGTCCGATCAGATCCTTGACCGCGCCCGGGGCCTCCTGCACCAGCACCCGCGCGGCGGACTCACGGACTGCGCCGCGTCCGGCGGTGATCGTGTCCTTGAGGTGAAGCTCGGCGCTGTCACCGGCGGCAAGCGCCGCCGCGAGACCGCCCTGGGCCCAGTAGCTGGACGCTCCGGCCAGCGGCGTCGCCGAGACGAGCGTGACCGCCGCGCCCGCGCGGGCCGCGCAGAGCGCCGTGTACAGACCGGCGGCGCCGGCACCGATGACTGCGACCTCGGCGGGTTTGCGGTCCACGGTGCAGGTACGGTACTCGGCCATGGCGGCCGCCCCGGTGCTGTTGATGCACGAATCGTCGCTCGAGCATGAGACCGGCGCCCATCCCGAGCGCCCGGAGCGGATCGTCGCGATCACGACCGAGCTGGGCACCCACGACTGGGCCGGCTACGAGCTGGTTGCGTCGAGGGCGGCGCCCGAGGCGGCGCTGACCGCCGTGCACAGTCGAGGCCCACGTGGAGCGGATCCGACGTCTGGCCGACGCGGGGGGTGGCTCGATCGACGCCGACACGGTGATGTCGAAGCGGTCGTTCGTCGCCGCCCAGCACGCCGCCGGCGGAGCGATCGAGCTCGTCGATCGGGTCCTCGGCGGCGCCGCGCCGACCGGCTTCAGCGTCCACCGTCCGCCCGGCCACCACGCCACCGCCGACCGCGCGATGGGATTCTGCCTGTTCAACAGCGTCGCGGTCGCCGCGCGCTGGGCGCTTGACCACCACGGTCTGGAGCGAGTGATGATCGTCGACTTCGACGTCCATCACGGCAATGGCACCAACGACATCTTCAGCGCCGACCCGCGGGTCCTGTTCGTGTCCGTCCACGAATCGCCGCTGTATCCGGGTACCGGTCCGGCGACCGATGTCGGCACCGGCTCCGGCGAGGGGTTCAACGTCAACCTGCCGGTCGCGTCCGGGTCGGGCGACGAGACGTTCGTCGGGATGATCGAGGCGATCGCGGTGCCGCTGGTGGTGGTGTTTCGGCCGCAGCTGGTGTTGGTATCGGCGGGGTTCGATGCTCACCGGGACGATCCGCTGGCGACCTGCACGGTCACCGAGGACGGGTTCGCGGCGATGACCGGGCTGCTGCGTGACGCCGGCGCGGCGCTCCGGGTGCCGGTCGCCGGGGTGCTCGAGGGCGGCTACGGGCTGGACGGGCTGGCGCGGTCGCTGCGCGCCTCGATGGAGGCGTTAGCGGCCCCGGCGAGCTCGGTCGTGGCGGGGGCCGGCGGGGCGGGCGCTCGGTCCGCTGGGGCGTGGACGCCGGTCGTGCGCGGCGCGCGGGCCCGGGTCGCCCAGCGCTGGCCGGCGCTCGCGGACGGATAGTCAGGCGGCTCCGGCGGTACCGATGCCACGGCGGTAGCCGATGCCTCCCGCGCGGTGATCGCGATTTCTAACGGGGGCTTAGAAATCGCGAGCGGTGCGGCCACGCCGGGGCCACAACTACCAGCCGCGGCGGTCCAGCAGCTCGGTCCAGGCGTCGAACACCTTCTGCGCGCACGTATCGCTGGAGTACGGCTCGGCGTGGGCGCGGCCGTCGGCCAGCCGCGGGTCGTCCGCCGTCAGGTGCGCCTGCAACGCGGCGCGCCAGACGCCCTCGTCGAACGGCGCGCACAGCGCCCCCTCGACGCCCTGCAGCACCTCGGCAGCGACGCCGACCGGAGTCGACAACACCGGCACGTCGCACGCCAGCGCCTCGAGCGCGGCGAGGCCGAACGATTCGCGCTCGGACGTGACGAGCACCGCGTCGGCGGCGTTGACCCACAGCGGCACCTCGGCGGGGTCGACGTCGCCGAGCGTCAGCAGCGTCGGCGGGTCGTCGAAGCCGTCGATCAGCGCCTGAGCGCGGTCGAAGCGCTTCTCGCGCCGTGCGGGATCGGCGCTGAACAGGACGTAGCGACCGTCGGGGTCGAGCTTGAGCCGGGCGCGCGCGTCGCGCCGGTCGATCCGTTCAAACCGGTTCAGGTCGACGCCGCAGGGGAGGACCTGGACATGCTTGGGGGAGCGGGCCCAGCGCGGGATCCGCTGGGCCAGCGCCGGCGAGGTGACTCCGACGATGTCCGACGAGCGCAGCCCGGCGAGCGTGATCACCCGTGAGCGGGGGTGCTCGAGGTCGGTCCCGTGCAGCGTCACCACGCGTCCGCGCGCCGGCACGGCGCGCGCCGGCCAGGCCGACAGGCCGAAATGGGCGTGCACGATGTCGAACCGCTCGCCGCGGAACCGCCGTCCGAGCTCTCGCGAGGCCCGGGTGTAGGCGCCGTAGCCGCCCGGGGCAAAGGCGAACACGTCGAGCTGCACCTCGTCGATCCGCTGCAGCGCCTGGACCTGGTCGCGTACGAAGCTGCCGAGCGCCGGCCGCTCGGGCGACGGGTACATGTTGGTGACGACCAGGGCGCGCATCGCGCTGGAGATTAGGAGCCGCGCCGCGGGCTCTGCCACCATGACGACGATGGGCGTAGAGCTTCCCGTGGCGGTGTTCGACTCCGGCGTCGGCGGCCTCACCGTGCTGCACGAGCTGCTCGTGTCGCTGCCGACCGAGGACTATCTGTACCTGGGTGACACCGCGCGTCTCCCGTACGGGAATCGCAGCGCTCCGGAGCTCGAGGCATTCTCGATCGAGATCGCCGAGCATCTGCTCGCCGAGGGCGCCAAGCTGCTGGTCGTGGCGTGCAACTCGGCGACGGCGGCGGCGCTGCCCGAGCTGGAGGCGCATCTGCGCCGGACCGGGCGGGACGTCGACGTGATCGGAGTGTTGGCGCCCGCGGCGCAGTTGGCCGTCGCGGCCAGCCGCAGCGGACGGCTCGGGTTGCTGGCGACGGCGGCGACGGTCAGTTCCGGCGCCTACGAGCGCACGATTCGTGCGGCTGACCCGCACGTGTTGCTCGAAGAGCGTCGCCTGCCCGAACCTCGTGCCCGTGATCGAGGCCGGGTTCCCCTTCGACCAGCAGGTCGTCGACACCGTCCGCGGCTACTGCGCGCCGCTGCGCGCCGCCGAGGTCGACACGGTGATCCTTGGCTGCACGCACTATCCGCTGGTCGCGCCCATGCTGCAGCGGATGCTCGGCCGCGGGGTCACGCTCGTGACGTCGGGTTCTGGCGTGGTGCGCAGCGTCGAGCGGGCGCTGACCGCGCGCGGGCTGTTGAACCCGCGCTCCGGTGAGGGCTCATATCGCTTCCAGTGCACCGGTGATGTCGCCGCGTTCGAGCGGCTCGGCACCCGGTTTCTGCAGATGCCGCTCGGCGAGGTCGTGCACGTCGATCTCGAGGCCCGCGCGGGCCAGCGGCTCGTTGCGTGAGCCCGACAACGAATCACTAAGGTCGCGGCATGACCGAACCGATCACGCGAAGCTATGGCCGTGCCCAGGACGATCTGCGCCCGGTCACGATCGAGCCCGGGTTCGTCCGCACCGCGAGCGGCTCGGCGCTGATCTCGGCCGGGGAAACCCGGGTGATCTGCACGGCCTCCGTCCAGGAATCGGTGCCGCGCTGGCTGGCGAAGTCCGGCCGCGGTTGGGTGACCGCCGAGTACGGGATGCTGCCCGCGTCGACCGGCGATCGCAAGCCGCGCGACGTCACCAAGGGTCGTCTCGACGGCCGCTCGGTCGAGATCCAGCGGTTGATCGGGCGCTCGCTGCGCGGCGTGATCGACTTCGATGCCCTCGGCGAGCGCACGATCTACATCGATTGCGACGTCCTGCAGGCCGACGGCGGTACCCGCTGCGCGTCGATCACCGGCGGGATGGTCGCGCTGCAGCTCGCCTGCGCCAAGCTGATCGCCGACGGGAAGCTCCCGCGGTCGCCGCTGACCGGGGTCGTCGCGGCCGTCTCGGCGGGAATCGTCGGCGGCACAGCGCTGCTCGATCTCGACTACTCCGAGGACTCGACCGCCGAGGTTGACGCAAACGTCGTGATGACCGGCGACGGCGGCCTGGTCGAGGTGCAGGCGACGGCCGAGCGCACGCCGCTGTCGCGCGCGCACCTGGACGACCTGTTGGCGCTGGCCGCCGATGGAATCGCGTTGCTGCAGGTCCTGCAGGAGCAGGCGGTCGCCGAGGCGGCGGGCTGAGCGGTGCCGCCCGCGGCGTCGCTCATGCTCTCGACCCGAAACCCGCACAAGCTGCGGGAGTTCGGACGGCTGCTGGCGCCGGCGGGATGGTCGGTCGAGCCGCTGCCTGACGACGTCGTGCTGCCGCCTGAGGTCGCGGAAACGTTCGTGGGCAACGCGCTGCCGAAAGCGCGCGCCGCGGCGCAGGCGACCGGTCGTCTCGTGATCGCCGACGACTCCGGGATCGAGGCCGCGGCGCTGGACGGCGCGCCCGGGGTCAGGTCGGCGCGGTTCGCGGGCGAGCACGCCACCGATCAGGAGAACCTCGACCTGCTGCGCTCACGGGCACCGGTCGCAAGCGCGCTGCGCTACGTCTGCGCGCTGGCCTATGTCGATCCCGCACGTCCGGTCGAGCGGACGTTCCTCGGGTACTGCAGCGGGACGCTTGCCGCGGAGCCGCGGGGCGAGCGCGGGTTCGGCTACGACCCCGCCTTTCTGCCCGACGCGGAGGGCTCGGGCCGGACGATGGCCGAGCTGTCCGACGTCGAGAAGGACCGGATCAGCCACCGAGGGGCGGCGGTGCGTGAGCTGCTCGGGTGGCTGGGCGACGCGGGGTGATGGGGAGCGCGCGGTTGGCGGAGGCGCCGGCCAGCGCTGTCAGGTCAGGTTGATGCCGGCCGACACGGCGACGGCGAACGTCACCTCGGCGTATCCGTAGTAACCATCGATGAGCAGGATTGCGACCGTGACCAGACATGCCAGCACGGTGCCGATCCAGGCGATGCGGCCCAGTTCCACAGCCTGATTGTGGCGGTCCAGCGGGACAGCGGTCGCCCGGGCGAGCGCGGATCAACCAGGTTTAGGTAGGTCTGCGCCTCATGACGGTGACGTTCGAACTTCGCAAATTGCGGCAATACTCCGATTGTGTCGGGCAGGCGTCCGGCGCGTGTGGTGACAATGGAACTGAAGCTCTGACCGGGTGACGGTCAGGCCCTGAGCACGTAACGGCGGTGTCCGCCGCCCGTGTTAGGTTCGACATTCCTACGACCCTTCGACAAGGAGGAGCAGTGACAAAGTCTGAATTCGTGGACCAGGTCGCAGACCGCGCCGGGTTGACCAAGAAGGACGCCGGAGACGCCGTCGACGCGATGCTGGAGACGATCGAAGACGCGCTCAAGCGCGGCAGCGACGTGACGTTCTCGGGCTTTGGCAAGTTCAGCGTCTCGGATCGCTCGGCGCGTGAGGGCCGTAACCCGGCGACCGGCGAGAAGATCCAGATCGCCGCGTCACGCGTGCCGAAGTTCACGGCCGGCGCGGCGCTCAAGAAGGCGGTCAAATAAGCGGGCCGCCCGCATCCGGAACGCCGGCGCCGTTCGTCGCCGGCGTGACCGATGCCGGTGCGCTGCCGTTGGGCGACCGGCTGGCCGGTGCCGTCCAGCGGCGCCGGTCCCAGTTAGTGCTGGGGATCGATCCCGACCCCGTGCGGCTGTGGCCGCAGGCGCTGGAGCTCGTCGGGAGCGCGCCGGCGGTGCCGGACGATGGACCGGCGGCGCTCGCAGCCCGCGCCATCGTTGCGCACGGGCGGCTGCTGTTGGAGGCCGCCGGCGAGTACTGCGTCGGGATCAAGCCTCAGGTCGCATGCTTCGAGCGGCTCGGGGCGCCCGGCTGGGCGGCGCTGTCAGAGCTCGTCGCGGACGCGCGTGACCGCGGGCTGATCGTGATCGCGGACGCCAAGCGCGGCGACATCGACGTCTCCGCCACGGCGTACGGCCAAGCGTTCTTCACCGGCACGTCGACGCCGTTCGGCGATGTGCCGGGGCTCGGCGCCGATCTGCTGACGGCCAGCCCGCTGCTGGGGCGTGACTCGATCGCGGCATTGCTGACCCAGGCGCGCGCCGCGGGCGGCGGCCTGCTGCTGTTGACTCGCACCTCCAACCCCGGCGCCGATGACCTGCAGGGGCTGCGGTTGGACGACGGGCGGACGGTCAGCGAGGCGATCGCCGTGCTCGTCGACGAGCACGGCTCCTCCGCGGTCGGTGCCAGTGGCCTGTCGGACGTGGGCGCGGTGACCGGTGCGACCGCACCGGGCCACCTCGAGCGGCTGCGCGAGTTGATGCCGAACGCGGTGATGCTGCTGCCGGGGCTGGGACCTCAGGGCGGAGACGGCAGCGGCGCTGGCGCCCGCATTTGCGCCGGGACCCGCCGGTGGACTGGTGCCCGTGTCACGCGGGATCGCCTACGCCTACGAGCGCAACGGCGGAGATCCCGCCGCGGCAGCGGGCGACGAGGCCCGGCGGCTGCGCGAGCTGCTCTGGAATCTGTACGCCTGATCTGCCGGTGGGACGTATACGCCTGATGTGCCGGTGGGATCTGTACGCCTGATGTGCCGATGAGACCGCGTGATCCGGTCCGTGACGGGCCGGGCGGCCGGGTCGAGGGCGGCGGTGCTGCACGTGCGGGAGCCCGCACCCGTGACGGTATGATCGGCGCGCATGGTGAGGAGAATTGCGCGCCTGCTGGCGCCGATCGCGATCATCGCCGTGGCGGTGAGCGTTTATCTGGTCGTCCACGGAACCGTCGACAACCACAACACCGTGACCCAGACCAAACGCCGTCAACGCCCCCAAGCACCACCACCACCGGCACAAGCATTCCCGCAAGCCGAAGTACTACGTCGTCAAGCCGGGCGACACGCTGAGCGCGATCGCGACGCGAACGGGCGTCTCGCTCACGGTCTTGGAGCAGTTGAACCCGAACATCTCGCCGAACGCGCTGCAGACCGGAAAGCGGCTGAGGCTGCGGCGGTGACCCGCGGCGTCGCCAGGGTGGCGGCGGCGTTGATCTGCCTGGTGGTGGCAGCGATCGCCGTCCCCGCAGTCGCGCTTGCCGCAGGACCGCCCAAGCTCGGGGTGACCGCCGCCGCGCTGTACGCGCCGGCGACCGGCCAGATGCTCGACGGCGTCGACGCCAATCGCGAGCATCCGATCGCGTCGACGACCAAACTGATGACGGCGCTGATCGTGCTGCAGCGCGTGCACGACCTCAACACGGTCTACACCTATCCCGACTATCACCAGGCGGCGTCCGATTCGCAGATCGGGCTGGAGCCCGGCGACCGGATGACCGTCCACGACCTGCTGGTCGCGATGATGCTGCCCAGCGCCGATGACGCGGCCGAGGATCTCGCCGACAACATCGGCCACGGCTCGATCGGCCGGTTCGTGGCGATGATGAACGCCGAGGCTCGAAAGCTCGGGCTCAAGCACACGCACTACTCGACGCCGATCGGACTCGACACCCCCGGCAACTACTCAAGCGCCGCGGACCTCGTCAAGCTGGCCGACGTACGACCTCAGCCATTCCAAGTTCTTCGCGCACACGGTCGATCAGTCCAGCGCGGTGCTGAAGACCGGCCCAGTCCGCTACGTGACCAACCTCAACACGCTGGTCGGGACCGTGCCGTGGATCACCGGGGTCAAGACGGGGCACACCAACGGCGCCGGTTACGTCCTGGTCGCCTCAGGGCACAAGGACGGCATGACACTGATCAGCGCCGTGCTCGGAACCGACTCAGAGGCTGCGCGGAGCGCCAACGCGATGGCGCTGATGAACTACGGCTACGGCAACTTCCGTACCTGGACGCCGCTGCGTCCCCATCAGGTGGTCGCCCATCCGACGGTGAAGGATCGCCCCGGGCTCCGCGTGCCGGTCTACGCGGCGCGCGCGTTCACCCGGGTGCTGGCGCGTGACTCGCACGTGCGGATCAGGGTCGACGTCCCCGCGCGGCTCGACGGCCCGCTGCCGCGGGGTGCGGTGGTCGGCTCGGCCAAGGTGATCGACGACGGCCGCGTGATCAAGTCCGTGCCGGTCGTGCTGCTGCGGACCCTGCCGGCGGTGAGCGGCCTGACGCTGGCTGCCCGCACCGTCACCAAACCACTGACGCTCGTGCTGATCGCGATCGTTGTGGGGCTGCTCGCGATCGTGCTGCTCGCGCGTCGTCGGGCGCGGGCGGCTCGGGCCCGGGGGGCGCAGGACGCACCCAGGATTCGGAGTGGGAGGTCGCATGATCATCACGGTCACGCTCAACGCCGCGATGGACAAGACGCTGGAGGTCCCAAGCTTTACGGTCGGGCGCCGGCACCGGACGGTCGACCAGACGACGATGCCGGGCGGCAAGGGCGTCAACATCGCGCGGGCAATCAAGCGGCTCGGGCAGCCCGTGATCGCGACCGGGCTCGCCGGCGGCGCCACCGGCACCCGGATCGTCGAGGCGCTCAACGACGAGTCGATCCTCAACGATTTCGTCCGGATCTACGACGAGTCACGGACCAACACGGCGGTGCTCGATCCGACGACGGGCCATCACACTGAGATCAACGAGCGCGGGCCGGCCGTGTCGGCCCAGGAGATGGACCTGTTTCGCGAGAAGTTGCTGTACCTCGCGCAGGGCGCGTCGATCTGTGTGTTCGCCGGCAGCCTCCCGCGCGGGGTCGACAACGACGTCTACCAGTCGTTGATCCGGGACGTGCGCAAGGTCGGGGCCGCCACGATCATCGACTCCGACGGCGAGCCGCTACGGATGTCGATGCGCGCCGAGCCCGATCTCGTCTCGCCCAACGAGCTCGAGGCCGAGGAGCTCGTCGGGCACGAGTTCAACGATTCCGACGATCGCGCGCAGGCGGTGCTGGAGATGGCGCGCCAGGGTGCTCACGAGGCGATCATGACGGTCCCAGACGGCTGTTATGCGCGGATCATGCATGACGGGGCTGCGGGGACCTATCGGGTGCAGATCGCAGAGCAGGAGGCGCGCTCGGCGGTCGGCTCCGGCGACGCGTTCCTGGCCGGGTTCGTGGCGGCTCGCTATTCCGGCCAGGACCCGGTCGATTGCCTGCGCTTCGGGGTCGCCTGCGGTGCCGAGTCGACGCATCATTTCGGGGCCGGAATCATCGACCCGGCACGGGTCGAGCGGCTGCTGGTCGAGGTCGAGTCAGAGCGGCTCGAGCTCGGCGCCGAGATCGGCTGAATCAAGCGGCGTTCGCGCCGTCTGCACGGCGGCCCGAGGGCCGCGCAAAGTGCGCACCAATTCGTCCATTTCCGCGCTCAGAACGCGCATGTACCGCTGCTATCGTCGAACGCCACGATGGTGGCCGCCATCACCTATCTGACCCGTCCGACCCGGAGGCTAGGTTGTTGAAATGGAAGTAGAGATCGGACGCGGAAAGAAGGCCCGCCGGGCCTATGGGTTTGACGACATCGCGATCGTCCCCTCACGACGCACGCGGGACCCCGATGATGTCGACATCTCCTGGACCCTCGGTCCCTATCGGTTCGACCTGCCGTTGCTCGCGGCGGCGCTCGACGGCGTCGTCTCACCCGAGACGGCGGGCGTGATCGGCAAGCTCGGTGGCCTCGCGGTGCTCAACCTCGAGGGCATCTTCTGCCGCTACGAGAACGCCGAGGAGCAGCTCGAGCGGATCGCGACGCTGTCGCCCGACATCGCTACCCGCGAGCTGCAGGACATCTACTCAGAGCCCGTCAAGCCGGAGCTGATCGCGAAGCGGATCCAGGAGATCAAGTCCCAGGGCGTCGTCGCGGCCGCGTCCCTGACGCCGCAGAAGGTCCGGCATTACTACGAGATCGCGCTCGAGGCGGGGCTCGACATCCTCGTGATCCAGGGCACGGTCGTTTCGGCCGAGCACGTCTCCCGTGACGAGTCGCGTCCGCCGCTGAACCTGAAGGAGTTCATCCGCGAGCTGGCGCCGATTCCGGTGGTTGTCGGTGGTTGTGCCTCCTACCACACGGGCCTGCACCTGATGCGAACCGGCGCAGCCGGCGTGCTCGTCGGAGTCGGACCGGGCGCGATCTGCACCACGCGCGGCGTGCTCGGGATCGGGGTGCCGCAGGCGACCGCAATCGCCGACGTGGCGGCCGCCCGCTCGCAGCACATGCTCGAGACCGGCGACTACGTCAAGGTGATCGCCGACGGCGGCATGCGCAACGGCGGCGACATCGCGAAGGCGATCGCCTGCGGCGCCGACGCGGTGATGCTCGGTTCCGCGCTCGCCCGCTCCTACGAGGCTCCCGGTCGCGGCTACAACTGGGGGATGGCGACGTTCCATCCGACGCTGCCCCGCGGCGCCCGGGTCGCCACCAAGCAGAACGGGACGCTCGAGGAGATCGTCAGGGGGCCGGCTCGTGAGAACGACGGCACGTTCAACCTGATGGGCGGGCTGAGCACCTCGATGGCGACCTGCGGGTACCGGGACATCGCCGAGTTCAACCGCGCGGAGCTGATGGTCGCGCCGGCGCTGCAGACCGAGGGCAAGCAGCTACAGCGCGCGCAGGGCGTCGGCATGGGTGCCCGCGGCGACGCCGTGGGTGTCGCCGATTAGCCACTCGGCCCCCATCGCCGCGACGGTCGTGGACGATGCGGACGGTGTGCGCGGTTCCGGGGACACGGTGACCGTCGGCGACGGCCTCGATGAGGTGCGTCGCGATGTCGACGAGGTCGTGGTGCTCGACTACGGCGGGCAGTACTCCCAGCTGATCGCCCGTCGCGTACGCGAGTGCGGCGTGTTCTCCGAGCTGTTGCCCCACCACGTCGGGGCGGCCGAGGTCGCGCGCCGGCGGCCGAAGGGCGTGATCCTGTCCGGCGGCCCCGCCTCGGTGTACGCCGAGGGCGCGCCGCCGCTGGAGCGCGAGCTGCTCGAGCTCGGGATCCCGGTGCTGGGCATCTGCTACGGGATGCAGCTGCTGGCGCTCGCGCTCGGGGGGCGGGTACAGGGCGCCGAGGTCGGCGAGTTCGGCCGCTCGCAGCTGAGCGTCGGTGTCAGCGGCCGGCTGCTGGCGGGCACGCCGGAGGAGCAGACCTGCTGGATGTCACACCGCGACACCGTGTTTGACGCGCCGCCCGGGTTCACCGCGCTGGCCTCCTCGACGGCGTCGCCGGTGGCCGCGTTCGAGTCGCTCGAGCGCCAGATCTACGGCATCCAGTTCCACCCCGAGGTGGTCCACACGCCCTACGGGCAACAGGTGCTGCAGAACTTCCTGATCGACATCTGCCGCTGCGACGGCGCGTGGTCGATCAGCTCGGTGATCGAGGAGCAGGTGCGTCTGATCCGTGAGCAGGTCGGCACCGACGGTCGCGCGATCTGCGGGCTGTCGGGCGGCGTCGACTCGACCGTGGCGGCGCTGCTCGTCCACCAGGCGATCGGCGAGCGACTGACGTGCGTGTTCGTCGACGGCGGTCTGATGCGCAAGAACGAGGGTGAGCAGGTCGTCTCGGCCTTCCGTGACCAGTTTCAGGTGCCGCTGATCGCCGTCGACGCCGAAGATCGGTTCCTCGGCGCGCTCGCCGGCGTGACCGACCCCGAGCTCAAGCGCAAGGCGATCGGCACCGAGTTCATCCGCGTGTTCGAGGAGCAGGCGCTCAAACTGCAGGACGCGAAGTTCCTGGTGCAGGGGACGCTCTACTCCGACGTGATCGAGTCAGGTGGCGGCACCGGCGCGGCCACGATCAAGTCCCATCACAACGTCGGCGGCCTGCCCGACGACCTCGAGTTCGAGCTGGTCGAGCCGTTGCGGGCGCTGTTCAAGGACGAGGTCCGCCGGGTCGGCGCCGAGCTCGGCCTGCCCGAGAAGTTCGTCTGGCGCCAGCCGTTCCCGGGGCCGGGGCTCGCCATCCGGATCGTCGGCGGCGAGGTCAACCGCGAGCGGCTCGACGTGCTGCGCGAGGCGGACGCGATCCTCCAGGAGGAGATCCGCGCGGCCGGGCTGTATCGCGAGCTGTGGCAGAGCTTCTGCGTGCTGCCCGAGATCCGCACGGTCGGCGTGCAGGGCGACGAGCGCACGTACGGCAACGTGATCGCGATCCGGGCGGTCACCTCCGACGACGCGATGACCGCCGATTGGGCCCGGCTGCCCTACGACCTGCTCGAACGGATCTCCAACCGGATGATCAACGAGATCCGCTCGGTCGGCCGGGTCGTGCTCGACATCACGAGCAAGCCGCCCGGCACGATCGAATGGGAGTGAGCGCCGACCGAGTCGGAGGCCGGCTAGCGCAGGCCGGCGCCGTCCAGGATCGGCCGCACGAACTGCGACGTGTCCGGCGGCAGCCCGTCGAGCCTGAACCAGCGCGCGAGCGCGAGCTCGCCGAGGTCGAGCGTCAGCTCCGGATCGGACAGCTCGGCGCCGTAGATCTGGATCGTCTGCCGGTGGCGCTCGGTACGGGCGCGTAGCTGCCCCAGCGCCCGCCAGTTGTCGATCTCGAGTCCGAGTTCCTCACGCATCTCGCGCCGCGCGGCGTCGGACGCCGGCTCATTGCGGTGGCGCCCGCCGCCGGGCAGATCCCATGCTCGCGATCCGTACGTGTGGCGGACCAGGAGGACTCGGTCGCCTTCGGTCAGCACGCATTTGACCCCGCCCCAGTCGATCGGCACCAGCGGTCGCACGAGGCGCAGCAGCTGGGCCGCGATGCGGTAGGCGAGACGGCGCGCGCGGATGACAGGAGGCATTGGGCTGAGGGTAGGGAGGTGTAGCCTGCCGACGATGCAGAGGGGATGGTCGCGGGCGTCGCTGGTGGCAGTGGTCGCCGCCGCGGCGCTGTTCGTGTCGGGCGCGAGCGCGTCCGGACCGTCGAGCGCGAGTGGGTCAGGACCGTCGGGGATGTTGACCTCGGGTCAGGTCGGAGCGGGCCTGTCGTTGCATTGGCAGGGTCCGCTGATGGTGTCCGGTGACCATCCCGGCGCTCTGTTCGCGCAGGATCCCAACGGCACCGCGCAGTTCTGGGGCTGCGCTCCGGGCCTGTGCCTGCTCGGCGACGGCGATGGCTACATGTACGACAGCGTCCAGCCGGCGAGCGGCACCTGGACCAGGTCGTCGCTGCCGGTCACGCCGCCGATGTACGACGTCGCCTGCGCGTCGGCATCGTTCTGCGGGGGCATCGTCGACGTTGGTCACGGCATTCGGGTGAGCAGCTCGACAGATCCCACGACCGCATGGTCACGGCCGGTCACGATCGCGCGCGGGGCAGAGGCCGAGACGATCGCCTGCCCGGCCGCCGAGGAGTGCATCGTCCTGACCGGCGCCGGCGAGCTGTTGTGGAGCGACTCGGTGACGGTCGCCTCCAGCTGGCACCACGCGGCGCTCGCCGGCGCCCGCGGCGACGCCTCGTCGATCGGGCTTGCGTGCTCCGGAACCGGCCTCTGCTTCGCCCGGGACGCCCACGGCGGCACGCTCGTCAGCACCGATCCGACCGCCGGCGCGAGCGCGTGGACGGCGGCCGGCCCGCCACTGTCGGGCAACCTGCCGGCGTGTGCCTCGCCGCAGCTGTGCACGTTCGTCACGACCGCGGGGCAGGTCTACGCCTCGACGTCCCCCGCGCGGGCCGGTTCCTGGCAACTGCAATACCAGGAGCCCAAACCGCCGACGGAGTCGCCGTCGACACCCGGACCGCTGGCCTGCAGCGCACCGGCTCGGTGTGTCGGCCTCGGCCGGGATGGACGGTTTCTCTACAGCGACGATCCCGCCGGCGGCCACGGTGCCTGGCATCAGGTAGGGCCGGCGCTCAGCGGCGAGGCGGTGATCGCGGACGAGAGCGTCTCGGGCTGTGCCGGCCCGGACGACTGCGTGATCCAGACCGCCGACGATCGCACCCGGGTGCTCGTCGATCCAGCCGATCCGGCCAGCTGGCGCACGACGTCGGTGGCGGCGCCGGCGTCCGGCCTCGACCAGTTGCAGTGTGCCGGCCCAGCGCTGTGCGTCGCCGTCGACGCGCACGGCGAACTGCAGACGTCGACGGCGCCGTTGTCGGGCGAGCCGTGGACCGCGGTGCGGCTGACCCAGCCGGTCGCTGACGCCGTCTGCGGGTCCGCTGAGCTCTGCGCGGCCGTCGGCCGTCAAGGCGGCCTGCTCGTCTCGGGATCTCCGGCTGGTGGCACCAGCGCCTGGCGCACGGTCGGCGGCGTAGTCGACCGGATATCGGCGGTCGCGTGTCGGGGCGCGCGGTTCTGCGCCGCGGTCGCGGCCGACGGTCGCACGTACTCGTCGGTCGACCCGTTGTCCGTCCACGGCTGGCGGCGCCACGGCCCGCTGCCCGGGTTCACGGCGGCCGATCGCGCGAGCGCGGCGATTTCGTGTGTGTCCAGGTCCGCGTGCGTGATCACCGCCGGCGCCTCCGTCTGGTCCTCACGTGACCCGGCTGCGGCGCGGTCCGCGTGGCGGCGCACGGCGTTGCCGGTCGCGCCGGGCCCGCTGTCACTCACCTGTCCGAGCACGGCGCTGTGCCTGGCCCGGACGAGCGTGGGCTCCCGCCAACACCGCGACGCGCTGGTCGGGCACGATCCGTTCTCAACCGCCTCGCACTGGAGCGCGCGCCCGGGTGCGACGGGAATGATCCACTGTTTCGGCCGCCACCTGTGCGCCGAGGCGATCCAACCGGTCCGGTACGAACGTGACGCCGTGCTCGTCAACGGGCACGACGGCCGCGGGCGCTGGACGGTCACATTCGGCTCGAGCATCGAGTCCGACGAGCCGCCGTACTTCGTCGCGCTCAACGACGTCGCGTGCGTCCCGGACCGGTTCTGCCTGATCGCCACCGACGCCGGCGCGATCATCGCGGGCCGCTTCGGGCCGGGCAGATGCATGATCTACGGCGGCAACGACATCGGCTGCCGGGCGGTCCAGATGACCGACCGCCGCCTCCGAACCCGGCGCTGAACGACACCCGGGGAAGGTGGCTATCATCGACCACCGGCCGCGCAGACACGTGCGTGGCCACTCGCATGCCATGAAGACCTACGTAGCCAAACCCACCGACCGCGAGCGTGACTGGCTCGTCGTCGACGCCACCGGGCAGACGCTCGGACGGCTCGCGACCCAGATCGCCGACACCCTGCGCGGCAAGCGCAAGCCGACGTACACCCCGCATATCGACACCGGTGACTTCGTGATCGTGGTCAACGCCGAGAAGATCTCGGTGACCGGCAACAAGATCCGCGACAAGCGCTACTACCGGCATTCCGGTTACCCGGGTGGGCTGAAGTTCCGCACCCTGGGCGAGATGCTCGAGCGCCGGCCCGAAGAGGTCATCCGGATCGCCGTCAAGGGCATGCTGCCGCGCAATCGGCTCGCCCGCAAGCAGATCACCAAGCTCAAGGTCTACGCCGGTCCCGAGCATCCGCACGCCGCCCAGCAGCCGCGACCGATGGAGATCGCCAAATGACCGAGCATCCCGAGGACGAGCCGCGCGGCGAAGAGCCGGAGGCCGCCGACCAGGCGCCGGAGCAGCCGGCCGAGCCCGTCACGGCTTCCAGCGACCCCGCGCCCGAGCCGACCCCTGAGCCCGCCGCGGCTGAACCTGAGCCCGCCGCCCCTGAGCCCGAGCCGCTCCCAGCTGAGCCGGTTGCGGCCGAGCCCGAGCCGGTTGCGGCCGAGCCCGAGCCGGTTGCGGCCGAGCCCGGCCGAGCCGGTTGCGGCCGAGCCTGAGCCGGCCGCCGAGCCGGTGGCGGAGGGGCCCGCTGAGACGCCCGCCCCCGCCGATGAGCCCGTGATCGAGGCCGATGCGGTGCTCGAGGGCGAGCCCAACTACGAGGCCGACGCCGTCGTCGAGCCGGATGACGATGCCGAAGACGTCGCGCCGCGCCGGCGTCCGGAGATCCCCGGCGCCGATCTGGTGCCAGATCTGGCCCCCGAGGCCGACGAGTATCTCGACGCGGAGGCCCGTGCGGCCGCCGAGGCCGAGGCCGAGGCGGAAGCCGCCCGCCGGCTGGAGCAGGATCAAGAGGAGCACCCGCAGCCGATCGCCGACGCCGCGATCGACCTCGCCTCGGGCGCGCGCTACACCGCGACCGGCAAGCGCAAGTCGGCGATCGCTCGTGTGATCCTGAAGCCCGGGACCGGCGCCTACACGATCAACGGCAAGCAGCTCGACGACTACTTCCCACGTGAGTCGCTGCGTCGCGTGATCCGCAACCCGCTCGAGGCCGTCGGTTACGAGACGCGGATGGACGTCATCACGCGGATCCACGGCGGCGGCGTGTCCGCTCAGGCCGGAGCGCTGCGTCACGGCATCTCCCGAGCGCTGCTGGAGGCTGACCCGAACCTGCGGGCCGAGCTCAAGCGCCGCGGCTTCCTGACGCGCGATTCGCGCGTCAAGGAGCGTAAGAAGGCTGGCCTGAAGAAGGCCCGCAAGAAGCCGCAGTTCTCGAAGCGCTGACCCGGGCGTGCCCGGTCAGCTCTTCGGCACCGACGGGGTTCGGGGCCACGCCGGCGATTTCCTGACCGCGGAGCTGGCGCTCCAGCTGGCGCGTGCCGCGGTCCTGCACGGCGGGCACGAGCGGCCACAGGTGCTGATCGTCCGCGACACCCGGGAATCCGGCGACATGCTCGAGGCCGCGATCGCCGCCGGCGTCACCGCCGCTGGGGGCGACGCGCTGCTGGGCGGTGTCCTGCCGACGCCCGCCGCTCCGATGCTCCTGCGCCGTCACGGTCTGCAGATGGCGGCGGTGATCTCGGCCTCGCACAACCCGTATCAGGACAACGGGATCAAGCTGTTCGGCGCCGACGGCTACAAGCTGCACGATGACACCGAGCACGAGATCGAGGCGGCGCTGACCGAGTCCCCGGTGGCGAGCGGGCGAATCGGTCGCGTCCGACCGCTGCACGGCGCGCTGGAGGACTATCTGCGCGAGCTCCACAGCCGCTTCTCGGAGATCAGCCTGCGCGGGCGGCGGGTCCTGCTCGACTGTGCCAACGGTTCGACCTTCCAGGCCGCTCCGGAGATCTTCAGGCGGCTCGGCGCCGAGGTGACGGTGATCGCCGATGAGCCCGACGGCCGCAACATCAACGAAGGCTGTGGCTCGACTCACCTCGAGACGATCCGCGCCCGCGTCGCCGCTGACCGGTTCGAGCTGGCGTTTGCGTTCGACGGCGACGGCGACCGCGTGCTGGCGGTCGACGGCGACGGGCGCGATCGTCGACGGCGACGAGCTCGTGGCGATGGCCGCGGTTCATCTGCGGCGGACGGGGCGACTGCCAGGTGGTGGCGTCGCCGTCACCGTGATGACCAACTACGGGTTCCACACGGCGATGCGCGACGCGGGCGTCGAGGTGGCCACCACCGCCGTCGGCGACCGCTACGTGCTCGACGAACTGCGCCGCCGCGGCTGGGCGCTCGGCGGCGAGCAATCCGGTCACATCATCGATCTCGGCTTCGGCCCGTCCGGCGACGGCATCGCATCGGCGCTGCTGACGATCGAGTCGCTGCAGAACCGGGACCTACGGCACCGCACGGCGTTTGAGAAGCTCCCGCAGCGGCTCGTCAACATCCGTGCCGCTGACCGCAACGCGCTGCGCGACACGATGGCCTCGCCGGCGGTGATGGCGGCGATCGAGGACGAGCAGTCCGCGCTGCATGGCCGCGGGCGAGTGCTCGTCCGCGTCTCCGGGACCGAGCCACTGATCCGGGTGATGGCCGAGGCGCCGACCCGGGACGAGACCGATGCCGTCTGCGAGCGGCTGAGCGCGGTGGTCGCCGAGACACTCGGTCCCAAGCTCGTCGACTGAACGCGCACCCCACGCGTTAACATCACCTGTGCCCTGCTGTGACGGCCAGCGGGTGCGGTGGGGGCAACCGCCCGCGTGCTGAGGTCGTCTGACCAATCGCCCAGGAGGACACGCCATGTGCGGGATCGTCGGCTACGTCGGACCCCGAAAGGCCCGAGCGCTGCTGCTGCAGGGCCTCGAGAAGCTCGAGTACCGCGGCTATGACAGCGCCGGCATCTCGGTGCTCGACGGCGACCGGATCGACGCGGTCCGCGCGGTCGGCAACCTGAGCGCGCTGCGGGCGGCGATCGACGGCGTCGACGCCAACCGAGCCAAGCTCGCGCAGGCTTCTGCGCCAGTGGCGCTGGCCGAGCGTCCCGCGCCGGAAACGGGCATCGGCCACACGCGCTGGGCGACGCACGGACGGGTCACCGCGGAGAACGCGCACCCGCACTTCGACACGACCGAGTCGGTCCACATCGTCGTCAACGGGATCGTCGAGAACTACATCGCGCTGAAGGCCAAGTTGCTGGAAGAGGCCCACGGAACCCCGGTGTTCACGTCCGAGACCGACGCCGAGGTGATCGCGCACCTGGTCGCCCACCACTACGACGGCGATCTCGCTGCGGCCGTTCGGGCCGCCTACTCCGAGATGCGGGGCCATTACGCGTTCGTGGCGATGAGCGCCCACGACCCCGGCGAGCTGGTCGGCGTTCGTCGCGAATGCCCGCTGATCATCGGACGCGGCGACGGCGAGCAGTTCATCGCCTCGGCGATCCCGGCGTTCATGCACGAGACCCGTGAGGTCCAGTACATCGAGGATCGAGGAGCTCGTGATCCTGCGCTGCGACGGAGTCGAGTTTCAGTCGGTCGGCGGCGACCCCGATCGAGCGCGAGATCGTGCACATCGACTGGGACGAGGACACGGCCGAGAAGCAGGGCTATGAGACGTTCATGCTCAAGGAGATCAACGAGCAGGCGGACGCGGTCGCCGAGACGATCGGCGAGCGGGCCGCCCGCGGCTGGGGGATCGACCTCGGACTGGTGCCGGCCGGCAATCCGATCGACGACGAGTTCCTGGCCACGCTTCGCCGGGTGACGGTCGTCGCCTGCGGCACCGCCTTCCACGCCGGGCTGATCGGCCGCTACGCGATCGAGCAGTGGGCGCGAGTGCCGGTCGAGGTCGAGGTCGCGTCGGAGTACCGGTACCGCAACCCGGTCGTCGGTCCCGGCGATCTCGTGATCGGCATCTCGCAGTCAGGCGAGACCGCCGACACGCTGGCGGCGATGCGGCTCGCGCGCGAGCGCGGCGCCCGGGTGATGGCGATCACGAACGTGATGGGCGCGCAGGCCACGCGTGAGGCCGATGGCGTGCTGTACACACGCGCGGGGCTGGAGATCGGCGTCGCCGCGACCAAGACGTTCGTCGCGCAGATCACCGCGATGTATCTCGTCGCCCTGCGGCTGGCCGAGGTGCGCGGCACGATGAGCCGCAAGCAGCTGAAGCCAGTGATCTCCGATCTGAAGCGCTGCCGCACATGATCACCGAGTTCATGCAGCGCGACGTGTCGCCGATCCACGCGATCGCCGAGCGCTATTACGAATCGGGCTTCTTCCTGTACCTCGGCCGCCACATCGGGCTCCCGGTGGCGCTCGAGGGTGCGCTCAAGCTGAAGGAGATCTCCTACATCGCGACCGACGCCTACGCCGCCGGCGAGATGAAGCACGGGCCGATCGCGCTGCTGTCCGACAACACCCCGGTGGTCGTCGTCGCGACCGAGTCCCCAGTGCTCGAGAAGGTCATCTCCAACATGCAGGAGGTCCGCGCTCGCGGCGCCAACGTGATCGCGATCGCGACCGAATCGGACGAGACGATCGCTGCCCACGCCGACGACGTGATCCGCGTGCCCGCCACCGACTGGATGCTGGCGCCGCTGCTGGCCGTGATCCCGTTGCAGCTGCTCGCCTACAACATCGCGCGGCTGCGCGGGCTCAACGTCGATCAGCCCCGCAACCTGGCCAAGACGGTCACGGTCGAGTGACCGGTCCCGCCCGATAGGTTCCCAGCCACCGTTGATCGGACTCGACCTGCTCGAGATCGCCCGCCTCGAGCGCGCGCTGCAGCGCCATCCGGGGCTGGCGCAGCGGGTGTTCCGCGACGGCGAGCTCGCCTACGCGGCGGCGCGGGCGCGGCCTGGCATGCACCTGGCCGCGCGGTTCTGCGCCAAAGAGGCCGTCGGCAAGGCGCTGGGGATGGACGCCTGGGAGCTGCGCGACGTCGAGGTCGTCTCGCCCGCCGGCGGCGGCGCGCCCGAGGTGACGTTGCATGGGCCGGTGGCGCGGCGCGCCGCGTGAACTCGGCGGCGCTGTCCGGATCTCGCTGACCCACACCGACGAGCAGGCGGGAGCGGTCGCGATAATCGATCGCGATGACTGACGCAGCAGCTCCCCGCCTGGACGACCCCACTGCTGGACGCCGAGCAGCAGCGGGCGGCCGACGCCTGGGCGATCGAGTCCGGCGAGCCCGGGATCGAGTTGATGGAGCGCGCCGGCGCGGGGCTGGTCGACGCGCTCGTCGAGCGGGTACCGCACGGCCGCGTCGCGGTCGTGTGCGGCAAGGGCAACAACGGCGGTGACGGCCTGGTCGCCGCCCGGCGGCTGCGTGAGCTGGGGCGTGAGGTCGACGTGCTGTTGCTCGCGCCCGGCGATCAGCTGCGCGGTGACGCACGGGCCAACTTCGAGCGCCTGCCGGAGGCGAGGCCGCGGTGCCGTTCTCGCCGCACGGCACTGGACGCAAGCCGCGGTGATCGTCGACGCGATCCTCGGTACCGGCTTCTCGGGCGAACCCCGCGAGCCGGCCCGCTCGGCGATCGAGGCGATCAACGCGGCCGGCCGGCGCGGAGCGGTGGTCGATCGCCTGCGACGTTCCGAGCGGCGTCGACGCGTCGACTGGCGAGGTACTCGGGCCAGCCGTGCGGGCCATGCTGACGATCACGTTTCATGCCGCCAAGCCAGGCCTCTGGATCGCGCCCGGCAAGGACCACGCAGGCGAGGTCGAGGTGGTCGCGATCGGGATCGGCGAGGACGCCCCGGTCGTACCCCGGCTCGGCCTGATCGACCCTGCAGTGCTCGACGAGGTGCCGCGCCGCGGACGTGAATCGACCAAGTTCGCCGCGGGCGCAGTGCTCGTCTGCGGCGGCTCGCTCGGTCTGACCGGCGCACCGTGCCTGGCGAGCGAATCGGCTCAGCGCGCCGGCGCCGGCTACGTCACCGCGCTTGATCCCGGCATCGCTGAACCTCGTGTTCGAGCAGCGGCTGCTGGAGGCGATGTCGGTGCCGCTGCCCGACGAGGGTGGCGCGCTGGCGCCCGCCGGGCTCGACGAGATCTTGACCCGCTGCGAGCGGGCCGGGGCGCTGGTGCTCGGACCCGGGATCGGCCGCGCAGAGGCGACGCAGGAGCTTGTGCGCGCGGTCGCCGCCCGCGCCCCGATCCCGCTGCTGCTCGACGCCGACGGACTGTACGCATACTCCGGGCGGCTGCCCGAGCTGGCGAGCCGCGGCGAGCGGCGACCGTGCTGACCCCGCACGCCGGCGAGCTCGGACGTCTGCTCGAGCGCGAGTCCGCGGAGATCGAGGCGCACCGGCTGAGCGCCGTCCGCGAGGCAGCGTCGGCGGCGCGGGCGATCGTCGTACTGAAGGGCGACGACACGATCGTCTGCGCGCCGGACGGCCGCGTGGCGGTCAGCCGCGGCGGCGCGGCGGCGCTCGCCACCGCCGGCACCGGCGACGTGCTGTCGGGCGTGATCGGCGCGTACCTGTCAAAGCGGATGGACCCGTTCACAGCCGCCTGCGCGGGAGTGTTCGTGCACGCCCGCGCCGGGCAGCTGGCCGCCGCCGAGATCGGCGACGAGGGCGTGATCGCCAGTGACGTGATCGGGCTGCTGCCACGCGCGCGGCGCGGACGGCGGCACCCAGGACGAGCGCTGATGCTGCGAGCGCTGGCCCGCGTCAACCTGGCCGCGATCGAGCGAAACGCGACGCGGCTGACTGAGGAGTTGCGTGGCGGCGCTCGGCTGTGCGCGGTCGTCAAGGCCGACGGCTACGGTCACGGCGCCGCGGCCTCCGGGCGCGCGGCGCTCGCCGGCGGCGCGACGATGCTGGCGGTCGCCGCCGCGGGCGAGGCCGAAGAGCTGCGCGACGCGGGGATCGAGGCGCCGCGTGCTGGTGCTCGGCGCGCTCAGCGCCGAGGAGCTGCCGGTGGCGCTGGCCGCGGGTGCCGAGGTCGTCGCCTGGGACGAGCGGTTCGTCGACGACCTGATCGCCGTCGGCGGCGGATCGATCGCCGTGCACGTCAAGCTCGACTCTGGAATGGGCCGCTACGGGACGCGATCGCTGACCGACGCGCTGGCGATCGCCGAGCGCGTCGCCGGGACCGCCGGCCGTGATGCCGGACTGCGGCTGGCCGGGGCGACGACGCACTTCGCCACCGCCGATCGAGGACCCGGAGTTCCTGGCGGTGCAGCTGGCGGCGTTTGCTCCGTTCGCGCGAGGCGCTGCGCGAGCGCGAGCGACGTTCTCGCGCATGCCGCCAACAGTGCGGCCACGCTGCGCGAGCCGGCCAGCCACTACGACATGGTCCGCTGCGGGATCGCCGTCTTCGGGTGCGATCCGTTCAACGTCGATCCTGACGAGCGGCGGCTCGAGCCCGCGCTCGAGCTGAGCTCCTACGTCGCCGCCGTCAAGTTGGCCCACCGCGGCGAGAGCGCTGGATACGGACGGCGGTTCATCGCCGATGGCGACACGTGGCTGGCGACGATCCCGATCGGATACGGGGACGGCATCAACCGCGCGCTCACCAACAACTGCGACGTGCTGATCGGCGGCCGCCGCTATCCGCTCGCCGGGACCGTGTCGATGGACAACATCACCGTCGACCTTGGTCCCGAACCGGCGGCGACGGTCGGCGATCAGGTGATCCTGATCGGCCGCAGTCCAGAATCGAGCGCCAGACCGCCGAGGACGTGTCGCGGCGACTGCAGACGATCGCCTACGAGGTGATCTGCGGGATCTCGCGGCGGGTGACGCGCGAATACCACCGTGACGGGGCGGCGGCGCGACGTGAGCGCGGGCGCGCCGCTGCGGGCGCTGGCCGAGCTCGGGACCCCGGCCTGGCTGGTCGGCGGTGCCGTGCGCGACCGGCTGCTGCGCCGCCCGACGTCCGATTTCGACGTCGTCGTCGGCGGCGACGTCGCGGCGTCCGCCCGCAGCGTCGCCCGGGTCGCGCGTGGCCATGCGTTCGAGCTGTCCGAGGCGTTCGGCGGCTGGCGGGTGGTCGCCCGCGACCGCTCCTGGCAGCTGGACCTGATGGCGCTCGATGGCGCCACGATCGAGCAGGACCTCGGCCGGCGTGACCTGACCGTCAACGCGATCGCGGAGTCGCTCGGCGGGCGGTGGTCACGTCGATCCGTTCGGCGGCATCGCGGATCTTCGCGCCCGCACCCTGCGGGCGGTGTCGGGCACCGCGTTCGCCGACGACCCGGTGCGCGTCGTCCGGCTGGCGCGGCTGGCGTGCGAGCTGGGGTTCGAGATCGATCCGGGCACGGCGCGCGCCGCTCGCGCGGTGGCTCCGCAGCTGACCGCGGTCTCCCCGGAGCGCGTGTTCGAGGAACTGAAACGGCTGATCTGCACAGACCGCGCCCCGGACGGCATCGTCCTGTTGAGCTCGCTCGGGATCGCCGCCGCGGTGCTGCCCGAACTCGCCGCCCTCGACGGGGATCGATCAGAGCCGCTTTCACCATCTCGATGTGCTCGGTCACACGCGACTGGTGCTGGCCCAGACGATCGAGATCACCCAGAGCCCGGCGCTCCTGGCGCGAGCGACCCGAGCAGTCGGCGGCGCTGCGACCGCTGCTCGACGCCCCATTTGCCAACGGCATGACCCGCGGTCAGGCGCTGCGGTTCGGCGCGCTGCTGCACGACATCGCCAAGCCACAGACCCGCGGCATGACCGACGAGGGCCGAGTGACGTTCATGGGCCACGATCGAGCCGGTGCGGAGCTGGCGACGTCGATCCTGCGACGGCTGCGGGCATCGGAGAAGCTCAGCGGGTACGTCGCGGCGTTGACGCTGCATCACCTGCGGCTCGGGTTTCTCGTGCATCGCGAGCCGCTTTCGCGACGCGACGTCTACGACTACCTGCTGACCTGCTCGCCGGTCGGGGTCGACGTGACCCTGCTGAGCGTCGCCGACCGACTCGCCACCCGCGGCGACAACTCCGAACGCGCGATCGCCAGGCACCTCGCGCTGGCGCGCACGATGCTGCCCGAGGCGCTGGCCTGGGAGGCCAACCCGCCGCGTCCGCCGGTTCGCGGGGACGAGCTCGCCCGGGCGCTGGGGATCGCGCCCGGCCCGCAGGTCGGCGGCCTGCTTGGCCGAGCTGCGGGCGGAGGCGTTCAGCGGCGAGGTCCACACGCCCGAGCAGGCGATCGACCGCGCCCGCCAGCTGGTCGCGGATCGATAGTGGAGGCCACTAAGCTGGACGCGATGAGGGATCCCGACTGCCTGTTCTGCAAGATCGTCGCCGGTGAGCTTCCGTCGCAGCAGGTCGACGCCGACGAGCGGACGGTCGCGTTCATGGACATCAGCCCGGCGACCCGGGGCCACGCGCTGGTCGTCCCGCGCAACCACGCGACCAACCTGCTGGAGGCCGACCCCGAGGACGTCGCGGCCGTCGCGGTTGCCGCGCAACGGCTGGCCGGACGGGTGACCGAGCGGCTCGGGGCCGACGGTGTCAACCTGATCAACTCGTGCGGTGCCGCCGCCTGGCAGACGGTCTTCCATCTGCACATGCACGTGATCCCCCGCTACGCGGACGATCCGCTGAAGCTGCCGTGGGTGCCGTCGCAGGGCGATGCCGGCGAGATCGCCGCCACCGCCGAGCTGCTGCGGTGAGCGACGAACCGGTCAGGCTGCAGCGCGACGGCGCGCTGGCGGTCGTCACATTCGACTCGCCGCCGCTGAACCTGATGGACCGCCCGCTGCTCGACGGGCTGTTGCGGGCGGTCGACCGGCTGGAGTCAGAGCCCGCCCGCGGGGTGCTGTTCCGCGCCGAGGGGCGCGCCTTCTCCGGCGGCGTCGATGTCTCGATGTTCGCCGCGATGGACGGTCCCGAGGCGGCGCGGCGGAGCTTCGACGAGCTGATCGAGCTGGCCCGCCGGGTCGACCGGCTGCCGTGCCCGACGGTGTTCGCCGCGCACGCGCTGTGCCTGACCTGGGCGTTCGAGCTGGCGCTGGCGTGCGACCTCATCCTCGCCGCCGAGTCCGCCTCGTTCGGCCTGGTCGAGCGCGTGATCGGGCTGACGCCGGCGATGGGCGGCACCCAGCGTCTGGCCGAGCGCGCCGGCACCGGCCGCGCCCGGCAGTTCGTGATGGAGGGCAGGCCGTTCGGGGCCGCCGAGCTCGAACGCTGGAACGTGGTCAACCTCCTCCTCGTCGACGACGGCTTCGACGATGCCGCGCGGTCCTACGCGGCGAAGTTGGCCGCCGGGCCGACGCTGGCGCATGCCGCCACCAAGCAGGTGCTCCGCGATTACCTGGAGGGCGGGGTGGAGCTCGCCAACGATCGGGTCGGGACGGTCGCGGGCCGCCTGTTCGCCACCGAGGACCTGCAAGGTGGCGTGCAGTCGTTCCTGCGGGACGGACCGGGCCGGGCGACGTTCCACGGCCGCTGATCCGAAGCACCGGATCGGCGGCTCAACCTCCCCCGCGGCTGGTCCCAAACTTGGTACGTTAGGCCGGTTCGCCGGGCCGACGCCGACCCGGAATTTCGCACCACGGCATTACGCCGGAGGAGTACACATATGCCAACGGGTACGGTCAAATGGTTCAGCGACGACAAGGGGTTCGGGTTCATCACCCCGGATGACGGCGGCCGCGACCTATTCGTGCACTACACGGGGATCGGTGGCGACGGTTACCGGTCGCTCGCCGAAGGCGCCAAGGTCTCCTACGAGGAGGAGACCGGCGAGAAGGGCCCCAAGGCGGTGAACGTCACCAAGATCTAGCGAGCTCGTCCTCCACGGAGGGCGGTGAACGGCGGATCGCAACCTCGACGCGCCGTTCGTGTTCAATCAGGCGATGCTCAAACGCTTCTCGCTGCCGCATGCCCTGATCTGCCTGGCGCCGATCGCGCTGCTGGCCACCGCGCTCGTGCTCCCGACGGCCGCCTCGGCCGCGGTCGTTGCGGTCGGGCAGACCAAGACACCGCTGACGGCCCCCGCCTGCCCGAAGGGCACGTCGACCAGCTCCTGCAAGATCGTGCTGGAGCGCACGACCGCCATCCAGACCAAGTCCGACGGTGTCTCGAGCCCGACGATCGTCAAGCAGGACGGCTGGGTGGTCGCCTTCACGGTCGGTCTGTCGCGCCTGTCGACCAACGCCAAGACGGTCCACAGTCTGATCCACGGGCTCGATACGGCCTACGGTGGCACGCCGCAGCTGGCGCTGACCGTGCTCAAGCCCGGAGCCAAGGGCACGTACACCGTGGCGGCCCAGAGCGGCGACTACCACCTGATCCCATTTCTCGGGCAGGTCCTGACCGAGCCGCTCTCGCTGCCGCCGGCGTTCAGCACGTTCACCGCGCTCCCGGTCAAGCAGGGCGACATCCTCGCGCTGACGGTCCCGACCTGGGCGCCGATCCTCACCTACAACCTGCCAGCCAGCCAGTTCGCCTACGCCCAGAGCCGCACGTCGAACTGCAGCAGTGCTGCGGCCAGCCAGACGGCCCAGACCAAGGTCGGGGCGTCCGCGCGGTACGGCTGCGCCTACACCGGCACCCGGGTCGAGTACTCGGCGACCGAGGTCACCAACGTCCCGTACCCGAAGCACTACGCCCATTGAGAGCGCGTTGACGCGTGCCCGCCCGCGTCGGAGCGCGCCGACGCATCCCCGCTCGTGTCGGAGCGCTAAGCGTCGCGCACTCCGCAGCTGCTGCGGCAGCCGCGCGACCGACACGTTCGGGAATACGTCATCGCTTCGCTGGACCCTCCCAGCGACGGCTCGGCGCGGTTCATGTCGGAGCTGCGCCAGGGTCGCCCAGGTGCGGAAGCTCGGCGACCGACGCTAAGTGCTGAGGGTTTCCTGAGCGCGTCGCTCGCGCGGCGATCGCATCGGTCTGGCAGTACGCGTCGTCCAGCGCGAGCGACGCGAGCGGGAAGCCCTCAGCACGCCCCTGGGTTTTGCTGACAGAAGGCCGACCCGAGGTTGGCGCCACCGCTGGTCGAGGTGCCGGTGCCCTGCGCGGTGGCGGTACCGCCGCTGGCCGCCGTCGTGGTGTCGGCCGGTGCGCCGCCGGACGTGGTCGTCGCTGGGGGTGTGGTTCCGGTCGAGGCTCCGGTCGTCGTGCCCGCGCTGGTCTGCGTGGAGCTCTGAGTCGAGGAGCTGGACGACGACGTCCCGCTGGTCTGACCGCCCGCCGAACCCCCGGACGACACGGCCACGTCTCCGCCCGGGACCGTGAACGCGGGCGCTCCGGAGGTGTCGGTCGAGTTCGAGGTGCCGCTGCCACAGGCGGCGAGCGCCAGCGGCGAAGCCAGCAGCACGCACAGCGAAACGGCCGCCGCGCGCCGGCGCATCCCGGTGAGCTGCCCCGCGCGCATGCTTAGGGTACGTCGATCGGCAGCGGTTCCATCCGCCGGCCGCACACTGGGCAGTCGTTCAGGTCCTTCTGCGACAGCTGGTCGCACCAGTTGCAGAACCGGAGATTCTCGACTGCCCACGGCAGCTCTGACGGCGTCGGCGCCAGCGGCAGCAGCTGGGCGATGACCTCGAGCTCCTCGCCGCTGTCACGATCGACGTACTTCTCGTCAGGCAGCGCTTCGACGATGACCTCACGCCCGGTCGAGGGCGTCCGCATACGGTACTTCTGACGAATCCTCATGGGTTCGCGATGCTACCAGCGGCAGGGGCGGCAACGACCCGTTCAGGCGGCACCGGTCGGCGCCGCTCAGTGACCGTGGTCTTCGGGCAGGTCGTCGATGTCGCGACGGGTGCTGCGGATCCAGATCACGGTCGTGACCACGAACAGGATCAGGCCGATGATCGAGAGCCACCAGCCGAGCGTCGTGCCGATCACCATGCAGGTGATCCCGATCCCGACCAGCAACGGCAGCAGACTCGGTCCTGGAAGATGGATCTCCTCGCCGACGGGCGGCGTCTCATCAGTGTCGTACTCGGCCATCAGTGCACGTAGATCGCGGCCGCGAGGAACGTGATGCCGAACATGAAGAAGCAGACGATGCCGGCGATCAGACCGGCGCGGAGGTTCTTGCGAGCGAGCTTTCTATCCATGTGGTCGGGATCCTAACTCAAGGGTGGCGCGACTGGGTCAGACCTTGGCGGCGAGCACCATCGTCGCGAACAGCAGCGCGAGGTACAGCATCGAGAACAGGTACAGACGCAGGGCGGTGCGGCGATCGGCGCGCCGGTACAGCAGCCACGAGCCCGCGATGAATGCGAGCCCGAGCACCATCGAGCCGACCAGGTAGATCACGCCGAAGCCGCCGGCGCAGAACGGCAGCTGCGTCACGGCGTACAGGAGCAGCGTGTAGAGCAGGATCTGTTTGCGCGTCTCGTGCTCGCCCTTGACGACCGGGAGCATCGGAATCCCGACCTCGGCGTACTCGTCCTTCATCAGCAGACTCAGCGCCCAGAAGTGGGGCGGGGTCCAGTAGAAGACGATCGCGAACAGGTAGACAGCGGTCCACGAGAGGCTGCCGCGGGTCGCGGCCCAGGCCACCAGCGGCGGCATCGCGCCGGCGGCGCCGCCGATCACGATGTTCTGGGTGGAGCGCCGCTTCAGCCAGATCGTGTAGACGCCGACGTATCCGACGAACCCGGCGAACGCCAGCGACGCTGCCAGGACGTTGATCGTCAGCGACATCAGCGCGAACGACAGTGCCGCCAGGACGATCCCGTAGATCAGTGCGGCGCGCGGGCTGACTCGGCCCGACGGGACCGGGCGGTCGGCCGTGCGGGCCATCCGCGCGTCGATGTCGCGGTCGTAGTAATGGTTGACCGCGCCCGCGCCGCCGGCCGACAGGTAGCCGCCGATGCACGTCAGCGCGATCCGGCCCGCGGACGGGTTGCCCGCCACCTCCATCGTCGCCACCGTGGTGAACAGCAGCAGCGACTGGACCTTGGGCTTGGTCAGCTCGACGTAGTCGACGACGAGCTGCTGCGCACGCGACCGTGCCGCGGCCGCCGGCGCGGTGGCCGTCCGGGCACTCATCTCAAGTCAGCTGCTCCTGACGAACTGCTCGGAGCCGCCGCCCTTCTGGATCACGCCGGTCTGGCGCTCCACTTGGCGGCGAATGTCGCGCATCGGCTCGACCGAGCGCACCCGCGGGATCTCGTCGAAGTTGTTGACCGGCGGCGGCGACTGGGTGAACCACTCCAGCGTGTTGCCCTTCCACGGGTCGGGGCCGGCGATCTGGCCCTTGGTCAGGCTCCGGTAGATGTTGACGATCGTCAGCAGCACACCGACGCCGAGGATGTAGGAGCCGATCGTCGAGATCAGGTTGTACGTCGACCATCCCAGCCCGGGCTGGTAGGTGTAGATCCGTCGTGGCATTCCGGACAGCCCGAGGGCGTGCTGGACGAAGAACGTCGCGTTGAAGCCGACGAACATGAACCAGAACGACGCCTTGCCCAGCGGTTCGCTCAGCAGCCGGCCGGTCATCTTCGGGTACCAGTAGTAGACGCCCGCGAACACGGTGAACACGGCGCCGCCCATCAGCACGTAGTGGAAGTGCGCGACCACGAAGTACGTGTCGTTGAGCTGCCAATCGACCGGGAACACCGCCAGGAAGATGCCGGTGATGCCGCCGATGATGAAGATCGCGATGAATCCGATCGTGAACCACAACGCAGTGGTCATCACGAGCGACCCTCGCCACAGCGTGGCGATCCAGTTGAAGATCTTCACCCCGGTCGGGACGCCGATCAGGAACGAGCTCAGCATGAAGAAGCCGAGCACCACGATCGGGAGCGGCGAGGCGAACATGTGGTGGGCCCAGACGAGCGTCGCCAGGAACGCGATCACAGCGGTCGCGGCGGCGATCGCCTTGTAGCCGAAGATCGGCTTGCGGCTGAACACCGGGATCACCTCGGACACGACCCCGAACCCGGGCAGGATCATGATGTAGACCTCGGGGTGGCCGAAGAACCAGAACAGGTGCTGCCACAGGACCGGCGAGCCGTGATCGGTCGGATCGAAGAAGTGGGTGCCGAAGTGGCGGTCGGCCAGCAGCATCGTGACCGCGGCGGCGATCACCGGCAGCGCGATGATCAGCAGGATCGCGTAGACCAGCAGCGACCAGACGAACAACGGCAGCCGATTCCAGCTCATGCCCGGCGCGCGCATGTTGACGATCGTCACGTAGAAGTTGATCGCGCCGAGCAGCGACGAGATGCCGGTGAGGTGGATCAGGAAGATCCACGCGTCCTGTCCGCCCGACGGGGAGTACAGGCTCTCCGAGAGCGGCGGGTAGCTCCACCAGCCGGCGTCCGGCGGATGCCAGAACAGCGTCGCGTAGAAGACGATGCCACCGAACGCCAGCAGCCAGAACGACAGCGCGTTCAGGCGCGGGAACGCCATGTCCCGGGCGCCGATCATCAGCGGCAGGAAGTAGTTGCCGAACCCGGCCCAGACAGGGACGACGAACAGGAAGATCATCGTCGTGCCGTGCAGCGTGAGCAGCTGGTTGTAGTGCTCGGAGGTCAGCAGCGTGTTGTTCGGGACGCTGAGCTGGGTGCGCATCATCAGCGCCTCGACCCCGCCCATGCAGAAGAACACGCCCGTCAGGACCAGGTACATGATCCCGATCTTCTTGTGATCGGTCGTCAGGACCCAGTCGACCCAGCGCTTGGTCTTGCGCGGGGCGATGACCTCGTGCGCCAGGATCTGGGGAACCGGCCGGACGACGCGATCGCTGGTGATGGTTGCCATCGAGCTCCTAGTTGCCTAGCTGGTTCTGTGTTGTGAGGATCTGGCGCAGTTGCGCGACCTGGTTGTTCTGGGACGGTGATCTGCGCCTCCTGCTTGCCCAGCCAGGTCTCGTACTTCTGCGGTGAGACGACCCGGACGTAGGCGACCATCGCGGCGTGGTTGGTGCCGCACAGCTGCGCGCACTGGCCGTGGAAGAAGCCGGTGTGGGTGGCCTTGAACCACGTGTAGGTCGTGTAGCCGGGGACGGCGTCGACCTTGCCGCCCAGCGACGGGATCCACCAGTAGTGGATCACGTCCGAGGACTGGATCGTCAGCACGACCGTGGTGTGGACCGGCACGACCATCGTCGTGAACGAGTACGGCTCCTTCTGGATTGAACGAGTCGTTCTTGCAGCCGGCGCCGTAGGTGTAGCGCCAGATGTACTGGCGAGCCTGGACGCAGATGTCGAGCTTCTTGCCGTTCGGCGGCGAGGGCTTGGAGACCGAGGCGCGTCAGGTTCAGCCCGTTGGCGTCGGAGTTCGGGCGCGTTGACGATGCTCGGCAGCTTGATGAACGTCACGACCGTGAGGATCAGCAGGATCACCGCGGCGCCCGCCGTCCAGCCGATCTCGAGCTTGGTGTTGCCGTGGGTCTGGTGCGCGACCGGGTGCCGCTTGGCGCGGAAGCGGAACACCGCGACGAACAGCGCGCCCTCGACCGCGACGAACACGATCGCCGCGACGATCAGCACGATCACGTACAGCGTGTGGATCGAGTTGGCGTTCGGGGAGCCGCCCGACTTCGGCGTGATGAAGTTCGCGAACGCGCCCGGAGCGAGGATCAGGCTGGCGGCGACGACCGCCAGCGCCGGCATCACGCGCAGCGCCGCGACCTCCACAAGTCGCTCTCGGAGCGGCTCGGGCCGACCGGTTCTTACGTTGTGTTGAGCTGCGCATCAAGGCGGGGCGGCATTCTATATGTCCGTCGGGTCGCGTGAGCCGGGGAGGCCAATACACCGGCGGATAGGCGATCTGCGGGCGGCCGTGACCGAGCCCGCCGATTCTTATACTCGCTCGCGTCTTGTCCGCCCGGAGGGCCATCAGAGCGGGGGCCTGGGCCCTGGTCGCGGCAGGGGTCGCGGCGCCCGCCGTTCGTCGCCGGCTGAAGCTGCCCAAGGGCGTGGTGCTCGGCGCCGCCGCCGCCGCGCCGGCCGCGCTGGCGGTGGCCGTACCGCGCAGCCGGGCGCGCGACGTGGCGCTGTGCGCGCTGAACATGTGGGCCTACGTCGCCGCCTACGAGATGCCCAACGACGACCACGAGGCGCTCGAGCGCCGGGTCCGGATCGACTATCCGATCGCCTGCGACCGCGTGCTCGGGCTCGGCGTCCCGCCGACCGTCCGGCTGCAGCGCCGGCTGGCGACCGCGGGCTCGATCAACCAGTTCGAGCGGACGCTCGTCTGGTGTCACTGGATCTGGTTCGCGGTTCCGCACTGCTCGGTCGGCTACGTCCTGTTGCGCTCGCCGCAGCGATTCCCCGCGGCCGCGGTGCGGATGTACGCGGTGTTCGACGCCGGCGCGCTGTTCTACTGGGCGATCCCGACCGCGCCGCCCTGGTACGCGGCCCGGCACGGGCGCTTCGGCGACGGCGAACCGGTCGCGGTGCGGCGGATGATGATCGAGTACGGCGAGCAGTTCTGGGGCGATCGCTGGCCGGAGCTGATGGAGGTGCTCGGCGGCAATCCGCTGGCGGCGATGCCGTCGCTGCACTTCGCGACCTCGCTGATGGCCGCCCATCTGCTGTCGGAGACCGGTCCGGTCGCCGGGGCCGTGGGTTGGGCGTACGCGGCGATGCTGGGGCTCGCGCTCGTCTACCTCGGCGAGCATTACGCGACCGATCTGGTCGGCGGCGCGCTGCTGGCCGAGACTGGTTCGCACGCTCGCGCCGCGGCTGGGGCCGCGCGTCTTGGCGGCCGCGGCTCGGCTCGAGGCGTTGCGCGGCGGACGCGCTCGAGCGCTGCGCGGCTGACGCCCGGCAGGCTATACTTTATGAAGTGAGCGAACAGAAGATCGAGAACGTCATCATCATCGGTTCGGGTCCGGCCGGCTATACGGCGGCGCTGTACACCGCGCGTGCGAACCTCGAGCCGTTCGTCGTCGAGGGCTTCGCGTGGGGCGGGCTGCTGCAGCAGACCACCGACGTCGAGAACTACCCGGGCTTTCAGGACGGGATCATGGGTCCCGAGCTGATGGGCCAGATGCGTAGCCAGGCCGAGCGCTTCGGCGCGCGCCTGGAGACCGACGACGTCACCGCGGTCGAGCTCAGCACCGACGGAACGGCGCCGCACAAGGTCTGGCTCGGCGACGAGCTGCACCTCGCCAAAGCCGTGATCCTGGCGATGGGCGCCCAGCACCGCAAGCTCGACGTCCCCGGCGAGGACGAGCTGTCCGGCCGCGGGGTCAGCTACTGCGCCACCTGCGACGCCGCGTTCTTCAAGCAGGCGCCGACGATCATCGTCGGCGGCGGCGACTCCGCGATGGAGGAGGCGATGTTCCTCTCCAAGTTCGCCGTCCAAGGTCGACATCGTCCACCGTCGCGACGAGTTCCGCGCCTCGAAGATCATGCTCGAGCGCGCCCGGGCGATCCCGAACATCGAGTTCGTGACGCCGTACGTGATCGAGGAGTTCACCGGTAAGGACAACTCGCTGACGCTCGCGCGGCTGCGCAACACGCGAGGACGGCTCGATCAAGGAGCTGGAGATCACCGGCGCGTTCATCGCGGTCGGCCACGATCCCCAGTCACAGCTGGTGCGCGGCCAGGTCGACGTCTCCGAGGAGGGCTACGTGCTCACCCAGGGCAAGTCGACGCTGACCAACCTGCCCGGCGTGTTCGCGGCCGGCGACCTCGTCGACCACACCTACCGCCAGGCCGTTACCGCGGCCGGGTCCGGGATGCCAGGCGGCACTGGACGCCGAGTGGTATCTGCGCGACACCGCGTTCCCGTTTGACGTCGCAGAGCGCGTCGCGGCCGCATAGCGGTTTTGCGTCGCGGACGGCTCAGCTGTACGGGCAGCCGGCCGCCGGGGCGCGGTTGCCCGACGCGGCGCGTTGACCCGCGCAGCAGCCCGAAGTCCTGGGTCCAGGTGCCGGGCGAGACGATCGTTGCGCCTCGGCTGACGCCCGTGCCGACATCGCGGAACGCCGGGTCGAGGATGTTCTCGCAGTGGCCGGCGCTGGCATCCAGCCGGCGACGACCGAGGCCGGCGTCGGGTACCCGGTGGCGATGTTCTCGCCCGCCTGCGACCAGTGAAAGCCGGCGGCGGTGATCCGCTCGGCGAAGTCGGCGCCGTGCGTGAACTCGTGATGGGCGACCATCTCGTCGGTCCAGCCCTGTGCCGACCGGTCCAGTTTCGAATCGGCGATGAGCGCCGGCAGGCCGCGCGAGGTTCGCTGCCGATTGATCAGGCAGACGACCGCGGTGCGCAGCGCCGACTTCGTCGAGGCGGCGATCGCGGTGCGCGCCCCGCTGCATGTGCTCGTCGCGTGCGGTGGTGCCGGGCTCGGACCGCCGCCGCGGCGGCCGCGGCCGAGAGGGTTAGGGAAATGGCCACGGCCGCAATTGCGGCTGCCGCCAACGCAAGGGGTCTGCGCCGGACGGTGTGGGGGCTGGAGGAGAGTGATTCCTGCCACCACCGATTGTGTCGGTCGCATGGACCCAGTTCGACACGCCGTCGACGCCTCCATCGACCAAATGTCCAGGCAATGCCGGCGGCGTTGCCGAGTGACGATTCGTGGCAAGAGGGTCTAGGGCTCCATCCCGGGCTGACGTTACGCCGTCGTAGCTGAGGAAGCCCTCACCGGTCGGCCGTCCGAGCCGTCCCGATAGCGCCAGGCGCCGCAGCACCGGTGCGGCGCGGTAGCGCTCCTCGCCGTACTCGAGGGTGAGCGCGTCGAGCACGCCGAGCACGTGGTCGAGCCCGATCGCATCGGCCCAGGCGAGGATGCCGCGCGGATAGTTGAGCCCGTGGACCATGCCCGCGTCGATGTCCTCGCGGGCTGCCGACGCCCTCGCCGAGCGCGAACGCGGCCTCGTTGATCACCTGGCAGACAATCCGTCCCAGCACCAGCCCCGGGCCATCTGACACCCATGCCGTGTGCTTGCCGAGCGATCCGAAGAACCGCTCGGTCGCGGCGACCGCCGACTCGGCGCTGTCGGGCCCGGCGGTCAGCTCCACCAGCCGCGAGCTGCTCAGCGGCGGCAGGGCGTGGAAGCCGACGGCCGAGCCGCCGGGGTCAAGTGCCGCCAGCGAGCCGGCCTGCAGGCAGATCGCCTGTGGCGCGCCCTGCAGTGGCGCCTCGGGTTCCTCGCCGCCGGTCAGATCGAGGATCAGGAACGGGGCGTCGAGCTCCTCGGCGTCGCCCGGGGCCGACGACCGTCCAGCCGGCCGCGTCGGCGGCCTGCGGCGAGCTCGAGCGCCAGCTGCGTCTCACCGGCGATCACGACCAGGCCGTCGCCACCGCCGCCGGCCGGCGGCTCGGGGTCGTCGGGACGGTGCCGTCCGCCCTCGGGATACTCGTAGTAGCCGCGGCCGCGACTTGCGGCCATAGCGGCCCGCGGCGACGGTCTTGACGGTGATCGGCGACGGCCGCCAGCGGGGCTCGCCGAAGCTCTGCTCGTAGAACGAGCGGGAGATGTCAAGCCCGGTGTCGACGCCGACGAGATCCATCAGCTCGAACGGGCCCATCCGGAACCCGCCGCCGAGCCGGCAGATGCGGTCGACCTGATCGATCGTCGCGATTCGCTCGGATACGAGGCGCAAGCCCTCCAGGCCGAACGGGCGGTTGCAGCGGTTGACGAGGAAGCCGACGCCGTCGACCGCGTCGATCACGTGCTTGCCCATCGCCTCGCCGGCGGCGCGCGCCAGCGCGACCGCCTCTGGGGAGGACTCGACGCCAGACACCACCTCCAGCAGCGCCATCACCGGCGGCGGATTGAAGAAGTGCATGCCGACGACGCGTTCGGGGTGGGGCAGCGGCGCCGCGACCGCGGTCACGAGCAGCGACGAGGTGTTGGTCGCCAGCACGCACGCGTCGGACACGTGGCGTGCGATCTCGGTGAACAGCTCGCGCTTGAGCTCGAGCGACTCAGGTGCGGCCTCGATCACGAGCTCGCACTCGGCCAGGCTGGCCGGCTCGGTCACCTGCTCCAGGTTGGCGGTCGCCCGCGTGCGACTGCTCCTCGCGTCAGCCGCCCGCGCTCGGCGCTGCGGCGAAGCGCGGCGGCGATCCGCTCGGCGCCGCGTCGCAACGCGTCCGGGTCCGGGTCATACAGCAGCGTGCGCGCGCCCGACTGGCATCCGAGCTGGGCGATGCCGGCGCCCATCGTGCCGGCGCCGGCGACGCCGATCGTTGCTGGTGGCTTGGTCACGGGCCGGGACGCTACACGAGGCGCTGTCCGCGACGTACGCGAATCCCCGCCGGCCGCAAGCCGGCGGGGACCGCACTGCGCCCCGGATCGTTGCTGTCGGTTCAGCCGCCGTTGGGCAGCGAGCCGACCGGCGGCAGCGTGACGGTGATCGGCACCGACGCCGAGACACCGGTCACGTTCTGCGGGTCGCCCAGCACCTGAACGCGAAACTGCTTGGCGCCCGGGGTTCCGAATGTCCAGCCGATCGAATAGTCAGACGCCTGATTGAGCGTGGAGCTCTCGACGATGTGCCAGTTGCCGTCCTTGCCCAGTCGTTCGAGGTACACGGCGTCGCCCGGCTTGCCGGGTGAGACATTGCCGCTGAAGGTCACCCGCTGACCGACGATCGCGGCGCGTTGCGCTGGACGTGATCGAGACGACGTCCTGAACGCCTTGGAAGACGACCGCCGATGCGCGTACCGGGGCAAACGTGGTCCGGGCCTGGTACAGCTCGTTGGTCGAGCCCTGCACCGTGAAGCTGTAGGTGCCGTCGGTCGCCCGTCGTCGTGGTCTGAGTCTCGGACCAGTTGTGCTGTCCCGGCTGGCTGGCGTACAGCGCGACGCTGACGCCGGGCTCCGCTGCGCCGCCCGATGACGTCTCAAGCGTTCCCGAGATCGAGACCGGCGTCTGGTTGAGGACGATCGGGTTGCTCGAGCCGATCGTGAAGCCGGGCACCTCGGTCTGCTCGACGACGATCGTGCTGACTGCCGAGATCCCGCGCGTGTTGCGCGGGTCGCCGGGGAACACCGCGCGGACCTCGCGCGGGCCGGGGAACCGCCAGGCGACCGGGATCGAATAGCTCGAGCTCGCGTCCAGCCGAGCCGTCTTGATCGTGTTCCAGTTGTTGGAGTCGCCGCGCTGCGCCTGCAGCTCGATCGTCTGACCGGCGTGCCCGGGGGACACCTGGCCGGTGAACGTGATCGGGTGACGGGTGGTCGCCTGGGTGGCGCTCGGGGTCAGCGTCACCTCGGCTGCGACCTGCTCGTGCACGGTCTTGCGAATGACTCAGCGCCGGACCCGGTCACGTACCAGCTGCGATTGGTCTCAACGATTCCGTTCTGACGGGTGAACTCGTAGCGACCCGAGCTGTCGGTCTGGGTACGACCGATGATCGTGAATCCGGCCGTTGGGTTGATCCGGTGCCACAGCACGACCCGCTGGTTCGCCGAATCGCGGCCGAGCAGGCGCCCGTAGATCAGCACCGGATCGCCGGCGACGATGCTCTGCGGGGAGTTGTGGATCGTCAGCGCGCGGTCACGGACGGGACCGTGTGCGGCGGCGATCGATGGGGTGACCGCGCACGCGCATGCCATCACGGCAGCGACGAGCACGGTGACTCGAACACGCATTCAAGCCTCCTGGTCCTTCGTTTGGGATTGGTGATCCCGGCCCACCCCGCTGATTCCGACCCGTCAGCTGCGGTGCGATTGACGCCGACTTGAACACGGCGATCGCCGCCGAGTTGCGGCGCCGGCTGTGCGGCGCTGCGGTCCGCCGGCGACTCGTGCCACCGGCGGCTTAGACTTCGTCGCGATGGGGACGTTCGCGATCCTGTTGGTCGGCGCGGTCGTCGTGACCGGGCTGTGGAGCTGGCTGGCGTCCGGCACCGGCGGACATCAGCGGCCCCGCACCGGCTCGGGTCCGCTGGGCCTGCGTTCGGCGGAAGAGATCCTCGAGCAGCGCGAGGCGCTCGATGCCGAGGATCTGTCGCAGCTGCTGGAGGCGTGCAACGCGCGACGGCGCCGCCGCGGCGAGCGCGAGCGGACGCTCGAGGACGTCGAGCTGCAGCTCACGCGTGAGCGACACGACGTGGCGGCGTGCCTCGCGACCCGCGCGGCCGCCGGCCGGCTGAGCGCCGATGGCGCGGTGCCTGATCGTCGGCTGCGGCTGCCGCGGCCTGTCGCTGACCGCGGCGCTGCGTCGGGACGGCCATGCGGTCCGGGCGACGACTCGGGATCCGGCGCGCGTCGTCGAGCTGCAGGCCGCCGGGGCGGAGCCGTTCGTCGGCGATCCTGACCGGGTCGCGACGCTCAGCCGCGCGCTCGATCACGTCGGCGTGCTGTGCGTGCTGCTCGGGTCCGCGACCGGGACCGCCGCCCAGCTGCGGGCGCTGCACACGACGCGGCTCGCGATGCTGCTGGAGAAGATGCTTGACACGACCGTGCGCGGCGTCGTCTACGAGGCGGTCGGGACAGTCGATCCGGCGGTGCTGTGCGCGGGGGCCGGGGTCGTCGCCACCGCCTGCGAGCGGTCGCTGATCCCGTACGTGCTGCTGACCGCCGAGCCCGCGACCACGAGGCGTGGACGCCGGCGGCCGCCGACGCGGTGCAGCGGGTGCTGCTGGCCCGCGGCGCGGACGCGGGCTGAGCCGGCGCTCGACCGCGGCGCGCTCCCGGCGCGAGAGCCGATTGGAGGGTTTGCCATGTAGGTGAGCATTTCCCTCCACCTACCGATCTATCCGGGCAGGCGCTCCAGCAGGTCCTGGAGGATCCGCGCGGTCGCGCCCCAGATCAGCTCGTCGCCGACGACGAACGTGTCGGTGCGGATCGGCAGCCCGCGGCGCAGCAGCCGGCGGCGGCCGTAGCCCGCGCGCAGGTCGGTCAGCGTCAGCTCCAGCACCGACGCCACCTCGTCAGGACTGAGCGTCCACCGCGCACCCGGCTCGATCACCCCGACGAACGGGTAGATCGCGTAGCCGGTCGCGATCGTCGGCGTCGGCCGCAGCGCGCCGACGATCCGGACCGCCGCGGGCGTCAGGCCGATCTCCTCGTCGGTCTCACGCAGCGCTGTCTGCACGAGGTCGGCGTCGCCGGTCTCCTGCCGGCCGCCCGGAAACGAGATCTCGCCGGGATGGCGGCGCAGGTCGTCACGGCGGCGGGTGAACACCGCGTGGATCTCGCCATCGCGCTCGTAGAGCGGGACGAGCACCGCGGCGTTGGTGGCGCCACTGACCTCCAGCTCCACCGCCGCCTCAGGCGCCAGCAGCCGAGTCCTGGAGCGTCGCGGCGAGTCGCGCGCGCGCGGCCGGGCTCACGGCCGGCCGCTCAGCCCAGCGGGTTGAACAGCAACCCGGTCGGGACCTTGGGGAAGAAGTACGTCGACTTCGGCGGCATGCTCTCGCCCGCGGCGGCGACCTCCTGGATCCGCTGCACCGGCGTCGGCGCCATGAAGAACGCCGCGTCGTAGCTGCCGTCCTCGATCAGCTCCAGCGCCTGCGCGAAGTCACGCGCGTACCCGAGCCCGTTGAGCTCGTCGATGTCGTGGTCGGTCATCCCGAGCGCGCCCTTGAGGATCACCGCCTCGAGCACCGCAGTGTCGAGCCGCCGATAGGGGGGCGCGTGGTCAGGCAGTGCCTCGTCGGCGATCCGCTGGTCGCGCAGCGTCAGCATCAGCGGCCGCTTGAAATGCGAGTCGATGTAGCCGATCCGGACCTCGTCGCCGGACGCCGGGGCCAGCTGCGCGGTGTCGTCCAGTTCCTCGATCTCGAAATTCGAGCGGATCGCGGTCGCGAGCGCCTCTTGCCTGGCGGCGTTCAGGCCGCGGACGAGCCGGTGGGTCGGGAACACCGTCAGCCCGGGATCCTGCAGTGCGACCAAGCACATCAACACGTACCGGTGGTCACCCTCGCCGCCGATCTCCTCCGCGTACACGCGCGCGGTCTCGTAGCGATGATGGCCGTCGGCGATCAGCAGTTCGGTGTCCTGCAGCGCCGGCCTGGGCGGCGGCGATCGCGGCGGGGTCGGTCACCCGCGCCAGCCGGCTGACGGTGCCGTCCGCGTCGGTCGTCTCCGCTTCGGTGTTCGGATCGGCGGCGCTCGAGAGCGCGGCCCACGCGGTCCCGTCCGGGTCGGAGTACAGCGAGAAGATCGGCGACAGGTTCGCCCTCGTGGCGCGGGTCAGCCGCAGCCGGTCCTCCTTGGGGCCCGGGTGGGTGCGCTCGTGCGGGCGGATCGTGCCGGGGCCGTACTCCTGCACGCGCACGCGCGCGAAGAACCCCTGGCGAGTGCGGCGCACGCCGTCCGGACCGGTGTAGTCCTGCGACAGCGTCCACAGCGCCGGCTGCTCATCCTGGACGACGACCTCCCGCGAACGCCACTCCCCGAGGATCCGGGCGGCGTTGTCATAGCGGTCCTCGCCACCCTCCGGCAGGTCGATCTCGACCACGTTGTACGGCGACCGCGCGGCCAGTTGTGCCCGCTGCTGGGCGTCGATCACGTCGTAGGGAGGGGAGACGACGTCGTCCAGGCCGCCGGTCCGCTGCAGGTCGTAGTGAAGCGCCCGGAGGGGCTCGATCGTCGCCATCGATCGAGCAGGCTATCGAGCGTCAGGGCGGCGCCGGCCAGCGCCGCCAGCACGGCCGTCGCGCGTACGACCCGGTTTCGCATCCATGGGCGGTATCGGCCGCGCCGTCCGGTTCGTGACCGCGGCTCGCCGACCTGCGCGATTAGACTTGGACGCCACGCACGGGGCGTGGCGCAGCTTGGTAGCGCGCCTGCTTTGGGAGCAGGAGGTCCCCGGTTCAAATCCGGGCGCCCCGATGATCGATCAATCAGCCGACGAGCCGGCGGCCAGCGTCGCGACGGGAACCTGGGCGAGTTGCTGCGGCCAACCCGCAGCGATTTGCCGAGGTTCGAGCGGACACCCTCGGGCGCCTCCACGCCGCTCGGCGCGCCATACTCAACAGGCCCCGCCCGCGTAGCTCAGCTGGATAGAGCGACGGCCTTCTAAGCCGTTGGTCGCAGGTTCGAGTCCTGCCGCGGGTACTCAGGTTAGCCTGCAAAGAGATGCTTTTTGGATGCGCCGATCGCTGGTTCGCCTCGTGAAGTTGGCCGGGCAACGGTCGCCGGTCTGCTGTGCAGCGGAACGCGGGTGACGGATCCGACTACCGGCGTCATGGGCGCTCGGTGCTGCGCGCGAGTTTTGCCTCGGGAATGCGGGGTTCGAAAAGCTCGATCGGGTTGCCCGCCGGGTCTTGAACGAGGATTTGCTTGCCGCCCACGCCCGTGACGATGTTATTTCGGAACCGGACACCGTGCTCGCGGAGCCGGGCCACCGTTGCTTCGATGTCAGCGACCTCAAGTTGGAAGCGATTCCAACCGCCCGGCTTGGGCATCGTGCCGTCAGACATCGCCTGTCCACCCCCGGGCCCACCGCCGGGCGCGCTCAGGATCAGTCTGAGATCATCCAGCGTGAGCATCGCAAAGCTGGGAGCCGGGTGCATTTCTTCCTGGAAGCCCAACTCCTCGCAGTAGAAGCCGATAGCGGCGTCGACGTCGTCGACGATGTAGCGAACGCTGACTGTGGCCATGCTGTCTCCTCGGGTTGCTTCCCCGACAACGTATCCCAAGCACGATGCATCTGTGCGGCAAAGAGTGCCCGGCTCGTCGGTGTGCAGATGTCGGCAGTGCGGGGGTCGACCCCTGCTCCGTCGCAACAGTCGGAAAGTGCCAACGCCGGTCGAAAGTTGACCCTCTGACATCGGCCGAAAACTGGCGCTCCTTTGTCGCTGAGCGGACGAATGGTCCTGATATCGTGTCACGATATGAGATCGCGGCCCACAGACGACGACTATGCCTACCTGTTGCAGCTGCGCACGGGTTTGCGCCGCTTCTTGCGTTGGAGCGAAACGCAGGCGAAGGCCGCGGGGTTGACGGCCACACAGCATCAGCTGCTGCTGGCGATCCGCGGGCGTCGAGGCCCGGAGGGGCCGTCGATCGGCGAGATCGCCGAGTTGCTCTTGCTGCGCCATCACAGCGTGGTTGAGCTCGTCGATCGCGCCGAGGCAGCGGGGCTGGTGCAGCGAGCTGCCGACCCTGACCAGCATCGCGTCGTTCGGCTCGCGTTAACGGTCGACGGTGCCGAGCGACTGGCCCGGCTCGCCGTCCAGCACCTCGATGAGCTCGCCCAACTTGCGCCCACGATGGAGGCTTTGTGGTCTGTACTGGAGCAGGTTGACGGCGACCACGGCGGCCAGCATCCCGCGGCGCGAGCGTCGCTGAATACTCGATGCGAGGCTGAACGTCAGATGCAAGCGGCTGACAGACCAGAGCCGCGAAGCCACCGCCCGACAACCCACACACTCGAAGGCGAACGATGACCGACGTCAGCACCGGACGCTCCACCCCTCGGCGTGAGAACCGGCACGACCAGGCAGTCCTCTCGGACGAGGTCCGGCGCCTGGCCGCCGTACTCCGCGCCGGGCGAACCCGCCAGCGCGTAACCCTGCGCGGATCTCGGACGCCGAGCGCTGGCGGGAGGGGAGCCTTCGACCGGGCGCTGACAGAGGCGCGGCGAGACACGAAAGCACGAGCGCTCGACAGGACTTCAGGAGAACAACCGATCAAGTGAAGAGCCATTGAGCCCTGAGCAACAGGAGCATCACAACGAACCCGAACAACGCAAAAAACGCGGGCTGCGGGGTGAGCCAGGCTAAGACCCGGGACGAGGACTTCCAGCACCGCGGGCATGGTCGCTTCAGTGACGGCCAAGCCCTTCACTGCGCCGCGGCCGACGAGCATCACGGCCGCTTCAGCGAGGGCCAGGAACAGCTCGGCGAGCACCCCCAGCGGATCGGTCGGGTGAATTGATCGACCGCCCGCCTGCGGCTGCTGCAAGCCGGGCTGATCGCTCGTGACGTTGTCCCGGTCAAGATCGCCAGACGGCGGCGTTACGTCGGAGCGGCGCGGTGGTCGCGAAGGTACTTGAGAACAGCTGGATCGTTCGCGACTCGTTGCTCCTCGACTTCGCCAGTGCATTGGCATAGGTCGACGAGCGCGTCGCGATCTGAGATCTCGACGACACGCCACGTCGCACCAGACGCCACCCAACGCTCGAGCTCCTCAACAGTCAGGGGTCGCATCAGATCCACTTTTACCGATCTCATCGGACACCGTAGTCAGTCGCTGCGTGCGATCCGTGGCCCGGGTGGTGTCCGAGGCCGACGTCGCGATGCGCAGTGGTCTGAGCAGCCGTTCGGCGTGACGCTCCTCGAGCAGCAGCTTCTGGCGGGCCCGGAGCAGGTCGAACTGGGTGATGAGGCCGTGCAGTCGCGCGGGCTCGTCGCGTGCGACGACCGGGAGGACTCCGAGCTGGAGCTCGGCCATGCGGTCGGCGACCGGGCGCAGGATCTCGTCGGGGTGTGCAAGCGTGACGGCCGAGACCATCACCTCCCTGGCGGTCCGGATGGGGTCCTCAGCCGCGAGTACGGCCGACCAGGGCAGCACCCCGATCAGCGCGCCGTGCTCGTCGATGACCGGGAAGAGTCGCTGGCGACGTTCTGGTGAGCCCTCGGGCAACACGCGGTAGAGCTCGCCAAGAGCGCGGTCAGGCGCGACGGTGTAGACGTCGGTGTCCATCACCTCGCGCACGAACGTCGCCTCCAGCGGGTCGACGGCGTATTCACGCATGACGTGAAAGCCGCGGCGGGCGACCTTCTCGGTCAGGATCGAGCGCTTGAGCACGAGCACGCTTATCAGGTGTGCCACGGTCGCGGCGACCAGCAGCGCCAGCAGGCTGTTCTGATCGGCGGTGAGCTCAAACGCGAACACGATCGCGGTAAACGGCGACCGGGTGACACCCGCCAAGCCGGCAGACAGGCCGATCAACGCCCACACGCCCGGGGAGGCTCCGGGTAGTACGTGTCCGAGAATCCCCCCGATCGCAGCGCCCATCATCAGGATCGGAGCGAGGATCCCGCCACTGGTGCCACTCCCGAGCCCACACGACCAGATCACGAGCTTCACGCACAGCAGCAGCAGCAGCGCGTCGACGCCGAGCTGTCCCAGCAGCTCGGAATGGATCGTGTCATAGCCGACGCCGAGCGCGCGAGAATCGATCAGCCCGCCGACGCCGATGATCAGCCCACCGATCGTCGGCCACCACATCCAATGCAGACGACCCGGTGAGCCGTCTTGAACAGCGTCCTCGGCGCCGTACACCGCTTGAGTCATTACCCACGCGGCGAGTCCGACGGCGAGTCCGATCGCGGCAGCCCCGAGCAGGCCGACTGCGTCCAGCGGCGGATGGCCGGGCACCGGGAATAGCGGCTGCGGGGAGACCAGGCCGGCATGGGCCATCACCATTCGCAGGGCGTCTGCGATCGCCGCTGCGAGGCCGATCAGCACCATCGAGCGGGGCCTGAACTCGAAGGCCAACAGCTCCACGCCGAACAGCGTCGCCGCGATCGGTGTCCCAAACACCGCGCTCATCCCCGCCGCCGCTCCGGCTACGAGCAGGCTGCGGCGCTGAGCGGCGGTCAGGTGGAACAGCTGTCCGACGATCGACCCGACGGCTCCGCCGGTGAGGATGATCGGTCCCTCCGCACCGAACGGGCCGCCGGTCCCGATGCTGACCGCGCTGGAGACTGGCTTGAGCAGCGCCAAGCGCGGCTGCACTTGGCTGCCGCCGATCAGGATCCGCTCCATCGCCTCCGGGATTCCATGGCCACGAATCTGCTCAGAACCGAACCGAGCCATCAACCCCACGATCAACCCGCCGCCAACCGGGATCACGACCGCGATCAGACCCAGCGTGTTCCCGTATGGCGACACCAGATGGACGCTGATCCGCTGGAAGTAGAAGAGGTTGGTGAAGAACCCGATCATGTCCAGCAGCACCAACGAAATACCGGCGCTGAGGGCGCCGACCGCTAACGCGAGCGGGACCAGCCACAGCAGCGTCGGTGTGGTCGTGAAGTCCCCCAACGATCGTTCAGACCGACCCCGATCCTGCCGCCTGGCGCCCGGGAAGGTCGCCTCGTCCTCGGGTTGGGGCTCGCGATCGCTCTCGACGGGATCGACTCCGCCCAGCGACAGCGAAATGTGCTCTGACCCGTCGTCGCACGAGGGATCAGGGCTCCGAGTCAGGTCGAATATCCATCGCGGCGCGATATTATCGTGACAAGAGCTAATGCTTCCCGATGAGGCATACGCCCGGCTCCTGGCACTCCGTACCGGGCTGCGTCGCTTCCTTCACTGGAGTGAGGAGCAGGCCGCCGCCACCGGCCTCACCTCAGCCCAGCACCAACTGCTGCTCGCGATCCGCGGACACCCCGACCCACGCGGTCCGACGATCGGCGAGGTCGCCGACTACCTACTGCTACGCCATCACTCCACCGTCGGTCTGATCGACCGCGCCGACGCGGCCGGGCTCGTCGTCCGCACCCGCGACCAAGATGACCATCGCGTTGTCCGCCTACGCCTGACCACAGACGCTGCCGAACGACTCGAAGCCCTCTCCGCCCTTCATCTCCAAGAACTGGAACAGCTGTCGCTTGAGCTCCCCGGGGCGTGGGCAGGTCTCGAACCGCTTCCCGAAGCCCACGGCACCCCGGACTGATTGGTCCAGGTCTCCGGCGAGAGGCTGCCTGGGGAGTGGTCGCGGTCTTGATCAATCATCTCGCCCGTCCAAACACATGACCAGACACCACCACCCCATCACGGACTTGACCGACCGATCGGGCATCCAACTTCTAAGCTGTTGGTCGCAGGTTCGAGTCCTGCCGCGGGTACTCCGCTTGTCGCCGGCAAATGCCGCGATCTCGTTCAGGGGTTGCGGACGACAGCGACGCGGACGACGGTCTGCGTCAAGCGGTGGGTGTCATCGCCTCGGCACCAGGATCTGCGCGAGGGCTCCGCTTCGGAAGCGTTGCTCTTCGACGACGTCGAGCTTCAGGGGCTCATCCAGCTTGGCGAATGGGCTGTGGCCCGCGCCGATCGCGATCGGGATCGTGGACAGATGGTATTCGTCGACGAGACCCAGCCGGGTCAGCGATTGGGCGAAGTCGGGGCCGCCGTGGACCAGGATTGTCCCCTCGTCGTCTCGGGCCTTCAGCTTTGCGATCTCCGCGCTCAGGTCCCCGCCGAAGATCTCGGCCGGCCCCCAATCGGCGTTCTCCAGGGTGTGGGAGAAGACTGCCTTCGGCTTCTCGTTCATCGCGGTCGCGATCGGCCCCTCGGACGCGGCCCAGTGCGGGCCCATGATCTCGTAGCTGCGGCGGCCCATCGCGTGGACGCCGGCCTGCTCGAGCGCACGGAGGTTCCGCGCCATCGAGTCCTCGTCAAACCACTCGAACATCCATTCATGGGTCCCGTCGGGGCTGGTGGCAAAACCGTCGAGGGACACGACCATTTTGAGGATCACTTGTCGATTGCTCATGGAGGTAGAGACCTACCCGCTCGTGTGAACTCATCGCCCATCGGTGGTTTCGGAGGAGAGGCCCCGGCGTGCGCCGTGGCCGTCGGCGAGCCGGGTGCGTAGAGCCACGCTGTCACGCGAAGTCGGCGGTGGCTACGGCGGGAGCACCGCCGCGTTAGGCTGACTCGCCGTGTCTGCTGCCCCGATTCGATTCGCGATCTCCATCCCGCAGTCCGCAGCCGACAGCCGCTTCGACGACGACGCCTTTCGTGCGTACCTGCGCCGGGTGGAGGAGCTCGGGCTGTTCGAGAGCGCGTGGACGCAGGAGCAGGTGATCGGCCCGTCCGAAAGCCTCGCGCCGCTGCAGACGCTGACCTACGCGGCGGCGTGCACCCGGCGGGTGCGGCTGGGATGCGCGGTGTTTGTGCTGCCGCTGCACAACCCTCTGCATCTCGCCAAGGCGATCAGCTCGCTGGACTGCATGAGCCATGGCCGAGTTGAAGTCGGCGTGGCGAGCGGCGGCCGCGGGCGCCCGTTCGGCGCCTTCGGCGTCGACCCGGACAGGCCGGTCGCGCGCTTCAACGAGGCGCTCGCCCTGATGAAGGTGTGCTGGACGGAGGATCAGATCAACTTCGATGGCCGGTTGTGGAAGCTCGAGGGCGCCTCGATGGAGCCCAAGCCGGTGCAGAAGCCGCATCCGCCGGTCTGGTTCGGTGGCAGTGCTCCGGCGGCGATGCGGCGCGCGGTCCGGCACGGGCACGGGTTCATGGGCGCCGGCTCCCAGACAACGTCCCAGTTCGCCGGACAGGTCAAGGTGGTCAGGCAGGAGCTGACCGCGCAGGGCCGCGATCCCGACACGTTCCCGATCGGCAAGCGCGTCTACATCCACGTCGACGACGACGCGGATCGCGCAGCCGAGCAGCTCGAGGACGCGCTCACGCGACATTACGGCCGGGGCGGCTGGTCAGAGCACATGATCGCCGGCCCCGGGGAGGCGTGCGTCGCCAGCATTCGTGCGGTGGCGGATGCCGGCGCGGAGCTGATCCTGCTCAATCCGCTCGTCGATGAGGCGCGACAGCTCGAGCGGCTCTCGGCCGAGGTGATCCCAGAGCTCGGCTGAGCTCCGGAGGCCCCGAATCTCCGTGTCCGAAGTGCCTGGTGCTGCGCGCTGCGGCCCAGCTGAGGTCAGCGTCGAGGATTACGGCTGTCCTTGGATGGACATTCGCTCCTCGCCCAGATAGAGCCGGGCGGCCCAGGACTCCGGGTCGGCGGCGAAGTCGCGCTGGAGCGCGTCCCCGATCGAGGGCGTCGTCCAGCGCGGCCATGATCATCGACTGATCGAGGACCAGCCGGCGGTGGCCGATCGACCCGGTCGCCGGATCGACCGCGTCATAGAAACCGCCGTCCGGGGTGTAGATGCCCGGATAGTCGGCGCGGAGCGCGATCAGGTTGGCGTACGCCTGCTGGGGCAGAACCGGCAGGGCGATCGCCGAGGCGTGTGGGGAGACGGTTGTCTCGGTCGCGCAGGTCGTGCACCACGCCAGCGGCTGATCCGCTCCGAACGCCTGGCCCTCGACACCGAACCCGCCGTAGTCGCCGGTGTCGTCGGCCGTGCTCGACGGCGAGATGCCCCATACCGGATATCCGAGTACCTGGGTCGCGTAATTGATCTGAACCTGTGCCCAGCGGCAGATCGTCGAGCCCGAGGCTGTGCGGACCCCAGCTCGTCTCGGGTACGACCAGGTTGGCCATCAGCCCCTCGAACATGCCGCCGGCGTACGTCGGCACGAACGTGAGCGAGGTCCCGGGGTAGGTGTAGTGGCCTTCCCAGACCTGGAACGGCTTGCCCGACTGCGGGTCAGTGTAGGTCTCCCAGGAGCCGGTACCCGTGTCCGCGTTGACCGGGTCGGTGGGGCACAGCTGCGGCGGCGGTGTCCGCCACGAGCGCCACCACACGTCACCCGGCATCTGGTGGCGACCCATCCCGATGTACATCGCGATCCGCGGGTCTGAGTACAGCGCGCTGTTGTGGTAGCCGGCGGGACCCTGGTCGACGTAGTAGCCGCCGTACTGCTGGCCGGTGGGTGGGTCGCCGGCAGCGAGGAGTTCACGTCGCAGCCGGTCTGCGGCCGGCTGTCATAGAAGATCGAGAAGTCCATCGGCGCCAGGAGCTGGTCGGCGAGGGCGCGAACCGCCGGCAGCGCATTGCGGACCTCGATCAGCCCGGACGCATACCAGCCGTTGTCGACGGCCGACACGAACCAGCAGTTGTCCTGCGCCGGCGTCGTCTCGGTGCAGTCGCCCTGACCGGGGTTGAGCAGGACGTTCCCGTCGTTGGTGTCATACCACTGGTAGAGCATCCCGTCGTAGCGCTTGAGCGTCGCAACCTCGCCGAGCGTTGCGCTGAGCCAGCTGGTCGGCCCGCGCAGTGTCGATCAGACCCGAGGTCGTGCGCCGCGACCACCGCCCACAGGTAGACCCCGATGTTGGCCGCCGAGGTATACGTGGCGCGGGCCGTGCCTGGGCCCAGGTTGTCCAGCGGTAGATGGGTCGTCGGATCGACATCGGCGGCGTAGAACCGCCAGGTGTCCTGAGCGATCCCGTGCAGGACCGCCCGCTGATGCGGCGTCAGCGCGTCGGCGCGAGCCGACGCCGCGCCGGCACGGCCAGCAGAGCCATGACCGCGACCGAGATGATCGCGATCGTGGCTCTGCGCAGTCTCCCGCGCGCCCGCATCGTCCTACTGCAGCGTGAACGTGCGTGTGCGGACCGGCTGAGTTCAGGCCGACCCCGACTGAGCTGTCACCCACCCACAGGTCGAACGGGCCCGGCTGCACCACGAACTGCCCCTGCTCGTTGTAGTAGCCGAGGTTCTGACGGCCGAGCGTGAACGTCACCGTCTTGGTCTGCCCCGGCGCCAGCGTCACGCGCTGGAAGCCCTCGAGCTTCTTGACCGGTTGCAGGATCGTCGTGTCGCTCTCGTGCAGGTAGAGCTGCACGACGTCGGTGCCGGTCACCGAGCCGTTGTTGGTGATGTTGGCGCTGACCTGGAACGGCTGGTTGCCGAGAGACGGTGCTCGGGCGCGACCAGGTTCGAGAACGAGAACGTCGTGTACGACAGCCCGTAGCCGAACGGGTACTGCGGCGTGTTGGGCGCGTCCAGGTATCGCGAGGTGTACTTGTTGGTGGGGTCGTACGGCCGACCGGTGGGCAGCTCGTTGTAGGAGATCGGGACCTGACCGACGTTGACCGGGAAGGACATCGGCAGCTTCCCGCTCGGGTCGACCTTGCCGAACAGGACGTCGGCGACCGCGTCCCCGCCCTCGGTGCCCGGGTACCAGGCCTCGAGCAGCGCGGGCGCGTTGTCCGCCAGCCACGGGATCGTCAGCGGGCGTCCGTTCATCAGCACCACCACGTAGGGCTTGCCGGTCGCGGCGATCTGCTGCACGAGCGCGAGCTGCTGGCCGGGGAGGTCCGAGCGACGTCCGCGACGAGGCCTCGCCGGTGTCGCCCGCCGGCTCGCCGACGACGACCACGGTCACGTCCGCCGCCTGGGCGGCCGCCACCGCCGCGCCGAAGCCGCTGGTCTCGTTGCACGGATCGGCGACGGTGAACGTGGGGCAGCCCGGCACCGTGGTCACCGAGGCGCCCGGGTCTGCGGCCTTGATCCCGTCGGCCACCGTGACGATCTTGTCGGTCGTCTTCAGGTCGGCCGTGGTCGTGTCATAACCGATCGGCACATCCGGGCCGAGCTGGTCCAGCGCGTCGTCGGCCAGCGGTCCCACCACGGCGATCTTCGACGTGCTGGTGCTGAGCGGAAGCGCGTGGTTGGTGTTGTTGAGCAGCACCTCCGACTCGTCGGCGATCGACCGCGCCGTCGACAGGTGGGCCGGGGTCAGCTCCTCGGCTGCCACCCGCGCGTCGCTGCCCTGATACGGGTTGGTGAACATGCCGGCCAGGTACTTGAGCGTCAGCACGTGACGCACGGCGTTGTTCAGCTCGGGCATCGTGATCTTGCCCTCGCTGCAGCAACTGCGGTCCGTACTGGTCGTAGGTGGAATAGATCGGGTTGCCGGTGCTCGGGCCGATGCCCACCGCCATCTCGATGTCCACGCCCGCGCTCAGCGCCAGGCGCGCGGCGTCCGCGCCGTCGCACGCGTAGCCGAAGTCCTCCAGCTCCTGGACCGCCTGGTAGTCGCTCACGACGGTCCCGCCGAACCCCCACTCATCGCGCAGGATCGTCTTGAGCAGGTAGGGGTTGGCGGTGTTCGGGACCCCGTTCAGCGAGTTGAACGAGCTCATCACCGTCGCCGCGCCCGGCGTCCACGGCCGCCTTGTAGGGCGGCAGGTAGTCGTTGAACAGCTGCTGGGTCGACATGTCGACGGTGTTGTATTCGCGGCCGGCGACGGGCGCGCCGTAGGCCGCCGAAGTGCTTGATCGTCGCGGCCAGCTTGTCCGGGGCGGAGAAGTCCGACCCTTGATAGCCCTGCACCTTGGCGGCCGCGATCGCCGAGCCCAGGTACGGATCCTCGCCGGCGCCCTCGACGACGCGACCCCAGCGGGGATCGCGGCTGATGTCGACCATCGGGTTGAACGTCCACTTGATCCCGTCGGCGCTCGCCTCGTCGGCCGCCACCGACTCGGCAGTGGACACCAGCGTGGGATCCCAGCTCGACGCCTCGCCCAGCGGCACCGGGAACATCGTCCGGTAGCCGTGGATCACGTCGAGGCTGAAGATCAGCGGGATGTGAAGCCGCGAGTGATTGACCGCCGCGGCCTGTACGGCGTTGATGTTGTCCACCCCGGTGAGATCGAGGACCGAACCGATCTCTCCCTGCTCGGCCAGCGGGATCAGATCGCTGCCGTTCGGTGTGCTCGGCCCCGCCATCTCGAGCTGGCCGAACTTCTCTGCCACCGTCATCTGGCCCAGCAGCCGATTGACGTTGGCGTTGATCTGCGCCGGACTGAGCGACGTGGTGCCGCCGCGGTCGTGATGGCCGCCGGCGTGATGGGCGCCGGCGCGCTGGACGCGGCCCTTGGCCGCCGCGCCCGACGGTCCCGAGAGCCAGCTCACCGACAGCACGATTGCGGTGACCAGCACCGCCAGACCCACCGCGAGGCCGAAGCCGCGCTTGGGCTTTTCACGGACGGCAGCGCGATCCGCTCTGACATCTCCCCGCCCTCCCTCTCCGATGACGGGTTATCTGTACCCATCCCGCGGGCGCCAGAAACGCGCGGTTATCGATCTGCTCAAGCGTCATGCAGACGCACCGCTCTCGCGGGTCGCGTGACAAACGCTCGGGCCGCAAGTACCGGCGAGATCGGTCGCGACCCCGCGTCGATCACCCGTGCTGGGCGGGTGGAGAGGTGGCCGAGTCCGCGTGGTGCGATGATCTAGTCGTGAGCGAACCTGATGACGACAGCCTGGCGGCGAAGCTCCGAGCGATCGCTGAGGAGCTCAGCGAATCGGTCGAGCGCGCCGTCGAACAACTTGACCTGAGCGACATCACCGAGCGGATGGGGATCAGCGGTGAGCGCGGCAGAGAACTGGCTGATCTCGCGGCGCAGTGGCTCAGCGAGCAACTCGGGACATCCGATGCAAGCTCGCTGCAGCAGCACGCGCTGGGCGATGACAGCAAATCGCGCCGTGAGGGGCCGCATCCGCTCGACCTGCCGACCGAGGAACAGGGGCTTGCCCTCAGCGCGCTGGATTCGGGGCGCTGGAAGGTTGACCCGGGAACCGAGGAGCTGATCCCCGTCGGCGACGGACCAACCCCAGGTCAGCCGGTCGGTCTGGTCGGCGAGTTGCGAGCGCGCGACTGGATCGCGCCCAGCGGTGAGGTCACGTTGGTCGGGCGTGACGCGCTGACTCGCTGGCTCGGTCAATCGAACCCAAGCTGAACGGGCGAGGGCCGTGTCGGGCCCACCTCCGGCCGTCAACGGTCAGGGTTCGGTGTGGACGACGACGTCGGCGATCGAGGGGAGCGCTTGTCGGAGTTCTTCCTCGAGCTTGCTGGCGAGCTGGTGGGCTTGGTCGAGTGATGCGCTCGCTCCGACCGAGACGGTGATGAACAGCACGCTCCCGGCCTCGGTCGGCATCAGGCGCAGGTCACGCGCCGGGGTGTGGGCGTGGCGTTCGACGACGGTCTGGATCGTCTGCAGAGCGTGCTGGTCATCCTCGGCCGCAAGGTCGGCGGCGATTGGCTGCTCGAGCGGTTCGAGGTGCGTGCGGACATCGCTGACGTGGGGGAGGGCGCCGATGTCGTGCTCGACCCGCTCGGCGACCTGATGGGCGGTGGCGAGGGAGCTGTCGGCGGGGAGCTTGAGGTGCAGCGAGACGCTGTGCTGGTCATCGTGGTCAAAGATCGTGATGTCGTGGGCTTCGCTGACGGCCGGCTCGCTGAGGGCGATCGCGAGCACCCGGTCGCGGAGGGTCAGTCCGCGGCGGCTCGGCTCGACATGCACGACGACGTCACTGTTGGGCAGCACCTGTTCGATCGCGTGTTCGACGGCGTCGGCGGCGGCGTGTCCTTCGATCACGGCGCGGCCCGGTGGGATGGCGACGACGACGTCGGCGAAGTAGCGTCCGCCGGATTCGCGAAGGCGAAGGCGGTGCAGCTGGATCTCGGGGCTCAGGGCGATGACCGCTTCGCGGGCGACGGCCTGAGCGTGTGCGGGTGCGGTGTCCATCAGCACCTGGGCGTTTTCGAAGATCAGCCGGCTCGCGGCGGTGAAGATGAAGCCCGCGACGATCAGTGCTGAGATCGCGTCGCCGTCGCGAAAGCCGGCCCGGACGGCGATCAGACCGACGAGCACGGCGGTCGATCCGCCGACGTCTGAGGCGAAGTGGAACGAGTTGGAGCGCAGAGCGGCCGAGCGCATACCGGCGGGCGTTGCGACGCGAAACGATCGCGCGACTGATGTTGATCAGCGATCGCGACGCCGATCACCGCGAACACGTACCACCGGGCCTTCAGCGAACTGCTGTCGCCGATCAGGCGCTGAGCGGCTTCGAGGACGACGATCACCCCGCCCGCGAGCAGGATCGACGCCTCGGCCAGCGCTGAGAGGTTCTCGACGCGGCGGTGTCCGAACGGGTGTGATTCGTCGGCGGGCCGGGCGCCGAGCCGGACAGCGAAGAACGTGACGACGGCGGCGGCGACGTCGCCGGTGGATTCGATTCCGGCCGACACCAACCCGAGACTTCCGGTGGCCAGGCCGACGCCGAGCATCAGCACCATCAGCGATGTGGCGGTGACGATCGAGATCACGGTCGTGCGCTGCGGGCCTGGAGCGGCACGCCTGCTGGCAGGCGCTGGACGAGTCTCGACCATCGCGAGAGCGTAGGCGCCTGAGGGAAATCGGGCGGCTGACGAGCCGTCGTCAGGTCGCTCAGTGGCCGAACGCGGCCGCAAGATGCACGACCGTCGAGATGCCGTAGGCCAGACCCAGCAGATGACGAAACCAGTTGACGCCGTGAGCGAGCTCCTCGTAGGCCCAGATCGTCATCGCCAGATAGGACACGGCCCGGGCGTCAGCATGCCCGGCGCCGTGAAGCGTCGCGGCTAGCTGTCCCGCCACGAACGCGACGATCAGGGCATCGTTCGGAAACTGCGCGATCGGGAAGCGACGTGGCCAACCAAACGCCCTGACACGCCGGTAGCCGGAAAGTAGCTCGCTTCGGTCCATTGCTCCTCACGACGCCGGAGCCGCCCAGATCCTTCCCCCGACGGAGCTCATCAGCGGGGCGCGGTGCCGCGCGGTGGCTCCGGTCGCGGTGCCGCCGGTCGATCTGGCCCGCCCAGAACTCGATGCCCCAAGGTCGGGCGATTTCACGGAGGTCTGTCGGTCCGGGCGGCTCGCGCTCGGGAGGCGTGAGCTCGTCGGCACTCGTTCAGCAGCCTGGCCGATCGCCCTGCGCTAGCGTCGGAACCGTGGGCCGGAGATCGTCGATCCCATCGCACGATTCGCGGGTCGTGTACTCGACGACCGATGGCGACCTGCGCCGGGCACGTGACCCCAGGCTGACGGAGCGCCGCGCGGACGGCAACAAGGTCAAGGTGCGCCGGGAAGTCGCCGGCCGCCGCGGCAAGGCAGTCACGACCGTCTCGGGCGTGCCGGTCGATGACGTCGAACTGCGTGCACTCGCGGGGCGGCTCAAGAAGCGCTGCGGCGTCGGCGGCTCGGTCAAGGAAGGCGTGATCGAGCTGCAAGGCGACCACCGCGCGGTGGTGGTCGAGGTCCTGCGAGCGGAGGGGTAGCTACCCGTCCTCGCCGGAGGCTGATGCGCGTCGACAAGTGGCTCTGGACGGCGCGTTTGTTCAAGACGCGGGCGCTGGCGGCGGAGGCGGTGAAGGGCGGCCGCGTCCACCTCGACGGCGTTGCGGTCAAGCCGAGCCGTGATCTCAGGCCGGGCGACAAGCTCGAGATCACGGTCGGCGACGTGCGCCGAACCGTGATCGTGCGGGGCGCGGCCGAGCGTCGCGTCTCGGCCGCAGAGGCGGCGCGGCTCTACGAAGAGACGGCGGAGAGCATCGCCGAACGCGAGCGCCAAGCCGAGCTGCGCCGGCTTGCCGGGCCGAGGACCGCCGGTGCGCGCCCGACCAAGCGCGACCGCCGGCGCTACGAGTCGGGCCGCCGGGATCGCAACTAGCTACGGCAGCGCTCGCATTCCCCAGATCGCGACCTGCGCGGCCCGGGCAAGCCGGGGTTCGAGGTCGAGCAGCGCGTGCCCCAGCTGAGGATCGGTGGCGTACAGCTCGGCCAGCGGTGGCGGCGGCACGGACGGTTGCACTGATCGCCTGAGCCTCGGCTCAGTTCATGCTCGCGGCCTTGAGTTAGATTGCCGGCATGATCCCCGCCTCGGCACGCGCGGTCGTGATCGGCGGCGGCGTCGCCGGCTGCAGCGTCGCCTATCACCTGGCGTTGCTCGGATGGGACGACGTCGTGGTGGTCGAGCAGCACGAGCTGGGGGAGGGGACCAGCTGGCATTCGGCCGGGTTCGTCGGCCAGCTGCGCTCAACCGTCTCCCAGACCCGGATGATCATGTACTCGGCCGAGCTGTATCGAGCGGCTCGGCTCCGAGACGGGCCTCGACCCGGGCTGGCGGCGGGTCGGGGGACTGCGGATCGCCGCCGGCGACGAGCGCGTGTCAGAGCTCAGACGGGCGCGGAGCATGGCGCTGGCCACCGCGCTCGAGCTGGAGCTGGTCAGCGCCGCCGAGGCCGTCGAGCTGGTGCCGATGCTCGACGGGGCCAACATCCGTGCCGCGGCGTGGATCCCGGGCGACGGGTACCTCGACCCGGAGCTGCTGGTCGCGGCGCTCGGTCACGCGGCGCTCAGCCGCGGCGTCCAGATCCACACCGGCGTCCGGGTCCAAGGGCTGGACGTCGCCGACGGCCGGATCCGCGCCGTGCAAACCGATCAGGGAACGATCGCCACCGAGCTCGTCGTCGACGCCGCCGGAGCGGCTGCGGGGGCCGTCGCCCGGCTGGCCGGCGCACACGTGCCGGTCGTGCCGATGCGCCACCAGTACGCGCTCACGGACCCGATCGAGGGGGTCGGCCCGGAGATGCCGACCGTGCGCGACCCCGATCGGATCGTCTACTTCCGGCCCAAGGACGGTGGGCTGCTGGTCGGCGGCTACGCCCGAGACCCGATCACCGAGTCGCTCGACGATCCACTGATCAGCCCTCGCACGCTCTACCAGGAGGACCGGCCCCGGTTCGCCGAGTCGTGGGCCGGCGCGCAGGCGCTGCTGCCGGTCCTGCGCGGGAGCGAGCCGGCTCGCTTCATCTGCGGGCCGGAGGCGTTCACGCCCGACGGCGAGTTCGTGCTCGGCGAGACCGAGGTCGACGGCCTCTGGGTGGCGGCCGGGTTCTGCGTCCACGGCCTCGCCGGCGCTGGCGGCGTCGGCCGGATCATCGCCGAGTGGATCACCTCCGGCGAGCCTGAGGAGGACGTCTCCGGGATGGACATCCGCCGCTTCGGGCCTCAGTACCGCAGCCGCCGGTACGCCCGCACGCGGGCGCTGGACGGCTACTCGCGCTACTACGACATCGCCTATCCCGGCGAGGTGCGGCCCGCCGGCAGGCCATTGCGCACGTCGCCTGCCTACCCGCGGCTGCAGGAGCTCGGCGCGCGGTTCTCGGAGAAGTCCGGCTGGGAGCGCGCGGACTGGTTCGCGTCAAACGATGACCGGGGCGCGGCGCCGCCGGCCGGCTGGGCCGGGCGGTTCTGGTCACCGGCGATCCGCGCCGAGTGCCTGGCCACCCGCGACCGCGCCGGCCTGTTCGATCAGACCTCGTTCGGCAAGCTGATGCTGCGAGGCCCGGACGCGCTGCCGTCGCTCGAGCGGGTCTGTGCCAACCGGATCGACCGCTCCGTCGGCACCGTCGTCTACACCCAGATGCTCAACGGTCACGGGGGCGATCGAGGCCGACGTGACCGTCACCCGGACCGCCGAGGAGGAGTTCCGGCTGGTCACCGGGACCGCTTCGCCGCGCCGTGACCGGGAGTGGATCCGCCGCCACCTGCCGGCCGGGGCGCGCGTGCGCATCGACGACATCACCGGGACCGAGGCCTGTTACTGCCTATGGGGGCCCGCCGCGGCCGCGATCCTGAGGCCGCTGTGCGACGATCCGGCGACGCTCGAGTCGCTCGGCTTCCTGCGCGCGGCGCGAGTGATGGTCGCCGGCGTGCCCGTGCTCGCTCAGCGGGTCACGTTCGTCGGCGAGTACTGGGTTCGAGCTGCACTCCCCAGCCGAGTTCGGCCTGACGCTCTGGGATGCGCTGGCCGCCGCCGGTCAGCCGCACGGGATGCTGCCGGCCGGCTATCGAGCGCTTGACTGCCTGCGCTTGGAGAAGGGGTACCGCGTCTGGGGTACCGACCTGACGCCGGTGACCTCGCCGTTGGCGGCCGGGCTCGGGTTCGCGGTCGCGCTCGACAAGCCGGTGCCGTTCATCGGCCGCGAGGCACTGGAGCGTGACCGGGAACCCGCGCGGCGGCTGCGGGCGCTGGTGCTCGACGATCGGGAGCAGGTCGTGCTCGGCTTCGAGGCGATCCGCGCGGCCGGCGAGGTCTGCGGGTACGTCACCTCAGGCGGCTACGGCTACCGAATCGATGCGAGCGTCGCCTACGGCTATCTGCCGGCCGAGCTGGGCCCCGGTTCGGAGGTCGAAATCTCCCTGTTCGACGAATGGGTACCGGCGCAAGTGACGGCCGAGCCGCTGTATGACGCCGGGACGAGCCTCGTAGCCGAAGGCGACGCTGGTAGATTCAACGATCCCACGGTGGGCGTAGCTCAGTTGGTAGAGCTCCTGGTTGTGGTCCAGGCGGTCGGGGGTTCGAGTCCCCTCGCTCACCCTCGTGAAAGGCCGCGCATTTGCGGCTCGGGTCGCAAACCGCGCGCGAGGGGTCGCCGGTAGCCTACGCTTGGCGCGAGATGAGGACGCTCGATCCCCACGCCGACCTGGCTTCTCCACGGCCGCGCCTGATCGTCCTGGTGCTCGTGTTCCTGTCGGCGCTGCTGATCGCGGCGGTGCCGGCGCGCGCCGTGATGATGGAGGCCAACCCCGAGGCGCCGTGCCAGGGCCATGGCGACAATCCCCAGTCGTTCCTGCAGGCCCACGACGCCACGATCCTGCGGATCGGCCCGCCTGACTATCCCGACCCGAACCCACTGCGCTGCGTTGAGCGCGGAAAGGCGGAGGGCTACCGCGTCTACCTCTCGTTGCAATACGACAACGCATGGAGCCCGACGCGGGTCGCGTCCTACTTTGCCCAGACGCTGCCGGCCTATGCCCCGTATGTGTGGGCGGTGTCGGTCGGCAACGAGCAGGACATCGTCAGCAAACAGCGTCTCACGCAGGGAACGCCGCGCACGGCGCAGGTGTGCACCGGCGCCGGACGCCGGCGGCACTGCCAGCGTGACACGGGCGCGTACTACCGACAGGTGTGGAACGCGGTCGAGCCAGTGCTGGCTCGTATCGCTCCGAAGGCTCTCCGCGTGTACGGGGAGACCTCGCCCTGGGGGTTCACCTACCTGAAGGACAGCTTCCAGACAGGACGGCCGCCTGGCGTGCAGGCGGTCGCCTTTCACTGCTACGACACGAAGTGGGGCGGCCTCCGGACCGTCCCGCGGGTCGCAGCCTGGGCCGGCCAGCAGCACCTTCCGCTGTGGTGCTCTGAGATGAGCGACGCCCTCCACCCGCTGTCATGGGGGCGACGTGATTCGCCCTGGCAGTGGCAGACGCTGCTGGCCGGGATCGAGCAGCGCTCCCCGGATCTGAAGATGATCTCGTACTACCAGTGGCCGCAGATCGGCGCCCCTTAATCGGCGCCGACCCGCTAGCGAAAGCAGCCGCGTCACCTTGGACGGAGCTCGGGGTCGCGAAGCGCGATCCCGGAATACAGGGGAAGATCTCCGCATGATCGACCGCCCCGGGATGGACCGCCGGCGCTTCCTGCAGGTCTCCGGCGCGGCCGCAGCTGCCCTGGGCGGCCTTGCCACGGCGCGGACCGCAACGGCGCGTGCCACCACGGCGGGTGCCCGCTCGGCGGCGGCCCGGTCGGCGGCGGCCCCGTCGGACCTCAAGACGACACCGATCCGGCCGCCGGCGGCGCCACTGATCGTGCGCTCCCCGTACCTGAGCACCTGGCAGACCTCGACCGTGTCCCCCGGCACCTGGCAGACGTTCTGGAACGGGGACACCACCGCGATGGCCGGCATCGTCCGGATCGACGGCACCTCGTTCGTGTGCGCCGGCGACCCGAGCATCGGCGGCGCGCTCGAGCAGACCCTCCTGACGCTCACCGCCACCCGATCGGTGTTCACGTTGCAGGGCGGCGGCGTGCAGATCACGCTCGAGTACCTCTCCCCGATCGAGCCCGGCGACCTGCAACGCCAGTCGATCCCGATGGCGTGGGTGCTCGTCACCGCCCGGAGCATCGATGGCGCGTCCCATGACGTCTCCCTGTACCTGGACGTCACCGGCGAGTGGCTGTCGGGGGATCCGACCCAGCCGTTCACCTGGGCGCCCGTCTCGGTTCCCTACCCCGGCGGGGTGCTCCAGGCGTGGACGATGCAGCTGGAGCAGCCGCAGATCCTCACCGAGATCGACAACCGCGCGCAGTGGGGAACGATCATCCTGGCGACCCCGCAGATCCCCGGCCTCAGCTACCAGTCCGGCCCTTCAGACACCGTCCGCACGCAGTTCGTCGACCAGGGCGTCCTGCTCGACTCAGACGACACGTCCTACACCTCGATCGGCGGCGACGGCTATCCCTCGTTCGGCTTCGCGCTCGACCTCGGGCAGGTCGGCAGCCAGCCTCAGACCCGGCAGTTCTCGCTCGGTCAGGTCCGCACGCCGCTCGTCAGCTACCTGGGCATGCCCCTGCAGCCGCTCTGGACCGAGTACTTCTCGGACTGGCAGCAGATGCTCGCGTTCTTCCACGCCGACGTCGCCGGCGCCCGGCGGCGAGCGAACACACTCGATGCGAAGGTGTCCGCCGATGCCAGAACGGCGGGCGGAGCCAAATACGAGGCGCTCTGCGTGCTCTCGCTACGCCAGGCCTACGGAGCCACCGAGCTCGCGGTGGGGCCGGACAACCTTCCCTGGGCGTTCCTGAAGGAGATCTCCTCCGACGGCGACACCTCGACCGTGGACGTGATCTTCCCAGCATCACCGGTGTGGATCTATCTCGATCCGCAGTATCTGTCGCTGCTCCTCAGACCCATCTTCGGGTATCCGGCGAGCGGCCAGTGGACCGCACGGTTCGCCCCGCACGATCTCGGCCCCTACCCGACGGCCTCTGGCTATCCGCACAACGGCGGCGAGAACATGCCCGTCGAGGAGTCCGGGAACATGCTCATCATGGCCGCCGCCTACACGCGGGCCGCCCCGGGCACCACCGCTCTCGTCTATCTACAGGCCAACTACAAATCGCTGAAACGGTGGGCGGACTACCTCGTGGCCACCCTGCCGGACCCCGGCCTGCAGAACCAGACCGACGACTTCGCCGGCAGGATCGCCCACAGCGTGAACCTCGCGCTCAAGGGGATCGTCGCGGTCGCGGCGATGGGTCAGATCGCCGAGGCGTGCGGCGAGCACGCGGACGCGATCCACTACCGCAAGCAGGCCAGGCAGTTCATCGCCGATTGGCTCAAACACGCGCAGGCGCCCGGGCGCAGCCACCTCGGGCTCACCTATCGCCGCCCGGGCAGGCTCGAATGGGGAAATACCTACAACGCCTATCCCGACGCACTGCTCGGCACCGGCCTCGTGCCCGAGTCGGTCGCGGCCGAGCAGGCGGCGTTCTACCGGACCAAAATCAACCGGTTCGGGCTGCCGCTGCAGACTCCGCACCGCTACGGCAAGACCGACTGGCAGATGTGGCTGGCAGCCTGGCTGCATCGCGACCCGATCAGCCAGGAGCTGATCGAACGCGCGTACGGGTATGCGAACACGACCCGGAGCCGCGTTCCGTTCTGCGATCTGTACGACACGATCACGGGCGATCAGGTGTACGGCTTCGAGGCCCGGCCGGTGCAGGGCGGAATCTTCGCGCTGCTCGCGCTGCACGCGCTCGAGGGCCGGCGCTCCTGAGCGGCGGGCCTGGCCCCTCGGCCCGATCAGCTCTCTGAGGACTGCTCCTGGCGACGGGCGCGGTGGGGCCGTCGCGTACTCAGGACGAAGCGAGCGCCCGCTCGCGCCGGCTCCGCTGCACGCGCGGATCCGGAACCGGGACCGAGGCCAGCAACCGCTGCGTGTAAGGGTCTTGCGGTCGCGAGAGGACGTCGTCGGCCGGCCCGGACTCGACGACCCGTCCGGCGCGCAGCACGACGACCTGCGCCGCCACCTGACGTACGACGGCGAGGTCGTGGCTGATGAACAGGCACCCAAACTGCAGCTCGCGCTGGAGCTCGGCGATGAGCTCCAGGATCGTGGCCTGGACGGCGACATCGAGCGCGCTCGTCGGCTCATCGGCGATGACGAGCCGAGGCCGCAGTACGAGCGCTCGGGCGATCGAAACCCGTTGGCGCTGACCGCCGGACAGCTGGTGTGGGTAACGGTCGATCGCGTTGGCCGGCAGTTTCACTGCAGCCAACAGCTCGGCGGCGCGCTTCCGCCGCTGTAACGCGTCGAGATCGGTGTGCACCTGCAGCGGTTCGGCGATGACCACACCGACCCGCGCCCGGGGGTTGAGCGAGTCGCCGGGGTTCTGAAAGACGAAGCCGATCTCCGCCCGCGCCGCACGCAGTTCTCGCCCGTGCAGCGCGGCCAGGTCGCGATCTCCCACGGTGACGGTGCCCGAGGCGGTACCGATGAGCCGGGCGATCGCCTTGCCGAGCGTGGTCTTGCCCGAGCCGGATTCCCCCACCAGGCCGACGGTCTGGCCCGCGGGGACCGTCAGGCTGACATCGTCGACGGCGACGAACCGATGACGGCCCGAGCCATAGGTGATCGTCACACCGCGGACGTCGGCCGCCGCCGGCCCGTCGGCCGGCGTCGCGGCCACCGCCGCGGCAGTTTGGTCGAGGCGGGGAACGGCGGCCAGCAGCGCCTGCGTGTAGGGCAGCTCGGGGGCGAGGAACACTCGCTCGACGCTGCCGCGCTCGATCACCTCGCCCTCGTGCATGACGAGGACGTCGTCGGCGAGGTCGGCCACGACCCCCATGTCGTGTGTGATCAGCAGGATCGCGGTCCCCAGGTCCTCGCGCAGCTCGCGCAGGAGATCGAGGATGCCCGCCTGGATGGTGACGTCGAGCGCCGTGGTCGGCTCGTCAGCGATCAGCAGGTCGGGCCGGCCGCTGATCGCCATCGCGATCATGGCGCGCTGCAGCTGGCCTCCCGACAGCTCATGCGGAAAGGAGCGAAAGGTCCGCTCGGGGTCCTCGAGGCCGACCCGCGTGAACAACTCACGGGCCCGGGCGGGGGCGTCACGCCCGCGGGTGTCGGGGTGGGCGTCGAGCGCCTCCACGACCTGGCGGCCGACCCGCATCACGGGGTTGAACGCCGAGAATGGATCCTGGAAGACGGATCCGATCCGGCGCCCGCGGATCGACCGCAGCGTGGTCGCGTCACTGGTCAACAGGTCGACCGGCGCCACGCCCGGCGTCTCCAGGGTCGCGCGGCCCCGCACCCGCGCCTCGCCCCCGAGCAGGCCCAGCAACGACAGCGCGGTGACCGACTTGCCCGAGCCCGACTCCCCCACCAGAGCGAGAATCTGGGCCGGGCGGATCGCGAACGAAACGTCGTCGACGGCCGTGTGCGTCCGGCCGTCGACGACGAACTCGATCCCGAGGCCTTCGACCGCCAGCAATGAGCCGGGGCCCGGCGGCGCACTAGCCGCCAAGGCTCACCGCGGTGTAGATCGGATACGCCGGGAACGTGCCGATGTAGAAGTTCTGCACGTTGGACCCCCGCAGGAACGAGTTACGGCTGTAGACGAGCGGGACGACCGACCCGGTGGCCATGATCGTCTTGTCGGCCTTCGCCCACAGCGCGTTGCTCTGACCCTGGTTGATCGTCTGCTCCGCCTGGTTGAGGAGCTTGTCGACCGCGGGGTCGTCGAGCCGCGACAGGTTGTAGTTGCCGTTGCCGATGTCGGCGGAGTTGAACAGCGGCTCGATGTTGTCGTAGGCCGACGGGAAGTCGGGCTGCCAGGACGCCAGCGCCAGGTCGTAGCCGGAGGGGTTGTTGCCCGTCACCAGGCCGAAGTACGAGTCCTGGGCGAGGGTCTTGAGCGTGACCTTGATGCCGGCCCGCTGATAGGCCTGCTGGATCGCCTGGGCCATCGCGGTGTCGACCGGGAGGTTCTCGACGGCCAGCGTCAGGTTGAGGTTATGTACGCCGGCCTGCGCGAGCAGCTGTTTTGCCTTGGCCGGATCGCCGGTCTGGCCGGCCGGGTACATGTCGTAGCTGACGCGGCCGGCGATGCCGGGGGTGATGAGCGTCGTCGCCGGCTCGGCGCCGATCGGGCCGCCCGAGGCGACGATCAGCGACTGGCGATCGATCGCGTACTGCAGCGCCTCGCGGACCTTGGGGTTCTGGAGCTGCGGGCTCTTCATGTTGACCGCCAGGTACTGCAGCGGGCTGGCGGGCGAGGTCACCAGCCGGGACTTGGCCGTCGCGTCGGTGTCGACCTGCGCCAGCTGCGCGGGAGGAACGAAGTCTGCGCCGAACGCGTTCTTGGCCGAGCCGTCGTCGGAGATGAGGGTCTGAGCTTCGACCGTCGGGTCCTGGTTGAGCTTGAAGATGATCTCGTTCGGCCCGTCGGAGCGGTTGGGATCGGTTGACTGCTTCCAGTACTTGTTGCGAACCATCACGATCTGGCTCTGGGACGCCGATTGCACGGCGTAGGGGCCGCTCGTGATCGGGTGTTTGGCGAACGTCGCCGCCGGTGCCTCGCCGGCCGGGACCGGCGACATCGAGACCGTGGAGACGACCCACGGCCACAGGCCGTAGGGCTTGTTGAGGTGGAACACGATGGTGTCGCTGTTCGGCGTCTGGATCGACGGGAGGCTCTTGCCGCCGAACGGGCCGTCGTACCCCTGAGTGTCGGCGATCAGTGGCTTTTGATAGTTCTCGCCGCCCGACAGCGGCGGCGCGTAGGTGCGCTCGATCGCGTACTTGAAGTCCTCCGACGTGATCGGCTGGCCGTTGGAGAAGTAAATGCCGTGCTTGAGGTGGTAGGTCCACACCCGGCCGCCATCGGACGGCGTGCCGGTGCTCGTGGCGAGATCTGGGACGACCGTGGCCACGCCCGTGCGTCCGATCTTCCAAGTGGTCAGGCGCCGGTTCAGCAGCCCCATGCTCGTCGTGGCCAGCGACCAGCTCTGGGCGGGATCCAGCGCGAAACCGGTCGCTGAGAGCGAGCTTGCGTCCAGCACGGTGAGCGTGCCCCCCTGGTGCACCGGGGTCGCCTTGCTCGTGTTGCTCGATCCCCCGCCGGGGACCTGCGAGGACGAGCCGCAGCCCGCCAGGACGACGCCCGCCGCGATGACGGCGACGCCGGCCGGGATTGCGGTCAGAGACCGTCGGCGCGCGGTGCGCAGGATGGATCGTGACATGGGTGCGGTTTCCTTTGTCGATCGAGAGTCGGCGGGTCTGACGCTCAGCGTCAGACCCGAGGGTCGAGAAGTCGGTAGGTGAGGTCGACGGCGAAGTTGGCGACGACGACAAATGCTGCGGCGACGACGGTCACGCCGGTGATGACGGGCAGGTTGGTCGTCGAGACCGCGCCGATCAGCAGCGCGCCGAGCCCGTACATGGAGAACACCTTCTCGGTGATCACCGCGCCGCCCAGCAGCGTCCCGAAATCCAGTCCGAACACGGTGATCACCGGAATGAGCACGTTGCGCAGCGCGTGGCGGCCGATCACCCGGCGCTCGCGCAGCCCCTTGGCCCGTGCCGTGCGCACATAGTCCTGGTCGAGCGCATCGAGCATCTGGCTGCGCGTCAGGCGTGCATAGATGGCGGCCGAGATGAAGGCGAGCGTGCACCAGGGCAGGATCAGGTGCTGGGCCCAGCCGCCCGGGTTGCTGATCGAGACGTAGCCGCTGGTCGGAAGCCAACCCAGCCGGAAGCCGAACACGAGGATCGCGAGCAGCCCGACGAGGTAGGCGGGCGCCGAGACGCCGACGATTGCCCCGGCCATCACCGTCCGGTCCAACACGCCGCCGTGGCGCAGCGCGCTCACCGTGCCGGCGGTGACGCCGCCGACGAACCACAGCAGTCCCGCGCCGATCGCGATCGACAGGGTGACCGGCACCGTCTGGCCCAGCAGCGACAGCACGCTCTGGTCTTGTTGGAAGGAGTAGCCAAGGCAGGGCGCGGCGCAGCGGATCGCGTTGGCGCCGTGGCCGAAGCTGCGTCCGGAGAAGATCCCGCCGAGGAAGCTGACGTACTGCTGCCAGACGGAGTGGTTCAAGCCCATGAACGCACGGACCTGCTGCAGCTGCGCCGGCGTGCAGACGCGCCCACACTCCGCACGTGCCGGGTCGGAGGGCACGACCTGGAAGATGAGGTACGTCACCAGCGTGACCACGAGCAGGACGACGATCATCGCGGCGATCCGGAGGACGAGGTAGCGAGCGAACTTCATCGGCGGCCGCCCCCTCGGGGGTCGAAGGCGTCGCGCAGTCCGTCGCCGAACGTGTTGAGCGACAACGTCACCAGAAACAGGGCCAGGCCGGGCGCCAGTAGGTAGTAGGGGTCAACCGACACCCAGTCGATCGCCGACGCGATCTCCCGTCCCCACGACGGGGTCGGCGCCTGCACGCCGATGCCGAGGAACGAGAGCGCCGCCTCGGTCCCGATCGCCACGGGCACGGTCATCGTCGCGATTACGGTGATCGTCGACAGCAGGTTGGGCAGAATCTCGCGTCGCACGATGTGCCACGCGGGCGCGCCGACGGCCTCGGCGGCCATCACGAACGCGCGGTTACGCAGGGTGAGCGTCTGGGCTCGGACGACCCGTGCCATCGAGAACCACCCGAACACGGCGATCACCCCGATCATGAACAGCTCCCGAGGGAAGCTGGACGGGACCAGCGCCTGCAGCGCGATCATGAAGATCAGCTGCGGAAAGGCGATCATCAGGTCGGTGAAGCGCGACAAGCCCATGTCGACGGCGCCCCCGGTGAAGCCTGCCAGCAGCCCGATGGTGGTGCCGATCAGCCCCGCCAGCAGGCTCGCCGAAAAGCCGATGAACAGCGACGTCCGCGTTCCGTAGACGACGATCGCGAACAGGTCCCGCCCGGTCGAGGGCTCGACGCCGAGCAGATGGGATCCGCTGACTCCGCCGAACGATCCCTTCGGCAGGCCGTTCGAGTACAGCGCGTTGATGTGGAACGTGTAGGGGTTGACCCCCGCCAGCGCACTAATCTGCGGCGCGAAAACCGCGACGATGATGAAGGCGACGGTCACCGCGCCTCCCGCCATCGCCCACCGGTCAGAGCGCAGCCGCGCCCACCCGCCGAGGGATGCAGCGACGGTGAAGTCCGCGGTCGCCGCGGGACCGGACTCGGCCGGGATGGCGCTCATGAGCTACGGATCGGCTTGGGACACATGGCTAAAACACGATAACCCCTATCGAGTAGCTCGACAAAGTGAGATCGCTCCGGTTCTACCCCGTTAGCCAGGAAGAAACACGTGAGATGGCCACGGGCTGCGCCGGCCCGAGGGCCGGCGAGCGGCGGGCGTGTCGATCACTGAGTTGGATCAGTGCCGGTTCTGGTCATCACCCGCGGCTCTCGCGGTGCCGCCGATTAGGAGGAGACGGGCGCGTCGGGCGGGCCGCGCAACGGACTGCAGGGCAGTCGCCGGGTGGTGCCCAGTCCGAGCAGCGCGATCAGCGCGACGCCGCCGATCGCGATCTTCAGGGCGTCCACTTGAGACTGCGCGTAGTTCTGCTCGAGCTGGTTGACGATCGGTGCCGGTACGCCTTTGTGGTTCAGCGCGGCGCCGGCGGCCGGGGCGGGAATGAAGGCGAGGCCGCGGCTGGTTCTCTGCGACACGGTGTGGCGCGGCGCGATCGGGAGGGACGTGTCGTTATAGACCCGGTGGTCGAACGTCGCGGTCAGCACGCTGAGCAGAATCGATCCGATGATCGCCGTGCCGAGTGCGCTGCCGAGGTTCTGTGCCGTGCCCTGCAACGCGCCCGTCTCACTGGTCTTGGCGGGACCCGCGGACGCCAGGTTGACGTTCGTGACCTGGGAGGCGATCAGCCCGATGCCGATTCCGACCACGAGCACCGAGCCAGAGAAGCCGATGGGGTCGAACGTGCGGTCGATCGTGATGATCAGCAGTCCTGCGCCGGCAGCGATGAACAGGAACCCGAGCACGATCAGACGGCGCGGAGCAAGCCGTGACGACAGCCGCGACGCGCCCATGGCCACGAAGAAGACAGCGAGCGACATCGGCAGCAGATCGACGCCGGTCTGCAGCGGATCCTTGCCGAGCACGATCTGCAGATAGAGCGGCATCAGGAAGAACATCCCGCCCAGGCACAGGAACATCACCGCCATCGTCCCCAGGCCCGCTCGCAGTTGCGCCAGCCGCAGCATCGCCAGATCGACGAGGGTGTCGCGCCCCCGCGCGGCGATCCGGCGCTCCCAGAGCGCGAACCCGGCCACCAGCAGCAGGCCGGCGACGATCAGAAACGGGACCACCGAAAGCCCGAACGGTTCGATCGCGGTGTGACCGATCGTCGGTGGCTGCTTGGAATTGATCCAACCCCACGTGGAGCTCTGCACGATTCCGAGGACGGCGAGGGCCAGCCCAACGGCCGACAAGATTCCGCCGATCACGTCCATCCGGGGACGGGCGCGTCCCAGCGGCGCGTCGCGCACGATCGTCGAGACGCCCAGCAGGCAGACCATGATTACCGCCTCGGCTGCGAACACATCACGCCACGACCCGACGGTCGCCACCCAGCCACCGATGATCGGCCCACACGCGCCGGCGGCTCCCGCGATACCCCCGATCGCCCCGTAGGCGACCACTCGATCGGGCCCTTCGTAGTTGGCCGCCAGCAGCGAGATGATCGCCGGGATCATCAGTGCGGCTCCGACCGCCTCAAGAACCGACCAGCCCAGGATCAAGACGCCCATGCTCTGCGCCAGTGCCGTGATCAGCGCCCCCGCGCCGAACGTGACCAGTCCAATCCGGAATGCCAAGCGACGGCCGATGATGTCGCCCAGCTTGCCGCCGATCATGATCAACGCTGCCGTCGTCAGCGTGTAGGTCGCGATCGCCAGCTGCATCGTCGTGACTCTCGTGTGCAAGTCCACGATCACCTTCTGGATCGAAACGTTCATCACCGTCGAGTCCAGAACCATCACGAACTGCCCCGAACACAGCGCGATCAGGACCGCCCATTTGAAGCGCGGTTTCGCTGCCGACGCGTCCGGATCGCGGCCATGTCGGCGCGCGGTCATCTCCCCAGCCAAGTCGCCCCCATTGACGCCATCCTCCGAAGCCCTACCGACGTTGCCGTTTCACTGTTGCAGATCCCCCGATGCAAAGGAGCGACGCTGCGCTCGGGCGCCGCGGTGTTCAGTCTCGGGGCACGCGAGGGCGCGCAGGAAAGCCCACCGCGACAGTCAACCCGCCTTCGGGTCGAGCTTGGACGTCAAGACTGGCGCCGTGAACGGCGGCGATCTCGACAACGATGGACAGGCCGAGGCCGAGGCCGAGACCGTGCGGGCTGGCGGTCCGGTCCGGGACGCCGCGTTGGAAAGGCTGGAGCAGACGGCTGACCTGGTCTGGCGCCACGGGAGGTCCGGTGTTGGTCACGATCAGCGTCGCGCCGGTGCCGCTGGCGGCGACCGTGACCTGGACACGTCCAGTGGTGATGTTGTAACGGATCGCGTTGTCAACCAGATTCGCAACCAGCCGGTGGATCAGCGGGGCGTCACCCGACACAGTGGCACCGTCGAGTGCGGCATCGATCTGCAGTCCTCGCGCTTCCGCACAAGGCATCCGCGTGCCGAGAACCTCGCTGGTGACAGCGGCAAGGTCGACGGGCGCCTTGCGGTCGAGACCTCGCTGACTGCGCGCCAGGATGAGCAGCGAGTCGATCAGTCGCTCCTGTTGTCTGCCGGCTTCGAGAACGTCCGCGCAGACGGCGCGCAGCGAGTCGAGCGTGATGTTCGGGTCAGCGAGGGCGACCTGGAGCATGGCGCGATCCACGGTCAGGGGGGTGCGCAGCTCGTGCGACGCGTTCGCGACGAAGCGACGCTGAGAGTCGAACGCTCGTTCCAGCCGTCCGAGGAGCCCGTCGATGGTGTCGCCCAACTCGGTGAGTTCGTCGCGGGGGCCGGACAACGCCAATCGCTGATGGAGATCGTTCTCGGAGATGTTCTGGGTGGTGTCGGTGATGGTCTGCAGCGGTCGCAAGACCCGACCGGCAAGGAGCCAGCCGAGCAGCACGCATACTCCACTCATCACCGCCAGAACGATGCACGAACCGATCAGGAACTCGGCGAGGTCGAGCCGTAGGGAGCCAAGCTGTAGCCGCGGTGCCGAAGTCACCGTGTTCACCCCAGATCCGCTGCCTGACAGGTGGATGACGGTCGTATGGTGTCCGTGACCGACGCGGTGTGTGTGAACCATGGGCCGCAGCGACAAGAACGTCACGAAGGCGGTGATGACGACGAGGAGCACGCTGGCGGGAAAGAAGAGACCGCAGTAAAGGGCGGTCAGCCGAAAGCGCACGGTCCGCGCGGTCAGGTGAGGCCGGACGGCCAAATCGCGCAGCCGTCCGCGCCGCAGCACGAATTCAGCCTCCGATTCGATAGCCGGACTTGGCAACGGTCTCAATGATCGGCGGATCGCCCAGCTTGGCTCGTAGGCGGCTGATGGTGGTCTTCACGGCCTGGCTGAAAGGGTCGGCGGCCTCATCCCACACCCGCTCCAGCAGCTGCTCGCTTGACACCACGGCGCCTTGTGCTCCCAGCAGCATCTCCAAGACGGCGAACTCCTTCGGGTTGAGCGACAGGCGGGCCTCGGCCCGGGTAGCGACCCGGACCGATGGGTCAAGCGTGAGGTCCCGCCAGACCAGCGTCGGCGGGAGCGCCGCGCCCGGACGACGGACCAGAGCCCGGATGCGGGCGACCAGCTCGGAGAACTCGAACGGCTTGGGCAGATAGTCATCCGCGCCCAGGCCAAGCCCGGCGACGCGAGCCTCGACCGTGCCCGCCGCGGTGAGCATCAACACCCGGCTGTGCGACCCCTGGGCCACCACGGCCCGGCAGACGTCGTCGCCGGGTACGCCGGGGAGATCTCGGTCCAGCACCACGACGTCGTAGGGGGTGAGGGCGATGTGGGTGAGCGCGTCGCGGCCGTCGAAGACGACGTCGACGGCCATTCCCGCCTGGCGCAAACCCGCCGCCACGGTCATCGCCAACTTGGCGTGGTCCTCGACCACCAGCACCCTCACAGCCTTTCCTCCTTGTACCGGTTTGGTGGCCGCACCGGGATCGGTGAGCGGTTCTGAGTTCCCAGGATGACCGATCGACGGTTGCAAAAAAGTTACTGCGTTACCGGCGTGCAACTGCGCCTGCCGTACAACCACGCCATGAGATTTCCATTCAACAAACAGCGCGACTGAGTTTGCGCCGGTCGGTCGAGCCGGTCTGGTCGTCGCGGCGATCCTCGGCACTGGGGTGCTGGCCACGGCCAGCGGGGGTGCGTCCGGCACGACCCGGCAATCAGGGGCACACCGCGGCAGCCCCGTCAGCCTCGACAACGCCGCCCTCGCCTACGTCAACTGCATGCGCAGCCACGGGGAGCCAAACATGCCCGCCCCGACCTTCAATGGACGGCACGCGACTCTTCATATCAACCCAAACTCCGGTGTCGACCCGAGCTCCCCGCGGTTCGCCGCTGCCACCAACGTCTGCCAGCGTCTGGCGCCCCGTCAGGGTGGCACTCCGGGTGGCCAAACGATCACCCCCGCTGAACAGGCTGACTACCTCAAGGCCGTCGCATGCATGCGCTCGCATGGTTTTCCGGGGTTCCCGGATCCGGTGTTTCAGAACAACAACGTCACGTTCAGCGCTGTCGGGGTCGCGTATCGACACAAACTCGTCCCAATACAGGAGCGCGCTGACGACCTGCCAGAAGTTGATCCCGACGGGTCTGCCCTATAGCAGCCCCAGCGGTTCGTGACCGGACGATGCCATCGGGCGGCCGGACGGGGCGCCGGGCTGGGTTCCTTCAGGGAACTCAGTGTGGTACCGTCCCGAAGTCTCGTAAAGGAACTCCAGAAGGAGCGCGAACATGAGCGACGCTTTGGCCTCCATGGACACGCAGCGCCCCGGCGTCACCGGCTTCGTCCACATCGGTCTCGTCGTCGAGGACCTCGACGAGACGGTCCGATTTCTGTCGCTGCTCGGCTTCGACTGCGGCGAGCCCGCGGTACACGGCGGCGAGTGGATCGATCGAATCATCGGTCTGGAGGACGCCACGGTCGAGGTCGTGATGGCTCGCGCTCCCGACGGCAGCGACATATTCGAGGTGGTGCGCTTCCGCTCGCCGTCCGCCGCCGCTCACGAGCTGGCGCCGGCCGCGAACCGTCCTGGGCTCCGGCACGTCGCCTTCACCGTCGATGACGTGCGGGACGTGGTCGATCGCGTCCGAGCGGGCGGTTGGGAAACGGTCGGGGAGATCGTCGACTACGAGAACACGTTTCTCCTCTGCTATGTGAGCGGACCCGACGGCCTGATCGTCGAGCTCGCTGAACGGCTTGGCCGCACGCCGGGCTGAAGCCGGAGGTCTGATCAATCGCGCTGTTTCGGGCCGAGCGCGTCGACGGATGAACGTCAGCGGCCCCTGTTCCTGGCGTTCGGATCTCGGCTTCCGACACGTACTCTTGCGTCGGAGACGGGACGGCGTCCGACCGCGGTCGTCTCGCTCACGCCACCCAGGGCGCGCAGGAACACGTCGAGCAGCGCTGACACTGAGACCAGCCCGGCGCGAAGCGTTGTGATGGGGTGACGCATGGCTTCCTGCCCTTCTCCTGGATCGCCGACCGTGGCGGGATATCGATGGAATGTGAGCCCAAGCTTCGTTTGGGCTCAGAACACCCGATTGAATTGCACCAGCAGCATGACGGATCCGGCTCCAGCTGTCGCTAGGGATAACCCTAGGATCGGGCCCGAGGCCGGCGACCTTTGGCGGCCGGTGCGCCGAAGACGCCGATCGCTTCGTTACCTCGGTCATCTCCGGGCGCGGTGTCACTCGCGCTCGCGCATTCGCTCGACGAGGGCGACTCGTGAGTGACACCGAGCGCTGGTAGACGTGGCGAAGCTGAACTCAACCGTCTTGACGCTCACGAAGAGCTGCGAGGCGGCCTCGCGGTTGGTGCTGCCGGCTTCGAAGCGGCGGGTGATGATGATCGGTTGTGCCGACCACCCATCGACCGCGAACGTTTGTTCGTCTATGGTCAACGAAGAGCGCTGACTGGAGCGAGACGGTGGTGATCCCGTCGTTGCGAGTGGGCACCTGGCCCGAGGCGCTCGTGTCGATTGGAGTTGGACGATGGACATGCCTCAGCAGACGGTCGTGCGGTATCTCAGCGAAGCCAGAGCCAGCGAGGACGCACTCGTTCGCGTGCTGCAATCGCAGATCGCGATGACTCCGACCGGGTCCTATCGCTCAATGCTTGAGACCCATTTTGAGCAGACGCGTGAGCACTCCGCCCGTGTCGGCGAGCGCCTGCAGCAGCTCGGCGAAGGATCCACTTCCCTGAGAGTGGTCGTGGGCGTATGGGGAGACCTCCTCGGACAGAGCTTGGCGCTGAGCAAGGCCCCGTTCGACCTGCTGCGAGGTACCAGTGGTGCCGAGAAGGTCCTCAAGAACGCCAAGGACGCCTGCGCGACCGAAGCGCTCGAGATCGCGACGTACACCGCGATCGAGCAACTCGCCCGTCGCGCCGGCGACGATCAGACCGCCGAGCTCGCCGCGTCGATCCGGCACGACGAGGAGCAGATGCTTCAGCGCATCCGGCGTGAGCTACCAACGCTGGCCGACGCCGTGGCGGACGTCGAGCTCGACGGGACGCCGGCTCAGGGAGCGGACGGCATTCCGTCGCGTTGATCGTCGCGAGCGATCACCGGCGCGTGAGCGTCAGCAGCGCCGCCGTGCCCGGCGCCAGCGTGACCGTGTAGGCGCCGCGCCGTGGCGACACGGTGACGGTCTGCGGTGCGGCGAGCACACCGGCAGAACCCGGCCCGAAGCTCTGGCCGCCGAGCGTGACGCCGGTGGTAGCGGACGCGGTGGGAGCCAGCAGCCGCTCGATCGTGGCGGCCTTGGAGCCCCATCCGGCTGGGCTGTGGACCGTGATCTGGCCGGTGCCCTGGAGGCTGTCGTTGATCAGCAGCACTCGGACCTTGTGGTCGGTGCCCAGCGTCGACCAGGCTCGCAGCTGTTCCTGCCCGCCACCCTGGACCGCCAGCAGGCGTGAGCCCTCGGGGGCCGCCTGGGCGAACATCAGCGCTCCGTAGTACAGCGGGTGCACGGTCGCGCCCCAGGTCCCGTTGACCTGGGCGAGGTCAAACAGGCCGTTGCTGGACCCAGGGTAGGAGTGGAGGTTGGCGCCGTCGACGCCCTGCGAGTCCATATAGAACAACGCGTCGAGTGCCCACAGTGCCGATGCCATCGTGTCCGACACGCCGGCGCGGCCGTTACAGGTGACCGATCCCATCTCGTCGACCCGGTAGCTGCCGCCGTCGGTGTGGGCCAGCGAGATGTACGGAGCATCGCCGTTCAGCATGTTCCCGCGTGAGGCGAACAGCGTCAGCAGGTTCGGGACCGTCGGGTACACGCGCGAGGCGGCATTGTGCACGCACTGATTCAGGCCATAGGCATGCGACGTCAGGGTCATCGGCAGTCCCAGCGGGCGAACCACGTCGACGAACTCCTGCAACCACGGTGTTTTGCCGGTCTCCGGCCCCGCCTCCGGAAGCTTCGGCAGCAGCCTGATCGTCCGCGACAGCTCCTGGCCGAACTGCACCGGCCCATAGGTCCGTGTACGCGAGTAGACCGGGGTCCCGCTGTTGACGTACCACGGCTCGACCTTGCCGTTGACCAGCTTGTACCACGGGATCTCCGGGTACAGGTCGGGCTCGTTGCCGATCTCGAGCGCGCCGATCGACCGCGTGCCCACCAGCTTGACGTATTGCTTGGCCTCCTCCTGATCGAGCCTCGTGCGGTTGGCCTCGAGGTTGAGCCCGAGCATCAGCTTGGCGTTGGTCGAGACCGCGAGCTGCTTGAGCGCCTGCCCCCACGCCGCGCCGAGCGTCTGGGTGACGCCGAGTGGCCGCGGTACGCCGGGCGTCGGCCACCAGCTGCGATCGGTGCTCTCGCCGCCGATGCGGATCCACGGGCGTCCGATCGGATTGAGGTTGCGAACGAGTTGCGCGAGTACCGGGTTCGGCGGCGCCGACCCGCCCGGCTCCCAGCTCCGGACCGTCCCGAACTCGATCGCGACCCCGAGGAATCCCTGCGGCAGCGGACGAGCGACTGCCCTGCCGGACACCGACACGCTCGAGTCATAGGCGCTCGCCGATGCGGCCTGCAGGCCAGCCCAGGCACAGGTCAGCAGCACGCACAGCGCAGCCACGAATCTCCCCGCCCCAGGAACCATCATCACGCAGTATCGCGGGGCGAGCGGGACCGGGGCGCTGGTTACCCCTGACTGGCGAGCGGCTGACGACGGCCGCCGCTCGCGCTGCGACGACGGCCTCCACGAGCGGCTGAGCGACGATTACTAGGCTCACTTCGATGATCGCCCCGCCGCGCCTGACGATCGGGCCCGTCAGGCGGGCGCTGCTGGCGTTGGCCCTCGGGGGCTTCGGGATCGGCACCGGCGAGTTCGTGACGCTCGGGCTGCTGCCGAACATCGCGCACAGCCTGCACGTCAGCATCCCGCAGGCGGGCCACCTGATCTCCGCCTACGCGCTCGGCGTGGTCGTCGGCGCGCCACTGTTGACCGGCGCGGCGGTGCGGCTGCCGCGCCGGCGGCTGCTGATCGTCGTCGCGCTGACGATGGCGGCGCTCAACTTCGCCTCGTCGGCGATGCCGGGATTCACGTCGCTGTTGATCGTCCGCTTCCTTGCCGGGCTGCCGCACGGGGCGTACTTCGGGGTCGCGTCGGTCGTCGCCGCCAAGCTCGTGCCCGCGCAGCGACGTAGCTCGGCGATGGCGGTTGTGTTTGCCGGACTGACGGTCGCCAATGTGATCGGCGTGCCCGCGACGACGCTGATCGGCCAGCACTACGGCTGGCGGCTCGTGTTCTCGCTGGTCGGGGCGGTCGAGGTGCTCGCCGCGGTCGCGATCCTCGCGGTCGTGCCGATCGATCGCGCCGACCGGGACGGCTCAGCGCCGCAGTTGCGCCAGGAGCTGCGGGCGTTCCGCCAGCCGCAGATCTGGCTGTCGCTGACGATCGCGATGATCGGCGGCGGCGCGCTGTTTGCGACGTTCAGCTACATCGCGCCGATGATGACCCACGTCGCCGGGTTCCCACAGGGCGCGATCACGCCGCTGCTGGTCGTGTTCGGGCTCGGGATGACCGGCGGCAACCTGATCGGCGCGCGGCTGGCCGACCGGGCGCTGATGCGCGACGATCTACGTCGCGATGGCCTGCGAGATCCTGCTCGCCGCCGGCTTTTACTTCGCCGACCGCAGCATGGTGATCGCGCCGCTGTTCATCCTGCTGCTGCCGGCCACCGCGCTCGCGCTGCTGCCGGCGCTGCAGTCACGGATCGTGACGCTCGCCGGTGGCGCGCCGAACCTCGCCGCCGCCTCGATCCATGCGGCGTTCAACATCGCGAACTCGCTCGGCGCCTGGCTCGGCGGCGCCGCGATCGCCGCCGGCTGGGGCTACGAATCGCCCAACCTGGTCGCGGCGGGGCTGGCGCTGGTCGGCCTGTTCGTGGCGCTCGGCTCGGGCCGGCTGGAGATCGTGCAGCGCGCCCGAGCGCGCGTCCCCGCGTAACCCACCGGCGAATTCCTCAACCCCCTATTGAGGTTTTCGCCATCGACGAGACCGTGCCCGTCCTGCCGGGACGCGCCCGCGCCAGGCCCGCGCGAGCCGCCCCGGGCCGCACACCCGAGCGGCGACTGCGGCCTGACAAGACGCGCGGCGTTCAGCCGCCCGCGCGCGCGACCCAGCGCTCGATCAGATACCGCGCGATCGAGATCGACGGCGGCAACTTGAACGTCGACTCGTCGCCGTGCAGCGCCGCCCGCACCGTCTCAAGCTCGTAGAAGCCGACCTCGGCCAGTTCGCCGTCGGCGCTGACCGGGTCGCCGCCGTCTGAATGGGCGTGGAACCCGAGCATCAGCGAGGCCGGGAACGGCCACGGCTGCGAGGTCACGTACTCAGGATCGCGCGCGACGATCGAGGATTCCTCGTGAACCTCGCGGACGACCGCCTCCTCGGCCGACTCGCCCGGTGCGACGAACCCTGCGAGCACCGACACGCGGCCCTCTGGGGCGCCGGCCCGGCGGCCGAGCAGCAGCCGGCCCTCGTGTTCGACGCTCATGATCACGACCGGGTCGGTGCGGGGGAAGTGGTCGGCGCCGCAGTTGGGGCAGTGGCGGGAGTAGCCGGCGTCGGTCAGCGCTGTCGGCGCGCCGCAGTTGGCGCAGAAACGGTTGCGTCGGTGCCAGTTCATCAGCGCCGAGACGTAGGCGGCCAGCCCGGCCTCGGCGGGCGGCAGCGTCGTGCCGGCCTCCCGCAGCGAGATCACGCGCTGGGCGTCGTCGACGACGCCCGCGTCGGCGGCAACGTCGCCCGCCGGCCCGCCGGCGGTCGGATCCGACAGCTCGTCGAGGTCGACGGCGAACAGCGGCGCGCCCTGGTCGAGTCCGAGCAGGATCGGATCGGGCAGCCGCCCGCGGGCCGGCGCCAACCGCGCCAGTGCCGGCTGCGCGCCGTCGGCCAGGACCGTTCCGGGGCCGGCGGCCAGCACCCGCGCGTCGGGCCGGCCGACAAGTTCGCCGACCCACGCCGGATCCTTGCGCGCGGCGTCGGCGCGGTCGAGCGCCATGCCCGTGAACGGCTGGGGAGCGGGCGTTGGTCGCTGGCTGGAGGTCATCTCCGACCAGCGTAGTGCGGCGACGCGGGTGCGCCGCTCAGACGGTTCGCTGCTGCTCTTCGACCGTCAGCTCGGCCGTCGGCCGGGCTTCGAGGCGGGCGTCAGGAATCGGCTCGCCGCTCTGGATCGAGATCCCGTAGGTGCCGTCGCGGAGACGCTGTTCGGCGCGCTCGACGGCTGCCAGCTGGTCGCGCAGCTCCCGCACCCGTCCGGCGTCGAACTCGTCCTGATACAGCGACTCGTCGTCGGTGTCGCCGGGCTCGACCTCGTCGTCGCCCTCCAGCGGCTCGCCCGAATGCGCCCGCAGCGATGCTTCGATCCGCTCTCGCTCGCGAGCGAGCAGGTCCTTGGCTCTGTCAGGTTCCATCGGAGACGGAGGCTACACCGCGACGGACCGGACGTGCCCGCACGCTCGCAGTCCAGGCGGCGGCGAGCACGACGATCCCCGCCGCGAGTCCGGCCCAGGCGATCACGTCAACACCGCCGGACGGACCGGCCGTCGTCGCGGCCGCGGTCGGCACGGTCAAGTGGACGCCGGCGGCGCTGGTGATCCGCTGGACGGCGATGATCGCTGAGTCGGCGAGCGCCGCGCCGCCGCTGCCGGGGGGCGCCAATCGGATCAGCGGCGCGGCGGCCGCCTGGGTCTTGGCGGCGGCGCCGGGCTCGCCGATCACGTCGACCCCATAGCCGTCGGGCATCACGACCAGCAGCGTCCCATGGAAGACCAACGACAGCTCGGTGCCGAGGAACCCCGAGTAGACGTTCGGCTTGCTCCACAGCGCGCCGATCGAACCAAGATCGGACCGGTGCGCGATCAGCGCCACCCGCAGCGGGTAGCCACGGCCCGCGGCCTCACGGACCAGCTTCAGCAGCTGTTCCTGCCTGGCGGCGGGGATCCCGGCGTCGGCGGGGAAGTAGACCGGGGTCTCGGTCAGGACGTCGGAGGCCGGATCGCCGTCGGCCAGCGCCCGGCCCGGCCAGGCGGCGAGTGCAATTGCCAGCATGAACGCGGTCGCCAGCAGAGCGGCGAGCGGCAGGCGGCGGGGCCGCGGATGCGTACAGTCTCCCAACGGATATGGGATGTAAGCAGCGACCGCGGGTGACGGGACGACTGCTGGCGTTGGGCATCGCCGCGTTCGTCCTGACGCTGCTGTCGCCCGCGGCGGCACAGGCCCACGGACCGGTCGATCCGTCCGGGTCGACCTATCTGGCTCGGATCACGCACGTCCCGGCGGGCCTCCAGGCAAAGACGATCGACGGCGACCTGCGGCTCTGGATGCGCGCCTCGCCGTCGCTGAACGTGTACGTGATCGACTATCGCGGCGCGCCCTACCTGCACTTCGAGCGCGATGGGGTTTGGATCAACGAGAACAGCTCGATGTACTTCCTCAACCAGATCCCGCCGGTGACCCCGTCGACGGACCTCGGTCCGGAAACCCGGCCTGACTGGCACCGCGTCACGACCGGGCACACGTACGTGTGGCACGACGGGCGGCTGCACGCCGGGCGCGACCCAGGCACGCCTGCCCAGCTCGCGGTTTGCGGGCGACTGGTCGGTGCCGCTGCGGATCGACGGCACCGCGGCGGCGATCCGCGGCGGGCTCTACTACGCGCCGCCGCCGTCGCCGGTCTGGTTCTGGCCGGTGGCGGTCGTGCTCGGCTGCGTGCTGGCGGGCGTCCGTTTGCGTCGCCCGGCGCTCGATCTGCGGCTGGCCAGGCTCAGCGGCGGGATCGCGCTGACCGGCTTCGTCGTCGCCTCGATCGGGCATCAGCTGCACGGACGGCCGGGCGTCTCCAGCGGCAACGTGCTGGCGCTCGTCGTCGAGCTGGCCGCGGCCGCGGCGGCGGCGTGGTGGCTGTATGCCCGTGACCCGCGCTGGCTCGCGCTGGCCGCGATCGCCGCGCTGACGCTGTGGCAGGGGGTCTCGCAGATCGCCGTGCTCGAGGACGGCTGGGTGCTGCTGGCGCTGCCGGCGTTGCTCGGCCGGGTGGCCGTCGCCTGCTGCTTGGCGGGTGGCGCCGGGCTGATCCCGATCGTGCTGGTCGGGGCGGAGCGTGCGGCGCGGTCCCGCGGTTCGGCCGCCGGCGATGGCGCGGCGACGGACGACGAGTGGGAGGACGACGAGGCGTGGGAGCCGGGCGCGTAGGCCGGCCGGCGGCGTGGCTGTTGGCCGCCGCGGCCGTGGCGCTCGCGGGCTGTGGTTCTGGCTCCGGCCCGCGGCTCCGGCCCCGGCCCTGGCTCCGGCCCCGGCCCTCGGCTCCGGCGCTCCTGGCTCCGGCTCCGGCTCCGGCTCCGCGACGGTCAGCCACCGGCGGTCCGATCCCCTCGTCGCTAGCGGCCGCCGTGCGACCGATCGGCGCCGGCCCGAGGTTTCACCCGGCCGCGCGCGGCGGACCGGTGCCCGGGCGCTGCGGGCCGGCGCTCGGCCGCCGCTACGGGGTCCACCTGGAGCTGTTCGCCGCCAACCGGGTCGTGCTGGTCGCGCCGGGGATCGGCGTCCGCCGTCCGTGGCGCGTGGTCGGCGGCCGGATCACGCGGGCCCGCTGCTACGGGGCGTTGGCGACGGTCGACCCGACCGGCGTCGTGCTCGTGCGACCCGGCGCCCGGCTCACGGTCGGCGACGTGTTCGCGCGCCTGGGATCGGCCGCTGGGCGCACGCCGGCTGCTGTCGTTCCGCGCGCGCGCGTGCGCGCTTACGTCGACGGACGGCGCTGGACGCGGACGGCCCCGGCCGAGATCCCGCTGACGCGCCACGCGGAGATCGTGCTCGAGCTCGGTCCGTACGTGCCGCCGCACCGCTCGTTCGCGTTCCCGCGGGACGAGTGAACGAGATAACTAACACCTGTCGGTTAGCAATATCGATCAGGCGAGCACGGTCGGCTCGGATGGCAGCCGCGCCGGGTCGAACTCGCCGAGCAGTTCACGCGCAGCCCGCACGCGCTCGCGCCCGCGCGCCAGTCCGAGCGAGTGGGCGAGCAGTGCCAGCGTCGCGCTCACCGGCTCGTCACGGTCAGCGAGCGTCGCCGCGCCGTGGCGCTTGGCCAGCCGGGCGCCGTCGGCGCCGAGCACGAGCGGCACGTGCGCGTAGCGCGGGATCGGCAGCCCCAGCAGTCGCGCCAGCAGGATCTGGCGCGGCGTCGAGTCGGCCAGATCGGCGCCGCGGACGACCTCGCCGATCCCCTGCGCCGCATCGTCGACGACGACGGCGAGCTGATACGCCGCGACGCCGTCGGCGCGGCGCACGACGAAGTCGTCGACAACCATCGAGCGCTCGCCGAGCAGCCGGTCGGTGAACTCGATCCGCTCGCCGTCGGCGCGCAGTCGCAGCGCATACCGATCCCCGGCGGCGATCCGTCGCGCCCGCTCGGCGTCCGACAGCGCCAGGCAGGTACCCGGGTAGCCGCCCGGACCCGGGCCGTGTGGCGCCGATGCCGCCTCGCGGATCTCGGCTCGCGTGCAGAAGCACGGGTACAGCCGCCCCGCGCGCTCGAGCGTCGCGAGCGCATCGGCGTAGCGTTCCAGCCGGTGCGATTGGCGCACGACCGGCCCGTCCCAGTCGATCCCGAGCGCCTCCAGGTCGGCCAGCTGCTGGGCCTCGTACGCAGTCCGGGATCGTTGCGGATCGAGATCCTCGACGCGCACCACGAACCGAGCGCCGGCGCCGCGTGCGAACAACCACGCGACGAGCGCGGTCCGGAGGCTGCCGAGATGCAGCGGCCCGGTCGGCGACGGCGCGAACCGTCCGTCGGACGCGCTCAGTTCGGCCATCCGCCAGCCGCGATTACCACGCGGACCCCGTCCGGGTCCTCGAACGTCAGCCCGAGCGGTCCCGGTAGGGGTTGGCGAGCCGATTCGTGTGGCGGGCCAAGCGGACCTGCACCGTCGCCACGGTAGCGGCCACCGCACCCCGTCCCATCGCGGGCGCTCGAGGGGTAGCGTTCACTCACGTGCAGAGAAGCGGGCGCAGATGGCGGTGAGCGCGGGCGACCGCGAGCTTGACCTGATCGACGCGGTGATCGGCAAGGTGACCGAGCGTCTCGGGCACCAGCCGCCCGCTGCCTGCCAGGAGTTCGTCCGCCAGCTGTTTCACTGGGTCCCCGCCCAGGATCTCAACGAGCGCGCGCCCGATGACCTGGCCGGGATGGCGCTGGCGCAGTTCGAGCTCGCCGGTCACCGGGAGCCAGGCGAGCCGAAGGTCAGCGTCTACAACCCGGACCCCGACCGCCACGGCTGGAACTCAAGCCACACCGCGGTCGAGATCGTCTGCGACGACATGCCGTTCCTGGTCGACTCGATCACGATGGAGCTCAATCGCCAGGACGCCCCGATCGAACTGCTCGTGCATCCGGTGATGCGGGTCGTGCGCGCACGACGGCGAGCTCGTCGAGGTGCTCGCGCCCGACCAGACCGCGTACGGCTTCCAGGTCGAGTCCGTGATCCACGTCGATGTCGCACGGCAGTCCGATCCCGACCGGCTGGCGGTGCTGCGTGCCGGAATCGAGGTGGTGCTGGAGGAGGTCCGCGCGGCGGTCGAGGACTGGGCCGAGATGCGCGCCCAGACGACCGCGCTCGCGACCGAGCTGCGCCGCCAGGCGCCGCCCTGCGAGCAGCACCAACTGGAGGAGTGCGAGGCGTTCCTCGACTGGCTGTCGGATGACAACTTCACCTACCTGGGGTATCGCGAGTACGAGCTGCAGGAGTCCGGCGCGCTCGTCCCGATCGCCGGGGACCGGCCTGGGGATCCTGCGCGGCACCTCGTCGCGGGAGCCCAACGTGCTGAGCGGCCGCGCGCTGGACGAGGCGCGCTCGTCGGATCCGCTGGTGCTGACCAAGGCCAACTCCAAATCGCGCGTGCACCGCCCGTCCTACCTGGACTACGTCGGCGTCAAGCGCTTCTCCGCCGACGGCCGCGTCGTCGGCGAGCGGCGCTTCCTCGGCCTCTACACGAGCGCCGCCTACCACGCCAGCCCGCGGACGATCCCGCGCCTGCGCGACAAGGTCGAGTACGTGCTCAAGCTCGGCGGCTTTCCCGCCTGACAGCCACGACGCCAAGGGCCTGATCGACATCCTCGAGTCGCTTCCGCGGGACCTGCTGGTCGAGATCTCCGAGGACGACCTGTTCGACCTCGCGATCGGGATCCTCGGCCTCGGCGAGCGACCGCGGGTCAGGCTGTTCGTCTCGCCCGGACCGGCTCGACCGGTTCGTCGCCTGCACGCTGTGCCTGCCCCGGGACCGCTTCAACACCGACAACCGGGTGCGGGCGGGGGAGATCCTGGCCCGCGCGTTCGGCGGCACCCAGATCGACTGGCGGCTGCACCTGTCCGAATCGGTGATCGTCCGCGTCGACTACGTCGTCCGCTGCCCGGACGGGATCCGTCAGCGCGAGCCGGTGTCGGTGATCGAGGCGCGGATCACCGAGGTGACGCGCTCCTGGGGCGACGAGCTGCGGGTGGCGCTGATCTCGAAGCTCGGCGAGGGCGACGGGGTCGACGCTGTACCGGCGCTTCGGTGACGCGTTCCCGGCCGAACTACCGGGCCGACTGCGAGGCGCCGATGGCGATCGCCGACATCGCGCGGATCGACGAGCTGCGCAGCACCGGCAAGCCCGTGATCGCCGTCTACCGCCGCGGCGGCGAGGCGCCCGAGGCGGTCCGCTGCCGGGTGCTGTCCGCGGCGCCCGTCTCGCTGTCGGACGTCGTGCCGAAGTTCGAGCACATGGATGCGACCGTCGTCGACGAGCGTCCGTATGAGATCACGCCCGACGATGAGGAGTCGGTCTGGGTCTACGACTTCGGTCTGCGCTGCGATCCGGAGGGGCTGCAGCGCGCCGGCAGCGAGTTCTGCGCAGACGTTCCTCGGCGTCTGGCTCGGCGAGCTCGAGGACGATCGCCTCAACGCGTTGGTGATGCTGGCCGGCCTGTCGGGTCGCCAGATCACGATCATCCGCGCCGTCCTGCGCTACCTGCGCCAGGCGGCGACCGCGTTCTCGGACCGGTACATGATCACGACGCTGCTCGACAACCCCGCGATCGCGGTGCAGCTGGCCGAGCTGTTCGCCGCGCGGTTCGATCCCGATCACGCCGACGCCGAGCGGGCGGCGGGCCTGCAGGAGGAGATCACCGAGGCGATCGACCGGGTCGCCAGCCTCGACGAGGACCGGATCCTGCGCAGCCTGCTGGCGGTGCTCGGCGCGATGCTGCGCACCAACTACTACCGGCGCTCCGGCGACGGTCGCCCGCCCGAGTATCTGTCGTTCAAGCTCGACCCGACGCAGCTGGAGATGCTGCCGCTGCCGCGGCCGCAAGTACGAGATCTTCGTCTATTCGCCGCGGGTCGAGGGGATCCACCTGCGGGGCGGCCGCGTCGCCCGCGGCGGCCTGCGCTGGTCGGACCGGCGCGAGGACTTCCGGACCGAGGTGCTGGGGCTGATGAAGGCCCAGATGGTCAAGAACGCGCTGATCGTCCCGGTCGGCTCCAAGGGCGGCTTCGTCGTCAAGCGCGCCGCCGCGCCAGCGCGAGACCGCGAGGCGATCGCAGCGCGAGGGGATCGCGTGCTACCGGACGTTCCTGCGCGGCCTGCTCGACCTCACCGACAACTACGTCGGCGACGACGTGATCGCGCCCGAGCGGGTGGTCCGCTACGACGACGACGATCCGTACCTGGTGGTCGCCGCCGACAAGGGCACGGCCGCGTTCTCGGACATCGCCAACGGCGTCGCCGCCGAGTACGGCTTCTGGCTCGGCGACGCGTTCGCCTCGGGCGGCTCGCACGGCTATGACCACAAGCAGATGGGGATCACCGCCCGCGGCACCTGGGAGTCGGTCAAGCGCCACTTCCGCGAGCTCGGCACCGACATCCAGTCAGAGGATTTCACGGTCGTCGGCGATCGGCGACATGTCCGGCGACGTGTTCGGCAACGGGATGCTCTGCTCGCCGCACATCCGGCTGCTGGCGGCCTTCAACCACGCCCACATCTTCCTCGACCCCGATCCCGATCCGGCCGCGCTCATATGCCGAGCGCCGACGGCTGTTCGAGCTCGAGCGCTCGTCCTGGACCGACTACGACCCGTCGCTGATCTCGGCCGGCGGCGGCGTCCACGCGCGTGATCTGAAGTCGATCGCGATCACGCCCGAGGTGCGGTCCGCGCTGGGGATCTCGGCCGAGCGGCTGTCGCCCAACGAGCTGATCGCGGAGCTGCTGCGGGCGCCCGTCGACCTGCTGTTCAACGGCGGCATCGGGACCTACGTCAAGGCCACCGAGGAGAGCAATCCCCAGGCCGGCGACCGCGCCAACGACGCGGTCCGCGTCGACGGCGCGCAGCTGCGCTGCCGGGTCGTCGGCGAGGGCGGCAACCTCGGGCTGACCCAGCGCGGCCGGATCGAGTACGCGCTGCGGGGCGGTCCCGACGAGTCCGGCGGCCGGATCAACAACGATGCGATCGACAACGTCGCCGGCGTCAACTGCTCAGACCACGAGGTCAACATCAAGATCCTGCTCGACGGGCTCGACCGGCGCGGCCGCGCTGACCGACGATCGGCGCAACGAGCTGCTGGCGTCGATGACCGACGCGGTCGCCGAGCAAGGTCCTGTACGGCAGCTACACGCAGACCCAGGCGATGTCGATCGCGCTCGCCCAGGCGGTCTCGATGCGCGACGTCCACGCCCGGATGATCACGCACCTGGAGCGGACCGCGGGCCTCGATCGCGAGCTCGAGTTCCTGCCGTCGGAGACGACGCTCGCGCAGCGCCGGACCGAGCGGCGGGGGCTGGTCTCGCCCGAGATCGCGGTGCTGATGGCCTACTGCAAGATCCATCTGAACGCGCTGCTGCTGGAGTCCGATCTGCCCGACGACCCGTACCTGGCGCCGGACCTCGAGCGCTACTTCCCCGACGCGCTGGACCGCTACGCCGAGCAGATGCGATCCCATCGCCTGCGCCGCGAGCTGATCGCCACGATCGTCTCCAACCAGCTCGTCGATCGCGCCGGGACGACGTTCGCGTACCGCCTCAACGAGGAGACCGGCGTCGCGGTGCCGCAGCTGGCGCGCGCGTTCGCGGTCGCGCGCGACGTGTTCGAGATGCGCGGCGTTCTGGGCCGAGGTGGAGGCGCTCGACAACCGGATCGAGGCCGGCACGCAGCTGTCGATGCTGATCGACGGCCGCCGGCTGGTCGAGCGCGCGACCCGCTGGCTGGTGCGCTCGCGTCCGCGCGGGGAGATCGACGTGGCGTAGACCACCGCCCGGTTCTCGGCGCCGGCGCGGGAGCTGGCGGCGGCGGTGCCCGAGGCGCTGCGGGGCCACGACCGCGAGGTCTACGAGCGACGGCTGGAGGAGCTGTCCGGCGGCGGGCGTCGCCGCTCGAGCTGGCCCGTCGGGTCGCCAGCATGAACCCGCTGCTGGCGGTGTTCGACATCGTCCAGGACGCCGAAGCGTGCGGCTGCTCACAGCCGCTGGCGACGACCGTCTACTTCGGGATCGGCGCCCGCCTGGGGCTCGACTGGCTGCGCGACCGGATCTTCGAGCTGCCGCGTTCTGATCGCTGGCAGGCGCTGGCGCGGGCGGCGCTGCGCGACGACCTCTACGAGCTGCATCGCGCGCTGACGCGCGACGTGCTGTCCGAGACCGAGGCGGCGGCGCGCGACGATGGCGACGGGGCGATCGAGGAATGGCTGGAGCGCAACGCGGCGCCGGTCGCGCGCGCGGAGGAGGTCCTGTCGGACGTGCGCGCGTCCGAGAGCTATGACACGACGACGCTGCCGGTGCTGCTGCGCGAGCTCAAGAACTTGGTCTGACTCAGGCCGCAGCCAGTGCTCGGCGCTGCCGGGGTCGCGTTCGCCGGCGAGCTGCAGGCCCGCGTCCGCGACCCAGGTTCGCAGCAGCGGCGGGCGGCAGCCGGTGGCGGCGGGCGCCCCGGCGGCGCAGCGGCGGCAGCAGCGGATCGGGCAGCGCGTGCAGCGCGGTCGCGGCGACCGACGGCGGGCGCGTGTCGAACTGCAGCACCGCGACTCCGCCGGGGCGCAGCGTCCGCGCCAGCTCACGTAGGTAGGACACGATCGCGGAGCGGTCGGCGACGTGCTGGAAGACCAGGTGCGAGAAGGCCAGGTCGAAGGCGCCGTCCGGCAGCCCCGCCAGGTCCCGTCCCGAGCCGACGTGCAGGTGGGCGTTGGCGGGAGCCCGAGCCGGCTGGCGAGCGCGATCATCGTCGGCGAGACGTCAACGGCGTCGACGCGCTCGAACCGGTGCGCCAGCGCGGCCGTGAACCGCCCGACCCCGCAGCCGATCTCCAGCGCCCGCTGCGTGGCCGGGCAGCGGCGCCGCCCAATCGAGCGCCGTCGCGACCAGCGGCTCGCCGGAGGCGACGAACTGCTCGATCGACATGCCACGGCTGACCGCCGGGTCGATGTAGTGCAGCGGGTCCTCGCGCGCGAACCGCTCCCAGCGGCGATCTTCTGACACCGGCATAAGTGTTCCGTTTTGGCGGCCAACTCGCAGAACGGGCACTAGCTATCGTTGCCCGGATGCCGTCTGTCACCACCAACGTCACCGAGCTGCCCGAATCGCGCGTGCGCGTCTCGGCCGAGGTCTCGGCCGAAGAGGTCGAGCGCCGCCTGCAGCAGGCCGCCAAGCGGCTCGGGTCCACGATGCGGATCCCGGGCTTTCGCAAGGGCAAGGTCCCGCCGGCCGTCGTGATCCGCCGCCTCGGCCGCGAGGCCGTGCTCGACGAGGCGGTCCGTTCATCGCTCGGCAACTGGTACGTCGACGCGATCGACGAGGCCGGGATCTCCCCGATCGGCGAGCCCGAGCTCGACATGTCCGATCTTCCCGGACCAGGGCAAGCCGCTCGAGTTCTCGATCGAGATCGGCGTCCGGCCAAAGGCCACAGCTCGGCGAGTACAAGGGCGTTGAGGTCGGCCGGCGTGAGCCCAAGGTGGACGAGTCCGCCGTCGACGAGCAGGTCGAGGAGCTGCGCAACCGGGTGGCGACGCTCGAGACCGTCGAGCGGCCCGCGGCCGCCGGCGACCACGTCGTCGTCGATTACGTCGGCACGCTCGACGGCGAGCCGTTCGAGGGCGGCGACGGGCCGTGACCAGCTGATCGAGCTCGGCTCGGGCAACCTGATCCCGGGGTTCGAGGAGCAGCTGCTGGGCGTCTCCGCAGGCGACGTCAAGACGCGTCGAGGTGACGTTCCCCGACGACTATCCCAGCGAGGAGCTGGCCGGCCAGGCGGCGAAGTTCGAGGTCACCGTGCACGAGGTCAAGGCCAAGCAGCTGCCCGAGCTCGACGACGATCTCGCCGCCGAGGCATCCGAGTTCGACACGCTCGACGAGCTGCGCGAGGACTTCCGCAAGCGGCTGGCCGAGGCCGACGAGCGCGCCGTCGAGCGCGAGTTCGAAGAGGCGGTGCTGCAGGCGGTGACCGACAACGCCGAGGTCGACGTTCCCGAGGCGCTGGTCCACGCGCGCGCACACGAGTTCATCGGGCAGACGCTGTCGGCGCTGGCGCGCCAGGGAGTCTCCAAGGAGACCTACCTGCAGCTGTCGGGCAAGTCGGAGCACGAGCTCGCCGACGAGGCCGAGCCCGAGGCCGCGGCGGCGCTGCGCCGCGAAGCGGTGTTGGCCGCGGTCGTCGCGGCCGAGGCCGTCGAACCGACCGAGGAGCAGCTGCAGGCGGCGCTTGAGCCGGTCGCGCAGCGCGAGGGCGCAGACCCGGCGGAGCTGGTCGAGCGGCTGCGCAAGAACGGCCGGATCGATGAGCTGCGCGAGGACGTGGCCACCCGCCAGGCGCTCGAGCTGCTGGTGTCCGAGGCGAAGCCGATCTCGGTCGAGCAGGCGCAGGCGCGTGAGGCGCTGTGGACCCCAGGTAAGGATGATCCGGACGGCGAGGGCAAGCCCGCCGCGTCCGGTGGCCAGCTCTGGACGCCCGGGAGCTGACGGCTCCGGACGCCCGGTCGAGGGTCTGGACACCGGCAGCTGACGGCTCTGGACGCGGCTGAGCCGGCCGGCGGACAGCCCGGGGAGGGTGGCCGCCTATCATCGGCAGGATTCAAACGACGGACAACAAAGAAGGCAGAGCATGAGTCCACTGGTACCGATGGTCGTCGAGCAGACGTCGAGGGGCGAGCGAGCCTTTGACATCTACAGCCGACTGCTCAACGAGCGCATCATCTTCCTCGGCACTCCGGTCGATGACCAGATCGCCAACCTGATCGTCGCTCAGCTCCTGCATCTGGAGTCCGAAGACCCCGACAAGGACATCTCGATCTACGTCAACTCGCCCGGCGGATCGGTCTATGCGGGTCTCGCGATCTACGACACGATGCAGTTCATCAAGCCCGACGTCTCGACGATCTGTGTCGGCATCGCGATGTCGATGGGCGCGCTGCTGCTCGCCGGCGGCGCCGATGGCAAGCGGATGGCGCTGCCCAACGCCAAGATCCTGATCCACCAGGTCTCCTCGAGCTTCCAGGGCCAGGCGACCGACATCGAGATCCACGCTCGAGAGATCATCGACATCCGCCGCCGGTTGGACGAGATCATCGCCAAGCACACCGGCAAGGATCTCGACGAGGTCAAGCGCGACACCGAGCGCGATTACTTCATGAGCGCCGAGGACGCGAAGGCCTACGGGATCATCGATCGCGTGATCTCAGAGCACTGAGCCATTAGGCTTAGGGCTGAGACCGCGCGCAGCGACCGCAGGGGAGAGCACACCAAGTGGCACGTCCGACCGACTCAAACGAGCAGCTTCTCTGCAGCTTCTGCGGCAAGTCGCAGCGGCAGGTCAAGAAGCTGATCGCCGGCCCGGGCGTCTATATCTGCGATGAGTGCATCGATCTCTGTAACGAGATCATCGACGAGGAGCTGACGGCACCGCCGAGCTTCGACATCGAGAACCTGCCCAAGCCGCGTGAGATCTACGACGTGCTCAACGAGTACGTCGTCGGGCAGGAGCAGGCCAAGCGGTCGCTGTCGGTGGCGGTCTACAACCACTACAAGCGCGTGCAGATGATGCAGTCCGATGACCATGACATCGAGCTGCAGAAGTCGAACATCCTGCTGCTGGGGCCGACCGGCTGCGGCAAGACGCTGCTCGCCGAGACCCTGGCCAAGATTCTGAACGTGCCGTTCGCGATCGCCGACGCGACCGCGCTGACCGAAGCCGGCTACGTCGGCGAGGACGTCGAGAACATCCTGCTGAAGTTGATCCAGGCCGCCGACTACGACGTCAAGAAGGCCGAGACCGGGATCATCTACATCGACGAGGTCGACAAGATCGCCCGCAAGGCCGACAACCCGTCGATCACGCGGGACGTCAGCGGTGAGGGGGTTCAGCAGGCGCTGCTGAAGATCTTGGAGGGGACGACGGCAAGCGTTCCTCCGCAGGGGGGTCGCAAGCACCCGCACCAGGAGTTCCTCTCGATCGACACCACCAACGTCCTGTTCATCTGCGGCGGCGCGTTCGCCCAGCTTGACCGAGTGATCGAGCGCCGGATCGGTCACCAGGGTGTCGGCTTCGGGGCCGAGATCCAGTCCAAGGAGCAGCGCGACACCGGTGAGATCTTCCAGCACTGCCTGCCTGAGGATTTGATCCAGTACGGGTTGATCCCCGAGTTCATCGGCCGCCTGCCGGTGATGTCGGCGATCCACCAGCTCTCACGCGGGGAGCTGATGAAGATCCTGACCGAGCCGCGCAACGCGCTGGTCAAGCAGTTCCAGAAGTTCTTCCAGTTCGACGGGATCGAGCTCGTGTTCTCCGAGGAGGGGCTGTCGTCGGTGGCGGATAAGGCTCTGGAACGTGAGACCGGCGCTCGTGGGCTGCGCTCGATCATCGAAGAGGTCCTGCTCGAGGTTCAGTTCGAGCTGCCGTCACGCCGGGACGTGCAGAAGTGCGTCGTCACCCGTGACACGATCGAGAACGGCACGCCGCCGACGCTCGTGACGGCCGCCGCAAGCGCGGCGGACGACGAGGAAGCCGCCGCCTAACCCTCGCCGCGCCGAGTCACGGCGCGAGCGTCACGGCCGTCGCCGTTGGCCGCCGACGCCGTTGAGCGCGTTGACCACGCCGAGCACGTCGCCGCGGCGAAAGAAATCGACGGCCACCAGGTTGGGCAGCCGGTGGCGAATCCGCTCGCAGGTGCGCGAGCGAGTCAGCAGCGCTGGCCGCGCGTTGACGACGGCCGCGTTGGAGGCGCGGGGGATCGGCGTGGTGTCGACCCAGTTGTTGAGCAGGAACAGCGGCGCAGAGCTGGGGCCGCGGTTGGGCCGGCAGCTGTCCGCGACCTGGGAGGGGTCGGTCAGCGCCGCCGTGGTCCGGAACCGGTACGGCGTCTCCTGCAGCGCGTTGCGATAGGCCAGGTGATACCAGGGGATGTCGCCGGCGTCGTTCTCGGCCATCACGACCAGTCGCTGGTTTGAGTCGATCATCTCCCGCAGCGTCGGGAACGGGCCCAGCGGGCCGCGGTAGACGAGGTCGAGCAGCCCGGCCTGCTCGAACGCGAGCCGGATGCTGGCGGGGGAGACGCCCTCGTCCTGGTTGATCACGACCACCACCGCGTCCGGGTTGGAGATGAGGAACGAGCGCAGGTCGGTCAACGCCGAGGACAACGAGACCGCGCCGATCTCGCAGAAGCCGTGGCACAGGTAGATTCCCCGGCGGCCCTTGCCACGCCGCTCCAGACGCGAGCGGATCCGCAGCGCCGCGTTCACGGCGGGGGCGCCGAGCTCACGCTCGGCCGCCGCGCGTTTGGGGAGGCTCTCCAGATCGGTGCGCACGCCCCCGTCGACCTTGTCGCCGTAATAGGTGTCGATCAGCAGCCCGCGAATGCCGAAGTCAAGCTGGTCGGCGATCGTCCCGTCCTGCTGCCCGAACAGGAACGTCGGAATCGTCACCGAGGCCATCGAGTTGTGCGTCGCGGCGAACGTGACGTCGTTCAGCGGACGGCCGCACAAAGCCGTGAAGCCATTGCACGCGGTCGGCGTGGCGGCGGGAGCCTCATCGCCGCCGCCAGTGACGATCACCGTCGCGACGGCGGCCAGCGCGGCCACGCCGAGCACGATCGGAACGAAACGCAGCGCCGGTCGGGCCCGTCCCAGGCTCCGGCGTCCGGCGGCGACCGCGGCGGCATACCGGGCGACACCCCAACGCAGCACCCCCTCGACGCCGCGGTACAGCAGAAACGCCCCGGCCGCCAGGACGATGACCCGGAGCACGGCGCCCGGCTCGAGCAGGATCGCGATCCCGGCCGCGATCAGCGCGATCGCCGCCGCCAGCCCGGTCCGGGTGACGCCGCCGCCGTCACGTCCGGTGAGTCGGCGCCAGCCCTGCCACGGGATCTCGGCGACCTGTCCCGGCCCCAACGGCTGCGCCGCGAGCGCCGCGACCACCGCCCCCGCGGCGGTCGTCCACAGCGCCTGCACCCGGAGCCCGCCGAGGAACGCCTGCCACAGCGGCCGCGACGACTGCCCCCCGTCCAGACGGCGCGAGCTGCGCGGCGACCGCGCCGCCGATCGTGTAGAGCGCGACGAGCACCAGGCCGCCGAGCGCGAGGCCCGCCCCGAGCCGACGGACGGTGCGCCGGCGCGCGCGTGATCGCCAGATCGCGCCGACGGCGAGCAGCAGCGCGATCACGGCCAGGACCCACGCGAGCGTGTAGACGCGCCGGGCGGCCCGCACGGCCGACAGCACGCCCTCGCCCGGCTCCAGCGTGAGCAGGTGCTCGGCGCGCTCGGCGCCTCACGGTTCGGGCCGCGGCGGGGGCGAACCGCCGCAGCAGCCCGGCCACCAGCACGCCGGCGTCGGCGACGTTGACCGCCATCGTGTGACCGTGGCGTTCGACCACAGCGACGTGTGCCTCGAGCACCGCGCGTCGCAGCAGGGCGAGGAATGCGGGGCTGGAGACGATCGAGCCCGTGGCCGCGCGGACCAGCGGTCGCAGCGTCGCCAGGTCGCCGGAACCCGATCCGACGACGGCGTCGGCGAGCCGATCGGCGACCTCGTCGCTGACCGCGGGCTGCCGCAGCGCTGCGACCGCCCGGTCGGCGAATGGCTGCGGGCGGAGCAATGCCCGTCCGGCGTAGGACAGAGCCAGCGCGACGATCGCGAGCACCACCGACACGACGACCATCGCCGTGACCCAACGCTCGCGGGTGCGTCCCGGGTCCATCGTCGCGATGATCACGGCTCGCCGCCTCGGCCGTCTCGCCGGGTCCTATGGGCGAGGCTGAGGGCCCCGCCGTTCGCGCAGCCACCGCGCGCGGTCACGCAGCCCGGCGAGCGCATCGCCCGCCCGCGCGTCCGGGAACTCGGTCAGCGCCTGCTGCCGCGTGAGCGCGGCCCAGAGCAACGCGAGCGCCACGAACGCCAGCGCCCCGACCGGCGTGCCCAGGGCCCCGATCGGACGCCAGATCAGCACCAGCGCGATCACCGCGACGAGCAACGCGCAGGCGGGGCCGGAATAGTCGCGGACGTATGGGGCGAGTGCGCGCCGGAAGCCGGCGGCAACGCGGGCCGGGCCCGCCAGCCACGCCGCGATGATCAGCAGCGCCCCGACCAGCACCAGTTCGCCGGCGATCTCGGCCAGCATCGAGGTCGCGACCGACACCGTGGCGGCCGCCGCCGGACGGATCGAGGCGTCCGCGACCAGCGACGCCGGGACTCGCGACTGCACCAACGCGCGCGCGAGGAGCACCAGCAGCCCGGCGGTCGCGAGCCCGTAACCAACGTTCATCACCGCGCGTCGCCGCCGGCCGCGCGTCAGCCCGATCGCCAGTCCGAACAGCAGTGGCACGGCGATCGACAACCACAGCGCCAGTTTCCGCAGGGCTCGACCGATGTCCTGGACGAGCCCGATCTGATCGGACTTGAGGATCCGCACGTGCGCGATCGACGGCGGCAGCTTGGCGGCGATCCCGGCCGGCAGCCCGAGCTGCTTCGCGATCGCCTCGACGACCGGAGCCAGATCGAGCGTGACCACGCCGCCCTGCACCTTCACCGGCCCTTTGCCGCCATCGATAACCGTTTTCGAGTGCCTGGGCCGCCTGACGGTTTGCCTGCGCCCACAGGCTCTGCACCCGAGCGTCGGCGAGTGCCAGGTTGGCGGCCCGCACGGCGCCGGTGCGCAGCGCGCCGGCCGCCGGGCCGGCCAGCGGCCGTAGTTGCTTGGGCAGCGCCGACCCGATCACGTTTGCGACGTCGACGTTGGCGTACAGCTGGTCGACGGCGAAGTTTGCGGTGGTATCGCGGATCTTCGGGTTCTGCAGCAGCCGGGTGCTCGTCGTCGACCAGTTGCCGGGATCGAGCAGCTGGCGGTTTGCCCAGACCGCCAATGTCGCGGCGATCGTCAGCAACGTCGTCAGCACGATCAACGCATCGACCCCGCGCCGGCGCCAGGGCACCGTCGGGACGACCGACCAAGCGGCACCAGCGGGTGGCGCTGACGCCGCTGTCACGGGTCGGTCCTCCGCCGCCGGTCAATCTCGCTGGCGATGACGGCCGCGCCGACCATCAGGAACGCGAGCACGACGAGCCACGAGAGCAGCGCGAACGCCACCCCGATCATCCCGAAGCGAGCGGCATCGTCTTGGATCGCCTTCGGCATGTAGAGCGGCGAGACGAGCACCAGGATGGTGACCGCCACGGTCGTCAGCGATGCGTATGGAACCAGCCTGTGCAGCGTGATTCTCGGGCCGAGCATGATCCGCGGCGTCCACAGCAGGTACACGAAGCTTCCGGCAAGCGACAGCAGGGCGCGCGCGATGTTCGTGCCGCCGGAGTAGACGTTCGGTCGTAACTGGATGAAGTAGCCGACGTAGACGGCGGTGCCGAGGATCCACGTTGCCGACCGCCATCGCGCACGCAGCCCGACGTGCGGGAAGAAGAAGCAGCGCTCGTAGATGACTTGCAGTGAGGACGCCATGCCGACCATCGAGCCGAACAGCAGCACCAGCCCGATCACGGTGACTGTCCCCTCGTCGGTTGGGGAGACGAACAGCGACCGCATCTGCTCAGCGGTGGTGCCACTGAGGTGAAAGCGATGAATCACCCGCTCGGCGACGTCGCGGCCACGAGGCGCGAGCGCCGACAGCACGATCAGCAGCGGGATCCCGCTGGTGAACGCCTGTGAGGCGAGCTGGGCCGCTCGCGCGGTCGCCTCGACTTCGTGCGCCCGGCGCAAGCAGGAGGCCACGAACCCTTCCTGAAGCCGCCGCGCGATCGGCTCGAGCCGCCGCCGGCTCGGCTCGAGCCGCAGCTGCAGGTCATGCAGCGAGGTCGACAGACGCCGGTGGCGTGGACTCGTCAATGGACCCGCTCAAGCGCTGTTCAAGGCTGCGCGGGTCCGAACTGCTGGTCGATGAGGCTCGTCCAGAGCGCGACTCCGCTCGGTATCGCGTCGTCATTGAAGTCAAACGTGGGGGTGTGGACGTTGTGCACCTCCCCGTCGGGGGCGGCGCCATTGCCGAGGAGAAGAAATGCGCCGGGCGTTGCCTCCAGCATGAACCCGAAGTCCTCTCCGCCGGTGATCGGTGGCATGCTGGTGATCACATGCCGCTCGCCGACCGCCGCCGCGGCGGCGCGTGCGCCGATCTCCGCCTGTTCGGGGCGGTTGATCAGCGGCGGCGTGATCCACACCACCTGCGCGGTCGCCGTGGCCCCGTACGCCGTCGCCAGCGACTCAGCGAGTTGCTCGATCCGCGTTGAGACCAGCGCCTGCGTCTCCTCGCTGAAGCAGCGAACCGTGCCCTTCAGCGACACCGTCGATGGCATCACGTTCGGCGCTTCGGGGCTGCCGCCACTGACGAAGCCGACGCTGATCACGGCGGACTCGACGGCCGGCAGGTCGCGGGCGACCACCGTCTGCAGCGCCATCACGTAGTTGGCCTGCACGACCGTGAGGTCAGCCGTCAGGTGGGCGCCCTGGCCACCGTGGCCGCCCCGCCCGGAGAAGCCCACCTCGAAGATCCCGGCGGCAGCCATCATCGGTCCGCTGGTGGTGACGATCGACCCGATCGGGATGCCCGGAGCCGTGTGCAGGGCGTACACGGCGTCGCAGGGGAACCGCTCGAACAGACCGTCCCGGATCATCGCCGGGGCGCCGCCGAGTCCCTCCTCGGCGGGTTGGAAGATCAGGTGGACCGTCCCGGCGAAGCTGGGATCCTCGGCCAGTTCTCGCGCTGCACCGAGCAGCACGGTGGTGTGGCCGTCGTGCCCACAGGCGTGCATCACGCCCGCCGTCCGCGAGGCGTACGGCAGCCCGGTCTGCTCGACGACCGAGATCGCGTCCATGTCGGCGCGAAGCCCGATCGCGCGGTCACCGGGATGGGCTCCGTGGATCGTCGCGACCACCCCCGTGCCGCCGATACCCTCGGTCACCTCCAGTCCCCACGCCCGCAGGCTGCGTGAGACCACCTCGGCGGTGCGATGTTCCTGGAAGCCCAGTTCGGGGTGCGCGTGGAGATCACGTCGCAGCTCGATCAGCTCTCGGTGCAGCTGGCCACCGGCCTCGAGCGGCTGGCGGCGGTGACCGCTGACCGCGGTCTGCTGGCGGTCCTCGGTCGAAGATCCGCCGGCCGGCGGGAGCATGGGGCGAAGCATAGAGTTCGTCCGCAAACCAACCCGCGGGTCGTGGCGGCCGGCGTTCGGCGCCTTATTTGGCGATCGCGTCCGACAGCCGCCGCTGGTCGCGGGCGGTCTGGTCGGCGTAAGCGACGGCGAACTCGCCGAGCGCTTGGTCGAATCGGCGCCCCCGACCGATGTAACCGTCGATCGCGATCGGGTCGCCGGTGCGGGCATGGGCGCGCGCGAGAACCCTTCCGCAGGCGGTCGCGAACTCCGCCAGCCGGGGGGCGATCAGGTCACCGCGGGGAATCACTTTCATGTCGCGAAACTGCCGGACGTAGTAATCGCCGCCGCCGAGCGAGGTGAATCCCGCGAAGATGTCGGTCGCGCTCTGGATCAACCGCTTACCGACGACCACACGCTCCCCGTGGCTGCCGTGAGCGCTCTCGCCGCAATATGGCTCGTACACCGACGGACCGGCCTGCTTGATCTGCAGGAACAGCGGGTCCGCCGCGTCGCGTCCGGTCAGCAGCACCAGGAACACGCGCATCCCGACGCTGCCGACACCGACCACCTGGCGAACCGCGTCAGTGAGGGCGAAGCGATCAAGCAGACGACCCCGATACTCGGGCAGCGAGGTGCGATACGCCGCGAAGATCGCCTCCTCGAGCGCGAGCTCCTCGTCTGGCAGGCGGACTCGAAGCGGTGGATCTTCGCTGATACGGAGCGTTCCGTCGACCCGTTCGGTGAGCTTCCGAGCCGCGCCGGCGCTCGTGCGTCGCCTCGACTTGCGGGCGATGTGCGACGCGATCAGTTCCTGCTCGGCGGGCTTGAACAGCGCGATCAGGTGGTCGGCCGTGATCAGGTCGTACCAGACGTTCAGCGGCTTGGCCCGTGCGTAACGGGCGATCCGCTCGCGGTAGGCGCGCAGGCATTCGGCGACCGCCCGTTCGGCCTTTCCGGACTTGACGCCGTTGTCGGCAGCGAGGACGACGATGCTGGCGACGAGCCGGGCCACGTCCCACTCAAACGGTCCCGGGAGGGTCTCGTCGAAGTCGCGCAGATCGAACGACAATTGCCGCTCAGGAGTGGCCCACAGCCCAAAGTTCAGGATGTGGGCGTCGCCGCACAACTGCACCGTCAGTCCGCTGTTCGGGCGCGACGCCAGATCGGCGGCCATCACCGCTGCCGCCCCGCGATAGAACGCCCACGGGGACTCGGACATGCGCTCGTGACGGAGCGGCACCAGGTCGGGCAATCGCATGGCGTTCTGGGCGTCGATCGTCGATATCGGATCGGCCCGCTCGGCGCGGTTCCAGCGAGCCAGGTCACCGCGCGGCGAGCGCTTCCGGGCGGCGCGGCCGGCGGCCCGGCGATCCTTGATCGTGGTCACTGCGACGCGTAGCGCAAGATCGCAGCGACGGGCTCGGCCCCGGGGATGTCGTCTCGGCGGACCGCGAGCACGCGGCCGCCCGTCAGCCACACGCGACGGGCGATCTCGTCGACGACCCCGTAGCGATCCGCGTCGGCGTCGCCGAAGGCGACCGCGCCCGTGGCGGAGATCGTTCCGGGCACCACTGCGTCGGGGCGCAGGAACTCATCGTCGTCGACGAGGCCGGCGAGCTCCTCGTCGATCGCGGCGACCTGATCGCGCGCAAGATTCGCGCGGCGCAGCTGATCGACCGCGTTCGACGCCAGGTTCTTGAGCTCGATCCGTTCGGCGGCTCCCGTCGAGGCGGGATCGGTCGCCAGGTAGATCGATACGCTGCCGGGGCCGCGAGCGGCGATCAGCCGATTCAGCTGAGCTCGCGTCGGAATGTCGGTGTTCAGGATCACCTCACGGCCCTGGTTCGTGCTTCAAGCGGCAGTCTAACCCTGGTGCAGGGGCCGTTCGGCGATGACGGCCACCTCATCGTGCTCGCCGAGCCGGATCGTCTCGGCCCGTCGAACGTGCAGCTGCAGCTGACGGTCGGAGTGCGCGCGAGTACCGATGGCCAATAGCCGGTGCGCGCGGGCGCGCGCGACGATCGCGGCGACCGTGTGCTCTCCCACGAGGCCGAGGTCGACGGCCCCGATCAAGCGCACCGTCGGCCCATCCGGGGTCTGCAACGCAGCGACGATCGGCCTGGCCCGCGGCGAGACGGCGGCGAACGCGATCGCGTCGCCGAGCAGCGCCGAGCGGGCGACCGTCTCGTGCGCCCCCGCGAACACGGCCAGCTCGTCGTGCTTGTTGTCGGTCAGCTCGGCGACGACGAACGGTCCACGCTCGCGCGGGTTGGTCGTCGTCGCGCGTCGCACCGCCATCAACATCGCGAGCGTGATCGCGTCGGCGTCCTTCGGTGCGACGCCCTGGTGCGCCACCACCGCGATCGCCGAGCAGGGTCGGTCGGCGAGCGCGGAGACGACCTCGAGCTCCGGTTCCGAGACAGTCGTCACGTCGACCGTCAGATGCTCGAGCGGCGGCACCACGATCTCCGCTGCGTCGACCAGGTCGGAGTCGCAGAGGACGGTGACGGTCGAGCCGGGCGCCAACAGCGGATCGAGCTTTGACAGCAAGCCGGGCGCGATCCGGTTCCAGCCGATCACCATCAGCCGCTGCGGCGCGGACGGGACCGGCGGCGCCGCCGTTGTCGGTGACTCCGCGGCCGGCGTCGAGCCGTCCCAGCGAGGCGACGAGCCGTCGCCGAGACAGACGAGCAGATCTCCCGGCGCGACGATCGTCTGCGGCGCCGGGATCAGCGAGACGGCGCCGTCGGCCGTTCTGATGCCGATCGGGAGCGCGTCATCGACCGACGCCGAGACGCTGGCAAACGACCGCCCGCGAGCCTCGGGCAGCTCGCTGAAGGTCAACCGGACGTGGTCGCTCGACAGCAGCTCGCGCACCAGTTCGGCCGCGCCCGGCCTGGCCATCCACATCGCCAGCATGTCCGCGATCACGTCGTCGCCGACGACCTCGACCTGTCCCTCGCAGGCATCGCTCAGGGTCTGCGCGGCCGCGGGGTCGTCGACCTCGGCGACGACGGTCTGGTGGGTGAAGCCGTCGCAGGCCACGCCGACGGCCAGCACGGTGGCGGCCACGGTCGCGTCCGCGGTCGGATCCTCCGAGCCGACCGCGACCACCGTCCGCGCCTCCCGCACACTGACCCGGTGCAGCTCCGAGGCGATCGTCGGATCGCCGTTGCGGCAGATCAACCGCAACCCGCGGCGGTCGCCGATCGTCGCGCGCAGCGACTCCTCCATGCTCGCCCGGTCCTCGTCGGCGAGGATCACGATCGTCTGGCGCCGGAGCCGGCCCACCGCCACGGTGAGATCGCCGACCAGCAGCCCGACCCAAGGCGACCATCCGAGGATCACGACGTGCCCGGCTTCCAGCACGATCGTCCGCCCTCGCCGGAGCGTCCCGAGGCGGAGTTGCATCGCCGTCGAGATCGTGCCGATCAGCGTTCCGAACAGCACGATCCCGAAGATCGTGACCAGCAGCGACAGCAACCGCGGACCCCAGCGGACGTCACTCGCCATCGTCCCCGGATCGATCACCCGCAGCAGGCTCTGCCAGAACCGCTCGGCAACCGAGCGTCCGTGCTCGGTCTTGAACGTCGTGTTGGTGATCACCAGCACCGCCGTGCTCGCGAACACGACCAGCAACGTCAGCGCGCCGACCGCCAGCAGGACCGGCCAGGTGCCGCGGTCCCAGACCAGATTCGCCCGGTAGCGCCAGCGCGCCCATCGGCTGCGCCGCGAGCGGGTACGCCGCCGCGGCCCGCCGGACGCGGGCGGACTCTTGGGCTCGGGGGTGTGGGGCGAACCCTCAGGAGGCACGGCCCGCAATCGTCACACAGTTTTGACAATCGTCACCCTGCTGTGACGTCCTGGCTGTCACCCTCGGTTTATGGCGCTAGGTGGGAGCTTTCGGACTCCACGGAGGCCAGAAGCTCCCAGCTGGAGCTGGCACGACTCATGCGCTGCCAATTTGGCGTGGTCGGGCTGCGACAACTCCGCGTGCTCGGTTTCACCAAGGCCGAAAATGCCGGGATGGTGGGCCGCCGCGAGCTGGCGTGTGCGCCGAGGTGTGTACGCGGACGCGCGCTCGCCGATGACGCTTGGGCCACCTGTTCGCCGCCGCGCTGATCTTCACCCCAGATGCTCATCCGTTCTTCAGCCACCGCACCGCGGCCGCGCTGCTCGGCCTGCGCGAGCTGACGTTCGGCCGCCTTGAGTTGACCGTCGTCGCGGCGCGGACCCCGAAGCATCCGCCGCTACACATCCATCGAGTCAGCGAGGCGCCGCCCGCCGATGAGCTCCGGACCGGAGACGGGCTATCACATGCTCCCCGCCGACCGGGAGCGCGACTCGGCTAAGGACGCCTGGTTGCAACGCCGCCATATCGCCGTCCTGCGCGTCGGCGAGTTCCGCTTCGAGCACGATCGCCAGGGCGTTCTGGAGGACCTGCTCGCCCTGCTGGGGCTCGACCTCGCCCCCTAGACTCAGCGCCCTATGTCCGAGCTGGAGGACAGAAAGCGCTACGAGCCGGCCGAGGTGGAGCCGCGGATCGTCGAGCGGTGGCTGGAATCTGGCCTGTTCTCGCCTGAGCCCGAGGGCACCGCCGACGGAGAACTACTCGATCGCGATCCCGCCGCCGAACGTGACCGGCGCGCTGCACATGGGCCATGCGCTCAACAACTCCGTGCAGGACTGCCTGGCGCGTCATCACCGGATGCGCGGGCAGCGGACGAAGTGGATCCTCGGCACCGACCACGCCGGGATCGCCACCCAGGCTCAGGTGGAGAAGTCGCTGGTGTCGGAGGGCACGAGCCGGCGCCAGATCGGCCGTGAGAAGTTCGTCGAGCGCGTCTGGGAGTGGCGTTCACAGTACGGCGGCACGATCGTCGAGCAGCTGAAGCGACTCGGCGCCCTGCCCGACTACGGCGCCGAGCGGTTCACGCTCGACGAGGACTACGCCAAGGCCGTGCTGAAGGTGTTTGTCGCGCTGTACGAGAAGGGCTACATCTACCGCGATCGCTACATGGTCAACTGGGATCCGGGCTCGGTCTCGGCGATCTCCGACCTCGAGGTCGAGCAGCACGATGTCACCGACACGCTCTACTACATCGACTACCCGCTGGTGTCGGGCTCCGGTTCGATCACGGTCGCGACCGTGCGGCCGGAGACGATGCTGGCCGACACCGCAATCGCGGTCAACCCCAACGACGACCGCTACCGGCGGCTGATCGGCGAGAAGGCGATCCTGCCCCTCGTCGGCCGCAAGCTGCGGATCATCGCCGACGACTACGTCAAGCCCGAGTTCGGCACCGGCGCGCTGAAGATCACGCCCGCGCACGACCCCAACGACTTCGAGATCGGCCGCCGGCATGGGCTCGCGCAGCCGTCGGTGATCGGCGAGGACGGACGGATGACCGACGAGGCCCCTGAGCGCTTCCGCGGTCTGACCGTGACCGAGGCCCAGCGTGAGGTGGTCGCGGCGCTCAATGAGCAGGGGCTGATCGCGCGCACCGAGCCATATCGCCACACGGTGCCGTTCTCGCAGCGCTCGGGCGCGCGGATCGAGCCGCTGATCTCGCTGCAGTGGTTCATGGCGATGGACGAGCTCGCCAAGCCGGCGATCGAGGCGGTCACCAGCGGCCGCGTCACCTTCCACCCGGAGAACTACACGAAGGTCTACCTCGACTGGATGCACAACATCCGGCCGTGGTGCATCTCCCGCCAGCTGTGGTGGGGCCATCAGCTCCCGGTCTGGTACCGGGATCTCGAAACCTACGTCGGCGAGACGCCGCCGCGCGGCGACGGCTGGACCCGTGATCCCGACGTGCTGGACACGTGGTTCTCGAGCGCGCTGTGGCCGTTCGCGACGCTCGGCTGGCCGGACCAGACTCCGGCGCTGCGGGCGTTCTACCCGACCGACGCGCTGGTCACCGCCCGCGACATCATCTTCCATTGGGTCGCGCGGATGATCATGATGGGGCTCGAGTTCACCGGCACCGAGCCGTTCTCCGACGTCTACGTGCACTCGGTGATCCAGGCGCCTGACGGGCGGCGGATGTCGAAGTCGCTGGGAACCGGGATCGATCCGCTCGACCTGATCAACGGCGGCCCGCGACCGCCGGTGTTCGAAGAGGGCGGCGAACTTTCCCGCCTACGGCGCCGACGCCGTCCGCTGGGGTCTGCTGGCGATGTCCTCGGGCCAGGACGTGCGCTTCTCCGAGGAGCGGATCGCCCAGGGCCAGCAGCTCGGCAACAAGCTGTGGAACGCGGCGCGGCTGGTGCTGCTCGGCGCCGATCAGCAGGCTCGCGCCGCGGCGATCCCGACCGCGGTCGAGGACCGCTGGATGCTGTCGCGGCTGGCGCGCGCCCAGGCCGAGGTGACCCGGCCAGCTGGACGCGTTCGACTTCTCGCAGGCGGCGCTGGCGCTGTATGACTTCGTCTATGGCGAGCTGTGCGACTGGTACCTGGAGCTGGTCAAGCCGCGGCTGCGAGCCTCGGAGCCCGAGCTGATCGCGACGTTGTTGCACGTGCTGACCGAGACGATCTCGTTGGCGCACCCGATCATCCCGTTCGAGACCGAGGAGATCTGGTCGCTGATCCCCGGATCGGAGGGGCTGCTGGCACAGCGGGTCGTCCCCGCGCTGAGCGCCGGCGAACCCGACGCAGTGGCGGACGCAGCCGACGCCGAGGCCGCGGTCGAGCGCACGATCGCCGCGATCCAGGCGCTGCGACGCTGGCGCGACGGCGCCGAGGTCAAAGCGGGAGCCGTGCTCCCGGCGCGGCTGCTGGCGCCCGGGTACGAGCAGACCGCCGAGCATCTCGCCCGGCTGGCGCGCCTGTCGCTCAACGGCGACGCACGGGTGGGTGGGTCCAATACGCAGACGCCGGTCGCGGCCGTGCCGATCCCGGGCGGCGTCGTCGAGATCCTCGGCGGCGCGGGACTCGATCGCGAATCCGCGATCGCCCGGCTCCGGGCGCGGATCGCCGACGTCGACACCGAGCTCGCCCGCGCCCGCGGCAAGCTCGCCAACGAGCGGTTCGTCGCCAAGGCGCCGCCGCGCGTCGTCCAGGGCGAGCGCGACAAGCTCGAGCAGCTGACCGACGAGCGGGAGCGGCTGGCGGCCGAGCTGCGCGCGTTGGGGGAGGACGCCGACGGGTGAGCGCTGGCGGAGGGCGCCCAGGGGCGGGCGAGATGACGGGCGCGCAGGCCGAGCGCTACCTGCTGTCGCTGGAGCTGTTCGGGATGCGGTTCGGGCTGGATCGCATGCGCCGCCTGATGACCGCGCTGGATCACCCCGAGCGACGATTTCGCTCGATCCACGTCGTCGGCACCAACGGCAAGTCCTCGACGACACGGATGATCGCCGAGATTCTGTCCCAGCATGGGCTGCGGACCGGCGCCTACCTGTCGCCGCACCTGCAGTCGTTCGCGGAGCGGATCCGGGTCGAAGCCCGTCCGGGTCGCGTGGCGGCCACGACATCACGGAGGCGGAGTTCGGCGCTGCGGTCGGCCGGGCCCGCCGCGCGGCGGCCCTGGTGGATCGCGGAGCGGAGCCCGGCGACGAGGTGACGCAGTTCGAGGCGCTGACCGCGGCCGCGTACTCCGAACTGGCCCGCCAGCAGGTGCAGGTGGCGGTGATCGAGGCGGGTCTCGGTGGGCGCTATGACGCGACCAACGTGATCCCGTCGTCGGTGACGGTGCTGACCGGCGTCGGCCTCGAGCACACGCGCTGGCTGGGACCGACGATCGCCGACATCGCGACCGAGAAAGTCGACGTGCTGCAGCCAGGTTCGACGCTCGTGCTGGGGGCCGATCTGGAGCCCGACGCGGTGGCGGTGGCGCGTCGCGTCGCCACCGAGCGCGAGGCGACGATCGTGCAGGCCGGGAGCGACCCGGGCGTCCCGGTCGGGGCCCTGGGCGCCTACCAGCGGCGCAATTTCGCGCTCGCTCGCGCGGGCGCTCAGGCTTACCTCGGCACCCTGGACCCCGAGGCGGTGCGTCTGGCCGCGGCGGTCGTGCGCGTGCCGGGGCGCCTGCAGCAGATCGACTCCGAGCCGCTGACGCTGGTGGACGGCGCCCACAATCCCGACGGGACCCGGGCGCTCGCCGAGTCGCTGCCCGAGCTGATGAGCGGCGATCACCGCGTCGTTGCGGTCGTCTCGATCCTCGACGACAAGGATGCCGCCGGCATGCTGGCCGGCCTGTACGGCGGCGCGGTGACGATCGACGCCGTCGTGCTGACCTCCAGCCAGAATCCGCGGGCGCTGCCGCCGGGGACGCTGCAGTCGTTGACCCGCCAGCTGCATGGTCCGCCGACGGAGATCGTCTCCGATCCGAACCGGGCAGTCGCTCGCGCGCGCGAACTGGCGGGGCCCGACGGCGTCGTGATCGTCACCGGCTCGATCTATCTGATCGCCGACATGCTGGCGGGTGGTCGCCGTGAGAACGCCTCGATCATGTGAAACCGCTCGATCGACCCCGTTCGCCGCGCTTCGTGAGACACTCGCAGCCTGATGCCGCAGCCTCGCACCCGATCCCGGACCGCCTCCCGGCGCGACGGCGAGCCCCGATTCCTGTTCATGATCGGGATCGTGGCGGTCTGCGTGATCGTCGTGATCCTCGTGTTCTTCGGGCTCGGCTATCTGCTGGGCCGCGTCTTCTTGTAAAGGATCTCGGAGCCTGACGGCGTATTGATACACGCCTCTCGAGCCCCGTCCCCACTACACTTCGGCCCTCCATGCTGCCATACGCAATCTTCGGGATCTCCAACAACGCGCTGAATCTGGCGGTCGAGTTGGTGATCCTGTTTCTGGTCGTGATCTGGCTCGCGCTGATCTTCTGGACGTACGCAGACGCGCGCCGACGGATCGCCGATCCGCTGCTGGTCGGGTGCGCGACGATCGCGTCGCTGTTTCCGTACGTGGGCACGATCGTCTACATGATCGTCCGTCCGCCCGAGTATCTCGACGACGTGCGCGAGCGCGAGCTCGAGATGCAGGCCGCCGAGGCGCGGCTGGCGGAGCTCGGCTACCACCTGTGCCCGCACTGCGACTACGAGGTCGAGCGCGACTACCTGCGCTGTCCCAACTGCATGCGCAAGCTCAAGGACCCGTGCCACTCGTGCGGCAAGCCGCTGGACCCGACGTGGAAGGTCTGTCCGTTCTGCGAGGCCGAGATCGGCGCTGCGGCGCCGGCCCCGCGGCGAGCGCGCCGCCGGTCCGCGGCAGCAGAGGCCACGGCTGCGACCGAGCAGCCGACGCCCACCTAGTCGCACCCGAAGCCGGGTGGGCGGGATCAAAATCAACAGGAAGGACCTGCCGCCGTGGAGCGCACGCTGATTCTTGTCAAGCCGGACGCCTTTGCCCGCAACCTGACCGGCGAGATCATCGCCCGGTTCGAGCGCAAGGGGCTACGGCTCGTGGCACTCGAGCTGCAGACGCTCAGCCGTGAGACCGCGGCCCAGCACTACGCCGAGCACGAGGGCAAGTCGTTCTACGACGAGCTGGTCACGTTCATCACCTCGGGGCCGCTGGTCGCGCTGGTGCTGGAGGGCGAGGATGCCGTCCGCGCTGCACGCCAGGTGATCGGCGCCACCAACCCGCTCGAGGCCAACACCGGCTCGATCCGCGGCGATTACGCGATCGCCGTCGGGCAGAACATGGTCCACGGTTCCGACGCGCCCGAGTCGGCCGCTCGCGAGGTCGCGCTGTTCTTCCCGAGCCTCGCCTGATCCTGGCCTCGGGATCGCCGCAGCGGCGGGCGATCCTCGAGCAGCTTGGCGTCCACTTCGAGGTCCGCGTGTCCGGCGCGGACGAGCTGACCAGCGGTCCGTCGCCGGAGGCGATCGCCGCCGAGAACGCCCACCGCAAGGCGGTCGCGACCGCGGACGCCGTCACCTCGAGGCTGCCGGTGCTCGGAGTCGACACCGTGGTCGTGCTCGACGGCCGGATCTACGGCAAACCCGACGGTCCCGAACAGGCGGTTGCGACACTGCGGCAGCTGGCGGGGCGCGAGCACACCGTGGTCTCGGGCCTGTCGCTGATCGCAGGCGAGGACGAGCGGACCGCGGTGGCCCAGACCGGTGTCCGCTTCCGGCCGCTGAGCGACGCCGAGATCGAGGCCTACGTCGACACCGGCGAGTGGCGCGGCCGCGCCGGCGGCTACGCGATCCAGGGTCGCGGGGCGCTGCTGGTCTCCGAGATCCACGGCGACTACCTGAATGTGGTCGGATTGCCGGTCGCCGCGCTGTACTCGCTCGCGCCCCAGTTGTTCTGACCAATTCGTTCACATCGCGCCGCGAGCGGTGGTAGGTTTTTCGGCGCTTTCACGGGAGAGGAGACGACGTGTCGGACGAATCACCATCTGCGGCAGCTTCAAGCACCAGCTCGAAGCTGTTCGTGCGCCAGTCCTCGGGCCTGGTGCGAAACGTGTCGGTCACGAACGCGCTGTTCTTCAACGTGGCGGCGTTCGTCGGCGTCGGGCTGACGCTGTACCCGATCTTCTATTCGCTGGCGGACGTCCCGATGTGGAAGGTCGGGCCGTTCTCGGCCTACGGTTGGGCGGCGATCTTCACCGGCCTGTTCTGCGTGCTGCTGGCGCTGATCTTCTCGTCGCTGACGTCGGTGATGCCGCGCTCGGGCGGCGACTACGTGTTCACCAGCCGGATCATCCACCCGGCGCTGGGGTGGATGGAGTCGTTCACGCTGGTGATCGCGTCGGTGCTGATCATCGCCTTCGAGGTGCCGCTGGTGCTGCGCAACCTGCAGATCACCGCGCGGATCATCGGGATCGGCGCCGGCGGGCACTTCTTCACGCATGCCAACTCGTGGTTCACCGACTCGACCGGGGCGATCACCGGCACCCCCGGGTTCATCGCGTCGCTGGTCGTGCTCGGCGGGATCGGGCTGATCTGCGTGCTGCCGACGCGCTCGTTTCATCGGGTCGTGACGGTGCTGGCCGGATACGGCGTCGCCTGCTTCATCGCGATGTTCGTGTTCGGCCTGATCTTCACCCACAAGGGCAGCTTCGACGCCAACCTGCCGCACTACGCCAACGGCCTGACCTCGGCGAAGATCAGCGCCTCGGGCGTCGCGGCCGGCGTGCTGGGCGCGCCGCCGCAGGGCTTCCTCGCGCGGATCTTCTCGACCACGGCGTTCCCGCTGGTGCTGTCGGTGCTGCTGTTCCAGCTGATCGGCTTCCAGTACTCGGCCTACATCGCCGGTGAGGTCCGCGGCAACGTCCGCCGTGGCGTCCTGATCGCGCTGCTCGGCTCGCTGCTGATCGGCGTGCTGGCGAACTCCGTCTACGTCGACGTGATCTCGACCCACTTCGGGTTCGGGATGAACGTCAGCTGGGGCGCCAGCTACTGGGGGTTCTCGACCGCGCCGCTGCCGCTTGGGCAGCCCAACGCGATGCCGCTGCTGGCGGTGATCGCCAACAAGAGTCTGTGGCCACTCTGGGCGCTGATCTCGCTCGGCGGGACGATCTTCCCGTTCCTGTTGTGTCCGGTGTACATCAACTTCATCAGCCGGATGCAACTCGCCTGGAGCCTCGACCGCCAGCTGCCGGACTGGTTCGGCAACGTCAACGAGCGGCTCCGGGCGCCGCTGAACGCGATCCTGGCGACGATCGCCCTGACCGCGCTGTTCTTGTTCTTCCAGAGCTACAAGGCGCTGCCGACGTTCCTGGCGACGACCGACCACAAACTCAACCTCGCCGGCACCGCCTGGTTCTCGATCGTGATGGCGGCGCTGACCTGGACCCTGCCGGGCGTCAACGCGATGCTGGTTCGCTTCCGCAGACCCGATCTGGTGCGCAACGCGCCGTTTCGCCGAGCGCTGCCATGGTTGGGGCTGGCCTGGATCGTGTTCCCGCTGTGGGTCTACATCTTCGCCGTGATCAAGCCGATCGTGAACGCGCTCCAGGCCGGCGGCGCACTCACCTACCTGGAGACCAACGGGATCATCGACGCCGGGATCTTCTACCTGCTCGGTCTCGTCATCTACCTGGTGATGCAGTGGCGCACGCGGTCGTCCGGGGTCGATTCGAAGATGTTGTTCACCGAGCTCCCACCCGACTAGAGGCAAGCGGCATGGCGACCCGGATCTACATCGCGTCGGACCTGCACGCCGCCGAGAAGGCGTGGCGCAAGTTCATCAACGCGATCAGCCTCAACGTCTACAAGGCCGACGTGGCGCTGATGGCCGGCGACCTCACCGGCAAGGCGATCCTGCCGCTCGTGCGCCGCGACGACGGCGCGCTGCACGCCGAGCTGTTCGGGGTCAACCGCGCCGCGCGCACTCCCGACGAGGTCACGCAGCTGGAGCGCGACATCGCGGACGTCGGCTACTACTCGTTTGAGACGACCGCCGAGGAGGCTGACCGCCTCGCCGTCGACGAGGCCGGGCGCGATCGATTGCTTGAGCGGCTGATGGCCGAGCGCCTGCAGGCGTGGCTCGAGCTCGCGACCGAGCGCCTGGCCGACAAGCCGGTGCCGCTGTACCTGATCCCCGGCAACGACGACGACTTCTCGATCGACGCGGTGCTCAACCGGCCCGGGTACGCCCCGGTGAACGTCGACGGCAAGGTCGTCGAGATCCCCGGTGGTCTGCAGCTGCTCGCCTGTGGCTGGTCGAACCACACCCCCTGGAGCACCCCGCGTGAGGAGACCGAGGACCAGCTCTACGAGCGGCTCGATGCGCTCGCCCGGCAGGTGTCGGACCCCGAAGCGCGCGATCTTCATGATCCATGTGCCCCCGTACGACTCGGGGCTGGACACAGCGCCGATCCTCGACGAGAACCTGCGCCCGACGGTCTCGGCCGGCGACGTGCTGCGGGGTCCGGTCGGGTCGACGGCGGTGCGCCGGATCATCGAGGAGCACCAGCCGGCGCTGACGATCCACGGCCACATCCACGAGTCCGGCGGCGAGCGCAAGATCGGCAAGACGGTCTGCATCAACCCGGGCAGCGAGGCCAACCACGGGATCCTGCGCGGGTATATCGTCGACATCGGCAAGAAGGGCGTCGAGGTGGCCCAGCGCGTCGAGGGGTAGCGAGTCAGGCCAGGCCGCAGAACCGCATCGCCGCCACCGCCAGCCCCTGAGCGCAGCCGATCAGCCCGTCGACCGGCACGTACTCGTCGATCGTGTGGGCGATCGTCGCGCCGTCGGGGTCAAAGCCGGGCGGGCCGTAGCCGATCGACGGGATCTGTCCGAGCATCGTCAGCGTCGCCCCGTCATACCAGGAGTCCAGGCCGCCGAGCCGGCGGCCGCGACCGGTGTCGCCGGAGACCCCGAGCATCGCTTCAACGATCGGCTCTTCACGCGAGAGCTCCATCGGCATCACGCCGGTGGTCCACCACTCGATCGTCGGCGGATTGGCCGTCAGCCAGTCGTCGCGGGCGAGGTAATCGTCGAGCCAGTCCTGTACCTCGGCTCGGATCCGCGTGCCCCAGCCATGCTCGTCGGCCTGCGAGGCCAGGTACATGACGGCGATCGTCAGCTCGCACGACGACGGAATCGTGACCGCCCAGTCGCCGCCGTGCACGATCGTCGGCACGATCGACGGCGGCGACAGCACCGGATGCGTGAGCCCGGGCGTCGCCCGCCAGCGCTCGCGCAGCGCCGCCAGCGCCTCGATCACGACCGCGGACTTGTCGATCGCGTTGACGGCGCCACCCTCGCGCCAGCCGGGGTGGCGGACCTCGGCGTGCCCGGCCCGGCCCGGCACCGTGATCACGCCGTACTCAGAGCCGCGGCAGGCGATCCAGACGCGGAAATCGGTCGGCTCGGTCACGATCCCGGCGTCGGCTCGGAGTCCGTGCGCGATGAGCGCCGAGCCGCCGGCGCCGGAGGACTCCTCGTCGGTGTTGGTGGCGACGATCAGATCGCCGGCCAACCGCACGTCGAGCTGCGACAGGACTTCGGCCGCGAACGCCATCGCGGCGACGCCGCCCTTCATGTCGCAGGCGCCGCGGCCGTACAGCCGGCCGTCGCGGACCGCGGGCGTAAACGGTGGGCTCGTCCAGGCCCCGATCGGCTCGGCCGAGACCACGTCGATGTGACCGTTGAGCACCAGGCTGCGGCCGCCGCCGGCGCCGCGGCGGGTCGCGATCAACTGTGGCCGGCCGGCGAAGTCCAGGCCCGCGGGGACCAGCGGTCTGCCGGCCAGCTCGGCCTCGGTCGGCTCGAACAGGTCGATCTCGGCGCCCGCGTCGGCCTGGCGATCGGCCAGCAGCCGCTGCAGCTCCGCCTCCTGGCGAGGCGGGTCGCCGACGTTGCGCGCGGTCGTGTCGAGCGCGACCAACGACGCGGCGAGCGCGACCAGTTCGTCGCCTCGCTGCGCGATCACGTCCACGACGCTCCGCTCGAGCTCGGAGAGTGCCATCGTGGCGCAACCCTAACGCCGGCCGGGCCGCTGCCGATGTTCCCCGGCCCGGTACCGTTTGAGAGCGATGAGCGTCGAGCCCGCCGAGTCAGAGCCGACCGAGCTCGCCGCTCAGGCACGCTGGCTGATCGACCTGGCGACCGAGCAGGGACTGGTGCTGCGGCTGCTGGGCGGTCTCGCGATCCAGCTGTTGACCCCCGAGCTGCCGGCTCGCACCCGGACCGGGCAGGATCTCGACTTCGGTTCGGTGCGCTCGAGTCGCAAGGGCCTGACCACGCTGCTGGAGCAGCAGGGATTCGTCGGCGACCGCAACTTCAACGCGCTGTACGGCGACAAGCAGCTGTACTTCACCCACGGGGAGACCGGGCTGGCGATCGACGTGATGGTCGACCGGATCCACATGTGCCATACGGTCGAGTTCGCCGACCGCGCGACCGAGCTGCCGTACACGCTGTCGCCGACCGACCTGCTGCTGTCCAAGCTGCAGATCGTCGAGCTCAACGACAAAGACCTCGAGGACATCCTGCGGCTGCTGGTGCACTTCCCGGTGGCCGAGGGCGACGACGCCGACGGCGATCGAGCTCGGCGTGATCGGAGCGCTGGTCGGAGAAGACTGGGGATGGTTCAAGACGATCTCGCTCAACCTCGACCGGATCTCGGCGGTGCTGGCGGCCGGAACGCCCGAGGCGATCGCTGGTGGGGCGCACGATCCCGCCGCGGCCGTGCAGACGCTCCGAGCCACGCTTGCCGACGCCCCGAAGAGCCGGCGCTGGAGGCTGCGCGACCGAGTCGGGGAGCGCAAGCGCTGGTATGACCTGCCGGAGGAGACCGAGCACCACTGACCGCGGTCACCCGGATCCTGGCCGTCTCTGACATCCGTGGCAACGACGACTGTCTGGCGCAAGTTCGTCAACGCGATCAGCCTCAACGTCTACCACGTCGATGTGGCGCTCCTGGCGGGCGGCCTGGGCGTCGACGCCGACCATGCGCAGGCGTGGGTCGAGCTGGCGGCCGAGCGGCTGGCGGACGTCTCGATCCCGTTGTGCCTGATCCCCGGCGCGGCCGACGATCCGGCGATCGACATCGAATTGACCGCCGTGGGGCGCAACCCGGTCAACGTCGACGAGCGGACGTATCCGCTACCGGGCGGGCTGACGCTGGTCTCCGACAGCTGCCGGCTCGGTCCGCCGCCGGTCGCCGAGCGGCTGGTGGCGCTCACGGCGGACGCCGACGGGCCGCTCGTGCTGATGACGGCGGCGCCGCCCTACGATCCAGCGACCGCGATCGGATCACGCGAGGTCGCCAAGGCGATCGACCGGCTGCAGCCGGCGCTGTCGGTGCACGGGTGCAGCGGGGTCGGGGAGGAGTCGCCTGACCCGAAGCGGTTCATCGGCGAAACGCTCGCGCTGACCCCCGGCTCGGAGGCCGATCGCGGCGACCTGGTGGGGTTCGTCGTCGATCTGGTCGGCAACGGCGCGCGGCTGGCGCGTCCGTTCCAGACGTAGCTCAGGCTCGGCCTGAGGGTGCAGGAACGCATGCAGGGGCCTCCCACCTAAAGGAAGGTAAAGATTTCCAGCGCTTTTGTGTCCGCTCGAATCTGGATCCGAGCGATCGAGCGTCCGCCGTCCGATACACTCAGCCCCGGACGGATGCGGCTGCTGGATCGTGGCAGGCCCACGTGTCGTCGCTTACGCCCACCGCTGTCCCCTACCTCACTCCATGGGCTTCTTCACGTATCTGACCGGCTTCGGCGGCCGCGATATGGCGGTCGATCTCGGCACCGCCAACACCCTCGTATACGTACGCGGGCGCGGCATCGTGCTGTCTGAGCCGAGCGTCGTCGCGGTCGACTCCCGCAACGGCGAGGTCCACGCCGTCGGGATCGAGGCCAAGCGGATGCTCGGCCGCACGCCGGGCACGATCTCGGCGATCCGGCCATTGAAGGACGGCGTGATCGCCGACTTCGAGGTCACCGAGGAGATGCTGCGCCACTTCATCCAGAAGGTGCACCAGAACCGCTGGGCGCATCCGCGCGTCGTCGTCTGCGTGCCGTCGGGCGTCACCGGGGTCGAGAAGCGCGCCGTCGAGGAGGCCTGCCTGAGCGCGGGCGCGCGTCAGGCATATCTGATCGAGGAGCCGATGGCGGCCGCGATCGGCGCCGGACTGCCGGTCGGGGAGCCGACCGGCTCGATGGTCGTCGACATCGGCGGCGGCACCAGCGAGGTTGCGGTGATCTCGCTCGGCGGGATCGTCGTCTCGCAGTCGATCCGCGTCGGGGGCGACGAGCTCGACGAGGCGATCATCAACTACGTCAAGCGCGAGTACAAGCTCCTGATCGGTCAGCAGACGGCCGAGGAGGTCAAGCTCGAGATCGGCTCGGCGCATGTGATGCCCGAGGAGGTCCAGGCCGAGATCCGGGGCCGTGACATGGTCTCGGGTCTGCCGAAGACCGTGATTCTCACCTCCGAGGAGATCCGCGGCGCGCTCGAGGAGCCGGTGTCGCAGATCATCGATGCGGTCAAGCAGACGCTGGATCGCACCCCGCCAGAGCTCGCATCTGACATCATGGATCGCGGGATCATGCTGGCCGGAGGTGGCTCGCTCCTGCAAGGGATCGACGAGCGTCTGCGCCACGAGACCCAGATGCCCGCGCATTTGGCGGAATCGCCGCTGACATGCGTGGCGGTTGGGTCGGGCCGGTCGCTCGAGGAGTTCGAGGCGATCCACCGGTCCAGCAAGAATTCCCGTAACCGCCGTCGCCGGTAGTAGCGTCGCAGCACTCGCGGACCGGTCGGCGGCCGGCACGACCCGGAGACATCACCGTTGCATGACAAACAGGTCCGACGTAGACGCGCCGTGCTCGCGGTGCTCGTCGTCATCTCGCTGCTGCTGCTGACCGACTACTTCGGCGAGTCGGCGTCGTCTCCTCTGCACCGCGTCCAGCGGGGAATCGTCGCGGTTCTATCGCCGATTCAATCGGGCGCGAGCACCGTCTTCTCGCCGGTCTCCGACGTCGCTAACTGGGTCTCGACGACGCTGCACGCCAAGACCCAGCGCGACCAGCTCAAGCGTCAGCTGCAGGCCGCCGACCAGCAGCTGGCCAAATACAAGACTCAAGCCATCCAGAACGCGTACCTGAGCAAGCAGCTCGGACTCGCGCAGTCGGTCGGCCTGAAGCGGTACGACCCGGTCGCGGCCAACGTGATCAGCCGCGATCCCAGTCTCTGGTATCAGACGATCGAGGTCAACGCCGGATCGGGCGACGGCGTTGTGGTCAACGACCCGGTGACCGGCGACGGCGGCCTGGTCGGCAAGGTGACCGAGGTCACGGGCTCGTCGTCGATCGTGACCCTGATCACCAACGCCAGTTCCAACGCGCAGTTCGGCGTGACCGCGACCGTGACCAACTCGACCGGTGACACCGGCGTGCTCGAGCCGGCCGTCGGCAATCCGAATCAGATGGTGCTTCAGGACCTGCCCAACCGCGCTCAGATCAGGCCGGGCATGCAGGTCGTCACGGCCGGCTACAAGGATCCGTCCAACGCGCAGCTGGATTCGCTGTACCCGCCGGGGATCCTGATCGGCACGGTCGCGAGCTTCAATCCCAACGAGTTGCTCAACAGCGGCCAGGTGCCGGTCACGCCGACGGCCAACGTCCGCGCCTTCACCTCGGTCCAGATCCTGACCAAGGTCGGCTCGGGCAACGAGCGCGCCCAGGTGACGCCGTGACGAAGGTCGAGGACGTCCCGACCAAGCTGATCGTCCGGATCGCGCTGCTGAGCCTGGTGGCGGTGCTCGTCCAGGAGACGGTGATCTCGAAGATCTCGATCTTTGGCGTCGACGCCGACATCACGCCGCTGGTGGTGATGTCGATCGGGCTGCTGTGCGGCTCGATGACCGGCGCGGTCACCGGCTTCTTCATCGGGTTGATGGTCGACACCGTGCTCGTGCAGACGCTCGGCGTCACTTCGCTGCTGTACATCACGATCGGCTATTGGGCCGGCCGCCTGCGTGAACTGCGCGATCCCGCCCATGGGCTGATCCCGGTTGCCTGCGGCGCCGCCGCGACCGCGGTCACCGGGATCGGGATGACCGTGATCCAGTTCCTGCTCGGCGTCGACGCGCCGGTCAGCCTGCTGCTGGCCCAGCAGATCTTCCTGACGATCCTGGTCAACACGCTGATCTCGTTGCCCGTCTACCTGATCGTGCGCCGGATCATCACCCCGGCCCTGCCCGACGACCCCCGGCGCCGCCGACGGCGTGCCTACACGACCGGCGGCCTCAGCCCGCTGCAGAGCCCGTCACGGCGGGTGACGGGCCCGATCAACCGCGGCACGACGCCCGCCGGGAGCTAACTGTGGCGCCCGACCCGATCGACGAGCGCCGCTCACCGATGACGCCGCAGCTGGCGCTGCGGGTCGCGGTCGTGGGCTCGATCGTCTTGGCGCTGTTCGCGATCCTGTTCTTCCGGCTGTGGTTTCTGCAGGTGCTGTCGGGCAGCCAGTACGTGGCCCAGGCGCAGGTCAACCGCGTGCGCGATGTCGCGATCCCCGCCCAGCGCGGCGAGATCCTCGACCGCAGCAACAACGTGCTGGTCAGCTCCACCCGGGCGTTGACGGTCCAGATCGTTCCCACCGAGCTGCCGGTGAAGATGTCGCTGACCGACATCCGCCATCCACCGCGCCGCGACGAGGCGGTGTTCGACCGGCTCGCCCACATCCTCAAGCTGCCGACCAAGCGGACGCGATGCAAGATCTACGCGCCCACACAGAACCACCCACGGTTGTCGCCGATCGCCTGCGATGTCGCCAAACAGCTGTCGCTGCAGCCGTTCGGCGACGTCACCGTCAAGCAGAAGACGTCAAAGTACATCCAGTACTACGTCGCCGAGCGTCAGAACCAATACCGCGGCGTGCAGGTGCTGCAGACCTCGATCCCGGGCTACCCCGGCGTGACCTTGGCCGCGCAGGTGCTGGGGACGGTCGGCCAGGTCTCGCCGCGTGAGCTCAAGTCCGGCAACTACCCGGGCGCCGCCCAGGGGGAGGTCGTCGGTCAGACGGGGCTCGAAGCGCAGTACGACCAGTACCTGCGCGGCCGCGACGGTAAGCAGCAGGTCGAGATCGACGCGCAGGGGATCCCGACCGGGATCGTCAAGACCAAGCAGCCGGTCCCGGGCCACAATCTGCAGACGTCGCTGGACACGCAGGTGCAGCGCGTCGGGCAGGCCTCGCTGGCGCAGTCGGTCAATCAGTTCGGCGGCGGCGCCGGCGGCGCGTTCGTCGCGATGAACCCCGAGAACGGGGAGATCTACGCGATGGGGTCCAACCCCTCGTTCAACCCGTCGGTGTTCACCGGGCCGATCACGCAGAAGGCCTACGATGAGAAATTCGGCGCAAACTCCGGAGACCCACTGCTCAACCGGGCGATCCAGTCCGTCGGTCCGACCGGTTCCAACTACAAACCGATCACGGCGGTTGCGGCACTCGAAAGCGGCAAGTGGGGTCTGAACCAGGTGTTCGACGACACCGGCAAGTACTGCGTGGGCTCGGGGGCCGCGGAGCAGTGTCGCCAGAACTCCGGCGGCGCAGCCTACGGCGCCGTCAACCTGGTCCAAGCGATCAAGGTCTCCGACGACAACTTCTTCTACAACCTCGGCGTCCGCACCAACGCCAGCCCGACCCAGTTCCCCAACGGCGGCCCACTGCAGCAGTGGTCACGCAAGTTCGGGATCGGGCGCAACCCGGGAATCGACCTGCCGAACGCCGAGAGTGGCACGCTGCCCGACCCGAAGTGGCGCAACGCAGCGCAATCAGCTCGAGGCACAGTGCGACGCCGGCAAGGGGCAGTTCAAGTACGTCAACGCTGCTCGCTCCTACAGCTCGCACCCGCTCAAGGGCTACCACCGCAAGGCCAAGACCGCCCCGGGCAGCTGCGGGATCGCCGACGGCACCGACCGGCCGTGGACCGAGGGCGACAACGAGAGCCTCGCAGTCGGCCAGGGCGACGTGCAGGTCTCGCCGCTGCAGCTGGCGCGCGCCTACTCGGCGATCGCCAACGGGGGCCGATCTGGTGACCCCGCACATCGGGCTGAACATCGAGAACGCCGACGGCACCGTGCTGCAGAAGGTCGGGCCCGACACCAACAAGCACAACCTCGACATCAACCCGGTCTACCTCGACACGATCCGTCAGGGCCTGCGCGAGGCCGCGTCCCAGCCAGGCGGCACCTCCGATGACGTGATGGGCGATTTCCCCGAGCAGGTCTACGGCAAGACCGGCACTGCCCAGTACACGCCGCCAGGCCAGGGCGAGGTCGACTACGCCTGGTACTCGTGCTTCGTGCCGGCGACCGCGACCAGCAAGCCGATCGAGGTCACGGTCTGGGTCGAGAAGGGCGGCTTCGGCGACATCGCCGCGGCGCCGGTCGCCCGGCAGATCCTGTCGCAGTGGTTCCTCGGCAAGCCCGGTCCCTTCAAGAGCGGCAGCTCCTCCGACCTGTGAGCGCCACGACCCCCCTCACGCCCGCCGAGCAGACCGTCGAGCCGCGCCCTCGCGCGCTGCCGGTGTTCGACCCGCTGCTGCTGCTGGCCGGGATGGGGCTGTTGCTGTGTTCGTTTCTGATGCTGCGCGACGCGGTCGGCAGTGCCGAAGCCGACAAGCAGGCGCTGTACGGCGGCGTCGGGGTGCTGCTGGCGGTCGTGATCAGCCGGATCGACTACTCGCGACTGCGCGAGTACAAGCTCGGGCTGTACGCGGTGATGATCGCGTTGGATCTGGTCGTCTACGGTTTTGCGCCGATCGGCGGGGCGCGGCGCTGGATTCCGTTGCCGGGCTTCAGCTTCCAGTCCTCGGAGTTCGGCAAGCTGCTGCTGATCGTGGCGTTGGCCGGGTTCGCGGTCGACCGCTCCCGCCTGCTGAACGAACGGCGAACGACCGCGCGGATCATGCTGCTGGCGCTGATCGCGGCGTTGCTGGTGATCCCCGAACCGGACCTCGGCACGGGGCTCGTGTACGTGTCGATCGGGTTCGCGATCCTGTTCTTCGCCGGAACCTCGTGGAAGCACCTGGTCGGGCTGGTGGCGCTGTTCGCGACCGCCTTGGCGCTGGCGCTGGCGGCGACGCCGGTGCTGGGGATCCACGTGATCCAGGGCTACCAGGTCAACCGGTTGACGGCGTTCGTCAACCCCAACCACCAGGCCAAGCCGGGGGAGGCCGACCCCTGGTATCAGATCAAGCAGTCCGAGATCGCGATCGGTTCGGGCCAGAAGACCGGGCAGGGCAGCAAGTCGACGCAGTCGCAATCAGGCTTTCTGCCGGCCCCCGACACGGACTTCGCGTTCGCGTCGGTGGCCGAGACCTATGGCTTCGTCGGCGGCGCGATCGTGCTCGGCCTGTACGCGCTGCTGCTGTGGCGAGCGTTGCGGGTGGTGACCGTCGCCAAGAACCTGTTCGGCGCGCTGATCGCGGGCGGGATCCTGGCGATGCTGATGTTCCAGGTGTTCGTCAACGTCGGGATGACCGTCGGGATCGCGCCGATCACGGGCGTCCCGGCGCCGCTGATCAGCTACGGCGGCTCGTCGGTGATCGTCACGTTCATCGCGATCGGGCTGCTCGAGTCGATCTACATCCAGGGCCGCCTGGCAGCGTCGGGCAAGAACCGCGCGCTAATTTCATAGATACAGGGCGCCGCTACGGCCGGCCGCCCGCCAGACTTCCAAAGGATTGAAGACAATTGAAGAAGCAAGTGTTGGTCAGCGTCGACCGTGGAGAGACACGCGTCGCGCTGCTGGAGACGAGCGGCACCCCGTCGACTGCGTCTCGCAAGTCAAGCGCGTCAAGTTCATCGCGCCGCCGGCGTAAGCCGGCCGGGGACTACCGGGTCGCCGAGCTGTATCTGGAGCGCAAGGGCAATCGCTCGATCGTCGGCAACATCTACAAGGGCAAGGTCGACAACGTTCTCGCCGGCCTCGAAGCCGCCTTCGTCGACATCGGGCTGGAGAAGAACGGGTTCCTGCACGTCGACGAGATCGTGCTGCCCGGCGTCGAGGCCCCGCGCCGCGGGCGTGGCGGCGCACGGGATGGGCGCAACATCACCGACCTGCTCAAGCCCGGCCAGGAGATCGTCGTCCAGGTCGTCAAGGATCCGCTGAAGACGAAGGGCGCCCGGCTGTCGATGGACCTGACGATCGCGGGCCGCTACATGGTCTACGCGCCCTATGGCGAGGGTGTCGGGATTTCGCGGCGCCTGGACGAGAAGGAGCGCGAGCGGCTACGCAAGGAGGCCGCCAAGCTCGATCTCAAGGGCGCGGGCGCGATCATCCGCACCGCCGCCCAGGGTGGCAAGCGCGCCGATCTCGAGCGCGAGCTGCTGTACCTGTTCAAGCTCTCCGAGGTGCTGACCAAGCGGGTCGAGGAGACGACCGCGCCGGCGCTGGTGTTCCAGGAGGCCGACCTGTCGGTCCGGGTCGTGCGTGACATCTTCTCGGCCGACTTCGAGCGCGCGGTCGTCGACGACCCCAAGCAGTTCCGGCGGTTGACCTCGTTCTTCACGCGTACGGCGCCCGAGCTCGTCGAGCACGTCGAGCTGTGGGAGGACGAGCGGCCGCTGTTCGACGCCTACGGGGTCGACCAGGTGCTCGACTCGACCCTGTCGCGCCGGGTCGATCTGCCATCCGGCGGCTACCTGATGATCGACTACGCCGAGGCGCTGACGGTGATCGACGTCAACTCCGGCTCGTTCATCGGCCGCGGCAAGGGCGCGCGGCTGGAGGACACGATCACCAAGACCAACCTCGAGGCCGCCGACGAGGTCGTGCGCCAGCTGCGACTGCGTGACATCGGCGGGATCATCGTGATCGACTTCATCGACATGGCCCGCGCCCGCAATCGCGACGCGGTCCTGAAGACGCTGCGCAAGGCGCTGGACGAGGACCGCACGAAGACGTTCGTGGTCGAGATCTCGCCGCTCGGTCTGGTCGAGATGACTCGCCAGAATGTCACCGAGGGCGTGCGGGAGATCATGACCCGACCGTGCCCGACCTGCGACGGCGAGGGCGTGATCAAGTCCGAGGAGACGATCGCGATCGAGTTCGAGCGCCGGATGCGCGATCTCGCCCAGGAGACCAAGGCCGACGCGCTCCTGATCCAGATGAACCCGCGGGTCTCGGCCGAGTTCACCGGCGACAGCGCCCGGGTGCTGCACGCAATCGAGGAGGAGACCGGCAAGTGGTTTCACTTCGAGGGCTCCGAGGGGCTGCCGCTGGACCATTTCGCGGTTCTGCTCGAGGGTGACCGCGAGGAGGTGCTCGAGCGGGCGCTGCCGTTCCGGGAGGGCGAGGAGGTATTCGTCGAGATCGTCGAGCCGCACATGTACCAGGCCGGCGACGCCGTCGCCAAGGTCGACGGCTACGTGATCTGCGTGACCGGCGGCGACCCGTACGTCGGCACCAAGCAGTTGGTCCGGATCGACGACGTCGGGCGCAACCAGGCGATCGCCACGCTGGTGGCGGGCGTGGGTGGGTCCGAACCCAAGCAACCCGCCCCCCTCCGCGCCGCTCTGCTGCCGCCGAAGCCGCCGCGGCGAGCGGCGACGATGATGACGACGAGCTAGACTCGAAACCTCGGCGTCGCGGCCGCAGGGGCGGGCGGCGTCGTTCCGGTGCCAAGGCCGAGTCGGCCGCGGCCTCATCTCCGACGTCCGAATAGATTATGTACGCGATCATCAAGACAGGCGGCAAGCAGTACCGCGTGGCGCAGGGCGAGACCCTGCTGATCGAGCGGCTGCCCGATGCCGAGGGCGACACCGTCGCACTGACCCCGCTCCTGTACGTCGACGGGGACACCGTGCTCGACGGCGACGCGCTGTCGAAGGTCTCGGTCCAGGGCAAGATCGTCGCCCACGAGCGCGGCCCGAAGCTACGGATCGTCAAGTTCAAGCCGAAGCGCGGCTACAAGCGCCGCAACGGCCATCGCCAGGAGCTGACCCGGATCGAGATCGCCTCGATCGGCACGAGTTCGAGCTCGGGCTCTCGCGCCCAGAAAACCGCTCCCGAGGAGGTCGGCAGTGGCTCATAAGAAGGGCCTCGGCTCCAGCCGCAATGGCCGTGATTCCAACGCCAAGCGCCTCGGCGTCAAGCTGTTCGCCGGACAGACGGTGACCGGCGGCGAGATCATCGTGCGTCAGCGCGGTACCCGCTTCAAGCCGGGAGTCGGCGTCGGGATTGGCAAGGACGACACGATCTTCGCGAAGTCTGCGGGTGTCGTGGAGTTCAAGACCGGCCGTCGTGGCCGCGTGATCTCGATCGCGCCGGACACCGACGACACGCCCACCGCCGCGTAACCCACCTCAGGCTGTCAACGTAGTGAACGGCCCGCTTCCGGCGGGCCGTTTTGCGTTGTGCGTTGTGCTCGAGCGTGGAGCGACGTCAGAGCCGTTGCCTATCGTGGGCCGCCCCCAAGTCACCAAGGAGCCCCCAGAATGAAGACCGTTCAGGGATTCAAGAACTTCCTGATGCAGGGCAACGTGATCGTTGCCGCCATCGGGCTGGCGATCGCGTTGGCGTTCAGCACGCTGGTCAAGGCGTTCACCGACAGCATCATCACGCCACTGGTCAACGCGGCCGGCGGTGGCGGTACGTCCGGGCTCGGGTTTCATGTCAAGGGCCAGCTGATCGACATCGGCGCATTCGTCTCGGCGATCATCTACTTCATGATCTTCATGGCGGTCGTGTACTTCCTGATCGTCGTGCCGTATCGGGCGTATGAGGCCCGCCTCGGCAACACGGTGTTCGGGCCCGCCGCGCCGACCCAGACCTGCCCTGAGTGCCTATCCGACGATCTGCCGGTGAAGGCGACCCGCTGCAAGTACTGCGCCTCCGCTCTGCCGGCTGCGTCCGAGGGGCCGACCGCCTGACCCCGAGATTGGGGCCTGGCCCCGCGCCCGGCGGGCCGGGGCCGTGCGCGGCGCGTCTCAGCCGTCCTGGGCGGTGGGACGGATCAGGATCTCGTTGACATCGACGTGGGGCGGCTGGGAGACCGCCCACATCACCGCGCGGGCGACGTCGTCGGCTTGCAACGGATCCTTCGGGCGGTTGTCGAAGAACGGCGTGTCGGTCATCCCGGGCTCGATCAGCGTCACCCGGACGCCGGATCCGTTCAGCTCCTGGCGAGCGCCCTCGCCCATTGCCGTCACCGCCCACTTGGTCGCCGCGTACAGCGATCCGGGCTGCTGGCGACGGCCGGCGACCGAGCCGGTGATCAGCAGGTGGCCCTTGGACTCGCGCAGCACGTCGATCGTGGCCCGGATCGTCAGCGCCGCGCCATAGACGTTGGTCAGCACCATCGCGCGCCAATGCTCGACGGTCTCGTTCGTGAAGCCCCGCTTGGCGCCGAAGCCGGCGTTGGCGAACACGACATCGAGCTGTCCGAACCGGTCGAGCGCGAGCTTGACCATCGCCTGCTGGTCGTCCCATTCGGTGACATCGCAGGTGACGCCGACAGCTCGCTCGGCGCCACCCAGCTCGTCGGCAAGCGCGCTGAGCTTGTCGGCGGAGCGGGCGGCGAGCACCAGGCGGTAACCGTCCCGCGCTGCGGCGCGTGCGGTGGCGGCGCCGATGCCCGAGGAAGCGCCCGTGATCAGGAAGACTGGATCGGCCATAGCATCAGAGGTTATGCAGGATCGAGCGCGCATCCATGTCTCGGCCGGAGCCGGGGGTAACGGCAGTCTCAGCTTCCGCCGGGAGGCCCACGTCCCGCGGGGCGGACCCGATGGCGGCGACGGCGGGCGGGGCGGGGATGTCGTGCTCGTCTGTGACGACTCGTTGCGCGATCTGGAGACCTACCGGCGACCGCGCGCGCTACGCGGCGGTGCCGCGGCGGTCGCGGGGGCGGGTCGCAGCGACACGGCGCCGACGGCCACACGCTCGAGCTGCGGGTGCCGCCCGGCACCGAGGTGCTGCTGGAGTCCGACGGCACCCGACATGACCTGATCGTCCCCGGTCAGCGCGCACTCGTTGCCCGCGGCGGTCCGGGTGGACGCGGCAACAAACGGTTTGCCAGTCCAACCCATCAGACGCCGCGGTTCGCCGAACGCGGTCTTCCCGGCGACGAGACGTGGCTGTCGATGCAACTCAAGCTGCTGGCCGACGTCGGCCTGATCGGCGTGCCGAACGCCGGGAAGTCGTCGCTGCTGGCGCGGATGACCCGCGCGCAACCGAAGATCGCGGGCTATCCGTTCACGACGCTGTCGCCGGTGCTCGGAACGCTGGAGGCCGATGGCCGGCAGCTGGTGATCGCCGATATCCCGGGACTGATCGAGGGCGCATCGGACGGTGCCGGGCTCGGCCACGAGTTCCTGGCGCACGTCGAGCGCACGCGACTGCTCGTGCACGTGCTCGACCTGGCGCCGCTGGACGGTAGCGATCCGGAGACCAACTACGAGACGATCGAGCACGAGCTCGCTGCCTACGACCCGCGGCTCGCCTCCGATCAGGTGGGACGGATCCTGGCGCTGTCGAAGGCCGATCTCGTCGACGCCGCCACCGCACAGGCCGCGCAGACGCATTGGCAGCGGCGGTTGGGGGACGACGTTCCGGTGTTCGTGACGTCATCGATCAGTCGCACGGGTCTGCGCGAGCTGTCGAACGAGCTGCTGCGACGCGTTCCGGAGGCGCCGGCGATCGATCCCGACGCCCCGATCGACAACGTCGCCCGGGCCGCGCTCGCCGACGGAGCGGAGCTGGCCGAGCATCGGGTATTCCGGCCGGCCGCGCCGCGCGCCTACACGGTTACGCGCCTCGACGAGACCAGCTTCGCGGTCGAGGGAGCGGGGATCGATCGGCTGCTCGCGCGCTATGACCTCGACAACGAAGACGCGCTCGCTCACCTGGAGCGGCGGTTGCGCGGGATCGGGGTCCTCACCGCGCTGGAGGCCGAGGGCTTCGAGGCCGGCAACGACGTCCGGATTGCCGGGATCGATTTCGACCTCGACCCTGACCTCTGAGTGGGGGAAATGTACGTCTATTCCGGACATTTCCGCCACTCGCGGGCCGATCGCGATGAGCAGCCTGGTGGTCAAGCTCGGATCGAGCATCGTCGCCGACGACCGCGGCGGGGCACGTCTCGACGTGCTCGGCCGGATCTGCGACGAGTTGGCGGCGCTGCACCGCGGCGGCCACGAGTTGGTGGTCGTGACCAGTGGCGCGATCGCGCATGGGATGGGGGTGATGAAGCTCGATCCGACCCGCCCCGACCCGGGCAGGCCGCGGCCGCGTGCGATCGACGAGCTGCAGGCGGCGTCGGCCGTCGGCCAGGGCAAGCTGTACCAGGTCTACGACGAGCTACTGCGCGCGCGGGGAGTCACCAGCGCCCAGATCCTCCTGACGTTCTTCGACATGAGCGCTCGGACGCACTACCTCAACGCCCGTCAGACGCTGCGCAAGCTGCTGGAGTGGCGCGTGGTCCCGATCATCAACGAGAACGACACGACCACGACCGACGAGATCTCGTTCGGCAACAACGACTTCCTCGCGGCCCAGGTCGCGATCCTGCTGTCGGCCGGTCTGCTGGTGCTGCTGACCGACGCCGAGGGCGTGTTCACGGCCGACCCGCGCGTCGACCGCTCGGCGGCGCTGGTGGAGCGCGTCGAGGACTTCGGGGCTCTCGACGGGCTCGACATCGGCCACGCCAGCTCGCCGCTGGGCACCGGCGGGATGCGCTCGAAGGTCGTCGCCGCCGAGATGGCAACCGCCGCCGGGGTGCCGGTCGTGATCGCCGGCGGGCTGACGTCGGGAACGATCACCCGGGCTGCCGCCGGCGAGCCGGTCGGGACGAGCTTCCCAGCGCGGGAGGGGCGTTACTCGAGCTTCAAGCTGTGGCTGAAGTACGCCAAGCCGGCCCGCGGCCGGGTGACCGTCGATGCCGGGGCCGCGCGGGCGCTGCGCGACGGCGGTACCAGCCTGCTCCCGGTCGGGATCGTCGACGTCGGGGGCAGCTTCGATGCCGGCGACGCGGTCGAGATCGTTCACGCTGCCGACGCCGTCGGCAAGGGGATCTGCAACTACTCGGCCGACGAGTTGCGCCAGGTCCGGGGCCTGAAGTCCGCGGCCGTCCGCGAGCTGTTGCCGCGGGCGTCCGAGGAGGCGATCCACCGTGACTATTTCGTGCTCGCGTAACTGCGCGGGCCGATGAGGGTGACGATCCGCTGCCCGGCCGTCGGAGGCTGCGTAACCTGTAGGGGGATGGCCACCACCGCCGTATCGGTCGACGGAGACCTGCCGGGTCGCCAAGCGCGGCGCCCGTGAGCTGCAGACGCTCAGCTCCGCCGTCAAGGACGCGGCGCTCCACGCGATCGCCGACGCGCTGATCGACGCGACCGACGAGATCCTGTCGGCCAACGCGCGCGACCTCGAAGCCGGCGAGTCCAGCGGGCTGTCGGAGGCGCTGATGGACCGGCTGGCGCTGACCGGTGAGCGGATCGCTGAGATGGCCGCCGGCGTACGGAAGATCGCGGCGCTGCCCGACCCGGTCGGTGAGGTGATCGATGGCCAGACGCTTCCCAACGGCCTGCAGCTGCGGCGCGTACGAGTGCCGCTCGGCGTCGTCGCGGTCGTCTACGAGGCCCGGCCCAACGTGACGATCGACGCCGCGGCGCTGTGCCTGAAGTCCGGTAACGCGGTCGTCCTGCGCGGCTCGAGTTCCGCGACGCACTCAAACGCGGTGCTGGCGGGCGTCGCCGCCGATGCCGCGGCCGCGGCGGGCCTGCCGCAGTCCGCGATCTCGCTGATCGGCGGCGGCGACCGCGACGAGCTGACGCAGCTCGCCACCCAGTCGGGCGTCGTCGACCTGATCATCCCGCGCGGCGGCGAGGGTCTGAAGGCTGCGCTCAAGGGCGTTGCGACCGTGCCCGTGATCTACGCCGCCTCGGGCAACAATCACGTGTACGTCGACGCCGGCGCCGATCTCGAGATGGCGCTCGAGATCGTGCTCAACGCCAAGCTGCAGCGGCCCGGGGTCTGCAACGCGGCCGAGAAACTGCTCGTCCACGCTGACGTGGCCGACGTGTTCGTGCCACGCGCGCTCGCCGCGCTGCACGCGGCCGGGGTGCGGTTGCACGGCGACGAGCGCGCGCGGGCGCTGGCGGGCGACGTGCCGGTCGACGCCGCGACTGACGTCGACTGGGACACCGAGTATCTGGCGCTCGAGCTCGCCGCCGCGGTCGTTGACTCGGCGGCCGACGCGATCGAGCACATCAACGCGCACGGCTCCGGTCATTCGGAGGCGATCGTGACGAGCTCGGCGCCGTCGGCTCGGGCGTTCGAGCTCGGTGTCGACGCGGCCTGCGTGTACGTCAACGCCTCGACCCGATTCACCGACGGGGGCGAGTTCGGGATGGGCGCCGAGATCGGCAACTCGACCCAGAAGCTGCACGCCCGCGGCCCGATCGGCCTGCGCGAGCTGTGCACCTTCAAGTATCTGATCGACGGCGACGGGCAGGTCCGCGGTCCTGAGGCTTGGAATCCTCGGCGGGACGTTCAACCCGCCGCATCTGGCCCATCTGGTCTGTGCGCAGGAGGCACACCGCGAGCTCGCGCTCGACCGGGTGGTGCTGATCCCGGCCGCGATCCCGCCGCACAAGCCCGTCGAGCAGGAGCCTGGCGCCGAGCATCGGCTGCAGATGTGCCGGTTGGCGGTCGGTGACGACGACCGTTTTCGGGTCTCCGACATCGAGCTGCGCCGCGACGGCCCGTCCTACACCGTCGATACCCTTGCGTGTGCTGAGCTCGCAAGCACCCACCGATGAGCTGGTGCTGATCCTGGGCGGCGACATCGCCGCCGGGCTGCCCGAATGGCACCGACCGGAGCGGGTGCTGGAGCTCGCGACCCTCGCGGTCGCCCAGCGGCGCGGCACGCCGCGCGGGGAGGTCGAACGGGCGCTGGCCACGCTGCGCGGGTCCGAGCGCGCGCGATTGTTCGAGATGCCGAGGATCGAGATCTCCTCGACGATGGTTCGCCGCCGCGTCGGCGCCGGGCTGCCGATCCGCTACTTCGTCCCCGACCAGGTGCTCGACTACATCGAGCGCGAAGGCCTGTACCGGTCAGATGTGCCGGTGACGGCCGCACCCCAACCGGCGTCGTGACCACGGACGCCGATATCCCCAAGGAGAGCATGACCAACGCACCTCAGTCAGAGCCGTACTGGAAGCAGGAGGATTCGCGGATGACGCCGGAGACGATCCTGTCGGCGCTCGTCGAGCGCGCCTCAGACCGCAAGGCGGAGGAGATCGTGTCGCTGGATCTGCGTGCGATCGGCGGCTTCGCGGATTATTTCCTGATCTGCACCGGCCGCTCTGACCGCCAGTGCAGAGCGATCCACGACGCGATCCACCTCGGCATGAAAAGCGAGCACGGGCTGTTGCCGGCTCGGGTCGAGGGGGTGTCGGAGGGCCACTGGATCCTGATGGACTACCTGGACGTGGTCGTCCACGTGTTCACGCCCGAGACCCGGGAGCGCTATCGCCTCGAGCAGCTGTGGGGGGAAGCGCCGATCACGAGACTGGAGCCGGTCACCGCCGACGCCTGACCGACCCGACCTCACCCACCCCGGCCGAGCGCCGGCTGAGCCCGCGGACGGTCAGAGCGCCGTCATCAGCTTCGGCGCGACTTCCTTCTTGCGGCTCATCACGCCGGGTAGCTCGATCGTCGAGTCAGACGCGTCGACCCCGAAGCTGCGCGCGACCGTTCCGACATCGCCCGCGACGAGCATCGTCGTGCCCTTCTCGATCACGTCGGTGATCATCAGCGCATACAGCGCCAGATGCTTGTTCTCGCGCTGTTCGGCGAGCTCCGACAGCAGCTCCTGGCGGCGGTCGGTCAGCGCCTCGCCGACGACCTCCACCTGCGCGATGCAGATCTCCTGGTCGCCGCGGACCTGGTAGCGCTTGGCGTCCCGCGTGACGATCTCCTCGGCATCGAGGTCGGAGACGTCGGCGGTCTCCTCGAACATCTCGCGCCCGAGCGCCGCGGCGTCGAGGTCCAGGACGCGCTCCAGGTACTCGACGACGCCGTGGTCACGCTCGGTGGTCGTCGGCGAGTTGAGGATCACGGTGTCCGACAGGACGGCGCCGAGCAGCATCATCGCGGTCGGCGTGCTCGGCTCCATCCCGGCCTGGCGGAAGCGCTCGACGACCAGCGTCGCGGTCGAGCCGACCGGGTCGAACGTCGCCCGCACCGGCACCCGCGTCTCGATCGATCCGATGTGGTGGTGATCGAGGATCTCGAGGATCTCCGCCTCGCCGATCCCGATCGCCGACTGGGCCTGCTCGGCGTGGTCGACGAGGATCACCCGCCGCCGCGGCGGCGAAACCAGCGCGGCCCGGGTCACGAGGCCGACCGGGCGCTCATCGGCGTCAACCGCGACCGCGGCGCCGTAATGGACCTCCTTGATCTGCTCGGCGATGTCGGCGAGCAGATAGTCGGGTGAAACCGTCAGCGGGCCCGATTCCATCAGCGCGCTGACGGGCGCCGCCAGCGTCACCATCCGACCCGAGACGTAACTGTCCAGCGGCGAGACGACGAGCGCGGTGCCGTGCTCGGCCGCCGCCTTCAGCGCCGCGTCGGCGACCGGCGCCGAGTTGGACAGGATCACCAGCCCGGCGCCGAGCTCGATCACTCGCAGCAGCGCTTCGGGCCGGTTGCCGACCACGACGATGTCGCCGTCGGAGATCCCGCTATCGGAGTTGGGGTCCATCGCGTACACCCAGACTCGGCCCGACAGCATCCGATCCTCGCCGGCCACCAGTTCGCCCTCCAGCACGGACACGATCGCCGAGACCTTGGTCGGTGCCTCCTCGAGCGTCGACGTGCGACGCGAGTCACGGATGAAGCGGCGGGCCAGCGCTCGCTCGGTCAGCACCCCGGCCAGCGCACCGTCGTCGTCGACGATCGGGACCAGTTCGAGATCGGCGTTGGACATCGCTCGGCCCGCCTCGCGCAGCGGCTCGTGATGACGCGTGATCGGGAACTTCTCCTTCATCACGTCACGCGCTCGCAGCATCACGTGCGGCAGGTGCTGCGGCTCCGGGGCGCCTGAGCGCTCCAACAGCCAGCCGGTCTGGCGGTTGCATCGCCCAGCCGGACCGGCACGTAGTCGTTGCGCGGGTCCAGGCGGCCCTTGAGCTCGGCGTAGCCGATCGCCGCCGCGATCGAATCGGTGTCCGGGTGTCGATGACCGGTGACGTAGATCGGTGGCACGCCGGCGATTATCGCTGCTCGCCGGATTCGCGCGCGAACCTGAGCGCGGGCGCGAGCCTGGCCCGGGCGCTGGGCGATGGTCGCCGCGGCCCGCATCGGATAGCGGTCGGCGGCGCTTGGCTGTAGCTTGCCCGATGGGGCGGGGCCGGACTCTGCCTTTGAGTTTCGAGCGCGCACGACGAAAGGAACCAGATGCCGACCGCACCGACGATCCTGCCGACGCAGATCACGCAGGGCCAGGCTCCCGGCCTGAGCTACCGCCTCGAGGGAGAACTGGTGCCGGTGCTGCACATGGCCCTCAACGGCCAGGTGCCGGTCTACTTCGAGCACCACGTGCTCCTGTGGAAGTACCCGACGATGGAGATCGGGCTGCATCCGCTGAAGAAGGGCCTCAAGCGCCGGGTGATGGGGGGCATGCCGCTGCTGCTGATCGAGGCCCAGTCGGCCGGCGAGATCGCCTTCAGTCGTGACTCGCCGGGCCATATCGTCGCGCTGCACCTGCCGTCAGGGCGAGGGGATCATGGTCCGTGAGCATCAGTTCCTGGCCGCCACCGGCAACGTCCAGTACGACTACAGCCGGATCAAGGGCTTCTCGAACATGATGTTCGGCGGCGGCTTCTTCGTCGACCACTTCTACGCCGCCGATCACGAGGGCGTCGTCTGGGTCCACGGCTACGGCAACGTGTTCGAGAAGAACCTCGAGGCCGGCGAGACGATCGACATCGAGCCCGGCGGCTGGCTCTACCGCGACCACACCGTCTCGATGGAGCAGGAGGTCTACGGCTTCAAGACCGGCCTGCTGAGTGGCGGGGGCGGCAACCTCGTGTTCAACCGCTTCACCGGGCCCGGTCGGGTCGGCCTGCAGAGCGCCTACTTCCACCCGCCGGTTGCCGAGGGGCCCGGCCAGGCCAACGCCGACCAGGGCCTGGGCGGCATGATCGGCAACTTCCTGGGCAACTGATGGCCGAGCGCGCACCTGCCCGGTTATCTGGCCGCCCACCCGCTGCCGACCGGCATCACGGGGGCGCTCGGGCTGTCCGGCTACCAGCTGTTGGCCGACGTCGGCGGCGTCGGCGCCGGCCGACTCGGAGCCGCAGGCGTTCCTGCTGGTCGCGCCCGATCCGGACCCGGCGCTGCCCGACGCCGGCACCCAGATCGCGCTGCACCACTCGCGGCTGCGCTCCGAGCAGGAGGCGTCGACCTACGTCGCGCTGGCCGCCCAACTCGGCTACCTGCGGATGTCGGGCTACCGGCTGGCGATGGAGCGCCACGGCCTGCGCTCGAAGATCCGTTTGGTCAACCCCGCCACCGGCGGGATCGCGGCCGAGATCCCCGACAAGCACCCCGGCGGCGGGCTGTTCGGTCGCGGCAGCGGCGCGGGCAGCGCCGCCGGCCTGCTGGCGACCGTGCGCACGTTGCCGCCGGCCGGCCCGCCGCCGGACACGAGCAACCCCGAGCTGATGCGCGGCGTGCTGCTGGCGCTGGCGCTCGGCGACGACTCGGTGGGCGGCGCCGAGGCGGCCGAGCTGGCCGACCGGGCGCTGCCGCTGACGACCGGCGACGGCCCGCGCTCGATCCGCGCGCGGCGCTGGAGGCGGCCAAGTCCGGCGGGTAGCGCCGGTATTGGCCGGCTGAGCCCGGCGGCTCCTCAGCTGTCGGTCACAGCGGTCAGCCGGATCCGCGGCCGGCCATGGCGAGTGAGGATCACCTCCTCGCCCGCTGCGACCCGGTCGATCCACTGACCGAGCTTGTCGCGAAACGCGTTGACGCCGACGGACGTTGGTTCCGCCGGCGCCGAGGGAGTGGAGCTGAGGGGGCTCGAACCCCTGACCTCGTGACTGCCAGTCACGCGCTCTCCCAGCTGAGCTACAGCCCCTGCGAACTCGATACTGATCTGCCAGGTTAATGCATGCGAGCTGACGGTTGCGCGGCGGTGTTATCCGGAGACGGATGCTCCTGCGCTCGCTACGTACGTCAGCCGGAAGCAAGAAGCAGCAGTCCAACGCGGCGCAGTAAGCGGCGAACAGGTCAACCTCGCCTGAGGCGTAGGTGCTGCGTATGTAGCCCTCGGGCGTGCATCGTGAGCTGCAGAGCGGGATCGTCACGGACGACCGGTCATCCGAAAGGGAGGCCCATTTGCACTGGACGCGCAGCAGCCGGCCGGCGATCTCGAACGCCATGTCGTACCGGCCGTGCTCGGACATCGGCGTCAGCACGGGCACGCCGAGACGGACGGCCGCCGCGTATATCTCGGCCTCGGCGATCGCGCCTTTACGGTTGCCGTCAAGCACGAACATACGTTCGCACAACGGTCGGACGGATCGGGCGCAGGCGGTGGCGGGAACCCAAGTAACCTCCGGCACGGAATGAGCGACGCGCGCTACGACCCATCGACGATCGAGCCTCGGTGGCAGGCGCTGTGGGAGCGCGAGCACACCTGGGAGGTGTCCAACGACCCGGCCGGCGGGGCGGAGGCGGAGGCGGCCGACCACGCGGCTCGCAACGCGTACATCCTGGAGATGCTGCCGTACCCGAGCGGTGAGCCGCACATCGGCCATCTGAAGAACTACGCGATCGGCGACGCGATCGCGCACTTTCGGCGGCGCAACGGGCAGCGGGTGCTGCATCCGATGGGGTACGACGCGTTCGGGCTGCCGGCCGAGAACCACGCGATCCGCACGGGCGTCCATCCGCGCCAGTCGACCAGGCGTCGATCGCGGCGTTCCAGCAGGCGTTTCGCCGGTGGGGGATCTCGATCGACTGGTCGCGTGAGATCAGCTCGGCCGACCCGGACTACTACCGCTGGACGCAGTGGATCTTCCTGCGGTTCTTCGAGCGCGGGCTGGCCTATCGCAAGGAGGCGGCGGTCAACTGGTGCCCGCACGACCAGACGGTGCTGGCCAACGAGCAGGTGATCGACGGCCACTGCGAGCGCTGCGGCGCGGTCGTCGAGCTGCGTCAGCTGGAGCAGTGGTTCTTCAAGATCATCGAGTACGCCGACCGGCTGCTGGACGACCTCGACACGATCCATTGGCCCGAGCACGTCAAGGCGATGCAGCGCAACTGGATCGGCCGCAGCGCCGGCGCGCAGGTGACGTTCCGCTGCGAGTCGGCGCAGACCGACTACGAGGTGTTCACGACTCGTCCCGACACGCTGTTCGGGGCCACGTTCTTCGTGATGGCGCCCGAGCATCCCGACGTGCTGACGCTCGCCGCCGGCTCCGAGCACGAACCGGCCGTCCGCGAGTACGTCAACCGCTCGCTGACCGAGTCGGCCGAGCGGCGCGGCGACGTGGACAAGCCGAAGACCGGCGTGCCGCTGGGTCGCACCGTGACCAACCCGGTCAACGGGGAACAGCTGCCGATGTACGTCGCCGACTACGTGCTGATGGAGTACGGCACCGGTGCGGTGATGGGCGTGCCCGCCCACGATCAGCGCGACTGGGACTTCGCGACCGCCTTCGGGTTGCCGATCCGGCCGGTGGTTGCGCCCGCGGACGGCGATGATCCTGACATCGCCGAACAGGCGTTCACGGCGCACACGCCCGACGAGCGGCTGATCAACTCCGGCGAGTTCTCCGGTCGCGACGCGGTTTCGGGCAGGGACGCGATCGTCGCCTGGCTGGCCGAGCGCGGCGCCGGTCACGCGTCGGTCAACTATCGCCTGCGTGACTGGCTGCTGTCGCGCCAGCGCTACTGGGGCTGCCCGATCCCGGTCGTGCACTGCGGGGCGTGCGGGATTGTGGCGGTGCCCGATGCGGAGCTCCCGGTCAAGCTGCCCGACGTCGAGGACTACAAGCCGCGCGGCCGCTCGCCATTGGCGGCCGCCGAGGACTGGGTCAACACGACCTGCCCGGCCTGTGGCGGCCCCGCCAAACGTGAGACCGACACGATGGACACGTTCGTCGACTCCAGCTGGTACTACCTGCGCTACTGCGATGCGCACAACGACGAGGCCCCCTGGGACCCGGCGGTGCTCAAGCAGTGGATGCCCGTCGATCAGTACATCGGGGGCGTCGAGCACGCGATCCTGCACCTGCTGTACTCGCGCTTCTTCGTCAAGGCGCTGAACGACATGGGGCTGCTCGACGTCCAGGAGCCGTTCGCCTCGCTGTTCACGCAGGGCATGATCCTCGGCCCGGACGGTCAGAAGATGTCCAAATCCCGCGGCAACGTGATCAGCCCGCAACCGATCGTCGACCGGTTCGGGATCGACACGGCCCGCTGCTACGTGCTGTCGATCGGCCCAGCCGATCAGGACGCGCCGTGGTCCGAGGAGTCGCTGGCGGGCACGCACCGGTTCCTGTCACGGCTGTGGCGGCTCGGCGACGAGCTCGGCGCCGATGGCCCGCGGCCCGACGCCGCGACCGCGCCGGCCAACCCGCAGGGCGACGCGCTGACGCTCGTGCGCAAGGCCAACTGGGCGATCGACAAGGTGACGATCGACGTCCGTGACCGCTGGGGCTTCCACACGGCGATCGCGGCCGTGATCGAGCTCGTCAACGAGCTCTACCGCTACAGCGAGGCCGACCCGGCGGCGCGCCGGTTCGCGACCGCAACCGCGGCGTCGCTGATGTTCCTGTTCGCCCCGCACCTGGGCGCCGAGATCTATGAGCGGCTGACCGGCGAGCGCGTCTGGGAGCAGCCGTGGCCGACGGCCGACCCGGCGATGCTGATCGCCGACACGTTCGAGCTCGTCTGCCAGGTCAACGGCAAGGTCCGTGACCGGGTGACCGCCGCGACCGGCGCCAGCCGCGAGCAGCTGGAGCGGCTCGCGCTTGACTGCGATGGCGTCCAGGCACACCTGAACGGTCATCAGGTCGTCAAGGTGGTCGTCGTGCCGGGCAAGCTGGTCAACATCGTCGCCCGCTGACCGGGTGGCGATGACCGCCGCCGGACGCGACGCCTCGTACATCGCGGTGATCGGCGCCTCGCAGGCAACCGAGGCGCAGGAGCAGGCCGCCGAGGCGGTCGGTCGCGAGCTGGCGCGGGCCGGCGCGGTCGTGATCTGCGGCGGCGGACCCGGGGTGATGGCGGGCGCCAGCCGCGGTGCCGCGCAGGCCGGCGGGATCGTGATCGGGATCCTCCCCGGCGATGACCGCTCGCGGGCCAACGAATGGGTATCGATCGCGCTGGCGACTGGCATCGGCGAGCTGCGCAACGGGCTGATCGTGCGGGCCTGCGACGCGGCCGTCGCGGTTGGGGGCGCCTACGGGACGCTGAGCGAGATCGGGCTGGCGCTGGCGCAGCGGGTGCCGGTCGTCGGGGTCGGGACGTGGCAGATCGACGGCGTCGAGCACCGCGACGATCCGGCCGACGCGGTCGCGCGCGTGCTCGAGCTGGCCCGCGCGCGGCGCGGCTGACCACCCGCTCCGGCGCGAAGTCGTCGCCCCGCGAACCTAGACTCGAGCGTGTGCCGGCATTCAAACCCGCATACCTGATCTGCGGCGATGATCACGGGCGGATCGCTGAGCGCCGCGCGCGGTTGCGTGAGCTGGCCGAGGTCGAGAGCGGAGCCGAGGGGGTGGAGCTGTTCGAGGGCGAGCGGTCGACGCCGGACGAGGTCGCGGCCGCCCTGAGCGCGATGACGCTCGTACTGAGCCGGCGGTTTCTGATCGTCGATGGGGTCGAGCGCTGGAAGGACACGGAGCTCGAGGAGCTCGAGGCGGCGCTGACGGCGATCGCGCCCGAGACGACGATCGCGTTCTTCGCTCGTGAGGAGAGCCGCTTCAAGGCGCCGGATCGGCTGCATCAGGCGGTCAAGGCGGCCAAGGGCCAGATCGACGCCGAGAACGCGGTCAAGCCGTGGGAGCTGCCCAAGTGGGTCGCGGCCCGGGCGCGTGAGCTCGGGCTCGAGCTCGAGCCGGGCGCCGCCAAGGCGCTGGTGACGCACGTCGGCGACCGCCAGCAGCGACTGCTGCGGGAGCTCGAGAAGCTCGCGCTCGGCGCCGACGGCGACCGGTCGGGCGACGATCCAATCACGCTGTCGGTCGACGACATCGACCGGCTGACGGCGTCATCGGCGCAGCGCGGCGGCTGGACGGTCGCCGACGCGATCATCGCCGGCGACGCGCAGGCGGCGATCCGGACGTTCCTGGCGCTGCGTCAGCAGGGCGAGCGGGTCGCCGGGCTGCTGTACCAGATCTCGATGCGGGTCCGGACCGCGCAGGAGGTGGCCGCCGCGATCGAGCGTGGGGAGTCGCCGGCCAAGCTCAAGCGCACGCTGCGGATGCCTTCGCGGGCGGCGGACCGGCTGATCGAGGACGCGCGCCGGATCGGCGCCGAGCGGCTGCGCGAGCTGACCGGCGAGATCGCCGACCTGGAGCTCGCGTCACGCGGCGGCGGCCACGGCGGCATCGGCGAGGACACGGCCGCGATCAGCCTGGTCGCCGGGCTCGAGACGTAGTCGCCAGCCGGTCGCGCCGCTGCCGCCCCCGTCAGAACGGGCTGCGGACCTGCGACCAGACGTGCTGGATGCTCTCCTGCGTGACGTAGGCGTGGATCAGCAGATAGACCGCGGCGAGGACGACGAGCATCACCAGCAGCGCGAAGAAGCGCAGGATCCAGCGCCACTTGGTGCGCAGCGCCGGGTTGACGGGTCGGTCGGCCCAGGCCGGCGGTGGCATGTGGTGATCGCCCTGCTCGAGTTCGGTGCGCAGGCGGGCGCACTCTTCGTGCAGCCGGCGCGACTCCGCGCGCTGGCGATCGAGCGCGACCTCGACCTTGTCGCGGCGCTCGCGCTCTGACTCAAGCTCCTGTTCGAGCGCGTCGGTTCGGCGCTGGAGGCGGGCGAGCTGTTCGGAGGGCCCGGCCGGCGCCCCGGCGAACGGGTCCGGCGCGATGGCCTGCGCCGCGGTTGGGCCTACGGTTTCAGTCGGAGCGTCGATCTGTTCGTTCCTCTCAGGACCCAATCGGGATTCCAGCGAGAATCCTCGCAGAGAGCGACGACTTTGTCAGCGAATGTCCGAGGGCGAGCGCAAACTTGCGGTCGCGGGGTGGGTGCCGGGTTGCCGCGGCGGTTCAGCCGCGGCGGAGCCGGGCGGCGCGGGACTTCTTGCGCGCGCCGTTGTTACGGTGGATCGCGCCGCGCTTGACGGCCTTATCGATCGTCCGGACGAGCTGACGGTGCTCGGTCTCGGTCGTCTCGGCGTCGCCATCGGCGACCGCGCCTTCGAGGCGGCGGAAATAGGTCTTGATCGCCGAGGTGTAGCGGCGGTTCTCGAGGCGCTCACGCTCGGCGCGGAGGATCCGCTTCTTCTGTGAGTGAATGTTGGCCATAACGAGAATCCGCCGGTGACAGCTGGACGGCGGCGTACTATAGCGCGCCGTGGCCGACGTTCCGACTCGCCGCAGGACAGGCCGCGGCACCCGTTCGGGCTCCGGCCGGACGCCGGTCGGCCCCGACGACGCGGGCCTCGATGAGCAGCCATCGCCGCCCCCGTCCCGCGCCCGGCGGCTGGCGGTCAACACCGCGATCTTCGCGATCGCGACGGCGCTGTCGCGTGTCGCCGGCCTCGGCCGCGAGGTCGTTCAGGCCAACTACTTCGGCACCACCGGCGAGGGATCCGCGTTCACGATCGCGTCCCAGATCCCGAACCTGTTCTCGAACCTGTTCTCACAGGCGGCCCTGGGCGCGGCGTTCGTGCCGATCTTCACCGAACTGCTGCAGCAGGGGCGCCGGCGCGAGGCGTTCCGGCTGGCCTCGTCGCTGTTCTGGCTGATCCTGGTGGTGCTCGGGGCGCTGACGCTCGTCTACATGGGCGTCGCCGGAATCGTGATGCCGCTGTTCACCGGGACGCTGACCAACGCGCAGACGGTGCTCACGACCGGATTGTCGCGCGTGCTGTTCCCGGTCGTGCTGCTGTTGTCACTGACCGGGCTGATGGTCGCGATCCTGCAGTCCTACGACCAGTTCACGATCCCGGCGCTCGCGCCCGCGGTCTGGAACGTGGTGATCATCGTCGGGATGGTCGTGCTGCACTCGCAGTTTCACGGCCAGAACGAGGTCTACTCCTATGCGGTCGCCTGGCTGATCGCCACCGTCGTGCAGATGGCGCTGGTGGCCTGGGCGATGCGCCGAGTGGACTTCAAGCTCTCGTTCCACCTGGACTGGCGCGACCCTCGGGTGCGCCAGGTGCTGCTGCTGTTCTTCCCGGTGACGCTGTCGATCGGGATCATCAACCTCGACATCTTCATCAACGCGGGCTTCGGCGCGCTGGTCTCCCAGCACGCCCCGATCGCGATCAATGACGCGTTCCGGATCTACATGCTCCCGCAGGGGATCTTCTCGGTCGCGGTCGCGACCGTCCTGTTCCCGACGCTCAGCCGGATGGCGTCGGCGCGGAATCCGCGGGGGATGCGCCGCACCCTCGGCAACGGGATCCGACAGATCAACCTGATGCTGATCCCGTCGGCGGCGCTGCTGGCGGTGTTGGCCGAGCCGATCACCCGCGTCGTCTACCAGCGCGGCGAGTTCACCGCGCACTCGACCCATCTGGTCTCGACGGCGCTGCTGTGGTTCGCCTTCAGCCTCCCGTTCGCGGGGGTCAACCTGCTGCTGACGCGCACGTTCTTCGCGCTGCAGCGACCGTGGATTCCGACCAAGCTGGCGGGGATCAACGTCGTCGTCGACCTGATCGTGTCGGTCGCGCTGTACAAGCCGCTGGGAATCACGGGGCTCGTGCTGGGCACGGTCGCCGCCAACGTGGTGATGACCTGGCTGCAGCTCGCCCGGCTGCGCCGCGGTTTCAACGGACGCCTCGAGCTGGGCCAGACGACGATGATCACCTCCCGGATCCTGATCGCGACGGCGCTCGTGACGTTGCTGGCGTGGCTGCTGTGGCGCGGCCTCGACGCGCTGCTTGGCGGATCGTTCATCGCCGGGGTGGTCGAGCTGCTGATCGCCGGCGGGGTGCCCGCGCTGATCTACGCCCGGCTGGTCCTGCTGATGCGGATCCCAGAGGCGACGCAGGTCCAGCAGCTGATTCTCGGCCGGCTGACGCGGTCGCTGACCCGGCGCGGCACGGCTCGTCGGTACGCTCTGTCGCCTGATGCCGCTCAAGGGCTCCTACCAGCGCAGGTTCGCGCATGAACCGCAGGCCGAGCGGGCACTGCTGAGCTCGGTCGGCTTCACCGGCGCGTTCGCCGCCTGCCGCATCGTCACCCACGCGATCAGGGCCGGGGTCGGACCGTTCGGCAACATGAGCGTCGGCGGCCGCCACCTGCACCACTCGACGCCGGGGATCCTCGGGCTGATCGGGATCGGCTTCATCTGGACCCAGCGCGCGTTCACCGGCGACGACCGGCCGCCGCAGTGGGGCTCGCGGATCACCTCGACCCTGTACGGGATCTGCTCGGCGCTGACGCTCGACGAGTTCGCCCTCTGGATGGACCTGTCCGACGACTACTGGAGCCCCGCCGGCCGCAAGTCGATCGACGCGGTCGCGATCTTCGGCGGCCTGACGAGCATCGTCGCGATCGTCTCCGCGGTCGTCGACGACGACGACGTGATGCCGTCCTGGCTGAAGCGGATCGGCCGATTCGACATCGCCCACTCGCCCGGGCCCGCGGCCGCGGAAGCCGACCCCGCCTCGCCCGAGCACGCGCCGGCTCCGGCCACAGCGCAGTAGAAAACAAGCGCCGTCAGGCGCCCCCTAACCTTTACCTGCGGCATGGCTGACCAGGCCCATATCCGCAACTTCTCGATCATCGCCCACATCGACCACGGCAAGTCGACGCTGGCCGACCGGATCCTCGAGCTGACGCACACCGTCGACCCCCGGGCGATGCGCGCGCAGCTGCTCGACTCGATGGATCTCGAGCGCGAGCGAGGGATCACGATCAAGGCCCAGGCGGTCCGTGTCTTCTACGAGTCGCCGGTCGACGGCGAGACCTATCAACTGCACCTGATCGACACGCCCGGTCACGTCGACTTCACCTACGAGGTGTCTCGCTCGCTGGCCGCCTGCGAGGGCGCGCTGCTGGTCGTGGACGCCTCCCAGGGCGTCGAGGCGCAGACCGTCGCGAACACCTACCTGGCGGTCGAAGCGGGACTGGAGCTGATCCCGTGCCTGAACAAGGTCGACCTACCCGGGGCCGAGCCCGAGCGGGTCGCCGGCGAGGTCGCTGACCTGCTCGGCGAGCCGGCCGAGTCGGTGCGGCGGATCAGCGCCAAGACCGGCGTCGGCGTCACCGACGTGCTCGACGAGCTGATCGCCCGGGTGCCGCCGCCCGGCGGTGACCCGGACGCGCCGCCGCGAGCGATGATCTTCGACTCCGAGTTCGACCAGTACCGCGGCGTCGTCGCCTACATCCGAGTGATCGACGGAACGTTCACCAAGGGTGACGCGATCCGCGCGATGCAGACGGGCACCGAGGCCGAGATCGACGACATCGGCTTCTTCAGCCCCCAGATGGTGCCGGTCAAGGCGCTCGGGCCGGGCGAGGTCGGGTATCTGATCACCGGGGTCAAGGACGTCACCCGGCTGCGGGTCGGCGACACGCTGACCAGTAAGACCCGGCCGGCGTCAGAGCCCCTGCCCGGCTATCGCGAGGTCAAGCCGATGGTGTTCTGCGGCCTGTTCCCGATCAACTCCGACGACTACCCGGACCTGCGGGATGCGCTGGAGAAATTGACCTTGAACGACGCCGCTCTGAGCTGGGAGCCCGAGACGAGCGAGGCGTTGGGGTTCGGGTTCCGCTGCGGGTTCCTCGGGCTGCTGCATATGGACATCGTGCGCGAGCGCCTGGAGCGCGAGTACGACCTCGAGCTGCTGACGACGATGCCGTCGGTCGAGTACGAGGTGACGCTCACCGACGGCACCGTGCTGCCGATCCACAGCCCCAACGACTTTCCCGATCCGGCCCGGGTGGCCGAGGTCCGCGAGCCGTTCATCCGCGCCTCGATCCTGTCGCCGAAGGAGTTCGTCGGGCAGATCATGGAGCTCTGCCAGGAGCGCCGCGGCGAGCACGCCGGGATGCACTACCTGTCGGCCGAGCGGATCCAGCTGACCTACGACCTGCCGCTGGCCGAGATCGTCCTGGACTTCTTCGACCAGCTGAAATCCCGCACCCGCGGCTACGCGTCGCTGGACTACGACCTGATCGGCCTGCGCGAGTCCGACCTGGTCAAGCTCGACATCCTGCTCGCCGGCGACCCGATCGACGCGCTGTCGATGCTCGTCCACCGCTCGAAGGCCGCCGCCGCCGGGCGGATGCTGACCGAGAAGCTGCGCGAGAAGATCCCGCGCCAGCAGTACGACGTGCCGATCCAGGCCGCGATCGGCGCGCGGATCGTCGCGCGCGAGACGATCAAGGCGTACCGCAAGGACGTGATCGCCAAGTGCTACGGGGGCGACATCAGCCGCAAGCGCAAGCTGCTCGAGGCCCAGAAGAAGGGCAAGCAGCGGATGAAGCAGGTCGGACGGATCGAGGTGCCGCAGGAGGCGTTCCTGGCGGTGCTCGAGCTCGGCAAGTCGCTGAGCAAGCCGCCGCAAGATCGATAGGCTGCTGGCGCATGACCCCTGCGCGGCGATTCGCCGTTTCGCTGCCGGCTCAGGTCGACCCGCTGATCGGGCAGGAGCTGATCGAGGTCCGCCACAGCGACGGGACCGTTGAACAGCTGCGGCTGCACGACTACGAGCGTCTGTATGCGCTCCCCGGCGCCTACGAGGAGATCGTCCAGGACCGGCTGCGGTGCGTCTCGCCGACGGTGATCGCGTCCCTGCTGGGCGCCGCGATCGACCGCCTCGGTCGTCCGCGCGCGAGCGTCCGGGCGATCGACATCGCCGCCGGCAACGGGATCTCCGGGGAGGCGCTGCTGGCCGAGGGGATCCGGCCGGTGCTCGGGACCGACATCGTCGACGTGGCTCGCGAGGCGGCCCTGCGCGACCGCCCGGACGTCTACGGCGAGTACCTGACGCTTGATCTGCTGGCGCTCGATGCCGAGCAGGAGCGCCGTCTGCGGTCGCTGCGCGCCGACGTGGTCCAGTGCGTGGCACCGGTCGGCGACTCCGGCGGCCAGCTGCCCGAGGCGGCGCTGGCGGCGGTGGTGAGGCTGCTCGAACCCGATTCACTGGTCGCCTACATGCACGACCCGGGGCCGAACCCGGAGGATGCGGTCACGTACGGCTTCTGGCGCCGTGAGCTCGGCTCCGACGTGGTGGCGACTGAGCTGACCCGACAGCGGTACGTGCACCGGCAGACCGTCAACGGCCGGCCGTTCGAGATGAACGCGGTCGTCTGGCACCTCGTGCGCCCCTAGAGCGCGTGCCCGTCGTCGGCGGAGTTGCCGACGACGACCATTCCGCGGTGCATCACGCGATCGCCGACCACCCGGCTGTGATCGGCTCGGTGCAGCACGCACCGGTTGTCCCAGATGACGACGTCGCCGGGCGACCAGGCATGGCGGTAGAGGTTGTCTTCGCGAGTCGAGTGCGCGAACAGGAAGGCGATCATCTCCGCGGCCTGCGCGTCGGTCATCCCGCTGATCGCCACGCACCGGCTCGGCGTCGACATGTACAGCGCGGTCCGGCCGGTGATCGGATGCCGGGCGAACACCGGATGGTCGGCCGCGCGCTCGTCGGCCTCGTCGAGTTCGACGCCGGTCACCGCGTGGGTGATGGTGCGTCCTGCGAGCGCGTCGCGCACGTCGTCGGGCAGCGTCGCGTAGGCGCGGTACTGGTTGGTGAACAGCGTCTCGCCGCCCTGCTCGGGGATCTTGACCGCGCGCAACGCCGTGTAGGTCGGCGGCCGCTGGACGTAGCTGGTGTCGACGTGGAAGCTGCTGCGCGGCGGCGTGCGACGGCCCTCGTTGGTGACGAGGTTGAGGTCAGCGTGGCCGGGGACCGGGGTCTCGCCTTTGGTGAACGATCGGTTCGCCGAAGCTCTGCAGGAACTCGACGAACCGTTGATCGTCGGCCGTCTGCCCGCGCAGCACCAGCACGCCGTGGTAGGCGAGCAGGTCCCGTAGTTCCGCGACGGTCTCGCCGCCGAGACCGGAGACGGCGAGATCGATCACTTCGGCGCCGATCGGTTCGTGGGCCGTGAATCGCATCTATCTGCTCGGGGACAGGGTCTTGACGCCGAGCGCGCTCACGAGCGCGTTTGCGAACAGCTCGTCGAGCGCGATCCCAGCGGCCGCCGCCATCATCGAGATGACGCTCTGGCGGGCAAACGAGCAGTACAGCCCCGCCTCGAGGAACCAGGGGCGCCCGCCGGGGTCGACCCGGAAGTCGAACAGGCTGTAATCACGGCAGCCGAGCGCGACGTGGCACCGCCGGGCGGCATCCCACACGTCCGCGGTGATCGGGTCGTGCGGATCGAGGATCCATGCCCTGGTCCGCTCCTTCGCGACCAGCGCCAATTCGCCATCCGGGTTGCGGGCGAGCTTGTCATCGGCGTCGCGGATCGGCTTGCGGTCGGGATCGACCCGGTACTCCTCCAGCGGCAGGCACAGCAACTGGCCGCCGCGGACGATGATCCCGCACCGGACCTCGCGGCCGAGCTCGATGTACTCCTCGACGAGCGCGGCCTCCGCGTGCGCACAGGCGCTGTCGATCGCTGCCGCGAACCCGGCGCGATCGCGGACGAGCGTGACCCCGAGCGAGTTATCGGCGTCGATCGGCTTGACGACGGCCGGCGGCGCGATGCCGGGATGCTCTCCCGGCCGGACGATCTCGCCCCGTGGCACCGCGACCCCGGCGGCGGCGACGACCGCCTTGGCCCGCGCCTTATGGGCGGCGAGCGCCATCACGTCGGGCGGATTGCCGACATACGGGATGTCGAGCTGGTCGAACAGAGCCCGGTACGACGTCATTCCCGGCAGGCAGAACATCTGCGGCACCATCACGTCGACCGGTTTCGAGGTGATCCGTGGCAACCGCCTCCGCGGCCGACAGCACCGGCGCTCGGGCGATCGCCGTGGTGCTGAGGTCGTCGGGAAACTGCCACCGGCCGCCCGGCGTCACGTAGGCGATCACCGGCTCGTAGCGGTCGGGATCATCGATGGCGCCCAGGCAATCCCGAGCGTAGAGCCGCGAGAGGTCGCAGAAGAAGTCGCTGACCGCCGACCCCACGAGATGCAGCACCCTCAGCGCCACGCGCTAGTCACCCCCCGGCTCAACCAGCTTGCCGATGTTGAAGTCGATCCGCTGCCAGGCGCCACCGCGGCGCAGATTGCCGAACAGCAGCGCCGGGATCTGTAGGTGGTGGACCGCCAAGAACGGGAGTGGATCGTCCCAGGCGAAGATCGCTTCCTTGCCGCGGGCGATGCGTCGGAGCGTGTCCGTTCGCCCGGGAGCGCGCAGTAGGCGCCAGAGCTCGTGATAGAGCCAGTAGGTCGGCCGGCTGTCGACCGTCGGCGTCACCGTGTCGACGTCTGCGTCCAAGTAGGCGGCAGCGACACCGGGGTGGTCGTAGAACATCGTGATCGCCGAGTGGGTGCGTGGATTGCACTCGATCGCGTAGATCTGCCCGTCGCCGCGGCGGATGAAGTCAAACGACGCCTGGCCGGTCAGCTTCAGCGCTCCGACAAACCGCTTGACCCACTGCTCGATCTCCGGCACGTCGACCATCTCGTAGTTGAGCTGGGAGGCCGAGGACTCACAGCAGCAGTGCAACTGGACCCGCCCGTCGCGGACGGTGCTGTGCGTGCAGTACTCCTGGCCGGCGACGAACGCCTGCATGACCCACGGGTTTTCCTCGCTGATCGGCAGCGCGGCGACGAACGCGCGGGTCAGGTGCCGATCGGGTTGGGGCACCGGCGTCAGGTCGAGCCGCCGGATCGGGTCATAGGCGATGCTCTTGAGGACGTAGGGCGGATCGTGGCCCTCGAAGTCAAAGCTCAAGACCTGCTCCGGATCGCTGATGCGGTGCGCGTCGGGGACCGGGAGATCGAGCTCCTCCGCCGCGACCGAGAACGCGAACTTGTCATCGAGCCTGGTCAGCGTGGCCGGGTCGGGATGCAGGACCTCGCAGTACTCGCTCAGCTCCGACTTCGCGTCGGCGTCATGCGCGGCCGAGGCCGGGCTGCAGACCGGGACGTAGACGTCGACGGACTCGCGGACGACGATCTCGACCAACGCCGCCGCATAGCCGGGATCGGAGGAGGCGGGCACCGTGTAGAAGCGATCGACCGCGCGGGAGAAGCGGTGCCCGGTCAGCCGGTACTTGTCGGCCTCGACCAGGATCACCCGGTGCCCGGCGCGGTGAAACGCCCGCGCCAGGTGCAGCGCCTTGGTCATCTTGCCGCCGCTGATCAGGATCGTCTGGGGATTGGAGGAGGCCGGCGCGGGGCGCCTGCTTGCGCTCGCGCGTAGCCGGGCGATCACCGTGATCGCGAGGTTGAGCGGCAGCGCGCAGCTCAACAGCGCGATCGTCGCCACCGTCCGGACCGGCATCGGCTCGATCTGCTCGGTGGGTTCGACGGCGGTCACGGCGGATGGTTGGGCGACGGCGCTCATCAGACGCGGCGGATCAGGGTCATGCCGTCGCGCAACGGCAGCAGCACCTGCTCGACGCGCTCGTCGCGGGCGAGCGCCTCGTTGAACGCGGCGATCGCGCGGCCGTTCGCCGACGGCGTGCCCGGGAGGTACGGCTCGCCCTGCAGCAGGGTGTTGTCGACACAGATCACGCCGTCGGGAGCCAGCAGGCCGCGTCCCAGGACCGCGTCGACGTAGGCGCGGTATCCGCCCTTGTCGGCGTCGATGAACACGAAATCGTAGGTCTCACCGGCCGCCGCGAGCTGCTGCAGCGTCACCAGCGCCGGACCGACCCGGATCTCGATCTTGGCGCCCGCCGGTGTCTCCTCGAAGCTGCGCTGCGCGAACGCCGCGACGGCGGAGTCGAGCTCGCAGCTCAGCACCCGGCCGTCGTCGGGCAGCGCCTCGGCGATGGCCAAGGCGGAGTAGCCGGTGAACATCCCGAGCTCGAGCACCCGGCGCGCCCGCGTCATGCCGACCAGGAACTTCAGCGCCTGTCCCTCGACGTGACCCGAGAGCATCTCCTGCTCGAGGCCCGCGTCCTCGTGCTGCCAGTCGTGGGAGCGCGTGCGTTCTGACAGGCCGGCGAGCGCCGGTGACTCCGGGGTCGTGCACCGGCTCACGTACGGCTCGAGGCCGGCCGCCAGCGCGCACGTCGAGCGCAGGTCGGCGAGCAGCTCACGGTCCGCCTCGCCGCCGTACTCGGCGCGATCGCAGATGCGGGCGAGCTTGTCGGCGAGGATGCCCACCGGCGTGACGGGGCGGGGCGGGGGTGACATCGGTCGCCGCCGTCCCGTCAGACGCCGGCGGTCAACGGTGAGACGAACACGTCCTCGCCGGCGCCGCCGCGCGGGAAGCTTCGGCACAGCTGCTGGTGCGCCGACAGCGTCCGGGCCAGCTCGTCGGCGGTCGCGTCGTTGACGAAGGAGCAGCTGCCGATCGGGCGAGGCACGGGCGCGCGCAGCAGCCCGTCCCGCGTCTGCGTAATCGATTCCGTCGCCGCGCGTAACAGCTCGGCGGTCAGGTACGGGCTGTCGAGCGCCAGTCCGAGGCGGCTCATCAGGCCGAGGATCCGATCCCGGTCGGCCACCGTGATGTAGCCGCGCCGCTCGGCAAGCGTCGCGGACAGCGCCATGTCGACGTTGACCGCGTGGCCGTGGAGCATCGGTCGCTCGGGCGCGAGCTCGAGCGTCGGGCTCCACGTGTGGCCGTAGGCGATCACCCGGTCGAGGTCGAGCTCGTGCAGGTTGGGCACCTCGAACTCGAGCATCGCGCGGATCGCCTCGTGCGTGAGCTCGTGCGAGATCCGGCGCAGGTGTGTCGACCCGTCCCGGTAGCCGAACCGGGTGCGCAGCAGGTCCTCGCCGTGTTCATCCAGCAGGTCGAAGACGCGGCGGTTGCCGACCACGCCGATCTTCACCAGTTCCGCCATCCCGTTGCGCACCTGAGCGGTCGGCAGCGTGCCCAGGAACGAGAAATCGAGGATCACGGTCTGCGAGGGGTGATATGCCCCGAGCCGGTTCTTGAAGTGACGGTGGTTGACGGCGACCTTGATCGCGACGCTGGCGTCGATCAGGCCGATCAGCGTGGTCGGGACCCGGATGTAGTTCGTGCCCCGGCGATAGGCGGAGCAGGCGAACCCGGTCACGTCCGTGGTCAGGCCGCCGCCGACCACCAGCACAGGTTCCTTGCGCAGGAGACCGAACTCGCCGAACGCGTCGACGATCTGCTCGACCGTCTCCAGCCCCTTGTCGGTCTCGGCGATGCTGACCGCGAGCTTGGTGAGCGCCAGGCCGTGATGGTGGAAGTAGTCGTCGATCTGCTCGCCGTAGAGCTCGTCGACCGATTCGTCGACCACCATCAGGCAGCGGCCGTGATCGCGAAAACGCTCCGCGATCTCTGCATTCTCGGAGGCGAACGCGCCGTGGACGTAGAGCAGATCGAACTCGATCTTCTCGTACCCCGCGACGTGGAACGCCGCATCGGTCGCCTGGTAGGTCGCCTGGATCTCGCTCATCACGCTTTCCTTGGTGGGGTTGGACGAAAGCCGGCGCGACTACCGGTCGGAGACGACGGCCTGCAGGTCGCCGAAGTTGAGCTCGTTGACGCGGTGAGCCGATTCCGGGAACTCATGGTCGGCGTTGTTTTCGCCCGGGAAGGCGACGCACGGCACACCGGCGGCGATTGCCGCCTGCGCCCCGCCGACGTTGTCCTCGACGGCGACGCAATCGCCGGCGTCTTCGTCGAGGCTTTCCAGCGCGTAGCGATATGCGTCGGGGGCCGGCTTCGGGTGCTCCACGCTGCTCGAATCGACGATCAGCGCGAAGCTGTCGACGTCGATCTGAGGCCGCAGCGCCTGTGCCAGGGCGGCGACGTTGTCGCCGGACGTCGTCGTCACGAGCGCCACCTGCACGCCGTCGCGTCCGGCCTGCTCGATCGTCTCGACCACGCCGGGACGGGCCGTGATCGGCTGCGTCCGCAGGCTCTCCTGGAAGTTCTCGGACTTCGTCCGGTGTACGGCGGCGGCGTCGACGTCGTCGCCGGTCTTCTCGGCGTAGGCCACGATCCGCTGCTCGCCGCCGCTTTCGGCCAGCAGTTGGCGGTACTCGTTCTGCGACCAGGTCCAGTCCAGGCCGTGAGCGCGAAAGGCCTCGTTGAACGCCTCGCGCTGCAGCTCCGACGTGTCGGCGAGCGCTCCGATCGATCCAAACAGAACTGCGGGCATGAGACCTCCTGATTGAACAAGCTGTAACGGTTTCTGATACGCGCTGTTTACCATACCCGGTCGTCTGCGTCGGAAACCCAAAAAACTTGGGTGGGTGATCCGAGCCGGTTCGGGGGGTGGCGGGGCCGGAGCGAGTGGTGCGGCTCGGTCCCGGGCGAGGTGCGCGTCAGGCCGGGCAGTGGGCGGGCGACGTCGGTCGACCGTTCGGGCGCACGTCGTCAGCCCGGCGTTGGCGGGTGCGACGGCAGGTTCAGCGCTACGTGCGCGTCAGATCCGGGGCGCGGCGTGCGCGTCCGGGTCTGAGAGCGCGGGGCGTCAGATCCAGCGCCAGCCGGAGCCGGCGACGCCGCCGCGTGAGCTCGGGCCGCGGCCCATCTGCCCGGCGCGTCGCCGGCCGAGTCGCTGCGTCGGCCCGTGATGGGGACGGCCGAGCGCGAGCACCGCGACGATGAACACGAACCAGACCATCATTCCGATCGCGGCCAGCGTCAGCGTGATCACCAGTACTGGCAGCATGAACACGAGCAGCCACGGCTCGTTGCGAACCGATCTGGCCGCCCAGCCGGCGACGGTCCGTTGCGGCGTGCGGCGGTTGCTACCGCCACGATCACGAGGAATGTCGTCGACCGTCGCGTGCAGCTGGCGGTAGGTCTTGGCCGACAGCGCGCGTGTCAGGCGCTCGTCCAGCTCGTCATGGCCGATCCGGCCCTCGCCGGCGGCGTTCCGTAGCAACTCGACGACCTCTTCGCGGTCGGCGTCCGAGGCTCGCTGGTCGGCCGCTCTGATCATGCCACGGAGGATACAGCCGGACCGGGGCGGGCTTGGACCGGGGCGGGCTCCGGGGCGGCCCGGCTAGGAGTCGCCCGCCAGCGCTCGCGGGACGATCGCGGTGAACCCGGCGATCACGAACCCGAACAGCGCGATCACGCCGATGATGTGGCACCAGCCGGCGTTGGCCGCGTTCAACATTCCGAGACCGACGATGAACAGCACGACCGCGAGCCGCGGCGCGGTCGGGGTCGCGCGCAGCGGGAAGCCTCCGGTGGCCTGCGCATCCGCCGTACGAGCGCCGCGAAACGTGATCGTGAACAGCAACGCCAGCGACGGGAACAGCAGCACCCCACCGGCGACGACCGCGACCACGACCGTCACCAACGTGTCGTGAGAGGCGGCGGCTTGGGCGATCGTCAGCCCCGGCAGCAGCACCGGATGGCGGGCGATCGCCCAGGCGGCGATCACGGCAGCGACGGCGATCGCGCCGGTCACGCGAGCCGGCTCGAACACGCGCGCCCACACCAGCCCAAGCGTGATCAGCCCGGCGACGACGGACACGATCATCGTCGCCAGCGCCCCCCCGTGGACGAGGCCCGTGTAGAGCGAGTGCGCATCGGCGTGGACCACGACCAGCGCGGCGATCGAGACGGCGCCGGCGACGCCGCCAGCGACCAGCGCCCGGATTCGGAACGAGTCGGCGATCTCACGTTCACCGGTGCGGTGGGCGTCGGCGGCGAGGAAGATCCCGGCCATGTAGACCGAGAAGCAGACCATGAGCACGCCGACCATCAGCGGCACCGGTGACAGCCAGCTGGAGAACTCCTTCCCGGCGGCGTTACCGACCGGGACCCGCTCGGCGGCGATCGCGCCGGCAGCGCACCCCAGGGCGAACGGGGTGAGCAGCGACGCGATCGAGAACGCTCCGTCGACCAGCAGCGTCTCTCGGCCGCTGGCCGCGCCCGAGCGCAGCGCGTAGCTGGCGCCGCGCAGGATGATCCCGAGGGCGCCGATGAACAGCACCACCGACAGCGTCGACGCGACCGATCCGAAGAAGACCGGATAGGCGGTCCAGGTGACGGTCAGCACGAAGATCAGCCAGACGTGGTTGGCCTCCCAGACGGGCCCCATCGACTCGTGCGCGTGCTCACGGATCCGTTCGCCGCGTTCGCCGGGGCCCGACAGCAGCTGCCAGATGCCGGCGCCGAAGTCGGCGCCGGCGAGCACCGCGTAGATCGCGACGCCCGCGAGCACGAACACGAGTGGGAGCGTCTGCAGGAACATCAGGCCGTCGAGGAGCCGGTTGTGGGCAGCGTGCCCGGGCCGCTGGGGGCGGGGACGACACCGACCGGGTCGAGCTCCAGCGGCTTGCGCGCCAGCCGTCGCAGGATCCAGACGACCGCGACCGCGACCCCTGCGTAGGCGGCGACCAACACCCCGTAGCCGACGGGGATGCCGCCGGCCCCGGTGACGGCCTGCGAGGTACGCATCACCTGATAGACGACCCACGGCTGGCGGCCGACCTCGGTCGTCACCCAGCCGGCGATCAGGCACACGAACGCCGCCGGCCCAGCGAGCACGACCCCGCGGTAGAACCACTTCGTGTCCGGCAGGCGTCTTCGTCGCCAGCGGACGAGGAGGTACAGCACGCCGAGCGCCGCCAGCGCGGAGCCGACGAGCACCATGATCTGGAACGAGATGCGGACGACGTTGATCGCCGACGGCCGGTCCTGGGCGGGCACCGACTGCAGGCCAATGATCTTCGCGTTCCAGGAGTGGAACGCCAGCAGCGACAGCAGATGGGGGAACGCGATCCCGTCCTTGACCTGGTGGTCGGTGTACCAGCCGAGGATGTGCTCGTCGGCGCCATGGGTGGTCGGGTAGAGGCCCTCGAACGCGGCCAGCTTGACCGGCTGCGAGACCGCGACGTCCCGCGCCAGCCAGTCGCCGACGAGCAACTGCATCGGCGAGGCCAGGCAGGCGATCGTCAGCGGGATCGTCAGCGCGACGCGGTGATACCGGGTCCAGTTGCCGCGCAGCTTGGCGAACGCGTAGCAGCCGGCGACGATGAAGCCGGTGACCATGTACGCCGCGACGTACATGTGGATCAGCTCGGACCACAGATAGGGGTTGCCGAACAGCGCCTGCAACGGGTTGACATGCGTGACCTTGCCGGCGACCAGCCGGAAGCCCGTGGGGTGGTTCATCCAGGCGTTGACCGCGATCACCATCAGCGACCCGCTGAAGCCGGTGATCACCACCGGGATGCCCGACAACAGATGCCAGCGCGGCGACAGCTTGTTCCAGCCGTAGGCGTAGATCCCGATGAAGATCGCCTCGAGGAAGAACGAGAACCCCTCGATCGCGAACCCGAGCCCGAACACGCCGCCGAACGTGGCGGTGAAGTTCGGCCACAGCAGCCCCATCTCGAAGCTCAGGATCGTGCCGGTGATCACCCCGACGGCGAACAGGGCCAGCACGATCCGGCTCCAGCGCTGGGCGAGCGTTCGGTAGAGCGGGTCGCCGGTCCGGATCCCCAGCCACTCGACGAACATCACCATCGCCGGGAACGCGATCCCGAAGCAGACGAGCGGGATGTGGACGGTGAACGAGAGCGCCTGCATCTGGCGGGCCTCCAGAAGATATTTCTGGTGGACCGGTGCCAGAGCCAGGGCGAAGGCGAGCATCCGGGCGCGAACCCTACCGGTCGCAGCCACCACTTAGACTCGCCCGCGATGACGGTCAACACTCATACGATCGGCAAGCGCTACGAACCGTTGACGTACGCGGTCGGCCGCGAGAAGATCGTCGAGTACGCACTGGCGACCGGGGAGACCAACCCGCTGCACCTCGATCTCGCCGCGGCGCGGGCGGCGGGGCATGCCGATGTCGTCGCGCCGCCGATGTTCGCGATCGTGTACCAGCAGCGCTCGGTCGTGCAGGCCCTGTTCGATCCGGAGCTTGGCATCGACTTCGCCCACCTCGTCCATGGCGAGCAGGCGTTCCGCTGGGGCGGGCTCGCGGTCGCCGGCGACGAGCTGACGACGACGCTGACGGTCGCCGACATCTCCGAGAAGATGGGGATCGGCTTCTACGCGTTCGCCACCGAATCGGTCAACCAGCGCGGCGAGACCGTCTGTACCGGCACCTGGACCAACATCGTCAGGCCGGCGCAGTGAGGCCAGGCGACGAGATCGAGTTGACGGTCATGCCCGACCGGTACGTGACCGTCCGCTACGCGGGCGCGTCGGGCGACTTCAATCCGATCCACATCGACGAGGAATTTGCCCGTCAGGTCGGCCTGCCCGGCCGGATCCTGCACGGGCTCTGGACGATGGCGCAGGTGGCGCGGGCCCATACCGAGGCGTTCGGCGGACCGGACTCGCTCGCCTCGCTGTCAGTCCAGTTTCGGGGGATGGGCGTGATGGAGCAGGAGATCACGGTCCGTGGAACGGTCACCGAACTTGAGCCCGAGCGGGCGGTGGTGACCTCGGAGGCCACCCAGGCCGGCAAGCGGATCATCCGCAACGGTCGCGCCGAGATCCGGCTGCCGCGTTCGGATTGACGCTGTCGGGAGGACTGCCGCGGATGCTCACGGCCGCCATAGGCGGCCCTTAGCTGGCCGTCATGCCCCTACCTACAATCAGCAACGTCAAATGCTTACCGAACGTCAAGAGCACGTGCTGCGCCGGCTGGTCGAGGTCTATCTCGACGACGGCGCGCCGGTCGGGCTCCAAGGCGCTGAGTACGACGTTCGAGTGGGGGCCGTCGACGATCCGCCACGAGCTGGCGAATCTCGAGGAGCTGGGTCTGCTGGCGCATCCGCACACGTCCGCCGGGCGGGTGCCGACCGAGGCCGGCTACCGCTACTTCGTCGACCGGCTGCTGCCCGAGCCGTCGAGCACGGGTCCAGGCATGTCGCTGTCGCTGTCGCTCGTCCGCCACGAGCTCGACGAGGCGATGCGGGTCACGACCGAGACGCTCTCGCAGGTCACCAACCTGCTCGCGATCGTCACCGCGCCGCCGATCGAGACGTCGACGATCCGCCACGTCGAGCTGCTGGCGCTGCAGCCGCAGGTGCTGATGATCGTCGTGATCACATCGACCGGCGGCGTCTCCAAACGGCTGTTCACCTTTCACCGGCCGATCGACACCGGTCTGATCGACTGGGCCGCGAGCTACCTCAACGAGCGGATGGTCGGGCTCGGACTCGGCGCGCGGATGCTGCACCAGCGCCTGTACGACCCGAAGCTGCCCGCGACCGAGCTGGAGTTCCTGGCGTCGCTGGCGCCGGTGTTCACCGAGCTCGAGGATTCGCCCGAGGCGACGCTCGTACGTCGACGGTGCCGCGAAGCTGCTGACCGTCGAGCGGCTCGGCGACGTCTCGGAGCTGAACCTGCTGATGGAGTCGCTCGAGCAGCGGGTGGCGATGCTCGGGGCGCTGCGCTCGGCGCTGAGCGCGCCGCAACGTGTCGCGGTCCGGATCGGCACCGAGAACGAGCTGCCGGCGCTGCAATCGCTGGCGCTGGTCGCCGCCGCGTACGGACTGCCGCAGCGTTCGCTCGGCGCGGTGTCGGTGATCGGGCCGCTGCGGATGAACTACGCCGGGGCGATCCGAGCCGTTCGTGAGGCTGCAGTGCAGCTCTCGAGCTTCGTCGCCGAGGTATATGACGAACGATGAGTGCTTCACAGATGCCACGTGACTACTACGAAGTGCTGGGCGTCTCGCGCGATGCGACCGAGGCGGAGATCAAGAAGGCGTTCCGGGGCCTGGCCCGCCAACTGCACCCCGACGTCAACCAGCACGACCCCGAGGCCGAGGAGAAGTTCAAGGAGGCGGCGGCGGCCCACGAGGTGCTGACCGACGCCGACCGTCGCGCCACCTACGACCGCTACGGCCACGAGGGGCTGCGCCGCGGCGGCCAGTCGCCCAACTTCGAGGGCTTCGGCTCGGTGTCGGACATCTTCGAGGCGTTCTTCGGCTCGGGGGGCGGCGGCGGTTTCGGCTCGATCTTCGGCAGCGGCTTCGGTGGCGCCGGGGGCGCCGTGCAGGGCGGCGACGTCGCGGTGTCAGCCGAGATCACGCTCGAGCAGGTCGTCACCGGCGCGTCGGTCGACGTCGCCTTCGAGGCGGTCGTGCTGTGCGAGACCTGCCATGGCAACGGCGCCGAGCCGGGCACGCCGATCGAGACCTGCCCCAAGTGCCAGGGCGCGGGTCAGCTGCGAACCGTGTTGCGCACGCCGCTGGGACAGGTCGTCCAGGCGACGGCGTGTGACCGCTGCGACGGCGACGGCCGGGTCGCGCAGACGCCGTGCCACGACTGCCGCGGCCGCGGCCGCAAGGTGGAGCGGGTCGAACTGGCGGTCGACGTCCCGGCGGGGATCGACGACGGGCAGCGGATCCGGATCTCTGGACGCGGCCATACCGGTGAGCGCGGCGGTCAGCCGGGCGATCTGTACGTGCAGATCCGCGTCCGCGACGACCCGCGGTTCGTGCGCGACGCCGAGCAGTTGGTGACGGTCGTCGACGTCGCGGCGCCGCTGGCCGCGCTCGGCACGACCGTGCAGGTGCCGACGATCGACGGAACCCACGAGCTCGAGATCCCGGCGGGGACGCAGCCCAACGAGACGCTGACGATCCGCGGCGAGGGGATCCCGCCGCTGCGCGGCCGCGGTCGCCGGCGCGGCGATCTGCGCGTCGTCGTCAACGTCGTGATCCCGCGCCATCTCAAGCGTGAGCAGCGGGAGCTTCTGCAACAGCTGTCGGACTCGCTGACCGACCACAACCTGTCGACCGACGAGGGCGTGCTCGGCAAGCTCAAGCGCGCGTTCGGCGGCTGATCGCCGGTCGTTGCCGTCGGAGGGCTCGGGCGCGCTGCTGCGGCTCGCGATCCAGGTCGATCGCGACGACGCCGAGGTGGTCCTCGCCGAGCTGCTGGAGCTGGCGCCCAGCGGGGTCGAGGAGGTCGATGTCTCCGATCAGCTGATCGAATACGCGGTGTACGGCGCGCCCGGCGAGCTGCCGTCTCTGCCAGATTTGCAGGCCGTTGTCGGCGGCGCGCTCGTGCAGGTGTCGACGAGCGAGGTCGCGGACGACTGGGCGGAGCGCTGGCGAGAATTCCACCGCCCGCTGGTGCTCGGTGACCGCCTGACCGTGCGGCCGCCGTGGGAGCCGGCGGGTCAGACCGAGCTCGACGTCGTGATCGACCCAGGGCAGGCGTTCGGGACCGGCGCCCACGCGACTACCCGGCTGTGCCTGGAGCTGCTGCTTGCTTCGGCGTGCGGTGGCGGGTCCTGTGTGGATCTCGGCTGCGGTTCGGGGGTCCTGGCGATCGTGGCTTCGCTGCTCGGCTTCGGGCCGGTGGTGGCGCTCGACTTCGATCCACTCGCGGTGCAGGCGACGGCCGCGAACGCGGCGATCAACGGCGTCGCGGTCGACGTGCGTCGCTTCGACCTGCTGACCGAGCAGACGCCCGACGCCGATCTGGTGCTCGCCAACGTGCTCGCCGGGCCGCTGCTGTCGTGGGCGGGGCTGCAGGAGCGGCTTCCGGCGCGGCTGATCCTGTCGGGCCTGCTCATCGGGGAGACCGACCGGGTGGCCGGCGCCTACGCGGCCCGTGGGATGACGCTGATCGAGACGCGCGTGCACGGGGACTGGGCGGCGCTGGTGCTGACGCGGTGACCCGCCCGTCGGCGAGTTCGACCCGGGATCGGGGCCGCTCGTCAGGGCGAGCTCAAGCGCGAGCTCGGTCGGTCGGGATCGCTGGATCGCTGCGATCGCAAGCGTGGCCCCGGGTTGACGAGCGCGGCGTCCGATTCCGGCCCGGGTGGCCAACGCCTCGGCAACCTCGGCGCGGACGGCCGCGGGCTGCCCGTAGATCTCGGCCTCGCCGTAGCGGAGCACGAGCCAGCCGGCTCGGCGCAGCGCGAACGCGGCCGCGAGGTCGCGCCGGACGTGCGCAGGTGAACGGTGGTTGCCGACGCCGTCGAGCATCACGACCACCTTGGCGTCGTAGTAGACGATGTCGCATGAGGCCGATCCGATCAGGACGTTGACGTCGTCGGGCCGCGGCAGGCCAAGGCGGAGGTATGCGGCCTCCAGGTCACTGCGCGTCTTCGCCATCAGCGGGTCGTAGCTGTCGAGTTCAGCGCGCAGGGAGACGCTGCCCGCACGGCCGCTACGGCAGGACCGCCGAACGATTGCGGTGTGCAGCCTCCCCTGATAGTCCAACCGGGCGAACGAACGGCGCACCAGGGTGAGCTCGCCGGCGGCGGCGAGGTCGAGCAGGGTGTCGGTGACCGCGGTGGTCGGCAGCGTCAGGTGCCGTGTTCTGACCACGCCGGTTCGTCGCGGGTGAACGCAGATCCCAGGCCGCGATCGCCTGCGGCGTGGCGTGCTGACGTGGATCACGACCGGCCAGTGGTCGATCATGTCCAACCACTTGGCGGCGGTCGCGTGCGAGAGCATCGCGCCCGGGCCGGCGTACAGCACCGCCTCCCACAGATTCGACTCGATGGTGGCAGCCGGGCTACCGACTGCGTAGACCCGTGGCAGCCGGGAATGGAGGTAGCCACCGGCGGTCCAGCGGCCCACGGTCGTGCGGGAGATCCCGAGCCGCTGCAATTGGTCAGTGGTGAGCCGGTTGACCTGCCGTGCGGCCAACGCTGACACCCGAAGCTTGGCGTTCTCGTCACTGCGTCCGTTACGGGATCGCCAATCCTGCGGTGAGCGGGTTCATGCATGTTCAGAGCATTCGCAGCCATGCTTTCCACCGCGCTCGGCTGCGCCACATCGCTCGGCCGCGCCCGTTCGCTCGGCATCCGCGCCCGTTCGCTCGGCTGCGCCGCGTTCGCTCGGCTGCGCCCGTTCGCTCGGCTGCGCCACGATCGCTCGGCTGCGCCCTCTGGCTTACAACAGTGCGAGCTGGCGCGTATCCCAGAGCGCGGCCAACGGCTCCTGCCCGCTGACGCGCGATTCGAGCTCCAGCAGCGCCACCTTGCGCGGCAGCCCGCCGCCGTAGCCGATCAGGTCACCGCTGGTCCCGATGACACGGTGGCAGGGGACGATGATCGGCACCGGCGTGCGCCCGACGGCCGAGCCGACGGCGCGGACCCGGTCGAGGCGTCCGATCGCGCGAGCGATCGCCCCGTAGGACGTGGTCGAGCCGTACGGGATGCGGGCGATCTCGGCCCAGACGCTGCGCGCGAACGGCGTGCCCTGATCGAGGTCGAGTGCGACGTCGAAGGCGCGGCGCTCGCCGGCGAAATACTCGTCGAGCTGGCCCGTGACTTCGGCGAGGGCGCCGGGATCACGGGTGGCCTCGTCGCGCGTCTCGGACGGCGCGCCGCCGCCGGGAAACGAGATCGCGCGCAGGCCGCGCGGACCCGCGACCAGCGTCAGGCGTCCCAGCGGGCTCTCGTACGTGCTCCAGATGGTGCTGGCGGTCTCGTTCATCGTGTTCGTGGTCTCGTTCATGCCGGTGAAACGCCGGCCGACGGCGATTCGTGAGATCCGGACATCGTGGACAACGGGGCGGACGCGAATCTTGGACACCGGGCCGATCACCGGACGCGCGCCAGACCGCATCCTCTGTGGCGTCGCTTGTGAACCAGGAACAGTCGCGAATCGAAGGAGGTGAACAGTTGCCAAACCCACTCGCGATCGGTGTGACAATCGGTGGCCTGCTCCTTGACGTCATTGCGCCGAGGCCCAAGCCTCTCGCCGGAAATCCCCAAGAGCTCTCTCTCCTCTCTTGGACCGCCGCCGGGAGGACACCGCGGTCAGCGTGGCCCGCTGTGGAGTACGAAGGTCCGCCGGTCGTGAGCGGCAATCGCAGCTGAGTTGCGGACGGGGCCGCGCGCGGACGGTGCGCGGTCCCGTCCGCCTGCTCTGCGGAGGCGCCGGCCTCGTGCGAGCGCCGGGGCGGTACCGTGTCTGAGCCGTGGCTGGGTTCGCGGTCAAGTTCCTCGGATGCAAGGTCTCCCAGGCCGACGCAATGCTGGCGCGCAACGCGCTGCTGGCTGCCGGCCACGCCGAGGTTCCCGAGGCCGCCGCCGACCTCCACGTGATCAACACGTGCTGCATCACGTCCGAGGCCGAGTCAAAGTCACGCCAGTCGACTCGCCGCTCGCTCAAGCACGCCGACCGCGTGATCGTCGCCGGCTGCGCGGTCAACCTGAACGCGCGCCGGTTCGGCGAGATCGACCCGCGGGTGACGGCGCTGCCCGGCACCGCCGACGCGGTCGCGCTGCGGCTCGCGACCGCGCCGCTCGACGAGCTCACGTCTGCATCCGCCGATGAGCTGAACGCGGCCTGCGCCGACACCGATCACGACGTCCTCTGGCGCAGCGTCGCCGGCGATGGATCGAATCCCAGCCAGCCCCGCACGCGGGGGTTCGTCAAGGTCCAGGATGGCTGTGACTGCCACTGCGCGTACTGCATCATCCCGACCGTGCGCGGCCAGGCACGCTCACGGCCGGCCGGCGCGATCCTCGATGAGGTCGCCCGGCGCGTCGCCGACGGTCAGCCGGAGATGGTGATGACCGGCATCAGCGTCGGGGACTACCGCGATCCCGAGCGCGGGCTCGAGCTCGGTGAGCTGATGTGCGAGGTGGCGCGCGTGCCGGGAGTGCGGCGCGTGCGGCTGTCGAGCGTCGAGGTGATCCACGTCAAGGACTCGCTCCTGCGGGCGCTGACCGGTGAGCCGAAGGTGTGCCCGCACCTGCACGTGCCGATGCAGTCCGGCGACGACGCCGTGTTGCGGGACATGGGCCGCCACTACGACCGCGCCGAGTATCTCGATCACATCGCCCGGCTGCGGCGCGCGGCTCCGGACGTCAGCCTGACGACAGACGTGATCGTCGGCTTCCCGACCGAGGACGAGGCGGCGTTCCAGCGGACGCTCGAAGCCGTCGACGAGGCCGGGATCAGCCGCGTGCACGTGTTTCCGTACTCGCCGCGGCCCGGAACCCGCGCCGCCGAGCTCGGCGACCGTGTGCCGCCGCAGGAGAAGAAGCGCCGTTCCCAGGTGCTGCGCGGCCGCTCGGAGGTCCGCTCGCGCCTGCACCGCAGCGCCAAGCTCGGCCACGTCCAGACGGTGCTGATCGACAAAGTCGCCGATTCGCAGTGCTCGGGCTACACCGCCGACTACACCCGCTGCTACCTGCCGGCCGGGGCCGGCGATCGCGGCGAGCTCGTCACCGTCACGGCCCGGGAGCTGCACGCCGACGGGCTCCGCTGCGACGCCTGAGCGAGCCACGCCGGGGAGGCCGGTTCAGTCGATCTCGACGTTGAAGTCCCAGCCGGCGACCACGCGCTCGCCGTCAGGACGCCATTCGAGGCCGCCGTCACCGGTCGGGAGCACCGAATGCAGCTTGATCGAGACGGTTTGGCCGGGACGCAGCTGCGTTGGTGGCGGGCCGCCGTGGATCGCGGTCACGCGCGGATGGTGGACCTGGTGGTTCGCGTCGACGAGCACCCACGCCGAGCGTCGCAGCGAGACCGGCGCGGTGACGTGCGTGAACGTGACGATGAACGTCACGGGGCTGGTCGCCGGCACCGGCGTGCGGCCGATCTCCGGTACCGCCGGCCCGACCGCGGTCACCAGCAGTCGCGTCCCGGGCAGCGAAATCGACAGGCCGTCACCCTGGATCGTCAGCACCGGATGCGAAAAGCTCGAGTGCAGCGCGCGGGGGCGGGGGGCCGCGGCGCTCGGCAGCCACGACGGGATCTTGCCGTAGCCGCCGGAATCGTGGCGCCCGCGATCGGCCACCGGGTGCGCCGCCTCCGACCGTGTCGTCACCGCTGTCGTCGTCGAAGCGGATGAGCTCGTCGACGATGTCGGCCGCGTTGACGCGGGGCGGCCTGAACCACCACAGCCACCCACGAGGATTGCGACGGCGCCCGCCGCGAGCAGCGGCCCAGCTCGCGTCACCCGCGCTGGCGCTTGGCCGGGTGCTTGCCGCTCGGATCGGTGAACACGTCGCGTCCGAACGGGGCCAGCCCAGGCTGGGCCGCATAGCCGATGTGGCCCGCGCCGTCGAGGCCCTTCGATTTGCGGGAGACGGCGAACAGGTCCTCCATCGTGCGCAGCCAGCTGTAGTGGTTGTAGTACCGCGTGCTGACCGAGCCGGGCTTGATGTAGGGGCTGATCAGCACGCTGCCGGTATCCCCGCCGCCGGTGGTCGGATCTGTGGCGTCGTACAGCGGGTCGGTCTGCGGCGTCCGGGCCGCGACCGTGATCCCGCTGACGGAACCGGTCGTCGCCAGCGGTTGTCCGGACGCGTTGACCAGCGCGAACGAGCCGGCCACGACGAAGCCGCCGGCCGAGCTCGGCGCCACTGCGTTGACGAACGAGTTATCGACCGCTCCGACGTACGCCCCGGCGGGAATCCCGGTGCCGCTGACCGCGCGACCCTTGTCGAGCACCGTGATCGAGTTGTCGGCGATCGTGGTGCTGCCGGCGGCCGCCGTCGCGCCCGTGTCGGTCCGCGGCCCGGGGATGCTGGCCGCCCCCCAGCAAGCAGGTGCCTGCGGGCTGCTGGGGGACGGTTTGGGCCACGCAATCGGCGGGTCGATCGATGTAGAGGTTGTTCCCCGGGCCGGGATACAGCTCGTCACCCGCGGCGTTCTTGGCGAGCGGCACGTTGGGACCCGTCGGCTCGTCGTGCACCGTCTTGCCGAACAGCGTCTCGCCCGCCGAGTCAGTCGCGATCGAGGTCTTCGCGTCGGGGGCGACGATCGTCGAGTTGGCGAAGCTGTTGCCGGTGTAGGTGAACGGCGGGAAGCCCTCGTCGAACGTGATGTCGATCAGGCCGCCGTCGCGGAACGCCGGCGACCGCTCGATCATCGGGATCACGTGCTCGAGGAACAGGTCGGCCGCGTACAGCCCGCCCGTGTAGTTGGCCGGAGCCTGGGGCGTGTTCGGGTTGGCCCAGCCGCCTGACAGGTTGTTGCCGGCGCAGACCGCGTCATGGCCGTCGGAGCAGTTGTCGGGGGTGATCCAGCTGAACGCCGGTGTGGTGGACTCGCGCTGCAGGTCGTGGTAGAGCCCGTTGGTCGATGAGAACACGTTGGCGATGTGTTTGGCGTTGCAGTCGCCCGATGACAGCAGCGACTGAAACCAGGGGAACGGGAAGTGCTTCGGGACGTACTGGTCAGTGGCGTTGGCCGACCCGGGGTTCGGGTAGCTCGGCGAGCCGGTCGGCCCCGGCTTGGTGAACGGGGCGCCGCAGTACTTGGCGCCGACGCTGTGGGGTGGGCTGCCGGCCGGTGTCTCGGGGTTGCCGAGGTCCTGCGCGTAACCCTTCCAGCTGACGTGGTTGGCCGAGAGCTGGTTGAACAGCGTCGGGACACTCTTGGGGTACACGCAGCCGTTCTGGCCCGCGGCGGCGTTGATGCCGGCGGCCGAGACCATCTGGCCGTAGTTGGGGTTGCGCTTCAGCGACCCGCCTGCCGTATCGATGTGCCCGGAGAACCGGTCGTAGTAGGGACAGTCGTTCTGGACGTCGGGTTGCGGCGCCTGCCCGCTCGAGAGCGTGATGTAGTTGTCCTGACTGTCGTGACCGGTGCCGTAGTAGTTCTTGAGCAGCACGCCCTGCTTCGGCAGCGTCTGCCACAGGTAGGTGTTCTTGTTCAGGCCGGTGAACGTCGTGTCGTAGGACTTGTTCTCGAGAATGATCAGCCAGACGTGCTTGATCGTGCCGGGCTGGACGCCGAGGCCGTCGGGCGGCTTGGTCGCGCTCGTGGTCTTGACCGGCTTCGCCTGGCGGCTGCCGGCGCCGGCGCCGCTGGCGACCGGCGCGATCACGGCCGCCGCGACGATCGCGGCCAGCACCAGGACGACCGACACGACCACGGCTCGCGACCTGCCCGGGCCAGGGCGCGACCACCGGGGAAGCTGAGCGCGGGGGGAGGGCCTGTGCATCGTCTGCCTCTGAGCTTTCGTTCGGGATCGGGGCGACCGGCGGCACGACGGAGTGCTCTGGGCGCGAGCATTTCAGATCGTGAGGTTGTTGTGAAGGCTCGGTCTGAGTCCGCCCGCGCCGCGACGGCCGATATCCTGAAACCATCGTTATGGCTACCGTCACCGATCAGGTCCGATCGGACATGACCGCCGCCATGAAGGCGGGCGAGAAGCAGCGGGTCGGCGCGCTGCGGTTGGTGCTGTCCGAGTTGCAGAAGGCGTCGAAGGACGGTTCTGACGACGAACTCGCGGTGCTGCGCCGTGAGCGCAAGCGTCGGCTGGATGCCGCCGAACAGTTCGAGGATGCCGGTCGGGCCGAATTGTCCGAGCAGGAGCGCTATGAAGCGCAGCTGATCGGCGGGTACCTTCCGGCTGGCCTGTCCGATGACGAGCTGCGCCAGATCGTGGAGCGGGCGGTCGCCGACACCGGCGCCGCCGGCCCGCGGGACATGGGTGTGGTGATGAAGGCCGTGATGGCCGCGTCGGGCGGTCGCGCCGAGGGCAAGCGCGCGTCGGCGCTGGTGCGAGAGGCGCTGTCATAGATGGTCCTCGCCGCGGCGGGCGGGACGTAGTGCCCAAGCGCACGCTCGAACTGGACAACGAGGTCGCGGCCGAACTGGCCGGCTCAGAGGACAGCGTCCTGCGCACGCTCGAGGGGCATCTCGACTGCGACGTGTTCCTGCGCGGCAATGTGCTCACGCTCGACGGCGATCAGGAGGCGGTCGACGCCGGCGTCGCGGTCGTGCGCGAGCTGTCGGATCTGATCCACCAGGGTCACGAGATCGCGCCGGGAACGGTCGAGGCGGTCACTCGCGCGCTCGATCAGCACGAGTCACCGTCGGAGATCCTGGAGGACGTCGTCTGGCGCCACCGCACGACCAGGGTCGCGCCCAAGACCGTCAACCAGAAGCGCTACGTCGACTCGATCCGCAACAACACGATCACGTTCGGGATCGGCCCGGCCGGTACCGGCAAGACCTTCCTGGCGGTGGCGCTGGCGGCGGCGGCGCTGAGTCGTCGCGAGGTCAACCGGATCATCCTCACCCGTCCGGCGGTCGAGGCGGGTGAGCGACTCGGCTTCCTGCCCGGGGACCTGATGGCCAAGGTCGACCCCTACCTCCGGCCACTGTTCGACGCGCTGCACGACATGCTGGATCCCGAACGCGTCTCCCAGCACCTGGAGCGTGGCGCGATCGAGGTCGCGCCGCTGGCCTACATGCGGGGCCGGACCCTGAACGACAGCTTCATCATCCTCGACGAGGCGCAGAACACCAGCCCCGAGCAGATGAAGATGTTCCTGACGCGGCTCGGGTTCGGCTCCCGGATGGTCGTCACCGGTGACATCACCCAGATCGACCTGCCGCGTGAGCAGGCGTCGGGGTTGATCGCCGTGTCGGAGATCCTGCAGGGTGTCGAGGACGTCGAGTTCATTCGGTTCGCCGACGAGGACGTCGTGCGCCACAAACTGGTGCGGCGGATCGTCGCCGCATACGACCGGGCGGCGCAGGCCTCCGCGCCGGAACTTCGATCCCGCCGGACGGCCTGAGAGGTGGTCGGTTGATGCTTGACGTCGAAGTGATCGGCATCGAGGACTCGCTTGAGTACGACCCGCAGTCGCCCCTGGCACGGCCGACCGCCGTGGAGCTCGAGGAGCTGTGCGCGCTGGCGTTGTCATCGGCCGGAATCGAGGAAGGGCATGTCGCGATCGAGTTCGTCGACGCCGAGCGGATCCGGGAGCTCAACCGCGAGCACCGCGCGATCGACGCGCCGACCGACGTGCTGTCGTTCGGGATCGACGAGGACGGCGCCAGCGCCGGCCCGCGGGAGTTGGGCGACATCGTGATCTGCCCCGAGCACACGGCCAACCTGCGCGAGGCGGTCATCCATGGCGCGTTGCACCTGACCGGGATGGATCACGAGACCGACGGCGGCGAGATGCTGGCGCTGCAGGCCGAGATCATGCGGTGGGTCAGCTAGTGGGGGCCAACTGATGGGCGCGGGCGCCCGCCACGCGGCCGCGCTTGCTCATCCGCCGCACGTCGTCCGGTCCGGATTCGTCGCGCTCGCCGGCCGCCCCAACGTCGGCAAGTCGACGCTCGCCAACGCGATCGTCGGGGCCAAGGTCGCGATCGTGTCCGACAAGCCGCAGACGACTCGCCGCGCGATCCGCGGGGTGGCGACCGGACCCGACTGGCAACTGGTGCTCGTCGATCTTCCCGGGGTCCAGCGGCCGCGTGACGCGCTGACTGACCGGATGCAGCATCGCGTCGAGCACGAGCTGTCTGATGCCGACGGCTGTCTGCTGGTTCTCAATGCCGAACAGGGTCTCGGCCCGGGCGACCGGTTCATCGCCGGGCTGTTGAAGCCGGCCGCGGAGTCGCGCTCGGTCTCGGTCGCGATCGCAGTCAACAAGGTCGATCGAGCCGACCGCAACCGGACCGCGCAGACGCTCCAGGCGGCCGACGAGCTTGGTCTCGGCGGCGAGATCTTTCCCGTGTCGGCGCGCACCGGCGCTGGCGTCCAAGCGCTGACCGACCACCTGGTCGCGATGCTTCCCGCCGGGCCGATGTACTTCGACGCGGCCCAGCGCTCGGACCAGTCACGCGCCGTGCATCTCGCCGAACTGGTTCGCGAGCAGGTGCTGGCACGGACGCGTGAGGAGGTGCCTCATGCGGTCGAGGTCGAGGTCTCCGAGATCAGCCAGCCGCGGGATGATCTGATCCGGATCGAGGCGGTCGTGCTGTCTGAGACCGAGTCACAGAAGGGGATTCTGATCGGCGCCGGCGGGCGGATGATCAAGTCGATCGGGATCGCCGCCCGGCGCAACATCGAGCGCGAGCTGGGCTGCAAGGTCCACCTCGAGCTGTCGGTCTCGGTCCGTCGGCACTGGCGCGCCGACGAGCGCGTGCTCGACCGGCTCGGGATCGAATAGTCACCGATCGTCGCCGGTGGGCGTCGCTGCCGTCGTCGGCGAAGAACCGCCGCCGCACCAGCTCGCCGGCACCGGCGATCAGCAGGCTCGCTCCGGTGGCGATGAGGATCGGGACCCACAGGTTCTTTTCGAACGCCGAGCCACCGAAGTAGCCGAGCGCGCAGCTGTACAGCGACCAGAGGACCGCCGCCGCGGCGTCGGCCGGCAAGAACCGCCGTTTCCAGGGCATCTCCAGCGTGCCCGCGATATAGGTGGTGGCGGTCCGGCCGCCCGGGATGAAGCGCGCGACGATGATCAGCCAGCTGCCCCGCTGGTGGATCTGCGTCTCCGCCCACCGCAGCCGGCGCTGATTTGACTCCGAGCCGAGCAGCCGATCGGTGACGCGGCGCAGTCCGCTGCGACCGAGCCCGTACGCGCAGTTGTCGCCGAGCAGCGCTCCGGTCGTCGCCGCCGCGGCGATCAGGGCGATGTCGAGCCGCCCCTTGCTGGCCAGCACCGCGGCGGCGATGACCACCGTCTCTGAGGGGAACAGCGGCAGCACGGCGTCGCCGGCGCAGACGCCGACGATCAGGAGATAGGTCCAGTGTGAGCCCGAAACCGCGTTGAGCAGCGAGTTGAACATCGTTGGTGCGCCGTCCGTCGTCGATCGCGGTCTGGGCTCCGATGCTAGGCCGGGCTCGGCGGTCGCACCGGCCTCGGCGCTGGGCGGGCCGGCCCTAGAATCCCCCGCAATGGACGACTCGCAGGTCGTATATGACGAGCGCGGCCTGGTCCCGTGCGTCGTCCAGGATTGGTCGACCGGCGAAGTGCTGACCGTCGCCTACATGAACGCCGAGTCGCTGCGGCTGACCCGGGAGACGGGAGAGATGCACTTCTTCAGCCGCTCGCGTCTGGAGCTGTGGCACAAGGGCGCAACCTCGGGCAACACACAGGCCGTCAAGGCGATCCGCTACGACTGCGACGGCGACGCGCTGGTTGCGCTCGTCCAGCCCTCCGGCCCGGCCTGTCACACCGGCGAGCGCAGCTGCTTTCACCGCGGCGAGCTGGAGCCGCTGGCTCCATATGAGTCGCTGCCGACGCTGCAGCGCACGGTCTCAGAGCGCGCGGCACAGCGGCCCGACGGCTCCTACACGGTGACCCTGCTCGACGACCGCCAACTGGCCGGCGCCAAGGTCCAGGAGGAGGCGGAGGAGGTCGCCCGCGCCGCCCGCGAGGAGTCAGACCTGCGGGTCGCCGAGGAGGCCGCCGACGTGATCTACCACCTGACGGTGCTGATGGCCGGCCGCGGGCTGACGCTGGCCGATGCCGAGCTGGTGCTCGATGACCGCCGCCGCTGAGCAGCAGCGGGCAGCGGACGGGGGGTTCGCCCCGACGCTCGCCGAGACCCGTGAGCTCGCCGCCACGCACAACCTGATCCCGCTGCATCAGACGTTCATCGACGACACGCAAACCCCCGTCTCGGCGTTCCTGAAGCTGCGAGACGCCGACCGGCCGTCGTTCCTGCTGGAGTCCGCCGAGCAGGGCCGGGTCGGGCGCTACTCGTTCATCGGCTACCGGCCACGCAAGGTGCTGCGCTGGTCGCTGGGCGAGCCCGGGGACCCCTATCGACTGGCCGCCGACGAGCTGTCGGCCTACAACGTGCCGCAGTTGCCGGACCTGCCTCCGTTCTTTGGCGGCGCGGTCGGCGTGTTCGCCTACGACCTGGTCCGCACAGTTGAACCGCTGGGCGAGCCCAACCCGGACCCGGTCGGCGTGCCGGACCTGGCGCTGATGCTGACCGACGCGCTGGTCGCGTTCGATCACCTCAAACACACCGTGACCGTGATCGCCAACGTCTACCCGTCCGACGACGAAGATCTCGAGGCCAGCTACAACCGCGCCTGCGACACGATCGCCGAGGTGCGGTGGCGGCTGGAAGGCCCGGTGCCACGTCCGAGCCGGCGACCGGACCCGACTCGCACCGCACCGGCGTTTCAGTCGAACATGGAGCGCTCCGAGTTCGAGGCGATCGTCAGCCGGATCATCGAATACGTCTATGCCGGGGACGCGTTCCAGGTCGTCCCGTCGCAGCGGTGGTCGGCCGAGGTCCCCGTCCAGGCGTTCTCCATTTACCGGGGCCTGCGAGCGGTCAACCCGAGCCCGTACATGTACTTCCTGGACTTCGGGGACTTCGAGATCGCCGGCGCCAGCCCCGAGCCGCTGATCACGGTCTCCGGCCGCCGCGTCGCGACCCGGCCCGTGGCGGGCACGCGGCCGCGGGGCGCCACGCCCGACGAGGACCAGCGGCTCGCCGAAGATCTGCTCGCCGATCAGAAGGAGCGGGCCGAGCACGTGATGCTCGTCGACCTCGGGCGCAACGACCTGGGGCGCGTGTGTGAGTACGGGTCGGTCGAGGTCGAGTCGTTCATGGCGGTTGAGAACTACTCGACCGTGATGCACATCGTGTCTCATGTCGCCGGGCGTCTGCGCGCGGGCATCGGGGCGCTCGATGCGTTGCGCTCGGTCCTGCCCGCCGGCACATTGTCGGGCGCGCCCAAGGTCCGCGCGATGCAGATCATCGACGAGCTCGAACCGGTCAAGCGCGGCGGCTACGGCGGCGCGATCGGCTGGGCCGGCTGGCACGGCGAGCTCGACACCTGCATCCACATCCGCACGGTCGTCGTCAAGGACGGGGTGGCGCACGTGCAGGCCGGGGGCGGCACGGTGGCCGACGCCAAGCCCGCCTATGAGTACGAGGAGTCGGTCGCCAAGTCCCGCGCGGTGATGCAGGCGATCGAGCTCGCCGTCGCCCAGCCGGAGTGGCCATGAACGCCGACCCGGGACTGCAGCGCGCCGACGGGATGCGGGTGCTGGTCGTCGACAACTACGACAGCTTCACCTACAACCTCGTCCAGTACGTCGGCGAGCTCGGGGCAGAGCTCGAAGTCGTGCGCAACGACCACGCGAGTGTCGACGAGCTGTTGATCCGTGGCTACGACCGCGTGATCGTCTCGCCCGGCCCGTGTACGCCGGACCTGGCCGGGATCACCTTGGAGATCGTCCGCCGCTTCCCGGAGGCCGGGATCCCGACGCTCGGAGTCTGCCTCGGTCACCAGGCGCTCGTGCAGGCGTGGGGCGGGACGGTCATCGTCCACCAGCCCGTGCACGGCAAGACGACCGTGATCGAGCACGATGGCCGCACAATCTTCCGCGGGCTGTCACCGGCGCTGGAGGTCGGTCGCTACCACTCACTGATCGCAGCGCCCGACCTGCCCGAGCCGCTGGCGCTCAGCGCGTCGGCCGATGGGATCGTGATGGCGGTCCGCCACCGATCGCTGCCGGCCGAGGGCGTGCAGTTCCATCCCGAGTCGGTGCTCACGCAGCAGGGCAAGGAGCTGTTGTCGAACTTCCTGGCGAGGATCGAGTGAACGTTCAACCGACGGTTGAGCAGGGCGAGGCGGAGACCGGCGCGCCCGGCGATCCGGAGCTGATCACGCGGTCGATCGACGCGCTCGCCTCAGGGGTTGACCTGACGGCCGAGCAGACCGCCGCCGTGCTCGCTCAGATCATGGCCGGTGACGCCTCCCAGATCCAGATCGCCGGCTTCCTGATCGCGCTGCGGACCAAGGGTGAGACGGTCGATGAGCTGACCGGACTGGCGAGCACGATGCGCCGGCTGGCGACGCCGGTGACCGTGCGGCACTCGGACCTGCTCGACACGGCCGGGACCGGCGGTGGCCGACGCACGTTCAACGTCTCGACCACCGCCGCGCTGATCGCCGCCGGCGCCGGCTGCACGGTCGCCAAGCACGGCAACCGGTCGGCGACCGGGCTATCCGGATCGGCCGACCTGCTCGAGGCGCTCGGCGCACGGATCGACCTGCAGCCCGACGGCGGTCGCCCGATGCATCGAGGAGGCCGGGTTCGGGTTCATGTTCGCGCCCGCCCACCACCAGGCGACCCGCTACGTGGTTCCGGTCCGCGGCGAGCTCAAGGTCCGCACGATCTTCAACTTCCTCGGCCCGCTGACCAACCCGGCCGGCGCCGAGCGCCAGTTGATCGGCGTCTCCGACGGCGAGTTCCTGGAGACGATGGCGGGCTCGCTGCAACGGCTCGGTACGCGGCATGCGCTGGTCGTCTCCAGCGCCGATGGGCTCGACGAGCTGTCGATCTCGGCGCCGACGCACGTGTTCGAGGTCACCCCCGACGCGATCACGAGCTATCAGGTGACGCCCGAGGAGGTCGGCCTGGAGCGAGCTCCGGCGAGCGCGGTCCCGGGCGGCGACCCGGCCGAGAACGCCGAGATCACTCGCCGGATCCTCGACGGCGTGGGCGCGGCTGCCGAGCCGGGTAGCACCGACCGCGCCGCCCGCGACCTGGCGCTGCTGAACGCCGGTGCCGCGATCTACGCCGGCGGCGGCGCCGACTCGCTCGCGGGCGGGGTGGCCGCTGCTGCTACGGCGGTCGACGGGGGCGCCGCCGCGGCGGCGACGCGGCGATTCATCGAGGCGAGCCACCGTCTCGGCGCATGAACGAGCTGCAACGGATCGTCGCGCGCACCCGCGTCGAGGTCGATCAGCGGTCCGCGCGGATGCCGTTGGGGGAGCTCGAGGCCTGCCGCGGCCAGGCGGCTTGAGCACGATCCGATCCGCGGCTTCACCGCGGCTCTGGAGGCGCCCGGACTGTCGGTCATCGCCGAGCATAAGCGCCGCTCGCCGAGCGCGGGGGAGATCCGGTCCGACCTCGAACTCGAGCACGTCGTAATCGCCTACGAACGTGGCGGCGCGCGCGCGCTATCGGTGCTGACCGAGGCGGTGGCGTTCGGCGGCAGCCTCGATGATCTCGCCCGCGCGCGCCGGGCGGCGACGCTGCCGATCTTGCGCAAGGACTTCGTCGTCGACGAGTACCAGGTGGTCGAGGCGGTCGCGGCCGGTGCCGACGCGATCCTGCTGATCGTCGCGGCGCTGGACCCGGCCGATCTGAAGTTTCTCTATGACCGCGCGCGGAGCTTCGGGCTTGGGGTGCTGGTCGAGGTCCACGACGGCGACGAGCTGGCGATCGCGGCCACGATCGAGCCGGCGGTGATCGGCATCAACAACCGGGATCTGACGACGCTGCAGGTCGACACGGCACGGACGTTCGAGCTGATCGGATCGCTGCCGGCCGAGACGGTGATCGTCTCCGAATCGGGCCTGCGCACCGCCGAGGACGTCGCGGCCGTCGCGGCCGCGGGCGTCGATGCCGTGCTCGTCGGCGAGGCGCTGATGCGGTCCGGTGACATCGAGGCGGCGTGCCGGGCGCTGACCGGCGTCGCGGCGCCTGCGCCTACGATGGATTGATGGACGCGGCCGAAGCCACCCGGATCAAGTTCTGCGGGATCACCAACCTCGACGACGCCGACGCGGCAGTCGAGGCGGGCGCCTGGGCGCTCGGGATGATCTTGTGGCCGGGATCGAAGCGGCGTTGCCGGACCGCCGACGCGGCCATGATCGCCGCCGCGCACCGGCGTCGAGTCGAGCTCGTCGGCGTGTTCGTCAACCCGACGCTCGACCATGTCGCCGTCGCGGCGGACGAGATCGGCCTGACGATGCTGCAGTTCCACGGCGACGAGGGACCGTCGTTCTGCGCCGAGGCCGGCCGCCGGACCGGCTGCCGCGTGATCAAGGCCGCGCGCGTGCACAGCCGCGCCGAGATCCAGGCGCTGTCGGCGTTCCACACCGACTTCCATCTGCTCGACACGTACGCCGAGGGAGTGCCGGGCGGGACCGGTGAGACGTTCGCCTGGGAGCTGGCGCGCGGACACGGGCCTTACCGCCTCCGGGTGCCGGTGATCCTGGCCGGCGGGCTGACCGCCGACAACGTCGCCGAGGCGATCGCGACCGTTCATCCATACGCGGTCGATGTCGCCAGCGGCACCGAGTCGGCCCCGGGGATCAAGGACCACGACAAGCTGCGGGCGTTCGCCGCCGCCGTGGCCTCGACCAACCCCCCGGTAACGGCGGCGCCGACCGAGACCGAAGGCGTCCCGGCCCCGATGAGCGTGGTCGAGCACCGGTTCGGCCCCTACGGTGGCCAGTACGTGCCCGAGACGCTGATGCCGGCACTGGCCGAGCTGGAGCTGGCCTGGATCGAGGCGCGCGACGACCCAGGCTTCATCGCGGAGCGCGATGCGCTCGCGCGTGACTACGTCGGGCGTCCGTCGCCGCTGTACCGCGCAGCCAGGCTGAGCGAGGCGGCGGGCCACGAGATCTACCTCAAGCGCGAGGACCTCAACCACACCGGCGCGCACAAGATCAACAACGCCCTCGGCCAGGCGCTGCTGGCCCGGAGGATGGGCAAGCCGCGGATCATCGCCGAGACCGGAGCCGGCCAGCACGGGGTGGCCACCGCCACGGCGTGCGCGCTGCTGGACCTCGAATGCGTCGTCTACATGGGCACCGAGGACATGCGCCGGCAGAAGCCCAACGTCGAGCGGATGGGGCTGCTCGGCGCGACCGTCGAGCCCGTCGACTGCGGGCACGCGGACGCTCAAGGAGGCGACCTCGGCCGCGATCCGCGACTGGGTGGCGAACGTCGCGACGACCCACTACATCATCGGCTCGGCGCGTCGGCCCGGCGCCGTTCCCGGCGCTCGTGCGCGACCTGCAGCGGGTGATCGGCGACGAGGCCCGCGCGCAGGTGCTGCAGGCGACCGGCCGGCTGCCCGAGCGCGTGATCGCGTGCGTCGGCGGCGGCTCGAACGCGATCGGGATGTTCACGGCGTTCGTCGGCGACGCCGACGTCGCGCTGATCGGGGTGGAGGCGGGCGGCGACGGGATCGACACCCCCCGCCACGGCGCGTCGCTGACGGTTGGGAGTCGCGGCGGGGTCCTGCACGGCTCCTACTCGGCGATCATGCAGGACGAGGACGGGCAGATCCTCGAGGCGCACTCGATCTCGGCGGGCCTGGACTACCCGGGCACCGGGCCCGAGCACGCCTGGCTGCGCGACCAGGGCCGGGCCCGCTACGTCGCGATCACCGATCGCCAGGCGCTCGAGGCGTTCGCCACCTGCACGCGGCTGGAAGGGATCATCCCGGCGCTCGAGAGCTCGCACGCGATCGCCTGGGCGCTGGCCGGGGCCGGCCGGACTCCAGCAGACCTCGACGTCGTCTGCCTCTCGGGCCGCGGCGACAAGGACCTGACCGAGGCGTTGGCCAAGCTGCGGGAGGGTGAGTGAACGAACCCACCGAGGTGAGCGAGCGCGCCGGAGTCGCGCGGGTCGCCGAGGCGTTCGCACGAGCTGCGGCCGACGGCCGCCGGGCGGCGCTGATGCCGTACCTGATGGGCGGCTACCCGGACATCGAGACGTCGAAGGCGATCGGGCGGGCGTACGCCGACGGTGGCGCCGACCTGGTCGAGCTCGGGGTGCCGTTCTCGGACCCGCTCGCCGACGGGCCGGTGATCCACGCGGCCGCGACGCAGGCGCTGGCGGCCGGCGCGAACCTGCCGGCGGTGCTCGAGGTCGGGCGGGAGATCGCGCGCCGGATCCCGGTGATCCTGATGTGTTACGCCAACCCGATCTACGCCCGCGGGATCGAGCGGTCGCTGGACCTGCTGGTCGAGGCCGAGATCAGCGGACTGATCGTCCCGGACCTGCCGTTCGAGGAGGCGGGCGAGATCCGGGCGGCGTGCGCGGCTCGCGAGCTGGCGTTCGTGCCGCTGGTTGCGCCGACGACGCCTGCGCGAGCGAATGGCGCAGATCGGCACGACCGCGCGCGGCTTCATGTACGTCGTCGGCGTGACCGGCACGACCGGTGAGCGCGCGTCCGGCGACGGTCGGTCGCCGCGAGCTGCTGGCGTCCGCGCGTGCCGTCGACACGCGGTTCCGGTGGCGCTCGGGTTCGGTATCTCGACTCCCGAACAGGCCGTGGAGGCGATCGCCGACGGAGCCGACGGGGTGATCGTCGGCAGCCGGCTGGTCAGGGCCGCGGGCGAGGCGGCGCGATCCCGCCGACGCGGTCCGCGAGCTGGTCGGCTCGTTCGCGGCCGCGCTGACGACGCCGACCGCCGCGTAAGGAAGTAGGATCCAGCGCCCATGGGTCTCGTACTAACCGCCGGTGCCGGCCTCTGCATCTGGATCATCATCTGGTCGCTGAACGTCAGCGGGCTCGACGCCTTCTTCGTCACGCTGCTGATGGTGCTGATCGCGATCGGCGTCCGCAACCTGCTCCCGTTCCTGCCCGGTCGGCGGGACGACTAGCGGCCACAGGCCCCGTGCGCTGGGTCGGGGTGCTACCACGTCGCTTCGGCGTGCCCGCGGCATGTCTGGCCGCGGTCGCGCTGGCCGGCTGCAGCACGAACTCGTCCAACAACACCGCGGTGGTCGTCAAGGGCAACACGCTGACGATCTACGCGACGCAGCCGCCCGGTGCCGACACGGCGGTCGACACCGACGTGCTTGACGCCGAGAAGCTGGCGCTGCAGCAGGCGGGCTCGAAGTCAGGGCAAGTACACGCTCGCGCTCAAGGTGCTGCACGGTCCGGAGATCTCGGACGACGCCCGTCAGGCGATCTCTGACAGACACGGCGATCGCGTACCTGGGCGAGATCGAGCCGGGGACATCGGGCGCCTCGGTCCAGATCACCAACCAGCTCGGGCTGCTGCAGATCTCGCCGACCGATACGGCCGTTTATCTGACCGAGCCGACCGCGGCCGTGCCTGGATCGCCAACCCACTGGTACCCGGACCACGGGAACTTCGGGCTGACGTTCACCCGGATGGTGCCCGAACACCGCCAAGGAGGCGCGCGCGGTCGTCGCCGAGATGAAGACGTTGTCGCTGACGAAGCTGTACGTCTCGTCTGACTCCAGCTCGTACGGCAAGTCGGTGGCGCTCGAGATCCGCCAGGACGCGCCGTCCGCCGGTCTGTCGATCGTCCCGGCGGCAGCCGGCGCCGACGCCGTGTTCTACGCCGGCGCGCCCGACCAGGCGGCGACCAAAGCACTCGACGCGGCCGCCACCGCCAGCCCGGCGGCGAAGCTGTTCGTGCCGTCGGCGTTCTACGACGACGCCTGGGTGGCGGGCCTCAGTGCCGCCGCACAGAAGCAGCTGTACGTCTCCTCGCCAGGTTTCATGCCCGGCTCCTACCAGGGCACCGGCACCGCTTTCGTGTCGGCTTTCCAGCGGGCACACGGCCATCAACCTCAGCCGCAGGCCGTGTTCGGCTACGCGGCGATGCAGGCGCTGCTCGCCGGGCTCAAGCAGGCCGGCGCCGACGCCGACAGCCGCGCCGACGTGACCAACGACGTGCTTGGACTCAAGCAGCAGTCTTCGGCACTCGGCACGTACTCCCTCGACGGAGGGGACACCAACATCGCGCCGTTCATCTTCGCCCGTCCGGTCGCAGGCAAGTTGGTCCCCCGCGTGGCGGGGTGAAACCCCCGCTCAGCGGCAGGATCGTCCGGCGGCCCATGGCCGCCGTGCTGCTGGCGGCCCTGTTCGTCCTGGTGGTACTGGCCGGCTGTGACGGAACGACGCCGGCGTCCAACCGGATCCGCGGCACCAAGCTCAGCGTCTACGTCAGCTTGCCGCTGATCGGCCCGTCACGATGGAGCGGCCAGGCGGCGCTGAACGGTGTGCGGATGGCGCTCGCGGCCGCCCACGGGGCTGTCGGCCACTACCGGATCGTGCTGCACGCGCTCGACGATGCGACCGTCTCCAGCCGCGGCTGGAACCCCGGGCAGACCACCGTCAACGCTCGCGCGGCGATCAAGAATCCGTCGACGATCGGCTACATCGGCGACCTGAACTCAGGCGCGACTGCGGTCGCGATTCCCCTGCTCAATCGCGCCGACGTACCGCAGATCAGCCCCACCTCGACCGCGGTCGGCCTGACCGAGGGGGGCCTCGAGGCCGCGCCGGGGGAGCCACAGAAGTACTACCCGGACAAGAAGCGCACGTTTGTTCGGGTGATCCCGTCCGACCGGATCCAGTCGGCCGTCCAGGTGGAGCTGCAGCGCGAGGCTGACTGCGACCGCATCGTCGTGCTTGACGACGGCGAGGTCGACGGCACCGATGCCGCGGTCAGCTTCGACTACGCGGCCCAACATGCGGGCTTGAAGGTCGTCTCGACCATTCAGTACGACCCGAACGCGACCAGCTACAAGTCGCTGGCCAAGGGGATCGCCAAAAAGCACCCGGCGTGCGTGATGATCAGCGCGCTGCCGCAGAGCCACCCGGTCGCGCTGACCGAGGCCGTCGCTCAGGCGGTTCCCGACGCGGATCTGTTCGCGACCGCGGGACTGGCCGAGCCGAGCTACGTCGATCCGGCCCATGGCGGGATCCCGGTCGCGCTCGACTCACGCCTGACGATCACCGCCGGGATGCTGGGACCGCAGAACTACCCGCGCGCCGGGCAGCAGTTCCTGCGCACGTACGCCATGCGCTACGGGTCGGTGCAGTCCGACGCGATCTTCGGCTACGCGGCGATGTCGCTGCTGCTCGAAGCGATTCATGCCGCGACCGGCGGGGCTGGGCATCCGGTGACGCGCTCGAGCGTGCTCGCGCAGCTGTTCATGACCCACGACCTGCGCGAGCGTGCTCGGGACGTACAGCATCGACAGGCGCGGCGACACGACGCTCGACCGGTTCGGCGTCTACCACGTCGTCGACGGCCAGCTCGTGTTCTGGCAGGCCCGGCGCGGCTGATCGGTCGCTGAGCCACCGCCAGCGTGGATGAGCTCCGCGCAGCTCGCGCCGCGGCGGTCAGTGCCAGCGCAATGTCATCGTCGCGCCGGCGGGGATCGTCACGCGGGCATAGCGGCCATGCCACTGGATCGCGAACCGGATCGGCGCGCTGGAGTCGTCGAAGGCGATCAGGACGATGCCGCCACCGGGGTTGCGGAAGGCGACGTCGTCGAGCCCGGCCGTGACCGTCGGCACGCGGAGCGGGCTCTCACCGTAGGTGACGAAGTGGGTGGACGACAGACGGCGGGCCCCGGGTGAGACGAACCGGCTCACCTGCCCGAGCTCATAGAAGTCTCGCGACAGCCAGAACGTGTGCGTCACCGGGTTGACGGTGGCGATCCCGGTGCACCCCTGGCAGCCCTCGTTCGGCGGTTGCACCGGGCCGCCGGCCGGGTCGAGGGCCAGGTTCCAGAGACCCACCGCGCCCGCCCAGTTGCGAAACGAGGCGATCTGAAGCTCGGACGTCGGCCATGGGTCGCCGGAGCCCGTCGCGCACTCGTCGACGATCTGAAGCGTCCGCGGCGCGACGCCGTGCAGGGCCGTCATGTCGCTCGGGCTGCCGTAGTAGCAGTGCCACGCGATCCCGGTGAGCGGCGCGGCGCCGTGCGCGGGGTGGGGTCGCCCGCGTCAGCGGGTTGGAGTCAGGGAGCGGACCCCAGCTCAGATCCCAGCCGAACAGCGCCGGGCTGAGCTTGGCGCGGCGAAGCGCCGGTCGCAGCTGGTGCCGTACGAACGCGGCCGCCCGCGGCGACGGTAGGTACATGCCTGGGTAGCTGGTCTCGGCGACGGGCTCGTTGGCCGGGGCAAGCGCGTCGACGTGCACGCCGTCCATGTCGTAGCCACGAACGAAGCGCGCCAGGTACCGGGCGAACGGACCGTAGTCACCGCGTCGCAGGGCGCCGGTGTCGCCGAGGTTGTCGAGCTGGTCGTTGGTTTTCATCCACGCTGGCGCCGTCCAGGGAACGGCCTCGACATACAGCCGGCGGTTCAGGCGAGTGGCGCTGCGCAGCGCCGGCAGGATGTAGGCGCGGTCATGCTCGATCGAGAAATACCGCAGCCGCGGGTCGGTGCGTCCCGGCGCCAGATCGTCGTAGGTGTAGGGAACGCCGGTCGCGGTGAAATCTGAGGCACCGATGGGGACGCGCACGAAGCGCAGCCCGATATCGCCGCGTTGATGCCCGAACAGTCGCGCCATCAACATCGCCCTGGTCCGCGGCGTGAGCTCGTCCTCGATCAGGTAGGCAGAGCTGTCGGTCATCGCGCCGCCGACGCCGATGTAACGCTGCAGTGGCCTGGAGCCGATCCGGATCACTCGCGCGCCGCCCGGCGTCGCGTAGCGAAATCGGAGCGAGGGACCGGCACTGAGCGCCTGCCGCAGATCGGCGGTCGTCTCGGTCGTGGCCACGACTGGTCCCGTCGCAGCGGCGCTGCCGAGGTGCTCTGACGCCGGTGTCGCAGTGGCTCTCGCGGCCGCCATCGTCGCAGCGGCGCTGCGAGGGTGCTCTGATCCCGGCGCCGCCGTCGCCGTCGGCACCGCGCACGCCAGTGCCGCCGCCAGCGCCGTGGCGGCCGCGAGCCGTTCAGCCCGCCAGGTCGTGCGTATACGCATAGTGGACCGCCTGGGCCCGGTCACGCGCGCCGATCTTCGCGAACACGTGGTTGACGTGTGTCTTGACGGTCGCCTCGGAGACGACGAGGTGGCCGGCGATCTCACGATTGGAGAGGCCGCGCGCGATCAGCGACAACACCTCGGCCTCACGCGGGGTCAGCTCGTCGGGCAGCTGCCGCGGCGTCGGAGCGGGGGCGGGGACCGCCGCGCCAACGGCCTCCAGCAGCTTCGCCTGGACGACGGGATCCAGCAGCGACTGGTGCGCCGCAGCGGCGTGGACGGCGCGGGCGATCTCCTCGATCCCGGCGTCCTTGGTCAGGTAACCGCGCGCGCCCGCGCGCAACGCGTCGAGGATCGAGGCCTCATCGGCATGGGTCGTCAGTACGACGATCTCGGTGTCGGGCTGGGCGGCACGGATCTCTCGAGTCGCCTGGACGCCGTCGACGTTCGGCATCCGCAGGTCCATCAGGATCACGTCGGGCCGGTGGCGGGCGGCGAGCCCGATCGCCTCGGCGCCATCGGCGGCATCGGCGACGGGCTCGATCCCAGGCGTGGCCTGCAGCAGCGTCATCAGCCCCTCGCGGACGAGTGCCTGGTCGTCGGCGATCAGCACCCTGATCGGATCGCTCATCCGGCGAGCACGGCCGGGCTGCGGTCCGAGGGCGCGGGCGTGGCGGCCGGAATCCCGAGCCGCACGCGCCAGCCGCCGTCGCCCGCCGGGCCGGCCTCAAGCGTTCCGCCGAGCGCCTCGGCGCGCTCGCGCATCCCCTGCAGGCCGTAGCCGCTGCCGCTGCGCGAGAGCAGCTCATGGCCGGTCCTGCCCGCCGGCGCCGGGCCGTTGGCGACGATCAGCTCCAGCTTCCGGGCGGGGGCCGAGCCGGCGTCGAGCTCGATCGTCACGGCCGCGCCCGGTGCGTGCTTGCGCACGTTGGTCAGCGATTCCTGAACCACACGCACCAGCGTCTGCCCGACCTCGTCCGTCAGTCGGTCGGCGCGGCCGTCGATCGTGACCGTGACCTTGGCATTGCTGGCGGAACGGTACTCGGAGACGAGCGCCTCGATACCGGCGGCGGCGGGAGTCACGGGCTGCGCGTCCGCGCGCAGAGCGCCGACCGCGCGGCGGGTCTCGGTCAGACCCTCCCGCGCGAGCTCGTGCGCTCGCTTGACGCGCTTGAGCACGTCCGTCCGGTCGGCCCCGTTCTGGAGCAGCGCGCTCGTCGCTTCGAGCTGGATCGTCAGACCGGCCAGCGTGTGCGCGAGCACGTCGTGGATCTCCCGCGCGATCCTGGCCGATCCCTCCAGCCGCGCGGTCCGCAGTTGCTCCTCGTACGAGCGCTGAGTCTGGGCCAGCAGCAACTCGGCCTGCTCGGCGCGGTCGATCGACTGGCGAGCGTTGGACCCGGCGAGCGCCGCGGCGACGAACCCCAGCACGTACGCGAGCAGCGCGAGCGCGCCACGGTCATAGACGATCGTCGAGACCGCCGCCGCCAGCGCGCCGATCGCAGTCACGATCAGCGCACGCTCGAGCGGGACGCGGACCGCCGCGGCGACCGCGGCCACGAACACGAACGCCGCCGAGGCGCTGCGGGGCGAGGCGCCGATCAGCACCCCGCCCGCAGCCGCCAATACGTAGAGATCCGGCGTCAAGCCGCGCTCGCGGATCGGCCAGCGGGTCCACCACAGCCATGCGACCACGGCGGCCGCGAACAGCACCGTGATCAGGAGCCGGCGGCCGCTGGTTCCGGGCGCCGGGTTGCCATGCACCATCGTCCAGCTGATCACCGCGAGCCCGGCGAGGCGGATGACCGCCGCCATGCGGGTGCCGAAGTTCAGCAGCAACATCACTCTGGACGTTACGGCTTCGTCGTCGTCCGCGGTCAGGCGAGCTGCATCGGCCGCGAACCCGCGAGCTCGCGTCGCCGCGCGGCCATCACCAGCGTTCGGCCGAGGACCTCGAACACCGCCATCGCCAGCAGCGCGAGCGTCCACGCCTCGCCGCCGCTGATCGAGTGGTGCGCGCTGAAGTGGGCGATTGAGTCTGCCCCACCGTGGCTGGACCAGACGGCAAACGCGAACCGCGAGCCCATGCCCAGCACCCAGAAGATCGCCGAGGCCCAGCCGGCGCGGAACATCACGCGGCCGTTGTCGGTGCGCCGGAAGATCACGGTGACACCGCTGGCGACGCCGATCAGCCCGCCGATCAGCGCCAGCGCTCCCGCCAGCACGAGGTCGTTGCCGCTGGTGGGAATGCCATGCAGGTAGTTGATGACGGCGATCGCGAGGATGATGAGCGGTCGCACGAGCGTCCTGGTGGTCAGCTCGCGCTCCTTGACCTGCAGCAGGACGAGGAGGACGAGCGCCGAGTCGATGAGATAGTCAGCTGTTGTCATGGGCTCATCCTCCGCCGCAGCGGCGGTGTGCACATCGGGCCGAGGGTTGATCCGCGGGTGGATCCGGGCCCCGTCTCCACCCGGGGGTGGAGGTCACGTCGACGTCAGCGTTCGCGAATGACGATCGTGCCGGCGAAGCGCTCGGCCAGCGTCTGCCGTCGCGGCGAGCGCAGCGCGATGACGTAACGGAACGAGATCGACCCGGCCATAATCGCGATCGGCGTGGCACAGGACATCGTCAGGCCTCGGTTCTGCGCGAGATGCTTGTGGATCGCCGCCTCGGCGGCGGCGGAATCGTCACGATGCCGATCGCCGATCTCTCGGATCTGCCGAATGCTTGCCTCGGCGCGTTGCTTGGCCCGGTCGGCGGAGCCACGGTACACGGGCCGCAGCAGCTCGGATTGCAGCGCTTCGGTCAGCTGGACCGTCAGCGCGCTGCCGGCGGTGATCGGGCCACCGTCGATGCTGACGCGGCGCAGGCCCATCGCCCGCATCCCCGGTGAGCGTCGGTTGCGCAGCGAGAGTGCCAGCGTGTGCGACGCGCCCTCGGTGACGGGCCTGCACCATGGCTCGTCCCAGGGCCAAGCGGCCTGGTGCTCGTGTTCCCACCACGGCTGCCGGGGCTTGCCTCGGCCACGCCACTGGCGCGACGCGATCCAGAAGACCGCCAGCGAACTGCTCCCGGCGATCAGGCAAGCCGCGTCGATCACGGCACTGGCTGCCCGTCGAGGCAACGAGGCGACCTCAGGGTCCCGCGGCGCAAGCAGCCGCATCGTGTGAAGTATCTCACCTGGCCGACCCGCGGGATAGGCTCAATCGAGATGGCCGATGAGCTCTTCCTGATCGACGGCAACAGCCTCGCCTACCGGGCGTTCTTCGCGCTGCCAGAGTCGATCGCGACCTCGACCGGGGTGCCGACCAACGCGATCTTTGGGTTCGCGTCGATGCTGGTCAAGATCCTCACCGACTACGGGCCGAAGGCGACCGTGGTCGTCTGGGATGCGGGCTCCAGCGGCCGCAAGGAGGTCTACTCCGAGTACAAGGCCGGTCGCGCGACGCGGCCCGACCTGCTCAAGGAGCAGTGGCCCCATCTGGAGCCGCTGGTGGAGGCATTCGGCTACCGCAACATCCGGGTCGACGGCTACGAGGCGGATGACGTGATCGCGTCGATCGCCGAGCAGGCCAAGCTCCAGGATCCCCCGATCGAGGTGATGATCGTCACCGGCGATCGTGACGCCTACCAGCTGGTCGACGAGCAGGTTTCGATCATGACCACGAGCCGCGGGATCACCGACACCAAGGTGTACGACCGCCAAGGCGTGATCGACCGCTATGGGATCCCGCCCGAGCTCGTGCCCGATTTCCTCGGGCTCAAGGGTGACACGTCGGACAACATCCCCGGTGTCCCGGGGATCGGCGACAAGACCGCCGCCGACCTGCTGAACCGGTTCGGGTCGCTCGAGAACGTGCTGGACTCGGTCGACGAGATCTCCGGGGCCAAGCGCAAGCAAAACCTGATCGAGCACGCCGACGACGCCCGGATCTCCAAGCATCTCGCGACCGCCAAGCGTGAGATCCCGCTCGATGGCCTCGACCTCGCCCAGTTCGCCTCCGAGGACCCCGACCGCTCGCGGCTGCGCGACGTGTTCCGGGAGTTCGAGCTGCGTGAGCCGCTGCGACGCCTCGAGGAGGCGCTCGGCTCAGCCGAGGCGGCCGCACCCGCACCGACGGCCGAGACATCGCTGACGGCCACGCTGCGCGAGCTGCCCGCCGCCCAACTCAGCGGCGCGCTCGGCGCCGCCGCCAACGAGGTCGCGATCGCCGTCAAGGCTCCGGACACCCCGGAGGGCGCGCTGTTCGGCGACGACCAGCAATGGCGGTTCGGCGCCTACGTCGACAAGACGCAGACCGCGATCGCCGGGACGGCAGTGCGGCCTGAGCAACTGGTGGAGGTGACCGACGGTCACCCGGTGATCGCCCACGACGCGAAGTCGCTGGGGGAGGTGCCGCGCAACCTCGTCCACGACACCGAGGTCGCCGCCTACCTGCTGGAGCCGGCTCGTCGCGCCTACCCGTTTCGGGAGCTCTGCGAGGAGCGTGGCCTGGCGACCGACCTCGCCGACCAGTCCGCCGCCGACGCGCGGCTTGCCCATGCGCTGGCCGCCTGGCAGCGCGAGGAGATCCGCGGCCGCGGCCTGACCGACCTGCTCAACGACGTCGAGCTGCCGATCGTGCGGATCCTGCGCGAGATGGAGCAGATCGGGGTCCGGCTGGACACCGACCGGCTGCACGAGATCTCCGAGCGGGTCAAGCAGGAGGCGGACGGCCTGGAGCGGGAGATCTACGAGCTGGCGGGGGAGGAGTTCACGCTCGGCTCGCCCCGGCAGCTGGAGGAGATCCTGTTCGGCAAGCTCGGGCTGTCGCGCAAGCGCCGTGGCAAGACCGGCTATTCGACCGACGCCAGAGTGCTGCAGGCGATCCGCTCAGAGCACGAGATCATCCCCAAGATCGAGCGGTGGCGGGAGCTGACCAAGCTCGCGCAGACCTATCTGGACGCACTGCCGCTGCTGGTCGACTCAGACAGCCGGCTGCACACGACGTTCAACCAGACCGCGGCGACGACCGGTCGGCTGTCGTCCAACAACCCGAACCTGCAGAACATCCCGATCCGGACACCGCTCGGGCGCGAGATCCGCGCCTGCTTCGTTGCCGCCCCCGGCAACAAGCTCGTGTCGGCCGACTACTCGCAGGTCGAGCTGCGGCTGCTGGCCCACATCGCCGGGGAGGACGTGCTGAAGGAGATCTTCCGGCGCGGTGAGGACGTCCACACGGCGACCGCCTGCCGAGTGTTCAACGTGCAGCCCGACCAGATCGACCCCGGCATGCGCTCGAAATCGAAGATGATCAACTACGGGATCGTCTACGGCCTGTCCGCCTACGGGATGGCCGATCGGCTCGACATCCCGCAGGAGGAGGCCGCCGAGTTCATCGAGCGCTACATGTCGGGATTCCCCGCGGTCGCGCGGTTCATCGAGGCGACGATCGAGCAGGGCACCGAGCACGGCTACGTGTCGACGCTGTTCGGACGCCGCCGCCAGGTGCCGGAACTGCGGGCGCGGCGTTGGGATCTGCGCAAGCAGGGCGAGCGATTCGCGGTCAACATGGTGATCCAGGGGACCGCCGCGGACATCATGAAGGTCGCGATGGTCCGGTGCGACGCGGCGCTCAGCGCCGCCGGGCTTTCGACCCGGCTGGTGCTCCAGATCCATGACGAGCTGCTGTTCGAGGGGCCTGAGGCCGAGGCGCAGCCGGTCCGCGAGATCGCCGTTCGGGAGATGGCGGACGCCTATCCGCTCGATCCGCCGCTGGCGGTCGAGGCGGGCATCGGCGACGACTGGCTGTCGGCGAAATAGCCGCCCGGCTGGCGCGCCCCGGGTTGCCGGGGCGCGCACACCAGTCCCCGGCTCAGCCCTGGAGGCGGAACTTGAAGAGGTACTCCTTGCCGCCGTTCTTGGCGACGAGGCCCATCTCACCGCGAACGCCGGCAAAGGTGCCGGTGCCGCCGGTGACCGACAACGTGCTGTTCTTCTTGTCGTAGTACGGACCCTGGACGGTGATCTGACCGCCATCCAGGAACGTCGTCCACAGGCATTCCCAGACCCCGTTGTTGACGTTCAGGCGCGTGCAGAACCCCTCGTCGTGGCCGACCTGGTTGGTGTCGGCCTGATTGAACACCGGGTTGGTGAACGTCAGGATGTCGCCGGCCTTATCCTTGCCTCCTGGCGCCAGCGGCTGTTCGGTGTCGGTGATGGCGTGCTCGGTGACCGTGATGTTGGTGGTCTTGGCCGCGGCGCGCGCGGTGGTCTTGGCGACGGACGGCGCCGCCAGCGCGAGCGCCCCGCCGGCGGTCAGCGCCGTCGTGGCCGCGAGCGCGGCGGCGCGCCGCGTGATCCAGCTTTGCTGCATTGCGATTCCTCCTCACATCGGGACAGGTTGAAGCGGCCCGGATGGTATGGGCGCCGCTGTGCGTGCGCCAGTCGGTGCCGGCTGGGCGCGTTCGTGCGCCCGAGCGCGGACGGGTCAAGCGCGGGCGAGGGCGGCTGCGGTCCGGCGTGAGCGCACCGGCGCGTCGCGCGTCCGCGCGAACGACGGGTGGGCGATGTTCAGATAGTGATTGAACGACCAGTCGACGAACCGTTTCGTCGTCGTCGCGCGCAGTGCGGGCGCGAGTAGCCGCGGCGCGATCCGCGGGATCAGCCGCTGCACGCGCAGCATCGAATGAAACTGCCAGGCGTGTCCGGCCGAGAACCGGTGGTAGTTGGCCAGTGCCCGGGACCGGGGCTGCTCGCCAGCGATCACGCTCCGGAGCTGTCGCCCGCACGCGATCCCGAAATACAACGCCGTGCGGATCCCCTCGGCGGTCAGCGGCAGACAGTGGCCGGCGGAGTCGCCGACGAAGAAGATCCCGTCCTCGGTCGCCGGGCGCAGCGCGTGCGGGATCCAGTTGCCCTGGTAGCGGACCTTCTCGGCGCCCAGATCGGTCGCCAGGCGGTTGGTCGGATCCTTGACATGGAAGCGCGGGTCGAACGAGCCGATCCCGATGCGCACCTCTCCGTCGGCCGGGAAGCTCCAGCCGTAGCCGGCGGGCACGTAAGAGCGGTCGATCCAGATCTCGAGGTCCTCGCCGCCGCCGAACGGATGTACCTCCAGGCCGCGTGACAGCAGCGCATCCGGAGGCTGCACGTTGGCGCCGACGCCCAGCACGCGGCGCCAGCCGAGCGCGTCGACGATCAACGGCGCCCGGACCTCGCCGCGGTCGGTGACGACCACGTCGCCACGCCGGGCCTCCACCTTCGCCGTCTCGAAGTCAAACGAGCCTTGATCGGCGAGCAGCCCGCACAGGCTTCGGTAGTCGAACGTCGAGAACGTCCACGGGAGGTCGTAGCGCACGGTGATGTGGGGGGTGTGTACGACGAGCTCGGCGAACGTCTGCTGCAGCGCCTCGGTCAGCGCCATCGCCTCCAGCCAACTGGTCGGGATCCCGCATGCCGACGTCTGACGCTCCCCGATCTCGTACCGGTCGACGATCATCACGTCGGCGCCGGATCCGGCCAGCTCACGCGCGATCGCGAGCCCGGCAAAGCTCGCGCCGCAGATCAGGACATCGCAATCGCGGTCGATCGGAGTGCGCTGCGCGCCGCGCTTTGTGGCTCTGGTCGGCATCGGCCGCCCGATGATACGTGCGCTGCCCCACGGGCTTCAGGGAGGGCCCGACGGTCCGGTCGCTCCGGCTATCCTCCGTGGACTCATGTCTTTAACCACTATGTCCCCACCAACCGATCTGCCCGGTGCCAAGATCGTCGAAGGTTCGGACGGTCTGCTGCTCGAGATCGACGGTCAGATCGTTCCCAACTATGACGCGACGCTGCACCCCTTCACGGAGGGCGACGTCGTCACCGGCCACGTCGTTCGCATCGACAACGACGAGGTGCTGGTCGACATCGGCTACAAGTCCGAGGGCGTCATCCCCTCGGGCGAACTGTCGATTCGCAAGTCCGTCGACCCCTCCGACGAGGTCTCCCTCGGCGAGGAAGTCGACGCGCTGGTCCTCACCAAGGAGGACCAGGACGGCCGCCTGATCCTGTCCAAGAAGCGCGCTCGCTTCGAGAAGGCCTGGCGCCGGATCGAGGCCGCCGCCGAGTCCGGCGAGCCGGTCACCGGCTCGGTGATCGAGGTCGTCAAGGGCGGCCTGATCATCGACCTCGGCGTGCGCGGCTTCCTGCCCGCGTCGCTCGTCGACATCCGCCGTGTGCCGAACCTGGACGAGTACATGGGCCAGGCGATCGAGTGCAAAGTGATCGAGCTCAACCGCAGCCGCAACAACGTCGTGTTGTCACGACGCGCGGTGCTCGAGGAGCAGCGCAAGGAGGACCGCGAGCGGATCCTCGACCGGCTGCAGCCCGGTCAGGTGGTGGAGGGCACGATCTCCAACATCGTCGACTTCGGCGCGTTCGTCGACCTCGACGGGATCGACGGCCTGATCCACATCTCCGAGCTGTCGTGGTCGCACGTCAACCACCCGTCGGAGATCCTCAACATCGGGGACACGGTCAACGTCAAGGTGCTTGACATCGACCGCAACCGGCAGCGGATCTCGCTCGGTCTCAAGCAGACCCAGGAAGACCCGTGGCAGCGTGTCGTGGACACCTACAACATCGGCGACGAGCTCGAGGGCACCGTCACCAAGGTCGTCACGTTCGGCGCGTTCGTCGAGATCCTGGACGGCGTCGAGGGCCTGGTGCACATCTCCGAACTGGCGCAGCACCACGTCGAGAATCCGCGGGAGATCATCCAGCCGGGCGATCCGGTCCGCGTCAAGATCCTGGAGATCGACTCCGAGCGCCGCCGGCTGTCGCTGTCGATCAAGCGGGTCGAGGGCCAGGTCCTGCCCGTCCGGCCGATCCAGCCCCCGGAGGGCGAGAGCGGCTCACTTGACGATGTGCCCGAGCTCGGCCTGTCGGAGGACGTGTTCGGCGACGACAGCCCCGATGTCGCCGGGGCCGAGTTCGAGCCGGGCGATGCCTCGCAGGAGCTCGGTGACCCGGAATCGACGGCTGTCATCGCTGACACCGAGTCGGAGCTCCCGGCTACTGATTCAGAGGCCGCCGCGGCTGTGCCCGAGGTTGTCGCGGAGCCCGAGACGGTCGTTGAGCCTGAGGCGGCGGCCGAACCCGAAGCTGCGGCCGAACCCGAAGCTGCGGCCGAGCCCGAGGCGGCTGCTGTGCCCGAGCCTGAAGCTGCGGCCGAGCCCGAGGTGGCCACGGTGCCCGAGCCCGAAGCGGCGGATGAGCCGGTGGATGGCGAGGATCCGGAGTCGGTGGTGACGTCTGAGCCGGGCGCACCGTCGGCCTGAACGTCCGCTGCGGCGCGACCCGATCGCGCCGCAGCCCCCCGAGCGACGTCGCCTGAGCCATGGCCCCGTTGATTGGCCTGACGGGCGGCATCGGCTCGGGTAAGTCAACCGCGCTGGCCGCGATGGAGCGGCTCGGCGCGGCCACCCTTTCGACGGATCGCGTCGTGCACGGGTTGTACGAGAGCGATGAGGTCCGTCAGCTCGTCGCTGAGCGGTTCGGGCAGACGGTGATCCGTGACGGCAAGATCGACCGCGGGGCGGTGGCCCGCGTCGCGTTCGCCACCGATGAGGACCGTCGCTGGCTCGAGCAGTTGCTCTGGCCCCGCGTCGGCGCGCGGATGATCGCCTGGAGGGCCGAGCAGGCCCAGCGCACCCCGCCACCGCGGGCGCTCGTCGTCGAGGTACCGCTCCTGTTCGAGTCCGGGCTCGATCGCGGCTACGACGCAACGATCGCGGTGATCGCCGGTGAGGCGATCCGTGAGGCTCGCGCCGGCGCTCGCGGGCATCAGGCGCTCGACGAACGGGTGGCTCGTCAGCTCACGCAGGAGGAAAAGTCGCAGCTTGCGACGTACACCGTCGTTAATGACGGAACCGAGGCCGAGCTGGAGGCCCGGCTGTCATCGATCCTTGAGATGCTGACCACGTGAGTCCGTCGACCGTTTCACCTACGCGCCGTGCCGGAGCGGGCCCGTCCGGCCGCCGCGGAGCGGCGAATGCCGCAGCCCGCAAGCGCTTGACGCGACGCCGACGGATCCGGCGCGGGCTCGCGGTGCTGGTCGCCATGGCCGTGGTGGGCGGGATCGTGGTGATGACCGCGCCGTTGGCGAAGAAGGCCGTCAACGATCTTGGGCTGCCCCTGTCGTATCCCTCGATCATCCGCCAGCAGGCGGCCGACAAGCACCTGTCGCCGGCGCTCGTCGCCGGGGTGATCTACGCCGAGACGAAGTTCGACGCACGGACCTCCCCCGCCGGCGCGGTCGGGCTGATGCAGATCGAACCGGCGACGGCGTTGTTCCTCGCCAAGCGCTCGGGCGCGACGAGCTTCAACACCTCGGACCTCAACCACCCCGGGGTGAACATCGCTTACGGCTGCTACTACCTGCGCTACCTGCTCAACGAATACCACGGCAAGGTCGTGCTGGCGCTGGCGGCCTACAACGGGGGCGAGACGAACGTCAACAAGTGGGTGTCCGAGGCCCGCGCCCACGGACATGCGCTGACGATCTCCGCGATCCCGTTCCCGGAGACGCGGGCCTATGTCTCGCGGGTCCTGCACGCGGCGCAGGACTACCGGCACCGCTACGCCAGCCAGCTCGGCTACGACTGAAGCCGCGCCGCCGCGGCGCCTGCGGTACGTCGCTCCCCGCGCCGGACGAGTTCGGCGAGCCCCTGTAAGACCAGGAGCATCACGAAGCCGACCGCAGCGATCCCGGCGAGGTACCAGGGCCACGGTCCGAGCACGCTCAACAACGATCCGTTGACGGGTTTGGCCCGCAGGTACATGTAGTTGCCGCCGGTGATGATGTCGCCGGCTCCCGCGATGGCCGCCCAGCCGAGCGTCGCCAGGAACACCCGCCGCGGCGCGCCGGGACGGGGATACAGACCGCACCCGAACGTCAGTCCGACCCCGGCCACGACCGCCACGACGTGGTAGACGAAGTACGTGAAGTAGAACACCGACGGGTAGTTCCACGACAGGTCAGGCGTAATCGTCGCCTGCAGTGAGGCCGACAGCGACCAGAGGTAGACGAACTCCGCGGCGCGCCGCCCCCGCGTCCACAGCGCGAACGCGGTGGTGACCGAGATCAGATCAGTCAGCTGCAGCGGCAGGTCGTACTTGACTGACCAGATCCCCTGGACCACGTCGGCGACGTACTCGCCGACCCAGCCGCACACGATCAGCACCGCGAGTGCGCGGTAGACGATCGTCGTGACCCGCTCGCTACAACGGCGCGCGACGAGCACCGCCGCGGGCGCGGAGAGTCCCAGCACGGCCAGAGCGGCCAGATGAGGGGCGGAGAACTGCCGCATGTCCACCGCCAGCTTCCCACGCCCGACCAGTCGCCGGAGCCGTTCGGGCCTGGCTCCGGATCGACACCAGGCACCGCTCGGTTTCGCCGGCTACGTCCGCCTGTCGCCGGTGATTCCGCCGGCCGGCCACGGCAGCTCGATGATCTGCGCGTGCGCGATGTCAGCCTCGGCCGGTGGCCGGCGGCCCAGCACGAGCATCGCCGCCCGGATCGTTCCGACGTGAGCGACGACGAGCGCCGGCTGCGGTCCGGCGACGACGCGGTCAAGTGCGCGGCGGGTGCGCGTCACCTGGTCGGCCAACGATTCCCCACCGGGGAACGCGAACCCGTCGCTCGCGGCCTCGAACGCAGCGAACCGCGCCGGTTCGGTGCGTCGTAGCTCGGCGACCGGTTGACCCTCCCAATCACCCCGGTCGGACTCGGCCAGGCCGTCGAGCACGGACACCGGCGCGCCGGCCGCCTCCGACACGATCGCCGCCGTCGCCCGCGCGCGCCGCAGCGGCGAGGTCCAGATGGCGGCGATCCCGGCCTGCTCGGCCGCCTCGGCCAGCGCCCGCGCCTGCGCGTTCCCGAGCTGCGACAGCGGTGGATCGCGCCGTCCCAGGATCAGTCCATCGGCGTTTTCGGCGGTCTGGCCGTGCCGGGCCAGCAGTAGCGGGTACGTCAGCGTGCCCGGCATGATCAGGTTGTACTCCGAGACGAACCGCGGCGTATCCCCGGAGCGTGCGCCGAGGCCGCGCGGAGGGCGGCTTGCGGACAGGACCTGGCCTGTTCTCCCGCTAGCCTCAAAGTGTGCCGAAATTCGAGCTTGACAGCGCATTTTCCCCGACCGCGGACCAGCCGGCCGCGATCGAGTCGCTGGCGGCCGGGATCGAGTCCGGGGAGCGGTTTCAGACGCTGCTCGGCGCGACCGGCACCGGCAAGACGATGACGATGGCCGCGACGATCCAAGCGGTCCAGCGGCCGTCGCTGGTGATCGCTCACAACAAGACGCTGGCGGCCCAGCTCTGCAACGAGTTCCGGACCTACTTCCCCAGCAACTCGGTCGAGTACTTCGTCTCCTACTACGACTACTACCAGCCCGAGGCCTACGTTCCGTCGAAGGACCTCTACATCGAGAAGGACTCGGCGATCAACCAGGAGATCGACCGGCTGCGCCACGCCGCAACGGCGGGGCTGTTCGCGCGACGTGACGTCGTGATCGTCGCCAGCGTCTCGTGCATCTTCGGCCTCGGCTCGCCCGAGGTCTACGACGAGAACCTGCAGACGCTCAACAAGGGCGAGATGATCGATCGTGACCGGCTGCTGCGCAAGCTCGTCTCGATCCAGTACACGCGCAACGACACGGCGATCGGGCGCGGCACCTTTCGGGTGCGCGGCGAGACGTTGGAGATCTGGCCCGCGTACGCGGAGACGGCTTACCGGATCGTCCTGTTCGGTGACGAGGTCGAGCATCTGCAGCACTTCGATCCCGTCACCGGTGAGCTGATCGAGGACGACCTGGAGCACGTCGCGATCTGGCCGGCCTCGCACTACAACGTCCGCGAGGGGATGATCGAGGACGCGGTCGCGGCGATCGGGGCCGAGCTGAACGCCCGCTGCGCCGAGCTCGAGCAGCAGGGCAAGCTGCTGGAGTCCCACCGGCTGCGCCAGCGCACCCAGTACGACATGGAGATGCTCCGCGAGCTCGGCTTCTGCTCCGGGATCGAGAACTACTCACGGATCCTCGATGGCCGCAACCCCGGCGACCGTCCCTACTGCCTGCTCGACTACTTCCCGGACGACTTCGTCTGCTTCATCGACGAGTCCCACCAGACGGTGCCCCAGATCGGCGGTATGCATGAGGGCGATCGTTCGCGCAAGCAGACGCTCGTCGACTACGGCTTCCGGCTGCCGTCGGCGCTCGACAACCGTCCGCAGACGTTTCAGGAGTTCCTCTCGATCACCCCGCAGATGGTGTTCGTGTCCGCCACGCCGGGCGAGTACGAGCGCACGCACTCAAACCGGATCGTCGAGCAGATCGTCCGTCCGACCGGGATCATCGACCCCGAGGTCGAGGTGCGTGAGACGCGCAATCAGATCGACGACCTGATGAACGAGATCCGCGTCCGGCTCGATCGTGACGAGCGGACGCTGGTGACGACGCTGACCAAGAAGATGTCCGAGGACCTGACCGACTACCTGTTGGAGATGGGCTTCCGGGTCCGGTACCTGCATTCTGAGATCGACACGCTCGAGCGGATCCAGATCATCCGTGATCTGCGGTTGGGCGAGTACGACGTGCTGGTCGGGGTCAACCTGCTGCGCGAGGGCCTGGATCTCCCCGAGGTGTCGCTGGTCGCGATCCTCGACGCCGACAAGGAAGGGTTCCTGCGCGGCGCGACCTCGCTGATCCAGACGATCGGCCGCGCCGCGCGTAACGCCGATGGCCTCGTCCTGATGTACGCCGACAAGCAGACCGCCGCGATGCGAGTGGCGATCGAGGAGACCGACCGCCGTCGCGCGATCCAGCGGGCCTACAACACCGAGCATGACATCACGCCCGAGTCGATCGTCAAGGGCGTCTCGGACATCGCCGAGTTCCTGATGGGCGATTCGAAGGTGCCCAAGTCGCGCCGCGCCCGGAAGCGCGCCGCCACGACGATGGAGCCGGCGGAGATCGAGAAGACGATCGTCGAGCTCGAGGAGGAGATGCTGGCGGCCGCCGAGGACCTCCGCTTCGAGTATGCGGCAAAGCTGCGCGACGAGATCCGGGACCTCAAACGCCAGCTCGATCAGGTCGTCGCCACCGGTCGTTAGCTTCACAGCGGCTGGGGCGAGCCGGTACGCTCGCGTCCTCGTGGAGATCGATCGATGACCGAGCCGATGGTTGGTGGAGACGGCGCGCCGGCGCCGGGTGCGGGTTCGGGTACGAGCTCGGCAGCGGGTGCGGGCTCGGCCGCCTCGATCGTGGCCGCCGCGGAACGCCTTGCGGCCGAGATCACCCGCAACGCCGAGAACGAAGCGGACGCGATCCGGGCTCGTGCCGGCAGCGACTCCGACGCGGCCCGGGCGGCGATCAAGGACCGTCTGTTGCGGCTGTCGGCGATGGCCGACGGGATGCTCGAGCGGCTCGGCGAGATGCGTGCGGAACTGAATTCGCTCGGCGCGTCCGTGGCGGAGCCCGAGGCTCCCGAGGTGGCGGAGCTCGGCGCTCCCGTGGCGGAGCTCGGCGCTCCGATGGCGGGTCGGCGCTCCCGAGTTGGCGGAGGTCGGCGCCTCCGACGCGGTCGCCGCTGACGCTGCCGCGGAGCCGCCTGCGGCCGGGGTCGACGACGCGGGCGCCCGGCTGATCGCGCTCAATCTGGCGCTGTCGGACACGCCTCGTGACCAAGCGGCCCGCCAGCTGCGCGGCCAAGTGCCCGATCCCGAGCGGCTGGTCGACGAGGTCTACGCCAGCGTCGACCGCTGACGACCAGGCGGCGCTGGTCCGACAGCTGGGAACTTTCGGCTTCGTGGAGAGGCCGAAAGTTCCCAGCTGTGCGACGAGCAGCCCGATCCGGACTCGACCTTTCACCGTTGACGAGGGGGTTGATGTCCATGTGAACCGTTTCGCTGTCAATCGCCAGCCGTGACAATCGACGGCGGGCGGAGTTCGACACGGTTCGTCGCCGAGCTCGACCGACTCGCTGCTGCGGGCGGCGTATCTGATCGTCGCGGATCTCGCGGAGTTGGTGACCTTGCCGCCCCGCCAGCGCGGCTCCTGGCCGGTGACCGGACCCTCAGCTCGGCGCTCGTGACCACCGCGAGTGGCACGACGACTCAGCTAGCTGCCCGCGGCGGCGGCGCGTGCTCGCCGCCGCGCTTGGGACCCGTTCGACGCGCACCGCGGGTTCGACGGCAACGACGGGCTCTGCGACGACCAAGGGCTGATCGCCGCAGCCACTAGTCCCGGGCGTGGTGGTCGCCGTGCTGCTGCGCGTGCTGGCGGCGCCGCTCTCGGCGCGCGTCGAGGTCAGCCTCGACGGCGTCGAGGTCGGCGCCCGGGCCGTACAGCGCCCACCCGTTGCGGGCGAGGCTCAGCGCCACGATGATCAAGATCCAGACCGGCCAGAACGCGCCGGTCGCCCCGGAGGCCAGCCAGATCACCGTGCAGACCACGAACAGCCCGGCCGAGCCGCCGGTCTCTTGCAGGCTCCGCTTGGTCAGCTCCGACCGTCGTTGACGTCGACTCATCGTCTCGCCGGGGACCGTCGCGGGCAGGTCTTGGCGCAGCGCAGCGAGCTCGCCGACCGTCTTCGCCTCGTACGCCTGACCGGTCCGCTGCTCGAACTCGTCGGTCGTCAGCCGGCCGGCAACCGCGTGCTGCTCGAGCTCGTCCACGAGGCGCTCGCGGTCGGCGTCCGAGGCCCGCAGACCCGAGTCCGGCGGCGGCGGTAACGGTCGGTTCTCGCTCATTGCGGGGAACTCTACGGGACCGGCCAAGGGCGAGACCAGAACGTCTGTTCGGTGTTCTAAAGTGAACCGAAGTGGATCAGATCGTCGTCTCGGGCGCCCGGGAGCACAACCTCAAGGATGTCGACGTCGCGATCCCGCGGGACTCGCTGACGGTGATCACCGGCCTGTCGGGATCAGGCAAGTCGTCACTCGCGTTCGACACGATCTACGCCGAGGGGCAGCGCCGCTACGTCGAGTCGCTGTCGGCGTACGCCCGTCAGTTCCTGGGCCAGATGGACAAGCCGGACGTCGACTCGATCGAGGGTCTGTCGCCGGCGATCTCGATCGACCAGAAGACGACCTCGCGCAACCCACGCTCGACGGTCGGCACGGTCACGGAGATCTATGACTACCTGCGACTGCTGTGGGCGCGGATCGGCCATCCGCACTGCCACATCTGCGGCCGGCCGATCACCGGCCAGTCGGCCGAGCAGATCATCGACCAGGTGATGGAGCTCGCAGACGGCACCCGGTTCATGGTGATGGCGCCGATCGTCCGCGGGCGCAAGGGCGAGTACGGCAAGCAGTTCGAGGAGCTGCGGACCGAAGGGTTCGGCCGCGTCAAGGTCAACGGCGAGCTGCGGCGCCTGGACGAGGAGATCGTGCTCGACAAGAAGTACAAGCACGACATCTCGGTCGTCGTCGACCGTCTGGTGATGAAGACCGACCTGCGCAAGCGGTTGGCGGACTCGGTCGAGACCGCGGTGACCCTGGCCGACGGGCTGGTCGAGATCGAGCTGGTTGACGCACCGAAGGACGCCGGTCCCCAGGAGCGGATCCTCACGTTCTCGGAGCGGTTCGCGTGTCCCGTGCACGGGCCGAGCCTGGTCGAGCTCGAGCCGCGGATCTTCTCGTTCAACGCGCCGCACGGGGCCTGCCCCCGGTGCACCGGTCTCGGGTCGCAGATGGAGATCGACCCCGAACTGGTCGTGCCGGATCCGACGCTGTCGATCGGGGAGGGAGCGATCGCGCCATGGGCGGCAAGCGCGTCGCACTATTACGAGCAGCTCACCCAGTCGATCTCGGAGCGGTACGACGTCGATCTGGAGACGCCGTGGCAGGACCTTCCGGCGCAGGCGCGCGATTTCTTCCTGAACGGGACCAAGGGCGAGCGCGTCCAGGTCTCCTATCGCAACCGGTTCGGCCGTCGCCGCACTTACTCGACCCAGTTCGAGGGGATCATCCCCAACCTCGAGCGCCGCTACCGCGAGACCGACTCCGACTACTCGCGGGAGAAAATCGAGGAGTACATGACGCTGCGTCCGTGTCCGGACTGCAAGGGCGCGCGGTTGCGGCCCGAGTCACGCGCGGTGCTCGTCTCAGGTACGTCGATCAACGAGTTCACGTCGCTGCCGGCCCGCCGGGCGCTGGCGTGGGTCGGTGAGCTGGAGCTGTCTGACCACGATCGGCGGATCGCGCGGCTGGTGCTGCGAGAGATCGAGGAGCGACTGCGGTTCCTGGACAACGTCGGCGTCGGCTACCTGTCGATGGACCGCGCGGCGGCGACGCTGTCCGGCGGGGAGGCCCAGCGGATCCGGCTCGCGACCCAGATCGGCTCGTCGCTGGTCGGCGTGCTGTACATCCTGGACGAGCCGTCGATCGGACTGCACCAGCGCGACAACGAGAAGCTGATCGCAACCCTCGAGCGGCTGCGCAACCTCGGGAACACGGTGCTGGTCGTCGAGCACGACGAGGGCACGATGCGCGCCGCCGACCACATCGTCGACATGGGGCCCGGTGCCGGCGAGCACGGCGGTCACGTCGTTGCCGAGGGAACCGCCAAGCAGGTCGAGGCGGTCGCGGAGTCGCTGACCGGTCAGTTCCTGGCGGGGACACGCACGATCGAAGTGCCGGCGAAGCGCCGGACGCCGTCGGGGTACATCCAGATCCAGGGCGCAGCCGAGAACAACCTGCGCGGGATCGACGTCAAGGTGCCGCTCGGAGTGCTGTGCAGCGTCACCGGCGTGTCGGGCTCGGGCAAGTCGACGCTCGTCAATGAGGTGCTGCTCAAGTCGGTGGCCAACCATCTGCATCGGATGCGGGTGCGGGCCGGGGCGCACAAGAAGATCACCGGGCTCGACCAGCTGGACAAGATCATCTCGGTCGACCAGTCGCCGATCGGACGCACGCCGCGGTCCAACCCGGCGACCTACATCGGCCTGTTCGACCAGATCCGCGAGCTGTTCTCGAAGACCCAGGAGTCGCGGGCTCGCGGCTACAAACCAGGCCGGTTCTCGTTCAACGTCAAGGGCGGGCGCTGCGAGGTGTGCCGTGGCGACGGCCAGATCAAGATCGAGATGCACTTCCTGCCGGATGTGTACGTCCCGTGCGAGCAGTGCCACGGCAAGCGTTACAACCGGGAGACGCTCGAGGTCCGCTTCAAGGGCAAGACGATCGCCGACGTGCTGGAGATGCCGATCGAGGAGGCGCTCGAGTTCTTCGCCCATATCCCGAAGATCAGGCGCCGGGTGCAGGCGCTGTTCGACGTGGGCCTCGGGTACATGCGGCTCGGGCAACCGGCGACGACGCTGTCAGGCGGCGAGGCCCAACGGGTCAAGCTGGCGGCGGAGCTCTCGAAGGTCGCGACCGGCACGACGATGTACATCCTCGACGAGCCGACGACCGGGCTGCATTTCGCCGACATCCAGCGGCTGCTGGAGGTGCTCGACCGGCTCGTCGAGTCGGGGAACTCGGTCGTCGTGATCGAGCACAACCTCGACGTGATCAAAGTCTCGGATCGTCTGATCGACCTCGGTCCGGAGGGCGGCGACGGGGGCGGCGAGTTGATCGCCCAGGGCACGCCCGAGCAAGTCGCGCAAGTCGCCGGGTCTCATACGGGGCACTTCCTGGCCGAGATCCTGCCGGTCAAGGTCACGAGGGCGACCAAGCCGGCAGCCCCGCGAGCGAACAAGCGCAAGTCGGCGACGACCAACGGCGGCGCGCCGGCGAAAAACGGCGACGCCACCACGCGAGGTCGCACCGGCTCCGGCGCACCAGCCGCCCAGAACGGCTCCGCCAAGCACGGCTCCGCCAGGAACGGCTCGGTCAAGACCGGTTCGGCCGAAACCGGTGGCTCGTCCCAAGTCACGCGCTCGCTGAGCTCCGGCGCACGGAGCCGCCGCCCGTCAACCGGCGGCGCGGCCGCACGGAGCCGCAGCCCGTCGACAGGCGTACACGGGGCGGCCCGTCCCAAGACACGGGCTCGTCGGCAGCCGGCGCCGTCGAGGAGACGAGCGCCGTCGACGCAGCTAGCGCTGGCCGGAGCTGCCGGGGCGGTTGTGCATCCAGATCATCGCCGCGCAGAACCCGACGCTGGCGATCCAGATCGTCCACGCCACCAGCGGAGCGTGCACGACCAGCAGAAACGCCGCGACCAGGCAGAGCACCAACGTGACGAACGACACTCGTTGACGTCTATCGGGGGACATATCGATCCGGATACCCAGCCGTGCAGCAGCCGAATCCCGGATCCCGCGGACGTCGATCGGGGAGAATGGCGCCGGTGGACGTGACCGCCGAGGATCTGCGCCTGTGGGCACAGAAGTGGCGCTGGTATGAACGCAACTCGCTGCCGTGGAACCGTGCGCGGATCCACTGGGAGCTGATGCGCCGTCGTGCGTTCGCCCGCTGGCCGCTGCACGGCAACGTGCTCGAGGCGATGCGCGGAGGACCGGCTGCGGATCGGTGAGCAGGTGTTGTTCGAGCCCGACGTGTGGCTCACGGCGCCCGGCTCGGCCCGGATTCAGATCGGCGCGGGCACGTTTCTCAACCAGGGCGTGATGGTCGCGGCCCTGGAGCTGGTGCAGATCGGTGAGCATTGCATGTTCGCCAACGGCTGCTTCGTGACCGACGCCGACCATCGGTTCGACGACCTTGACCGACCGATCACCTGGCAGGGATTCACGACCAAAGGTCCGACGCGGGTCGGCGACAACGTCTGGTGCGGCGCCAACGTCGTCGTCACCAGCGGGGTGACGATCGGCGAGCGGTCGGTGATCGGCGCCAACTCGGTCGTCACCCGGGATATCCCGCCGTTCAGCATCGCAGCGGGTGCGCCCGCGCGCGTCCTGAGGACGCACGCGGGTCCAGCCGATTCGTGAGGGGCCCTCACGAGCTCGCCCAGCGGACTCGTGGGGTCCCCTAGCGCTTCAGCTTGATGGTGGTGCTCGCCGTCGTCTTCTTGCCCTTCGCGTCGCGGAGGACAGCGGCCAGCTTCAGGCCCTTGAGCTTCTTGGCCTTGGCCTTGGCCTTGGCCCTGGCCTTGAGCGAAGCGCTCTCCCTGAGCGCGGTGAGCGTGACGGTCAGCTTGCTGGCGGGCTTGCTCGCGGTGATCACGAGTTTGCGACCGGAGAGCGTCGCCGACTTGAGCTTGGCGCCCTTGAGACCGACGGCTACCGTCCGCTTGCCGTGGACGCGCCGGGCGACCACGGTCAAGCCCTTCGGCAGCGAGATGGTCACCGAGCGGAGCTTCGGCGCCTTCTTGCCTGCGATGGCGGTGAACGAGAGCGACGGCCTGCCGGTGGTCAGACCGGCGAGTGTCGCTCCGGTGATCTTCGGCTTACCCGCCTTGGTGGAGCCGCCTCCGGTCTTGCCGCCCCCGCTGCCGCTGCCGCCGCTGTTGCCGCCTCCGCTGCCGCTGCCGCTGCCGCCGCTGCTGCCGCCTCCGCCGTTGCCGGACGACCCGCCCGGACAACCGCTGACGGTGAACGGTGCCGGGTCAGTGGCGGTCTTGTCGCCGTTCTGGTCGGTGAGCGTCGCCGTTGAGGTTCCTGAGCTCGGCGAGCACAGACTGGAGAACACGCCGTCTGCACCGCCGTTGAGCGTGACCGTCAGGTCGGTCAACGGGATGTCCGGCAAGCCGGTGAACGTCGTCGAGACGTTCACGAGATCGACCTTGCCGACCAGGGTCAGCGGGAACGGGGGCGGGAACACGAGCGTCAGCGTCAAGCCGGAGATGTTCTTCGCCTGGCCGGTCAGGTAGGCCTCGCCGGTGAGGGGCACCGGATACAGCGGCGAGCTTGCCGTGACCGAGCCGATCGGCGTGCAGCCGCTCGTCGTCGCCGTGCTGCAGAGGTTTGTCAGCCCGCTCAGCGACGGCGAGATCACGTTGCTCGGGAACGCGAGCATGACCGTCGCGTTCGGCGACTCGGTCGCGCTCTGCGTGATCGTGGTCGAGACGTTGACGACCCTGTCGCCGGCGTCGCGGGCGACGGTCAGCGAGTATTTCGGCGCATACGTCAGCGACGAACAGCCGGTGACCGGCAGGGGGAGCGCGGTGCTCTTGACCGTCGGGTCGGCGTACGAGTCGGCCGAGACCGTCAGCTGCGCAGGGGTCGACGGACAGGTCGTCGGGAACCGCAGTCCGTCGAACGTCGAGTCGATCTCGGTGATCGCGATCGGCAGGCCGTCCAGCGTGTTGGGAAGCACCAGGTCGATCGTTGCGCCAACACCGTCCGGGTCGCTCGAAGGACGGATCACGATCGGCGCGACCGTGCCGATCTCGGTGCCAGACGACGCGACCGCCAGCCCGGCGAGGTCGTTCGGCGACGGTGGCGGAACCAGGAAGAAGCTGACGGGCGTTTGCACGCCGAACGCTATCCCCGCGAGGTTCGCGACCACGATGCCGGAGCCGATCTGGCAGGTCGAGCTCTGGATGTCGGTGGTCTGCAGGCAGCCGCCGCTGTCGATCGCTGCGTTCGTGAGCAGCCCGGGTGGGAGGTTGAGGGTCAGGTCCTTGGGACTGTCAGTCGAAGTCGGGGCGAACTTCAGCGTCAGCTCGACGTTGCCGGTCCCGCCCGCCGTCAGCGGTGTCGCCGTTGTCGAAGAGATGGACGGTGTGATCGCGGCCGACGCCCCCGACGCGGACACCAGCACTCCCAGGACGACCAGTGCGGGAAGCGCCAGCCGACGAAATCGCCGGTAACTCATCCTCGCCTCCTGGTGATCGGTCGGTTTCCGGCTCATTTCTTCACCTTGACCTTCGGTAGACCCAGCTTGTGGATCTGGAGCTCCAGCCGTGAGACCTTGCCCGCAGTGTTCTTGACGGTCACGTTGACCCCGATCTCCGAGAGCTTGTGGTGCGCGGCCTTCCGGTGCAGGTGCGCGCTCTCATGCAGCGCCTGATGCGACAGCGTCACCGTGATCGCCGACGCGGGATTGCTCAGGACGATCACCAGCCGGCCGCCCTGGAGCGTCGACGACTTCGCTTTCGCTCCCTTGAGCGTCACGCCCGCAACCGTCGTATGGCCATGGCCCTGGTGCGCGGCGAACGTCAGTCCATCGGTCAAGCCGATCGTGAGCTGCTCCAGCTTGCTGGCGCCCTTGCCCTTCCCCTGCGTGACCGTGAGCCGGACGGACGGTTTGTCGGCGAGCAGCCCCTTGACCACACCATTCGACAGCCGTGCCCGGCCGGACGTGGCTGGCGAGCCGCCGCTGCCCGAGCCACCTGCCGCCGGAGCCGCCGCTGCCCGAGCCACGCCCGACCCACTGCCGCCGGAGCCGCCGCTGCCCGAGCCACCGCCGCCCGAGCCGCCGCTCCCTGGAGCCGCCGCCCTTCCCAGGGGGCGCTCCGTTGCACGGCTGCCAGCCGGAGACTGTGAACGGAGCGGAGAGGTTGCGCGTGATGTCGCCGTTCTGCGAGACGACCTTGGCCGTCGCGGTCCCGCTCGCCGTCTGGCAGGTCGTCGCGAAGGCGCCGTTGGCGCCGCCGTTGAGCACGACCTGGAGCTGGCTGAGCGGGATGTCCGGGATGTGCGTGAACGTCGTCGTGTTGGTCACCAGGTTGACCGACCCGGTCAACGTCAGCGAGAACGGCGCCGGGAACACGAGCGCGAGCTCGAGCCCCGAGGAGTTGCCGGTCAGGTACGCGTTGCCCGATAGCGGCGTCGGGTACACCGGCGACACCGCGGTCGCCGACCCGACCGGCGTGCAGCTGCCCGAGGCGGGGTTGGCGCACAACTCTCCAGCGACGCCGAGGTTCGGCGCCAGCACGTTGGTCGGGAATGCCAGCACCGTCGTGCCCGTCGTCAGCTGGCCGGCCCCCTGGGTGATGTTGGCGGTGAGCTTGACCTCGTTGTTGTTCGTGTCCTTGACCGCCGTCAGGGCGAACTTCGGCGCGTAGCTCCCCGTGCTGCACCCCGTGACCGTCAGGGGCGCGGAGGCGCTGCTGGCGGGCGCGGCGTAGGAGTCGGTGGTGACGGTGAAGCTCGCCGGCGTGCTTGGACAGCTTGACGGGAACAGCAGGTTGTCGAAGGTGCTGTCGATCGTCGAGACCGAGATCGGCACGGTTCCGAGTCCGAGCCCGAAGACGTTGAGCGGGTAAGTGTTCGGCAATCCCGTGAACGCGATGTCGAGCCCCGCGTCCGACGAGCGCACCGTGACATCGGCCGGAGTGCCGAGCGGCTGATAGCCCGGACCCGGGTTGGTCGGGTTGCTGGCCAGGACTTGGAGGCCCGCGAGGTCGCCCGCATGCGGCGGCGCTACCAGGTCGAACTCGGCCGGGAGCGTCTCCGTCACCGGGACCTTGATCCCGAGCAGGTTCAGCACCGTCGCGGTGGCGGTGATCGACCCGGTGCCGACCTGACAAGCGGCGGTCAGGGTCGTGCTCGTGATGCACTGGCCGCCGTCGATCGATGCATTGGCCAGCAAGCCCGCGGGCAGCGCCAGGGTCATGTCCTTGACCGTGTCGCCGCTGGTGCTGTACTTGAACGTGATGTCGGCCCCGAGGTTCTGGGTCGACGCCGCGGTCCCCGAGCTCGGCGACAGCGCCAGCGTCGGTGTGATCGTCGCCGCGCTCGCCGCGCCGGCGGTCACCGCGAGCGCGACGGTTGCCACGCCCGCCGCGGCGAGCGCCGCAGCATATCTCCAAACCCTCATGATCTCTCCTCGTCGGTACCGCGCTGGATAGCGGTGCAATACTAGCTACACACGCGAAGGAAAGCGAGGGTCAGGAGTTCTTGATCACGATCCCCTCGATGATGTTGGCCGCACGCTCGCAGGCGTCGATCGCCTCCTCGAGCCGCTCGAACAGATCCTTCCAGCGGATCACGACCATCGGGTCGATGCCGCCGTCGAACAGCGAGGCGACGGCCTCACGCGTCAACCGGTCGCCTTCGTTCTCCAGGCGGTTGACCTCGACGGTGTGCTGGGAGAGGTCGCCGAACCCCCGCAGGTGGGAGACCGCTTCGGCGATCTGGGCGGTGGCGTCACGCAGCACCGTCGCCAGCGCGATCGACTGCTCCATCGGCGCCTCGATCTTGTACAGCCCGAGGTAGTCGGCAACCTCCTCGGTGAAATCGACGACATCGTCGATCGCCGAGACGAGCCCGAGGATGTCCTCGCGATCGATCGGGGTGACGTCGCGGTGGTTCAGCCGGTCGATCACATCGTGTGTGATCCGGTCGCCCTCGTGCTCGAGATCGAGGATCTCGGCGGCGAGCTCCTTGTTGTCCGGGTAGCCCGACAGCAGTTGGAGCAGCAAGGCGGCGGCCCGCTCCATGTTCCGCGCGGCGTCCGTGAACAGCTCGAAGTAGATCGCGTGCCGGGGGGCGGACGCTCGCGTGAAGCGCGTCATGATCGCGGGATGCTACCCGGCGCACTCGGGCCTAAGCGGGCCGTCGTGTGAACGTCGTGTGTACTTTCAGACGACGTGTTCGAGCGCGGCAGGCGCCGGCCGGTGACGACCGGCGCCCGCCAGCGCTCACGGCGTCGCTGTCGCTCTAAAAGCCCGCGGTGAACCGCGCCAGTTCCTGCTCGTCGATCGAGTAGAAGTGCTCCGGCGCCGGGAATCGGCGGTTGCGGACATCATCGGCGTACTGCGCGACGCCCGCGACCATGTGTGCGCGGACGTCCTCGTAGCGCTTGACGAACCGCGCGACGTGGCCGTCGTAGATACCGAGCAGGTCATGGAACACGAGCACTTGGCCGTCGGTCGCGTCGCCGGCGCCGATGCCGATCACCGGGATCTCCATCTGGCTCATCAGCGTCGCTGTGACCGCGGCCGGGATCGCCTCGAGCACGACCGAGAAGCATCCGGCCTGCTGCAGAGCGACCGCGTCATGGGCGACCGCGAGCGCCTGATCGGCGTTGCGACCCTGCGCCCGGTGGCCGCCGAGCGCGGTCGCGGTCTGCGGCGTCAGGCCGACGTGACCCATGACCGGGATCCCGGCCTCGACGATCGCCAGCGCGCGCTGCACGCTGGTGCCGCCCCGTTCGATCTTGACGGCGTCCGCGCCGCGCCTCCTTGATGAACCGCTGGGCGGTCGCGATCGCCTGCTGGTCGGAGGCCTCGTAGGAGCCGAACGGCAGGTCGGCGACGAGCAGCGGGGTCTTGAGCCCGCGTCTGACGGCGGCGGTCAACATCAGCATCTCGTCGATCGAGACCGGAACGGTCGACGGGTAGCCGAGCACGGTCATCGCGCCCGAGTCGCCGACCAGCACGACGTCGACGCCGGCCTCCTGCGCCACCTGCGCGGATGGGTAGTCGTAGGCGGTGACCATCACGATCGGCTCGCCGAGCCGCTTCTTGTCGGCCAGCCGCGGCAGCGTCATCGGCAGCGGCGCGTCGAGGCCCGACGGGCACGGGGGTGCGGGGGGTGGCGGACATGGTGTCGCTCGTCTCCTAGCTGGTTGGCGCCCCGATCGGGGTCGCCACCGGTTGGTTGGCTGTCGTCTCGGCCGAGCCGAGCGGGACGGGGGTGTTGTCGATCAGGCGCACGGACGCCGAAGCGGGCGGCGATCACCGCGAGCGCGTCGCGGTCGAGCTCCGCCAGCTCCAGCATCGTTGCGGGATCGACCAGCTGCAGGTATTCGAGCTCGGCGCCGCTGTCGCACAGCTCGGCGCGACCGGCGGCGAGCGCACGCTCGGGCTCACGCTCGCCGGCGGCGACGGCGGCCGCGACCGCCAGCCAGCGCCCGCTGCAGGGCCGGCGCACGTTCGCGGTCGGCGGGCGGTCAGCAGCGCGTTGCGACTCGACAGCGCCAGGCCGTCTTCGGCGCGGACGGTCGGCAACGCTTCGATCGCGGCGGGGATGTCAAGGTCCGAGACCATCCGGCGGATCACGGCGAGCTGCTGAGCGTCCTTGGCGCCGAAGTAGGCGACGTCGGGTCTGACGATATTCAGCAGCTTGCAGACGACGGTGGCGACGCCCTGGAAATGGCCCTGTCCCCGCTGGGCGCCCTCGAGTGGCTCGCTGACGCCTGCGACCGAGATCGTCGTCGCAAAGCCGCCCGGGTACATCTCTCCGCACCGTCGGAGCGAACAGCCAGTCGACCCCGAGCGCGTCGGCCAGCTGCGCGTCGGCCTGCTCGTCGCGCGGGTAGCCGGCCAGGTCGCTCGGCCTCGTTGAACTGCGTCGGGTTGACGAACAACGACACGACGACCTCGTCGCAGGCGTCGACCGCGTGGCGCATCAGCGATGCATGGCCTTCGTGGAACGCGCCCATCGTCGGTACCAGGCCGAGTCGACGGCCGGCGCGCCGACCGGGCGCCAGCGCGGCGCGCAGCTCGGCGATCGATCAACGACGATCATGCCGCCACCGACTCCGGTGTCGTACGCGCGGCGAGCCGGCGGGTCGCGTCGACGCACGCGTCGAACAGCTCCAGCAGCTCGGGCGTGCGCTGAGCCGAGCGCGGCCCGCTGACGCTCGATCGTGCGGCTCGTCGCCGCGGGCGACCGGGCCGGTCAGGGCCGCCTCCGGACCCAGCGCCGCCCAGTTCTCGACGGTCGCCCGGACGAGCGGGACCAGCAGTTCCCGGGAGAGGCCCGCGGTCGCGGCGACCCGTTCGGCCGCGCCTTCCAGCGTGACCAGGAAATTCGACGCGATGCAAGCCGCCGCGTGATAGGCGGCCCGGTCGGCCTCGGCGATCTCGATCGGCTGCATCGCCAGCAGCTCCGCGAGGCCGCGGGCGAGCGCCAGCGCCCGCGGCGTCGATCCGGCGACGGCCGCGCCGGCTCCGGTCAGAACGTCGGCCGGCGCGTCGGCCGGGACGGTCATCAGCGGGTGCAGCGAGAAGCACTCGTGCGGGGCGAGCACGTCCAGCGTCGTTGCCCCGGAGCAGTGACCGACCGGCGCCCCGGCCGGGATGGCGGCTTGCGACGGCACCGATCTCGGCGTCCGGGACGCACAGCAGGACCGCGTCGGGTCCGCCGGTGGCGGCGGCGGTCGAGCCGCGCGGGTCCGGCAGCCGCCGCTCGGCGATCCGACCACACCGGCCATACGGCCCGTCGACCGTGACCCCGGCGCTGCGTCAACGCCGCGGCGATCGCCGTCCCGAGCCGGCCGTGGCCGACGATCGCGACGCGCGTCGATGGCGGCGTGCACAGGCCCCTCGGGGGGCTGATCCAGTTCCCGCATCAGGAATACCGGTCGGTGAAGTGAAGAGGTTGCTGCTATTTGCGAGGTCCGCTCCGGTGGATCCGGTCGTGGCCTCCCAGCGGATGATACCGGGCGTAGGATGACGGGCCGTGACCAGCGGGTCCGTGACAAGCGCCACGGAGCGCCGGGAACTGCTCAAGGAGGTCTACGAGCAGGCCCGGGGCTGCATCGCATGCCAACTGCATCAGACGCGGACGCAGGTCGTGTTCGGCGCGGGGAACGCGGATGCCGACCTGATGTTCATCGGCGAGGCGCCCGGCGCCGACGAGGACCGGCTCGGGCTGCCGTTCGTCGGCCGGGCCGGCAAGTTGCTGGACCAGCTGCTGGGCGAGATCGGGCTCGAGCGCCCGGACGTGTTCATCGCCAACACGCTCAAGTGCCGTCCGCCCAGCAACCGCGATCCCTATCCGAACGAGATCGAGACGTGCAGCGGCTACCTACGCCGGCAGGTGGAGCTGATCCAGCCGAAGGTCATCTGCACGCTGGGGAACTTCTCGACCAAGCTGCTGCGCGCGGACCCGACCGGGATCTCACGGCTGCACGGCCGTGACGAGGTGCGCACGATCGGGACCAGAGCGATTCGGCTGTTGCCGCTGTATCACCCCGCGGCCGCGTTGTACACGCCGTCGAACCTGCAGACGCTGCGTGACGATTTCGCGCGGATCCCGGAACTGCTGGCACTCGATCCGCCGCCGCAGCCCGACCCGGCCGCCGAGCCCGAGCCTGAGCGCGAGGTCGAGGTCGAGGTCGAGGTCGAGGTTGAGCCCGAGCCGGCCGCCGCCGGCCGCCGGGACCAGACCGGAGCCTGAGCCGGACCGCCCCGCCGATCCGCCGCCCGACCCCGGCGACGCGCAGCTCGGCCTGTTCTAGACCCAGCCTTCAGGAGACCGGCTCGGGGATCGGCTCGATCTCCGCGGCCTCGTCGGACCCGTCGCGGGGCTGCGTGCGCGGCGATCGGCGGTCCGGCGACAGCGCGAACGCGAACGCCACGATCGCTGCCGACGACCTGGACGCCGAGCACGACCGTCGCGAATCCGGTCGGCTTGCTCGGTGCGTTCAGCAGCAGGATCGGCTCGGCAATCGCGACCACCGCCAGCGGCGCCAGAAACCACATCCGGTGCTAGCGCCAGCAGGTACTGGATCGCCAGATAGGTGCAGGCGAGCGCCGAGAACGCCAGTCCGAGCACGAGCAGCGATCCCGACGCCTGCGTCTTGCTCGGCGCCGAACGCGGCCTTGATCAGCGGGTGCGACGGCGAACGCGTAGATCAGCAGCACCGGAACCGCGCAGACGGCGACGATCCCGAGCGCGCGGCCGAGGATCGGCCGCGGGTCCTCGCCGGCGGCCCGGCGGCGTGACACCTCGGGCACGAGATAGAAGCCGGCGCCCATCGCCACCCAGATCAGCACCTTGGCGGCGACCGCGACCGCGCTGTAGGAGCTCGCCACCGACGTCGAGAAGCGGTGCTTGGCGCCGATGATGTCGATGTTCTGCAGCACCGCGATGATGATCAGCCCGGAGATCGGCGCCCACGCGCGTCGAACGTGCGCCCGCATGCTGAGCGCCGCCGGCGGCAGCGCCGCCCGCGTCTGCAGCGACTCGCCGGTCTCGGCCTCGACGTGGTTCTTCAGCCGCCACGCGCAGTAGCCGGCACATCGCGATGAACGACAGCGGCGTGCCGGCGTAGGCGCCGGTCACGCCCGGCGCCGGCGGCGGCCAGAATCGCGCCCGCCACCAGCCGCATCGCCTGCTCGCCGATCAGGCTGAAGCCGACGCCCTTGTAGTCGCCGACGCCCTGCAGGACCCCGCGCAGCACCGACAACTCCAGCTACAGGCCCGCGGCCGGCAGCCCCAGCGCGGCCGCCCATGGCGTGTGCTTGACGCCGACGAGGTCGGCGATCTGCTGGCGTAGCAGCACCGAGATCACCGTCAGCACGAGCGTGAACGCCAGCAGCGACGTGCGTCCAGCGCCGGACGGTCGCGATCAGCCCGTGCCCGGAGCCGAGCTGGCCGAGCACGCCCTCGCGGGCGGTCGCCACCTGCAGCGCCTGGCCGACGACCGACAGGATCAGGAAGTAGCTGACGAGCGCCGCCAGCGAGCCGTAGCCGCCGCCCTGGCTGTTCTTCAGCAGCCGCGCGAACACGATCGTCGAGACCAGCGCGATCACGTTGTTGGCGATCATCGCGCCGGCCAGACCGGCGGCCTTCGCGGTCTCGGAGCCCTTCAGCTCCGAGAGCGACGGCGGAGCACCGTCCCGTGACGGGAGGGCGCGGGTGACGCGCGCGATCAGAGAGCTCAGGCGCCCCGGCGACGGGCCGGTCGGGGGAGTCGTCATGGGCATCGCTCACGGTACCGGACGCCCTTACGGAGCGATCAAAGTGCCGAACTAGAGTTTCGAAGAATGCGGGGATCTTTCCGTTCATCGGGCGCCGGCGAGACCGAGGCTCTGGGCGCGCGCTTGGCCGACTCGCTGGCGCTCGGCGACGTCGTCTTGGTCGAGGGCGAGCTCGGCGCGGGCAAGACGACGTTCGTCCGCGGTGCCGCCCGGCGGCTGGGGGTCAGCACCCCGGTCACGAGCCCGACGTTCACGATCGGCCAGCGCTACCGTGGCCGCGAGCTGGTCGTCTCGCACATCGACCTCTATCGGGTCACGTCGCTGGCCGGCGAGGAACCCGAGCTGCTGGCCGACTACGTCGGGCCCGACACGGTCTCGTTCGTCGAGTGGCCCGGCGCAGGAGGAGGCGACGCTCGCCGGGCTGGCGCGCGTCGCGGCACACGTCAGCCTCGAGCACGGCGGCGAGGATCTGCGCTGGGTGACGATCCGATGAGGGTGCTCGGCCTCGACACCGCGACCTCGGCGACGGCGGTCGGCGCTGCTCGAGCTCGGCCGCCGACGGGCGTGAGCTGACGCGATCGAGCGCCGCGACGATCCGCCGCCGCGGACGCGCCCGCGGCACACCGAGCGCGCTGCTGGCGCTGGCGATCGAAGCGCTCGGCGAGGCCGGCATCGGTTGGGACGAGCTCGACCTGCTGGCGGTCGGCACCGGCCCGGGGACGTTCACCGGCCTGCGGATCGGGATCGCCACGCGCGGGCGCTCGCCCACGCGCGCGAGCTGCCGATCGTCGGCGTCTCGACGCTCCGATCGCTGGCGTCCGCCGCTGCCGCGGCGGCGCAGGCGCAGGACCGGCTGGCCCTGGCGGTGCTCGACGCGCGCCGCGGCGAGGTGTTCGCCGCGGGCTGGGCCGACCCCGAGGCCGCCGCGAGCGCGCCACTGATCGCTCCCGCTGCGGTCGCTCCGGAGCGGCTCGCCGCCGGGTTCGCCGAGGCCGGGCGAACGATGGCTGGCGATGGGGGACGGCGCGGTAGAATTTCGGCAGGAGTCCTCGAGCGCGCGGGGGCGGTCAGTTCCGGGCGACGGCGTCGGCGCTGCACAGGGTGAGCGCGCTCGAGCACTGCCGGCTGGCGACGGGCCTCGACCCCGCAGAACCCAAACGACGTGCGTCCCGACTACCTCCGGCTCCCCGACGCAGAGCTGAACCTCCGCGCCGGCGCCTCGTAAGCGCACGACATGACCGACGACAGCTTCGCGATCCGCCCGCTCGCCTACGCGGACCTTCCGCAGGTGATCGCGATCGAGCGCCGGACGTTCACCACGCCGTGGTCGCTGGCGATGTTCGTGCTGGAGCTGTCGAAGCCATCGAGCTCTGTGCCTGGCGGCCACCGCCGAGCCCGGCGGCGCGCTGCTCGGGTACCTGATGTGCTCGCGATTCGACACCGTCTGGCACCTGATGAACATCGCCGTCGACCCGTCGCACCGGCGTCGCGGGATCGCGTGGGCGCTGCTGGAGCAGATGATCGAGCGGGCCGGGCCCGAGCAGCAGTACACGCTGGAGGTCCGTCCCTCGAACGCGCACGCGATCACGCTGTACGAGCGGCTCGGGTTCCGCGCCGCCGGCCGCCGGCCGCGCTACTACCGCGACAACGGCGAGGACGCGCTGATCATGTGGCGCACGCTGGAGACGACCTCTCGATCCACGGCGTCGGGATGATCCTCGCGATCGAGACCAGCTGCGACGACACGTGCGCGGCGGTCATGTCCCGCGACGGCGAGATCCGCTCCAACGTGATCTCCTCGCAGGGGGTCCACGACCGGTTCGGCGGCGTCGTCCCGGAGATCGCCTCACGCCACCATCTGGAGCGGATCGACGACGTCGTCGCCGATGCACTGGCGACCGCCGAGGTGGAGCTGGCGGACGTCGAGCTGGTCGCGGTCACGCGCGGCCCCGGTCTCGTCGCGGCGCTGCTGGTCGGGTTCGCGAGCGCGAAGGCGACCGCCGCGGCACGCGAGCTGCCGCTGGCGCCCGTCGACCACCTGCACGGCCACGTCGCCGCCTCGTTCATCGCCGGCTCGGAGCTCGAGCCGCCGTTCGTGTCGTTGATCGCGTCCGGCGGGCACACCTTCGTGGCGCGCGTCGACGATCGCGGGCCCGGCTACGAGGTGCTGGGTCAGACGCTCGACGACGCCGCCGGCGAGGCGTTCGACAAGGGCGCCCGGCTGCTGGGTCTCGGATATCCCGGGCGGGCCGGCGCTCGAGCGGCTCGCGCGTGAGGGCGACCCCGACGCGTTCCGGTTTCCGACCGGCGCGCGCGTGCGAGGCCTCGACTTCTCGTTCGCCGGGCTCAAGACGGCGCTTGCTCTACAAGGTGCGCGAGCTCGGCGAGGCCGAATACGAGTTCGGCGGCGCGCCGATCTCGCCGCCGCCTACCAGCACGCGATCGTCGAGGCGCTGTGCGCCAGGGTCGAGCGGGCGCTGCAGCAGACTGGGCTCGACCGGCTGGCGGTCGGCGGCGGAGTCGCGGCCAACGGGCCGCTGCGCGAGCGTCTGGCGGGACTCGGCGCGCAGGTCCAGATCCCCGACCGCCTGCTGTGCACCGACAACGCGGCGATGATCGCCTCGGCCGCGCGGTACGTCGAGCCGCTGGCGTTCCCGGACTATCTGAGCCTCGACGTGTACGCGAGCGGCGAGCTGCCTGACGCGGTGGCCGCGTGAACGAGGTCGTGCTCTACGGCCGGACGCGGCTGCTGCCTGTGCGACGACGCGCGCCGGCTGCTGCTGAAGATCCGCGACGAGCATCCGTTCACGCTGCGCGAGCGGGACATCGAATCCGACGACGCGCTGCTGCGCGCCTATCTGGAGCGGATTCCGGTCGTTACGATCGATGGCGTGGAAGCGTTCGAGCTGTTCGTCGACGAGCACGAGTTGGTGCGGCGGCTGAGTTAGAGTGCGACGCCGATGAGTTACACGGTCGGCCGGGGTTCCGAGCCACCCACGTCCGGTCTGGAGAAGCCCGGTGAGAAGCTGTCGCTCGGCGTCGCGGCGCGGCTGTCGCGGTACCTGCAGGTCCTCACCCAGGCGCGCAAGATCGGCAAGGAGACGATCTCCTCGCAGGAGCTGGCCGACTACACGCACGTCAACTCGACCCAGATCCGCCGTGACCTGTCCGGGTTCGGCAAGTTCGGCAAGCGCGGCGTCGGCTACAACGTCGAGTCGCTGGTCTCCCAGATCCGCAAGATCCTGCGCACGGCCGGGCAGCACAACATCGCGCTGTTCGGCGCGGGCCACCTCGGCACGGCGATCGCGACCTCGGACATCTTCGCCGACCATGGCTTCCGGGTGGTCGCGATCTTCGACGTCGACCGCGAGCGGGTCGGCACCGAGATCGGGACGCTGAAGGTCCGCCACAAGGGCGACCTGAACACGGTCGTCGAGGAGCAGGACATCCTCGTCGCGGTGCTGGCGGTGCCCTCGCGCGGCCGCGCAGGAGCTTGCCGACGAGCTCGTCGAGGCGGGCGTGAAGATCATCTTCAACTACTCAGACGCCCTGCTGCAGGTCCCCCCGGAGGTCACCGTCCACACCTCCAGCCCTGCGGTCGATCTGCTCTACGCGCTGTACTTCTATCTGACCTGATTGACGGGCTCACCACCCACTCGCCACCCCAACTCGCTTCCCCGTCTATTCCGCAGGTACATGGAGATCGATCTCGACGCCGCGTGCGAGGCCCTCGAGAGCATCGACCGATCTGACGGTCGGCATCGAGGAGGAGTTCGCGATCCTCGATCCGGAGACGCTGGAGCTGACCGGGCAGCTTCGAGCGGCTGCGCGACGCCGCCGCCGCCGACGATCGCGGCGCTCGAGCGAGGCGATCGCCGGCGAGCTGATCTCGTCGGAGATCGAGATCCGGTCCGGCCGCGGCGAGGATCTGCGAGCCGCCCAGGACGCCCAGCGTGAGCTGCGCCGCCGGCTGTTCGCGCTCGCCGCCCGCAACGACGTGGAGCTCGGCGCCACCGGCACCCATCCGTTCTCGGACTACCGCGCCCAGCAGATCATCCAGACCGACCACTACCGGCGGGTTGAGGAAGGGCTCAAGTACGTGGCGTGGCGCAACAACACGTTCTCGATGCACGTCCACGTCGGTGTCCGCGGCGCCGACCGCGCCGTCGCGGTCTGCGACCGGCTCCGTCCGGTGCTGCCGATCCTGCTGGCGATCTCGGCCGACTCGCCGTTCCTCGACGGCCGTGACTGCCGGCCTGCACAGCGCCCGCACGCAGACGTTCACCAAGAGCTTTCCGCGCTGCGGCGTGCCCGGAGGCGTTCGGGTCGTGGGCCACGTTCGCCGACTACGTCGACTTCCTCGTGCAGACGCGCTCGATCGTCGAATACACCCAGGTCTGGTGGTCGGTGCGCCCGCACCTGTCGTTCGGCACCGTCGAGGTCAGGATCTGCGACGCGCAGTGCACCGCCGCCGAGTCCGACGGGCTGGCGGCGCTGATCGTGGCCTGCGTCGCCCAGGCGGCGCGCGACGTCGACGAGCACGTGCCGTTCACCGACCTGCCCGGCAGGCTGATCGAGGAGAACGTGTGGCGCGCGTTGCGCTACGGCCTAGACGGGGAGCTGCTGGACCTCGAGCGCCGCGAGCCGTATCCGGCCGCCGGCGCGCTCGCAGCGGCTGCTCGAGTGGACGGCTCCCGTGCGCGCAGAGCTCGGGATCGAGGTCGCGCTGCCGGCGCTCAACGGCGCCCAGCGCCAGCGACGGATGCTTGACTCCGGCCTGACGCTGCGCGAGGTCTACGCCGCGGCGCAGGCACAGACCCGGGAGACGTACTCTCTCGGGCAACCGGCCACCGCCGCCCGTCGCGGGCACTGACACGCAGAGGTATGTCGATGAGCGCAACCGATCAACCGTCCGAGCAGGAGCTGCGGGCCGCCTACGAGGCCGAGCTCAAGAAGATCCGGGTCGAGCAGATCCTGCTCGAACAGGTCGTCACGCTGGTCAACCTCGGGATGCGCAAGACCGGCATGGCGCCCGGAACCGAGGATGAGCGTGACCCGGGTCAGGTCCGGCTGGCGATCGAGGGCGTGCGCGCGCTGACGCCGCTGCTGGAGCAGGCGGCGCCCGAGCAGGTCCAGCCGATCCGCGAAGCGGTGTCGCAGCTGCAGCTCGCATATGTGCGGCTGGGCGGGGGCGAGCCGGCCGTACCGCCGGGCCCGGCTGATTCCGGCCCGGCCACGGGCGGCCGCGACGCCGGCCCGCCGCCGCCGCCGGGATCGGCACCCGGGCAGACGCCGACCGGCTCGCCGGCGCCGGCCGCCGGCGCCGGCGGCGAGCCGGCCGAGCCAGGGTGAGCCGGGCGAGCCGGGGCCGGCCCAGCGCAGCGGCCGGCTGTGGGTTCCGGGCCAGTAGCGCCGTCCATGCCGTCGTGACGATCGGCCCATAGTGAGGACATCCGACCAGCGTCCGCGGTAGACTGCCGCGCTGTTTGAACATGGGCCACCGCACGACTGCGGCGGCCTTTTTCCTGTCTGACCGCGCATCCGCGCGCTCGTTTCCAAGAGCCCTTTCGGAGGAGACTTGTCCAGCTTTCTGACGCATCACGGCGACGTAGTCGCGCTTGTCTGCGCTGCGTGCGCGATCGCGTACGGCTTCGTCACGGCACGGCAACTGCTCGCCCTTTCACCCGGCAACGAGCGGATGCGCTCGATCTCGTTGGCCGTCCAGGAAGGCGCATCCGCCTACCTGAACCGCCAGTACACGACGATCGCCGCGGTCGGCGTGGTCGTGTTCATCGTCCTGATCCCGCTGCAGAACATCCGCGTCGCGATCGGCTTCCTGGTCGGGGCGGTGCTGTCGGCGTCCGCCGGCTACGTCGGCATGAACGTCTCGGTGCGCGCCAACGCGCGGGTCGCCGAGGCAGCGCGCGGTGGCATCTCCAAGGCGCTGTCGGTCGCGTTTCGCGGCGGCGCGGTGACCGGCATGCTCGTCGTCGGCCTGGCGCTGGTCGGCGTCAGCGGCTACTACGGAATCCTCACCTTGCGTCGCCGGCGAGAGCACCCGCCAGGCGGTCGACGCGCTGATCGGCCTGAGCTTCGGCGGCTCGCTGATCTCGGTGTTCGCGCGGCTCGGCGGCGGCATCTTCACCAAGGGCGCCGACGTCGGCGCCGACATCGTCGGCAAGATCGAGGCCGGCATCCCCGAGGACGACCCGCGCAACCCGGCCGTGATCGCCGACAACGTCGGTGACAACGTCGGCGACTGCGCGGGTATGGCGGCCGACCTGTTCGAGACCTACGCGGTCACCGCCGTCGCCGTGATGCTGCTCGGGGTGCTGACGTTCACCAACAACGCGGCGGTCGCGCTGTACCCGCTGGTGCTCGGCGGCATCTCGATCATCTGCTCGATCATCGGCACCTACGCGGTCCGGACCCGCACCGGCAACGTCGAGCGCGCGCTCTACCAGGGCCTGATCGTGTCCGGTGGCCTGGCGGCGCTGGCGTTCATCCCGCTGACCTACTGGCTGATGCACGGGTATGGTCCGTCGTGCACGCCACGGGTGGTCGCGCCGCGACGGCGCCGGCAACGTGGTGGCACTTCTACCTGTGCGCGCTGATCGGGCTCGTGATCACCGCCTGCCTGTTCGTGATCACCGACTACTACACCTCGATCCGCTTCTCTCCGGTCCGCTCGACCTCGCGCGCGTCGGTCACCGGCCACGCGACCAACATCATCCAGGGCCTGGCGCAGGGCTACCAGGCGACCGCGCTGCCCGCGATCGTGCTGGCGCTCGGGATCTTCGGCGCCTGGAAGCTCGGCCACGGGATCTACGGGATCGGCGTCGCCGTGATGGCGCAGCTGTCGCTGACCGGCCTGATCGTCGCGCTGGACGCGTTCGGACCGATCACCGACAACGCCGGCGGCATCGCCGAGATGGCGGATCTGCCCGAGGAGGTCCGCACGATCACCGATGCGCTCGACGCGGTCGGCAACACGACCAAGGCGGTCACCAAGGGCTACGCGATCGGCTCCGCCGCGCTGGCGGCGCTGGTGCTGTTCAACGCGTTCCAGCAGCAATTGATCGAGAAGGGCAAGGATCGTGGCGTTCGAGATCGGCAACCCGCCGGTGCTGATCGGGCTGCTGATCGGCGGCATGATGGTCTACCTGTTCGCGGCGCTGTCGATGGAGTCCGTCGGCCGCGCCGGTGCGGCGGTCGTCGAGGAGGTCCGCCGTCAGTTCCGTGAGAAGCCGGGGATCATGGACGGCACCGAGCTGCCCGACTACGGCCAGTGCGTCGACATCGTCACCAAGTCGGCCCAGCGGGAGATGATCCTGCCGGCGCTGATCCCGATCGTGTTCACGGTGATCGTCGGCGATCATCTCGATCCAGGCGCTCGGGGGCCTGTTGATCGGCGTGATCGTCGTCGGCCTGTTCATGGCCGTCTCGATGACCGCCGGCGGCGGCGCGTGGGACAACGCCAAGAAGCTGATCGAGGACGGCGAGTACGGCGGTAAGGGCTCCGAGGCTCACGCCGCGGCGGTCACCGGTGACACCGTCGGCGACCCCTTCAAGGACACGACCGGCCCGGCGATCAACCCGATGATCAAAGTGGCGAACATCGTCGCACTGCTGATCATTCCGCTGATTACGTGATGGTTAGGGGGGCGGGGAGGCTGTCCGCCCTCGAGACACCGGGAGTTAGGCTGGGTTCGCTGCTCTTGGAGTGGGCCACCCGAGTGTCTCGTGGACGAACAGCATCCCCACCCTCCCGGTTGCCGCTCGCGTCGCGGTGATCTTGGCGCTGGCTGTTCTGGGGGCGGGGTGTGGGGCGGGCCATCATGGCGTCGTCGTCCTCGTCCTCGTCCTCGTCCACGTCCAGTCGTCGTCCTCCACCCCGCAGACGGTGATGACGCGCGCGGAGTCGATCTGCGTGACGGGGCGACCGGTGGTGGCGGCGCCGATGGGCGTGTCGCCGGCGCGGTGTCGGTCCGCGCGATCAGGTCGCCGACCGACGGGATGCCGGTCTGCCGGTTCGAGGTCAGCACGGGACATGGCCCACTGACGCTCAGCGTTGAGGTCGACGACTCGCGCAGCCGTATCAGGTGCTCGAGCGTCGAGCCGACGAGGAATCGCAGAACTTCGCGTTCCTCAAGCACTTCAAGTACCCGCAGCCGATCACGCATCTCGGGCTCGACGCGTGGTGGTTCCCGCGCGAGCAGCAGGCGCAGACGACCGACGGACGGGTTCTGATCACGGTCACGATCGTCAGCTGGCGCGGCCATGGCAACGGGCCGCGGAAGGCGCTGTCGGCGGCGGTCGCGCGTCCGTACTTGGGTCGGCTGACGGGGCTCGGACCGACAAGGGCGAGGCCTGATCATTTCAGTCGACCACGGAGCGCGGCGGTTCGCGGTGATCGTGGCACTCGCTGTGCTGGTCGCGGGGTGCGGGGGGACGCACGGTGCGTCCTCGTCCTCGTCCTCGACCTCGTCGATTTCGTCTTCGTCCTCGACGGCGATTCCAACCAAGGCGTCGCTGGCGGCGTCGGCATGCGTGAAGGGCCGGCCGGCACTGGAGGCTCGGTTGCGGGTCGGCGCCGATGCGGTGACCCGGCACCTCGTGAAGACGAGCGACGGGTCGCCACAGTGCGATTTCCGGGTCGCGGGCCGCACGCCCGTGTCGCTGTGGGTGTCGCTGGACAACGCACCGCAGCCGTACCAGGTGCTCGACCGCCGGTCGGTCGAGGAAGGGCAGAACTTCGCGTTCCTCAAGCACTTCAAGTCGCCGGTGTCGATCAAGCACCTCGGGCTGATCGGATGGTGGTTCCCGCGTGAGCAGCAGACGCAGACGACCGACGGGCGGATCCTGATCACGGTCACGATCGTCAGCTGGCCACGGCACGGCGCCGGGCCGCGGCAGACGCTGTCGGCGGCCGTGGCCCGGACATACCTCGGACCGCTGTTGCGCGGGGCCCGCCTGGTCGCCGATTGACAGGTCTGACACGGCGAAATGCAGGCGATCGGGCCTGCCCGTCGTAGCCTGAACGGACAGACATGTCCGCATCCGTCGAGCTCGGCCTGGTACTGGCGCTGCTGACCGCGTTCGGCTCGGTCGCCGGTTTTCTCTACAAGTTCAAGGGCGCGCGCGAGGCGCCCGAGGTCGAGCTGCGCCGGCCGATCCACTCGACGATCGAGCTGTTTCGCTCGCCGGTCTACGCGCTCGGGATCCTGATCGCGCTGATCTCCTGGGGATTTCACGACGGAGCGCTGGCGCTGGCGCCGATCTCGCTCGTGCAGTCGGTGATCGCGGGCGGGCTCGTGCTGCTGACCGTCGTCGCCGACAAGCTGTTCGGGCTGCCGGTCACGCGCCGCGAGTGGATCGGCGTCGGGCTGACCGCGGCCGGGCTGGCGTTCCTGGCGGCGACGATGAGCGGCGACACCTCCAGCGCCCACTCGCGCTATCACCCGGGAACGCTGGCGATCTTCCTGATCGTCGTCGGCGTCGCGGGCCTCGTCTGCGGCCTGCGAGTCAAGCGGCCGGCGTGGCTGGCCGTCTCGGCCGGGCTGCTGTGGGCGACCTCGGACACCTCGATCAAGGCGCTCAGCTCACATCTGTCGACGCTCGGGATCGGCGTTGTGATCCATCCGCTGGCGGTCGTGATCCTGGTCGCGTCGCTGATCGGGCTGCTGATCTCGGCGCGGTCGCTGCAGCTCGGCGACGCGGTGCCGATGATCGCGCTGACGAGCGCCGCGGCGAACCTGACCACGATCGCCGCCGGACCGCTCGTGTTCGGCGAGCCGTGGCCGCACTCGACCGCCGGCCAGGCGATCCGGATCGTCGCGTTCGTGCTCGTGATCGTCGCCGCATCGCTGACGCCGCCGCCGTCGCGTCCGGAGCCGAGGACACCGGGGCGGCGGTCGAGCCGATGCCGTCACAAGGCTTGGGCACGTAGCCATGCGCCACTGTTTAGAGTGCCGGGCATGTTCATCCTGATCGTCGGCGCCGGCCGCGTCGGGTCGGCCGTCGCCAAGCGTTCGCTCGAGGCCGGCCACGAGGTGTCGGTGCTCGATCTCGATCCGCTCTCGCACGAACGGCTCGACAAGGATCAGACCACCAGCTGGGAGGACGCCGGCGGCCGGTTCACGGTCGGGGCGGCGCTGGAGATCGAAGGTCTGATCGAGGCGGGTATCGAGCAGACCGACGTGTTTCTCGCCGCCACCCGCGGCGACAACACGAACCTCGTGATCGCGCAGCTCGCCCAGCGCCGCTTCGACGTCCCGCGAGTCGTCGTCCGCGTCGCCGACCCGGCCCGGGCCGCCTGGTACGGCGAGCAGGGCCTGATCACGATCTGTCCCACCCAGCACGCGATCGAGCAGGCCGAGCGCGTGGTCCTGGAGGCCTGATACCAGTGGCCGCTCACGAGCACGAGAAGAGGACGCGTTAGATGTACGTGATCATCGCCGGGGCGGGGAAGGTCGGCTGGAACCTGGCGCGGGAGCTGATCGCCAAGGACCAGGAGGTCACGCTGATCGAGTCCGATCACCGCCGCTACCGGATCGTCGAGGAGGAGCTCGAGCACGCCGTCCAGTACGGCGACGCGACCGAGCTGTGGATCCTGGAGCGGGCCGGCATCCAGCGCGCTGACCTGGTGATCGCGGTCACCGGCGACGACGAGGACAACATCCTGATCTGCCAGGTCGCCAAGGAGAAGTACGGCGTCGAGCGGATCGTCGCCCGCGTCAACAACCCGCGCAACCTGCTGCACTTCAAGCTGCTCGGCATCCAGCCGGCGGTCTCGGCGACCGACCTGATCCTGCGCCTGATCGAGCACGAGGTTCCCGAGTACGGGCTCGTCCAGCTGCTGGCGCTCGAGGAGGAGCACCTGGAGATCATCGAGATGGAGGTGGCCGAGGGATCGCCCGCGGCCGGGCACAAGGTCTCTGAGGTGACGCTCCCCGACGGCTCGCTGATCATCTCCGTGCTGCGCGACGGCGCCGGCTTCGTGCCCAAGGCCGACTCGGTGATCGAGGCCGGCGACCAGGTGCTGCTGATCCTCGATCCCGGCCTCGAGGGCGAGATCACGCCGCGCTTCTCGGCGATCGGCGCCGGCGCGGGCTGCAGACTGATCCGCTGCCATGGCTGAACGCAAGGTCGACTTCCTGCTCGTCGGTGGCGGGATCGCCAGCGGCAACTGCGCCCGCTGGCTGCGCCGCTCCGGTGCCGACGGCTCGATCCTGCTGGTCGGGCGCGAGCCGCATCTGCCCTACGACCGGCCGCCGCTCTCCAAGGGGTATCTGCGCGGCTCGGAGTCGGTGGACGACGCGCTCATGCAGGACGCCGGCTGGTACGCGGAGCAGGAGATCGAGGCGCTGACGAAGGTCTCGGCGATGAAGCTCGACCTGCAGGCCCGCACGGTCAAGCTCTCCAACCGTGAGGAGGTCGGCTTCGGCCAGCTGCTGCTCGCGACCGGGTCCAACGTCCGGCGTCTGAACGTCGATGGCGACCAGTTCGACGGGCATCCACTACCTGCGCACGTTCGCCAACTCCGACGCGATCCGCGCCGACGCTGCCGGCAAGCGGGTCGTGCTGATCGGCGGCTCCTACATCGGCTCCGAGGTCGCAGCGTCGCTGACCGAGCTCGGCAGCCGGTGCACGATCGTGATGATGGAGCCGCTGCCGCTGAGCCGCACCTTCGGCGATCGGGCGGGCCGGTGGTTCGGCGATCTGCTGACCGATCACGGCATCGAGTTCCACGGCTCGGACGAGCTCGACCACTTCGAGGGCGCCGACGGGCGGGTCACCAAGGTCGTCACCAAGAATGGGCTCGAGCTCGACGCCGACGCGGTCGTGATCGGCGCCGGGGTGCACCCGGACATCATGCTCGCCCGCAGCGCCGGCCTTGACCTCGGCGACAGCGGCGGCATCCGCACCGACTCGCAGCTGCGCGCCTCCGCGCCCGGCGTGTTCGCCGCCGGCGACGTCGCCGAGTACTCGAGCGTCGTCCACGACGGCGCCCAGATCCGCGTCGAGCACTGGGACGTCGCCTTCGGCCATGGCAAGACCGTCGCGCTCAACATGCTCGGCAAGGGCGTCGACCACGACGTCGTGCCCTACTTCTTCTCCGACATCTCCGACTGGGCCGGGATCGAATACGTCGGTCCCGCCCGCGAGTGGGATCGGGAGATCGTCCGCGGCTCCTTCGACGACGGCGCGTTCACGGTCTTCTATCTGCAGGGCGGCCGGGTCCGCGGCGCCCTGACCGTCGGGCGCTCCGACGATCTCCAGGCCGCGCGCCGGCTGATCGCCGACGGCACCGACCTCGGCCACCGGGCCGATGCGCTGTCGGACCTCTCCAGCGACCTCGAGACGATCTCCTAGCGCCGGACTGCGCGGCCCGCGGCGTTCCCGGCACGGACGGGAACTCGGACACTGCGGGACAAGGACTCGAACCTTGATACCCGGCTCCAGAGGCCGGTGTCTTGCCATTAGACGATCCCGCAAGGGGAAGCTTCAGGATAGCTAGCGAGCCGACCGTCCGCACGCTCGCCGTGGGAACGTACGTTCGTGGCGGTCTCGACACCCGTCCTCATGCCGACCGGCGACCCTGCCTCGATCGGCTCAGATCTGTTCGGGTGGCGCGAGCCCGGCCGGCTCCGGATCGGTGAACTCGGCCGGCTGCTGGTTGACGCCGGCGGCGACCGCGGCCAGCTGGTTGGGCGAGCCGATCAGCTGCCGCTGGAGCTCGGCCTCGAGCGCCAGCGAATCGTGCGCGGTCGACGTCCAGGACGTGTCGTAGAGCCGCTTGGCTCGCTGGACGGCGTCGGGCGAGCGGCCCGCGATCTCGGTCGCCAGCTCGCGGGCGGCGGCCAGCGGGTCGGCGGCGACCCGCGTCACCACGCCCAGTGACAGCGCCTCGTCGCCGGAGAAGATCCGGCCGCTGTAGGTCAGCTCCTTGGCGACGTCGATCGAGACCAGTCGCGGCAACGTGCGGGTGATCGACATGTCGGGGATCAGGCCCCACTTGACCTCCATCACCGACAGCCGTGTGTCCGGCGCGGCGATCCGGATGTCGGCTCCGAGCGCGATCTGGAGTCCGCCGCCGAGGCAGTTGCCGTGCAACGCGGCGATCACCGGCACCGGGACGCGGATCCAGTCATACGCGACCCGCTGAAACAGGTTCGGCGGCTCGCCCTCGACCTGGTCGGTGAGGCCCGCGACGCCGCCGCCGGCGGCCATGATGCTGACGACGTCCAGGCCCGAGCAGAAGCTCGGCCCGTCGCCGTGGAGCACGACCGCGCGGACGCCCGGCTCCGACGCGACCCGCTCGGCCGCGCCGGCGATCTGCTCGAACATCGGCCAGATCCAGCGCGTTGTGCTTGTCGGGCCGCGCCAGCGTGACGACCGCGACGTGGTCGTCGACCCGGACGTCGACCCGTCGCTGACTCATCGGCTGATCGTCGATCGGGCGCCGCGACACGTCGCGTTCACCGACTGCCCGCCGGGACCGGGGTCTCAACCGTCACCGGATCGCCGATTCGCACCGTCCCGCCCTCGAGCACCTCGCCGTAGATCCCGAACGGCAGCGGCTCGGTGCTGTCGATCTCACGCCGGTATGCGGCCAGCAGCTCGAGCGTCGGCAGGTCGACCTCGGCGGTCTCGGGGTCACGGCTGGTGATCAGGCAGCGGCCGATGTGACCGTGCATCGCCAGCGACGCCGGGCCGACCTCGCACCCGGCGGCCGACCCACGTGTCCTCCTCGTGGGGGGCGACGCCGTCGACCTCGATCAGCATCCGGAATCGCCGGCCGTCGACCGTGTCGCACTCGGCCTGCTCGGCCAGCCGCCGCAGCGACCCTCGGGACACGACCGACGCGGTCGCCTGGATCCCGCGGTCGACCGCGGTCTGAGCCGCGACCAGGCGCAGCGGCCGGTCGAAGAACGCGGAGATCGCCTCCGCCCACGGCCCGATCACCTCCGGTGCCGTCCGCGGGCGTCCGAAGAACTGGGTCTGGACCGGCTCGCCGAGCGCGACCCGGCCGCCGACCCGCGCGCCGTCGGGGAACGTCAGCGTCAGCTCGTCGGTGTCGGGGTCGTATGCGGGCACGACGACCTGGAGGTCGCGCACGACCTTGCCGTTGACCATCCGGCCGCGGTCGTCGATCACGTAGAACGCGCGGTCGCCGCGGGCGCCGTTGCGCGACAGCTCGATCGAGTCGACCTCGTGGATCCGCATCCCCTTCACGGGGTCGTGGCAAAACCGGTGACGAAGATCTCGCTCACCCCGTGAAGGGTAGAACCGAGCCGGTCGGCGTCAGGCCGCGGCCTGCTCGGCCCAGTCGCTGTAGAGCTCCCAGTAGCGGCCCTCGGCCTCCAGCAGCTCCTCGTGCGTGCCCTGCTCGACGATCCGCCCGTACTCCATCACGAGGATCCGACCGGCGTGGCGGATCGTCGACAGCCGATGCGCGACGACGATCGAGGTGCGACCCGCGACCAGTCGGCGCAACCCCTGCTCGATCAGCGCCTCGGTGTGGACGTCGACGTTCGAGGTCGCCTCGTCGAGCACCAGAATCCGAGGGTCGGCGGCGAGCGCGCGCGCGAACGCCAGCAGCTGGCGCTGTCCTGCCGACAGCTGGATGCCGCGCTCGCCGATCTGGGTGTCGTAACCCTGCTCCAGCGCGTCGATGAACTCATCGGCGCCGACCGCGCGGGCCGCGTCGCGGATCTGCTCGTCGGTCGCCTGCGGCGCGCCGAACGCGATGTTCTCCCGGACCGTGCCGCTGAACAGGAACGCCTCCTGCGGGACGATCCCCATCTGCGAGCGCAGCGACTCGCCGGTCACCTCGCGCAGGTCGTGGCCGTCGACGAGCACCGCGCCCTCGGTCGGGTCATAGAAACGGGAGACGAGCTTGGCGAACGTCGACTTGCCGGCGCCGGTCTCGCCGACGAGCGCGATCGTCTGCCCGGGCGGGACGACCAGGTCGATGTCGCGCAACGCCCACGCCGCGTCGTCGCCTGAGCCGTACCGGAACGAGACGTCGCGGAACTCGACCCGGCCGGCGATCTGCGGCAGCGTCGATCGCGTCGGGTTCGTCGACGATCTCGGGCTGCTCGTCGAGCAGGCTGAGGATCTTGTCCAGTGCTGCCATCCCCGACTGGTAGGTCGTGTACAGCTGCGAGAGCTGCTGGAGCGGGTCGAAGAAGTTGTTGAGCGCCGCGATGAACGCGAACACGACGCCGGTCGACGCGTGGCCGTCGATCGCGGCCAGCCCGCCGGCGACGAGGATCTCGACGGTGACGAGCGCCGACAGCAGCTCGACCGCCGGGAAGTAGGCGGCGTTGAGCTTGACCGTCGTCATGTTCGCGGCGCGGTTCTCGTCGTTGAGCTGCGCGAACCGGTCGACGTGGCGCTGCTCCTGGCCGAACGAGCGCACCGCTCGGATGCCCGACAGGCTCTCGGCGAGGTAGCCGGTGATCGCGGCGATCTTCTCGCGCGTGGCGCGGTACGCACCGGCCGAAGCGATTCGGAACGCCAGCGCGCCGGCGAACAGGAACGGCAGCGCGATGAACGTCAGCAGCGCCAGATGGAGATCCATCACCAGCAGGATCACGATCACGCCGATCAGCATCAGCGAGGACTGGATCAGCGTCGCCAGCCCGTCCTCGACGAGCTGGTCGAGTGCCTCGACGTCGTTGGTCATGCGGCTGATCACGACGCCCGCGATGTTGCGGCTGTAGAACGCGATCGACAGCGACTGCAGGTGCGCGAACAGCTTCATCCGCAGGTCCTGCAGCGCTCGCTGGCCGACCCAGCCGACCAGGTAGGTCTGGGCGTAGGTGGCGACCGCGTAGACGACCGCCGAGATCAGGAAGATCACGACGATCACGTACAGCGCGCTCGTGTCGTGGTGGTCGATGCCCTGGTTGATCGCCTCCTTGGCCAGCGGCGCCGGCGCCAGTGCCGCGGCGGTCGCCGCCACCAGCGCTAGGCACATCGCCACGCACCCGCCAGCGGTAGGGCGCGAGCAGCTCGGCCAGGGCCCGCAGCTTGCGACCGCCATCGCCGGTCTCCTTGAACCGGCGGCGAAGCTCCGCGACGCCGGCGGTCACGAGCTCATCTCCAGCTCGTCCGCGAGCATGTGCGCCGGCGTGCCGCTGCGGACGATCTCCCGGTACAGGTCCGAGCTCTCCAGCAGTTGCTCGTGGGTCCCGTCGCCGGTCACGCGGCCGTGGTCGAGCATCACGATCCGGTCGGCCAGCGCGATCGTCGACAGCCGGTGCGCGATCACGATCGTCGTGCGGCCGGCCATCACCTGCTCGAGTCGCCAGCTTGATCTCCCGCTCGGTCGAGGCGTCGACCGACGAGGTGGCGTCGTCAAGCACGAGGATCCGCGGGTTGGCGAGGATTGCGCGGGCGATCGCGATCCGCTGGCGCTGCCCGCCCGATAGCGTCACGCCGCGTTCGCCGACGTGTGTGTCGTAGCCGTCGGGCAGGCGGTCGATGAAGCCGTCGGCCTGGGCCGCCCGCGGCGGCGCGCACCACGTCCTCGCGGCTGGCGCCGGCGTGGGCGTAAGCGATGTTCTCGTGGATCGTGGCCGAGAACAGGAACGGGTTGTCGTCGACGATCGCGATCTGCTGCCGCAGGTTCTGGACGTCGACCGATCGAACGTCGGCGCCGTCGATCGTGACCGAGCCGGTGCTCACGTCGTAGAGCCGCGGCAGCAGCGACACGAGCACCGACTTGCCCGATCCCATCGCGCCGACCAGCGCGACCGTCTGTCCGCCGTCGATCTCCAGGTCGATCCCGGTCAGCGCCGGACGGGTCGAGCCCTCGAACGTCAGCCCGACGTCGCGCAGGGTGATCTGGCCCGGCCCGGGGGGCACCGGCGGCGCGCCGGGCGGGGAGACGATCCGCGGCTCGCGGTCGAGGATCTCGAAGATCCGCGCGCCCGACGCCGTGGCGCGCTGGGCGGAACCGAGCATGTAGCCGAGCGTCTGCATCGGCGAGATCAGCATCAGCAGGTAGGCGTAGAACGCGGTGAAGGCGCCGACCGACAGGTGCCCGTGGATCACCTCGCGGCCGCCGAACAGCAGGATCGCGGCCAGACCGAGATTCGGCAGGAAGCTGATCATCGGGTTGTAGAAGGCCTGGATCCGGGTGGCGACCAGCTGCTGGTCGAACACGCGCTGGACCGTGTGTGCGAACCGCTCGCGCTGGCGGCGCTCCTGCGCGAACGCCTTGACGACGCGGACGCCCGAGACGTTCTCCTCGGTATCGGCGGTCAGCTCGGCGATCCGCTGCTGGGCCTCCTGCATCGCCGGCTGGGACCGGTGGCCGTAGCGGTAGGCGATCAGGACGACGAACGGGACCGGCGCCAGCGAGATCGCGGCCAGGCTCGGCTGCAGGATGAACATCGCGATCGCCGCCAGCAGGATCGTGACCACCGACTGGGCGATGAAGATCAGCCCGTAGCCGAGGAAGAAGCGGACCGACTGCAGGTCGACGGTCGCGCGCGACATCAGCTGGCCGGTCTGCTGGCGGTCGAAGAACCCCAGCTCGAGCCGCTGCAGCTGGCCGTAGAGCGTCTCGCGCAGGTCGACCTCGACGGCGAGCGAGATGCGGCCGGCGACGAGCCGTCGCAGCACGCTGAACACGAGCCGGACGAGTCCCGCCAACAGGATCGCGCCGGCGAGCATGAGCAACGTCCGGTGGTGGTGGCCGCGGATCGCGTTGATCGCCAGGCCGGTCAGAGTACGGGATCAGCACAGTCCCGATCAGCGCGCCACCGGCGAGCACGAACGACCAGATGACCGCGCGGCGGTACGGTCTCAGAAATCCTGTCAGTCGCCAGAACGTGGGCATGCTTCATTTACTGTAGTAAGGGGACCGACGTCCCCGCCGCGGCCGCCGGAGAGCTAGGATGCCGCCCCGTGAGCCGGACGGATGCTTGAGCGCGAGCGGGAGCGTCGCCGCATTCGGTCGACGGCCCGGGACCCGGGCGCGCCGCAGCGGTGCGGCGAGCGGGCCGCAGAGGACCATCAGGATGAGTGACCATCGGTCGACGGCCGGACCGCGCGCCGCCGGCCGGCGCGGCGGCCGCGGCCGGCGCCGGGCTTGCCGCCGGGTACCGGCCGAAGCCGCCACCGGCGCCGCCGCGGGCGCCGGCAAGCCCAGACCCGCCAGGTGGGTCGACGTCGTGGTCGTCGGCGCCGGCCTGGCGGGCCTCGTGGCGGCCTCCCAACTGAGGAGGTCGGGACATTCGGTGCGGGTGCTCGAGGCCCGTGACCGGGTCGGCGGCCGTGTCTGGAACCACGACCTTGGCGATGGCCATATCTCCGAGCGCGGCGGTACGTTCATCGGTCCGACCCAGAATCACGTCGCCGCGCTCGCCCGGCAGCTGAAGGTCGCGACCTTCCCAACGCATGACATCGGCAAGGATGTGTACCTCGCCGGCGGCGAGCGGTTGACCTACTCCGACCGCGGCCCACTGGGGATCGCGCCGCCGGACCCCACGATCGACGCCCAACTGGCGACGCTGGTGCTGGCGCTCGACAAGCTCGCGACGACCGTCGACGTCAGCCGGCCGTGGGACGCCCCCGGCGCCGCCTCGCTCGACGGCCAGACGCTCGCCACCTACCTCACCCAGCACTCCGCGCCACCACGGCTGCGCAACCTGACCGCGGCGGCGCTGCGCGCGATCTTCGGCGCCGAGCCGCGGGAAGTATCGCTGCTGTTCGCGCTGTTCTACATCGCCGCGTCCGGCGATCCCAAGCACCCGGGCACGTTCCAGCGCAACTTCAACACCCGCGGCGGCGCCCAGCAGGACCGGTTCGTCGGCGGCTCACAGCGGTTGCCGCTCGAGTTGGCGGCGCGGCTCGGCGAGATCGTGGCGCTGCGCACGCCGGTCCGCTCGATCGCCCAGACGCGCTCGGGCGTGACGGTCATCTCCGACCGGATCACGGTGTCGGCCAAGCGGGTCGTGGTCGCGATCCCGCCGACGCTGGCAGGACGGATTGTCTATGACCCGATCCTCCCGTTCCAGCGCGACCAGCTGACCCAGCGCTACGGACAGGGGACGTTGACCAAGGTCGCCGCCGTCTACGACGAGCCGTTCTGGCGCGCCCACGGGCTGACCGGCTCGGCGGTCACGACCGGCTTCCCGATCAGCATCGCGTACGACGACTCGCCGCCGGGCGGCCGTCCCGGCATCGCGTTCGGGTTCGTCGGCGGCGACAACGCCCGCCGCTACGCCGGGCTGGGACCGGCGGCCCGCCGCAAGGCGGTGCTGGCGCAGCTGGCTCGCATCTATGACGACAAGCGCGCGCTGAAGCCGGTGCAGTTCTTCGAGACCAGCTGGAGCGGGCAGGAGTGGACGCGCGGCTGCCCGGTCGGCATCCCGGCGGTCGGGTCGTTCGTCAGCTACGGACCGCGGCTGCGCAAGCCGGTGGGCCGGATCCACTGGGCCGGCACCGAGACCGCGACCTACTGGAACGGCTACATGGACGGCGCGGTCAGCTCCGGCGAGCGGGTCGCGGCCGAGGTGGCCGCGGCGCTGTGAGCCGAGGGCCGAGGCCCGAGGGCCGAGGGCAACGGTGACGACCGTCCGGGAGGCCACGCTCGAGCTGCTGCGGGCCCACGGGATGACGACGATCTTCGGCAACCCGGGCTCGACCGAGCTGCCGATGCTCGCCGATTTTCCGGCCGACTTCCGCTACGTGCTCGGACTCCAGGAGCTGGTCGTGGTGGGGATCGCCGACGGCTACGCCCAGGCGACCGGCCGCCCCGCCCACGTCAACCTCCACACCGCGCCGGGGGTCGGCAACGCGGTCGGCGGCATCTTCAACGCGCAGGCCAACCGATCCCCGCTGGTAATCACGGCCGGCCAGCAGGTGCGGGCGCAGATCACGATCGAGGCGAACCTGACCAACCGGGACGCGACCGTCGGGCCACAGCCATACGTCAAGTACAGCCACGAGCCGGCCCGCGCGCAGGACGTCCCGACCGCGCTGGGGCGCGCGATCCACGCCGCCTCAATACCGCCCAGGGGACCGACGTTCGTTTCGATCCCGATGGACGACTGGGGTCAGGCGGCCGATACCGATCGGGCGCTGCAAGCCGCACGCCGGCGCGTGAGCGGCCGTGCCGCGCCCGACCCGGATGCCCTCGCCGAGCTTGGCCGGCGACTCGCCGATGCGCGCTCGCCGATGCTCGTCGCAGGTCCGGAGATCGACGCCGCCGGCGCCTGGGAGGCGGTTGTTGAACTAGCGGTGAAGCAGCGGCTGCCGGTCTGGGCGCCGCCCGCGACCGGCGGCTCGCGGCTCGGCTTCCCGGAGGACCATCCACAGTTCGCGGGCGTGCTGCCGCCAGCGATCGGGCCGCTGTCGCAGACGCTCGACGGCCACGACCTGGTGCTCGTCGTCGGCTCGTCGGTGTTCGCGTATTACCCGTACCTGCCCGGGCCGCTGCTGCCCGAGGGGACGTCGCTGGTCGCGGTCACGTCCGATCCGGTCGACGCGGCGCGGGCACCGATGGGGGAGGCGATCGTCGGCGACGTCGGACTCGCGCTGCGGGCCCTGGTCGAGCTCGTGCCGGAGGCGGTCGGGCGACGGGTGCCGGACGCCCGGCCGGCGCCAAGCCCGCCGGACCCGCCGGACCCGCCGGCGGACAGCGGTGGCGCTCGGATCACGGGCACCCAGGCGATGTCGGCCCTGGCGGCGGCGTGGCGCGAGGACGCGATCGCGGTCGTCGAGACGCCGTCCTGCACGCTGGCGTTGCGCAACCGGCTGCGGATCGCACGGCCGGGCAGCTACTACTTCTGTGCCAGCGGCGGGCTCGGGTTCGGGATCTCGGCCGCGCTTGGGGTGCAGCTGGCCCAGCCGGAGCGTCCGGTCGTGTGCGTGCTGGGGGAGGGCTCGGCCCAGTACGGGATCACGGCGCTGTGGACCGCGGTCGCCTACCGGCTGCCGGTCACGTTCCTGATCCTGCGCAACGACGAGTACGCGATCCTCAAGTGGTTCTCCTCGCTGGAGCAGCTGTCCGGCACGCCCGGATTGGACCTGCCCGGGCTCGATGTGGCCGCGGTCGCGCGCGGGTACGGGATGGCGGCGCGCCAGGTGAGTAGTGCCGACGAGCTGACCGAGGCGCTGTCGCGAGGAGATCGCCGCCGATGATGGCCCGCGTCTGATCCAGGTTGACGTCGCGCCCGGCATGTGGATCGAGTGACAAGCGTGGTGGATCGAGTGACGCCGGGCGGGTGGATCACGCCGGGCGGGTGGATCGAGCAGCGAGGTGTGTGGATCACGCCGGGCGGGTGGATCGAGTGACGCCCGGTCCGGACGGGCCGCCGGTGCCCGAGACCGGCTTGTGCGACAGCTGCCGTCACCAGCAGATCGTGCGCAACACCCGCGGCTCGGTGTTCTCGCTGTGCCGGCGCAGCCGCGACGAACCCGATCGCTTTCCGCGCTACCCACGGCTGCCGGTGCTGCGCTGCCCGGGCTATCAGCGCGACGGCTGATCGCGACGAGCCGCGCGGGAAGGTTGGCGATCTCTCCCCGGATATGTGGGTGCAATCGCCAGGCTTCGAGTGCGCCGACGTGAAGGTCGCGGTACCGCGGCGCGCGGCCAACATTATCCTCAGGCCAACGATCACCCGCCACGACATCGAGACCCGCGACGATTGCGAGCGACTGGTACGCGCGTTCTACGGCCGCGCGCTCACCGATCCGGTGATCGGGTGGCTGTTCACGGACGTCGCGCAGCTCGACGTCGAGGCGCACGTGCCCCGGATCGCCTCGTTCTGGGAGACGATCCTGCTCGGCGCCCGCACCTACGGTGGCGGCGCGTTCGCGCCGCATGCCGCGCTCAATGCCCGCGTCGGACTCCGCGCCGGTCACTTCGAGCGGTGGCTGTGGTTGTGGCAGGAGACCGTCGACGAGCTGTATGAAGGGGAGCGCACCGAGCTCGCCAAGGCCCACGCGGCGCGCGTCGCGAGGGCGTTTTATGAACGGCTGCGGCCGATCGACCCGACTGCGACATCCAGTCCGTTCGCGGTGACGGTGCACGGGCCCGACCCGAGCGCGTAAACCCTACGTCACGGCATGAGGTGCTCGACCTCGAACCCATAACGCTCGGCGAGGCGCCGGGCGATCAGCGACCGGTGGCAGGCGGCCGGTTCGGCCTCGACGCACAGCAGTGCGCCGACGCCGTGAACGGGGAGGTCGGCGAGCAGCTCGTCGAGCGGTGCGCGGTCGAGGATCTCCTCGGTGTACCGGCGCACGTACTCGTCCGAGAGCCGCTCGCGGTGACGTTTGCCGACGTGGTCGCGGGCGTCCTGCTCGTACTGGAGTTCGCGCAGTTCGGTCGTCGGCGCGAGCTCCGGGTGATGGACGTAGCGGATCCGAGCGTCGGCCAGGCGCCGCTGTAGCCGCTGGGAGTTGGCCCAGGCGTACTCGGTGCCGCGCACGCCGCGACGCTGGCGGACGTCGACGACGACGGTCACGCCGGCCTCGTCGAGCGCGGCGATGAAGCTCTCACCGTTGAAGCGGTACACGCCGATCGTCGCGATTCGAGGCATCGGCAGTTATGTTGCCCGGTATGAGCACAAGCAACCAGCCGACCGTCTCGTTTGTCGCGATGGCGGACGGCACCAAGCAGGATTACGAGCTGCTGGACCGCCGCGAGGCGGCGTACACCGCGCGGCTGCCCGATCGGCTGCTGGCCGCTGTCCGGGCGCTTGAGCACAGTGTCTCCGGCCATCAGGTGACGCGCTATGAGCACTCACTGCAGAGCGCGACGCGGGCGCTGCGCGACGGCCGCGACGAGGAGTACGTCGTGATGGCGCTGTTGCACGACATCGGCGACGAGCTCGCCCCGCACACCCACTCCGAGATGACCGGGGCGGTCCTGCGCCCGTTCGTGCGGCCCGAGCTGGTCTGGATCGCGTCGCACCACGGCGCCTTCCAGCTCTACTACTACGGCCACCACTACGGCATCGATCCCAACATCCGCGACCGCTGGGCCGGCCACGAGTACTACGACGGGTGCGTCGAGTTCTGCGAGCGCTATGACCAGAACTGCTTCGACCCCGCCTACGACTCCGAACCGCTGGAGCGATTCGAGCCGATGGTCCGCCGCGTCTGCTCGGCGCCGCGGTACCTGCCCGACGACTACGTTTGAGTAGCGGGGACGGGCAGGTGGGCCGTCCGTGGCCCGCCCGCTCCGTCACCGGTAGGTGGACAGCGCCGTCAGCTGGTGGTGCAGGCGCCCTTGTAGATCTTCTTCGGGACGAGGTGCTTGTTGCACGGCTTGGCCCGGTTGACGGCCACCCACACCCCCTTCTTGGCCTGGAACAGAGCGACCGCGTCGAACCCGTTCTTGCCGCTCCCGACGGCGATCGGCGAATACGCCCAGCCACCGGCGCAGCCGATCTTGCCCAGGATCCTCGCGTTCTTCTGTGCCGCCGGTCCGCGTTTGAGCCCGGCGCTGAGCGCCTTCTTGGTGCACGGCGGGTTCTTCGACATGCTGGTGGATGCGCCGGCCGAGGCGGCGAACGCGGCCGCCGCGAACAGCACCGTGGCCAGCAGGATGAGACTTCCCCGGATGTTTTTCATGCAGGCACGCTAGCGCTCCCGACGGACGCAGGTCAAACACCAGCTGCTCACTGTCGACGACCGGAGTGCCCGGATCGGTGCCGGCACGCCGCGAACCGGGGCGAGTTACTGCGGAGGAACCGCAATGGATCGCCACGGTTCGGTAGCTATTCCACTTCGACGTCGGAGTGGAGAAGATCAGCTGACGACGTCACGGTCCCGGTGGGTTCGCCGCCGGCTCCGTGCGACTCCTGGATGTCCGGACGGGCGACGGCGAGGTACGAGACCAGGACGAACACCGCGACGGCGAAAACGATCGCCGTCGGGCCGTCTCCGAAGTTGATCCCGGTGAGGCTGCGGGGTTTGCTGATGTAGTCGGCGAACGACGCGCCGAGCGGCCGCGTGACCACGTAGGACATCCAGAAGGCGGCGATGCTGTTCAGGCCGAACCGCCACCGCGCCAGACCTGGGATCAGGATCACGACGGCGAACAGGATGCCGGAGGACAGGTAGCCCAGGTTCAGCGAGTTTGCGGTGAAGTCCCCCAGCGCGGTCCCCAGGGCAAAGGTGGCGAACACGGTTGCCCAGTAGAACGCTTCACGTCGTTGTGTCGTAACGCTGTGGATGGACAGCGTGCCCTCGCTGCGCTGCCAGATCCAGAAGATGGCGGCCAGGATGACCGCCCACAGCAGCGTCGTTCCCGCATAGGGGATATGGACGTCGAGATGCAGGAAATCGGCGATACCCGTACCGGCGATGGCGATGGCGAACGCCAGGGACCAGTACGCAAACGCTCGGTACCGGCGGGTGCCGAACTGCAGCACCAGCGCGACCACGAACAGCACAATCTCGGTGCCGCCGCCCCCGATGTTGCCGTACGTCTTCAGGTAGTCCGAGGTGGCCTCCCCGCCGGCGGTGGTCAGGATCTTCACGACCCAAAAGAGAGCAATGACCTCGGGGACTTTCGCGGCGAGCGGAGCGGGAAAGAACCGCCCGATCAGTGGAAGCTGGCCGTCCGCGGGCGCGCGTTTGGCACGGGAACTATCGGTGAGGGGCATCAGCATCAGTTGCAATCGACTCGTGAAGGCAGGACGATTGTCGGTGACCACGGTGCGGCTGACATCCCGCGCAGGAGTGAACTTGCGCCAACAGCGGTCAGCCACAGGTGCCATAGAGCTCATCCGCAGGTCGTATCCGCCTCTCATCTTGAGCTCATACAGAGAGGCGCGACTTCCCAAACGGCGGCGCGGCGCGCGCCCGCCTCGATTACAGGTTCACGGCGATGTACTTGGTCTCGAGGTACTCCTCGATCCCCTCAGAGCCGCCCTCGCGGCCGAAGCCCGACTGCTTGACGCCGCCGAACGGGGCTTGGGCGTTGGAGACGATCCCCTGGTTGAGGCCGATCATGCCGGTCTCGAGGCGCTCGCAGACGCGCAGCGCGCGCTTGAGGTCGGAGGTGAACACGTAGGCGACCAGGCCATATTCGGTGTTGTTGGCGGCGGCGATCGCGGCATCCTCGTCATCGAAGCCGATCACCGGCGCGACCGGGCCGAAGATCTCCTCCTGCAGCAGCTCGGCGTTGCCCGGGACGTCGGTCAGCACGGTCGGGTTGTAGAAGTACCCGGCCCCCTCGCGGATCGAGCCGCCGACGACGGCGTGCGCGCCTTTGCTGATCGCGTCGGTGACGAGCTCTGAGACCTTCTGGCGCTGGGTGTTGTCGATCAGCGGGCCGACGTCGACGCCCTCGTCGACGCCGCGGCCGAGCTTCAGCGCGCCCATCTTCTCGGCGAGCTTCGACGCGAATTCGTCCGCGATCGCGCCGGAGACGTGGAAGCGGTTGGCGGCCGTGCAGGCCTCGCCGACGTTGCGCATCTTCGCCAGCATCGCGCCCTGGACGGCGGCGTCGATGTCGGCGTCCTCGAACACCAGGAACGGGGCGTTGCCGCCGAGCTCCATCGACAGCCGCAGCAGGGTCTCCGACGACGCGGCCATCAGCCGCCGGCCGACCTCGGTCGAGCCGGTGAACGACAGCTTGCGCAGCCGCGGATCGGCGATCAGCGGCGCGGTCGTCTCGCCCGAGGCGGTGGCGGTGAACAGGTTGAGCACGCCGCCCGGCAGCCCCGCCTCCTCGAGGATCTGGGCCAGTGCCAGCATCGACAGCGGCGTCTGGCCCGCGGGCTTGACGACCATCGTGCAGCCCGCGGCGATCGCCGGCCCGATCTTGCGGGTGCCCATCGCCAGCGGGAAGTTCCACGGGGTGATGAACAGGCACGGCCCGACGGGTTGCTGCATCGTCAGCACCCGGCCGGCGCCGTTGGCGGCGACCGCGTAGCGGCCGTGGATCCGCACCGACTCCTCGGAGAACCAGCGGAAGAACTCGGCGGCATAGGTGATCTCGCCGAGCGACTCGGTGACCGACTTGCCCATCTCCAGCGTCATCAGCAGCGCCAGGTCCTGCTTGCGCTCGATGATCAGCTCGAACGCTCGCCGCAGGATCTCGCCGCGGTCACGCGGGGCCATCGCGGCGAACGCCGGGAATGCGTCGACGGCGCTGTCGAGCGCCGACTTGGCGTCATCGACGGACGCATCAGCGACCTCGCACAGCGGTTGGCCGGTGGACGGATCTTCGACTGGGAACGTCCCCTTCGCGCCATCACGCCACTCACCGGCGATGTACAGCTGCTTGGGGACGCGGTCGACGACCTGCTGTTCTTGGGAGGCGGTGATCGTGCTCATGCACTGCACGCTAACACCGGCGCGCCGGCCGCCTGAGACAGGCGACCGGCGCGGGGTACTGCGGGTGGTTTGGCTGCGGGTTACGCAGTTGCGGCGGTGACCGGCGCGCCCTCGAGCGCGACGCTCAGCACCTCGTCGATCGTCATCGCCGGGTGGAAGGTCATCTGCTCACGGACCTCCTCCGGGACGTCGTCGAGATCGCCACGGTTGCGCTCGGGCATGACCACATCGGTCAGACCTGCGGCGTGCGCGGCCAGCACCTTCTGCTTGAGGCCGCCGATCGGCAGCACCCGGCCCTGGAGGGTGACCTCTCCGGTCATCCCGACCGTGTGCTTGACCGGACGACCGGACAGCAGCGATGCCATCGCGGTGACCATCGTCACGCCGGCCGACGGGCCGTCCTTCGGGATCGCTCCCGCGGGAACGTGCACGTGGAACGAGCGCTCATCGAACACCGTCGGGTCGATGCCGAGCTCGCTCGCGTGGCCGTGGACGTAGGAGAGCGCGATCTGCGCCGACTCCTTCATCACATCGCCCAGCTGGCCGGTCAGTGTCAGGCCCGGCTTGCCGTCCATGGCGGTGGCCTCGATGAACAGCACGTCGCCACCGGCTCCGGTTACGGCCAGGCCGGTCGCGACGCCCGGCACCGCGGTGCGGACGGCCGACTCCTGGAAGAACCGCTGGCGTCCGAGCGCGTCACGGACGGCGTCGACGTCAATCGTCACCGGCGTGGTCGCCTCGTTGGACGCGATCTTCGTCGCGGTCTTGCGCAGCAGCGTCCCGAGGTCGCGCTCCAGCTGGCGGACGCCGGCTTCACGCGTGTACTCGGTTGCGACCGTGTTCAACACCTGATCGGAGATCTCGACCTCCTCGGCCCGCAGGCCGTTGCGCTCGAGCTGACGCGGCCACAGGTACCCGCGAGCGATCGCGACCTTCTCGGAGGTGGTGTACCCGTCGAAGCGGATTACCTCCATGCGGTCGAGCAGCGGGCCGGGGATCGTGTCGGCGACGTTCGCCGTCGCGATGAACATCACGCCGGACAGGTCCAGCTCGATATCCAGGTAGTGGTCACGGAACGAGTGGTTCTGCGCCGGGTCCAGGACCTCGAGCAGCGCCGCCGACGGGTCGCCGCGCCAGTCGGCGCCGACCTTGTCGACCTCGTCGAGCATGATCACCGGGTTCATCGTTCCGGCGTCGCGCAGTGCGCGCACCAGACGGCCCGGGAGGGCACCGATGTAGGTACGCCGGTGACCGCGGATCTCAGCCTCGTCACGGACGCCGCCGAGCGACATCCGGACGAACTTGCGGCCGGTCGCACGAGCGATCGACTCGCCGATGCTCGTCTTGCCGGTGCCGGGAGGGCCGATCAGGGTCAGGATCGCGCCGGAGCGCTTGTCCTCCTTGATCCCGCGGTCGACGCGCAGCTTCTTGACCGCGATGTACTCGACGATCCGGTCTTTGACGTCGTCCAGGCCGGCGTGGTCTGCATCGAGCACCGCGCGGGCGTCGGTCGGGTCGAGCTTCTCCTCGGAGCGCTCTTTCCACGGGACGGAGATCAGCGTGTCGAGGTACGTCCTGATCACGGTCGACTCAGCGGACTGCTCGCCCATCTTCTCCAGCCGGCCGAGCTCCTTGAGCGCCTGCTCTTCGGCGGCCTCCGGCATCCCGGCCTCTTCGATCTTGGTGCGGTACTCCTCGACGACGGACGCGTCGTCCTCGCCGAGCTCCTTGCGGATCGAATCCATCTGCTTACGCAGGAAGTAGTCACGCTGCTGCTTCTCCGCGCCCGACTCCACGTCATCACGGATCCGCTTGCGGACCTGCAGCTCGGCCAGACGGTCGCGCTGATACTCGAGCGCCAGCTCAAGCCGCTCGGAGACGTCGAGCGTCTGCAGCAGCTTGACCTTCTGCTCGTAGTTGAGGTCCGGGCTGTAGCCGCTGGTATCGGCCAGCGTGCCCGGGTCGGAGATTGAGCGCATGAAGCCGGAGACGCGGCCATCATCGCCGCGCAGCTCAAGGATCTCCTCGATGACCGCGCGGTACTCGCGGTCGAGGTTGCGGGTCTTGCCGTCGACGGGGACGTCGTCCGGGTGCTCATCGACCTCGACGAACAGCCGTCCGTCGGGAAGCGTCTGCGCCGCGCCGGCAACGCCGCGGTGCAGGCCCTGCAGGCTGAACGCGCGTGCCCCACCGGGCAGGCGCACCTTGTCGGTGATCTCGGCAACGGTGCCGACGTTCGCGAAGTCCTGCTCGTGACGGGGCACCAGCAGCACTCGCTCCTCGTCGCCGGCGTCGATCGCCAGCGTCAAGGACATGCCCGGGAAGACGACGACGTCGTCCAGCGGGACAAGAAGAAGGCGACTCATCAAGTCTTCACTTTCGGTAGGTACTTACAAAGCATAAGCGAAAGGATACCACTGTGGCGGTATTAGGCGGACACGGATCTCAGTGGTCGTGACTTAGATTATCGTGCGCGCTAGCGCGTTCGGCGATGGCCCCGAGCGACGTACGGCGATGATCCGGGCGCCGCCGTTTGTGGCACGGCTGCCCGTGCCGGCGAGAGCGCTGCTGGGCGCGCGGTCGGCGCATCTGGGAAGATCGGGTGCGGTGACCGAGACACCACGCCCAGCGGCGGACGGACCGCACGACGTGCTGGCGGCGGAGGAGTTCGTCGTGCCGGCCCCCGATCCGGGGCTGCACGGCGACGAGCCGCGTGACGTGCTGGCCGCCGAGGAGTTCGTCGTACCGGCGCCTGACCCGGGGCTGCACGTCGATCCGCCGCACGACGTGCTGGCCGCCGAGGAGTTCGAGCTCGGCGCCGCCGACCCGGTGCTGCACCACGGGCCGGTGACCCCGCCGCCTGATCCGAGCGGAATCGCGGAACCCCATGATGTGCTGGCTGCCGAGGAGTTCGCGGTCCCGGCCGCTCCGGGCGGCGCGGTGGAGTACGGCTCGTGGACGGCGGTCGCGATGCGCGGCCCGCGCGCCGGCGGTGCCCGGGCCGCCGGCATGCTGCTGCTCGGGGCTCTCGTCGCGCGTTGGTTGCGAAGACGCCGGGGCTAAGCCACCGGTCTACATAACGCGCCGATTTGGCCGGTTATCTCGACCGGTGCGTGCTACCGCGCCAGCCGGAGTCCGACCGGGGCCGATAACACGCCTATATGGCGTGTTTCCCCGGCGAGCCGAGCCCCGGCTCAGATGGCGCGAGCCCGTTGCCGCTGGCTACTTGCGGGCGCGCCGGCGCGGCGGCATCAAGTCGGTGATCGACCCGTCGACCATCTCCGCCGAGAACGCGACGGTCTCCGACAGGGTCGGGTGCGGGTGGACCGTCAGGGCGATGTCGGTGGCGTTGGCGCCCATCTCCAGCGCCAGCACGGTCTCTGAGATCAGGTCGCCGGCGTTGACGCCGACGATTCCGGCGCCGAGCACCCGTTGGGAGTCCGGCTCGACGATCAGCTTCGTCAGCCCCTCATCGCGGCCGAGCCCCAGCGCGCGGCCGGAGGCGGCCCAGGGGAAGATCGCCTTCTCGTACTCGATCCCCTCGGCCTGGGCGACGGTCTCGGTCAGACCCATCCAGGCGACCTCGGGGTCGGTGTAGGCGACCGATGGGATCGTCTTGGCGTCGAACGTGATGTCATGGCCGGCGATCACCTCGGCGGCGACCTTGCCCTCGTGGGTGGCCTTGTGCGCGAGCATCGGGTCGCCGACGATGTCGCCGATCGCGTAGATGCCGGGGACGTTGGTCTTCAACTGCGCGTCGACGGGAATGAACCCACGCTCGTCGACGGTGACTCCGGCGGCGTCGGCGCCGATCGCGCGGCCGTTGGGCACGCGCCCGACCGCGACCAGGACGCGGTCGAAGATCCGTGAGCCGGTGCCGCCGATCTCAACCTTCAGTCCGTTCTTCTGGGCCTTGACCTCCTCGACGCGTGAGGAGAGCAGCACGTCGGTGTAGCGCGAGCCGATTCGCTTGGCCAGCGGCCGGACGAGATCGGGGTCGGCGCCGTGCAGCAGGTGGTCGAGCATCTCGACGACCGTCACCTTGGCGCCGAGCGCGTCGTACACGCACGCCATCTCGAGACCGATGATCCCGCCGCCGATCACGAGCATCCGGCCGGGGATGTCGTCGGGTGCCAGCGCGCCGGTGGAGCTGATCACGCGCGGATCGTCGGGCAGTCCGGGGATCCAGGCCGCCTCGGAACCGGCGGCGATGATGCAGTTCTCGAACGTGACCGTCCGGTCGTCGATCTGCAGCGACGAGGCGCCGGTGAACGTCGCCAACCCGTGAATCACCTCGACCTTGCGCTGCTTGGCCAGCGTCACGAGCCCGCCGGTCAGCCGGTTGACGACGCCGGTCTTCCACTCGAGCAGCTTGCCGACGTCGAGCTTTGGCTTGCCGAACGTGATCCCGTGCGACGCCATCTCCTCGGTTTCGGCGATCACGCGGGCGGCATGCAGCAGCGCCTTGGAGGGGATGCAACCGACGTTCAGGCAGACCCCCCCGAGGCGGTCGAAGCGCTCGATCAGCGCGGTCTTGAGCCCGAGGTCGGCGGCCCGGAACGCGGCGCTGTAGCCGCCGGGGCCCGAGCCGAGCACGACGACCTGGAAGTCCCGTTCACCGCCGGAGTCAGCCGCCGCCGGTGGGGGAGCGGGCTCGCTGGTCACCTTCGCGTCGGCGTCGGCCCGCGCGTCGGCGCCGGGTCGGCGGCGCCGCTGGCGCCGAGTCGGCGCTCGCTCGACTCCCGCGTCGGCGTCGCTGTCCGCCTGAGTCGGCGGACTCGAACGTCATCAGCACACTGCCCTCCGACACGCGGTCGCCGACCTGGACGGCGAGCTGCTTGACGACCCCGTCGACGGGAGCGGGCACGTCCATCGTCGCCTTGTCGGACTCGAGCGTGACCAGCGGATCCTCGGCGGAGACGGTGTCACCGACTTTGACCAGGATCTCGATGATCGGGACGTCGTCGAAGTCGCCGATGTCCGGGACCTTGACCTCGGTCACAGCAGCGCCCGACGCAGATCCGACAACACACCGACCAGGTAGACCATGAAGCGCGCGGCGGCGGCGCCGTCGATCACGCGGTGGTCGTAAGAGAGTGACAGCGGCACCATCAGCCGCGGCGCGAACTCCGACCCGTTCCAGATCGGCTTGACCTGGGCCCGGGTGGCGCCGAGGATCGCGACCTCCGGGGCATTGATGATCGGCGTGAAGCGAGGTCCCGCCGATTCCCCCAGCGACGAGATCGTGAACGTGGCGCCGCTCATGTCCGCCGAGGAGAGCTTGCCGTCCCGGGCCTTGCCCGACAGCTCGGTCAGGTCCTGCGCGATCTCCTTCAGGCCCTTCTTGTCGGCGTCCTTGATCACGGGCACGACCAGCCCGTTCGGCGTGTCGGCGGCGAAGCCGATGTTGTAGTAGCGCTTGAGCACGAGCTCGTCGCCGTCCAGCGACGAATTGACGTTCTCGAACTGCTTCAGCGCGGCCACCGACGCCTTGACCAGGAACGAGACCATCGTGAACTTGACGCCCTCGCGTTCGTGCTGCTTGTTGAGCAGCTTGCGCCAATCCTCGAGGTCGGTGATGTCGGCCTCGTCGTTGTGAGTGACGTGCGGGATCATCACCCAGTTGCGCGCCAGGTTCGGGGCGGAGATGCGCTGGATCCGCGTCAGCGCGAGCCGCTCCACCGGCCCGAACTTCTCGAAGTCCACGTTCGGCCAGGGCAGCAGGTCCAACCCGGCGCCACCGCCCGGGACCGTGGCCGCCGCGCCTGGGGCGGGCGCCGGCTGTGCGGGGGCGTCGGCCGCCTGACTCACGTCGTCACGGGTGATCCGGCCGCCGCGGCCAGAGCCGTGCAGCGTGGAGATGTCGAGCTGGCGCTCCCGCGCGAGCCGGCGCGCCGACGGCGACGCGTAGATCGGCCCATCGCCGTTGGCGGCGGCCGGAGAGGCGTCCGGCTCCGGTGGCGCCGCTGACGTCGGCGCGTCCTGGGCGGCAGGCTCGTCGGCCGGTGGCGCCGGGCTGGCCGTCTCGCCCGGCTCGCTCGTTTGCACCGGGGCGGCCGCGGGTGCCGGGGCCTCGGCTGCCGCAGCGTCCCCGTTGGCCGGCTCGACCACCATCAACTCCGCGCCCTCGGCAACCGTGTCACCGACCGACACGAGGATCTCCTTGACGACCCCGTCGTACGGCGCCGGCACATCCATCGTCGCCTTGTCGGACTCGAGCGTGACCAGCGGGTCCTCGGCGGCGACCGTGTCGCCCACCGAGACGAGGATCTCGATGATCGGAACCTGATCGAAGTCGCCGATGTCGGGAACGGCGACGCGACTGCTCGTGGCGCTCATACGGTCGTGGGCATCGGCGCGTCGACGTCGATCTCGTACTTGGCGATCGCGTCGGCCACGACCGACGGTTTGAGCTTGCCGGCGGCGGCGAGCTCCGACAGCGCCGCGACCGTCACGTAGTAGCGGTCAACCTCGAAGAAGCGGCGCAGCGCGCGGCGGTAGTCGCTGCGGCCATATCCGTCGGTGCCGAGCACGCGGAACGGCAGCCCCGCCCGGTCAACCCACTGCCGGATCTGGTCGGGCACGGCCCGGATGTAGTCAGTCGAGGCGATCACCGGCCCGCGACGGCCAGACAGCTGCTGCTCGACATAGGAGGCCCGCGGCGACTCGCTCGGGGTGCAGCATGTTGTAGCGCTCGGCTTCGATCCCGTCGCGGCGCAGCTCCGAGAACGACGTCACTGACCAGACGTCCGACAGCACGCCCCAGTCGGATTCGAGCAGGTCCGCGGCGGCGATCACCTCGTTGAGGATCGTGCCGGAGCCCAGCAACTGCGCGACCGGCTTGCGCGAACGCTTCGGCGCCTCGCGCAGCGGATACATGCCGCGCAGGATCCCCTCCTGCGCGCCGTCGGGCATCGCCGGATGGCGATAGTTCTCGTTCATCAGGGTGACGTAGTAGAAGACGTCCTCCTGTTCATCGAGCATGTGGTGCAGGCCGTCCTGGATGATCACCGCCAGCTCGTAGGCGAACGCCGGGTCGTACGCACGGCAGTTGGGCACGACCGAGAACAGCAGGTGGCTGTGGCCGTCCTCGTGCTGCAGCCCCTCGCCGTTCAGGGTCGTGCGCCCGGCCGTCCCGCCCAGCATGAAGCCGCGCGTGCGGCTGTCGCCGGCGGCCCAGATCAGGTCGCCGACCCGTTGGTAGCCGAACATCGAGTAGTAGATGTAGAACGGCACCATCGAGGTCGCGTGCGCCGAGTAGGAGGTGCCGGCGGCCACGAACGACGACACCGAGCCGGCCTCGGTGATGCCCTCCTCGAGGATCTGGCCGTGCTGATCCTCCTTGTAGAACATCAGCTGCTCGGAATCCTGGGGTTGGTAGAGCTGACCGACCGGCGAGTAGATCCCGACCTGGCGGAACAGGCCCTCCATCCCGAACGTGCGCGACTCATCGGGCACGATCGGCACGATCCGCTTCCCGAGGGTCTTGTCACGCAGCAGCGCCGACAGGATCCGGACGAACGCCATCGTGGTCGACACCTCACGCTCGCCGGTCCCCTCCAGCTGCGACTTGAACGCCTCCAGCGCCGGCGCCTGCAGCGGCTCGGCGCGCTGACGACGGACCGGCAGCGAGCCACCGAGCTTGGCGCGGCACTCGCGCAGGAACACCATCTCCGGCGCGTCGTCGGGCGGCTTGTAGTACTCGGCGTCCTTGACCTGCTGGTCGGTCAGCGGTAGCTCGAACCGGTCCCGGAAGGCCAGCAGCGCCGCCTCGGTCATCTTCTTGGCCTGGTGGGCGATCATCTGGCCCTCGCCCGAGACGCCCATCCCGTAACCCTTGATCGTCTTGGCGAGGATCACCGTCGGCTGGCCGGTGTGCCGGACCGCCGCGTCGTACGCGGCGTAGACCTTCTCCTGGTCGTGCCCGCCACGGTTCAGTCGAAAGATCTCGTCGTCGGACCAGTCCTTGACGCGCTCCAGCAGGCGCGGGTCGCGGCCGAAGAAGTGCTCGCGGACGTACGCGCCATCGCGGGACTTGAACACCTGGTAGTCGCCGTCGACGCAGTCCTCCATCACCTTGACGAGCGCGCCGTCGCGATCGGCAGCGAGCAACGGGTCCCAGCGGTGGCCCCAGACGACCTTGATCACGTTCCAGCCGGCGCCCCGGAAGTCGGACTCGAGCTCCTGGATGATCTTGCCGTTGCCGCGCACCGGACCGTCAAGCCGCTGCAGGTTGCAGTTGACGACCCAGATCAGGTTGTCGAGGCGCTCGCGGCCGGCCAGCGACGTGGCGCCCATCGATTCGGGCTCGTCCATCTCGCCGTCGCCGAGGAACGCCCACACCTTGCGGCCGTCGGTGTCGGCGAGCCCGCGGGCCGCGAGGTACTTCATGAACCGCGCCTGGTAGATCGAGTTGATCGCGCCGATCCCGAGTGACACCGTCGGGAACTGCCAGAAGTCGGGCATCAGCCACGGGTGCGGATACGACGACAGGCCGTTGCCATCGACCTCCTGGCGGAAGTTGTCCAGCTGCTCGGTCGTCAGCCGCCCCTCCAGGAACGCGCGCGCGTAGTTGCCGGGGGAGGAGTGGCCCTGGAAGTAGACGAGGTCGCCGCCGTGCTCGTCGGACGGCGCATGCCAGAAATGGTTGAAGCCGACTTCGTAGAGGGTCGCCAGCGACTGGTAGGAGGCGATGTGGCCGCCAAGCTCCGAGGAGACCTTGTTGGCACGCACGACCATCGCCATCGCGTTCCAGCGGATCACCGAGCGCAACCGCCACTCGAGTTCCTTGTCGGCCGGGAACGGCGGCTCCTGGTCGGCCGGGATCGTGTTGACGTACGGCGTGTTGAGCGACGCGATCGGGCCGGTGCCGGAGTGCTGCGCGCGCTCGATCACGCGCATCAGCAGATCTCGCGCGCGGTCCGGTCCGTCATGGGAGACGACCGCGTCGAGCGCCTCGATCCACTCGGCGGTCTCGACCGCGTCTACGTCAGGGACGTCACCGTTGTCGCTCCGGCCGGCGCGATTGCCGTCGCCGTTCGCGCGTGCGGACTTGGTCTTGGCGGAGTCGCTCATCCGGTTCACCGCGACTATATCCGGGCGGTCGCCCTCGCAAACGGCGCCGGTGTCCCGATTTGGCGTAGCGTCACGACCATGACTCTGCGGCAACGCGACGGCGACCCCGGACCTCCATGGAGCCGGCCGCTGACCGGCACGCTCGACCAGCTTCTGGTGCAATCGGAACTGCTGCGCGACAACCCGCTCGGTGACCCAGACACCCGGCCGCTGTACGTGTACCGCGCTCCCGGCGTCGACGTCGGGGGCGACCCGGTCGCGTCGGTCTACTGGATCCAGGGGTTCACCGGCCAAGTCGACATGCACGGCTCGCGGTCCGCGTTCGAGCCGACCTTCGTCGAGCGCCTCGACGAGCTGTTCGCCAGCGGGGATTGCCCGCCCGCGATCGTCGTGTTGGTTGACGCCTGGACCTCACGCGGAGGATCGCAGTACCTGAACTCAAGCTCGACCGGCCGCTACCAGGACTACCTGTGCGACGAAATCGTTCCGTTCGTCGACGCGCACTATCCGACGATCTCCGACCGCGACCACCGTGGGCTGGCCGGCAAGTCATCGGGTGGCTACGGCGCGATGGTCGTGCCGATGATGCGCCCGGAGGTGTTCGGCGCGCTGGCGTCGCACGCGGGCGATGCCCTGTTCGAATGCTCGTATCTGCCCGAGTTCCCCCAGGTCGCCCGCGCGATGCGTGACCACTTCGACGGCTCCTGGGAGGTGTTCTTCGAGCGCTTGGCCGAGGCGCCGACGTTCGACTTCAGCCGCTTCGGCGCGCCGCTCGAGATGTACGGCTATGCCTGCTGCTACACGCCTGATCCGGAGCGGCCGGGGGAGGGTCTGGTGCCGTTCGAGCTCGACACCGGTCGCCTGATCGATGACCGCTGGGAGCGGTGGCTGGCGCTGGACCCGGTCCGGATGGCGCCCGCGCACGCCGACGAACTGCGCTCGATGCGGCACGTTTACCTCGACGCCGGCCGCCGCGACGAGTGGTTCCTGGATCTTGGCGCCCAGGCGTTCTCGGGTGAGCTCGACAAGCTGTCGGTGCGGCACACGTTGGACCTGTTCGACGGGCGACATGGCGGGATCGCGTGGCGCTATCCGCGGTCGATCGCCGAACTTGTCCGGGCGTTGCGGTGAGCACGATCACGGCAGATCGGGAGACCGCGTTCGCGGGACCGGCCGCGCTGGCCGAGCTCGTGCACGCGCGCGAGGCGACACCGCGTGAGCTCGTTGAGCTGTACCTGCGCCGAATCGAAGCGCTCGACCCACGGCTGAACGCGTTCCGGCTGACGCTTGCCGAGCAGGCGCTGGCCGAGGCGGACGCCCTCGACGGCGGCCGTCTGGCCGGGCCGCTGGCGGGCGTGCCGATCGCGGTCAAAGACGACAACGCGTTCGCTGGCCAGGTCGCGACGAAGGGCACGCGCGTCCGCGCCGACGCGCCGCCCGCGGCGGCCGACGCCGAGCCGCTCCGTCGGCTGCGGGCGGCGGGTGCGATCCCGATCGGGATCACGAATGTCCCGGAGCTGATGATCTTCCCGTGGACCACCACCGCGGCATACGGGATCACGCGCAATCCCTGGGACCCGTCGCGGACGCCCGGCGGCTCATCAGGTGGCTCGGCCGCGGCGGTTGCGGCGGGACTGACGGCGGCGGCGACCGCTTCGGATGGCGGCGGCTCGATCCGGATCCCGGCGGCGTGCTGCGGGCTGGTCGGCATGAAACCGAGCCGCGGTCGGGTCTCAGCCGCGCCCGGCGGGCCTGGCTGGCTCGGACTCTCCACCTACGGCGCGCTGGCGCGAACGGTCGCCGACAGCGCGCTGCTGCTCGACGTCATGCACGGCACGGTGGCTGGCGAGGAGCCGGCGCTGCCGCGATTTGACGGCAGCTACGTCGAGGCCGCCAGGACACCGTCGCGGCCGCTGAGGATCGCGATCTCGACCAAGGCGCCACCCGTGGCGCTGACCTCGACCGGGGCCGCACAGCGGGCGGTCCACGCCGGCACGGCGCGGCTGCTCGAGCAGCTCGGCCATCACGTCAGCGAGCGCGACCCCGACTACGGGACCGCGCAGCTGCAGTTCACCCAAACCTGGGTGCGCGGTGTCTATGAGGAGGCCGCGGGCACCGGCCGTCGCCGCGAGCTCGAGCGCTCCACCCGTCAGATGGCGGCTGCCGGGCGCTACCTGGTGCCGCCGCGACGGCGGCGACGGCTGCTGGCAGCCCGGCCGCGCACGACCGAGCGAATCACTGCGCTGTGGGACGAGTTCGACGTGCTGATGACGCCGGCCCTGGCCAGCGCGCCGGTCGCGGCCGAGGGTGGATACGGACGGGGAGCGCTGGTCGCGGTCGACATCGCGGCGCGGATGACCCCGTTCACCGCGGTGTTCAACCTCACCGGCCAGCCGGCGCTCACGGTGCCGATCGGCGTCGACGGCGACGGTCTGCCCACCGCCGTGCAGCTGGTCGGTAGGGTGGGCGCCGAGGACGTCCTGTACTCCCTGGCCGGTCAGCTCGAGCAGGCTGCGCCGTGGATCCAGCGCCGTCCCGGCATCTCGTAGCGCGAAGAGGAGCGGCAATGGCAGATCCACGCAGCACTCGTCCGTCAATCATGGCCGGACTGGGCTTGATCGGCGTGCTCACGGCACTCGTCCTCGCGTTGGGCGCGACCGCGAGCGTGACCGCCGCTGGCGCCAAGACGATCTGGCTCTGCAAACCGGGGGTGAAACCCGACCCGTGCACGCCCGGCCTGTCGACGACGGTCTACTCGCCGACGCTGTCGCCGCTGCGGGTGACCCATCCCAGATCCGCCAAGCGTCCGCTGTTTGACTGCTTCTACGTCTATCCCACGGTGTCCGATCAGACGACGACGCTGTCGAACCGGCAGATCGACCCAGAGCAGCGGTCGATCGCGCTCTACCAGGCCGCGCGCTACTCCCAGTACTGCCGCGTGTTCGCGCCGATGTACCGACAGGTGACCGTGCCCGCGCTGCAGTCGGGCAACCACGAGTCGCCGGCGCAGCTCAAGGTACCGCGACAACGACGTCAGCGCCGCGTTCAAGCTCTACCTGCACAAGTACAACCACGGCCGCCCGTTCGTGTTGATCGGCCACTCGCAGGGGTCGTTCGTGCTCGAGCAGATGATCAGCAAGCTGATCGACCCCAGCCGCCGGCTGCGTAGTCAGATGCTCTCGGCGATCCTGCTCGGCGGCAACGTGCTCGTCAAGGACGGCTCGGATGTCGGGGGCACGTTCAAGCACGTCCCGGCCTGCCGGACGGTCTCCGATCTCGGCTGCGTGATCGCGTTCTCCTCGTTCGACCAACCAGTGCCGCCCGACAGCCTGTTCGGCCGCACGACGGTTCCCGGCGAGCACGTGCTGTGCGTCAACCCGGTCGCGCTGCAGGGCCGGTCGCGGCTCGTCGATGCGATCCTGCCATCGGCTCCGTTCGCGCCTGGGACACTGATCGCGGCCGGGATCCAGCTGCTCGGCCTGACCCAGCCCCAGCCGGCGACGGTGTGGTCGAGCCTGCCCGATTCCTACAGCGCGCGCTGCTCTCGTGCCGGTGGCGCGCACGTGCTCCAGCTCACCGCGCGGCCCGGTGCGCAGACGCCGACGCCAAGCCCTGACCCGACCTGGGGCCTGCATCTGCTCGACGCCAACGTCGAGCTCGGCAACCTCGTTTCGGTCGTCGAGACACAGGCCAACAACTGGGCCGATTTGAGGTTCGGCCACTAGCTGGACCCGCGCCGCAACACCCGGGCGGCCGGCGCTGCCGATCGGGTTGACCGCCCTGGACTGCTCATGGTACACTCGCGTACCATGAGCGCACTGGCCGATATTCCAGCAGTCGAGTCAGACAGCGAACCGATCGGATACGCCCCATCGCCCGCGGGCCCGGTCGACGGCGAACCGCTGACCGCGGCGCCTCCTGGCCCGACCGAGGCGCCGCTCCGGCAGGGATTGCACTTCTCGACCCGTCCGATGAATTGGCTGATCGGCGCGCATCGCCGTTATGGCGACGTCTGGACGATGCGGATCCCGATTCACCGGGCGCCCTTCGTCGTCACCTGCCATCCGGACCACATGGCCTCGCTGATGAAGGCCAGGCCCGCCGACGCACCGTCGCTCACTGGCGCGTCACCGTTGCGCCCGCTGCTCGGCCCGAGCTCAGTGCTGACGTCGATCGGCGACCGTCACCTGCGTCAGCGCAAACTGCTGCTGCCGCCGTTTCACGGTGAGGCGATCCAGCGGTACGTGGAGATGATCGGCACGGTGGCCGACGAGGAGATCGACGGCTGGCCGATCGGCACGCCGTTCGCATTGGCGCCGCGGATGCAGGACGTGACGCTCGCGGTGATCATGCGCGCCGTATTCGGGATGCAGGGCGACGTCGGCAGTGGCACGCCGGAGGACCAGCTGCGCGCTGCGGTGCGACGGGTGCTGGGCTTCACGACGACGCCGCTGTATCGGATGATGGAGCTGCGCAACGCCGGTCACGTCGAGCCGTTGCAGCCGCTGCGCGCGATGCTCGAGCTTGATCGATCGTCAGATGTACCGGGTGATCGCGGCTCGACGCGCCGATCCGAACCGCGGCGACCGCAACGACGTCCTCTCGATGTTGCTCGAGGCGCGCGACGAAGACGGCGAGCCGCTGACCGATGGAGAGCTGCGCGACGAGCTGATGGGGCTGGTCCTCGCCGGCCACGAGACGACCGCCAACTCGCTCGCCTGGGCGTTCGAGCGCCTGCTGCGCACCCCGGACGCCTACGACCGGCTCCGTGACGAGGTCCGCTCCGGCGACCCGGCCGCGAGTGCCGCGTACGTCGAGGCGACGATCCACGAGACGATGCGCAGCCGGCCGGTGATCCCGATCATCGTGCGGTCGGTCAAGCGCCGCTGGCGCTTCGGCGAGTACGTGGTCGGAGCGGACACGCCGATCGCCGTCTCGATCATCGGGTTGCATCATCGCGACGACGTCTACCCGCGCCCGCAGGACTATCGCCCGGAGCGGTTCCTGAACCGTAAGCCGGGGACGTATACATGGATCCCGTTCGGCGGCGGCATCCGGCGTTGCCTGGGGGCGACGCTGGCGATGGCCGAGCAGCGCGTCATGTTGGCGGCGATCGCGCGGCGGACGGACCTTGCCGCGGCGGATCCGGCGCCGGAGGCGCCGCGAATGCGGAACGTGACGATGATTCCCGGCCGTGGCGGACGGATCGTCGTCGACCGACCGCCGAAGCGAGTAACTGGCCCTCTATTGTCACCGACCGTGCCAGCCCGACCGTCGGCGGTTGCGCGAGCGTCAGAGCGCGCACCGCTCGCTTCCGCCAGCACCGAAGACCACCCCGCGTCCGCCGTGGACGTCCCGACCGACCGCCGTGAGCGGCTGATCGACGCGATGGCCGCCTCGATCGAGGAGAAGGGCTACCGCGACACGACCGTCGCCGACGTCGTCCGGCTCGCGCGCACCAGCCGTCGCAGCTTCTACGAGCACTTCGAGGACCGCGACGCCTGCTTTCTGGCGTTGTTCGACGCGACCAACGACGCGATGATGCGACGCGTTGCCGAGAACGTTGACCCCGCCCGCTCGCTCGACGCGCAGGTCGACGCGGCGGTCGACGGGTACATCTCGAGCGTGACCGAACAGCCGACGCTGTTCGCCAGTTTCGTACGCGAGCTGCCGGGACTCGGGCAGGCCGGGGCGCAGCGCTCGGGGGCGGCCCTCGAGCGCTTTGCCAAGACGCTTGATCGCGCTCGTCGACGCGGCCGGCCGGGCACAGCCGGGAGTGGTCCGGCGACCGTTGACGATGGACACCGCCCTGATCATCGTCGGCGGGCTGCGTGAGCTGCTGGTCTTCTCGGTTCAGGGCGGTCGCGACCTGCAGGAGCTGCGCGCCAGCGTCGTCCAGACGACGACCGCGATCATGAGCGGGATGCTGCTCTGACGCCGCTGCCGTCATGTACGGAGGTCCTGATCGTCGGCGCAGGCTTCTCTGGTCTCGGCGCGGCGATCGCGCTGCTGGAAGACGGACAGTCGGACTTCGTCGTGATCGAACGAGCCGAGTCACTGGGCGGCACCTGGCGCGACAACAGCTATCCCGGCTGCGCCTGCGACATTCCGAGCGTTCTGTACTCGTATACCGACGAGCAGAACCCGGACTGGACGCGCGCGTTCGCGCCCCAGCCCGAGATCCTCGACTACATGCGCGCGGTCGCCGCGCGCCGTCGGCTCGAGTCCCACATTCGCTACGGCCACGAGCTGCTGGCCGCCGACTACGACGAAGACCGTCAGCTGTGGTCGGTTCGCACCAGCGCCGGCGCGCTTCACGGCGCGGATCCTGGTCACCGCGGTCGGCGCGCTGGCCGATCCCTCGGTGCCGCAGCTCGATGGGCTCGAGCGCTTCCGCGGCCGCGCCTTTCACTCCGCGCGCTGGGACCACGACCACGAGCTCAGCGGCGCGCCGGGTGGCGGTCATCGGCACCGGCGCCTCGGCGATTCAGTTCGTGCCCGAAGATCGTCGATCGCGTCGACCGGCTGACGCTGTTTCAGCGGACGCCGCCGTGGGTGATGCCGCGGGCCAACCCGCCGATCCCACCGTCCTGGCGGCGGGCGTTTCGCCGGCGGCCCGCGGCTGGAGCGGATCGCCCGTGAGGTGGTGTTCTCCCTGTTCGAGTCGTTCCACTTCGGCTTCCGGCACCCGGCCGCCGGCCGCGCTGGCGCAGCGGCATGCGCTCGGCAACATCGAGCAGAACGTGGCCGATCCCGCGCTGCGCGCCAAGCTGACGCCCGACTACGCGCTCGGGTGCAAGCGCGTGCTCGGCTCGGACTACCTGGTACCCGTCGCTGTGCCGGCCGAACGTCGAGGTCGTCACCGATCCGATCACGACCGTGACCGAGGACGGGATCGTCGACGCTGCCGGTGTCCACCACAAGGTCGACACGATCATCTTCGGCACCGGCTTCCGCGTCACCGACCCGCCGATCGCCGACCGCGTCCGCGGCCGGGGCGGCCTGACGCTGGCCGACAGCTGGCAGGGGTCGATGAAGGCTCACCTGGGCATCGCGATCAACGGCTTCCCGAACATGGTCATGCTGCTCGGTCCGAACACTGGGCTCGGACACAACTCGGTGCTGCTGATGATCGAGGCGCAGCTCGGCTATCTGCGCAAGCTGCTGCGCTACCGCTCGTCCCACGGACTGGCGACGGTCGAGCCGACGCCGGAGGCGCAGGCGCGGTTCGTAGCCGACGTCGACCGGCGCACGCAGGGCAGCGTCTGGACCGCGGGAGGTTGCGTCAGCTGGTACCTGGACATGACCGGTCGCAATTCCACCCTGTGGCCCGACAGCGTCCGCGCCTACCGACGGCGGTTGGCTCGTTTTCAGGAGACCGACTGGCGCGGCGAACCAACCAGACCGCCGTTGCGCTCGACGCCGCCGGCCACCGCGCGGGTGACCGTGCCGACGGGGAGGGCATGACGATGGCGCGCCGACAGGTCCAGATCGACGGGCGCACGGCGTTCGTCTCAGGCGCCGCCTCCGGGATCGGTCGCGCGGTCGCCGTCAGGCTCGCCGAGCACGGCTGCCCGGTGGCGATCGCCGACCAGGACGAGCCGGGGCTCGAGCAGACGGCCGAGCTGATCGGCGGTCCGGTGCTGTCCCGCCGGCTCGACGTCCGTGACCGCCAGGCGCAGCTCGCGTTTGCCGCCGAGGTGGCGGAGTGGGCGCCGGCACCGCTCGGGATGGTGTTCAACAACGCGGGCGTAGCCACCTCGCAGACCGTCGCTGAGGCTGCGATCGAGGATGACGAGTGGGTGCAGCAGATCAACTACGGGGGCATCGTCAACGGCACGCACGCGTTCCTGCCGATCCTGCTGCGACAGGACTCGGGGGTGATCGTCAACACCTCCAGCGTGTTCGGTCTGGTCGGGATCCCCGGGCAGAGCGCCTACTGCGCGTCGAAGTTCGCCGTCCGCGGCTTCACCGATGCGCTGCGCCAGGAGCTGCGCGGGACCGGCGTGCGCGCCGTCTGCGTGCACCCGGGCGGGGTCAAGACCAATATCGCGCGCAACGCGCGCTACCACTCCCACCCGACCCGACCCGGCGTCAGTCGCGAGCAGGCCGTCGAGGAGTTCGATCGAATCACGATGACGACGCCGGAGCGGGCCGCGAAAGTGATCCACAACGGGGTCAAGGCCGGGCGCAGCCGGATCTTGGTCGGTCCCGACGCCTACGTGTTCGATTTCCTGGCCCGGACGATGCCGACGCACTATTACTCGGTGCTGGCTCGCGTTCAGGCGGTCGGGGAACGCGTCTCGCCGCCGCCCGCCGGCGCGTAGGCCAGATCCGCTATGCGTGGGCGCGCCGGGAGGGCGCGGTGATCAACCTCGGGTCCTGGATCGCCCGGCTCGGGATTCCGGTCGGGTCGCTGTACAGCTCCACCAAGGGCGCGGTGGAGACGCTGACCCGCGCGTGGGCGGCCGAGTTCGGCCCGGCCGGCGCCGAGACCGCCCGTCGCGCAGGCGTGCTGATGCGCGGCACCCCGGCCAACGCGACCGGTACCCGGACGCGATCGCGCATGCCGCGGTCTACCTGGCATCCGACGAGGCGCGGTTCGTACACGGGACCGTGATCGACGTCGACGGCGGCCGGGTCGGCGTCGCCGTGATGCCGGTCAGTGAACCGGTCCACGAAGCGGCGGGTTCGCTACGGTGGCGCCGTGGCTCATGACAACACCAAACCCGAGGTGCCGGTGCCGGTCGGCGAGACGCCGTCCTATCAGCTGGAACTCGAGGACATCACGGTCGGCGACGGCGATGAGGCGATCGCCGGCAAGGTCGTCGAGGTTCACTACGTCGGCGTCTCCTGGAAGAACGGCGAGCAATTCGACGCCTCCTGGGACCGCGGGCAGACGTTCAAGTTCGGCCTCGGCCGCGGTCAGGTGATCGCCGGCTGGGACCAGGGGGTCGCCGGCATGAAGGTCGGCGGCCGGCGACGGATCACGATCCCGCCGATGCTCGCCTACGGCAAGCGAGGCGCCGGCGGCGTGATCGGCCCCGACGAGACGCTCGTGTTCGTCGTCGACCTGGTCGGCGTCGGCTGAGCCCGGCGCCCGCTCGGCGACCCGCGCTCAACCGACGTCCCGGCCGGCGGCCTTCCTCGCCGCCGGCCAGGAGAACTGCACTCGTTACTTTTTGATCAGCGGGCCTGCCGCGGCGAGTACCTGCTTGGTCGTCAACGGCTTGTCGAACGCACCGTTGGGCGTGATCTTCCCGCCGGTGAGCATGGCGATCGACGCGGCATGGCGGGCCTCCACCTGCACGATCGAGCCGGCGGCGGCCAGGAGCGCCTTGCTGGTGAGCGACGGACCGGCGCCGTTATAGGCGCCGACGCCGACGTTCTCCAGCGTGTAGGCGAGCTTGAGGAAGCCGGCCTGGTTGGTGACGGGGAATGCGAACTGCGGCATCTTGACGGGCTTGCCGCCGGACTTCTTGATCGCCCCCATGAGGGCGGCGACGTGCTCGGCCTCCTCGTCGCCGAACGACGTTGCCAATGTTTTGGCTTCGCCGCTGAGGTGAACCGCTTTGCCCTTGACCTGGTAGAAGTTGGTCTCGAGGTACTCGAGCGTCAACGCGAAGTTGAGGATGTCGATGTCACTCGAGGCGGCCAGCGCGCTTGACACGAACGGGGCGACGGCGCTTGCGCCGTATACCGCTCCGGTGGCAAGCGCACCTTTGAGGAGGAAGCTGGCACGGTTCATGCCGTGCACCTCGACCTCGCCGAGCTCGGGGTTTGACAGATCGGTATCGGTCATCGTCATGTTCCTTTCTGAACGCTCGTCGCTCACGCGATGAACGGCTTGACGGCGGCCAGTACCTGCGCCATGGTCGCCGGCTCGGCGAATGCGCCGTTCGGGGTCGGGTTCTTCTTGGTGAGCAGATTGAGCGTTGCGGCATGACGCGCTTCGATGCTGTGGATCGCCAGCGCCGCGGCCAGGATCTCCTTGCTCTTGATCAACGGCGCTTGGCCGAGGTAGGCCGCCGCGCCGAGGTTCTCGACGGTCGCCGCGAGGGTGGCGACCTGCGTGGCGGACTTGATCGGGAACTTCCCCGTCGGCTTCGCAGCCGGCGTCCCCAGGCTCATCGCGACCTTCTTGAGCGCCGCGACGTGCTGGTTCTCCTCGGCGCCGAAGGTCTTGATCACCGACAGCACCGCGCCCTTGAACAACCCGCTGGAGATCACCTTCGCGTAGAACTGTGACTCCAGGTACTCGAGCGTCAGGGCATAGTTGACGATGGCGAGATCGCCACTCGAAGCGGCGGCGGTTGCTGAGCTCGTGGTGCTGGAGCTCGTGGTGCTCGCTCGGGGCGGCCTTCGCGGTGGATGCGGTCGAGGACTTCGACGACGAGCTGCCGCAGGCCGCGATGAACGCCGCCAGCCCGGTAGCCGCAGCGCCCGCGCCCATTCGTTTGCCGGCCATCTTCAGAAACCGCTTGCGCTCGACATCGTCACGCGCAAGCATGCTCCACCACTCCTGTGGTGGCGCCGTCATCGGCGCTGCCAGGGTGATCGGTCATCGCTTCTCCTTATTGGTGGTCCGGATGCGTGCGCCCGGATACACCCCTTCTACGGGTCTAACTGAAAAACGGATCAAAATTGATCCGGAGAGCGGTGGAAGGCGTACCCAGAGGTATGTCTACTTCCACACCTATGAGGATCGGACGCCGGCTGTCACCGGCCATGATCCTGGCCGTGGCGTTGGTGATCGCCGGCTGTGGCTCGAGCAGCAGTCACCGCGCGACGCCATCGTCCATGTCCATGTCGATGTCGATGTCGCACGCGGCGTCGAAATCCCGCGTAATGCCGGCGAGCGCGATCATCAAGTCAGGGCACGTGGCGGTCCAAATCAGCAATTACGCGTTCAGCCCAGGTCAAATCACCGTGAAGGCGGGTACGCACGTCACGTGGACCAACCACGACCAGACCGCCCATACGGCGACCGCGAACAACCATTCGTTTGACACCGGGACGATTGCCCCGAAGGCCAGCAAGACCGTTGATTTCAAAAAGCCGGGCACCTACAAGTACCACTGCGCGTTCCACGCGTTCATGACGGGGACCGTCGTCGTCAAGCCGTAATCCGCGGCGGCCACGGCCTCGATCGCCATCGCCAGTCGCCGCACGGCCGGTACCGCGGCGGACGGGGCCAGGCCGGCGTAGCCGAGCACCAGGCCTGGGGTCTGGCCTCCCCGACGCGCCAGCGAGATCCCATGCGCTGCTGCGGCATCCGCGACCGAGCGCTCGTCGAGGCCGGGCGGCAGCTCCAGCACGGCAAACAGCCCGGCCGACGCGCCGCTGACGGTCAGCGCCGGTAGCCGCTCGCCGAGTGCGTCCAGCAGCGCCGCTCGCCGGCGCGCGTAGCTGCGGCGCTGGCGACGCAGGTGGCGGTCCAGGTCGCCGCGTTCGATCAGCTGCGCGAACGCGAGCTGGATGATCGGCGAGCTGGTCGCGCCCCGGATCCGTGCGCGCTCGGAGACGGCGGCGACCAGGGCGCGCGGGAGCACGACCCAGCCGAGCCTGAGCGCCGGGGAGAGCGTCTTGCTGGTCGACCCGAGGTACACCACGTGATCCGGCGCCAGTCCCTGCAGACAGCCGATCGGCTGGCGGTCGTAGCGGTATTCGGCGTCGTAGTCGTCCTCGACGATCATCCGAGCATCGCCGCGCGCCCACGCCGTCAGCCGCTGGCGACGCGCCGGGGACAGCACCGCTCCGGTCGGGTACTGGTGCGCGGGTGCGACGGCCACGGCGTCCACGCCGGCGATGCTGCTGAGCGCGTCGACCGCGAGCCCGTCGGCGTCGACCGGTAGTGGGGCCGGCTCGAGGCCCCCATCAACGACCGTCTCACGGACCCCGTGCCATCCGGGGCGCTCGATCGCCACGCGCCGCGCTCCGCGTTCGGCGAGCGTTGCCCAGACGAGCCCGAGGCCATGCCGCGTCCCCGACGTGATCACGATCTGCTCCGGCTCGGCGCGCACCCCGCGGACCCGTCCGAGATAGGCGGCCAGCACCGCGCGCAGCTCCGGAGTGCCGGCGGGATCGGGCTGGCCCAGGCCAGCGTCGGGCATCTGCCTGATGGCGCGGCTCAGCGCCGCCGACCACGCCGCTCGGGGGAATTCGGCCAGCGCCGGCGTGAACGGATTGAGGTCGTAGCGAACTGGGGCGGCTGCGCCGTGCGGCGGCGGGCCTGCGAGCGGCGGCGACGCCAGCTCGGCGACCGTCGTGCCACCGCCGCGCCGGGTGCCGAGATATCCCTCGGCCGCGAGTTGCGCGTAGGCGTCGACGACGATCCCGCGGGAGACGCCGAGCTGCTCGCAGAGCGCGCGCGTGGGGGGCAGGCGGGTGCCGGGCGCCAGGCGGCCGTCGCGCACGGCGTCGCGCAGCGCCGTCTCGAGCCGAGCGCGCTTGCCGACGTTCTGCACTGTGCCCAGTTCAAGATGGAGATCCATTTGGCCCATGATTATGACGCCATGTTGGTCCTTGAACCGAGGCCAAGTACGCCGTACCGTCCCGACGATGCCACCGATGAGCACACGAACGAAGGTCAGACGAGCCCCGGCCCGCGGCGTCTATGACCGCGAGGCGATCGACGCGATCCTCGACGAAGCGCTGATCGCCCACCTCGGGTTCGTCGACGACGGCCAGCCGTACGTGATCCCGACGCTGCAGGTGCGGGTCGGCGACATGGTCTACGTCCACGGCTCGGCGGCCAGCCGGGCGATCCGCGGGCTGACGTCGGGGATCCCCGCATGCCTGACAGTCACGCTGCTCGATGGACTCGTGCTCGCGCGTTCGGCGTTTCACCACTCGATCAACTACCGGTCGGTGGTGGTGCTCGGAACCTGCCGACCGGTCGAGGGTCCGGAGCAGCGCGAAGCCGCGCTGCACGCGTTCACCGAGCGAATGGTGCCGGGCCGCTGGGACGAGGTCCGTCCCCCGACCGCCAAGGAACTGAAGGGCACGCGCGTGCTGTCGATGCGACTGGACGAGTGCTCGGCCAAGGTCCGTTCGGGACCGCCGGTCGACGACGACGAGGACTACGCGCTGCCGGTCTGGGCCGGCGTCGTGCCGCTGACGACCGTCAGCGGCGAGCCGCTGGCGGATCCGAGGCTCGCGGACGGGATTGAACCGTCGCCCGCGGTCACGGGCTGGTCAGCAACGCCGAGTTGAGCCCGGGCGCCGCCGAGGACGCGTTGCTCGAGCGCCAGGGCGTGCGCCGGCTATCGAGCGGCGCCTCCGGGGCGGTCAACCGGTCACGATCACCGGGCCGACCGGGCGATGTTCGATCCCCGCGGCGATCGCGGCGGCGACCTTGTCACCGCGGAACCGTGCGACCAATCGCAGCGCCAGGTCAAGCCCCGCCCCGGGGCCGCCGCCGGTGACGATCCCGCCATCGTCGACGACCCGGGCGTCCGCCCGCACGTCGGCGCCGGCGGCCTCGAGGTCGGCCAGGGCATTGCGGTTGGTGATCGCCGGGCGCCCGCGGACCAACCCGGCGGCGGCGAGCAGCATCGCGCCAGTGCAGACCGACGCCAGCACCGTGCCGCGCTCGTACAGCGTGGCCAGCAGCGCGGGCAACTCAGTCTCGGTTTGAGCGCGGACACCGTCCTTGCCGTCGAGCCAGCCGCCGCCGGGGATCAGCAGCAGTTGCGGCGCTGCGTCGAGCGTCAACCGATCGTCGACGATCAGCCGTAACCCGTGCGCCGAGCCGATCGCGGTCGACGTTCCGGACGGCCGTACCAGGGTCGGGGCAAAGCCGGCGTTGGACAGGACTTCGAGCGGGCCGACCGTATCGAGATCGTCGAACCCGTCGAACACGAGGCAACCGGTGGACGGGAGCTGCGAAGGGTTCGTCATGACGGGAATGCTGGCGTCATGGCGGTGACCGCACAAGTGGCAGTAATGACAGCTATCGTCGATTTTTTGCCAGATGCGGCTGACGCGCGGTCGCGCGCCTCAGCCCGGGTGCATGCCGCCGTCGATCGAGATCACCTGGTTGGTGAGGTAGGCGTTGCGCAGCACCGCCAGCGTCAGGTCGGCGACCTCGTCGGGCGTTCCGAGGCGCCCGACGGGGATCCGCGCTCGCATCGCCTCAGGGTCGCCGGGCAGCATCCCCGTGTCGGCGATCAGCGCTGGCGCCAGCGCGTTGACCGTGACGCCTGAGTCGGCCAGTCGGCCGGCGAGAAAATGCGTCAGCCCGTGGAGCCCGGACTTCGCCGACGCGTAGTGCGGTCCGACGATGCCACCCGTCCGCCCCGCCACCGAGGACATGAACAGGATCCGGCCGAAGCCACGCTCGACCATCGCGGGCAGGGCTGCCTGGGTGAGCAGGAACGGCGCGCGCAGGTTCACCGCGTAGGCCTCGTCGAAATCCTCGATCGTCGTCTGCTCCCACGTCAGCAGCCGGCCGACGCCGGCGTTGTTGACCAGCAGCTCAATTGGCCCGAGCTCCGCCGCGACGCGGTCGGCCAGCGCCGCGGGCGCGTCGCGGTCCCGTAGGTCGGCGTCGAACACCGCCGCCCGGCCCCCGCGAGCAACGATCCGCTCGGCCAGCCGCCGAGCGGGATCGGGGCTCGAGGCGTAGTGGAGCCCAACGGCCGCGCCCTCAGCCGCAAGCGCCTCGGCGATCGCGCGTCCGATCCCGCCGCTGGCGCCGGTCACGAGCGCCACGCGCCCAGCAAACGGTGGGTCGTCGATCATTTCGGGGACCTCCTCGGCTCGGTCTGACTTGGTCTGGTCGGGCATCTGTGGGAGATTGCCTGCGGCAGGTAAGTGATAGCCCACGACTCAAAGGAGCGACGATGGTCAAGCTCATGGTGTTGTACGGCAAGCCCGAGGACCCGTCAGCATTCGATGCCCATTACGCGGCCACGCACGCGCCCCTGGCCGCGAAGATCCCGAACCTCAGGCGCTACGAGCACGGCAAGGCGCTTGGCAGTGCCGACGGGTCCGAGGCGCCCTACTACTACGTCGCGGACCTGAGCTTCGACGATCCCGAGGCCCTGCAGGCGGGGATGTCCAGCCCCGAGGGCGAGGCCGCCGCTGGCGACCTCGCGAACTTCGCCTCCGGCGGCGTCACGATGTTCGTCGCGCAGGTCTGACGCGCAGCTGCGATCCGAGCACGTCACCGCCGCGGCTGCGGATTTCGAAGGTATTTCCGGCGGATCTGGGTGCTCTGTTGAGAAACGCCGGTATACGGAGAGGCGGAGGACGATGATCGGACAGCCGCTGACAGGAGCGGAGTGGGGTGCGGCACCGCGGGTCGTGCGTCCCGCGGTGATGGTCGCGACGGTCTGCGCACTGGTGCTGGCGGTGATCGCCGCCACCGCTTCGGCGGCGACGCTGACGTGGTCGGCGCCACGGTCGATCGACACGTCCTTGGGCCAGTCCCTCGTGGAGGTGCAGTGCCCGTCGTCAGCCATCTGCGTCACGCTCGACGCCAGCGGCCGCACGGCCTCCTTCGATCCGGCCACCCGGAAGTCGAGCGTCCCAGTCCAGGTCGCCGGCGCTCAGCCCCCGACCGCGCTTGCGTGTCCATCGGCGACCCAGTGCACGGCGATCACCACGACGAATCAGGCGTACACGTTTGACCCGGCCGCACCCAAGGCGTCGTCGCCGCTGCTGCTCGAATCCCCGGCGCCGACCTCGGTTGACCAGCAGGGGCCGGCGATCTTCGGGCTCGCCTGCGCGTCGACCAGCCTGTGCGTGGCCGCCGATACGAACGGCAACGCGATCACGTTCGATCCGAGCTCGACCGCCGTGCCGGTGGTCACGGCGCTGTCCGCGGTCGCGTGGTCGTCGGTTGCCTGCCCATCGACGACCCAGTGCACGATCGCCGGCGGCGGCGACGAGGCGACATTCGATCCAACGGCGCCGGCGGCGGCGGGAGAGGTGGCTATCGAGCAGGGCAAGCGCCAGATCATCGGCCTCGCCTGTCCGTCCGACGTTCAGTGCACGGCGCTCGATCAGGACGGCGGCGAGGTCACGTTTGACCCTGAGACGCCGCCGGCGACGGCGCCCAACCCGTTCGGCGTCGGCAGCACGTCGGCGGAGGCGATCGCCTGTGGTTCGACCACCCAGTGCACGGTCACCTCTCCGGATGGCAAGGAGTCCACGTTCGATCCGACGACGCCGACCGCGGCGCTTCAGAGCGCCAAGATCGACAAATCCAACACCGGCGGCGGGCCGGGCCAGACGGAGGGCGTGACCGCGATCAGCTGTCCGGCGGCGACATCGTGCGTGGCGGTCGACGCGAGCGGGCAGGCGATCGCGTTCGCGCCCTCGAGCCCGGGCTCTCCGTCGCCGGTTCGGATCGATGGCGGATCGCCGCTGCTCGGCGTCAGCTGCCCCAGCACGCGGCAGTGCTCAGCGATCGGGCCGTACATCGAGAGCACGTTTGCTCCGTTGGGAGGGCACCGGGTCACGCACGGCGCGGTCGTGACCGACCATTTCTTCCAGGCCTCAGACGTCGTCTGCACGACGGCGACTCGGTGCCTGGCGATCGTCGAGGGCCGGCAGGGAGCGTTCGACCCCAAGCGCTTCAAGCTGCCCAAGGAGCATCAGCTCGCGAGCTACAGCGACGCGGGGATCGTCGGGATCGCCTGCCCGGCCGCCGGGGAATGCGTCGCGACGGACACCGACGGCTACGGCGTCAGCTATGACCCGCTCACCGCCAAGTTCATCAAGCGCCGGATCAAGGTCGAAGCCGGCGAGGCGCTCACCGGGGTGGCCTGCTCGTCGACGACCCAATGCACCGCGATCGACAACGACGGCGTGGAGATCACCTTCCAACCGAGGACCGGCAGGCAGATCACGGCAACGAGGATCGACGCTTCGGTCGGTCTCGACGCCCCGTCGGGCGACTCTGACAACGAGCTCGACGACATCTCCTGCCCACGCGTCACGATCTGCGTGGCGGTCGACAGCCGGGGCGACGCCGTCGCGTTCAACCCGCGGTCCAAGCACTCGGTCAAGCCGACGGCCACCGACGCTGGGCAGACACTGACGAGCATCTCCTGCCCAACGGTCAATCGATGTGTCGCGGTCGACGCCAACGGCCGTGCGCTGGCGGGCACGGCGAAGCCGTCGACCTGGGTCGCCACCCAGGTCCCGGGGGCGTCCGCGCTGACGGCGATCGATTGTCCGAGCGCGAACGAGTGTGTCGCGGTCGACGTGACCGGCGACGAGTTCACCGGTCGCGGGTGACGCACGCGCATCGGCTCCCGCGCGCTCTGCCAAGATCGGTGTTGTGACCGGCGTCGTCGTCAAGTCCTCGCACGAGGTCCCGGACCGGCTGCCGCTGCGGCTGGTCGCCGGCGAGCGGGTCGCTGCCGGCGAGCGCAGCCGCGAATGGCGCGAGTTCGTATTCGTGACCGCCGAGGCCGGCACCGGCTGGGTACCCGTCAGGCACCTGTCGGGCTCGAAGGGGACGGTCACCGTGCGGACGGCGTATGACACCACCGAGCTGGCGACCAGCGCCGGTGAGCTGCTCGAGGTGATCAGGGAGGACATTCGCAGCGGCTGGCTGTGGTGCCGCTCACGCGAGGGTCGGGAAGGCTGGGTGCCGCTCAGCACGCTCGACCGAGCCGGCTGACTACGATCCGGTCCGTGGGCGCGAGACCGCCGAGCAACGACGACCTCGGAGCGCCGGCGACGGCACGGTCACGCGTGTTCCGGGACGGGCTGCTGGACGACCAGGTGGCGGTCGTCACGGGTGGCGGTTCGGGCCTGGGGCGCGCGATCGCGCTGGAGCTCGCCGCGCTCGGCTCCCGGGTCGTGGTCTGCGGACGGCGGGGTGAACCGCTCGCACAGACGGCCGGGCTTGGGCCGGAGGGACTGATTGAGCCGCTCACCTGTGACATCCGCGAAGAGGAGCAGGTCGACGGGCTCGTCGATCGGGTGCTCCAGCGGTTCGGACGGATCGACCTGCTGGTCAACAACGCCGGCGGCCAGTTCCTGTCGCCGGCCGAGGACATCACTCCCAAGGGCTTTCGGACGGTGATCCGGCTCAACGTCGAGGGCACGTGGCTGATGACCCACGCGGTGGCCACCCGGGCGATGATCCCGGCCGGGAGCGGCAAGGTGATCTGCGTCACGATCTCGCCCCACAACGGCCTGCCCGGCATGGCCCACAGCTCGGCGGCGCGGGCCGCGGTCGAGAACCTGATGCGTGTCCTCGCGGTCGAATGGGCGCGGTTCGGGATCCGCTGCAACTCAATCGCCGCTGGCCAGTTCGCCACCGACGCGCTGCTGACCAAGTACCCGCAGCCGATCGTCGACGCGGTCGCCGGGACGATCCCGCTCGGGCGGCTGGGGCAGCCCGACGAACTGGCGTGGCTCGTCGCCTACCTGGCGTCACCGGCGGGGGACTTCGTCTCCGGAGCGGCGCTGACCGTCGACGGCGCCCGGGACAACTGGTTGGGGGCTTGGCCGCCTGGGATCGCGGCCGATGATGCGGGCCGCCCGCTGGCCGAACCGCGGCGAACGGACCCGGGCGCGCCCGTTTAGCGGGATCGCGCGCGGGTACCCATCGAGCGTGAGCGGATACGCGTTCAGCGACTCGCAGGCGGATCTCGTCACCGGCGACAAGCTCCGCGCGATCGTCGGAGACAAGGTCGCTGACCGGCTGCGCGACCGCTTCACTGAGCAGCCTCACGACCAGGCCGGATATCGGCTGGTCGATCTCGGTGACGACGAGCTCGCCGTGATGGCGGCGCTGCGAGAGCTCTCTCCCGACGCTGGCGACAGCGACGAGCAGCAGGTCACCGAGACGCTGCTCAAGGGCCTCGCCGGCCAGGGCGACGGACCCGTCTAACCGACGCTGGGCCAGCCGGGCCGGCCTCAGCCGGGTTAGCGCCAGAGCAACGGCTCGTGGCGCGGCGGGTCGCCGCGCTGGGCCCGCGCGATACGCCCGCCGGCCGCGGCGAGCAGCGTCCCGACGATCGTCGTCAACACTGCCAGCAGCGGCGGAAAGCTGCCGAGCGACACCTTCGCGTGCGTGCCGGCGAGCGCGTGGATGACGAGCAGCACCACGCCGTAGATCAGGCCGCCGGAGAACCCGCGGTCGGCGCCGCCCCATCCGTCGCGGTGCTCGAAGCCGCTCAGGAACGCGCCGACGGCGGCGACCACGGCGATTGCCCAGTACCCGGCGGCGGATACGCCGAGCAGGATGCCGGCCAGGGCACCGAGCGCCGCGGGCGCGACGACTGCTGAGATCACCTGCAGGTGACGCGGACGGTCACGCAGCAGCACCGGCGAGTACCTCGACATCGCTCTCCTCAAAGCCCGATCGTCGGCACCCAGGCTATACAAAGGTAACCGCAGCTTGCGAGTCCGCGGGAGGCGGGTCTGCGTCAGCGCGACGCCGGTGCGGGCGCCGGCGCCTCGAGCACGAGCGCCATGAACACGTCGGCACGCGCGTACGGCATGTGGAGCGTCTCACGGGCGACGTGCCGGAACCCGAGCGCCTCGTACAGATGGACCGCGTTGGCCAGCTTGCGGGAACTGCCGAGAAACAGCGACGTGGCGCCGAGCGAGCGGGCGTGGTCGATCGCCGCGGTGAGCAGGCGGCGTCCGGCGCCGCGGCCTTGCACCCCGGGCGCGATCGCCATCTTCGAGAGCTCGTAGGCGCCGGCTCCGTCGGGCATCAGCGCCACGCAGCCAACCGGGCGGCCGCCGAGCTCCGCGATCAGGATCTCACCGCCGGTGTCGATGTAGGCCGCGATCGGATCGTCGAGCTGGCGGCGGTCCTGCGCCTCGATCGTGAAGTACCGCTCGATCCACTCCTCGTTGAGCGAACGGAACGCCGCCGCGTCGGAGTCGTCCTGCAGGGGTCGAATCGTCAGGTCCATGACAGCAGTGTCATCCGCGGAGACCAAGACGTCCAGTATCCCGTTCGTCTTTATCAATATCGTGTGCATATGGATGTCGAGCTCCGTCACCTGCGCTACTTCGTCGCCGTCGCCGAGGAACTGCACTTCGGTCGTGCGGCCGCGCGGCTGCACATGGCCCAGCCACCACTGTCCCAGGCGATCCGCCGACTCGAAGCGGCCGTCGGCTGCTCACTGCTGACGCGAACGTCACGGTCGGTTCGGCTCACCCCCGCCGGGGCCGCCTTGCTCGAGCGGGCTCGCCGGACGCTGCGCAGCGTTGACGAGGACATCCACGAGGCGCGCAGCATCGGACTCGGGCAGACCGGCCGCCTGAACGTCGGCTTCGTCGGATCGGGGATGCTGACGACCCTGCCGGGGATCCTCTCCCGATACGTCGCGGCGTTTCCGGCGGTGCAGCTCCAGCTCCACGAGTCGTTCACGGCGCGCGTGATCGCGGGGCTGCTCGACGGTGAGATCGATGCCGGAATCGTCCGTGACGCCGAGCCGGTCGACGGCCTCGTCGCGACTCCGATGCTGTCGGAGCCGTTCGTCGCGGTGCTCCCGTCGGACCATCCGCACGCCGGCGACAGCTCGATGTCGGTCGCCGGGCTCGCCGATACCCCGTTCGTCTACCCACCACGGCACGCCGGGGCGCGGGCGTTCGAGAAGCCGCTGGCGTTGTGCGAGGAGCACGGGTTCCGTCCCCGAGTCGCCCACGAGGCATCGCACTGGCTGACGATCCTGCGCCTGGTCGGTGCCGGCTTGGGCGTGTCGATCGCGCCCGCTTGCGTGCGGAACATCGCGACCGCGGACGTCTCGTGCGTGGCGCTGCGCGAGGCGCCGGTGGTCTCAGAGCTCGAGTTCATGCACCGAATCGGCGAGCACCGGCCGATCGTCCACGCATTTGGTCAGATCGCGACCCTGGGCTGATCGCGACCCCGGGCCCATCGCGATTGTCGCGCGCGCCGATCAGCGCGCCGAGGTGTGGTTTACTGCCGCTCGGGGATGGGAGCGGCGCAGACCAATGCGAGGGTCGGCAGTCCGCCGGCCAGCCGGTTGAAAACGCGGCAGGTCGTGCTCGGCGCGGCCGGTGGTCTGGCGCTCGCGATCGTGCTGTGGGGTGGCTACAGCCATCGTTGGCCGTGGACCGGCATCAACGGCGGGACTGCAACGCTGTGGGATTGGCTGCACCTGCTGCTGCTGCCGCTGGCGCTCGGGGTGCTGCCGGTCTGGTTTCGTGCCGATACGCGCGTCGCGCCGCAGACCAAGGCACGCGGGCTTGCTGTGTTCGCCGTGTTCGTGCTGGTCGTCGTGCTCGGCTACGCGATGCCGTGGGGCTGGACCGGGTTCACCGGCAACACCCTGTGGGATTGGTTCGGCCTGGTCTTGCTGCCGCTGAGCTTGGTCCTGCTGCCCCGGCTGCTCGAATTGCGCAGCGGCTGGCGCCGGCGCCACTCGATGGTCGCATGCGGCGTGTTCGTCGTCTTCGTGGCGCTGGTGGCGGGCGGTTATCTCGGGAAGTGGACGTGGACGGGCTTCACCGGTAACACACTCTGGAACTGGATGAACCTGCTGTTCCTGCCGCTGCTGCTGCCCTTAGTCATTGTTCCGGCGCTGAAGCCGATCGTGACCGGGCGCGTGGTGTACCTCGACGAGAACGGGAAGCCGATCAAGCCGGAGGTCTCGGATGAGGAGGCGCGGTCGGCCGGCGGTTCGCCGTCGTCCGCCGAGACGTCGGCCGAGGTGTCGTCACCCAGCGCGCAGTCAACGCAGGACGGCCTCACGCTGGGGTGAGAGTCAATCGGTCTGTTCGAAGCTGACCTTCGCCAGCGGGCTGCGCGCGACCCAGTCCTCGAGGACGGCTTGGGGCCACTCGCTGTCGGCGCCGTGACGCCGGTTGAAGTCCTCGACGAAGTCAGCCAGGATGCGCCGGCGCTCGGCCGGATCGGTGATGACGGTGGCGACCGCCGCCAGATCGGCGACCACGCCGTGCTTGAGATGAAAGATGAAATGCGGCTCGGCGGTCACGTTGAGCACCCAGGCGCGCGGGCGCGGCCCGGGGACGCCGCTGAGGTAGATGCAATCTTCAAATCGGTAGAAGACGATCTCGATCCGTCGCGGGTCGCCGGAGCGGCGGCCGATCGTGGTGATGTCGACCGTGCGCTGCTCGAGCGTCGCTGAACGATCGACCGCGAGCGCCTGGCGTATGTCGTCACGCATCTGACGTCTCAGGCTACTGAGAGGGTGATCACGCGATTGAGCGATGGTCGGCCTGGTCGCCTCAGTACAGCTCGCGCCACGTGAAGGTGGGGGAATAGCCGAGCACGGTGCGGGCGCGACTGATGTCGAGGAGGGTGTCGTTGCCGTGTATCCGATCGGCGACCGGAACGCCGGGGAACACCTCGGCCATCAATTCGCGGCTGGAACGTTTCATCACCGTGTCGGCAGCGGCGATGATGAAGTTGTCGGTGCCGTCGATGTTTGCGTCGAGCGCGAGCTGCACGCTCTGCGCGACATGGCTCTCGTCGACGTACCCCCACAGGTTCCACTTGCGGCGGTGGGGATCCCCCCAGAACTCCGGGAACCGCTCGTAGTCCTGGCGGATCATGATGTTCGAGAAGCGCAGTCCGATGAACGTGGTGCCGTGCCAACGGTGCAATTGGCGTGCCATCTCCTCGCCGAGGGCCTTGGACAGGGCGTAGCTGGTCTCCGGGCGCACGTGCGCTTCGTCAACCGGCGCATAGTCGGGTGGGCGGTTGAACGGCAGGCCGAGCGTCGTCTCGCTTGACGCCCACACCACCCGCGGGAGGCCCAGGCGGGCCGCCGCCGAGAAGACGCTGTAGGTGCTCGTGATGTTGGTACGGAACACCTGGTCTGACGTCGCGTGGGCCGGGGACGGAATCGCCGCCAAATGCACGACCGCCTCGATCCCTGGCAGCGTGTCGCCTCCGCTCAACGCTTCGAACGCCTGGCCGAAGTCCGTCACATCTGCCTTGAGGAACGGGACCGCGGCTTCCGGGTGCGGGGACTCAGGAGAGGGGACGAGATCGATGTTGAGGACCTGGTGGCCGTGCTCGCGCAGGGCGCGGACGACCACCCGCCCGGCCTTACCGCTACCTCCCGTGACCGCGATTTTCGTCATCCGGTCCCGGCGCTCCTTTCCAAGCGTCGCAGCGCGGACTGGTCGACGACCTGGCGGCGATCAGGCGGGCTCACGGCGGCGGGCAGCTCGACGTGCAGGTCGGTGGCCTGGTCGATCCACACGGTGCCATCCTGGAGCGTGTAGTCCAATACATGACCTCCATGCAATCGTCGATCGCAGGCGAAGTGCAGATGGAAGCCGACGATCTCGATACCCGCCAGGCCATCGGGGAAGCAGAATCCAACCATCGTCCCTGAGATGTCATGGAGCTCGCGTCGGTGCTCGTGTCCGATCGCTTGTGCCAGCGACGGGTAGGGCGGCACTTGCCTGGGCACCGATCGGACGCGGATCGTCTCGAAGCGTCCGTCGATTCGGATCGCGGTCGGCCCGCGTGGTCGGTTGCGGTCGGGCCATAGTCGGCGCTCCAGCATCGCTTCGTCGATCGGACCGCGAATCCGCTGCCCTGGACCGGAGGTGAACGGCACCACCACTGCGTACGGTGTTTGCGACTGCAGGTCTGGGCGGCTGAGCGTGCAGTCCAGTTCGGCTTTGAAGACCTGCCCATCGATCATGATCAGCTCTCCGTCAAGACCATTGAGTGTGCCCAGGCCCAAGTCGCCGTGCTCCAGCAGTTCGTTCAGCGTGACGTCGCCGTCAAACGCCCCACCGAGCAGTGCCTGGATCGTGGAGGTCTGAAACAGCTCGTGTGGCAGTCGCCCGACGTCAATCCCGTCGTGGCGCACCAGATCGACGTGCAGCGCGTTGAGGAATGCGAGCTCGCTCATCAGACGCTCCCCATTCTGCCCGCGTCGGCCGCCGGGCGTCACCCCGCCTCCTGGAACCGGCTGAGATCCAGCTAGGAGTCGGCGGCTCGGTCCAGCTCATAGATTGCCGCCAGGTCCTGGTCGGCATGGTCCTTGCTTGCCCTCCGAAAGCGCTCGACCGCCACGTCCAGCACCGGCATCGTCGCGCGAGACGTGTGCTCAACCTCGCGGACAAGCTCCAGATCCTTGAGGGCGAGCCGGACCGGAAAGCCGGCGGGGTAGTCATGGCGGCGCATCTCGTCGAGCTTCTGCATGGCATAGGCGGAGCCCAGCGGCCCGCCGTCGAGCAGCGCGATGAACTCCTGCTGATCGAGCCCCATCGCCTCGCACAGGTGCATCGATTCGGCGAGTGCGGCGACCATCGTGATCATCCAATGGTTGGCCGCCAACTTCAGGCGTGAGCCCATCCCGGCCCGTCCCACCCAGAGCACTCGAGACGCCAACGCCGCGAAGACCGGGTCGACGGAGGCGTGGACGGAGTCAGGGCCAGATGCAAGGATCGTGAGCTGTCCGTGCTCGGCCGGAAGCGTGCTGCCTGAGACGGGCGCGTCAACCAGCGCGATGGCGTGTGCCTCAGCGGCGTCCGTCAGCTGGTCCGCCTCCGTCGCCCCGACGCTGCTCATCTGCAACCAGATCGTTCCCTCGGGCCAATCATCAAGCAACGGCTGGACGACCTCGAGGACGACCTCCGCGGTGGGAAGCATCGTGATCACGATGTCGGCGCCGGTCACCACGTCGCTCGGCTGTGTGGCGGACTCGGCGCCACGAGCTTCGAGCGCATGAACATGAGCTGAGTCGAGGTCCCAGGCGATGACCGGGATGCCCTGCTCGAGCAGTCGACCGGCCATCGCGGAGCCCATCAGGCCAACGCCCAGCAGTCCGACGCGTGGCTTCTCCGGATCGACCTGTCCAGCTGGTCCCGCGGTCGTCGGTGGTGTGCTGTTCATCGTCTGCTCCGTTCGATTGCGGCGGTGAGAGGTATGTTCGCAGCGGCACTCACCTCCGTCTATACGGCTCTGCCAGAGTGTTGCGCCCGAGTTCCCGAGGGCCGGGTCAGGAAAATCCCCTACCGAGATCGTGTCGCTTCGGGCCGGTTCACGCGACCGCGGCCGATCCCTTCGTCGCTTCGGTGGTCACTCGATGATGGGTAGCGGCGCGTAGTAGTGCTGGCTGCTGGGAAAGTTCACTGCTGATGTGCTCATCTATTGCTCCCCGCTTGTCATAGTCCGGCTGATCGCCGGCCGCTGATGACGGAGAGCCGCTTCCCTTGCTGGTGATACATCCCGCTCGGCGACGGCCTCGGCCTGGTCGACGGACCAGTTACCCGCGGCCCGACGGTTGGCGATTGCGTTCCGAGGGGTGAAACGAAATCGCCAACCTTCACGGTCTCCGGGGGTCAGGGGATGTCGTGGCGGACCGTGGTGCGCGCGGCGAGCAGCGCGAGCATGCCGGCGAGTGCGGCGAGCGCAACTGCGGCGACCGCCCGCACCCACGTCGGTCGACTGTTCGCCAAGCTCGGCGCTCGCCATCGCGCGCAGCTCGTCGTGCTCGCCTATGAGACCGGCCTCGTCCGGTCCGGCTGGGCGACCTGACGGACGGCTAGCGACGTCGCTGTGGTCCCGAATCGACGTTCGCTTGAGATGACCGGCGGCGCGTTGCGGACCGGCGATGTCACAGCCCGAGGCGGGATCGCAACTAGGGACCATGACCACTGAGACAAAACCACTGACGAGCACGATGCGGGAGCGACCGGTCGCGGTCAGGGCACGGTCGAGCGGCCGGCCGCCAAGCTCGCCGGTTGAAGAGTTCGAGCAGGTGTACCTGCGCAACGTCGACGTCCTCATGGGCTACTTCGCGCGTCGGTGCCGGGATCCCCAGACGGTCGCCGATCTCACCTCCGAGACGTTCGTCCGAGCTGTGGACGGGTTCGGGAGGTTCGATCCCCGGCGGGGATCGGACCGGGCGTGGCTGTTCGGCATCGCCGCTCATGTGTTCGCCCACCACTGTGAGCAGTCGGCGGGCAGCCGAGACGTTGCTGCGCGTCTCCGCGGCCACCGGCCGCTTGACGCCGACGAGATCGAGGAGCTGGTCCAGCGGATCGACGACGAGCGCGAGGGGGCGGCGCTGATGCGGCGCTGCGAGCAGCTGCCTGCAGACGAGCGGGCGGCGATCGAACTCGTCGACTTGGCGGAACTCACCCCGAAGGAGGCGGCGCTGGCCCTCGGCGTCTCCCGCGTGGCATTTCGTAAACGGTTGTCCCGGGCGCGGTCCCGGCTGAGAAAGGAGCAGCACAGCAATGACTAAGTTCACGGACAATCTGTGGCGTGATCTGGCTCGAGAGCACGGCACGACACTCGCCCACGCCGATCGACCCGAGGCGGGTCAGACGCGTGGGAACCGCATCCTCCGGCGTCCGCGCATTCTCGCGAGCAGCACGCTTGGGCTGGCGGGCGTCGGGGCGGCGCTCGTACTCATCCTGGGTGGGTCGACGGCCGCGCCGGCGTTCGCCATCACAAAGGAAGGCGATGGCTCAGTGCTGGTGAAGTTGGACTACGCCAAAGACCTGAATCTTCCTCAGGTGAACGCCAAGCTCGCCGCGATGGGGACCGGCGAGCAGATCACGATCTACATGGCGTCCGGGCCGGCGTCTGTCAGTGGCCCGGTCACCTGTACACCGAGGTCGGGGGCATCAGGGCCGACGGTGAAGGTTCTCGACGGCACGAACGGGACGGAGGTCATCGCCCCGGGCGAGTCAGCGGGCAACACAGCCGAGGGCACCTTCCACCTGGACCACTGCACCGTCGCGCCTGCCAGCGACACGGGCCCCGGCACGGGCAACACCGGCAATACGGGCGCTGGTTGATCGGGTGACGAGCGCCGGCGCTCGCTCGGTGCGGGCGTCGGTGATGGGGCGGTTGGCGGTCCGGCTCCCGGGGGATGGCGGGGGCCGGAACGCTGTCTGGTGGCCGTGGCTGATCGTCGCCGCGGCGGTGGTGTGGGGTCTGGTGAGCCTGCGAGCGCTCACGGTTGGAGTCACCTACCTGAATGACGGCTCGTTGCACGAGCAGATGGTGCGCTTCGCGACCGCACAGCTGCGCGCCGGACACCTGCCGCTGACTCGCTGGTTTCCGTTCCTTGGTCAGGGGTCGCCGCAGTTTCTGCACTATCAGAGCCTGCCGGCGATCCTGACCGGTCTGGTGGGGCTGGCGGTCGGCCCCGACGTGGCGTTTCGCTGGTCGCTGTATCTGCTGTTGTCGCTGTGGCCGATCAGCGTCTACCTGTCGGCCCGGGCGTTCGGGGCGGGCAGGCCGGCCGCGGCCGCCAGCGCTGCGATGGCCCCGTTCCTGGTCAGCACGCCGGGGGTGGGCTATGAGCAGCACGCCTACGTGTGGACGGGGTTTGGTGTCTGGACGCAGCTGTGGGCGTCGTGGACGTTGCCGCTGGCGTGGGGGTACAGCTGGCGGGCGATCCGCGACGGACGCGGCTACTTCCGAGCGGTGCTTCTCACGGCACTGACGGTGGCGTTGCATTTTGAGACCGGCTACCTGGCGCTCGCGGTGCTGCTGGTCTGGCCGCTGGTTGCCGGCCGACCGCTGATCGTCCGGTGGCGACGAGCCGCGGTCCTGCTCGGCGGTTCGTTGCTCGCGGCGGCGTGGGTGATCGTCCCGCTGCTTGTGCAGCGGCGGTGGGCGGCGGTCAACGAGCCGCTGCAGGGCACCGCGCTGGTCAACGGCTACGGCGCGCGTCGCGTGCTCGACTGGCTGGTATCAGGACAACTGCTCGACCACGGCCGGCTTCCGGTCGTGACCGTGTTCGCGGCGCTTGGATTCGGACTGGCGTGGCTCGCGTGGTCTGCCGAGCCCGACGCCCGCGCGCTGCTGGTCGCGCTGGCGGTCTGCCTGCTGTTCGCGTTCGGTCGTACCACCTTCGGGTCGCTGGTCGACGTCATCCCGGGCAACGCCGACCTGTTCTTTCGCCGCTTCATGATGGGCATACAGCTCACCGCCTTGCTCCTCGCCGGTCGCGGCGCCGCCTGGCTGGCCGCCCAGAGCGCGCGGCAGCTGGAAACCCGCGTCTCGCAGTGGCGGTCCGCGCTGACCCCCACCGCCGGCGGCGTAGCCGTGGTTGTCGTGCTCGCGCCCGCGTGGCTTCAGCTGGGCGCCTTTGACCGCCACGACAGCGCCGCGATCAGCGCCCAACGCCGCGCCGATCACACCCAGGGCGGCCAGCTTGATCGCCTGATCGCGGTGATTGACCGCGACGGCGGCGGCCGGACCTACGCCGGGATGCCCACCAACTGGGGTCAGAACTTCACCGTTGGCACGGTCCCGGTGTTCAAGTACCTCGAGAGCCGGGACATCGATGAGGTCGGCTACACGCTGCGCACCGCGTCGCTGATGACCGGCCCCGAGTCCTACTTCCAGGACCGCGACCCCTCCGACTACCAACTGTTCGCGATCCGCTACCTCATCCTTCCCGCCGGCCACCAACCGCCGGTGCGCGCCCGGCTGGTCATGGGCTCCGGCCGCTACTCGCTGTGGACGATCGACGGCGCCGGCTACGTCCAGCCCGGCCGAGTCGTCGGTGAACTCGCGGCGAACCGGACGAACGTGGGCACCCGCAGTATTTCGCTGCTGCGCTCCGGGCTCGCCGCGGACGGCGAGTATCTCGGCGTCAGGTACGGGTCCGCCGGTGGCGCGGATGGCCGCCTACCCAGGGTGCCCGGCCAGTCCTCCGTCGGCGCGGTCCGCGCGCAACGCGCCTTCCTCGGTGCAGGCGAAGCCGCGGCGACGGTGCGGATGCACCGTGCCGGAGTCGCGGTGCTCAGCGCCTCCTATGACCCCGGGTGGACGGCAACCGTGAACGGCCGACGGCGACCGACCCGCATGGTGGCTCCGGCGCTCGTCGCCGTCGATGTCCCGGCGGGCACAGACCACGTCGTGTTCCGCTTTCACGGCTACGGCGACTACCCGGAGCTGCTCGCGCTGAGCGGCCTCACCCTGGCCATCATCGCCGTCGCGCCGGTGTGCCTGCGACGCGCGAGGCGACGCCGCGCCTGAGCAGGTACGGGAGCGGGACGACCCTGAGTCGGTTGCTGCGCGCCCACCTCTGAGCGGCGCTATCTCACACTCGTCCCGTGTCGGAAACGGCGCGGTATGGGCCGCAATCGTACGAGTAGCGTCGCCGGTTCGGGGTAGCACACCACGTGCGGCTCCCGCCGCTCGTCGCCTGGTCCCGCGTCGGGGGCTGAGTCGGATTTCAAGCAGAAGGAGACACGCATGCCCGAACACGACAATGCAGCTCAGCCACGGATCAACGATGCCGGCGCCGCCGGCCAGCAAGGTCCTGCATGAGAGCCCTGCTCATCAACCGCTCTGAGACTCCAAGTCCGATCGGCGCGGTGGCCCGCGGGCTCGCCGCGGGAGTGGCCGGCACCGCGGCGATGACCGTCTACCAGACGGCTGTCGCCAAGCTGCGCGGCAGCGAGGCGAGCACGACGCCTGCCGAGGTCGGCAAGCGCGTGATCCGCGGCGTCTTCCATCGCCGGTTCGACGAGGAGCACACCTCGGCGCTGAACAACGCGATGCACTGGGGTTACGGGACCAGTTGGGGGGCGGCCTACGCGCTCACCGACGGGATCGACGACACCGCGGTGATTCCACGAGGCCTCGCGTTCGGTACGGCCGTGTGGGCGGCGAGCCTGCTGGAGCTGCCGGCGATGAAGCTCGCTCCACCCGTGTGGAAGTACCCACCTGTCGAGCTGGTGCTCGACGTTTCCTACCACCTCGTCTACGGGGTCGCGGCCGCCGCTGCCTACGCGGCGCTGCGCCCGTAGGTCAACGCAATCGAACAAGGAGCACGCATGTCAAATGAACTGAAGGGCAAGAAGATCGGGATCCTCGCTGCCGACGGTGTCGAGCGGGTCGAGCTCGAACAGCCTCGTGAGGCGGTCGAAAATGCCGGCGCCACCACCGAGCTGATCTCGCTGGCAGCCGGCGAGATCCAGGCGATGGACCACGATCTCGAGCCGGCCAGGAAATTCGCCGTCGACACCGTGATCACCGACGCATCCGCCGACGACTACGACGGGCTGATTCTCCCCGGCGGCGTTGCCAATCCCGACAACCTGCGCCAGGACGACGACGTGATCGCGTTCCTGCAGGCGTTCTTCAAGAGCGGCAAGCCCGTCGGCGTGATCTGCCACGGTCCCTGGACGCTCGTCGAAGCCGACCTCGTCCGCGGCCGGACGCTCACCTCCTATCCGAGCATCCGCACCGATATCCGCAACGCCGGGGGCAACGTCGTCGACGAGGAGGTCGTGGTCGATCAGGGACTGGTGTCCTCTCGCAACCCCGATGATCTCCCGGCGTTCTGCGCCAAGATCGTCGAGGAGTTCGCTGAGGGCAAGCACGAGGTCGCTGCCGAGGGAGCGACGGCCGCTTAGCCGAACTCACTCCCGTCGAGGGCTCGGGCCAGCGCACCTGGCGCTGATGGTGCGGGGGGCGGGGCGGATTGAACCCCGCCCCGCCCCGGCAACGTGCGCATCGAGGACCCGAGACCGGGCGTGCAGCTAACTCGCGTCGCGCTCAGTAATCGGCTTCTCGTCACCCTTGGCTTGGCGTCGGCGGATCTCATTCTGCAGCGGATCGCGGTCGTCGGCATCGCGCTCGTTGGGCGTTGCGTCTTGGCCCGGAGTGCCGAGATCCTCGGCGACTTCGCGGACTTTCTCGATGTCTGCTCGGTGCTCGTCGGTCATTCGTCGAGCGTAGCCCCGAAGATGGTTCGGAGAAGTACAGCTCGATCTTGGTGCTTACTCGGCCGCTTCGCCGAGCAGCTTCTCGACGAGCACGCAGTCCTTCCAGCGGCCGTCGAGCTTGCCGTGACGTCGTTGAATGCCGACCTCTTCGAAGCCTGCTGCCTGGTGGGCGGCCCGGCTGGGATGGTTGTCGGTAAAGATCCGGGAGGTGAGCTTGTAAAGCCCGTGGAGTTTGGATTGGTCGCAGAGTGCGGTCAGCAGCTGGCGGCCGAGGCCTTGACCGCGTGCAGTGGGGTGAACGTAGACGGCGTGCTCGCCGACGCCCTGGTAGACGCAGCGGTCTGAGTAGCTGCCCGCGCGCGCGAACCCGATCACGCTCCCGCCCTGGGTCGCGACCACGAACGGTTGTCCGTCGCTTGTCCAGCCGGCGAGGTCCGCCGCGGTGCGCGGAACGGTTTCGAAGGTCGCGACGCGTTCGGCGATCCCAACGTTGTAGATCTCCGCGACGGCTGGCAGGTCGGTCGCCGTCGCTGGGCGGATTGTGAGCTGGTCGACTACTGGCATCCGCACCCGCCCGAGCTGATCGAGGCGGTGTCACAGCACCCGTCTTTGTCGGCTGGCTCGCAGCATGCCGCTTGGTCGCTGGTTGAGCAGCAGCCTGGGCTGGGCTTGGTGGCGCGGATGATCGCCGAGGCGGCGGCGACGTGGACGCGGTGAGTTTCCTCAATCGTGATATCGGTCAGTCCGGCCTGGCGTAGTTCGGCGACGAACTCGTCTCGCGTGAGGGCGCCGGCGATGCAGCCGGTGTAGGACTGCATGCTCTGGCGGGTCGCATCGTCCATGTCTGAGTCCGCGACGACGTCTGAGACGGCGAACCGGCCGCCGGGCTTGAGGACCCGCGCCGCCTCACGGAACACCTGTGGCTTGTCCGCAGAGAGGTTGATCACGCAGTTGGAGATGATCACGTCGACGGTCTCGGCGCGCAGCGGCACGTTCTCGATGTGCCCGCGCAGCCACTGCACATTCGTGATCCCGGCATCGGCCTGATTCTGCTGGGCGAGCGCGAGCATCTCGTCGGTCATATCCAGCCCGTACGCCAGCCCGGTTGGTCCGACGCGCTTGGCGGACAGGAGCACGTCGATCCCGCCGCCGGAGCCGAGGTCAAGCACGGTCTCACCGGCATGCAGATCAGCGATCGCGATCGGGTTGCCGCATCCCAGGGACGCGAGCACCGCTGCCGCGGGCAGCTCTCCGCGCTCCTCGAGCGTGTAGAGCGCGTTGCCGAACTGCTGGCGCTGTTCGTCGGTCACGATCGCACCGGTCGCGTCACAGCAGAGATCGGATTCGGCTCCGCAGCAGCCTGCGGTCGTCGTCGCGGTCACAGCCGCGGCATAGCGCTCACGGACCTGGTCGCGCAGCGTGTCGGGGTCGGTCGGGATGGTCTGCATCACGAACACTCCTTAGATCGATGGACATCAATGTCAGAAGGTGTCTCAGGAGCGTAACATTGCATCGAGATCTGTCAATGTAAGTGCCCTGGGCGCGCTACGCTCCATCCATGGCTGTCGATCTAGAGCTTGCCCCGAAGACCAAACGTGCGAACGGCGACCGGTGTTGCGAGCCGGTTGTCTACCCCGACATCGATCGCGAGCATGCGGTTCGGATGGCCGAGGTCGCCAAGGCGCTCGGTGACCCGATCCGACTACAGCTGGTCGATGTGCTGCGCAAGCACGCCGGCAAGGTCTGCGTGTGTGAGCTGGTGCCGCTGTTCGATATCGCCCAGCCGACGCTCTCCCACCATCTGAAGAAGCTGCGGGCCGCCGGGATCGTCGACTCAGAGCGCCGCGGGCTGTGGGCCTATTACTACGTGCTGCCCGAGGCACTGGACGAACTCGCCGGCTGGTTGGCCTGACCGGCTCGACGTTCTGGAACACTGGGTGAGGCCCGGCCACCTGTCGCGATCGTTGCCGCGGCGATCGCGAAGCAGACCGCGGTGAGCGTGATGATCACGGTGTAGCTGCCGGTCGTTTGCCGTAGCACCCCGGCGACGGCGGGACCGATCGGGCTCGTCCGTAGAGCCGATCACAGATCTACGGATACTGATTGAAGTGATAAATGTCAATGCAATACTTCCACCATGACCACCGTCCTGTTCGTCTGCCGGCAGAACGCCGGACGCTCTCAGATGAGCCAAGCCCTGTTGCAACGCGCCGCCGCAGACACCCACTGCGCGCTCTCCGCGGGCACGACCCCCGCCGATCACGTCCATCCCGAAGTCCTGCAGGTGATGCGCGAGATCGGCATCGACCTCGCTGATCGCACTCCCCAACTGCTCACCCGTGAGCTCGCCGACGAGGCCGAGATCGTTGTCACGATGGGCTGCGGCGACCAGTGTCCGTACATCCCCGGCAAGCGCTACATCGACTGGGAACTCGACGACCCCCACGGGCAGCCGATCGAGCAGGTCCGCGGGATCCGCGACGAGATCGACCGACGTGTCGCCGATCTCATCAACAACCTCTGAACGAGAGCACCCTGCCCGGCGACCGCGAGACCCCGTTGCGTCGCGCCTAGGCAGAAGTCGACGGGTTCGTAGCGGTCAGCTGTCCGAAGGCAAATCCGCAGAGCTCCCTGCAAATCGGCAACTTACCTGCAACTCGCGGGATGCCGGAGGAGGGACTCGAACCCCCGACACGCGGATTATGATTCCGCTGCTCTAACCGACTGAGCTACTCCGGCGAGGGGTTGCGCAGTGTATCGGTCGTCCGACGGTGTCCAGGGGTCACCGTGTTGGGGCAGCGGCGCGCGGCCGATCGTCGCAGCGTGGCATGCTTGCCCGCGATGCCCGACCTCGGCCCGGCGGTCGAAACAACGCTCAGGGGATGCCTGGCGGTCAGTCCCGGAGAGGATGTGCTGGTGATCGTCGACCCGGCCAAGCAGGCGATCGGCGAGGCGCTGCGCGAGGGGGCGAGGAAGCTCGGTGCCGATGCGGCGTTGCTGGTGATGGACGAGCGTGCCGACCACGGAACCGAGCCGGCGGCGCCGGTCGCGGCGGCGATGGCCGCGTGCGACGTGTTCATCGCGCCGACGGTCAAGTCGCTGAGCCACACCGAGGCCCGGCGGCGGGCATGTGAGGCCGGCGCGCGTGGGGCGACGATGCCGGGCGTGACCGAACCGATGCTCGCGCGCGTGATGGCGATCGACTTCGAGCAGATGGCGGCCCGGTCGCATGCGGTCGCGCAGCTGCTGAGCCGGGGCAGCTCGGCGCACGATCAGCTGCCCGGCCGGCACCGATCTGACGCTGAACCTGGCCGGACGCGACGGGGCGGCCGACGACGGCGACCTGACCCAGCGAGGCGCGTTCGGCAACCTACCGGCGGGGGAGGGGTTCATCTCGCCGGTGGACGGGGCCGGGACGGTCGTGCCGGCGAGCCTGGCCGGATTCGGGCTCGCCCGCCGGCGGGCGACGCTGACGATCGAGGACGGTCGACTGAGCACGGCGACCGGCCAGGCCGGCGACTCGCTGCTGGCGCTGCTGGAGCCCTACGGCGAACTGGGACGTAACGTCGCCGAGCTCGGCATCGGGACCAACGAATCGGCGACGCTGACCGGCAACGTGCTCGAGGACGAGAAGATCCTCGGCTCGGTCCACATCGCGTTCGGCGCCAGCGCGGGCATCGGCGGCTCGGTGTCGGTCCCGATTCACATCGACGTCGTCGTCGCCGACGCGTCATTGACGGTCGACGGTCGTCCGGTGCTCGACGCCGGGCGCTACGTCCTCGACGCGTGACCGCGACCACCGACACGCCGCTGCTGGCCTACCCGAACGTGTCCGAGGGACGCGACAGTGCCACGATCGCGGCCGTCAGCCGGGCGTTCGGCGCGGGACTGCTCGACGTCCATACGGATCGCGACCACAACCGCTCGGCGTTCACGCTCGCCGGCTCGCCCGGCCGGCTCGCCGGGCCGGTAATCGACGGCGCGCGCGCGGCGATTGAACGGATCGAGATCGACGTGCACGACGGCGTTCACCCGCGGGTCGGTGCAGTCGACGTCGCGCCGGTCGTCCACATCAACCCCGACGGAGCGCGGCGCTGCAACCGCCGAGGCGCTGGTGCTCGCCGATCGGCTCGGGCACGAGCTCCGCCTGCCCGTGTTCCTGTACGGGACGCTTGGTGGCGGGCGCACACGGGCGCAGCTGCGGCGCGGCGGCCCCGCCGAGCTCGCCCGGCGGCTCGAGGCCAACGAGCTCAAACCCGATTTCGGCCCGCCGCGGCTGCATCCGACGGCCGGCGCGGTGCTCGTCGCCGCCCGCCCGCCGCTGGTCGCGTTCAACGTCGAGCTCGCCGCCGACCGGACGCTGGACCAGGCCCGCGCGCTGGCCGCCGAGATCCGCGAGGGCGGCAGTCACGGCCTGCCGGGCATCCGCGCGATCGGGCTGTGGCTGGACAGCGCCGGTCACGCGCAGGTTTCGACCAACGTCGAGGACTACGAGCGAGCCTCGCCGGCGGACGTCGTCGCGGCGATCGCGGCGCTCGCCGGCCGGGACGCGATTCGCAGCGCCGAGCTCGTCGGGCTGGCGCCGCACGCTGCGTTCGAGGGCTTCCCGCCTGACGTGTCGCTCAGCGGTCTTGAGACGATCGAGAATGCACTGGCCCGACGGTCCGTCAGCGCGTAAGCTCAAGAACCCAATGGCCCAGACCAAGCGCAAGCGCCAGACCAAGCACCGAGGGACCGCCGCCGGCCAAGTCACCCAGCGTGGGCGGACCACCAAGCCGCCGAGCGCGGACGCGGTCAAGAAGCAGAAGCGTGAGGACGCGAAGGTCTCGCGCCTGACGAAGAAGCCGACCTGGTCCTCGGCCGCCCTGCGCTCTGGGCTGGCGGCGTTCTTCATCTGCATATTCCTGCTGGTCACCACCCACGGCAAGATCGGCGTGTCGCTGGCGTTCGCCGCGGTCGCGGCCGTGATCTACATCCCCACGGGCTTCTACTTGGAGACATACCTGTGGCGCCGGCGGATGCGCAGGCAGGGACGGCCGACGACGTGATCGACGCGCGGATGTTCACGGTCGGGCCGGTGCAGGAGAACTGCTACGTGGTCCGCCGGCCGGACGCGTCGACCGCCGTGATCGTCGACCCCGGTGACGAGGCCGAGCGGATTCTCGAGGCGCTTCGGGCACTCCAGGTCGATACGGTCGAGGCGATCCTGTTGACCCATTGCCACTTCGATCACATCGGCGCGGTGGCGCCGGTGGCCAGGGCGACCGGCGCGCCGGTGTACTGCCCGAAGCTCGAGACCGGGGTGCTGGCCGACATCATGGCCTACGTGCCGTATCCCGGTTTCGGACCGTTCGAGAGCTACGAGGCCGATCACACGATCGAGGGCGGCGAGACGCTGCAGTTGGCCGACCTGCAGTTCGAGGTCGACTTCGTTCCCGGCCACAGCCCCGGGCACGTCAGCTATGCGCTGCCCGAGCACCAGGCGCTGTTCTCCGGGGACGTCCTGTTCCAGGGCTCGGTCGGCCGGGTCGACCTACCCGGTGGCGACTGGCCAACGCTGCTGGCGTCGATCGAGCGGCTGGTCGGAAAGTACGCGCCCGAGACGACCGTCCATCCGGGCCACATGGGCCTGACCACGCTCGCGATCGAGCGTGACACCAATCCGTTCCTGCGCGAACTCGCGCATAACAGCTAACCGAGCTCCGGCGATGAGCTCGATCCAGGCCCCGAGGGGAACGTTCGACGTGCTGCCCGCCGATGCGGAGCGGCGTGCCGTGCTCGAAGCGCACGCCAAGCGGATCCTCGGCGGCGCTGGCTACGGGCGGATCGAGACGCCGACGTTCGAGGCGACCGAGCTGTTCGCCCGCGGCGTCGGCGGCGCGACCGACATCGTCCGCAAGGAGATGTACTCGTTCGACGATGGTGGCGGCCGCTCGCTGACGCTGCGCCCGGAGGTCACCGCGCCGATCGTGCGCGCGTACATGGAGCACGGGATGCACAAGCTCCCGCAGCCGGTCAAGCTCTGGTACCTGTCCAGCTGCTTTCGCGCCGAGGCGCCGCAGCGCGGCCGCTACCGACAGTTCTGGCAGGTCGGCGCCGAGGCGATCGGCGCGGCCGGGCCGGAGACCGACGCTGAGCTGATCGTCCTGCTGTCCGACCTGCTGCGTGCGCTCGGCGCCCGCGGCATCCGGCTGCGCCTCTCCAGCCTCGGCACGCCCGAGACGCGCGCCGAATACCGGCGGGAGCTGACCGCGTTCCTGCGTGCGCACGAAGACGAGCTCTCCAAGGACGTGGTCGAGCGGATCGGGCTGAACCCGATGCGCGCGTTTGACGCCAGCGACGAGCGCACGCGGCAGACGATGCGCGCGGCGCCGCTGCTGCTCGACCGCCTGGCCGACGACGACGCCGAGCACTTCGCGCGCGTGCGCGAACTGCTCGACGACGCCGGAATCGCCTACGAGCTCGATCCGACGCTCGTCCGGGGCCTTGACTACTACACGCGGACCGTGTTCGAGTTCGCCTCCGACGCGCTCGGCGCCCAGTCGGGGGTCGGCGGCGGCGGCCGCTACGACGGGCTGGTCGAGCAGCTTGGGGGGCGGCCGACCCCCGGCGCCGGCTGGGCCGCCGGCGTCGAGCGGATCCTGCTGTCGGCGACGGACGTCCCCGTCGCACCGGACGTGTGCGATCTGTTCGTCGCCGTCGCGGGCGACAACTCTGCGGGCGGCGGTGCTGCCGCCGGAGGCTCTGCGGACGGCGGTTCTGAGAGCGGCCGCGATCCTGATCCTCGCGCCGCGGCCAGTCGCGCCGCGTTCGACGTCGCCAACGAGGCCCGCCGCGCCGGGTTGAGCGCGCAGCTCGAGCTCGCGGGCCGATCGCTCAAGGGCCAGCTCAAACACGCCGACCGGCTCGGCGCGCGCTACGTTGCGATCGTCTTCGACGACGAACACGCGAGCCTGAGGAACATGGAGTCCGGAGATCAGAACGAGATCGAGCGCGGCGCCGTGGTCGCCGCGGTGCTTCGAGGAGAACGGCTATGAGCGCTGACCCGACCACCGGGACTCGGACCCGCCCGCCCAAGATGACCCAGCCGCGCCCGAACCGGTTCCGGGATGTCTGGGCGGGCACGCTGGACGCTGCGTGCGCCGACGCCGAGGCGCGCGTCTCCGGCTGGGTGCACCGTCGTCGTGACCACGGCGGCCTGATCTTCATCGACCTGCGCGAGCGTTCCGGGCTGCTGCAGCTCGTGTTCCACCCCGAGACCGCACCGGCGGCCCATGCCGAGGCCCACCGGCTGCGCTCCGAGGACGTGATCACGGTCACCGGCACGATCCGCCGCCGTGCGCCCGAGAACGTCAACCCGAACCTGCCGACGGGCGAGATCGAGCTCGCCGTGGAGACGCTGGAGATCCTCGCCGACGCCGACACGCCGCCGTTCCCGATCGACGACGACTCGGCGGTCAACGAGGAGCTTCGGCTCAGACACCGCTCGCTGGACCTGCGCCGAGCGCCGATGCAGGAGGCGATCGCACTGCGCCATCAGGTCGTGCGCACGATCCGTGAGGTGCTCGATGCCCGCGACTTCCTGGAGATCGAGACGCCGTTTCTGACGCGCTCGACGCCTGAGGGCGCGCGCGACTTCCTGGTGCCCGCACGGATCGCGCCGGGCTCGTTCTACGCGTTGCCGCAGTCGCCGCAGCTGTTCAAGCAGCTGCTGATGATCGGCGGGTTCGAGCGCTACTACCAGATCGTCCGCTGCTTCCGTGACGAGGACGCCCGCGCCGACCGGATGACCGAATTCACCCAGCTCGACATCGAGATGGCGTTCGTCGAGGAGGACGACGTGCTGGAGACGACCGAGGCGACGCTCGGCGAGGTGTTCCGGCGCGTCGGGTTTGACGTGCCGTCGCCGCCGTGGCCGCGGATGACCCACGCCGAGGCCGTCAGCCGGTTCGGCTCCGATCGTCCTGACACCCGCTTCGGTCTGGAGCTCAAGGATCTCGGCGCTGCCGTCGCCGAGACTGCGTTCAAGGTGTTCTCCGGAGCGCTTGCGTCCGGCGGGGTCGTGCGCGGGATCAACGCCGGCCCGCGTCAGCTGGCCCGCAAGGACCTGGACGAGCTGACCGAGCTGGCCAAGCAGCACGGGGCCAAGGGCCTCGTCTGGGCGTTCGTCGAGGACGGGGATCCCGCCGAACCCGCCTGGCGGTCCCCGATCGCGAAATTCCTGACCCCGCGGGAGACCAACGCGATCGACCGGGCGCTGGATGCCAAGCCCGGCGATCTGCTGCTGATCGTCGCCGACGCCGCGCCGGTCGCCGCGCAGGTGCTCGGCGCGCTGCGGCTCGAGCTCGCTCGGCGGTTCGAATTGGTACCGGCCGGCGAGCACGACATCCGCTGGATCGTGCGCTTCCCGATGTTCTCCTACAAGCCCGAGGAGGGCCGTTGGGACGCCGAGCACCATCCGTTCACGGCGCCCTCGACGGCCGCCGGCGAGCCGGCGACCGCAGCCGACATGGACGACCCGGCGACGCTGCTGTCACGCTCCTACGACCTCGTGCTCGACGGCAACGAGATCGGCGGCGGGTCGATCCGTAACCACCGGATCGACGTCCAGCAGAGGGTGTTCGAGCTGATCGGGATCGACGAGGACGACGCGAGGCGCGGTTCGGGTTCTTGCTCGACGCGCTGCGCTACGGCGCACCGCCGCACGGCGGGGTCGCGTTCGGCATCGATCGGATCGTTTCGCTGCTGGCCGGGCGCGACAACATCCGCGAGGTGATCGCGTTCCCGAAGGCGACCAGCGGTGGCGACCCGTTGACGGGTGCGCCGGCGCCGGTCGACGACGTGCAGCTGCGCGAGCTGGGCCTGCGGCTCCGGGGCTAAGGGTCGGGCGGGACGGTGGAGGATTTGTACGTCTACACCGAACATTTCCTCCACTCACGGACGCGCCGCGCGTAAGCTGGCCGGCGCGATGACGATGCAACGCACGACCGGCACGCACTGGGTGTTCCGGCTGATTCCGCTCGTCTGCGCCTGATCGTTACCTCGCAGCACCTAGAGGTCTGTTGGGTAACACCCGGGTTGCACCCCGGGTCGCCGTAAGCTCAACCACCAGATGGATCTCCACGCGTTCGAACATCACCTGACCTCGCCGCAGGGCAAGCGGCACATGCCGGATGACGGGTTCACCGTCACCTCCGGCGGCGGCTCCTGCTGTGACGAGATCACGTTCAGCGTCCAGATCAACGGCGACACGGTCACCGACGCGGGGTTTGACGCTGACGGCTGCGGCTCGGCGCACGCCGCCGGCAGCGCCGCGGTGACGCTGGTGCGCGGCACGCCGATCCTCGACGCGGCTCGGATCGGGACGACGGAGATCGCCAACGAGCTCGGCGGCCTGAGCCCCGGCAAGCTACACGCCGCCGAGCTGGCCGCCGACGCGCTCGCCCGGGCGCTCGGACAGGCGGTGAAGGCCCGCGGCGCGGTGCCGGCGCCGCAGGACGGCGAGCCACGGACGCTCGTGGCGATGAGCGGCGGCGTCGACAGCGCCGTCGCCGCGCATCTGTGCGCGTCCGCCGGTCCGACGGCCGCGGTCACGCTGGAGCTGTGGGCCGACCGGGAGAACGACGCCGAGCGCAGCTGCTGCTCGGCGACTGCGGTCGCGCAGGCCCGCGCGCTCGCGCACGACGATGGGGCTGCCGCATTTCACGATCGACCTCCGGGATGAGTTCCGAGACGGCGTGGTGCGGCCGTTCATCGACGGGTACGCACAGGGGGAGACCCCGAACCCGTGCGTCGGCTGCAACGGCCACGTGCGGCTCGACGCGATGCTCGAGCTGGCCGATCGGCTCGGCTGCGCGACGCTGGCGACCGGCCACTACGCGCGGACGGCCGAGCCTGGCGATCCCGGCGGCCCGCTGCTGCGCGTCGCCGAGGATCCCGCCAAGGACCAGACCTACATGCTGGCGGCGCTCGATCCGGCCTCCCTGGAGCGGCTGCGGTTCCCGCTCGGCGAGCTGCGCAAGCCGCAGGTGCGCGCACTGGCCGCGCAGGCCGGGCTGCCGGTCGCGGGCAAGGCCGACTCGCAGGACCTGTGCTTTCTGGCAGGGACCGACCGGGCGCGCTTCCTGGCCCGCCACGGCGGGATCGGCGACCGGCCGGGGGAGCTCGTCACGACCGACGGAACCGTCCTCGGCCAGCACCTCGGACAGCACCGGTTCACGGTCGGGCAGCGCCGCGGCCTCGGGGTGATCCAGTCCCAGCCGCCCGAGCCGCTGTACGTGCTCGACAAGGACGCCGCCAGCGGCCGGGTCACGGTCGGGCCGAAGCGGCAGCTGGCGACCACCCGAGTGCAGGTGCGCTCGGCCCGGTTGCATCGTCCCGGCGCCCGCGTCGACAGCGTCAAGCTCCGGTACCGGTCAAAGCCGCTGCGCGCGAGCGTCGCCGGAGACCCCGCGGCCGGCCGCCACCGCGAGCTGTCACTCAGGCTGGACGAGCCCGTCGACGGCGCCGCCCCGGGACAGCTCGCGTGCCTGATGGACGGCGACCTGGTCGTCGGCTGGGGCACCATCGCCCGCACGCGCGGCTGACCGCGCCGCCGGCCCTGACTCGTCCAAGCCTCGCGCCTACACTCAGGCATCCCGATGATGACCTCCGACGACATCCGGAGCACGTTCCTTGAGTTCTTCGAGTCCCGGGGGCACCTGCGACTGCCGTCGGCCTCGCTGGTGCCGGCCTCGTTTGACCCCTCGGCGCTGTTCACGGTTGCCGGTATGCACCCGCTCAAGCCCTACTTCCAGGGCATCGAGCGGCCGCCGCGCAACCGCGTGACGACCTGCCAGATGTCGTTCCGGACACCGGACATCGAGATCATCGGCACCACCACCCGGCATCTGACGCTGTTCGAGATGCTCGGCAACTTCTCGTTCGGCGATTACTTCAAACGCGAGGCCGCGCAGTTCGCCTGGGAGCTGTCGACTCAAGGGTTCGGCTTCCGCGCCGACGACATCTGGATCACGGTGTTCGGTGGCGATGACGAGCTCGGCCTCGGACCCGACCAGGAGGCGATCGACGCCTGGCTGGAGATCGGCGTGCCGCGTGAGCGAATCGTCGAGTGCAACCGGGACGAGAACTTCTGGCAGGCCGGGCCGACCGGACCGTGCGGACCGTGCTCGGAGCTGTACCTCGACCGGGGCGTCGCGCACGGCAGTGCCGACGACCTGCCCGGCGGCGACAACGAGCGGTTCCTGGAGTACTGGAACCTCGTGTTCATGCAGTTGGACCAGAACCCGGTCAACGTGCTGACGCCGCTGCCGGCCAACAACATCGATACCGGCATGGGACTGAACCGGATGGCGGCCGTGCTCCAGAACAAGGAGACGGTGTTCGAGACCGACCAGTTCGCGCCGCTGATCGAGCTCGGCGAGCAGCTCTCGGGCCGGCGCTACGGCGAGACGTTCGCGACCGACAAGGCGCTGCGGGTGCTGGCCGACCACGGCCGTGCGATCACGTTTCTGCTGTCGGACGGCGTCGTCCCATCCAACGAGGATCGCGGCTACGTACTGCGGCGGATCATGCGCCGAGCGATCCAGCACGGCCGCTCGATCGGTCTGGAGCCGGGCTTTCTACCGCGCTACGCCGACGTCGTCACCGACCTGATGGACGCCTTCTATCCGCGGCTGCACGAGCAGCACGATCAGATCCGGCGCTGGATGAGCTCCGAGGAGGAGTCGTTCGGTCATACGTTGGAGTTGGGACTCAAGCGCGTGGACGAGCTGATCGCGCGCGCTCGTGAGAACGGCGACGAGGGGATCGCCGGCGCGGACGCGTTCCTGCTGCACGACACGTACGGGTTCCCGATCGACATGACGCTTGAGATCGTCACCGAGCACGGGCTCGGCGTCGATCAGGCCGGCTTCGAGGCGCTGATGGACGACCAGCGCACCCGCGCGCGCCAGGGCTCACGCGGGAGCCGCGCCACCACGGGCGTGCGCGATCGCGCGCTGGCGCTGTCGGGTTCGGCGGACTTTGCCACCGATTTCGTCGGCTATGAGACGACCGAGGCGACGACGACGATCGGCGCGGTCGGAGCGGGCGATGACGGCGAGCTGCTGATCAAACTGCACGAGTCCCCGTTCTACGCGACCGGCGGCGGCCAGGTCGCCGACACCGGCGTTCTGGAGTGCGAGGGCGGCGGCTGCCGCGCTCAGGTCACCGACGTAATCCGGCTCGGCACCGATCAGGTCGTCGCGCTGGCGCCCGAGCACGGAGTGTTCGAGCCCGGCGAGCGCGTCTACGCCCACGTCGACCGCGCTGCGCGCCACGCGACCGCGTGCAACCACACCGCGACGCATCTGCTGCACGCGGCGCTGCGACGGCACCTCGGCGACCATGTCCGCCAGGCGGGCTCGTACGTCGGCCCCGACAAGCTGCGCTTCGACTTCACCCACGGCGGCGGGCTGTCGGCTGACGAGCTGCGCGCGGTGGAGGACGACGTCAACGCCTGGATCCTTGAGAGCCACCCGGTGCGGGCGCTCCAGACCACGCTGGACGAGGCCAAGGCGCTCGGCGCGATGGCGCTGTTCAACGAGAAGTACGGCGAGATCGTGCGGATGGTCGAGGTCGGCGACGGGTCATTCTCACGCGAGCTGTGCGGCGGAACACACGTCCGCTCGACCTCCGAGATCGGTCTGTTCCGGCTGCTGAACGAGACCTCGAGCGCCGCCAACGTGCGCCGGATCGAAGCGATCACCGGACCCGAGGCGGTCGCCTACATGCGTGACCACGACCGCCGGCTGCACGACGCCGCGGAGCTACTGCGAGTGCCGCCCGAGCGGGTCGCCGACTCGGTCCGGACGCTGCGTGAGCAGTTGCGAGAGCTCGAGCGCGCCGTCAAGGCCGGCGCCAACGGCTCGGCCGGGGTCGACGTCGACGAGTTGGCGGCGCAGGCGGCCGAAACCGACGGCGCGAAGATCCTGACCGCGGCGGTCACCGTCGCCGACGGGGACGCGCTGCTCAAACTTGCCGATCGGCTCAAGGCCAAGCTCGGAGACGCGGCGATCGTGCTCGGGCGCGCCGGAGATGGGCGCGTGGACCTGATCGCGTCGGTCTCACCGTCGTTGGTCGGGCGGGGCGTCAAGGCGGGCGAGATCATCAAGCTGGCGGCGGCAGAGGTCGGCGGTGGTGGCGGCGGTCGTGACACGATGGCCCGCGCCGGCGGCCGTGACCCGGACCGCCTCGACGATGCGATCAGCGCCGCCCAGCGGGCGATCGAGTCCGCGCTCGCCGGCTGACGCGGGCGCGGCGTCGACGACACCGCGCGGGCGCCAATCGGCACGCCGCCGAGCCGCTGCGTAGGATCAGGGTGAATGCGAGTGCTCGCGCTCGACTACGGACGCGCGCGCTGCGGGTGTGCGATCAGCGACCCGACCGGCGTGCTGGCAACGCCGCTGACGGCGATCCCCGCGCCGGACTCCCGACGCGGTCGCGCGCGGCTGCGCGCACTCGTCTCCGAACTGGGTGTGCAGCGGATCGTCGTCGGGCTGCCGCTATCGCTGTCGGGCGGCGACTCGACCCAGACCGCGCAGACCCGCGCGTTCGCAGAAGGGCTGCAGCGTGCGGTCGAGGTCCCGGTCGAGCTCTACGACGAGCGCTTCACGACGGTCATGGCGCAGCGTGACGGCGGATCGGCCGACGAGGACTCACGCGCGGCCGCGCACCTGCTGGAGAGCTGGCTGACGCGGGCGGCATCGGCGGTGGCCCATGGCTGACGGATCGCGGCGCACGGCGCAGCAGCGCGAGGAGGCGCGGCTTGAGCGCGAGGCCGCTCGCGCGGCCCGTGACGCCTCCCGGCGGGCGAACTACGGCGACGACAACGGCGACGGCCACACCGAGCCGGGCGTGATCGACGAGCCGCTGATCCAGCCCCGCGACGACGATCATGCGCCAGCCCGCGACGGCCACGAGGCCGACGCCGAGCCGCTGCAACAGGAGCGCACGGTCGAGGACGGGCACGACGACGAGGCGCTGGACGGCAGCCCGCCGATCAAGTCGTTTCCGTCGCCGCCGGATCCTGACTTCTACCTGCCCGAGGACGAGCTCGAGATGCCGTCGGGTACCAAGCGGGTCAGCCGGCTGGGCAACCGTCAGCGGCCGGTCCGAGTCCGCCCGGCCAGGCGCCGGCGTCAGGTCAAGCCGCGCAAGCGCACCACGCCGACCCGGCGCCGGCCGTGGTTGGTCCGGATCATCTCGCTGCTGGCGATCGTGCTGGCGGCGGCGCTGGCGTGGTTTCTGATCGAGCTGTTCCAGCCGTTCGGCGTCTCGCCCCATGGCCGCGTCAAGGTCGTGATCGCGCAGAACTCGAGCTCCAGCGACGTGGCCAAGCTGCTGCACGCTGACCACGTGATCTCCTCGACCTTCTTCTTCGAGCTGCGCGCGACGCTCGCGGGCGATCGCAGCGATCTGCGATCGGGTACCTATCACCTGCAGGAGGGCATGAGCTACGGCTCGGTCCTCAAGAAGCTGACGACGGCGCCGCCACCGGTGCCGACGACCAAGCTGACGATCGAGGACGGACACAGCCGCACCCAGGTCGCGGCGCTGCTCAAGCAGCAGGGGATCAAGGGCAACTACGTCGCGCTGACCCGTCACTCGAAGCTGCTGAACCCTGCCCACTACGGCGCGCCCAAGAGCACCCCCGACCTCGAGGGCTTCCTGTTCCCCGACACGTTCCGGCTGCGCAAGCCCGTCAAGCTGACCACGCTGATCGCGCAGCAGCTGACGGACTTCAAGCACCGCTTCGGGCAGTTGCAGCTCACGCAGGCCGAGCACCAGGAGCACCTGACCGCGTATCAGCTGCTGATCGTCGCCTCGCTGATCGAGGGCGAGGCGGCCACGCAGTCCGATCGCGACAAGGTCGCGTCGGTGATCTACAACCGCCTGCGCGACCACATGCCGTTGCAGCTGGACGCGACCACGCGCTACGCGACCGGGAACTACACCAAGCCGCTGACGGACGCACAGCTGAACTCGAACTCGCCCTATAACACCCGGAATCACGCGGGACTGCCGCCGACCCCGATCAACAGCCCCGGGCTGTCGGCGCTGCAGGCGGCCGCGCACCCGACCCCCACGGCCGACCTGTACTTCTTCGCCAAGCACTGCACCGACAAGACCGTGTTCTTCACCAACTACACGCAGTTCCAGAACGCGGTCAACGCGGACGCCGCGACCGCCTGCCACAAGTAGCGCGCGTGCGGCTGGGGGTGCTCGGGTGGCCGGTGGCGCACAGCCGCTCACCGGCGATGCACAACGCGGCGCTGACGGCGGTCGGCCTGCACGGCTGGCGCTACCAGCTGCTGCCGGTGCCGCCGCAGCTGCTGGACGAGACCGTCCCGGCGCTGGGACGCGCGGGGTTCCGCGGCGCCAACGTGACGATCCCGCACAAAGCGGCCGCCCTGGCGCTCGCGACCGATCAGACCGAGCGGGCGGCGGCGATCGGGGCCGCGAACACACTGACGTTCGAGCCCGGCGGCGAGATCGTCGCCGATAACACCGACGCGCCCGGCCTGATCGCGGCGCTGCCGTTCGACGCCAAGGGCCAGACCGTCGTCGTGCTCGGTGCCGGGGGCAGCGCCCGCGCGGTCGTCTGGGCGCTGGTCGGCGCGGGGGCTCGCGAGGTCTGGATCTGGAACCGCTCGACGGCCCGCGCCCGGGAGCTGGCCGGCGAGCTGGGCGGCGCCGCGCTTGCCCCCGGCGTCCCGCCGCCCGATGCCGACATCCTCGTCAACTGCACCTCGGTGGGTCTCGACGGCGGCGATCCGTTCGGATCGCTGCCCCTGACTCCCGACGCGCTCGCCGGCTATCGCTGCGTCGTCGATCTCGTCTACACGGCGTCGGGGACGCGGCTGGTCGACGCGGCCGCGCAACGCGGCGTCGCGACCGTCGATGGGCTGGAGATCCTGGTCGCCCAGGGAGCGCTGAGCTTCACGCGCTTCACCGGGCTCGCCGCGCCGCTCGATGTGATGCGGGCCGCGGCGCGCGGCTGAAGGAGGCCGGGCGAGTGCGGCGGCGGGCGGGGCGGCCGACCACGGGTGGGGGTCGGCCACGGGTGGGGCGGTCGGCCAGGCGGGGCGGCCGACCACGACTCACGCGGCCGCGGCCGGGCGCGCGGACGGCCACGACTCACGCGACCGCTGCCGGGCGCGCGGTCGGCCACGACTCACGCGACCGCTGCCGGGCGCGCGGTCGGCCACGACCGCGCGACCGCCGCCGGGCGCGCGGCCAGCCACGACGGCACGACCGGCCGCGCCGTACCGCCCACAGGTCCCATGGATCTGGACTTGTGGTCGTTTGACGCCGCTGGGTGGCGGTAACCGCCCCCGGTTCGCCCAGGACGGGAGTTGTGGTCGCTCCGGCGGAGCGGAGCGCGAACGGGTGGCCGGCTTGGCGGGCCCGCGGGGCGTGGAGGTGCGGCGGTGGGCACGCGCCCGCGGGGCGTGGGGGCGCGGCGGGGGCACGCGCCCGCGGGGCGTGGGGGGCGCGGGCGGGGGCACGCGCCCGCAGCGGCGTGGAGGCGCGCGGCAGGGGGCACGGCGTGCTCTCAGCGTCCACAGGTATCGTGGGCGGCGATGAGCACCGGAGGCGAACCAGCGACCTGCACGGCCTGTCGAGGTACCGGCAAGCTCCTTTCCGGCCTCGGCGGCACCCCCCACGAGGTCGTCTGCCCATGGTGTGAGGGGACCGGGCACCGGATCCCGGGGATCGACGCCCAGGAGCATCCGGCCGAGGGCGGCGGGCCTGCCACAGAGCGCGCCCCAGAGCCCGCCGGAGAGCCGGCCGCGGAGCCGGCCCCCCAGCCGGCCTCCGAGGCCGACGCCACCTAAAGTCACCACCGAGATGGCGCTCGAGCTGACCACCGCCGGGGAATCCCACGGCCCCGGCCTTACCTGCATCGTCCAGGGCATGCCCGCTGGCCTGGCGCTGGATCGCGACGTGCTCGACCGGGATCTGGCGCGCCGTCAGCTTGGCCACGGGCGCGGCGGCCGGATGAAGATCGAGTCCGACCGCGCGACGGTCACCGCGGGCGTCCGCCACGGACGCACGCTCGGCGGGCCGATCTGCCTGCAAGTCGCCAACCGCGACTACGCCAACTGGGAAGAGCGGATGAACCCGTGGCCGGTCGACGCGGACACCGCCGAGGTCCACCTGCCGCGGCCCGGCCACGCCGACCTGGTCGGTACCCAGAAGTACGGGTTGACCGACGTGCGCGACATCCTGGAGCGGGCGTCGGCCCGTGAGACCGCCGCGCGGGTCGCCGGCGGTGCCGTCTGCAAGGCGTTCCTGACGGGCGTCGGCGTCCAGGTGTTCTCGCACGTGATCCAGATCACGGGCGTCGGTGCGCCTCGCCGCGACGACCTCACCGCCGCCGATTTCGAGCATGTCGACGAATCGCCGGTCCGTTGCCTGGACGTCGAGGCCGGGGCCGCGATGGTCGCCGAGATCAACCGGCTGCGCAAGGCCAACGAATCGCTCGGCGGGGTGTTCGAGGTCCGGGCGTTCGGGCTGGTCCCCGGGCTGGGTTCGCACGTCTCGTGGCGCGAACGGCTCGACGGCGTGCTCGCCCAGGCGATCAGCTCGATCCAGGCGATCAAGGGCGTAGCGATCGGCGACGGGATCGAGGTCGCCGGGTTGCCGGGCTCCCAAGCCCACGATGAGATCTTCTTCGACGAGCGGCGGCCCGGCGGCTACTACCGGGAGACCAATCGCGCGGGCGGGCTGGAGGGCGGGATGACGACCGGCGATCCGCTGATCGTGCGCGGCTACATGAAGCCGCTGCCGACGCTGACCAAGCCGCTGCGCTCGGTCGACATCGCGACCCACGAGCCGGCCGAAGCGCTGCGCGAGCGGACCGACTCGTGCACCGTCCCGGCGGCGGGCGTCGTCGGCGAGGCGATGGTCGCGTTCGTGCTCGCCGATGCCTACCGGCGTAAGTTCGGCGGCGACCACATCGATGACGTGCGCGCGGCCGTCGCCGCCTACAGAGAGCGGATCGGGTGGTCGCCGGCCTGAGCGAGGAGCCGGTGGCGGTGGTCGGCTTCATGGGCGCCGGCAAGACGACCGCGGCGCAGGCGTTCGCGCAGGCGTCGGGCGGGGTCGCGGCCGACGCCGACGCCGAGATCGAGCGCCGCGCCGGCAAATCGATTGCGGAGATCTTCGCCGCCGATGGGGAGCCGGCGTTCCGGGCGACCGAGGAGCGGGTGACGCTCGAGCTGCTGGATGGCCGACCGGCCGATGGCCCACGGTTCGTGGCGCTCGGCGGCGGCGCGCTCGGCTCCGAGGCGATCCGTCGTGCGCTGCCGACAGCACCTGGTGATCTGGATCGACGTCGACGCCGATACCGCCTGGCGGCGCTGCGAGGACAGCGGCCGCCCGCTGGCGGCCGACCGGACGGCGTTCAGACGGCTGCACGCGGAGCGCGAGCCGGTCTACGCCGGCGCCGCCGATGTCGTCGTACCGCAGCGAGTACACACGGGTGTGAGGGCGGTGCTCGACTCGCTGGAGGGGGTGCCGGCCGGTGTACGGATGCTGTGGGCGACCAGCTGACTCGGGTGATTACCCGGCCTACATCGGTCCCGGACTGCTGCGGATTGACTCCGACCCGCCGGCCCCGGCATTCTGGCCGGCGACGATCCGGGGCCGGCGGTTCCTGGTCTGCGACGGGCACTCGGGGCGCCTGTACGGCGACCGGATCACGCCGCTGGACGGCCGCGTCGCGATCATGCCCGGCGAGCAGTCCAAGACGATCGCGCATGCCGAGATCGTGTGGTCGGAGCTGGTGCGCGCGGGGATGACGCGCTCAGACGTCGTGGTCGCGCTCGGCGGCGGGGTGGTCGGCGACCTCGCCGGCTTCTGCGCCGCGACCTACCAGCGCGGCGTGCGATTCGTCCAGGTGCCGACCACGCTCGTCGCGCAGGTCGACTCCGCCTACGGCGGCAAAACCGGGGTCGATCTGTCCGAGGCCAAGAACTACGTCGGCGTCTACCACCAACCGCGGGCGGTGATCTCCGACACCGACACGTTGGCCTCGTTGCCGGCCGAAGAGCTCGCGGCCGGCTACGCCGAGGTCGTCAAGACCGCGCTGCTGGCCGGCGGCTGGCTCTGGGAGCGAGTCCGTCGGGGCGCCCGGCCCGCGGACCCAGAGGTGATCTGCGCCTGCGCCCACACCAAGCTGCGCGTCGTCGCCGCCGACGAGCGTGACGGCGGCCTGCGCCAGACGCTCAACCTCGGACACACGGTCGGCCACGCAATCGAGACCGTCACCGGCTATGCCAGCTACCGCCACGGCGAGGCGGTCGGACTCGGGCTGCTGGCGGCGCTGCGGCTGTCAGGAGCCGACGATCTACGCGACGAGGTCGCCGAACTGCTCCGCGGCGCCGGACTCCCAACCACGATGGACGACGTCGACCCCGACGCGGTCGTGGTCGCGACCGCCCGCGACAAGAAGCGCGTCGGCGAGGGCCCGGTCCCGTTCGTGCTGCTGCCGGCGCCCGGGGAGGCTCGTACCGGGTGCACGGTCGCGCCGCGGGAGCTGATCACCGCCGTGCGGGAGCTCGCCCGCTAGCGTTCGGGCTGATGCCAGACGTTCGCAACCGGATCGAGGTAATGCACGGCGCCAACCTCGACCAGCTCGGCCGCCGTGACCCCGGTCACTACGGAACGGTGACACTGATCGAGCTGGAGCGGCTGATCTCCGAGACGGCCGCGGAGCTGGGGCTGGTGACGAGGTTCTTCAGCACCAATCACGAGGGCGAGTTCGTCGAGCACCTGCACGGCCTTGACGGGCTCGCCGATGCGGTGTTGCTCAACCCCGGGGCGTGGACGCACTATTCCTACGCGATTCGCGACGCCGTCGAGCTGGCGCGGCTGCCGGCGGTCGAGATCCATCTGTCCGACATCGAGCGCCGCGAGGAGTTCCGCAAGATCTCGGTGCTGGACGGACTGTGCTGTGGGCGGGTGTTCGGCAAGGGGCCGGACGGATACCGCGACGGGCTGACGATTCTGCGAGAGGAGCTGTGCCGATGACCGATCGTGCGGACCGGCTGGTCGCCGAGCTGGATCAGATCGACGACGGTTCAGGGGCCGACGTGATGCTCGTCACGTCGTTGCTGAACGTGCGCTATCTGACTGGCTACACGGGCTCCAACGGCGCCGCGCTGATCGGGCCCGAGACGCGCGTGTTCTTCACCGACTTTCGCTACCAGGAACAGTCCGCCGTCGAGGTCGACCCGAGTTTCCAACGCCGGATCGAGCGCTCCGATCTGCTCGAGGGGCTCGCCGATCTGCTGCCCGCCGGCCAGTCGCGGCTGGCGTTCGAGGACGGGGCGATGACGGTCCGCACCAACGCTCGGTTGCGAGAGCGGCTGCCCGATCGCGTCGCGCTGGTCGCGGCCGGCGACCCGGTCGAGCGCCTGCGGGCGATCAAGGAGCCCGGCGAGCTCGAGCGGATTCGCGCCGCGACCGAGCTGGCCGACGAGGCGGTGCGTGAGATCATGGAGCAGGGGCTGGCGGGACGGACCGAGCGCGAGGTCGCGCAGGCGCTGGAGGACGGGATGCGTCGGCGTGGCGCCCAGGGCGTGTCGTTCGATTCGATCGTCGCGTCCGGCGCCCACGCGGCGCTACCCCACGCGACCCCGCGCGAGGTGCGGATCGAACGCGGCCAGCTGGTTGTGATCGATTGGGGCGCCGAGCTCGACGGTTATTGCTCTGACTGCACCCGGACGTTCGCGACTGGTGATCTCGCCGATCGGGAGGAGGTCGCCTACGACGTCGTCCGCGAAGCTCAGCTGGCGGGCCTGCGGGCGGTCGCGCCCGGCGTCAGCGGCCGTGATGCCGATACGGCGGCGCGATCCGTGATCGACGCCGCCGGCCACGCCGAGCACTTCGGGCACGGCCTCGGGCACGGCGTCGGGATCGAGGTTCACGAAGCGCCGCGGCTGTCGCAGCGATCCGATTCGACGATCGAGCAGGGCAACGTCGTCACGGTCGAGCCGGGCGTGTACGTGCCGGGCGCGTTCGGGATCCGGATCGAGGATCTCGTCTACGTCACTTCGGACGGGCCGGAGATCCTCACCTCGGTCCCCAAAGAGCTGATCACGGTCGGCTGAGCACGAGCGTATGCGGAGAACCGATCAGCGACGCGCCGCAGTCTGGGCGCTGTACCAGAGCGACCTACTCGGGCGGCCGCTGGGCGAGACGCTGCCGCGGGACGTGCACGGGTTCACGTTCGCGCTCGCCGAGCAGGTGCGTGAGCACCAGCCGGAGCTTGACGAGCTGATCGGCCGCTACGCGAGCGGTTGGACGCTGGCGCGGATCGCGCCGGTCGAGCGCTCGATCCTGCGGGTGGCGCTGCTCGAGCTGCTGTACCCGGACATCATCGCCGGCGAGGAGCCGATTCCGCCCGAAGCGGCGATCAACGAGGCCGTCGAGACCGCGAAGCGATTCTGCGGCTCGAGCGCACCGGCGTTCATCAACGGGATCCTCGGGGCCGTGCTGCGCGACCGCGCCGCCGAGCCGGCCGAGTCCGACAGCTGACGACGGCTCAGGCGCGAAGCGCGCCGAGCCACCGGGTGATCGCGGCGGCGATCGCGGCGTGGTCGCGCTTGAGCCCGTGATCGCCGTCGACGCGCACCACCTCCCGGTCGCAGCGCGCCCGAGGACCGCGGCAGGCCGAAGCGGTCGTTGCGGCCCTGCAGCACCAGCACCGGCACGCCGGCGCCGTCAAGCTCTGATTGCCGGCTCGCGGCGCGCGTGGTCGCGCCCGCGCGCGCGGGCGGCTGCAGCGGGAACGCCAGGCACAGCACCCCGATCGCACCGGTCCGGACCGCCGTGCGGCACGCCACCCGGGCGCCGGACGAGCGTCCGCCGGTCACCAGCGCGCGCCCGCGCAGCGGTGCCGCGGTCGTCGCTGAGCGCCGCCGCCACCTGCTCCAGGCCGCGTCGAGCCGCGGCGCCGGGACCGGCGACCGCCGCCCGGCGACGCGATAGGGCTGCTCGACCAGCGCCACGGCCCAGCCCGGCGGCCAGCGCTGCCTGCGCGGCGGTCTGGATGTCCGGCGCGTCGACCCCGCCGCCGGCGCCGTGGCCGAGCATCAGCGCGCCGACCGGGAGCCGTCGGGAACGGTGATCCGCGCCCGGGGCCCTCCGAGGTCGGGATCGTCCGCTCGACGCACGGGCGGGCGCGAACCGCCGCGGCGAGTCGGGCTCCGTCGCGGTTGCTCCAGCTCATGCGTGATCAGCGGTGACGGTTGAACGAGATCACCTGCTGGATCCCGCTCGGGCGGTTGGTGTACTGCATCGGGATCAGCGACAGGGGCGCGAAGTTGATCTCGATCGGCTTCTCGCTGGCATGCCAGGCGCTGGGGTTCGACGTCCCGTACTTCTTGGTCAGCTGCTTGCCGGCCGCGGCCAGCGCGTCCCACAGCGACGTCTGGCAGCGCTTGAGGTTGCCGGCGCCGCAGTAACTGTTGGCGAACGGCTGCGGCTGCTTGATCTTCAGCAGCTTGTCGATGTCACGGTCGAAGTACTGATACCAGCCGTTGTACTGGCCGCCGGGCGGTGCGTCGAACCGCGCGAACAGGCTGTCGAGCTCGTTCAGCTGCGGGCCGAGCACCGGTCGCATGAACGCGTTGGCGAGCTTGGTCCAGGCGCCGTTGATGACCGCCGCGCCCGGATTGGCGATCTGCCCCTTGGCGTTGGGCTGCAGGTTGCCGCCGTGCTGGCCCCAGGCGACGAGCACCGACAGCATCTGCGACGCCTGCGTGTTGGGGGCCTTTGAGCCCTTCAGCACCCTGGCCAGCAGCGGCACGGTCTCGACCGCGAGCACGTTCTGGGTGGCGGCGGTGTTCATCGCCGAGGCGACGCCCGCCAGCGTCCACTTGCCGGTCTTGCCTCGCTGCTGGGTGAGTGCCCGGTTCAGCAGCGACACCCGCGCGACCGATCCGTTGCCGCCAAACGCGTCCGGCGCCGAGCCGAAGCCGTGTGCGGACACGTTGTTCCAGTTGACCATCGTGCCCTTGACCGGCGTGTGGGTGGGGTCGATGCCCTGCGGATGACCCGCCAGCGACAGATACCCGTGCCACTCGTACTTGCCGTTGCCGAGAGTCGGCAGGCTCGGGTCGGTGTTCTTGGCGCGCTGCGGCAGCAGGCCGGTGGTGATTTCGGCGACATGCTTGGAGTCGACGTAGAACGAGTTGAACGTCTGCGGGGTCAGCGACGCGGCCTTGATGAACGACTGCGGGCTGTGCACCTGGCCGTCGGACAGGCGACGGTTGAACAGCAGGTCGAGCACGTCCTTGCCGTAACTGGCGCGCTTGGACGTGATCGCCACCGGCTTGCCGCCGGAGGTCGCATAGCCGATCACCGGGCCGTTGACCGTCGTCCAGAAGTTGACGGCGAACGACGTGCCCTTCGACGTCGTGACCGTGCCGGCGTCAAACCGTTGCATCGAGCGGCACGTGCCGTCGTAGAGGTACTTGGTCTTCGAGCCGCCGCACAGCGTCTCGGCGAACTCGTCGGTGTCGTCGGCACCCGCGGACGTCAGCGTCGTCGCGAAGTCCGGGCCGCGGCCGATCAGCATGTAGCCGGGGAACGGCGCCGACGTCGCCCCGCGCCAGTCCAGGCCCGGCGCGTGCATGTCGATCTCGTAGGTCAGACCCGGGTAGAAGTAGCCGACCTGGGGACCGCCGACGAGCAGCGGATGGCCGGTCGCCGAGTACTTGCCCTCGACCATCAGCTCGTTGGAGGCGTGCGGCCGCGGCTCGAGCGAGCCGAGGTCACCGGTGACCTTGGACGCGGCGTACGTCACCGACTCGTAACTGCCGGGCTTCAGCAGCACGCTCCCGGGCGAACCGGGCTTGGAGGGATCGTGGTTGTAGTTGAACGTGCCGTCGACGGTCGTCGGGCTGCCCGCGTTGAGGTTCTGGCGCAGGTCGCCAAACACGCTGTAGCCGTGTTTGGCGCCGAGCCGGCGTTGCAGCCCCGAGAGGAATTCGGAGTTCTGGGCCTGGTTGCCGCCGCCCTCCCCGAAGAACTGGTCCTTGAGCGCGTTGAACGCGTAGATGTCGTTGCGCGTGAACTTCGCCTCGGTCGGGTCGTGGATCGCGTTGTACGCGTTGATCCCCTGCACGAACGCGTCAATGTCGCGGAGCACGTCGCGCCCCTCGGGTCCGGCCTTCAGCAGCACCTGGGTCTGGCGGCTGACGACCCGCTCGGTCTGAGCCGACGGTGCGAAGGTATCGAGGTTCTCGACCAGGCCGATGGCGCTCAGGCCGGGCGCGCCGATCGCGGCCACGAGCGAGTCATAGCGGGCCTCGGAGAGCAGCAGGCCGCGATCCTCAGCGGCGATCCAGCCCGACGCCCAGACGCCACCGGCGTGAGTGGTGGCGGTGATGTGGGGGACGTCGTACTTGTCACGGATGATCGTGACGCCGGAGTACGGGACCGGCTCGGGGCTGCATGGGCACTGCCCCGCGGTTCCGAACTTCTCGGACTTGAAGTCGGTGGCGAGGTCGGCGTTGGTGACGTGGTTGAACAACGGCGTCAAGGCGTTGTACATCTGCGCCTGCGTGTCGTTGGGGAGCACTCCCGGCAGCAGCGTCTCGCCCGGATCGGCCTGACCCGATGGGATGATGTTCAGCGCCGTCTGCGAATAGTCCGTCGGCGCGGTTGCGCCAAGCGCGGCTGGGGCGGTCAACGCCAGTCCCGCGACGGCGGCCATCACGGCCATCGTCTTTCTCATTGTGTCCTCCTCGTTGAAGCGTCCCCGGCGACGTCTGGGGCGGGGGAACATACCGAAACCTACGGATGCGTCGCCCCGCTAGGTCGAACGCGAGGGAGATGGTTGATTCCCGACCACGCACCGGGAAACGGTCGGGCCGACGCTAACTTAGGTGCGCGTGAGCGCTCGGTTCACGTGCAATTTCGTCGTCCTGATCGTGGGCGCCGGCCTGCTCGTCGTGGTGTTCGCGTTCTCGATGCCGACCGCTGATTGGATCGCGCTCGGCGCCGGCTCCGTCGCGGTGGTGATGGCGCTTTACAGCTTCGCCGCGACGGACCAGGGCGTATACCAGCGGATCGCCGACGCGGTGATCTGCGCGCTCGGCGCATGGGCGATCGTCGCCGCCCGGGTGATGAACTACCAGGGCCGGTGGCTCGTCTTCGGCGCCGGCGCCGGCCTCGCCGTGCTCGGCGCGGTCGGCCTGCTCGTCCGCGAGCGGACGCTGGCGCTGGGGCTGCGGGTCGGACGAGCCCGGATTGACGTGGACGAGTTCGGACGCCTGGGCACGGTCCAACGCGACGCCGAGGCCGGCCGATGAAGGTCAAGGGCCCGCTGGTCGACAGTTACTGGTCGGCGGTCCTGCTGGTCGTCTGCGCGCTCGTGCCGTTCCTCGGCCTGAGCTCGGCGCTGGAGCCGATGCTGCCGGTGCTCGGGCGTGACGTTCACCTCTCCAGCCAGGCCCTGTCGCTGACGCTTGGAATGGCCAACGCCGCTTACGCGCTGGGCACGGTTCTCGCCGTCCAGCTAGCGGTGCACTATCCCCAGCGTCGCCTGTTGGTCGTCTACGCGGGCATGTTCACGATCGGCTCGGTGCTGTGCGCCACCGCGTTGACGCCCGGCCTGTTCATCGCCGGCCACGTGATCCAGGGGCTGTTCACGTCGATGATGCTGATCGGCGCCGCGCCGGCCTTGGTGCTGGGCTGGCCGAGCAAGCGGCTGCCGACCACGGCCGCGGTGATGAACCTCGGCATCTTCGGCGCGGTCGCCGCCGGTCCGCTGTTCGGGGGCCTCGAGGCCAATGCCAACGCCTGGCGCCCGCTGTTCTGGATCGTGTGCGGGATCGGTGCGGTCGCCTTCCTGCTGACGTTGCTGACGTTCACTGACACGCCGCCGCAGGCCCCGGAGGCGCCGCGGGACTGGTGGGCGATCGTGCTGGCCGGGCTGGGCTGCGCGGCCACGTTCTTCGGCGCGTCGCAGCTCGAGACGCACCGGATGGTCTCGCTGGTCGTGTTCGCACCGCTGCTCAGCGGCGCAGGGCTGCTGGCGCTGCTGATCGTGCATCAGGTCACCGCGCGGAACCCGCTGATGCCGATGGCGCAGCTGCTGACGACGTTCTGCGTTCCGGCCGTGGCGATCGCGGTCGCGGCGGGGGCATCGGCGATCCCGCTGATCGAGCTGACGCAGACGGCGTTCATGACGCGGGTCTCGCCGGGTCACCTCGGTGTGCTGCTGACGCCGTTCCTGGGAGGGGCGCTGGTCACCGCGGTCCTGTTCGGCCTGTTGATCCGCACCCGGTTCATCCCGTTGCTGGCGTGGTCGGGTCTGCTGGCGATCGCCGGCGGGGCGGCGGTGCTGACCGGCGTGGCCACCGGACCGGACTCGCTCGTGCTCGTCGGCTCGGGCCTGATCGGGCTCGGCGTCGGCTCCTCGGTCGCGCCGGCGCTGTTCACGGTCGGCTTCACATTGCATGCCGCGCAGCTGCCGCGCGTGTTCGCGATGCTCGAGCTGCTGCGCGGCGCGGCCGCGTTTGCCGCCGGGCCGATCATCCTGCATCTGGCGACGACCGTCGGCGGCTCGCCGGCGGCGGGGCTGCAGACCGCCGTCTGGGTCTGCTTTGCCATCGTCTGCGCGGGCGCGCTGTTCTCGTCGTACGTGTTCATCCTCGGGCGCGGGCGGCTGCAGCGGCCCGACATCGCCCACTGGGAGGAGACCGGTGAGCCGGCCTGGTACTCGCCGCCGCTGTTCGCCGGGATCCGCGGCGGTGCCGTCGGCGCTGGTCAGGAAGCGTCCGCCAACGGGCGCCCGCTGCTGGACCCGCGATCGTGGGAGGCGGCACGGTTCGAGGCCTACGCGCGGGCGGTCCGGCTGTCCCGCGGCGAGGCCGATCCGTCGGAATCTGAGCGCCAACGATCATGATCGCCGTGAAGGTCCGCGGATCTGAGCCTCGCGGCCGTCCCGTCGCCGCTGGCTGACGGCGCCGCGTCTTCGTCGACCAGCCAGGCCGGGCGGCCGGCGGCAGAAATGAGAACGCCCCGGAACCGGCGGGATATGAGGCCGGATCTCGGGGCGCGCTCGAGGGAGGAGAGGTACTGCGCCGCAGATGATGACGGCGAATCTTCTAGAAGTCCAAGACGAGTATTCGCAACCACTTATCGGCTTGAATTATGAATCTCGCGCGGTTGCGACGGACGGCTCAGCGCGTCGTCCAGTCCCCGCTGCTGCGCGACGCGAGGTGGGCCGCGATCGCCACCGACACGATGATCGCCAGTCCGAGGCCGAGCGCTGCCGACAGCGAGACGTCGACGACGAGCACGCCGCCGCTGATCGCGCCGACGGCGAACGCCACCACCGCGATCGCGCGGCGCAGCACCGCCGGGTGAAACAGGCCAAGCCCGCGCTCGGTGAGCGCCCCGGTGATCGTCAAGGTCAGCACCACGGTGAGCAGATCCGGGACCTTGAGATACCGGATCGCGGCCAGCTGGCAACCCATTGACGCCGCCAGCAGCACGACGGCGATGTCCCGAGTGCCGGTTCCCGGGTGCCCGTCGACCGACACAATGATCGCGGTCACGACCGTCGCCAGCGCCAGCTTGACGGCGAGCACGTTGCGCAGCGCGCATCCGCGGTGGCCGCGGGCGGAGCGGCAGGCATGACCCCCGGCCAGCGCGCCGACGATGAACCCGCCGATCGACAGCAGGCAGGGGGATATCGCGAACCCCTTGGCGCCGGCGAGCGCCAGGCCGACGAACACCAGGTTGCCGGTCATGGTCGCCACGAACACGTGGCCGAGGCCGAGGATCGACGCCGCGTCGACGACTCCGGCCAGCACCGTCAGCGCGACCAGCATCGCCGGCAGCGGTCCGTCTCGCTCGTCGATGACCGCTTGCCGCAGCCCGTGCCTGGCGCGTAACCAGGCGGGCGCGGTCGTTGGCGAGTCGGTCGCCAGCGCGCCCCGACCTTCTCCCCCGGAAGCGGTCGTCATCGACCACATTCCAGCACCCTGGTCGGCAGCAGGTGCTGCTCGCGCGTGACACCGGGGACGCCGGTGAGATGTCACGCTGGTACGTGGATCGCGCAACTAGGTGCATATGAAAACGACAGCAAGTGAGGGCCTTGCCGTGTTCCGCAGCGCTGCGCGGACACGCCGCGCTGATCCCGGCGCCGGTCGACCCTCGGCGCTGGAGGAGTTCGAGGACGTCTATCGCGCCAACGTGGCCCCGATCTCGGCATATTTCGCGCGTCGTTGCTCGGAACCTCAGACAGTCGCTGATCTGACGTCCGAGACGTTTGTGCGGGGCGCGGCCGGGTTCGCGCGGTTCGATCCTCGCCGAGGATCTCCGCGGGCGTGGTTGTTCGGCATCGCCGCGCGCGTGTTCGCCAGTCATTGCGCGGCTCACGCGGACGGTGTCGAGATGGCTCTGCGTCTGGCCGGCGACCGGCCGTTGCCGTCCGAGGAGATCGAGGATCTCGCCGCCCGGATCGATGCTCAGCGCGAGGGCCGGGAACTGCTGGAACGCTGCGCCCGGTTGCCGGTCGGCGAACGCTCTGCGATCGAGCTCGTCGACCTCGCTGGGCTGACCCCGAAGGAGGCCGCGAACGCCATCGGCGTGTCGGCGGTCGTATTGCGTAAGCGGCTATCACGAGCGCGCTACAGACTCAGAAAGGAACGTCGCAACGATGACTCGATTCGATGACAGCCTCTGGCGTGAGGTCGAGCGCAGGTATGGATCGGAGCTGTCCGGAGCCGACGGGCCGCTGTCGTCAGGCCCGCGGAGGCGCCTGCCGGTGATTGCCGGGGCGAGCCTCGGCGTCGCCGGCGCCAGTGCGGCGGCGGTGATCGTGCTCGGCGCGGCCAGCTCGCCGCCCGCGTTCGCGGTCACATCGCATCCTGACGGCACGGTCTCGGTCGTGATCCGCCGGATTGACGGAATCGCGGGCGCCAACCACCGACTGGCCCAGCTCGGGATCCGTGCCCGCGCCGTGCAAGTCGACGCACAGTGTCAGGCGGCGGTCGCCCCGGCGCTCAAGCAGGTGACGGTCGCGACCCTCAAGCGCGCTCACGGAGCCCGATGGGTCGGCGGCGTCGCGGGCGGCGTCAACGCCCGGATCCGGCCTCAGCAGATCGCTCGCGACCATACGTTGGTGCTCGCCGCGGTTGCCACCAAGGGTCAGGTGCGCCTGGTGCGCGGACGTGCGGTTCGGGGTGCCATCCCGGGTTGCCTGCCGCCGGTGGCGCGGCTGCGGGGCAACGCTGGCTGGGCTGGGCCAGGGATCGTCTCCTGCGTGGCGGGAAAGCTGCCGCACGGGCACGGGGCGATCTGGTTGAGGGCGAACCCTCCGGCGACGAACGAGACCACATCGACGGCACCCACGACCGGGTCGGCGACGACCACGGGACCCGCGACCGCGACCACGTCCCCGCAACCCCATACCGTCGTGACGCCCACCACGACCAGACCGCACGACCAGACCGCTGCACGACGGGCGAACCACGGCCACGACCACCGCAACCGCGACGACCGGCGCGGGCCCGTCGCCCGGATGGCAAAGCCAGACGACCGGATCGTCGGCCTCGCCGACGCCCGTCGCGCCGCCGCCGATCATGCAGGCCTGCTTGAACGCCGCCCGGCATGCCGCCAAGGCTCAGGCGGTTCACTAGGCAGCAGCGCATGCCAGGCATTGACGCGGCGCGCTTTAGTGGGGGCGCTGAGCTGGCGGCCGCCTGACGGTCGCACGACACTCGCCGCGGGCTCGGGGACGAGCCCGCGGCGCCGAGCCGTGCGCAGGGGCGTCGAGGTTTAGGCGCACAATGAGCGGGACGATGTCGAGAAGCGCCGGCCGGCTCCGCTCACCAGGTGAACGGCCTCGACAGGCGCGGCCCACGACACCAGGAGATCACCCATGCCGAAGTACCTGCTGCTCAAGCGCTACCGCGGCGGCCCGGAGCCGCACCGCCCCGTGCCCCCGATCGACCAGTGGGCCCCCGAAGACGTGGAGGCGCACATGGCCTTCCAGCATCACGTCAGCGAACTGCTCGAGGAGAACGGCGAGTACGTCGACGCGCAGGCACTCACGCCGGAGCGCACCTGGGTGCGCTACGGGGGCCCGGACGCGGCGCCGGTCACCACCGACGGCCCGCATCCCGAGACCAGCGACCTGATCGCCGGCTGGTACATGATCGACGTCGATTCGCACGAGCGCGCGGTCGAGCTCGCGGCGTACGTCTCGTCCGAGCCCGGCCCGGGCGGGGAGCCGCTGTATGAGTGGATCGACCTCCGGGAGGTCATGTGGGAGCGTCCTCAGACGACTGATCCGGCGTGATCGGCGAGCCGAGGCAACCGCGGAATGCGATTGCACCCCAACCCGCGCTGCGCGGGTTGGGGCGGGAGCTGATTCCGCGGGTGCTCGCGGGCCTGGTCCGGCGGGGCGAGGACTTCGATGCCGCGGAGGACGCGCTGCAGGAGGCGCTGCTGGAGGCGCTGCGGGTGTGGCCCGAGCACCCGCCGCGTGACCCGCGCGCGTGGCTGATCACGGTCGCGACGCGGCGGCTCGTCGACGCCCGCCGCAGCGAGACCGCCCGGCAGCGCCGCGAGGCGACCGAGTACGCGGAGCCGCGTCCGGCCGCCGCAGAGGAGGGCGACGACACGCTCTTCCTGCTGTTCTGCTGCTGTCACCCCGAGCTCGCGCCCGCGTCCCAGGTGGCGCTGACCCTGCGCGCCGTCGGCGGCCTCACAACCCAAGAAATCGCCGACGCGTTCTACGTCCCCGAGCCGACGATGGCGCAGCGGATCAGCCGCGCCAAGCGCACCCTCCGCGGGCGTCGGCTCGATCAGCCCGGCGATCTCGCCGTCGTGCTGCGCGTGCTGTATCTCGTCTACGCGGCTGGGCATTCTGGCTCGCGGGCACCAGCTCGCCCACTCGACCTGGCCGGCGAGGCGATCCGGCTCGCCCGCCAGCTCACCCTCGCCACCGAGGAGCCCGAGGCTCGCGGGCTGCTCGCGTTGATGCTCCTGAACCACGCCCGGCTCCCGGCGCGGCTCGATCCCGAGGGCCGGATCGTCACGCTCGACCGGCAGAACCGCGGCCTGTGGGACACGCACGAGATCGCCGAGGGCGTGCGCGTCCTGCAGTCGGCGCTCGCCATGCAGACGGTGCAACGGCTCCCCGGCCGCTACCAGATCGAGGCTGCGATCGCCGCCCTGCACGACGACGCGGCCAGCGCCGAGGAGACAGACTGGCCACAGATCCTCGCCTGGTACGACGAACTGGTCGGGCTGACCGAGGACCCGGTGCGACAGGACCCCGCCGCGGTGCTCGCGCGTGCGGTCGCGGTCGGCCATGTCGTCGGTGCCGCTGCCGGGCTGCGTGAGACCGACCGGTTGCGCCAGGTGCTCGGCGAGCGCCACCGGTGGTACGCCGTGCGCGGGCACCTGCACGAGCTCGACGGCGACGTGTCCGCCGCCGCCGTGGCGTACGCCGAGGCCGCCCGCCGGGCCAACAACGTCGTCGAGCGCGACCACCTGGTTCGCCAGGCCGCCCGCGCGCGAGTCACGAAGCACTAGCGCTTGGTGCAGGCGCTGTCGTAGGCGGCGGTGCCGGGTTGCCGTGCTTGCCCGGAGCCGGTGTGGACGATCAGGCAGCTCTCATCGATGGCTTGGAAGGCGCCGGCGGGGATCTGCTTGAGCTGATCGACCATGGTGAAGGTCCAGCGCCGATCCGCGGTGCCTCCGAAGTACCAGTTGCTGCCGTTGTCGGCGAGGATCAGCCCGTAGGTCTTCATCGCCTTGAGCACGACCTGGCATGCCCGGGCGCAGCGTGATGCCGGCAGCCTGAATCCTGCCTTGAGCCGGAATCGCGCTCCCATCGGCGGGTAGGCGGGGTTGCTGGTCGAGCCCGCCTCGTGCCGAGCCGGCCACAGGTAGTGGGTGCTGGTCGTCTGGGCGGTGAGGCGGATCGCGTGATCGATCTGGCCCGACATCACCTCGTCGTAGTTGACCAGGCCGGGCAGGATCGGCAGACCGGCGGCGTCGGCTGACGTCCAGCCGGCGGGCCGCAGGCGGTCTGATCGCAGGTTCCAGATCGCGCCCGAGCCCGCGGTCGACTTGTTGTTGGGGTGGTAGTGGGCGTCGTACAGCTCGTACAGCACACACGTGGCCGGGTCGACCATCAGCGCGTGCCGGTCGCCGCTGGCGTTCGGGCCGCCCTCGATCGGCGTTCGCGCCGAAAACGGGTATGGGCCTCGATCGCTCTGGCTCGCGTACTGGAAGTGGACGCGGACGAACTTGGGGCGGCGCGACGTGACCTGCCATGGAATCCCGTACGGGCGCGCGCCGCCGCCGGCGGGACCGTAGTCTGGATGCAGGAAGCTCGAGCCGGAATCCATGTGGGCCAGCCACGCCGCTGATCGCGAGGCGACCGGCAGACCGGTGATCGGGGTGTTCCACACGTTGTCTGATGGGAACACCGGGCAAGCGGTGCCTGGCAACTGCGTGCCGCTGAGATCCGCTCGATCATCAGCTCGCATGCGGGCCATCGCTGACCCGCCGGAGCCGATCACGCACAGCATCGCCATGAGCACCAGCCGACGGATGGGGCGGTGGCTGCCGTCGCGCATGCGGTCAAGCCGCCGCGCTCGCATCGGCGACGAACGCGGCGATCGCGCTGGTAAACGCGCGTCGGCTGTCCTCCCAGGCGTAGAACATGTGGCCGCCGCCGAAGTGGCGGACCGTCAGCCGGCTGGCCATCTCGGGGTCGAGCCGCATCAGGTTCCGCAGTCGATCGCTGGCGTAGTAGGGCGTCACGAGGTCGTAGCGGCCGTGGGTGATGAACGCCTTCATGTGAGGGTTGAGCGACATGCCATAGCGGAAATCGTCGGTGGCGCCGACGGGCGGCGCGAAGAAGTGCTCGGGCGCGTCGTTGCGCCACAGTCGGTTGACCTCGTCGCTCAGCACCAGGTACTCGCGGTCGGTCTCGACGCCGATCTCCGAGCGGAGCTGCCGGTTGATCGCCATCGTGTACGCGGCACTGATGCCGGACAGGGTCGGGTCTGGACCGGCGAACGCCTCGCGATCGGGGAACGGGTCCGTGCTCGTGATCGTCGCGTCGTACAGGCCGAGGACCTTGCGCTCGTCGCGGAGTAGCTCGCGCGTGAACACCTCGATCGGGATGCGGCCCTCGGCGCGCGTGACCATGTCGGTCGGGAGGCCGATCAGGTCAGCCAGCCGGCTGAGGATCCGGTCGCGCTCGACCGCCGGCATCGACGCGCCGCGCGTCAGCAGGGTGGCGTACTCGCCGGTGGCGAACCGCTCTGCCTCCAACGCAACCGCCTCGGGCGCGGTGCCGCCCGCGAACGCGCGCGAGCGCCCGTGGTGCGCGGCGGCGATCGCCATCGTCGGCAGCAGATCGACCCACCCGACCACGTCGTAGTCGGTCGGCAGCAGCGATCCGAACTCCAGCGCGGGGGAGATCAGGACGGCGCCGTTGAGTCCGATGCCCGTCGTCTCCTGCAACATCCGCACGAGCCGGCCGACGCGGTATCCGCCGTAGCTCTCGCCGGCGATGAACACCGGAGAGCCCCAGCGGCCGTGCCCGGAGAGCCACCGGCCCATGAACTCGCACAGCGAATCGAGATCACGCTTGTAGCCGAAGTACTCCTTCGCGCCGTCGTCGTCGCCGCTGTCTGCCTTTTTCGTGTCCTGACCATCCTTGGGTTCGCCCTCGCTGTCGATCACGCGACTGAATCCGGTACCCACCGGATCGACGAACACGAGGTCGGTGAAGGCCAGCCACGACTCCTCGTTCGGCACCAGCCGGGGCGGCATCCGCGGCAGCGTTCCGTCGGCCGGAAACGCGACCCGCGTCGGCCCGACAGCGCCCATGTGCAGGAACGCCGACGACGCGCCCGGACCGCCGTTGAAGACGAAGGTCAGCGGACGGTCGCCAATGCGTTCGGCGACGTACGAGACCGAGAAGATCTCCGCGGCCGGCTTCTCCTTCTTGCGCAGGACGGTCCAGTTCGCGCTCGCGGTGTACTCGATCGACGTGTTCGCCGCCGTCCAGGTGCCCGTCGTCTGAGCCCCGGTCGGTGGCTGATGATCCGGCTTGGCGCTGCTGCGCTCGCCGCTGGTGTCCTCGTCGGCCATTGCTCAAACGCTACCTCGGAGGCGCGTTGCGCGGTCGGTAGCCTCCTGCTGGTGGCGACGACGGAGGTGATTCGCAGCGAGGAGTTCCCTGACCCGGCTGACGAGGTGTTCTACCCCCGGCTGTCCGACAACAAGCTGGCGTGGTTGGCCAAGCGTGGTCGGCGACGGACGATCGAGCCCGGCGAGGTCCTGTACGAGCATGGCGAGCGTGACACGCCGTTCTTCGTGATCGAGCGCGGGCTCGTCGAGTTCATCGATCGCAAACCCGGTAAGGACGTCTACGTCGCCCAGGCGACCGGTCCCACGTTCATCGGTGACATCGCCGTGTTCACCGGCGAGCCCACGATCACCGCCTGCGTGGCCGTCGAGCCGACGGACGTGATCGAGTTCGACCGCGCCAAGCTGCGGAAGATGGTCGCCGGCTGGCCCGAGTTCGGCGAGCACATCTTCGCCACGCTGCTGGAGCGGCGGGCGTGGCATGAGGCCCACGGACAGGGCGTGATGCGGCTGATCGCCCCCCGAGGGTCGCGCCGGGCCTTCGAGGTCCGTGATCTGCTGGAGCGCAACCTGCTGCCGGTGCGATACCTCGACGTCGACACCGACGAGGACAGCGCGGCGATGCTCAAGTGGCTCGATATCCCCCGGTCCGAGACCCCGGTCCTGGTCCACGCGACCGAGGTGATGCGCAACCCCTCGGCGGCGCAGGTCGCGCGGTCGCTCCGCCTTCGCGCCGAGGTGGACGGTGAGCGATTCGACATGGTCGTGCTCGGCGGCGGACCGGCCGGCCTGGCGGCCGCGGTCTACGGTGGCTCGGAGGGGTTGCGGACGTTCGTGGCCGAGGCGTGGGCACCCGGTGGTCAGGCCGGGACCAGTACGCGGATCGAGAACTACCTGGGTTTCCCGACCGGGGTCTCCGGCACCCAGCTGACGCGCAACGCGACGCTCCAGGCGCGGCGTTTCGATGCGGTGCTGTCGAGCTTTCACCGCGCCGTCGAGATGGCCGACGGACCCGAGGGGCTGGTGCGCGTCGACCTCGACGACGGGCAGCACGTGCTCGCCCGCTCGGTCGTGATGGCGACCGGTGCACGATGGCGCGAGCTCGACGCCGACGGCATCGAGCGATTCCGTGGCGCTGGCGTCTACCACGCGGCGATGGCCACCGACGCCGAGCGCGCCCGCAACGAGGACGTGATCGTCGTCGGTGGCGGCAACTCCGCCGGCCAGGCGGCGGTCCACCTCGCCTCACGGGCGCGCAGCGTCCGCGTCGTCGTGCGAGGCAGGACGCCTCAGCTCGACGATGTCGCGTTACCTGGTCGACCGGATCGAGCGGGCACATCGAATCGAGGTGATGACCGAGACCGAGGTCGTCGCCGTGCGCGGCACGGCGACCGTCGAGTCGGTCGACCTCCGCGACAGTACCGGCACGATCAGGCCGGTGGATGCGACGGCCGTGTTCGTGATGATCGGCGCCACCCCGTGCACCGAGGCAGCGCAGGGGACGCTCGCCCTCGATGCGGCCGGCTACCTGTTGTGCGGGAGTGGAGCGGCGGGCTGCGACGGACACTTGTCGTGGCCGCTCTCCGACCGCGAGCCGCATCTTCTCGAAACGGTCCGCCCGGGCGTGTTCACCGCCGGTGACGTGCGCGCCGGGGCGACCAATCGGGTCGCCGGCGCGGTCGGCGACGGGGCGCTCGCCGTGCGGTTCGCCCACGACGTGCTGGCCGGCTGACCGCCGATGGCGACTGCTTCCTCTCCTGTCCGGCGTGACGAGCTGCGCGCCTTCCTGCGCTCGCGGCGCGCGCGAGTGTCGCCGGCGGACGTGGGCTTGCCGGATGACGGCGCCCGACGCCGCACGCCGGGCCTGCGGCGGGAGGAGCTGGCTGCGCTCGCCGGAGTGGGGGTGTCCTGGTACACGTGGCTTGAGCAGGGGCGTGACATCCACCCCTCGCCAGAGGTGCTCGATGCGCTGGCGCGAGCGCTGCGCCTGGACGCCGCCGAGCGCGCGACGCTGTTCGCCTTGGCACGGACGGAGCTGCCGCTGCCCGACAGCTCCGGGGCCGCGCCGGGTGACGATCCAGACGACGACCGGGCGGTGCTCGTGTCGTTGGTGCAGGCGCTGCACCCGACGCCCGCGTACCTGCTCGGGCCGATGACCCGGATCCTGGCTTGGAATCCGGCAGCGTCGGCGCTGTTCGGCTCGCCGGATCATCTGTCGCCCGAGCGCCGGTCACTGCTGTGGATGCTGCTGGTCGATCCCGGCGACGCGCGGTACAACCCGGGCCGCGAGGGCACCGCTCGCAACATGGTGGCCCGCTTCCGCAGCGAGTACGCGCAGCACGCCGGCGAGCCCGCCTACGAGCAGTTCATCGCCGAGCTGCACCGAGCGCAGCCCGTGGTTTGTCGAGTGGTGGGGCGAGCACGAGGTCAACGACACGCAGCGTGGCACCAAGACGATCGAGCACCCGACGCTGGGGACGCTGCGTCTGCACCACGCGCAGACCGTGCCGACCGGGGCGCCTGAGCTCCGGCTCACGATCTACGCGCCCGCGGACGCAGCGACCCGCGTCGCGCTCGGGAACGCTCGCCGTCCCGCTGACCTAGTGCTCGACGGCGGCCATCGGGTCGCCGAGATGGGTCGCGCTCTCAAGCGCCTGCATGTCCTGCTCGTCGAGCTCGATCTCGCCCGCGGCGATGTTCTCCTCGAGGTGTTCGATCGAGCTGGTGCCGGGGATCAGCAGGATCCGCTCGGACCGGTGCAGCAGCCACGCCAGCGCGATCTGCGAGGGGGTGGCCTGCCGCCGCGCGGCGACCTCCGCGATCACCGGGTCGGCCGCCAGCTGCTTCGGGCCGCCGGCGAAGGCCGAGCCCGAGCGGGAAGAACGGCACGAACGCGAGCTCGCCGCTCCTCGCACAGCGCCAACTCGTCCTCCTCGGCCGCGATTGACGAGGCTGTAGGCGTTCTGCACGCACGCGATGTCGACCAGCTCCAGCGCCCGGCGGACGGTGTCGGCGGAGGCGTTGGAGATGCCGATCAGATCGAGCTTGCCCTCCGTGCGCAGATCCTCCAGCGCGCCCAGCTGCTCGGCCAGCCGGCCCTCGGTGTCGTGCTCGTCGAACAGGCGCAGGTTGACACGATCGATCCGCTCGAGCCGCAGCGTGCGCAGGTTGTCCTCGACGCCCGCGCGCAGCTCGGCCGGCGATTGCGCCGGCAGCCAGCCGCCGGCATCGTCACGGCGGCCGCCGACCTTGGTGACGAGCTTCAGGTTTTCTGGATACGGATACAGCGCCTCCCGGATCAGCTCGTTGACGACGTCTGGACCGTAGAACTGCGAGGTGTCGATGTGGTCGACGCCGAGCTCGACCGCGCGGCGCAGCACCGCGCGGGCGCCTTCGGGGTCGCTCGGCGGCCCGAACACGCCGGGTCCTGCGAGCTGCATCGCGCCGAAGCCGATGCGGTTGATGGGCTTGTCGCCCAGAAACGATGTCTTGGTCATGACGCACATGCTGCGCCGTCACGGTCGCGGCGACAAGAAGTCTGCTGATCCTGTGACCGCCACCACCAGGCTGACGCGTCAGCGGGCGGTATACGATCGCGATCAGTCATGAGCAATCGGCTTCCCGAGCCCCGTCTGACCAAGGTCTACCGGCTGGAGGCGACCCTCGCCGAGCCGCTTGATCTCGGTGACACCTCCCACGGCCACCGGCGGATCGTGCCGCTGACCGGCGGGACGTTCAGTGGTCCGGAGATCAATGGCAAGCTGCTTCCGGGGGCCAGCGCCGACTGGCAGATCCTCCTGCCCGACGGCACCGCGCTCGGTGACATCCGCTACACGCTCCAGACCGATCGGGGCGATCTGCTCTACGTCCAATCACGGAGCGTCCGGCACGGCAGCGCCGAAGTCCTGGCGCGACTGGCGCACGGGGAGGATGTCGACGCCAGCGAGTACACCTTCCGCACCTCAACCCAGATCGAGACCGCCGCCCCCGCCCTCGACTGGCTCAACAAGGGCGTCTTCATCAGCGTCGGCGGCCGCCAGGCCGCAGGCGTGATCTACGAGACCTACCTCGTCGCGTGAGCGCCGAGCCCGCGTCAGGGAGGGTCGCGATCGTCACCGGCGCCTCGCAGGGCATTGGCGCCGGCCTGGCTGCGGGGTTTCGCAGCGCGGGATACGCGGTCGTTGGCACGGCCCGCTCGATGGCTCAGTCCGATGAGCCCGACTTTCTCACCGTCGAAGGGGACATCTCAGAAGTCGAGACGGCCGAGCGCGTGGTGGAGCAGGCGCTGGCACGGTTCGGGCGGATCGACACCCTGATCAACAACGCGGGCATCTTCATCGGCAAGCCGTTCAGTGACTACACGCTCGAGGACTTTGCCGCGATCACGGCCGTGAACCTGGCCGGGTTCTTTCATATCACCCAATCCGCCATCCGCCAGATGGTTACCCAAGGAAGCGGCCACGTCGTCAACGTCTCGACCAGCCTCGCCGAACACGCCGACAGCACGAGACCGTCGGCGCTCGCGGCCCTCACCAAGGGTGGACTGGTTGCCGTGGCCCGGTCGCTGGCGATCGAGTACGCGTCACGCGGCGTGCGGTGCAACACGGTCTCGCTCGGGGTCATCAAGACCCCGATGCACGACGCCGCATCCTACGACGGGATGGCCGGCCCCGTCGGCCGGATCGGAGAGATCAGTGACGTCGTCGACGGGGTCCTCTATCTCGAGCGCGCCACCTTCGTCACTGGCGAGACGCTGCATATCGACGGCGGGCAAACCGCCGGACACTGACGCGTCTCAGACCTCGCCGTGACGGCAGCGAATCTGCGATGCTTCCCGACCACGGCGAATCGCGGAGCGGGGGCGACTGATGCGGCTCAGATGGTGGCTGATGGTGATCGGGGTGCTGATCGCGCTGTTCGTTCCATCGGTCGCCGCCGCCGGTAGCCGGCCGCGACTGAACCTGCCACCCGATCAGTCGCTGCTGTTCGCGCTCCAGGGCGACTCCGGCACGCTGATGCCGACGTCGGCGGCCCACGGTCGGTTTGTGTTGACGCTCCGCGACGTGCCCTCACAACTGCTGTGGTTCACCGACCGTCCGGTCCGTAGCGGCGGCTCGATCTCAACCGCGAACTTCGTCCGGGCGTGGCGGGCGCTCGGGTTCGGCAAGCAGCCGCCGAACGCGGTGATCGCGCTCCGCCACGGAGCGAAGGATGCCAACGCGCTCGCCGTCGAACTGGGCCGGCCCGCGTACAACGCGCGAACGCGGCAGTTGACGGTGCGCGTGCGCGCGTTGCGCAAAGCCGACAGCGACCTCGCCCGGATCGGCCGCGGCCTCGACCACCGCCTCCCGAGACGGTTCGGCGACTCGGCACTGTTCATCGATGCCGGGATGCTCGGCAGCTCGGGCGTGTCGTGCAACTCGGTCGGCGAGCTTGATCTGTATCCGGCGTCGGTGACGCCGCAGGGCTATGTCGGCGCCAACGGGCAGTTGTTGAGCCTCTACCAGTATCAGGCGCTCACGAGCGCGATCGGGTTCGCCTTCGGAGGCAGCGGTGATAGCGGCGAGGTCGGCATGCCCGCGGTCAGTGCTCCTGCCGGCTTGGCCTATCAGGTGTGCAACAACGGCTATTTCGCGTCGACCTCTCAAGGCGACTACAGCAGCGGTGCCCAATGCGCGGCCGGCGCGCTCAACCTGCAGGCGACCGCCTACCTGCCGAGCGGCTGGGTTCCCGCCGACGGTCGGATGCTGAGCACGACCCAGGCGGCGGCGCTGTACAACGTGATCGGCACCTCGTTCGGCGGCAACGGGCAGACGTTCGCCGTCCCCACGCTGACGGCGCCACCGGGCTTGAGCTGGGACATCTGCGTCAGCGGCATGGGCTGGCACACGGCTCCGGCTTGCACCGTGGGCGAGCTGACTGCGTTCGCGGCCACGACCCCGCCGTCGGACTACCTGCCCGCAAACGGGCGGACGGCCAGCTTCAACAGCTACCCGGCGCTCGGGGCGCTGCTCGGCACCGACTTCGGCGGTAACGGCATCTCAAGCTTCGGCCTGCCGAACCTGCCCGGCCCGACCACCGGCGTGTCATACGGCATCTGCGCGACCGGGAACTGGCCCGGCTGACGGCGGCCCGCATCGCGGCGGGCGAGCACGGGAAGCCAAGCGGGGCTCGTTTGCGCCAGGATTAACGCCTGATGGCGCTGGCGTACACGGACTACTACGAGGTGCTGGGCGTTCCGCGTGACGCCGATCAGGACGCGATTCGCCGCGCCTATCGAAAGCTCGCTCGTACAGTATCACCCCGACCTCAACTCCGACAGCGACGCCGAGGACCGTTTCAAGGAGTTGGGTGAGGCGTACGAGGTGCTGTCTGATCCTGACAAGCGCGAGCGTTATGACCGCCTCGGCGCCAACTGGCGTCAACAAGAGCAGGAGGCGCCCGACGCGAACTTCGAGGAGTTCTTCACCCGCCAGGGCTTCGGCGGCGACGACGTCGAGGTGGAGTTCAGCGACGACCTGTTCGAGCGGCTGTTCGGAGGCGGTGCCGGAGACGGTCGGGGCCGGCGCACCAGCGGGCCGCTGCGGGGCCTTGACCGCGAAGCGCTGCTCGAGCTGTCGCTGGAGGACGCGCTGGAGGGGGGACGTCGCCGGCTGACGCTCGACCGACCGTGAGATCGACGTCAACTTTCCCGCCGGCGTGCGCGACGGCCAGCTGATTCGCCTGGCCGGACAGGGCGCACCGGGTCGCGAGGGCGGTCCGCCCGGCGACCTCTACCTCCGCATCGCGCTGAAACCCCATCCGACCTTCCGCCGGCGCGGCGACGACGACCTCGACGTCGATGTTGCGGTGGCGCCTTGGCAGGCGGCGCTCGGCGCGACCGTCACGGTCCAGACTCCGACCGGCACCGCTCAAGTCCGGGTCCCGCCTGGCTCCTCCAGCGGACGGCGCCTGCGGCTGCGTGGACGGGGGCTGCCGAGGTCACAGGGCGGTAGCGGCGATCTGCACGCGATCGTCAAGATCAGCGTTCCCAAGCAACTGTCTGACCGTGAACGCGAGCTCTACGAGCAGCTCGCGGAGAGCTCATCTCGGGAGACGACTGGATGAACAGCGAAGCGCCGGTGGAACTGGTGGTCGTCGCGAAGCGGGCAGGGGTCCGGGTCGCGGTGGTCCGCCGTTATCTGGAGTTCGGTCTGTTCGAGCCACACCCGGAGCCAGCCGAGGCACCGCGATATGACCCAGGCAACGCCGCGCGGATCGCGCGCGCGGAGCGGTTGCGTCGCGACCTGGGGCTCAACTTCGCCGGCGCGGTGCTCGCGTGCGAACTCCTTGACCGGATCCGTGAGCTGGAGGGCGCGCGGTAGTCCCCGACCCACGGCTCAGTCCGGGGGCACGGGGTGGAACTCAACCCGATACACGAGCGCGTCCTCGTCGATCGGCCCGGCGTGCGCGGCACGCTGGCGCAACGTCTCGCGGTCGGGCTCGCCGGCCCGTCGCATGTCCGTCGCGGTGACTGCCGCGAACTCGGGACGCCAGCGGGCGCAGCGGGTGTCACACCTGAGGCGGCTGTCGCGTCTGATGGGTTGTAGGACCGATCGCCTCGACACGCCGATCGATCCGCCCCCACGACCCAGGAGGGACACCATGACTCAGGCGAGGATCCAGAACCCCGCGCTCACCGTGCCCGGCGCGCTCGACGTGTTTCAGCAACTCGGCGGCTTGACCAAGCACGCCGGGATCCCGGAGGCCACGCTCGCGATGGTGACGCTACGCGCGAGCCAGATCAACGGCTGCAGCGTGTGCGTCGACATCCACACGCGTGAGCTCGAGCACATCGGCGAGAGCAGTGAGCGCATCCACCTCGTCGCCGCGTGGCGTGAGGCGCCGTACTTCAGTGAGGCCGAGCGTGCCGCGCTCGCGCTCGCCGAGGCCGCCACGAGGCTGGCCGACCGGTCCGATCCGGTGCCCGACGAGATCTGGGGGCAAGCCGCCCGCCACTACACCGAACCCCAGCTGGCGGCCCTGGTGGTGGCGATCGCGGCGATCAACGCGTACAACCGCGTCAACGCCGCCACGCGACAGATCACCGGCGCCTACGTGGCCCGCATCGTCGAAGGGGCCGCGGCCGCCGCGGCCTGAGACAGTTCACGCGCGTCGGGTAGGGAGGAGCCTCAGCGCCACGCGCGATGAACGGCGGACGACCGATCGCGCGAACCCGATCGCGGCTCCGTGACGGCCAGCGTGATCGCGACGGCGGCGTTTCGGTCGCGCTGGCCCGAGTTAATGTTGGGAAGGGCGTGCATCTCGGCGTAGGCATCGGGCTGGTCCTTGGCGCTGTTTCGGCCACGCTGACGAATGTCGCGTATCTTCGGGAGCACGACGCCGCCGCGTCGCTGCCTGCCCTCTCCCTGCGGCGTCCGCTGCAGTCGCTGCGCCTGCTACTCAGCGATCGCAGCTGGCTGCTTGGCTTTGCGATGGAGTCCGGCGGGTTCGCGTCCTACGCGGCGGCGCTGGCGTTGGCGCCGCTTGCTGTGGTGCAGAGCATCGGTGCCGGCGGGATCGGCGTGCTTGCCTATGTGTCCTCGCGGGTCGGCGGCCGCCGACTTGACCGCCGCCAGTCCACCGGGGTCGCGATCTCGATGCTGGGCCTGTTGTTCCTGGGAGTGTCATTGGCGCAGGACAGCGGGGGAGGGGACGAGGCTCGATCGCCGGAATCTCGGCCTGGATCGGCGCGACGGCCGTGTTGGCGATACTCGTCCTGTTCCTGGGCCGCGGTGGCGGTGGCGGTCAGCGTGCCGTGGCGCTTGGACTTGCGGGCGGGTTGCTGTTCTCGATCGGCGACCTCTCGACGAAGCTGGTGACACAGGGAGGCGCTCACTTCGCGTTCGCGGCGACGCTGATCATCGGCTACACGCTTGGCACGTCGTTTCTTCAGCTGGGCTATCAGCGCGGCGGGGCGCTCACCGTCGCCGGACTCGCCACCTTGTGCACGAACGCGCTACCGATTGCGGCCGGGACGATCGTGCTGCACGAGCCAGTCCCATCCGGTGCTCTGGGCGGGGTCCGCGTGCTCGCCTTCATCGCCGTCACCGTCGGCGCGATCTTGCTCGCCGCGCCTGAGGCGGCGAGTTCCTGAACGTGTACGGAACAGCCCCCGAGTACCCAGGAGGGTTGGGATGTACGCTGGACCTTGAGTGCGAACGTATAGCCGAGCCGTGCCGGCAGTCCGTCGTCTCGCGAATCGCGCGATCCGAGCGACGGTAACCGGGTTCAACCGCAACCCGTGGACCGGTGAGGTGCTGGAGTGGGCGCCGCGCAGCGAAGCTCCCACCTACAGGCACGACGGGCTCCGCACCGCTCACAATCACGTTGTCATTGAAACCCCGGATTTTCAACGCGCGTACCGGCGCGGCGTGCAGGCAGCCGGGTGGGACTACGAGATCTACTGGCGCGTGCACGTTATCCTCTGGGCCGCCCGCACTGCGGAGTCGATTCCTGGAGCGTTCGTCGAGTGCGGGACTGGTCGTGGATTCATGGCATCCGCGATATGCGAGAACCTCGGTTGGGATCACCGGCCGTTCTACCTGTTCGACACGTTTCAGCCAGGGTCAGTGACTCCCGGCTCGGATGAACGAAACGCGACGCCGTCGCCGTATTACGCGCTCGGCTCCGAGGCCGTCCGAGACAACTTTCGGGAGTGGCCTGGGGTCCGATTGGTGGTTGGAATCGTGCCCGACAGCTTTGCGCAGGTCGACGTCGGCTCGGTGGCGTTCCTGCATATCGACATGAACGATCCCGCGCCCGAAGCCGCCGCTCTCCGCCACTTCTGGCCGAGCCTGAGTCCGGGCGCGGTCGTGGTCCTCGATGACTACGCCTACCAAGGTTTTGAGGCTTCGCACCGGTCTGCAGACCGCGTGGCGACGGAGCTCGGAGTCTCGATTCTGTCCCTCCCCACAGGACAGGGGCTGACGATCAAGCCCTTCGACACGCCCTCGGCGTGACCGGTCTGGATGAATCGCGGGATCTGAGCGAGATGCCCGCTCTGCCCGCCTACGAGTGGCGGCGATTCACCGAATGCAACATGTGCGGCGCCAGCATGGACCGGGCGCGCAGGCTGGGCCGCAGGCTCAATCAGCACCAGGGTTTGCGGCCGGCGCACATCGCCGGCGCTCCCGTCGCCACGATTCATCGCTGCACCGACTGTGGGCTGGTGTTCGCCAATCCGATGCCGGTCCCGATGGAGATAGACAGTCACTATGGCATTCCACCCGCGGCGTATTGGGGAGAGGTTAATCTCGCAGCCGCCAAAGACTATTTCGCCGATGAGATCGCACAGTTTCATCGCTTATATCCGCGGCGCGAGCGACTCACTGCGCTCGACATCGGCGCGGGAGTGGGCAAGGCGATGGTCAGCCTCGAGGCGGCGGGATTCGCCGCGTACGGCCTCGAGCCGTCCGCGACCTTCCGCGACTACGCCATCTCGCAGACCGGGATTACGCCCGAGCGACTGTCGCTCGGCCCTATCGAAGATGCGGAGTTCGCTGCGGAGCAATTTGATCTCGTGACCTTCGGCGCGGTTCTGGAGCACCTGGCTGATCCGGCCGCGGCGATCCTCAGCGCTCTCGCTTGGACCCGCACTGGCGGGCTGATCCACATTGAAGTGCCCTCCTCCGATTGGCTGATGGCACGCCTGGTGGACTTCGGCTACCGGATGCAAGGCCTCGACTTCACCTGCCATCTGAGTCCGCTCCACATTCCCTTCCATCTGTTCGAGTTCACGCCGGCATCGTTCGAACGCCACGCGGCCCGTGCGGGGTACGAGGTGGCCTTCTGCCGCCGTCACGTCGCCCAGACGTACGCGCCGCAGTGGGCAGGCGCCGGTCTCACTCGGCTGATGGATCTCACCAAAACCGGCATGCAACTCGAAATGTGGTTGCGCAAGCCAGGACCGCTTGAAGCCTCGCTTGCGCGTGGGATGTAGAAGGACCGGCTCAAACCCTCGACCTTCTCTACGCCATCACCGAGTGGTAACTCCATCGGCAAGCATCGCTATCGCAGATGATGCGCTGATCGACGAGACCGAGCGGCGCTGGTCGAGATCCACGCCTGCTGGCCAGCTTCCGCTAGCGGCGCAGCTGACGCCCGATGCGGATCGTCCGCTGTGGGCTGTCGATCTCGACGGCCGCATCGCCGATGAGCGATGGTTCTGGCCGGGTGGTAGCGCCGCAACTGAATGGTTGCTTCGCCTCGTCCCGGGCAAAGACCCCGCCTGAGCGGGGTTTTCTTGCGAAGCGGCTGAAGGGACTCGAACCCTCGACCTTCTGCATGGCAAGCAGACGCTCTAGCCAACTGAGCTACAGCCGCGAGGCGCCCGAGTATATCCGCGAGCACCGGGGCCGGCGGCTCTCGGTCAGGGGTCAGCTCCGTGACCTCGCGTCGGAAGGGGACGGTGTCGCCGCGATCGTCGGGCTCGTCGAGTTCCTCGGCGTAGCGGTGACCCTCCCAGACCGCGGCCGCGATCGTTCCGGGCGACCAGCAGTCGCCGACGGCCTTGACGGTCCGCAGGCCGATATCGGCCCAGCGGGTCCGCGCCTCGACGAGCTCGTTGGTAGACAGCGTCGACCGGCAGCCGCGCCGTCACGAACACGGCGGCGTCGGCGCTGATCGTGCGCTCGCGGCCGGTGAACACGCACGTCGCCAGCGCGCCGGCGCCGACGAGCCCGATGACCGCATGCGAGGTGACGAGCTCGACGTCGAGCTGCAACAGCCGCCGCTGGATCCGATGCTGCTCCATCGTCGCGGTCGTCCAGCTCGACACGCAGTTGGCGGGTGTCACGAAAATGACCTGCCGCCCCTCGCGGACGAGCAGTTCGGCCAGCACGCCGCCCATGTAGTAGTGGTCGTCGTCGAACACGAGCACTCGCTCGCCCTCGGGATCGAACGCCCGCCATCAGATTGTCCGGCGTGAACACAGGCAGCGCCGGATCGCGCTCGATCGGGCGGGTGTGGAAGCGGCCGACGCCGTCGTCGCGCCAGCGCGCGCCGGTCGCGATCGCGACGTGGTCGAAGTCGTAGCCGAGGATCTCCTCGGCGGTGACCTCGCCCTCCGCCTGCTCGACGTTGCGCAGGCGGCGCAGCTGGGCGAGCCGGTAGTCGGCCACGCGGATGTAGCTGGCCATTCCCGGCAGCCGCGCCTCGAGCGCGACGCGACCGCCGAGCCGTCCTGACCGGTCCGCGAGGATCACCTCGTAGCCGCGTTTGCCGAGGCTCTGCGCGGCCTCGAGGCCCGCCGGGCCGCCGCCGACGACGAGCACCTTTGCTTCCGTCGTACGCGGGCGGATCCGCTCCGGGTGCCAGCCGCGGCGCCACTCCTCGCCCATTGATGGGTTCTGGGTGCAGCGGATCGGCGACGACGTGAAGTCGCCCGCCACGCAGATGTTGCAGCCGATGCACTCGCGGATGTCCTCGAGCCGGCCCTCCTCGATCTTGCGCGGCAGGAACGGGTCGGCGATCGACGGGCGCGCGGCGCCGATCAGGTCGAGCACGCCGCTTGAGACCATCCGCACCATCGTGTCGGGTGAGGTGAAGCGCCCGACGCCGACGATGGGCTTGCTCGTCAGCGCCTTCAGCCCTCGCACGTAGCGCTCCTGCTCGGCCTCCTCGCCGAACCGTGCGGTGACCGAGTCGTCCTCCCACGATCCGAGCACGAAGTCCCACAGGTCGGGCAGCTCCCCGAGCTCCCCGATCACGTCCTCGATGTCCTCGCGCGTGATCCCATCATCCCCGAGCAGCTCGTCGACGGTGATCCGGCACGCGACCGCCGCCTGTCCGTCGGCCTCCTCGAGCGTGTCCTCGAGGATCTCGCGCAGCAACCGCATTCGATTCAACGCCGAGCCGCCGTACGCGTCCACCCGGTCGTTGTAACGACGCGACAGGAAATGGTGGATGCCGCCAAGCGCGTGACCGGAGTAGACGTACACCAGGTCGTAGCCGGCGCGGAGCGAGCGGCGCACGGCCGCGCGGTGCCAGCGGCGCAGGTCGGCGATGTCGTCAAGCCCCATCGCCCGCGCCTGCACGGGGTCGGCGGTGAACGTTGCGACGGGGAGGTGGGACGGACCCATCGGCGCCGCCCGGCTGTACAGGTTGGGTCCGTTCATGCCGTTGTAACAGAGCTCGATGCCGGCCAGGGCGCCGTGCGCGTGGATGCGCTCGGCGATGCGGGCGATCGCCGGCACGTCTCGGTCGTCCCAGATCCGCAGCTCGATGAACGGCGTGATCTCCGAGGAGTGGTGGATCTCGGCCTGCTCGGTGCAGATCACCGCCCAGCCGCCCTCGGCCTTGACCTCGCGCATGCCCGCGTGCGCGGACACGTCGCGGTAGCCCATGCCGTTGCAGTGGGGAACCTGGAAGAAGCGGTTGCGCGCGGTGACCGGGCCGATCTGGACCGGTTCGAGCAGCACGTCGAAGCGCGACGGACGGCCGGTCGCGGGCGAGACGGCCATCGTCAGAGCGAGCCGCCGTAGCGAGATGATCGCCACCAGGGTCCCGATTCCTGCCGCGCCGCGATCGCCGTCTCTTCGCTCATACGCGGCGGGATATCACACGGGCGCCGGGGGCGCGAATCCAGGTGAGAGACACGCATCGATATACAGAATTATCGACGGACGTACGAGCGTCAGCATGAGCTCGGTTGAGCGCGTCGAGAGTACGGCCGATACCGCGTGTATGTGTGCCGTTCCGAGCGGCCCGAGCCCGTCACGACGAACGCTGATGCGTGGTCGCGCGAGCCTGCCGCACGTGCCGGCCGTCGTGACTCGGGCGACCGACCTCGGCGTCGTCAGGAGGTTCCAAGGTATGTGCGAAAGGACGCGTTGTGGACGACAGTGATCCGCAGGGCTCGCCGCGGGCGAGCACAAACCCGACGAACCGGGGAGTGAGCCGGCGGAACCTCCTCCGCAACGCTGTGATCGGCGTCGGCGCGGCCGGAATCGCCGTTCCTTTGGATGCGTGCGCCACGACGGCAAAGCTTGCCCCCGTGGAACGGGTTGCGGACACCCAGGTGCCGCAGACTCCGCCGCTGAGGAAGTTCGTCGACCCGCTGCCCCGGCCGGCGACGGCCATCCCGGATCCGTCCGCCTATCCGGGCGCTGACTATTACGAGATCACGATGCGGGCGGGCTCGTGGCGATTTCACCGGGATCTCGGGCGGTCCACCGCGTGGGGCTACTGGGCGTCCAACCCGCACGATCCTCATCAGCCGATCGGCATGGGCTACCTCGGGCCGACCATCAGCGTGACCAGGGACCAGCCCACGGTCCTCAAGTCCATCAACGAGCTGCCGACCACACACATGTTTCAGTTCGTTATCGACGCCGTTCGCAACGGAAACCCCCAGCTCACCCCGACCCCTCCGCCTCCCTACCAGCCGACACCGCCGTTTCCCCGGAACGTCAGCGTGTGGAACGTCGATCCACCAGCACGGCGGTGTCACCCCACCCCAGTCTGATGGTATGCCGCTGCAGTCGTTCAGCCCGGACGGAGTCAAGGCCCCGTCCTACGCCACCCTGTACCCGAGCCGGGTCAAACACAACGAGGCGATCTACGCCTACACCAACCGAGAGCGTGCGTCCACGCTGTGGTACCACGACCATGGCATGGGGATGACCAGCCTGAATGTGTATGCCGGGCTGGCCGGTCTCTGGCTCGTTCGCGACCGTGCCGAGGAACGGCTCGGGCTGCCGCAAGGCGAATACGAGGTTCCCCTCATCCTGCAGGACCGGACCTTCCATAAGGATGGCTCGCTCGCGTACACGATGACTGAGGTCCAAGGGGGGGACACGCCCGTGGTCAACGGGAAGGCGTACCCGTTTTTGGCGGTCGAGCCGCGACGCTACCGGCTGCGGCTTCTCAACGGATCAAACGAACGTCATTGGCGGCTGCAGTTCGCGCTGCCCAGGAACGTCATGCCTCAGCCCTGGTTGCCGTTCTGGTTGATCGGTACTGACCAGGGTCTCCGGGCCCCGTTGCCGCTGCTGAACTTCCTGATCGCCCCGGCCGAGCGCTACGACCTGATCGTGGACTTTGGCAAGCTGCCGATGGGCACGAGGGTCACATTGCAGAACTACGATGCGCCGGTCCACTACCCCGGGGCGTCCGGCACCGGACCGGACATCACGGAAATCATGCAATTCCGGGTGACAAAGCGACTGTCCAGAGGCGGCGACAAGACAACGCCGCCCGCGAAGCTCAAGCCGCCGGCGATCAGACCGATCAAGTCGACCCCCCACACTCGCCGGCGGGAATGGGTCGTGTACCAGCACAGTCTGTTCGGGACCATGACGTTCAACGCGATGCCGTTCGCGGCGCCGTCCCAGGACTTCATCAAGGCGGGCTCGACCGAGATCTGGGAATACATCAATCCCAACCACGACGCCCACCCGATGCACGTCCACCTGGTCTCCTTTCAGGTGCTCAACCGGCAGCCGCTCGACGCAGCCGGCTACCAGGCCCAGTACGAAACGTGGATCAACCGGGGTCGCAAGCAGGCGGACAAGCCGGTCTTGGCGCGCTTTCTCACTGGCCCACCGATTCCGCCGGACCCCGACGAAGCGCTGTCCCACAAGGATACGGTCAAAGCCTATTCGCAGATGGTGACCAGAATCATCATCAACGAATTCAACCCCCCAACCGAGCCGATCGCGGACATACCGGGAAGCGGCACCGAGATGCCGGCGACGTACGTCCACCACTGTCACATTCTCGAACACGAGGACGACGACCTGATGCGTCCGTTTACGATCGTCCGGCACCCCAGCTAGGCGACCGAATCAGCCAGCTCGGGGCGCGCTGCGCCGCCGCGCACGCCCCGCGGTCACTGCGGCAACGCGGCATGCGCGACGTGCGTCGAGGTCTCATCCCTCAGCGAGGTAGTTACCGTCTCTAATGAGGCGACGACCGGAATCGAACCGGTGTAGACGGCTTTGCAGGCCGCTGCGTAGCCACTCCGCCACGTCGCCGGGGCACAGAAGGGTAGCGGCGGGCCGCGGCGCCGGTCAGGCGGAGCGCAGGACGACCGCGATCCCGAACGGGTCGTGCACCAGCGCGGGAGCGGGGGAGCCGGGCGGCGCCAGGTCACCGTCCAGAAGCTCGACCTCGAGTCCGGCCGCACCGATGCGGTCCAGCACTCGGGTGAGCGCTGCGCCATCGGGTAGCAGCACCTCGAACGACCGTAGCCCGACGCCGCCGGGGGCCGGGGGTGGGGCACCGAGGGTCTGCCAGGTGTTCAGGCCGATGTGATGGTGGTAGCCAGCCGCGGACACGAACAGCGCGCCCGGGTAGCTGCGAACGGTCACGTCGAAGCCGAGCACGCCGTGGTAGAAGCGCTCGGCCGCGTCGAGTTCGGAGATCTGCAAGTGGACGTGGCCGATCTGCGTGCCCGCGGCGACGGTGGACGCCGGGGCCGATCCAGCTTCGGCGTCCAGTTCGCCCAGGAGATCCGACAGGTCGAGGCGCAGTGTGTCCATCCGGATCGCGCCTTGATCATCGGACGGCCACTGGTCCCGGGGTCGGTCACGGTAGATCTCGATCCCGTTGCCGTCGGGATCGCGCAGGTACAGCGCCTCGCTGACCAGATGGTCAGAGGCACCGCTCAGCGGCCAGCGCGTATCGGCGATCCGGCGCAGCGAGCGTGCCAGCTCGATCCGGCTCGGGACCAGGATCGCGAGGTGAAACAGCCCACTACGGCGTGGGTCGAACGGCGCCGCATCCTGGTCCTCGTGCAGGACGACGAGCGCCGGTCCGCCACCGGCGTCGGTCAGCGCCAGCGGGCCGTTGTCCGGCGCGGCCGGCACGGGCACGAGCCCGAGCACCTGCTCGTAGAACGCCCGTGCGCGTCCGAGGTCTGAGACCGTCAGCGAGACCGCGCCGAGCGACGTCGCCTGGTCGATTGACGCGCCTGCGCCGAGTTCTGTCGTGACGCCGGCCCTCACCGACGTCAATGCACCGCGCAGGTGCCCTCGCGCTGGGCCCCGGGCAGCCGGCCGAGCAGTTCGGCCAACGTCTCGAGCTCCTCGTCAGAGAAGCGCTCGACGAACAGCCTGCGCACGCCGGCGACATGCGAGCGTGAGGCGCTGCGCAGCGTCCCGTAGCCGACGTCGGTCAGCTGTGCGTAGGAGACGCGCGCGTCCTTGGGGCACGCGTGGCGCTCGATCAGGCCACTGCCGACGAGGCCATCGACCAGGCGCGTGATCCCGGAGCGCGTCAGCATCGTGCGCTCGGCCAGCGCCGACATCGCCAGGCGGCGTCCCTCGGCCTGCGCCAGGAACAGCAGCACCTCGTAGTCACGCGTCGTCAGCCCATGCTCGGCGACGAGTTCGGCATCGAGCACGCGCAGGATCGCTGCGTGGCTGGTGAGATATCCACGCCAGGCATCGAGGGCTGCGCCATCGAGCCGTGTTTCGGTCACGGTGCTCATCCGGCATATTCTAGTTGACCGATCAACGGATCAGACCGAGCGGTCCGCTGCGCCACGGATGCCGCCGTCCGCGAGCCCGCGGCGGGCGCTGGTCACCAACCCCGGTAGGTAACCTCGGATGGCGGATGCAGGAGATCGACGAAGGCCTCTGGCACTGGACCGCGACCCATCCGAAGATCGGCTGGGAAGTGAGCTCCTACTACCTGTCGGGCGAGCGCGTGCTGATCGATCCGCTGCTGCCGCCGGGCGGCCTGGGCTGGTTTCAGGAGATTGGTTCGCCCCCCGCGCACGTGCTGCTCAGCTGCCGTCATCACGACCGCGCCAGCTGGGAGATCGTCGACGCGTACGGCGCCGAGGTGCACTGCGTCGACACCGGCGTCGACGAACTCGAGGAACGCGGTCCGGTGACACCGTTCGCGTTTGGAGACGAACTGCCGGGCAACGTGATCGCGCGTGAGGTCAACTCGATCAGCCCGGACGAGACCGCGCTGTACATCCCGGCTCACCGGGCGCTGGTCTGCGCCGACGGCGTGATCCGATCCGATCAGGAGAGTGCGCTGCAGTTCGTGCCTGACTCGCTGATGGACGATCCGGAACAGACCAAGGCGGGGCTCCGCGCCGCCTTCACGAAGCTGCTCGAGCTCGACTTCGACCGGCTGCTGCTGGCCCACGGCCAGCCGATCCTCGCCGGCGGCAAACAGGCGTTGGAAGCGTTCCTCGGCGGATGAGACGTCGCACCCGCGCGTCCGCCGCCGCAATCGCCGCGATGATCGCCGGCGCAGTGCTGGTGACGGGCTGCGGTGGTTCCTCCGCCAGCAAGGGCCTGACGCTCAGCCCGCAGCATCCCCATCCGAGCTCGAACCTCAGATTCAGCTTCACGGCTCCGACCCGCGCCGGCATCGTCGGCAAGGTGATCGACAGCTACAGCCTGAGCGTGACCGGGCCGGCCGGCGCGAACTGCAAAGGCTCGGCCGAGCGGGCGGGCTCGCCGGTGGCCAAGGGCGCCACCGAGCAGATCTCGCTTGGGCCGGCGCAACTGGGGGCCAACTGGTGCGTCGGGCCTTACACCGCTCGGGTATTCGAGATCCAACGTCCGTACTGCAAGCCCGGAGTGGTGTGTCCGCAATACGTGCGCGTCGCCGGAATCGTCGCCAAGACGTCGTTCTCGGTCGCCAGCTGAACTCGGAACGCCCAGCCCGGCGAACCGCTTGAAATGGACGATGCTGGGCTCGAACCAGCGACCTCCGCCTTGTCGAGGCGGCGCTCTCCCAGCTGAGCTAATCGTCCCGGGAGGTCCCTAAATGTAGCTCAGACCGGCCCGGTGGCGGGGCCTACACTCTGGCGGGTGATGCGGCGGCTCGTGATCGCGATCCTGGTGGTGGCGCTGGCCCTGGCCGGCGCCGCAACCGCCGCGCAAGCCACCGGAGGGTTCGGGCTACGGACGCCCATGGCCGTGACGCCGGTGCACGGGACCCCGACCACGACGTTTACGGTCCGGTTCAAGACGCCGTTCACCACCGGTTCCTTACGTGGTCTGCGCAGTTGGGAGATCGCCTCGGTGGCGGATCGCGACCAGACCAGTGCAGCGTGCTCGAGCACTGCGGACAAGCGGCTGCGGCCGGCCGTCGCCCACCACCGCGTCAGCGTCAGGCTCTCACCGGCGGCCACGCCCTGGTGCACCGGCGCCTACACCGGCACGATCACGCTGTACCGAGCGGTGATCTGCAACCCCGGCCCGATCTCACAGGGCATGGCGTGCCCCGACATCGCCTTCGCCCCGGAGCAGATCGGTCGCTTCCGGTTTTCGGTCGCGCGCACGGCCTCGTAGCGGGCCTCAAGCACTACCATCGCGCCCGATATGGACTACGTGCTCCCTGACGGCACCCCGCTGAGCCTGCCTGACGGCGCCACCGGCGCCGATGCGGCCGCGGCGATCGGTCCCGGCCTGGCTCGCGCTGCGTTGGCGATCAAGGTCGACGGCGAGCTGCGGGACCTCAGTCGCGAGCTGCCCGCAGCGAGCAACGGCGATGTCCCGCCCAAGCTTGAGATCCTGACCGAGCGATCGGGGGACGAGGCGCTGGCGCTGATCCGCCACGACACCGCGCATGTACTCGCGACGGCGGTGCTCGACCTGTACCCCGGCGTCAAGATTTCGATCGGCCCCGCGATCGACAACGGCTTCTACTACGACTTCGAGTTCCCCGAGGGCGTCACCGTCAACGACTCGGACTTCGAGCGGATCGAGGCCGAGATGCGGCGGCATGTGAACGCCGACGAGCCGTTCGTGCGCGAGGACGTCTCGCCTGAGGTGGCGCTGACCCGGTTCCGTGAGCAGCTGCAGCCGTACAAGGTCGAGCTGATCGAAGATCTCCAGCGCGACGCCGATCCCGAGCACCCGCTGAACAGCGTGTCGCTGTACACCAATGGACCGTTCACCGACCTCTGCCGCGGCCCGCACTCGCCTTCGACGAAGCGGATCAAGGCGTTCAAGCTGCAGTCGGTCGCGGGCTCCTACTGGCGCGGCGACTCCAGCCGGCAGATGCTCACGCGCGTCTATGGCACCGCGTTCTTCTCAGCGAAGGAGCTCGAGGCCTATCTGGAGCAGCTGGAGCTCGCGCGGGCCAATGATCACCGTCGGCTCGGACCGCAGTTGGGGTTGTTCACGTTCTCAGAGACGGCGCCGGGCTCGGCGTTCTGGTTTCCCGCGGGAACCCATGTGTTCAACTCATTGGTCGCGCTGAGTCGTGAGATGGGGCTGCCGCGTGGCTACACCGAGGTCAAGACACCGGTCCTGTTCGATCGCTCGCTGTGGGAGACCTCCGGGCATTGGGAGAAGTACCGCGGGGAGATGTTCACGACGGTCTCCGAGGACCGCCCGATGGCGCTGAAACCGATGAACTGCCCCGGCCATTGCCAGCTCTACCTGCTGCGGCCGCACTCCTACCGCGACCTGCCGGTCCGATACTCAGAGCCCGGGCCGCTGCATCGCAACGAGCCCAGCGGCACCCTGCACGGGTTGCTGCGCACGCGCAGCTTCATCCAGGACGACGGGCACATCTTCTGTACCGAGGACCAGATCCAGGACGAGGTCGCCGGTGTGCTGGAGTTCGCGTTCGCCACCTACAAGGTGTTCGGGTTCGAGGTCTCGCTCGAGTTGTCGACCCGGCCCGACGTCCGGATCGGCTCGGACGAGCTCTGGGATCGCTCCGAGCTGGCGCTGAAGAACGCGCTCGAGCACCACGGTCTTGAGTACGCGCTCAACGAAGGCGACGGTGCCTTCTACGGGCCCAAGATCGACATGCACATGACCGATTCGATCGGCCGCTCCTGGCAGCTGGGTACGTGCCAGCTGGATTACAACTTCCCCGAGCGCTTCGACCTGACCTACATCGGCGCCGATAACGCCGAGCATCGGCCGGTGATGATTCACCGGGCGCTGATGGGCTCCTACGAGCGGTTCATCGGGATTCTGCTCGAGCACCTCGCCGGTGAGCTGCCGGTGTGGCTGGCCCCGGTGCAGGCGATCGTGCTGCCGATCTCCGATCGCCACATCGAGTACGCGGAGGAAGTGTCGAAGCGGCTGATGGCGAGCAATATCCGCCGAGAAGTCGACCGCCGTCCTGAGTCGGTCGGACGTAAGATCCGGGACGCCGAGACACGGAAGATCCCATACATGCTGATAGTTGGCGATCGCGAGGAACAGAGCGACGAGGTCAGCGTCCGTGCGCACGGCTCCGGCGAGGCAGGCTCGGAGCTGGTCTCGACATTCGTCGAGCGGGTCGTGAACGAGTCGAAAACCCGTTCTCCTTGATCGATTTCGCCGCTATAGTGGGCGACGTTGCTCAGACTTCACCACACGCCGCGCGGCACCGCTTGACCCACTCCGCCGCGTCAATTCGATAGTGCCGGTTCCTCGCAGGTTTGACCGGCGCCCGCCCGAGCGGGACTCGACCCGGATCAATGACCGGATCCGCGTGCCGGAGGTACGCCTGGTCGGAGAGGACGGGAAGCAGATCGGCGTCATCAAGACGACCGAGGCGCTTGCGTACGCCCAGGAGCGCGATCTTGACCTGGTTGAGGTCGCTCCGGATGCGCGTCCGCCCGTCTGCCGCGTGCTCGACTACTCCAAGTACAAGTACGAGCAGGAGCAGAAGCAGAAGGCCGCGCGCAAGCACCAGCAGCAGATCAGCATCCGTGAGATCAAGTTCCGCCCGAAGATTGCGCAGAACGACTACGACACCAAGAAGGGCCATGTCCGGCGTTTCTTGAAGGGCAAGGACAAGGTCAAGGTCACGATCATGTTCCGCGGTCGCGAGGTGACCCACCCCGAACGCGGGGTCGCGCTGCTGAACAAGCTCGCTGAGGAACTGGCTGACGTCGGCACCGTCGAGCAGTCGCCGCTGCAGGATGGGCGGAACATGACGATGATGCTGGGGCCGTCGAAGGCGGTGCTCGCCGGCGAGCTGGAGAGCGACGCCGCTGCCGCTCAGGATGAGGCCGCCGCCAAGGTTGACGCTGCCGCCAAGGCCGACGCCACCGCTGCTCAGAGTGACGCCGCTGAAGGTGACGCCGCTGAAGGTGACGCCGCTGAAGGTGACGCCGCTGACGCCGGTGCCGGTGCCGAGGCCGCGGCGGGCAGCAACGGGCACCAGAACGGCGATGCGCCCAAGGCGCCGTCGCCGGCCGCGTCTGACACCGCCGCCTGACGCCCTCTCATGGCGCCTGACGGCGCAGGAGCGCGAGGAGTTCGGCGATCACCCGCTCGGGGTCGGTCTTGAACTCGAGCTCTGAGACGCGTAGAACCGCGTAACCGGCGAGCTTCAGCTTCTGGTCGCGGCGGGTGTCGTTGAGCTGGTCGCGTGGAAGCGAGTGGTAGCGGTCTCCGTCGATCTCGAGCACGACGCGATGATCGGGCCAGTAGAAGTCGACCGGGACACCCTCGACGACCTGGTGGGTCAGAGGCTCGGGCAGATCGGGGTGCTGACGCAGCTCGAACAGGAACTCGGCTTCGAGGCGCGAGTCAAGCCAGGCGGGTGCGTCGGTCAGTCTCGCGAGTTGTGCTTGCAACGGCTTCAGCCCGTGGCGGCCGGGATTGCGGGCGATCATGGCGTGCATCTCGGTGAGGTCGAATCGCTGGAGCCGGATCGAGAGCTCGAGCGCGTCGTACAGGCGGAGCGGATGCATCATCTCGGCGAGGTCGAGGAAGGCGCGGTGGACGGTGGTGACCGGGATCGCGTCGATGACCGTGATGTCGTCCGGGTGCAGCCCGCGCACGAGGTGGCAGCGGACCCCGCGCAGCTGGTGGCGACGGGTGGCGACCACGTCGATCGGATTCGACGGCGCCGAGCGCAGGATCCCGTGGAGCTGGCCGGCCGCGCGGTGCGAGAGCACCGACTCGCCACCGCCTGAACGGCAGGCGACGACCGCCGCCAGCCAGCGACCGCGCTGGGTCAGCCGAACGTGACCGACCGCGTAGACGCCGCGGTAGAGGGGATGGAGGCGGCCGAGCCTGGCGCGCCGGGAGATCTGATTGTCGGTGAGTCCGAGCGTCCGCAGCTGGTTGCGGCTGACGACGCCGTGTTGACGTGTGGCGAGTCGGGCGAGACGTGCGTCAACTGGTGATGCGTATGCGGTAGCCAGTTGCATCACGTCCAATGAAAGCGGCTCGGAGCGGGCGCTTTGCCAATTCTTTGCAACAAAATGGCGCCGGGCGCTCCGGGGTGGGCTGGCGGACCCTTACACAACGGGGCTCCGGGCGACGCATCGCCCAGGGCCCCGTTCAACCGCGGATCGCGCCGCTGACCCCCGTCAGCCGACGTCGCGGCGCATCACGCGCCACCAACCGATCGCGAGCGGCAGCACCATCCACAGCGCCAGCGACGTTCCAGCGTGCGCCCACTCCAGGCTGCTCAGCGGCTGACGGACCATCGGCTCGACCGCGTGCGAGGCGTCCAGCCATCTCGCGACCCCGTCCAACGCCGAGATATTGCTGGCCAGCGCCGACCAGATCGTCGGCAGCAGCAGGTAGATCACGATCGCGGGGGCCGACACGAGCAGCGCGGCGCCGAACGCGACGCCGGTGATCATCGCGGTCGCGAGGTAGACGAACGCCTGCGGGATCAGGACCGCGTGCAGCGTCCAGACACCGGGACCGCTGCCGGATCCGAATACCGTCGCGGCGGCCGCGACGGCGAGGCACAGCGCGAGCGCGGCGACCGAGCAGGCGACGCTCGCCGCCAGCTTGGCCCACATCACCCGCGCGCGGGAGGGGACCAGGGTGAACGTCGTCAGCGCCGTGCGCTGCGAGAACTCGCCGGTGACCAGCAGCACGCCGATCAGCGGCAGCAGGATCGCGGTCGGGATCAGGGCGTTGCCGAACAAGTGTGTGAAGGTGTGATTCGCTGCGGGCCCCGAGAGGGCGGTGATCAGCACCGTGGCGATCGCCGCCAGCGCCACGCCGATCGGCAGCCAGAACCCCGAACGGGTGTCGAACATCTTGCGCAGCTCGACCTTGGTCAGGCGGGCCATGCTCGGCCGCTGGTCATCACGGACGCGGGCGCGAGGGGCCGCCTCGCGCTCAATCGTTGCCACGGCGCTCATCGAGAGACCTCCTGGCTCGCATGATCCGAGCCGGTTGACGTGAGAGAGAAGAACAGCTGCTCCAGGCCGCCGTCACGGGCGTTGCGGAGCTCCGACAGCGCCACCCCGCTACACAGCGCGACGTCGCCGACGTCGTCGGCCGAAGCGCCGACGAGCAGCGCCTGGTCCTGGCCGTCGGTGAACTCGACGTCAGACTCGCGCAACGCCCGTCGCAGACCGTGGATGTCACGGGCGCGAACGAGCGTCTGCGGTCCGCCGCCCAACAGTTCGTCGGCGGTGCCCTCGCCGACGATCCGGCCGCCGGCGATGATCACGAGCCGATCGGCGATCGCCTCGACCTCGTGCAGCAGGTGCGAGGACAGCAGCACGGTGCCGCCACGCTCGGCGAAGTCGCCGAGCAGCCCGCGCATCCATCGCATGCCCTCGGGGTCGAGGCCGTTGGCGGGCTCGTCGAGGATCAGCACCTCGGGGTCGCCCAGCAGCGCGTGGGCGATCCCGAGCCGTTGGCGCATGCCGAGTGAGTACTGGCCGACGCGCTTGTCGGCGGCCGAGCGGTCCAGGCCGACCAGCTCCAGCATCTCCGAGGCGCGGCTGCGTTCGACGCCGAGCAGCGACGCCGACACCGCCAATGTCTCACGGCCGGTGCGGCCGGCGTGCTGGGCCGAGGCGTCGATCAGCACGCCGACGCGGCGCCCGGGGTTGGTCAGATTCTGAAACGGCGAGCCGAGCACCGTCGCGCCGCCCGAGCTGGGCGGCGTCAGCCCGCACAGCATCTTCAGCGTGGTCGACTTGCCGGCCCCGTTGGGTCCGAGGAAGCCCGTCACGGTCCCTGGTTCGCAGGAGAACGACACGTCCTGCACGGCGGTCCGCCCGCCGTAGCGCTTGGTGAGTGAATGCGATTCGATCATGTCCGGCAGCATCGCGCCGTGACCGGTTTCGCTCTACGGCCGACCGTATCGATCGAGACCGACCTTGGTTGACGCGACTCACCGACCTTGGGCGACGCGTCCCACCGACCTTGGGCGACGCGTCCCACCGACCTTGGGCGACGCGACCCACCGACTTAAGTAGGTGGCGCCGGGGGGCGTTCGGGCTTACCGTTGCTCTGACGACGATGGCGACCGCGACCGCACCCCAACGCCCGATGCCGCGCTGGCAGCGCTCGCTGCTGCCGGCGGTGCTCGGAGCCGATCACGCCGACCGCGGTCAGCCTGGCGGCGTGCACCTGCCGCGGTCGCTGCGTGACTGGGTCGTGGACCTGATCATGTTCGGCTTCGCGCTGGCGCTCGGTGCCGCGGGCGCCTGGCAGGACGCCAAGCACGCGACGACGTGGCTGATCGTGGTCGACGTCGTCGCCGGACTGGCGGTCTGTGGCGCGCTCTGGGTCCGGCGTGACCATCCGTTCGCGGTCGGGATGGCGGCGGTCGTCTGCTCGGCGTTCTTCGGCATGGCGGGCGGCGCGGCCGTCTGCGGCCTGTTCACGGTGGCGATCTACTGCGTCCCACGGCGCACCGTGCAGCTCGTGCTGGTGTCGTTCGCTTCGTGCGGGATCTATGGCGCGCTGTACACGAATCACGTCGGCTACCACACCGGCAACACGATCGTCGGACTCGTCGCTACGGTCGCGGCGGCCGCGTTCGGGCTGTTCATCCGGGCCCGCCGCGAGCTGGTGCTGTCGCTGCACGAGCGCAACCGCCAGCTGCAAGACGAGCAGGTCTGGCGGGTCGAGGAGGCCCGCCGCGCAGAGCGCAACCGGATCGCGCGGGAGATGCACGACGTGCTCGCGCACCGGATCTCGCTGCTGAGCCTGCATGCGGGCGCGCTCGAGTTCCACCCCGACGCTCCGCCCGCGGAGATCGCCAAGGCGGCCGAGGTGATCCGTGTCTCGGCCCGCGCCGCTCAGGAGGAGCTGCGCGAGGTGATCGGCGTCCTGCGCGCCGACGCCCACGAGGAGCTGCTCGAGCCGCCGCAGCCGACGCTGGCCGATCTGACGATGCTCGTCGAGGAGTCACGGCGGGCCGGGATGGAGGTCTCGCTGCACACGCGGGTCGAGGCCCAAACGCTGCCCGACACGCTCGGGCGGACCGTCTACCGGCTCGTGCAGGAGGCCCTGACCAACGCCCGTAAGCACGCTCCGGGTCAGCTGGTGGCGATCGAGCTGACCGGCGACCGCAACGCCGGCGTGTGCGTGACCGTGACCAATCGGCCACGGGTCGGTGCCTCGAGCGATGGGCGACCTGACCACGATCAGGTTGGTTCCGGAACTGGGCTGATTGGGCTCGGCGAGCGGGTCGCGCTGGCGGGCGGAACGTTGCGCCACGGGCCGCTGCCCCTCGGCGGCTTTGAGCTGGCGGCGCACCTGCCGTGGACGTGAGCGAGCCGTTGCCGGACGGCGATGCGGGCACGATCCGGCCGATCCGGGTCGTGATCGTCGACGACGACGCGCTGGTGCGCGGTGGGCTGTCGATGTTGCTCGGCGGCGCCGCCGGGATCGAGGTCGTCGGCGAGGCCACCGACGGCAGCGAGGTACTGGCCGCGATCGATCGCCACCGCCCGGACGTGCTGCTGTTGGACCTACGGATGCCGAAGGTCGACGGGATCGCGACGCTGGGTCTGCTGCGCGGCCAGCCCAAGCCGCCGGCCGTCCTCGTGCTCACGACGTTCGACACTGACGACCACCTGCTCCAGGCCTTACGCAACGGCGCTGCCGGGTTCCTGGTCAAGGACACGCCACCCGCCGACATCGTCCGCGCGATCGAACTGGTCGCGGCCGGGGAGAGCGTGCTGTCGCCGACCGTTACTCGCAAGCTGATCGACCGGTTGGCGTCCGACGACGACGGCGCCGGCGCGCGTCATCTGGCAGCGCGTGAGCAGCTCTGCGAGCTGACCGACCGTGACCGGGAGATCGCGCTGGCGGTCGCCGAGGGCAAGGCCAACGCGGCAATCGCGGCCGAGCTGCACCTGAGCGTCGCGACCGTCAAGAGCCACGTCTCAGCGGTGCTGTCGAAGCTCGGTCTCGACAACCGCGTCCAGATCGCGCTGCTGGTGCAGGACGCCCAGCGGTCATGATCAGACCCACCCAGCCGCCGCCAACCACCTGTCTGCTTTACTCCATCGCCGCGATGCCGAAGATGAAGACCCACTCGGGCGCCAAGAAGCGCTTCAAGCTGACCGCCAAGGGAAAAGTCCGTGGCCGTCACGCATATACGAGCCACATCCTGGAGAAAAAGTCGCCCAAGCGGAAGCGCCACCATGGCCGGCCGGCGCAGATCTCCCCCCACGATTCGCCGCGGGTCAAGACGCTGCTGGGGGCCAAGCGCTCATGACCAGGGTCAAGCGTTCGGTGAACGCGCGCAAGAAGCGTCGCGCGACACTGAAGATGACGAAGGGGTTCCGCGGCGACGGCAGTCGGCATTACCGCGCGGCCAAGGAGGCCCTGCTCAAGGCCGACCAGTACCGCTACCGGGACCGCCGCAACCGTAAGCGTGACTTCCGCCGGCTGTGGATCACACGGATCAACGCCGCGGCTCGCCAGCACGGGATGTCGTACTCGCAGTTCATGCATGGCCTGTCGGAGGCCGGGGTCGAGCTCGATCGCAAGATCCTCGCCGACATGGCCGTTCACGACGCCGATACCTTCCGACGCTTTGCCGAGCGCGCCCGTGAGGCGCTGGCCGCCGGCTGAGCGTTCGATCAGCCGACCACCAGCACCGCCACTCGGGCGCCGCTCCCCACAGGGAGGGCGCCCTTTTTCGTTGCGTAACCATGACCACGATCACCAGCCACGACAACGCCCAGCTCAAGGAGATCCGCAAGCTGACCCAGCGGCGGCATGAGCGCGAGCGCGCGGGTCGGTTCGTCGCCGAGGGCGAGGATCTGCTGGCGGCCGCCGACGCGGCCGGCTGGGAGCCGGTCGGGCGGTTCTGCGCCGCCGGCAGCGGGCTGGCGGGGACCGAGGTCGAGCCGAAGCTGCTGTCGCAAGCGTCGGGGATCGCGTCGGGCACTCGGGCGGTGGCGATCTACGCCGAGCGCTTCACCGAGGTGCCGCTCGGGCCGGTCTGCGTCTACCTGCACGGCGTCGGGGATCCGGGCAACATCGGCACGATCCTGCGCGGCGCCAGCGCGTTCGGCGCCGGCTCGGTGGCTCTGGGACCGCAGACCGCCGACCCGTACTCGCCCAAGGCGGTCCGCGCATCGATGGGCGCGGTGTTCGAGGTCCCGCTGGTGCGAATCGGCGATCGACCCGATCTCGGACAACTGCCGGGAACGACGGTCGCGCTGGTCGCCGACCGAGGCGTCGCGCTTGCCGAGGCCAAGCTCACGGGTCCGGTGACGCTGCTGGTGGGATCCGAGCGCGACGGGCTTCCGGCCGAGCTGGTCAGCGGTGCCGACACCGTCGCGCGGATCCCGATCGCGAACCACTCGCTGAACGCCGCGATGGCCGCGACCGTCGCGCTCTATGAACTATCTAGGATGGCGCGCTGATGAGCGAGACGACCGATCGCATCGAGCAACTGCGCCGGGAGGCGTCGGACGCGATCGCCGCGGCTGGCTCGTCCGCCGCGCTCGAGGAGGTGCGGATCCGCTACCTCGGCCGCAAGGCCGAGCTGCCGAACCTCTTGCGCGGCGTGGCAGCGCTTGAGCCTGACCAGCGCGCGGCGACCGGCAAGGCCGCCAACCAGGCCCGCCAAGCGCTCGAGGCGGCGATCGAGGTGCGCGCGGGAGAGCTCGCGAGCGCCGAGCTGCACGATCGGCTGGCGCAGGACCGGATCGACGTGACGCTCCCGGCCGACCCGCTGCCGGCGGTCGGCCGGCTGCACTTGATGACGCGCACACAGCGGGAGATCGAGGACGTGTTCATCGGCCTCGGCTTCAACGTCGCCGAGGGTCCCGAGATCGAGACCGTCTACTACAACTTCGACGCGCTCAACTTCGTGCCGACGCACCCCTCCCGGCTCGAGTCCGACACCTTCTACCTGAAGCCCGCCGACGATCTGTTCGATCCCGACACCCAGCTGCTGCGGGTCCACACCTCTCCGATGCAGGTCCGGGTGATGGAGACCCAGCCACCGCCGGTGTACATCATCGTGCCCGGTCGCGTCTATCGGCCCGATTCCGACGCCACCCACACGCCCCAGTTTCACCAGATCGAGGGGCTGGCGGTCGACACCGATGTGACGCTCGCCGATCTGCAGGGAACGCTGCTCGCGTTCGCGCGCGCGATCTTCGGCCCCGACCGTGAGGTCCGCCTGCGCCCGCATTTCTTCCCGTTCACCGAGCCGTCGGTCGAGGTCGACGTCTCCTGTTTCAACTGCAACGGTGGCGTGCTGCCCGACGGATCGCGGTGCCCGCTGTGCAAGGGCTCGGGCTGGATCGAGATCCTCGGGTCGGGGATGGTCGACCCGAACGTGTTCGCGCACGTCGCCGAACACGGCTATGACCCCGAGCAGGTGCAGGGGTTCGCGTTCGGGATGGGGATCGAGCGGATCGCGATGCTCAAGCACGGCGTCCCGGACCTGCGCCTGTTCTACGACAACGACATCCGCTTCCTGGAGCAGTTCTGAGGCCATGAGGGTTCCAATCGAATGGCTGCACGAGTACTGCGCCCCTGAGCTCAGCACACCCGACCTGGCGGAGCGGCTGGCGATGACCGGCACCGAGGTCGAGCGCATCGAGCACGTCGGCGTCGGCGCATTGGAGAACTTCGTCGTCGGCAAGGTGGTCGAGGCGGTCCAGCATCCCGACGCCGACCGGCTCCGCGTCTGCCAGGTCGACACCGGGGATGGCGGCGAGCCGTCGCAGATCGTCTGCGGCGCGCCGAACGTCGCCGCCGGACAGACGGTCGCGGTCGCCAAGCCCGGCGCGGTGATGCCCGACGGCACCAAGCTCAAGGTCGCAAAACTCCGCGGCCAGCGGTCGCACGGGATGATCCTGGCCGAGGACGAGCTGGCGATCGGCACCGATCACGACGGGATCATGGTGCTCGACGACGGGCTGCCGGCCGGTACGCCGCTGGCCGGGGTGCTGCCGATCTCCACCGACGTGCTGACGCTCGAGATCACGCCCAATCGGCCCGACTGCCTCGGCGTCTACGGGGTCGCGCGGGAGACGCACGCGGCGACCGGCGCGCCGCTGGCGCCGCCGCCGTGGCGCAACGATCCCGGCTCCGACGGGGACGTCGCCGCCGCCTCGGTGACCGTCGAGTGCCCGGACCTGTGCCCGCGGTTCACGGCCCGCGTATTCGAGGATGTCACGATCGGCGAATCGCCCGTCTGGCTGAAGGCACGGCTGATGGCTGCCGGCCAGCGGCCGATCTCCAACGTCGTCGACATCACCAACTACGTGATGCTGCTGTCCGGCAACCCGCTGCACGCGTTCGACCTCGACCGGGTCGCGGGCGGGGAGCTGACGGTGCGCCGGGCCGCCGACGGCGAGCAGCTGACGACGCTCGACGGCCAGACCCGCACGCTGGACTCAGAGATGGTGCTGATCGCCGATGCCGACGGCCCGACCTCGATCGCCGGCGTGATGGGCGGCGCCCGGTCAGAGGTGTCGGACAACACCACCCGGGTGCTGATGGAAGCCGCCAACTGGTTCGGCGCCAACATCCATCGCACCTCGCTCAAGCTGGGGCTGCGCTCGGAGGCGTCAACCCGGTATGAGAAGCAGCTGCAACCCGAGCAGGCGCTCGACGCGCTCGTGCTCGCGACGCAGCTGATGATCGATGTCTGCGGCGCGCGTCTTGCCCCCGGCACGATCGACGTCGGCGGCCCGGGGCCGGAGCCGAAGACGATCCGCCTGCGCAGCGCGAAGATCACGAGCCTGCTCGGCGTCGAGGTCCCGATCAGCCGTTGCGCCGAGATCCTGACCGCGCTCGAGTTCGGCGTCGCCGACGCGCCGGATACCCCGTCCGGGGCACGTAGCGGGCTTGACGTGACCGTGCCTCCGTTCCGGCGCACCGACGTGACCCGCGAGGTCGACCTGATCGAGGAGGTTTCACGGCTCGGGGCGCTCGAGTCGCTGCCGGCGACGCTGCCCTCACGCCACGGCGCGTTCGGGCGGCTGACCGAGCGCCAGCGGCTGCGACGCGCCGCCAGCGACGCGCTCGCCGCTCAGGGCCTGCACGAGATCGTCGGCTGGAGCTTCGAGGGACCCGACCGCGCCCGGCAGCTGCGGATCGCCGACCGGCCCGCGGTCGAGCTGCAGAACCCGATGTCGGCCGAGCAGTCACGGCTGCGCACGACGCTGCTCGGATCGCTGCTCGACGTCGCGCGGTCCAACCGCTCACGCGGCGCTCAGGCGATCCGGTTGTTCGAGGCCGGCGCCGTGTACCTGGCTCCCGACGCCGCCGCCGGCCACCCGCCGGCCGAGCCCTACCACGTCGGCGCGCGTGCTCACCGGGCCGGTGCGGCCCGCCACCTGGCGTGAGCCCGAGCCGCGCGCGGCCGACTTCTTCGCCGCCAAGGGCGCGCTCGGCGGGATGCTCGATTCGATCCGCGTGCCGTGGACCGTCGCCGAGGCCGGCGATCCCGAGACGTTCCTGCATCCGGGGCGCAGCGGGCAGATCGTCGTCGGCGGCACGCCGGCGGGCTGGATCGGCGAGGTCCATCCCGAGGTCGCGGCCGAATGGGGCTTCGACTCCGCCGTCGCGGCGTTCGAGATCGACCTCGACCTCGCCGACGAGACGGTCACGACCCCGCTCTACGCCGACGTCACGAGCTTCCCCGAGGTCCGCGAGGACCTGGCGGTGATCGTCTCCGACGCCGTGTCCGCCGACGAGGTGCTCAGCTGCGCGCGGCGCGCCGGCGGGGCGCTGCTGACCGGTATCGAGGTGTTCGACGTCTACCGCGATCCCGAGCGGATCGGCGCCGGCAACGTGTCGTTGGCGCTGCGGCTGCACTTCCGCGCGCCGGACCGGACGCTGACCGACGAAGAGGTCGCCGGCCGCCGGCGCCGGATCGCTCAGGCGCTCACCACGGAGCTGTCGGGGAGGGTCCGTGACTCATAGCGTCTCGGTGTTCGGCGCGGCCGGGTACGCCGGCGCGCTCAGCGCTCGGCTGGTCGATCACCATCCGGAACTGGAGCTGCGCGCGATCACCGCCCGTGGCGGCGACGTCGGCTGCCGGCTGTCGGAGCTGTACCCACACCATCGAGTTGAACTCGAGCTTGAGGAGCTTGACCTCGACCGTCATGCGGAGGTCGAAGCTGCGATCGTGGCGTATCCGCACGGCGCCGCGGCCGAGGTCGTCGCCGAGCTGCTCGCGCGCGGGGTGCGGGTCGTCGATCTCAGCGCCGACTTCCGGCTGCGGGACCCGGCGGTCTACGAGGAGTGGTACCGCAAGCATCCCGCGCCGGAGCTGATCGACGACGCGGTGTACGGGCTGCCGGAGCTCTACCGCGAACAACTGCGGGGCGCCCGGCTGGTCGCCAACCCCGGCTGCTATCCGACCGCGGCGATCCTGTCGCTGGCGCCGCTGGCGCGGGCCGGGGTGATCGCCGACGTCGTGATCGACGCCAAGTCCGGCGTTTCCGGCGCGGGCCGCGCGGCGACCGACAAGACCCATTTCGTCACCGTCGACGAGAACCTGAGCCCGTACGGGGTCCCGCGCCACCGCCACACGCCGGAGATCGAGCAGGAGTTGGCGGCGCTCGGCTTCGGCCTCAACCTGACGTTCACCCCGCATCTGATCCCGCTCGACCAGGGGGAGCTTGTCTCGTGCTACGTGACTCTTACCCCCAGTGGGGGAGGCGCATTGGCAACTAGATCGATCTATCGGGAGGCGTATGCGGACGAGCCGTTCGTGGAGCTGACCGACGCGCCGCCGGGAGTGCGTGACGTGCGTGAGACCAACATCTGCCGGATCTCGGTCCACCGCGACGATCGCACCGGCCGGGTGATCGTGTTCGGGGTGATCGACAACCTCTGGAAGGGCGCCGCCTCGCAGGCGATCCAGAACCTGAATCTGATGCTCGGACTGCCCGAAGGGGAGGGGATCTCGTGAGCCCGTTCTTCACCAGCCGCTGGGTGACGCGGCTTGAGCACGTGACCGAGCTCGGCTCGGACGGCGACGCCGGCCTGCCGGCCGGGTTCCGCGCCGCCGGCGTGACCGCGCACCTGAAGCCGAGCGGCGCTCCTGACGTGGCGCTGATCGCGTGTGACTCGCTGGCCGTCACCAGCCACGCGATGTTCACCCGCTCCGGCACCCAGTCGGCGCCGGTGCTCCTCTGCCGCGAACGCTGCGAGCTGCGGCTCGATCGCGGCGATCGTCGTCAACTCCGGCAACGCCAACGCGGCGACCGGCGGTCCCGGCTACGACGACGCCCAGAAGATGCAGGAGCTGGCGGCGACGGCGACCGGCGTGCACCCGAGCCGCGTCGCAGTCGCTTCGACCGGCGTGATCGGCGTGCCACTGCGCGATGGACCGCGTCACCAGCGGGATCCAAGCGGCCGGCAAGGCGCTCGCTGCCGACGGCGACCGTGACTTCTCGGATGCGATCCAGACGACCGACGCGTTCGAGAAGCGCGCCCGGGTACAGGTGGCACTGCCATCGGGGACGGTCACCGTGACCGCCCAGGCCAAGGGCGCGGGGATGATCTCGCCGGGGTTCGCGACGCTGCTGTGTTTCGTGCAGACCGACGCGGCGATGTCGGCGGAGACCTGCGAGCTGCTGCTGAGCGTCTGCGTCAAGCGCTCGTTCGACCGGATCTCCGTGGACGGCCAGCTGTCGACCTCGGACACCGTGATCCTGCAGGCCTCCGGCGCCTCGGGCGTGACCGTCGCCCCCGAATCCGAGGACGAGCTCCGGCTCGGCGAGGCGATCGACGCGATCATGCGACAGCTGGCGCTGCTGGTCGTCAAGGACGGGGAGGGTGCCCGGCGGACCGGGCGGGTGCTCGTCCACGGCGGTGACGAGCGCACCGTGCAGCGCGTCGCCCGGTCGGTCGCCAACTCGCCGCTGGTCAAGGCCGCGCTGTACGGCGGCGACCCCAACTGGGGACGGATCGTTCAGGCGGTCGGCGCGGCGATGCCGCACATGGCGCCGCTGGCGCTCGACATCTCGATCGAGGGCGTGCAGGTCTGCTCCGGCGGGGCGTTCGTGCCCCACGACGAGGCGGCCCTGGCCAGCGCCGTCGCCGGCGACGAGGTCGAGTACGAGATCGGCCTGCCCGGCGACGGGGCGGAGGCCGAGATCTACTTCTCCGACCTCGGGCACGAGTACGTCACGATCAATGCCGAGTACACGACATGACCACGTCGAGCACCGGCGACGGCTCGCGGCCCGATGTCGGCACGCTGCTCGAGGCGCTGCCGTACATCCGCGAGTTCTACGGCAAGACGATCGTGATCAAGTACGGCGGCGCGGCGATGAACGATCCGGCGCTCAAGGAGGAGTTCGCGCGCGACGTCGCGCTGATCAAGTTCGTCGGGATCAACCCGGTGATCGTCCACGGCGGCGGCCCCGAGATCACCGCCTACATGGAGCGGCTCGATCTGCCCGTCGAGTTCGTCGAGGGGTTGCGGGTGTCGGACGCGGCGACCGTCGAGGTGGCCAAGATGGTGCTCGTCGGCAAGGTCAACAAGGACATCGTCGGGCTGATCAACCGCCACGGCCAACGGGCGGTCGGGCTGTCGGGCGACGACGGCCTGCTGTTCCGCTGCTCGCGCCAGGCGTCGCCGTCGGGCCGTGACATCGGCTTTGTCGGACGGATCGACGAGGTCGACACCGGGGTGCTGACCCACGTCGCCCAGGACTACATCCCGGTCGTCGCCAGCGTCGGTGTCGACGGTCGCGGTAACTCGTACAACATCAACGCCGACACCGCCGCCGCGGCGGTAGCGGTCGCACTCGGCGCCTACAAGGTCATGTTCCTGACCGACGTGTCGGGCTGGCTGCGGGATCCCGCCGATCCGGCCAGCCTGATCGCCGAGGCGTCCGCATCGGAGCTGCGGGCCGGCCTCGGCGCGGTCGGCGGCGGCATGCGCCCGAAGCTGCAGGCGTGCCTGGAGGGAGTCGAGGGCGGCGTCGAGACGGCCGTGATCGTCGACGGGCGGGTTGCGCACTCACTGCTCGTGGAGCTGTTCACCGACACCGGCCAGGGCACGATGATCAGAGGAGATCAGCGTTGAGGCTCGCAGGAGCTGCAGGCGCTCGAGCGCGACCACGTGATCGGCACCTACGCGCGCAACCCGGTCCAGTTCGTCCGCGGCGCGGGCACCCGGCTGTGGGACGAGCGCGGCGACGAGTACCTGGACTTCCTGGCGGGGATCTCGGTGCTGAATGTCGGCCACTGCCATCCCCGCGTGGTGGAGGCCGTCCAGCAGCAGGCGGCGACGCTGACCCACGCGTCCAACCTCTACTACACGGCCGGCGCGATCCAGCTGTCGGCAGCGTTGGCGCGGAGCTCGCTCGGCGGCAAGGTGTTCCTCGCCAACTCGGGCACGGAAGCCAACGAGGCCGCGATCAAGCTCGCGCGGCGCGCCCGTCCCGGCGGCAATCTGATCGTGCTCGAGGAGGCGTTTCACGGCCGCACCTACGGCTCGTTGTCGGCGACGCCGCAGGAGTCCAAGCAGGCACCGTTCGCGCCGCTGGTCCCGGGCTTTCAGACCGTCACCAAGGACCCGGCGGCGCTGCACGACGCGGTCGACGAGAACACCGCCGCGGTGCTGCTGGAGCCGATCCAGGGGGAGACCGGGATCCACGTGCTGTCCGACGAGCTGCTGATCGCCGCGCGCGAGGCCTGCGATCGGACCGGAGCGGCGCTGATCTTCGACGAGGTCCAGACGCGGGATGGGCCGCACCGGCACCGTCTGGGCCTACCAGCAGACGCCGGTGGTGCCCGACGCGCTGACCAGCGCCAAGGGCCTCGGCGGCGGGCTGCCGATCGGGGCGCTGGTCACCGGCGAACGGCTCGCCGACGTGCTGGCGCCCGGAGATCACGGCTCGACGTTCGCCGGCGGGCCGCTGGTCTGCGCCGCGGCGCTGGTGGCGCTCGAGATCTGCTCCGAACCCGAGCTGCTGCGACTCGGTCCGCGCGCTCGGCGAGCGGCTGCGGGCGGCGGCTCGCCGAGCTGCCGGCGGTCGCGAGCGTCCGCGGGCGCGGACTGATGGTCGGCCTCGACCTCGTCGACGGGGTCTCGGCGCCGCTGCTGGCGCAGCGGGCGCTGACCGAGCAGCGACTGATCGTCAACGCGACCGGGCCGGCGACGCTGCGCCTGGAGCCGCCGCTGATCGTGACCGAGTCGGAGATCGACGACGCGATCAGCCGTCTGGCGCGGCTGATGGAGTAGGTGACCGGATGACAGGCGTGCAGAAGGCCAAGGTCGACGTCTCGATCGGTCCCGACCAGCGCGCCGACGCCGCGGCCGCCGTCGGTGCTGCGACGGCTGCTGACGGTCGTCGCCGACAACGTCGACGGCGCGATCGCCGGCGACGACATCGAGTACCTGCACCAGCTGCGGATCGCGGTCCGGCGCTCACGCACGGTCCAGCGTCAGCTGCGGACGGTGTTTCCGGCGATGGAGCTGCCCGGGTTCCGGTCGGACTTCCGCTGGCTGCAGCGCGCGACCGGCGAAGCGCGTGACCTTGACGTCTACGTCGACGAGTTCGGGTCGCTGGCCGAGCTGCTGCCCGAAGCGCTGCGCGACGACCTCGAGCCGATGCGCGAGGTCCTGATCGAACACCAGCTGGCGGCGCGCGCGGGCCTTGCGCTGACGTTGCGCTCGCGCCGTACCGCGGAGCTGACTAGACGACTGGGAGCGACTGCTCGAATCGCTGGTGGAGCTGCCGCTGGAAGACCGCCCCGGTGCCACCCGGACGATCGCCGACGTCTGCGGCGAGCGGATCGCGAAGGTCTATCGGCGGATCGTCGCGATGGGCGAGGCGATCTCGGACGCGAGCCCGGCCGAGGAGTTTCACGAGCTGCGCAAGACGGGCAAGGAGCTGCGCTACCTGCTCGAGCTGTTCGGTGTGCAGCTGTTCGACGCGGAAGCCGTGGGGCCACTGATCGACTCGCTCAAGGACCTGCAGGAGCTGCTCGGACGCCATCAGGATCGCGAGGTCCAGGTCGCGATGGTTCGTTCGCTGACCGGCGAGGTCGCGCCGCGGCCCGGTGGCGGGACGGCGTGTCTGGCGATGGGCACGCTGGTGGCACGGCTGCGCGACGACGAGCTTGCGGCTCGGCGCGGGTTCGCCGAGCCGTTCGCCGAGCTCGCCTCGACCGCGCGGCGCGATGCGGTCACGGAAACGTTCGGTTAGGCGGGCAAGTCGCGGCGCTACGATCGGCGGATGGGATACAAGGTTCTCGGATTCGTCGTCTGGCAGGGCGGCAAGTGGTACGTGCGCAAGCGCTACAGCGGCACCGCCGGCAAGGCGGCGCTCGCCGGCATCGGCGCGGCGGTGATCGCGGGCGTGGTCGTTCGCCGGCCGGCAGGCGAGCAAGTAGGCCGCAGGAGTAGGAGCCGTCTGCCAGCGCGCTTGCGCGGCGGTGGACGGGCAGGGATCGACTGACGATCCGACGAATCCCCTGGGTGCGGCAACCGGAAAGGGATCGGTCGCCGGCTGCTCGGAGTTGCATCGATGAGCTGACTTAGCCACCGCGCCCAGCCCGATCGTGATCGACCGCGTCGACCGCTCGCGCGGCGACGGCGACGCCGTCCGGCTCCGGCTCGGGGGCCATCGGCTGGCGGTCGCGGCCGAGCGCGACCTCGATGCGTTGCTGGTCGTGCAGGTGCATGGGCGCAGGCATCGGTTCGCCGCCTCGAAGACCGGGCCTGGCGACGCGTCGCCCGACTCGTGGGAGGCGAGCTTCACGGTTCCCGATTGGGCGGTCCCGGTCGAGCACGGCCAGGCGTCGCTGTGGGTCGGCGAGGCGTCGGTGCCGGTGCCGCCGGTCGGGACGAGGATCCGGGTGCTCGAGCCTGCGCTGACGGCGGCCGCGTCCGAACCGGCCGGTTCGGCGCCCGCGGCCGCGCGCAGCATCACTGCGGCTGCAGCCGAGGCCGGTCGGGCCGGACCGCTCGCCGAGGCGCTGCTCCGTGAGACCGTGTCGGCGTTGCACGCAGAGCTCGAGCATCGCTCGAGCCGGGAGGCCGCGCTGGACGGGGCGTTGGAGCGCGCGCGGGCAGAGCTGGTGGCACGGACGGCGTCGCAGAGCCGAGTTGGAGGCCACGCACGGCGAGTTGCGCACGGAGCTGGCGCGGCTGGTCGAGGCCGTCGCCGGGCAGCAGGCCGAGTTCGAACGCCGACTCGACCGAGGCGCGTGAGCGGTCCGAGGCGGAGCTGGCGCAGGCGCGCGCCGAATCCGACCAGGCTCGTGCCGAGTTGTCGCAGGCGCGCGACGAGGCCGATCGTGCCCGGTCGGAGCTGGCCCAGGCGCGCGACGAAGCCGAGCATGCTCGGTCGGAGCTGGCGCACGTTCGCGACGAGGCCGACCGGGCCCGGGCCGAGCTGGCCGGCGCCCGTGAGCAGGAGGCCGGCGTCGTTTACGTCCGCCAGCAGCTGGCGGCCGTCAACGAACGACTGGCCGCGGCGCGTGGCATCTGACCAGATGCACGCCCAGGAGGCCGCATCGCTGCGCGAGCAGCTGGCGGTCACGCGGCATCTCCCGCGACGCGGCGGTCGCCGAGGCGGGCGGCTTGCGCGCGGAGCTGTCGCGGCTCGGGTCGGAGCTGGCCGTCACGCGCGAGCAGGCGCGGCGCCGGCGACAGTGAGCTGGGCGCGGCGCAGCAGCTGCTCGAGGACGCCCGGGCGCTGACCGCGCAGCTGCAGGGACAGGCCCGGTCCTGAGCCGTGGCGCGAGGGCGCATCGCCGCGACGAAACTCAGAAATGTTGACCCACGCATCCGTCCGGGCACGTACCATCAGGTGCGATGGGGGAATTGTCGGAGGATCGGAGTCGAGCGCAGGCGTGACCGCGGCGGACGGCGGCGAGGGCGGATCGGAGCCGCAGGACCGGCCGAAGCTCGTGGCGCTCCCGGGGCCCGTAGCCGCGCCTGACCAGGCTCGGCCAGCGTCACGGACGGCGCGGCCGCGGCGGCTGACGACGCCGAGCGCGCGGCTGACGACGCCGAGCGCGCGGCGGACGACGCCGAGCCCGCGGCTGCCGAGGCCGCGTCCGCTGGGGCGCTGGCCGAGTCCGAGCCCGCGAGCGCCTCCGAGTCCGAGAGCGCCGCCACGGCCGCCCCCGCCGCGCGGACGGCGACCGGCTCGCGCTGGAGCGGTCGCTCAGCGGCCCCCCCGGGCCGGGGTTGCGGATCGCCGGCGGCCGTTGCCCGCGGTCGCGCGCACCGCCGACCCCGCGGCGCACACCGCCGCATCCGCGTACGCGCCTTGGGCCCCGCAGCCGCACGGGGTCGCCGACGCGATCGCGCTCACGGCCACGCCCGGAGCTGGTGCAGGCGCTGCGTGCCGAGCTGGCGATGCGGGCCCACGCCGAGGCGGGGCTGCGTGCCCGGGCGGTCGATGCCGAGACGCGGCTGGTGGCCCGTGTGCTGCTGTCGCAGCGGACCGCCGAGGCACTGCGCCAGGTCCGCGCCGAGCTCGATCAGCTGGGCGGAGCTGTTGACCGACGAGCGCGCGCGCCGGCAGGCCGCCGAGCGGCGCGTCGCCGAGCTCGAGCGCGAGCTGGCGGCCGATCGCGGCCGCTCCGACGACGCCGCCGCCGAGATCGCCGCGCTGCGCGAGTCGCTGCAGCAACTGCGGGCCCCGGCCGACGATCACGACCCCGCGCGCGCCCGGCGGACGAATCGCACGGCGACGCCGGCGCCGACCGCCGCCACCGAGGTCAGAGCCGACCGGCTGAGCGACGCGCTGACGCGCCTGCGTGCCGGGACTGATCCGATCGACCCGCGTGCCGGCGCCCACCGGCTCGGCTGGCGCCGGCCGCGCTCGACATCGGCGTCCGCGCCGCGCCGGCGACCCTCGCCGGGCCGTTCCGGACGCTCTGTCGCCACGATCCCGCGCTGGCCGGCCAGCTCGCGCTGTCGCTGCTGCCGATGCAGCGGATCGCCTATCCGCAGCCGGTCTCCTACGACATCCTGCTCGGCCCCGGCAACGGCTGCGTGCAGGTGACGTCCGGTGACGGCAGCACCGAGGTCGCCCGCCAGGCGACCGCGCGTCCGCTGGAGCAGGTCGACCTCCAGCGTCGTCGGCGGCCCCGGCGCGGTTCGCGAAGCTGCTGGCGGCGGGCAGGATCCGTCGCCGGCTCGGGTTCGGGGTCGCGCGGGTGCGCGGCAACCGCGACGGGCTCGCGGCGCTCGACGCGCTGCTGGCGCTGCCGCTCGATCTGCCGGCGCTGCGTCGACGGCGGGATGTCGACGGACCCGTCGATGCTGCTGTCGCTGGTGGCGGCGATCATCACGCCGGGCTGGACCCGGGGCGCGCGGTTCGTCGCTCGGCCACCGTGACGGCGACGCGCCCGCCACGTATCTGCTGATCGCCGACGGCCGGCAGGCCGACGGTCACGACGGTCGCGCCGGCAGGGCCGATAACCACCGTGATCTCGTGCGCGGAGCGGACCTGGCGTCCGCGCTGACCGGTTCGCCGGCGCTCGAGCCGGCGTCGTTACAGGTCGCTCGGCGACGGGCGCCACTGGCGCAGTTGCAGGCCTGGATCAAACGCGCACAGAGCGAATAAAGCTCGCCGGCGACCCCGGCTGGACACCCCTTGGCGTCCGAGCCGGCGCCTAACCTAGTCACCCCGCCCGATGAGCCTCGACTGCGCCCACCTTCACGTCCACTCCGAGTACTCGCTGCTCGACGGGGCGTGCAAGATCGACGCGCTGGCGGCCCGCGCGGCGGAGTTCGGACAGCCCGCGCTGGGGCTGACCGACCACGGCGTGATGAACGGCGCCGTCGAGCTCTACAAGGCCTGCAAGGGCCAGGGGATCAAGCCGATCGTCGGCTGCGAGATCTACGTCGTCGACGACCATCTGGCGCGCGGCGCCGGGCAAGCTCGAGCGGTTTCACCTGACGCTGCTGGCAGCCGACGCGGCCGGCTATCGCAACCTCGTCAAGCTCTCCTCGGCCGGCTTCCTGGAGGGGTACCAGCGCGGCAAGCCGTCGGTCGACATGGCCCAGCTGGCGGCGCACGGTGAGGGTCTGATCGCGCTCACGGGCTGCCTGGCGTCACGGTTCTGCCAGCACCTGATCGCCGAGCGGCCGGGCGAGGCGCGCGCCCACGCGCAGGAGCTGATGGAGGCGGTCGGCTCACGACAACGTCTACTTCGAGGTGCAGAAGAACGGGCTCGCCGTCCAGGACCAATGCAACGAGGAGATCGTCCGGATCGCCTCCGAGCTGGGCCGGCCGCTGGTCGGCACCGGCGACGTCCACTACCTGCGGCGCGAGGACTTCGACCACCATGCGGCGCTGCTGTGCGTGCAGACGAAGTCGACGCTGGCCGAGCCGAAGATGCGGTTCGAGACCAACGAGTTCTATTTGAAGTCGACCGACGAGATGGCGCGTGACTTCGCTGCCGTGGCCCGAGGCGATCGCCTCGACGATCGAGATCGCCGAGCGCTGCAACGTCGAGATCGAGCTCGGCCGTCAGCTGATCCCGCGCTTCCAGACGCCCGACGGCTCCGACGAGGGCCCCTACCTGCGCTCGCTGGTCGATGCCGGGCTGCGTGCCCGCTACGGCGACCCGGTTCCCGCGGCCGCGCGTGAGCGCGCCGACTACGAGCTGGGCGTGATCGACCGGATGGGGTTCAACGCCTACTTCCTGATCGTCTGGGACTTCGTCAAGTACGCCAAGGACGCGGGGATCGCGGTCGGTCCCGGCCGCGGCTCGGCGGCGGGCTCGATCGTCGCCTTCTGCCTGCGGATCACCGATGTCGACCCGCTCCGCTACGACCTGATGTTCGAGCGGTTCCTGAACCCCGAGCGCGTGTCGATGCCCGACATCGACATGGACTTCTCGGTGCGCGGCCGCGAGCGCGTGATCCGCTACGTGACCGACAAGTACGGCAAGGGCGCGGTCGCGCAGATCGTCACCTTCGGCAAGATGTTCCCCCGCGCGGCCACGCGTGACGCGGCCCGCGTGCTCGGCCACGACTACGGCACCGGCGACCGGCTGGCGAAGCTGATCCCCGATCCCGAGCAGGGCCGCGCGCCGAAGTTCAAGGACTGCCTGGCAGGTGGGCACGCCGCTGCGCGCCGAGGTCGACCGCGACGGCGTCGCCAAGCAGATCGTCGACGTCGCGCAGGGGCTGGAGGGGATCGTCCGCAACTCCTCGATCCACGCCGCCGCGGTCGTGATCTCCGACCGCAACCTGACCGAGATCCTGCCGCTGCAGATCGCCGAGGCCGGGACCGACGAGGACGGCGACAAGGTCTATCGGACCGTCACCCAGTTCTCGATGAAGCCGGTCGAGGCGCTCGGGCTGCTGAAGATGGACTTCCTCGGTCTGCGCAACCTCGATGTGATCGAGGACGCGCTGGACATCGTGCTGCGCTCGAGCGGCGAGCGACCCGACATGGAGACGCTCGAGCTCGACGATGAGAAGACCTACGAGATGCTCGCCGCCGGCGACTCGGTCGGCGTCTTCCAGTTCGAGTCCGAGGGCATGCGCGAGGCGCTCAAGAAGGTCCGTCCGACCGAGTTCAACGACTTGGTCGCGCTGGGCGCGCTGTACCGGCCCGGCGCGATGGACTCGATCCCCACCTACGCGCGCGGCAAGCAGATGCCGGAGTCGATCTCCTACGCCGACGAGCGGTTGCGGCCGATCCTCGAGTCGACCAAGGGCGTGATCATCTACCAGGAACAGGCGATGCAGATCGCCAAGGACCTGGCCGGCTTCTCCGGCGCCAAGGCCGACGACCTGCGCAAGGCGATCGGCAAGAAGAACCGCGAGGCGATGGCGGCACTCAAGCCCGAGTTCTACGAGGGCTGCCGCGCGTCGGGGACGAGCGACGCGGTGATCGATCTGCTGTGGACGACGAACGAGCGGTCCGCCGACTACTCGTTCAACAAGTCCCACGCGGCCTGCTACGCGCTGATCTCCTACCGGACCGCGTGGCTGAAGGCCAACTACCCGGCCGAGTACATGGCGGCGCTGATCTCCTCGGTGATGGACACCAAGGATCGGGTGCCGTTCTTCGTCGCCCAGGCCGAGCAGATGGGGATCGAGATCCTGCCGCCCGACGTCAACCAATCCGACCACAAGTTCGTCGTCGTCGACGGCAACATCCGCTTCGGGCTGGACGCCGTCAAGGGGGTCGGCTTTCAGGCCGTGGAGGCGATCAAGGCCGCCCGCGGCGACGTGGCGGATGCGGTCGCGGTCGGCGGCACCCCGTCGCAGCCGTTCACGAGCCTGTTTGAGTTCTGCGAGCGCGTCGACAACCGCGCGGTCAACAAGAAGGCGATCGAAGCGCTGATCAAGTGCGGGGCGTTCGGCTCGACCGGCGACAGCCGCAAAGGGATGCTGTCGGTGCTCGAGCAGGCCCAGGCGGCCGGCGCCAAGTCCCAGCAGGACGCGCTGATCGGGCAGGGATCGATCTTCGACCTGGCGATGCTCGGCGACGCCGACGGCGGCTCGGCCGACGGCGCCCCGCCGGCCTTCCGGTCAAGCCATGCCCCGATCCCCGCCGAGGAGTTCGACCAGTCCGCGCTGCTGGTCGCCGAGAAGGAGTCGCTCGGGCTGTTCATCTCCGCGCACCCGCTCAGGGAGCTCGGGCCGGCGCTGCGCAAGAAGGTCGACTGCGCGGTCGGCGAGATCTCGAGCCGCAAGGATCAGGAGTGGGTGACGATCGGCGGCATCGTCCAGCAGTTCAAGAAGATCAAGACCAAGAAGGGCGACATGATGGCGTTCGCGACCGTCTCCGATCTCGAGGAGTCGGTCGAGCTCGTCGTGTTCGGCAGCGTGCTGGAGACCGCGCGAGCCGGCGCTCGCGGTCGACACGATCGTGCTCGTGCGCGGCAAGGTCGATCACAAGGACGCCAACAAGTCGGTCGTGCTCGCCCAGCAGGTGGAGCGCTTCGAGCCGCGGCCGGAGGAGATCGCCAAAGCTCAGCAGGAGGCCGCCACGCCGCCACCCCCGCCGGCTCCGCTGCGGCTCTGCGTCGATGCGACGGCGCTGCCGGCGACCGCGCTGGGCGATCTGAAGCACCTGCTGTCCGGTTCGCCGGGCGAGGTCGAGGTCGTGATCGAGCTGGCCACCTCGAGCGGGCGCCGGCGGCTGAAGCTCGGCCCCGACTATCGCGTCACGCGGACCGCCGGGCTGCGCGCTCAGCTTGACCAGCTGCTCGGGCCGGCGCTGATCGCCGTCGCCGCAGGCCGGCGTCGCCGCGTAAGCCGGCGTCAGCCAGCGTCGCGGCGGAGCGCTCAGCTCAGCCGGATGCCTCAGCTCGGCAGCCAGGGCCGTGCCAGCCGCCGTACCCGCGGATCAGCTCGTCGGCCTCCGGCGGGCCCCACGAGCCCTGCGGGTAGACGATCGCCTTCGGCGGGTGCTTCAAGCAGCGGCTCGACGATGCGCCAGCACTCCTCGACGCCGTCCTGGCGGGTGAAGTGGCTGGAGTCGCCGACATCGCGGCCGACAGCAGCACCTCGTAGGGGGTGGCCGCCTCGCCGCCCTCCTCCGCGAACTCCATGTCGAGGTCGATCTCCGACGGCCCCCGGGCGGTCGGCGCGCTGGGCGTCGAGCGCGATCCGCACGCCGGTGCCGGGATCGATCCGGATCACGATCTGGTTGGGCGCCGGCCGGCGGCGTGACGATGGCGGATGAACGGCAGATGCGGCGGGTGGCGCAGCACCAGCCGGACCTCGGTCACCCGGACGGGCAGTCGCTTGCCGGTGCGCATGAAGAACGGCACCCCGGACCAGCGCCAGTTGTCGATCGCCAGCCTCAGCGCCACGTAGGTCTCGGTGTCCGGAGTTCTTCGCGACGCCGTCGACTTGCGGTAGCCGTCGTACTGGCCACGAACGCAGTGCTCGGGCTCGGCGTCGCAGACCGCCTCGAACAGCGCCTGCTTGGCGTCCTTCTGGCGTTCGGGGTCGGCGCCCGACGGTGCCTCCATCGCGATCGCCGCGACGATCTGCATCAGGTGGTTGACGACGACGTCGCGCAGCGCCCCGACCGGGTCGTAGAAGTGGCCGCGATCCGAGACGCCGAGACTCTCGGCCATCGTGATCTGGATCGAGGACACGTAGCCGCGGTTCCAGACCGGCTCGAGCATCGCGTTGGCGAAGCGCAGGTAGAGGATCTCCTCGAGGCCCATCTTGCCGAGGAAGTGGTCGATCCGGTAGATCTGGGATTCCTCGAGGTACTTGTGCAGCTCCGCGGCGAGCGCCTTGGCCGACTGCCAGGTCGTGTCCGAACGGCTTCTCGATCACGACGCGCCGGTCGGGGTCGGTCAGCCCGGCCTTCGACAACCCGGCGACGACCATCGCGAACAGCGACGGCGGGATCTCCAGGTAGAACACCGGGTTGCTCGCGTCGCCGAGCGCCTGCTCGACCCGCGCGTAGGTCGCGTCGTCGGCGAAGTCGCCGGCGACGTATGTGAGCCGCTCCGGCGAACCGCGCGAACACCTGCTCGTCGATCTCCTCGCCGGCTGGCGGCGATCACGTCGCGCGCGTGGTCACGCAGCTGCTCGTCCGTCCAGTCGTCGGCGGCGACGCCCGATCACCGGGCAGTCGAGCAGCCCGCGCGCGTCCAGCCGGTAGAGCGACCGCAGCGTCATCTGCTTGGCGAGGTCGCCGGTGATCCCGAACACGACCAGCGCGTCGCCGGGGCGCGGCTTCGCGGTCATGCCGCACGCCGCCTTCGCGCGCCGGCGCGCTGTCCTGCCCGCGCTTGCGCAGCTTGGCGCAGAGCTCGAGCTCCTCGCTTGGTCGGTCCCTGCCGATCGGGGCCGGGAGTCTCGAGCACGCACGGCAGTGTGTCGAATCGCGGCTCCGAGAGGAACGCCGCGCAGCCCCGTCTCGCCGATCTCGCCCTCGCCGATGTCGGCGTGACGGTCGCGGTTGGAGCCCAGCGGCGTCTGCGAGTCGTTGAGATGCAGCGATCGCAGCCGGTCCAGGCCGACGATCTCGTCGAACTCGTCGATCACCTGGCTGACGCCGTCGATCGTGCGGATGTCATAGCCGGAGGCGAGCAGGTGGCAGGAGTCGAGGCAGATGCCGAGCCGCTCGTCGCCGCCGGCGGCCTCGAGCAGCGCCGCCAGCTCGTCGAACGAGCGCCCGAGCGTGCCGCCGGTGCCTGCGGTGTTCTCCAGATGCAGCTCGCAGCCGTCGGTCTCCGACAGCGCCTTGGCGATCACCTTCCCGGCCCGCTTGATCGCCTTGCCCGACGTCGCCCTGCTTGGCCGAGCCCGGGTGCAGCACGACGCCGGTCGCGCCGATCCCGGCGCCGACGGTCAGCGACTGGACCAGCGAGGCGTGCGACTTCTGCCGGATCTCTGGGTCCTCGGTGGCGCAGTTGATCAGGTAGACCGCATGGATCATCACCGCGTCGATCGGCTGGGCGACATCGCCTCACGGAACGCCGCGAAGTCATCGTCGCCGTAGGCGGTCGGCCTCCACATCCGCGGGGACTGGTTGAAGATCTGGATCGCGCGCGCGCCGAGCGCCGACCCCGCGCTCGATCGCTTTGGGCAGCCCGCCCGCCTGGGAGACGTGCGCGCCGATTAGCATCGGAGATCCATGAGGGTTCGTTTCGCTCCTTCACCGACCGGCGCGCTGCATATCGGCGGCGCGCGGACGGCGCTGTACAACTGGCTGCTGGCGCACAGTCCGGGAGACGGTCCCCACGGTCGTGCCGGGACGCTCGTGCTGCGCATCGAAGATACCGACCGCGCGCGCTCGACGCCGGAGAACGTCGAGCAGATCTTCGACGCGCTGCGCTGGCTCAACCTCGACTGGGACGAGGGGCCGATCTTGCAGACCGAGCGCACGGACCGCCACGCGGAGGCGCTGGCGCAGCTGATGGACTCCGGCCACGCGTATCACTCCACCGCGACGGGCGACGACGTCCGGGCGTTCAAGGCCGCCAACGGGACCGACCGCGGCTTCCGCGGCGAGCCCGAGCCCGACGGCGCCGTCCGCCTGCACGTTCCCGACGACGGACAGGCGATCGTCGACGACGTCATCCACGGCGAGACCGCGTTTCCCAACGTCAACCTCGACGATCCGGTGATCGCGCGCGCGGACGGCTCGGTGCTCTACAACTTCGCGGTCGCGATCGACGACCTCGATGCCGAGATCACGCACGTCGTGCGCGGCGCGGACCATCTCTCCAACACGCCCAAGCAGCTGCTCGTGCTACGAGGCGCTCGGCGCGGCGCCGCCGCGTGTACGCGCATCTGCCGCTGCTGCACGGCCCGGACGGCCGCAAGCTCTCCAAGCGCCACGGCGCCGCCTCGGTCCAGGAGCTGCGCGACGCCGGCTACCTGCCCGAGGCGGTCGACAACTACATCGCGCTGCTCGGCGCCGGGTTCGCCGCCGACGAGGAGTTCTTCACCCTGCAGCAGCTGGCCGACCGCTTCCGGCTGGAGCGGGTCTCCAAGAGCCCGGCGGTGTTCGACGAGAAGAAGCTGCGCAGCCTCGACGGCGACCACCTGCGGGCGCTCGGCGTCGACGAGCTGACCCGGCGTCTGGAGGAGTTCACCGGCCGCACCGGTCTGCGTGACGCGGTCGAGATCTCGCGGGAGAAGATCCAGACGCTCGCGGACTTCTGGCCGCTGGTGTCGTTCCTGTTCGACGGGCCGGTCGACGACCCGGCGGCGTTCGAGCGGGTGATCGGCTCGGACGGCGGTGTCGAGACGCTGCGCGCCGCCCGCGAGGCGTTGGCGGCCGTCGAGCCGTTCGACGCCGAGGCGGTCCAGCAGGCGCTGCGCGGCGTCGTCGAGCAGCGCGGGGTCAAGCCCGGCAAGGTGTTTCAGCCGGTGCGCGTGGCGATCGCCGGCCAGACGATCTCGCCCGGCATCTTCGAGTCGCTCGCGCTGCTCGGACGCGAGCAGACGCTCGCGCGGATCGACGCCGCGATCGCCCGCGCCGACGCCAAGCGGCCGCGAACTGACGCCGCTTGACGCCGATCTGACGCCGATTCGTCCGCGTGCGATCACTGCTAAACCGCGCGGCCGAAACTGCCGATGTACCAATCATGAGACAGCGGCAGAAAAGCGTGCCTACCGGCACGAAATCGGCGGCGAAGCCGGCACGTGAGGTGGGATCGTGGCGAGTGCTAGCGCGGCGATGAGCGACGAGGCCATCGACCCGTACGCGGCACCCGCGGCGCGACACAACGAGGGACACGGCCGACGCCTCACGACCGCCTTCGAGGCGCTGGAGAGCTATCCGGTGCTGGTCGAGTCACGCAACCGCGTCCTGCGGCTGTTCGAGAGCGGCCGCCCATCGATCTCCGACGTGGTCGCCGCGGTCGAGGCCGACCTGGCGCTGACGGTCACCGTCGTGCGACTGGCCAACCAGGTCGACGGTCCGACGCGCGGCCGGATCGAGAGCGTCGTCTCCGGCGTCGAGGTGCTGTCGATCGACACCGTCCACGCGATCGCCAGCCGCGCCCGGACGTTCGACTTCTTCGAGCGCACCGCCGTCTGGCAGGGGATCCCCGAGCGCTTGCGTCTGCACGCGATCGCGACGCAGCGCGCCGCCGATCGGCTCGCGCGCGAGATCGGCTACGAGCACCGCGACCGGCTGATGGTCAGCTCGCTGCTGCACGACATCGGCAAGCTCGTGCTCGTCCACGCCTACCCGGGCTATCCCGAGCAGGTCCACGGCGACGCCAAGACCCCCGAGGAGCGGCTGCGGGCCGAGCGCCGCGAGCTCGGCGTCGACCACTCGCTGGTGGGCGGGCGTGCTCGCCCGCCGCTGGGCGCTGCCGCGCGCGATCGCGAGCGTGATCGAGCGCCATCACGCAGAGGACGCCTCCGACGAGGCCGCGATCGTGCGGCTCGCCGACATGCTCGCCCACTACGTGCTCGGCGGCACGATCTCCCCGTCGGAGATGCTGGCGGCCGCCCGGACCGTCGAGCTCAGCCCGGCGAGCCTGCGGACGGTGATGTACGAGCTGCCGCTGCCATCGTCGGGTCACGCCCGCGCCAGGTGGAGCCGTGCCCGATGTCCGCCCGCGAGATCGACGTGCTGCGCCGCCTGGCGAAGGGCATGGTCTACAAGCAGATCGCGTCCGAGCTGGGCCTGTCGACGAGCACGATCCGCACCCACCTGCACAACGTGTACGGCAAGCTCGGCGCGATGGACCGCGCCCAGGCCGTGCTGATCGCCACCGAGCGCGGCTGGATCTGAGCCGGCGCCGGTCGCGTAGCATCGACCCGCGGATGCTGTCGATCACGACGAAGTCCCCGTACGCGCTGAGCGCGCTGGTCGAGCTGCACCGCCTGCAGGCCGCCGGGCCGGTGCCGATCGCCGAGCTGGCGCGCCGCCGCGAGATCCCGGTGCAGTTCCTGGAGCAGCTGTTCGCCAGCCTGCGGCGGGCCGGGATCCTGCGCTCCCAGCGCGGCGTCAAGGGCGGCTACACGCTCGCTCGGCCCGCCGCCGAGGTGACCGTGCTGGAGCTCGTCGAGGTGCTCGACGGGCCGCTCGGCGCCGGCGCCACCGGCGTGTTCGCGCAGGCCGCGCAGGCGGCCTCCGCGGTGCTCGCGGAGGCGACGGTCGCCTCGGTCTCCGAGCACGAGCTCCGCGCCGCCGGCGCGCCGATGTACTACATCTGACCTCGGTGCCCGTCGCGGACCGAGCACGCCGCCCGGTGCCGGGAGTAGTCCAGCGCCGACCCCACCTCGCCCACAACCGCCGGCCGGCGACGCGTGTCACTACCATCGCCGATCGATGCTGCACCGTCAGACGATCCCCGAGGCGATGACCGTGCGGGTTTCGTCGAACATCGCCGAGCTGGTCGGCGACACCCCGATCGTCGAGCTCACGCATCTGACCGAGGGCCGCGACGTGCGAGCTGTTCGCCAAGCTCGAGGCGCTGAACCCGGGCGGCAGCGTCAAGGACCGGATCGGGGTCGCGATGATCGAGGCCGCCGAGCGCGAGGGACGGATCGAGCCCGGGCGCACGACGATCGTCGAGGCGACCAGCGGCAACACCGGGATCGCGCTCGCGTTCGTCTGCGCGGCCAAGGGCTATGACCTGATCCTGACGCTGCCGGAGGGGATGAGCCGTGAGCGCGAGAGCCTGCTGGCGCTGTACGGCGCGACCGTCCAGGTGACCGAGTCGATGGGCGGGATGAACGAGGCGGTCGATGCGGCGCGGCGGCTGGCGGGCCGCGACGACGTGTTCCTGCCCGACCAGTTCTCCAACCCCGCCAACCCGGAGATCCACCGGCGCACGACCGGTCCCGAGCTGTGGGAGGCGCTCGACGGCCGGATCGACGTGTTCGTCGCCGGCGTCGGCACCGGCGGCACGATCACCGGCGTCGGCGAGGTGCTGAAGGCGCGCAACCCGGCATGCCGGATCGTGGCGGTCGAGCCGCGGACCTCGGCGGTCCTGTCCGGCGGCCCGCCCGGGCCCCACAAGATCCAGGGGATCGGCGCCGGGTTCGTGCCCGAGGTGCTCAACCGTGACGTGCTCGACGAGGTGATCGCGGTCGACGACGAGGACGCGCTGGAGACCGCCCGGCTGCTGGCCCGGCGTGAGGGTGTGCTGGCGGGGATCTCCTGCGGCGCGGCGGTGTTCGCCGCGCTGGCGCTCGCGGCGCGCCCGGAGCTGCGCGGCGCGCGGATCGCGACGATCCTGCCGGACTCGGGTGAGCGCTACGTCTCGACGCCGTTCTTCGCTCCGTAGTGGGCCGCCCGCGCCCCTGAGTAGGCTGTCTGGCGATGCCCGGGCTCCGAGCGTTCAGGCGGATCGTGGCGGAGGTCGCGTCCGACATCGCGGCGATCAAGACGCGTGATCCGGCAGCCAGGGACGTCGGCACGATGGAGATCCTCGCCGCCTGGCCGGGGCTGCACGCGCTGCTCGCCCATCGGCTCGCGCACGCGCTGTACGGCGCCGGCGTGCCGTTCGTGCCGAGGCTGATCGCGGCCGCCGCTCGGTCGCTGACCGGGATCGAGATCCACCCGGCGGCGCGGATCGGCGCGCGCTTCGTGATCGATCACGGGATGGGGGTCGTGATCGGCGAGACCGCGGAGATCGGCGACGACGTGACGCTGTATCAGGGGGTGACGCTCGGCGGCACCGGCTTTGCCACCGGCAAGCGCCATCCGACCGTGCAGGACAACGTCACGGTCGGCTCGGGCGCGAAGATGCTCGGGCCGATCACGATCGGCCACGGCGCGAAGATCGGCGCCAACACGGTCGTGATCCACGACGTCCCGCCGAACACGACCGTCGTCGGCAACCCCGGCCATCCGGTGCGCGTCGAGGGGCGCCGACCCGAGGGACCCGACGCCGACTGGATCCACCTGCCCGATCCCGTCGCCGAGGCGATCCGCGGCCTGTCGAGCCGGATCGCGGCGATCGAAGCCGGTTCGGTCGACGCCCCGAGTCAGTCCGACGGCCGCTCGAACCCGTCGGTCGGGCCTAATCCCGCTGGCGGGTAGCCACGGCCTCGGCCGAGCGCCGCCTCGCGGGCCGAGACGTGGTCGATCTCGCGGATCCGGATCGGGCAGGTTGCGCCGCGAGCGCACGAGGTACAGCGGCCGGCCCTTGACCTCGTCGTAGATCCGCCCGACGTACTCGCCGATGATCCCGATCGCGATCAGCTGGATCCCGCCCAGCAGCAGCACCACGATCGTGATCGCGCCGAACCCGGGCAGATAGGAGCCGAGCACGCGCAGCACGACGACGACCGGGATCGCGATGAACGCGAGCGTCGAGATCAGGAAGCCGAGCAGCGTCGCCAGCTGCAGCGGCCGGTCCGAGAACGACAGGATCGCGTCGGTCGAGAACCGCAGCATCTTCGTCACCGTGAACTTGGTCTCGCCCGCGTAGCGCGCGTCGCGCTGGTAGGGGACCGCCGTCTGCGTGTAGCCGACCCAGACGGTCATCCCGCGCAGGAACCGGTTGCGCTCGCGCATCGCCAGCAGCGCGTCGAGCGCGCGGCGGTCGAGCAGCCGGAAGTCACCGGAGTTGTGGTGCAACTCGACCTGGGCGAGCTTGTCGAACAGGCTGTAGAACCACCGCGCGGTCGTCAGCTTGAAGCGCGACTCGCCGGCGCGCTCGGACCGCACCGCGTAGACGACGTCGCAGCCGGCGCGCCAGTGATCGAGCATCGTCGTGATCAGCTCCGGCGGATCCTGCAGGTCGGCGTCGAGCATCACGACGGCGTCGCCGCGGGCGTGGTCCAGGCCCGCCGTCAGCGCCGTCTGGTGGCCGAAGTTCCGTGACAGCGACACGACCTTGACGCGCGGGTCGCGAGTCGGCGATCTGGTCCAGCAGCAGCGGCGTGCCGTCGCTCGAGCCGTCGTCGACGAGCACCAGCTCGAACGGCAGGCCGTCCATCGCCGCGCACACGCGCCGGTGGAACTCCTCGATCAGCTGGTCCTCGTTGTAGACGGGCGCCACGACGCTGACCAGCGTGAGCGTGCGGGTTCCGTCCGCTGGCACCACAGCCGAGCTCATCGGCTGCATGGTACGGCCATCACCTATGACATTTAGAAGATCGGCGCCCCGTGCGGGATGAAGCCCATCAGCTGGACGACCGAGCACGATCCCGGTCATCGCGACCGACACCTGCACCAGACGGCGGTCGCGGCCGAGCGCGGCCAGCGGCAGCATCCAGGCCACATACCACGGCAGCAGCGAGCTGGAGGCCAGCAGCACCGCCAGCGTCGCCCAGCCGGCCGCGGCGATCCAGTCCATCTGCCCGCGCCAGACGCGGCGCAGCAGCCAACCGCAGACCGCGGCGAACGCGGCCGCCAGCACGTAGGTCGTCACCACGGCTGATCGTGTGCAGCCCGAGCTTGGCCGAGATGAAGCCCGGGATGCTGTTCCAGCTGCCCTCCTTCTGGCCCTGGCTGAGCGTGCCGAGCAGGTGAAAGCCGCCGGAACCGAACACCGCGAAGTTCAACACCGCGATCGCGGCGATCGAGGCCGCGATCGCCAGCAGCAGGTCGCGCCGGCGCCGGTGGCCGCGGCGCGGACCCTCGGCCGCGATCGCGAACGGCAGCATCAGCCCGCCGGTCAGCTTGATCCCGGCGGCGACGACGCCGAGCGTGCCGCCGAGTCGCTCGCGCCCGCAGACGAGCGCGTACAGCGCGCCGGTGACCGCCAGCAGCATCAGCAGGTCGTTGTGGCCGCCGCCGACGCCGTAGACGATCAGCAGCGGGTTCAGGCCGACGAGCGCGACCGCGCGGACCTGGTTGGTGCGCAGCTCGCCCGCGCAGCGCCACACGACCGCCACCAGCCCCAGCGCAGCCGCGCCGGCGATCGCCTTGTAGATGTAGACGCTGGTCGCGATCGAGAGCTTCGCGAACGCGTAGCTGAAGACCGTGAACAGCGGCCCGTAGGCGTTGTCGGTGTCGAACCATTTCGCCCCGACGTAGGGGAAGATCGGATCGAGGTTGATCGCCGACGGGCCGTGCAGGTAGGGGTTGATCCCGTAGGTCGCGCCCATCCGCGCGTACGCCTGGTAGCTGAACACGTCGGTCGAGATCAGCGGCGGTCCGAGCAGCACGAGCAGGTTGAGCGCCACGATCGCGCCGATCACGAGCCGCGGGAGACAGGTGCGCGGAGGCGCTGACCGCGACCGCATAGGCGCAGAACATCGCGATCAGGACGCGCGATCGCGCCGGCGACGTGGAGGTTGAGCGACGATCCCGCTGAACAGCCCCGACATCGATGACGGCACGGGTCGGATCGACAGCGGCAGGAACGACTGGGTGTCGGCGGCCGAGATCGTCACCAGCAGGCCGGTCGCCAGCAGTCCGGCGATCGCCAGCCGACCGCGCCGCACCAGCCGCGGCTGCGACACCGACTGGCCGGCCCCGAGGCGGCGGACGCCGCCCGGTCGCCGACGGCGAGCGCGGGGCGCCGTCGCGGTCGGCGCTCACGCGCGCGGGCGCCGCGGGCGGGGACGTCGTGAACGGGAACGTCGCGGGCGGCGACGTCGTGGGCGGGGACGGCGGGTTCCAGCACGGCCGCCCCAGAGGCGTCGAGCAGCGCGACGGTCGACTCGGGACCGTCGCTCGAACGGCGTCGAGCGGTCGTCGGCTTGACATCAGACCGTTAGAGGATGCCCGCTCCGGCGGCGGCGAACGCGTCGGAACCCATTGTGGTCAGGTTAGGACGCGGGACGGCCGTTGCGCGCGGCGGCGCTCGCGCGCGCCAGCGCCGGGCCGCTTCGCGCTTGAGCTCGGGCACGTGCCAGACCGCCTCGAGCGCGATCCGGGCCGACATCTTCGACTTGCCGGCGGTCCGGTCGGCGAACACGATCGGGATCTCGCGGACCGTGAAGCCCGCCAGGATCGCTCGGTAGGTGACCTCGATCTGGAACACGTAGCCCTCGGCGCGCACGCTCGGCAGATCGATCGCCTCGAGCACCTCGCGCCGGATGCACTTGAAGCCGCCGGTCAGGTCGTTGACCTTGACGCCAAGGACCGCGCGCGCGTAGAGGCCGCCGCCGCGGCTGATCACCTTCCGCGCCAGGCTCCAGTCGCGCACACCGCCGCCGGCGACGTAGCGCGAGCCGAGCACAACGTCGGCGTCGGCCGACGCCTCCAGCAGGGCCGGCAGGTAGCGAGGGTCGTGCGAGAAGTCCGCGTCCATCTCGATCACCCGCCGCGCTCCGGCCGCAAGCGCCTGATCGAAGCCGGCCAGGTAGGCGGCGCCGAGCCCGGCCTTGCGATCGCGGTGCAGCACGGTCACCGCAGTCGGAGCGATCCGCCAGTGAATCCGCGATCCTGCCGGTGCCGTCCGGGCGAGCCGTCGTCGACGACGAGGATCCGGTAGTCGCCGGCGGCGACCCGGTCGAGCTCGGCACGCGTGGCGGCGACGATCCGCTCCAGGTTGACCGCCTCGTTGTAGGTGGGGATGACCACCCAGGTCGCTGCGTCCATGCTGGCGCCAGACGTAGTGGTGGTGGCGAAGAGGCGTTGAAGGCTCGTCCGCGAACATTTCATTCACGAGTCCATGGACGAGTCGCGATCAGAGCCGAGCCTGAACTCCGCCGCCGGCACGAGCCGGAGGGACGCTCGCGCCCGCGCGGTGGCGCTGCGACGCCGGCGGGCGGTCGCGCTCGGGACGGTCGCGTTGGTGGCGTTGATCGCCGGCCTGATCGCCGGCGGCGCTTCGGCCGGTGGGCGTTCCCACGGACGCGTGATCGCATCGACTGAGGTCGGATTTCTCAGCAAGGTCAAGCGCCTGGCCGGTGATGGGGCGCACTCGTTTGCCGCCGATCAGCGCGCCGAGGAGAACGCCGCGATCAACAAGACGCTGTCGTACACGCCGGCCGTGATGACGGCGGGTGCTCAGCACCGTGAGCTGGCGCTGACGTTCGACGACGGCCCCGGGCCGTACACGCTTCGCCTGTTGAGCGTGCTGCGCCGCATGCATACGCCCGCGACCTTCTTCGAGGTCGGGGTCGGGCTGCAGTACTTCCACGCCGGGACCTCGGCGATCGTCAAGCTCGGCTATCCGATCGGCGATCACACTTGGAGCCATCCGGACATGGCCGAGCTGTCACGTGCCCAGCAGCAGGCGGAGCTGTTGCAACAGACGGCGGCGATCGGCCGATACGGCGCGCCGTTCCCCCGCATGTTCCGCCCGCCGTACGGCGACTGGAACCAGACGACGCTTTCGCTGTTGCACAAGGACCACATGCTGATGGTGCTGTGGTCGGGGACACCGACGATTGGCAGCTGCCGGGCACGCACGCGATCGTCCAGCGAGCTGCTGAAGTTCGCCAAACCAGGAGCGATCATCCTGATGCACGACGCCGGCGGCAACCGCTCGGAGACGATCGCGGCGCTGCCGACGATCATCCGTGGACTGCGACAAGCGCGGCTACAAGCTGGTGACCGTGCCGCAGCTGCTGCTCGACAACCCGGCGCCCCAAGCACCAGAACTTCTCGCTGCTCGACGGCGCGGGCGGCTAGCGGCGCACGTAGGCGACGCGGTTCCAGCTGGGCTCGGGCGCGAGCTCGATCGGCTCGCCGCCGCGATCAGGCTGGACGTAGACGAACCCCTGGGCGTCCTCGTCGAAGCAGACGTCGAGCTCGCCCTCCTTGACGCGCTGGTCAAGCCAGGCGCCGCGGAAGATCAGCCGGCGCAGCCAGTGCACGAGCGAGCGCTCGGACGGCCCGACCAGCTCTGACCAGCACTCGTTGACGTGCTCGCCCAGCGCCGACGCGGGGTCTGACACCTCGCCGTTGACGACGAGGTTGATCAGGTCCTCGGCCTCGTCCTCCTCGACCGCGCCGGCGAGGAATCCGAGCTTGCGCGCGGCCTGCTCGCAGCGCTCGCGGAAGTCACGCTCGTTGAACGTGAAGCGCAGCTCTCCGTACTCGAGGACGAAATCATCGCCCGAGCTGTAGTTACCTCGGCGGAACATTGGGCGTCGGGATCATATGTCTGAATCCTCCGCCGCCGTGAGGATGAATGTGATGTTGCAGGGGGGCGAATCTGCTATGCGCCACGGCTACTGCACGCATGGCCCCGCGCTATCGCCCGGATCCCGGATTCCTCGCGACGCCGCCGCGGGTGCTGATCGTAGAGGACCACGAGCTCACACGCCGGTTTCTGGCCGACAACCTGCTGGCCGACGGGTATGACCCGCTGCGCGACCGGTTCGGTGGCTGACGCGCGGCAGCTGATCGCGACCGAGCTGCCGGCGGTCGCCGTGCTCGATCTGGGGCTGCCCGACGGCGACGGGCTGGCGCTGCTGAGCGAGCTGCGCCGGCCGGGATCAGAGCTCGATCCGGGGCTGCCGGTGCTGATCCTGTCCGGCCGCGCCTCCGAGCTCGATCGCGTCCGCGGCTTGGAGCGAGGGGCGGACGACTACCTCGCGAAACCGTTCAGCTACCCGGAGCTCCGGCTGCGGCTGGCCGCGCTGTTGCGGCGCACCGCGGGTCGGACCGGGATCGGGCGGATCCGGGTGCGGTCGCTGGAGCTCGATTCGCGCAGCCGTGAGGTCTGGGTGCGCGGCGAGCCGATCCATCTGTCACGCAAGGAGTTCGCGTTGCTGGCGCTGCTCGCGCGGGCGCCGACCTACACGTACACGCGCGCGGAACTGCTGCGCGAGGTGTGGGGATTTCACACCAGTGAGGTCAAGACGCGCACGCTCGATTCACACGCTCACCGGCTGCGGCTCAAGCTCAGCACCCCGACCGACCCTTACATCGTCAACGTCTGGGGCGTCGGATATCGGCTCGTCGACCCGGGAACCGACCAGTGACGGCCACCGCGGCGTTGTGCGGCTGGGCGGCGGCCGCGGTCGCGACGGTGCTGGCGCTGGCGGTCCGCCACGCGCTTGACGACGGCCGCGAGGCCGTCGCCCGTGCCTGTCACGAGCTGCGCGGGCCGCTGACCGCCGCCCGCCTGGGCCTGTCGCTGCAGCTGCGCGCCGACGAGGGATCACGCGACCGGCTCCGCGCGATCGATACCGAGCTGTCCAGGGCCGCGCTCGCGCTCGACGATCTGTCGGTGGCGCGCCGCGGCGAGTGGCGCGGCCCGCAGCTGAGCGCGCTCGAGCGCGTCGACGTCGCGGCGCTCGTGGCCGACGCGGTGGAGGCTGCGCGTGGGGCGCGCGCTGGCGGCCGGAGTGGTTCTGGGGCTGACGCAGCCGTTGCCGGGAGCGGGCGGTGGGGCGGTGTGGGGGGACCGCCTGCGCCTGGCCCAGGCGCTCGGGAACCTGATCGCCAACGCGATCGAGCATGGCGGTGGATCCGTTCAGGTGACGCTCGCCCCCCGCGCGCGCACCATCAGGATCGAAGTCTGCGACGGCGGACCGGGGCTGCCAGCGCCGGTGGCCGCGCTGGCGCGGCGGCCGCGGCGCGGGCGGGGGGCCCGTGGCCGGGGCCTGGCGATCGCGCTGGCGATCGCGCACCGCCACGGCGGGACGATCGCGGCGGCACCGACGCGGACCGGCGCGCGTGTCGTGCTGGAGCTGCCCGCCGCCGCGCTCGCCGCTGAGCGGCGCGGCGACTGGTAGCCCGACCGACGGCGAGGTTCCTACCGGAGGATCGCTGGGAACTTTCGGCCTGCTGGAGAGGCCTAACGTTCCCCGCGTCAGGCGGTGAGCCCGCCACGGGGTGGGTCACCTGTCCGCAGCCCGGGCGGCGGCACACGCCCCGAGGGCAGCACCGGCCCAGGCCGCAGCACACGCCTCGGACGGAAGCCACCCCGGAGATGCAAGCCCGCTTGCGAGTGGCCGTCCCGCAAGGGTGCTTGCACGTGCGGCGCGCGAACTCTTGATCACGCGTGCGCCCGGGATCGCCCCGCCGGCACTGGCGACCGGGGTCGTTTGGTCACGGTGTGGGAGGTCGGTGGGGCCAGAAGTGGGTATGAGGTTGCAAAGTGGGAGAGAGTGGGTTACTGTGCACGCAGCTTGGGACCCGGGTGGCAGGGCTCCTCCCACCCAGCCACCCGGGTTCTCTGAGCTACTCCTTCAGGCGATATGAGCCCTCTTGACCTTCCGCGGAACCTTCGATCACTCGCTCGATGCCAAGCATCGGCTGACGATCCCCGCCAAATTCCGGGCGGCGCTGGCCGACGGGAGTCGTGCTGGCTCCCTACGCGGAGCTGCCGGGCGCGCCGCGCACGCTCGCGATCTGGACGCCCGAGGGCTTCGACGAGTTCATGGCCGAGTCGGTCGGGGGACGCAACCCCGGCCGAGACCGACGTGCGCAAGCTCAAGCGCTTCTACTTCAACAACTCAGCTGACGTCGAACTTGACAACGCCCACCGAGTGATGATCCCGACCAACCTCATGGAGTACGCGGGCCTCGACAAAGAGGTCACCGTGACCGGCTCTGGCGAGTGCCTGGAGGTCTGGGACCGCGCCCGGCACCGGACGAACCTCGAAGAGCTTCTGACCGAGATCCCCGACCTCACCGCATCTCTTGGCCACACTGCTTGACATGACCAAAGAGCACGTCCCGGTTCTGGCCGGCGAGCTGATCGACCTCGTCGACCCGCGGGCGGGCGAGGTGTGCGTCGACTGCACCGTCGGCGGCGGCGGCCACGCCCGGCTGCTCGCCGACCGGCTCGGTCCGGCGGGCACGCTGATCGGGATCGACCGCGACCCGACCGCCGAGGAGCGATTCGCCGCGCTCGCGGCCGAGGTGCCGTGCGAGACCCGCTTCATCCGCGCCGACTTCGTCGCCGGCCTGGCCGAGCTGCGGGCCGAGCGCCTCCAGGCCGACATCGTCTACATGGACCTCGGGATGTCGTCGATGCAGGTCGACACCTGGGAGCGGGGCTTCTCGTACTCCTACGACGCGCCGCTCGACATGCGGATGGATCCCGACCAGGACCTGACCGCGTCGGAGATCGTCAACACCTGGGACGAGCGGCGCCTGGCCCGCGTCCTGCGCCAGTACGGCGAGGAGCGCTACGCCACCCAGATCGGTCGCGCGATCGTCCGCTCCCGCCGTCACGAGGAGCTGACGACCACCCAGCAACTGGTCGACACGATCAAGTCGGCGGTGCCGATCCCGGCCCAGTTCGCCGGCGGCCATCCCGCCAAGCGGACGTTCCAGGCGCTGCGGATCGCGGTCAACGACGAGCTCAGCCAGCTCGAGCAGGCGCTGCCCGAGGCGTGGGAGCTGCTCGCTCCCGGCGGCCGGCTGGCGGCGATCTCGTTCCACTCGCTCGAGGATCGCCTCGTCAAGCGGTTCCTCGTCGATCGCGCCCGCGGCTGCGTCTGCCCGCCGGAGCTGCCGATCTGCGTCTGCGGTCGCGAACCGGAGGCCGAGCTGCTGACCCGCCGCGCGGTCGCCCCGACCCCCGGAGAGATCGCCTCAAACCCCCGTTCGAGATCAGCGCACTTGCGCGCCGCCCGCAAGCTGGAGGTCTGACGACACCATGACGCCGACCGCAGTCACCCCTGCCGCGCGCAGGGATCGCTCCGCCACGTCCCCACCCGATACCGACTCCCGCCGCGCACCCGCCGGCCGCCCCTCGTCGCTGCGCTCGGGGCGGACCCCGCGCGCGACCCAGGCTCCGCGCCCGACCCAGGTCCCACGGTCGGCCCAGGCGCAGGCCCGGGGCGCGGCTCGAGTCGAGCGCACGACTCGTCCGGCACCCGCGACGGCCAGCGCGGCGCGCGCAGCGAAGACGGCGCCCCGAGCTGGCGTGAAGCAGCCACCGCGCGGCAAGGCGACGTCACGGTCGACGTCCCAGCAGGCGCCCAAGCGCTCGCCGCAGCGGGCATCGTCGGCTCGCTCGGCCGCCCATCGCCCGGCGATCCGCACCTCGGCGACCCCCCGCGCGCGCCGACGCACCTCTGGTCCGGCCGGCGGCATCGCCAGTCTGGCGGTTGCCGGCGGCTATGGCACGGTCGCCCTCCCCGCCCGGACACGTCGTCGGCCGAGTCCGGCGCTGCCGCGTCCGAGCATCCGGCTGCCGCGCCCGCGGCTGCCGCACGTCCACCCGCCGAGCCCCGCCGCGCTCGCTCGCGGCGCCGTCGCGTTCGTCGCCTCGCTGCCTGAGAGCTCGCTGCTGGACCGCGTCATCCGCGGCCGGATGTGGATCCCGCTGCTCGGCGTGCTGCTCGTCGGGATCGTCGGGCTGCAGGTCGAGAACCTCAAGCTCAACGCCGGCCTGGGTGGGGCGATCGAGCAGACGACGAACCTGCAGAGCCGCAACGACTGGCTGCGCGATGACGTCGCCCAGCTGTCAGACCCGCAGCGGATCGAGGGGATCGCGGCCCGGCACGGCATGTTGATGGCGCCGCCGTCGGTGACCAAATTCCTCAGGGTGGGTGGGACCCCATCTTCGGGCTCCGTGCGCGCGGCGATCGCCGGCATCCACGCTCCCGGATCGGCCTATTTCGCCAGCCCGGTCGGGACGCTGTCGGCCGCGGACGCGGCGGCGGCGCCGGGATCCACGACGGCGCCGGCGACGGCCGGCTAGCCCGGGTCGAAGCGATGGCCGGGATCCGCGCTCGAGCCGGCAAGGTCGACCGCCGGGTCGGCCTGCTGTTCGGGATCTTTCTGCTGCTGCTGGTGGTCGCGCTCGCCCGCGCGCTGTACCTGGGGACGGTCAAGGCGTCGGCGCTGCGCGCCGCCGCGTTCACCCAGCAGATCGACGTGCAGCCGGTGCCGGCGCAGCGCGGGATGATCACCGACACGACCGGCACGCCGCTGGCGTTGTCGCAGGCGACCGACGACCTGATCGCCGATCCGTATCTGATCGTCAGGCAGGGCGATGCCGACCAGATGGCCGGCGAGATCGCGCCGCGGCTGCACCTGTCGCGGCTCCAGGTGCTGAACGCCCTGACCAGGGCCAAGACGGGGTATTCGCCGATCGCCAAGGAGCTGACGCCGAGTCTCACCAATCAGATCCTCGCGCTGAAGGTCGGTGGCAAGCCGATCAACGGGCTCTACACCGAGCCCGACACCAAGGAGGTCTACCCGCGCGGGGACACGCTGGCGCAGGTGCTCGGGTCCGAGAACGGCAACGGTCAGTGGAGCGGGCTCCAGGAGTCCTACAGCTCGGCGCTGGCGGGTACGGCCGGCGAGCGCAGGATCGTCAAGGACGCCAAGGGCAGCCCGATCGACGTCCAGGAAGTCAAGCGGATGCAGCCCGGCAAGACGCTCCGTCTGACGGTCTCCGCGCCGCTGCAGAACGAGATGGAGCAGGTGCTGGCCGGCGTCGGCAAGGAGTACCAGCCGAAACTGGCGACCGCGATCGCGCTGAACCCGCAGACGGGGGCGATCCTCGGTCTCGCCAACTGGCCGAGCGTCAACGCCAATGACCCGTTTCACGGGACGAGCGCGTACGTCAACAACGCGATCCAGGACCACGCGCTGTCGTTCAGCTACGAGCCGGGCTCGACGTTCAAGCCGATCACGGTGGCCGGCGCGCTGCAGGACAATCTGATCACGCCGAACACCGTGTTCGACGTCCCGCCCGCACTGCACCCGTACACGTCGACGATCACCGACGCGGAGGCGCACGGGTACGAGCAGTTGACGACCGCCGGGATCCTGAAGGTCTCCAGCAACATCGGCGCCGACCTGATCGGACAGAAGCTCGGCGCCGACCGCTTCAATCAGTGGGTGCACCGGTTCGGGCTGGGCAAGCTGACCGGAATCAAACTGCCCGGCGAGCAGCCTGGATTGATCCTGCCGCCGTCGCAGTACTCGGGCACCTCGATGTACACCCTGCCGTTCGGCCAGGGCGAGTCGGTCACCCCGATCCAGATGGCCGAGGTCTACGCCGCGATCGCCAACGGCGGAATCCTGCGCACGCCGCACATCGTGCAGTCGATCGCCGGCAAGACCCAGCCGCTGCCGGCCGGGCACCGCGTGATCTCGGCGACGACCGCCGCGGAGATTCGCAACATGCTGCGCGGCGTGCTCGCCGACGGCGGCACCGCGTCGGGCGCCGCGATCCCGGGATACGACCTCGCCGGCAAGACCGGCACCGCCCAGACGGTGGTCAACGGCAAGTACTCAAAGACGGCGTTCGTCGCCTCGTTCATCGGGATGGTGCCCGCCTCGAACCCCAAGCTCGTCGTCGCGGTCGTCGTCGACGACCCGCAGGGCAACATCTACGGCGGCACCGTCGCCGGACCGGCGTTCCAGAAGATCGTCGGCTGGGCGGTGCCGTACTTCGGGATCAACCCGAACCCGGCCGGCGTCACCGGCCAGTGATCAGTGCAGCGGCCGGCGCGGGGCCGGCGGCCGGCTCCGACAGCGCCGCCAGCCGCGCCAGCCGCTCGTCCCACTGACCGCCGACGTCCGCGATCCAGGAGACCGCGTCCGACAACGGTTCCGGGGTGACGCGGTAGCGGACGTCGCGGCCGGTGCGCTCGCGCTCGCAGCAGCCCCGCCTGCGACAGCGCGGTCAGGTGCTTGGCGACGGCCTGGCGGGAGATCGGCAGCTCGCCGGCAAGCTCGGTGGCGGTCGACGGCGACGCGGAGATCGTCTGCAGCAGTCGCCGGCGCATCGGGTCGGCCAGCGCCTCGAACACGGCGCCGGCCGGATCGCGGTCGCTCATGGCAGCCCCACTCGCCGTCCGGGCTCGCCAATGCCGGGGCCGCCATCAGTCATCCGGCCGCCGCGACCAGCGCCGGCCCGTAGCGGGCGCCGCCGGCAGCGTCGCCCGGCATCGGCAGACCCGACGAGGTCGAGCACCTCGAGCGGGCGCGCCTCGATCACCCGCAATGTCGTCCCGTCGCGGCTGGCGATCAGCTCCAGCGTCACGCGTGACGCGGTCTCGTCGGGCGCCTGCCACCAGAAGCACAGCCGTCCGGTCGTGCCGGGCGTCGATCCGGGCGCGGGCGGGGAGACCTCCTCGACCCACCCGTCGCGCAGCTCGTCGCCGAAGCGGAACCGGGCCTCGCCGCCCGGGCGCAGCTCGAGCGCCACCTCGTCGGCCAGCCATGAGCGCAGCCACTCCGGGTCGGTCAGCGCCGGCCACAGCTGAGCCGGGGTGCCCGGCAGCGACAGCTCACGTTCGATCAGGTCGGTCATCAGGCTCCTCTCGTCGACTCAACGTGCAACTGAACGGTTGCGCGTCTGCTAGGTTGGCGCAAAACGCAACTCACAAGTTGCACCTTATCACACCGCGAAGGGAGCCCGATGACGCTCATCCCGATGGTCGTGGAGCAGACCGCCCGCGGCGAGCGCTCGTTTGACATCTACAGCCGCCTGCTCAACGACCGAGTCGTGTTCCTCGGCGGCGAGGTCAACGAGGACACCGCGAACCTGATCGTCGCCCAGCTCGTCCACCTCGAATCCGACGACCCCGACAAGGACATCCACCTCTACCTCAACTCGCCGGGCGGGTCGATCTACGCCGGCCTGGCGATCTACGACGCGATGCAGTTCATCAAGCCCGACGTGCAGACGATCTGTTACGGGATCGCGATGTCGATGGGATCGCTGCTGCTGGCCGGCGGCGCCGCCGGCAAGCGGCTGACGCTGCCCAACAGCCGGATCCTGATCCACCAGCCGTCCGGCGGCTACCAGGGGCAGAGCACCGACGTGGAGATCCACGCCAAGGAGATCCTCGCGCTGCGCGCCCGCGTCGACGAGATCTACGCCAAGCACACCGGTCAGCCGGTCGAGCGAGTGCATGCCGACATGGACCGCGACCGCTACTTCACCGGCGCCGAGGCGGTCGCCTACGGGCTCGCCGACCGCGTGATCGAGCATCGGCAGCTGGCCGGGAGCGCGCGGGGGTTCGCGGCCGGCTGATCCACGCGTGGCCGGGCCGGGGACCGCGATCGCCGGCTCGGCCGCGTGAATCCCGATTCACTTTCGGAGCGGCCGAAGCAAAACGCCCACCTCCTGACCGCCCCGCTGGCTACTCTCTGGCGGCGATGCGGCTGGATCAGGTTCTCCCCGCGGCCGCCGGTGTCGACGTCGAGATCTCGGGATTGGCCTACGACAACCGGCTTGCCGAGCCCGGCACGCTGTTCTTCTGCGTGCCCGGGTTCACCCGTGACGGCCACGATTTCGCCGCCGACGCGGTCGCGCGCGGCGCGGTCGCGCTGGTCGTCGAGCGCGCCGCTCGAGCTGCCGGTGCCGCAGGTCCAGGTGCCGAGCGTGCGCGCCGCGATGGCGCCCGCCGCGGCGGCCTTCTACGGCGATCCGACCGCGCGGCTGGACGTCGTCGGCGTGACCGGCACCAACGGCAAGACGACGACCGCGTTCCTGGTCCGCGCGCTGCTGGAGGCCGCCGGGCGCCAGACCGGCCTGCTCGGGACCGTCAAGATCGGTGATCGGCGGGCGTCGAGCACGAGGTCGAGCGCACGACGCCGGAGGCGATCGATCTGCAGCGGACGTTCTCCGAGATGCGCGGCGCGCGGCGACGTGGCCTGCGCGATCGAGGTCTCCTCGCACGCGCTGGCGCTGCACCGCGCCGACGCGATCCACTTCGCCGCCGCCGTCTTCACCAACCTCACCCAGGACCACCTCGACTTCCATCCGACGATGGAGGACTACTTCGCGGCCAAGCGGCTGCTGTTCAGCGGGCGAGCAGCCGGGCGTGCCGGCGCCGCGGGCGGCGATCGTCAACGTCGACGACCCGTACGGCGCCCGGCTGGCGTCCGAGCTCGGCGAGCCGATCACGTTCGCGCTGCGCGCTGCCGGCGCCGACTACCGCGGCGACCGAGCTCGAGACCGGCCTGGACGGCTCGAGCTTCACCGTGCACACGCCCGACGGCCCGCTCGCGCTGCGCTCGCCGCTGCGCGGCGAGTTCAACGTCTACAACGTGATCGGGGCGCTGGCCGTCGCGCGGGCGCTCGGGCGTTTCCGCGGAAACGTGCGTGGCGGCGATCGCGACCGCCGGTCAGGTGCCCGGCCGCTTCGAGACCGTCGACGAGGGCCAGCCGTTCGCGGTCTCGTCGACTACGCCCACACGCCCGACTCGCTGGAGAACGTGCTGCGCGCGGCCCGCGGCGCTGACGCGGTCGCGGCTGCGGGTCGTGTTCGGCTGCGGCGGCGACCGCGATCGCGGCAAGCGCCCGCTGATGGGCGAGATCGCCCGTCGGCTGGCCGACGACGTGTTCGTCACCTCCGACAACCCCCGCTCGGAGGATCCCGAGGCGATCATCGCCGAGATCCTCGAGGGCGCCGGCACCGAGGTCGCCCACGACCCCGACCGTCACGCCGCGATCGCCCGGGCGATCGAGTCGGCGCCGGCCGGGCGACGTCGTCGTGATCGCCGGCAAGGGACACGAGCAGGGCCAGGAGTTCGCCGACGGCCGCAAGATCCCGTTCGACGACGTACCGTCGCTCGGGAGGTGCTGCGCGGCGTGGTCTGCGCATGATCCTGGCGCGAGCGCTCCCGCTCGCGGTCAGCAAGGGCTCGGCGTCGGGTCCGATCCTGCTGGCCGGCGTCGCGTCGCTGCTGATCTGCCTGTTCCTGAGCCCGAAGTTCATCGAGCTGCTGCGCAACCGCGAGTTCGGGCAGAACATCCGCGAGGAGGGTCCCCAGGGGCATCAGACCAAGGCCGGCACGCCGACGATGGGCGGCGATCATCATCTTCACCGCGATCGCCGTCCCGTACCTGCTGCTGTCCAAGCTCGACTGGCTGTCGCTGTCGGTCTTCGGCGTCGCGATCGCGTGCGCGCTGCTCGGGCTTCGCCGACGACTACACGAAGATCGTCAGGCGCCGCTCGCTGGGCCTGCGGGCGCGGACCAAGCTGCTGTTCACGGTCGCGATCTCGGTCGCGCTGTGGTGGGTGGCGACGCACGAGGCGGGCATCTCCTCGACGATCCAGCTGCGCCCGTTCGACGTCTCGGTCGACTTCGGGCCGCTGTTCCCGGTGTTCATCTACCTGGTCGTCGCCGGCACCACGACCGCGGTCAACTTCACCGACGGGCTCGACGGCCTGGCCGCCGGGTGCACCGCGATCACGCTGCTGGCCTACATCGGGATCACGTTCATCTCCGGCCAGCACAGCCTCACGCTGCTGGCCTCGTGCCTGGTCGGGGCCTGCATCGGATTCCTCTGGTTCAACAGCTTCCCGGCGTCGATCTTCATGGGCGACACCGGCTCGCTCGGGCTCGGCGGGGCGATCGCGGGGCTGGCGATCATGACCGACACCGAGATCCTGCTGATCGTGCTCGGCGGGATCTTCGTGATCGAGGTGCTGTCGGTCGTCATCCAGGTGTTCTCGTTCCAGACGTTCCGCAAGCGGGTGTTCCTGATGGCGCCGATCCACCACCACTTCGAGCTCAAGGCGTGGTCGGAGACGAAGATCATCCTGCGCTTCTGGATCGTCGCGGCGGCGTTCGGGGCGATCGGGTTCGTCGCTCTATCAGCAGGCGATCCGGGGCTAGTGGTCGGTGCCGGCGCGGCTCGCTCTCGAGCCGCGACCGCCGCTGCCGGGCGGCCCGTACCTGGTGGTCGGCCTGGCGCGCTCGGGCGTCGCCGCGGCCGAGGCGTTGCGCGCGCGGGGGGAGGAGGTGATCGGATGCGATACGCGCGGCGCGCGGGCGGTCCGATCCGGAGCTCGACGCGGCCGCGCAAAGGCTTTCGCGCGGCGGGCGTCGAAGTCCACCTCGATGCGTCAGGCGGTGCCGTTGCCGCCCGCGCCGGGACGCTCATCAAGAGCCCCGGCGTACCCCAGAACGCCCCCGCGGTGGTGGCGGCGAGAGCCCGTGGCGTGCCCGTCATCGGCGAGCTCGAGCTCGCCTGGCGGTTGGTCTCGAACGAGTTCGTCGCGGTGACCGGGACCAACGGCAAGACGACGACGACCGAGTGGATCGGCCACGTCCACCGCGACCGCGGCGCTGCCGGTCGCGGTCGTCGGCAACGTCGGCACCGCGGCCTCGACGCTCGCGGGCACGATCTCGCCGGAGACGACGGTCGTCTGCGAGGCCTCGTCGTTCCAGCTCGAGGACACGGTCGCGTTCGCGCCCGAGGCGGCGGCGCTGCTGAATCTCGCGCCCGACCATCTCGACCGCCACCCGACGTTCGAGGACTACGTCGCCGCCAAGCTGCAGATCTTCGCCAACCAGGGCAACGACGACCTCGCGGTGGCGCCCGCCGACCTCGGGATCGAGGATCTCGGCGGCTGCGCGCGGCGGGTCCTGTTCGGCTCAGGCGACGGCGACTCGCTGGAGCTGTCGGATCGGGCCGGCTACCTGTGGTGGGACGGCGAGCCGCTGATCGCCGTCGACGAGATCGCGCTGCCGGGCGCGCACAACCGCGCCAACGCGATGGCGACCGCCGCCGTCTGCCTGGCCCGCGGGATCGAGCGCGACGCGGTCGCCGAGGCGCTGCGGACGTTCGCCGGCGTGGCCCATCGGCTGGAGACGATCGCGGTCCGCGACGGCGTCGCCTACGTCAACGACTCCAAGGCGACGAACGTGGCGTCGACGATCGTCGCGCTCGAGAGCTACGACGGCGGCGTGCACCTGATCGCCGGCGGCCGCGGCAAGAACCAGGACTTCTCGGCGCTGGCCGAGCCGGTCGCGGAGCGCTGTCGACGCTGTCTACCTGATCGGCGAGGCGACCGCCGAGCTCGGCGCGGCGCTCGCGGCGACCGGCGTCGTCGTGCACCGCTGCGGCGCTCTGGAGCGTGCCGTCGCGGCCGCCGCGTCGGCCGCGCGCGCCGGGGACACGGTGCTGCTGTCGCCGGCCTGCGCCAGCTATGACCAGTATCCGGACTTCGAGGCGCGCGGGGACCATTTCCGCGCGCTCGTGAAGGAGCTGTAGATGGCCGCGGCCAAGCGCCCGGCGCCGAGCGCGGGCGACGCGTCGGGCGCCCGGCGCGACGGCGCCGAAGCCGGCCACCGCGCGCGACCCCAGCGTCGCCGCGCGCCGCCAAGCGGTCGGCCAGCCGGCGGGTCGCGCCACCGCTCGAGCACCGCGTGCTGATGACCGCGACGCTGTGCCTGCTGGCGTTCGGAGCGGTGATGATCTACAGCGCCTCGTCGCCGGTCGGCGCGCTGTCCGACGGCGGCAGCGGCGCGGGCGAGTTCCTGCGCTACGTCGTGTTCGTCGTCTTCGGGCTGGGGATCATGTACTTCCTCGAGCGCCACGGGATGGAGCTGCTGACCGAGCGGCTCGTCCAGCTGCTGCTGCTCGGCTCCGGCGCGTTGCTGGTGCTCGTGCTCGTCCCGCATTTCGGCGTGCAGGTCCAGGGCGCCCGGCGCTGGTTCGCCGCCGGGCCGATCCAGTTCCAGCCCTCGGAGATCGCGAAGCTGGCGCTGATCCTGTACGCCGCCCAGAAGCTCGCCACCCCGCATAAGCGGAGCCGCAGCTGGTGGGAGATCGCCAAGCCCGTCGCCTGGCCGGCGCTGATCGCCTGTGGACTGATCGTGATCGAGCCCGACCTCGGGACGACGCTGGTCGTGGCGCTGACGATGCTGTCGATGCTGCTGGCCGCCGGCATGCCCGCCAAGTACCTCGCCGCGATCGTCGGCGTCGGCGTCGTTCGCGGTGATGGTGCTGGTGCTGATCCAGCCCTACGAGCAGGCTCGGCTGACCGCGTTCCTGCACCCGTGGGCCGCAGGCGACCAAGGCCGGCCCCGGATATCAGGCGGTGCAGGGTCAGATCGCGCTCGGATCGGGCGGCCTGTTCGGCGTCGGCCTCGGCAAGTCGGTGCAGAAGATCTTCTACCTGCCGGAGGCCAACACCGACTTCATCCTCGCGGTGGTCGGCGAGGAGCTCGGCGTGATGGGCATCTTCGCGGTCGTCTGCCTGTACGGGATGATCGCCTACGCGGGTCTGCGCACCGCCCGCCGAGCCGCCACCCGCCACGCCAAGCTGCTGGCCACCGGCCTGACCTCGCTGGTGCTGTGCCAGGGCACGCTGAACATCTTCGTCGTGCTCGGGCTGGCGCCGCTGACCGGCGTGCCGCTGCCGTTCATCTCCTACGCGCCGACCAACCTGTGGGTGATGCTCGCCTCGGTCGGCCTGCTGCTGAACATGAGCCGGCCCAAGGCCGGGCGCCTGCGCGTGGTCGATCCCGAGACGACGATCGCGGCCTCGGAGTCACGGACCAGCGCCACCGCGCGCGAGCGCCGCCGCCGAGAACGGGCGCAGCGACGCGTCGGCCGACTGGAGCGACGTCGTCAGTCCACGGGCGACGACGCGACCGAGCACGGCGGGTGTGTGACGCACGGCCCGCAAGATGTCGACACCAGGTTGTAGGTTGTCGACATGCCGCCAATCGCGGTCTTCGGGCCGGGGCGCAGGCGAATAATCGAGTGCAGCATGTACCGACGTGCCGGGCACCGGATGTGCCGGGCATCGCGACCGCGGATGAGATCAGTGACCGACGCAGCAACCGCAGGGGCGACGACGCTCGCCGACCGCCACGACGACGGACCCAGTCCGCGACACCCGCGACAGTCGGGCCGCGGGTCGTGATCGGCGTCGGCGGGACGGCGGGACACGTCGTGCCGGCGATCGCGGTCGCGGATGTGCTCCGGGACCACGGGGCGCGGGTCGTGTTCGCCGGTGGCGACCGGTTCGAGCGCGAGCTCGTGCCCGCGGCGGGCTACGAGCTGCGCATGCTGAAGGTCGCGCCGCTGGCCCGCCGGCGGCCGGCGGAGGCCGCCCGCGCCGCCGCGGTCGATTTCGGCGCGCTCGGCCACGCGATGCGGCTGATCGGCGAGCTGTCGCCGGACGTCGTGCTCGGCGCCGGCGGCTACGTCGCCGGACCGGTCGGGCTTGCCGGAGCGCTGCGCCGGGTGCCGCTCGTGCTGATGGAGGCCGACAGCCACCTCGGGATCACCAACCGCTGGCTGGCGCCGATGGCCAGACGGGTCTGCCTGGCGTTTGCGATCGACGGCCGTGACTCCGACCGCTACCGGGTCACCGGCCGGCCGGTGCCGCCGCCCGTGACCGACCGCGCCGCCGCCCGCCGCGCGGTTCGGCCTGGAGCCAGACGAGCAGTGCGTGCTCGTGTTCGGCGGCTCGCAGGGGGCGCGCTCGATCAACAAGGCCGCGATCGAGGCATTCGCCGGCGCGGGCGGGCGGGTTCGGGTTCTGCACGCGGCCGGTACCCGGGATCTCGCCGATCTGACGGCGCCCGGTCCGCATTACGACCTGCGCGGCTACATCGGCAACTTCGGCGAGGCGCTGCTCGCGGCCGACCTCGTGATCGCCCGCTCCGGCGGCTCGGTGTTCGAGATCGCCGCCCACGGCCGGCCGATGATCCTGATCCCGTATCCGTACTCGGCGGGCGGCCACCAGGACGACAACGCGCGCCACATGGAACGGGCGGGCGCGGCGGTCGTGATCGCGGACGCCGACCTGACCGGGCCGAGGCTCGCCTCGGAGGCCGGTCGACTGCTCGGCGATCGCTCGCGGCTGACCGCGATGGCGCGCGCCTCGGAGGCGATGGCGCGCCCCGACGCGGCGCGTGAGATCGCGACCGAGGTGCTCGACGCCGCCCGGCGCGGCGCTGACCGGCAGTGACCGGCGCCGTCGGCCGCCGCCAATACGCTCTGCGACGATGACCGAGTCAGAGCCCGTGGCGCCGGCGCCGGCTGCATTTCGTCGGGATCGGCGGTGCCGGGATGAGCGGCGTCGCGATCGTCGCCCATGGGCTCGGCGCGACCGTCACCGGCTCTGACCTGGTCGACACCCCGTATTGCCGACGGCTGCGGCAGCTGGGGATCGAGCCGACGATCGGCTACGACGCCGCCAACGTTCCGGCCGGCGCCGAGCTCGTCTACGGCTCGGCGATCTCCGCCGACAATCCCGAGCGGCTGGCCGCCGGGTCGATGCCGCAGCTGCACCGGGCCGATCTGCTGGCGCAGATCTGCTCGCTGCGTCGCTGCCTGGCGGTGACCGGCACCCACGGCAAGACGACCACGACCTCGATGGCCGTTCAGGCGCTCCGCGGCGCCGGCATGGACCCGTCATACGTCGTCGGCGCCGAGCTGCGCGCGACCGGCGTCAATGCGGCGCTCGGAACGGGGGAGTGGATCGTGGTCGAGGCCGACGAGTCCGATCGATCGCTGCTCAAGCTCGATCCCGAGATCGCGATCCTGACCAACGCCGAGCTCGACCACCACGCCACGTATGCGTCGTTTCAGGACCTGGAGGCGACGTTCGCCGAGTTCATGGCGAAGGCGAGCGGTGGCGCCGTCGTCTGGAATCGCCCGCAGCTGCGAGCCCTGTGCCCCGGCGGCGGCATCCCGTACGACGCGGCCGACGCGATCGCGGGTCCGGCCGGCACCACCTTTGACTGGCACGGTGAGACCGTCACGCTGACGGTTCCCGGTGTGCACAACGCGGTCAACGCCGCGGGCGCGCTGACCGCGTGCGCGCTGGCCGGCGCCGATCCTACGGCGGCCGCCGCCGCGCTGGCGGAATTCCGCGGCGCCCGGCGACGGATGGAGCTGCTCGGGCAGACGGCGTCTGGCGCGGTCGTCTACGACGACTACGCCCACCATCCGACCGAGGTGGCGACGACGGTCGCCGCCGCGCGGTCCCTGCAGCCCCGCCGGGTGATCGCGGTGTTCCAGCCGCACCTGTTCTCACGCACTCGGGAGCTCGCGCGGGGATTTGGTCAGGCACTGGCGGACGCCGATCTCGTCGTCGTCGTGCCGATCTACGCGGCGCGGGAGCGAGCCGAGGAGTTCCCGGGAGTCGACGGTCGGCTGGTCGCCGCCGCCGCGGCCGACGCATGGCCGGGGCGCCGCCCCGTCGCCTGGATGCCGTCGCTGGATGCCGGCGCCGCATATCTGCGCGCGAGCCTGCGCGACGGCGATCTGTGTCTGGTGATGGGCGCCGGAAACGTCGACTCGCTCGGACGGGCACTGCTCGACTGAGTCGAGGCGGAGAGGGTCACCCACCTTTGGTGACCTGCTGCGGCGGATCCGCAGTGGGTTGCCAAGGTTCGAGCAGACCCTCTGACGGCCGCTGCCAGAGCCGGAAACCCCCGTCCAGTATGGCTATTCGTCGGATGACTCAGGTAGAGGTCGAGGGTTATCGAGAGGGTTTGATCGACCATCAATCAGAGGTCGAGGGTTAGGGTGGATGCAGTGCCACCCCGAGTCCGCCGATCCGAGTAGCCGTGATCGGCCGGTCTCGGCGGCCGGTTCCGGATCTAGGCTGCGGTGTCGATGACGGAACTCCCCGATGGCGTCGTCCGCGACCACCCGCTCGCGCGGTTGACGACGATCCGCACCGGCGGCAACGCCGAACTGTTCGCCCGCCCGGGCACGATCGTCGAGCTCGAGCGGCTGCTCAGTTGGGCGGCATCGGCGCAGTTGCAGGTAGGGGTCGTGGGGTCGGGGTCGAACCTGTTGGTGGCGGACGAGGGCGTCCGCGGATTGGTGCTCAAACTTGACCGGCAGCTGTCACAGATCGAGCAGGACGGAGACCACCTGGAATGCGGCGGGGGCGCACGGTTGCCCGCGGTGTCCGCGGCCGCTGCACGGCTGGGACTGTCCGGGATCGAGTTCGGCGTCAACATCCCCGGCACCGTCGGTGGCGCGGTGCGGATGAACGCCAACGCTTACGGGGGCGAGCTCGCGGCCGCGCTGGAGTGGGTCGACGTCGTGACCGCCGAGGGGACCACTCGCCGGGCCCCGGACCAGTTCGCCTTCGCCTACCGACGTTCGAACCTCGGAGCCGGGGAGATCGTCGGGCGGGCCCAGTTCGCGCTGCACCCGGCGAGCCCGGATCAGGTCAAGGCGACGCTGGCCGACATGCGTCGGCGCCGGCGTGAGGCCCAGCCGTCGGGGATCAAGACGTTCGGCTCGACCTTCAAGAACCCGCCCGACGCCGCCGCCGAGGGGCGCAGCGCCGGCCAGCTGCTGGACGCGGCGGGCTGCCGCGGCCTGCGGATCGGGGGCGCCGGTTTCTCCGAGAAGCACGCGAACTTCGTCGAGAACCATGGCTCGGCGACGACCACGGAGGTGATCGAGGTGATGGCCGAGGGACGTCGGCGGGTCAAGCAGCGCTTCGGGATCGAGCTCGAGCCAGAGGTTCAGAGTCTCGGTCCCGTCCCGATCCCCGGCGACTGGCGGCACGCGTGATCGGTATCCGGCGTCGTCGGCCGGAGCCCGCGCCGAGCTTCGGCTGGGACCGCGAGGCGGTGTTCGCCGACGACGTTGCGTTCGGCCGCGACCGGGCACAACGTCGGTGGCGGCGACCACGCCTTGGCCCGCTGCTGCTCGTGTGCGTGCTGCTGTTCGCCGGCCTGCTCGTCGGCGGCTACTTCTGGGTCCGCAGCTCGCCGCTGTCGGCTGTCCGGAACGTCAAGGTGGTGGGTCTCAGCGGCGCCGAGACCGGTCAGATCCGCGACGCGCTGGAGTCGACGGCGCGCGGCATGTCGACCCTGAACGTCAGCACCGGCAAGTTCCACAACACCGTCGCGGCGTATCCCGAGGTCAAGTCGGTGAAGGCGTCGGTCAGCTTCCCGCACTCGATGACGATCAAGGTCGTCGAGCAGGACCCGGTCGCGGTGGTCGTCGCCGGCGGTCATCGGACGGTCGTCTCCGGCGACGGCACGCTGCTCCCGAACGTGACCGCCAGCTCATCACTGCCGACGATCACGGGGACCGTCGCGCCCGGCGGCACGACGCTCTCCGGAGCCCCGCTGCAGGAAGCCGAGCTGCTGGCCGATGCGCCGTATGCACTGCTGTCGCGGATCACGACGACGACCGAGAGCCCCACCCACGGCTTGACCGCGGCGCTGCGCGATGGACCGCAGCTCTATTTCGGCGGCTCCGGCCAGTTGGCCGCCAAGTGGAATTCGGCCGTCGCCGTGCTGGCCAACGCCAGCTCGGCCGGGGCCGCGTACATCGACGTGACCGATCCATCCCGCCCCGCCGCCGGCCCATGAGACGAGACTAACCCTCGAGTAGAGCTTTAGCCCATGTTCTGTCCGAACTCTCTGTCATAATCGAGAGTTCGCCGATCTGCATGGATCGTTGCATCCGGCATCCGGGCGTTGACTCCGTCGCATCGCCTATGTTTACGTGCCGAATGCAGCGGCACGCGATCTGTGCCGGCCAACATTGAACCCTGAGTCCAGGGTTGGAACGGAAGATATGGAAAGCGGAAGCTACCTGGCAGTCATCAAGGTCGTCGGCGTCGGCGGCGGCGGGATCAATGCCGTCAACCGGATGATCGACGCCGGGCTGCGAGGCGTCGAGTTCGTCGCCTGCAACACCGACGCTCAAGCGCTCGCGATGTGCGACGCCGACATCAAGCTCAACATCGGCCATCAGCTGACCAAGGGGCTCGGCGCCGGGGCGAACCCCGACGTCGGACACGGCGCCGCCGCGGAGTCGCGTGACGAGATCAAGGAGGCGCTGAAAGGCGCCGACATGGTGTTCGTGACCGCCGGCGAGGGCGGCGGCACCGGCACCGGCGCCGCGCCGGTGATCGCCGAGATCGCCAAGAACGAGATCGGCGCGCTGACCGTCGGCGTCGTCACCCGCCCGTTCGCGTTCGAGGGAAGCCGGCGTGCGAGCTCCGCCCAGGACGGGATCCAGCGCCTGCGGGAGAACGTCGACACGCTGATCGTGATCCCGAACGAGAAGCTGCTGGCGATCGTCGAACGGCGGACCTCGATCCTCGAGGCGTTCCGCGAGGCCGACAACGTGCTGCGTCAGGGCGTGCAAGGCATCACCGACCTGATCACGATCCCCGGCCTGATCAACCTCGACTTCGCCGACGTGCGGACGATCATGTTCGAGGCCGGCTCGGCGCTGATGGGGATCGGGACCGCCGCCGGCGAGAACCGCGCCGCCGAGGCAGCGAAGATGGCGATCTCGTCGCCGCTGCTCGAGGAATCGGTCGACGGCGCGACCGGGATCCTGCTGAACATCACCGGCGGCCACGAGCTCGGCCTGTTCGAGGTCTCGGAGGCCGCGGACATCGTCCATGCCGCCGCCGACGCGAACTCGAACATCATCTTCGGTGCCGTGATCGACGACAACCTCGGCGACGAGGTCCGGGTCACGGTGATCGCGACCGGCTTTGACCAGAGCCGTTCGAACCCGTCCAGCGCCCGCGAGGTCACCCGGCGCGAGCGTCGCGACCGCGACGTCACGATGGACGATCGTCAGCGCAACTCGCTGGAGATCTCCGACGACGACATCGACATTCCGTCGTTCCTGAAGGACCGCTGACACGGTTCCACCCACCCGCTTGAGGGCGGGTGGGTCCGTCTCAGGTGTAATAGCCTGGGCGGACGTGGCCAAGGTTCCGCAGAACTTACGCCGCGGCCCGCTGCACGATCGTCACGTCGCCGGCGGCGCCAAGCTGGTCGGATTCGCCGGCTGGGAGATGCCGGTCCAGTACGAGGGCATTCGCGCCGGAGCACCTCGCCGTGCGCCAGCGCGCGGGGGTGTTCGACGTCTCGCACATGGGGCAGATCAAGACCTGCGGCCCGCAGGCGAGCGAACTGCTGCAGCGGCTGCTGTCCAATGACCTGCGAAAACTGCCGAAGGGCGGCGCGCAGTACAGCGTGCTCTGCCGTGAGGACGGCGGCGTGCTCGACGACGTCATCACCTATCGGCTGGCCGAGTGCGAGTACCTGACCGTCTCGAACGCCGCGAATCACGAGCGGGACCTGGCGTGGTTCTCGTCCCACGCGGACGGCTACAACGCCGACGTGATCGACCTGATCGATCAGTTCGCCATGCTCGCGGTCCAGGGCCCCGGGGCGACCGCGATCGTACGCGGGCTCGCCGATGGGGCGCTGCCGGCCAAGCGACGCGTCTGCGAGCGACTGGTGGCAAGCCGGCCGGCGACGATCTGCGGCACCGGCTACACCGGCGAGGACGGGGTCGAACTGCTGCTCGACCCGGCCGACGCGCCGGCCGTCTGGGACGCGCTGATCGCTGCCGGCGCCGTGCCGGCCGGCCTGGGCGCGCGGGACACGCTGCGGCTCGAGGCCTGTCTCCCGCTGTACGGACACGAGCTGACCGCCGAGCGGGGACCGATCGAGGCGGGGCTGGGCTGGTGCTGCGCCGAGGCGACCGGCTTCATCGGGTCGGACGCCGCTGCCCGCGCGCGCACATCCGACCCCACGGAGCGGCTGGCGGCGTTCGTGCTCGACGGCCCCGGGATCGCTCGCCAGGGCAACCCGATCAGCCAGGGCGGGATCGTGACCAGCGGGACGCTGTCACCGAGCCTTCAGCGTGGGATCGGGATGGCGTACCTCCCGGCCGAGCGGACGACGCCCGGGACGCGGCTTACCATCGACGTACGCGGCACCGAACGCGCGGCGACCGTACACCGCAAGCCGATCTACTCCAAGGAGGCCTGATCAGCACAATGGCCGATGCCAGCTATCCGGACGATCTGCACTACCACGCAGAGCACGACTGGGCCCGAATCGACGGCGACCAGGCGACGCTCGGGATCACCTGGTACGCGCAGGACTCGCTGGGCGAGATCGTGTTCTTCGATCCGCCCAAGCTGGGGACCACCGTGTCCAAGGACAGCCCGTACACCGAGGTCGAGTCGGTCAAGGCCGTGTCGGACGTGATCTCGCCGCTATCGGGCGAGATCATCGAGGTCAACGAGTCGCTCGCCGACAGCCCGGAGAAGATCAACGAGGACCCCTACGGCGACGGCTGGCTGGTCAAGATCAGCCTGTCGGACCCGGCCGAGACCGAAGCGCTGATGGACGCGGCCGCGTACGAGGCGACGCTTGACTGAGTACACCGCCGTTACCGATGCCGACCGCCGCGAGATGCTGCAGGCGATCGGCGTCGGCTCGATCGAGGATCTGTTCGCCGACATCCCGCAGGCGCTGCGGCTGGTGCATGGGCTCGAGCTCGACGCGGGGCGCTCCGAGCAGGAGGTGTACGCCGAGCTGCGCGAGCTGGCCTCCCGCAACGTCAGCACCGAGGATGAGCTGTCGTTCGTCGGCGCCGGGATGTATGACAACTACGTGCCGGCGCTGATCGACGCGTTGACCTCCCGCGCGGAGTTCCTGACGCCGTACACGCCGTATCAGCCGGAGGTCTCCCAGGGCGGGCTGCAGACGATGTTCGAGTACCAGACCGCGATCTGCGAGCTGACCGGCCTGCCGGTCTCCAACGCCTCGGTGTATGAGGGCCCGAGCGCGGTGGCCGCCGCCGGCTACGTCGCCAAGCACCATACGGAGGGCCGCCGGTTCGTCGTCTCTCGCGGGGTCCATCCACACGCGATCGAGACGCTGCGCACCCTCAGCCACGCCTGGGAGATGGAGGTCACCGAGGCCGATCTGCATCAGGGTGTGACCGCGCTGCCGACGCTCGGCGATGATGTCGCGGCGGTGATCGTCGCGCAGCCGAACTTCGTCGGCGCGGTCGAGGACCTCGCCGCGATCGCCGCGGCCGCCCACGACGCCGGCGCGCTCTGCATCGCCGCCTGTGACCCGATCGCGCTGTCGCTGCTGCGCACGCCGGGAGACTGCGGCGTCGACATCGCCGTCGGCGAGGGGCAGACGCTCGGCAACCGCCTGGACTTCGGCGGGCCGTCGTTCGGCTTCTTCGCGGTCACCGAGCCGCTGGTCCGCAGGATCCCGGGCCGGATCGCCGGGGAGACCGTCGATCTCGACGGCCGGCGCGGCTTCGCGCTGACGCTGCAGACCCGCGAGCAGCACATCCGCCGCGAGAGGGCGACCTCCAACATCTGCACCGCGCAGGCGCTGAATGCGCTGGCGGGCGTGATCTACCTGAGCTGGCTCGGGCGCGCCGGCTTCGCTGAACTGGGCGAACTGCTGGTTCATCGCACCGCCTACGCGCGTGAGCGGTTGGCGGCGCTGCCCGGCGTCGAGCCGCTGCACGACCAGCCGGTGTTCCGCGAGTTCGCGGTGACGCTCGACGCGCCCGTCGAACCCGTGATCGAGCGCTGTCTGCGCCTGGGCGTCAACCCCGGCTATCCGCTGGCGGCCCATTACCCCGAGCACGAGCGCGGGTTGCTGGTCGCGATCACCGAGCTGCGCTCAGCGGCCGACATCGATCGGCTCGCGACCGTGCTCGGCGACGCGGTCGCCGCGGAGCGGAGCGGCTCGCTGCAGGAGGCCCACCGATGACCGGTACCGCTCCCACCGCGAGCGCCCGTGATGCCCAGCTGACGATCTTCCAGCGCTCGCGACCTGGCCGCCGGGCGTTCGCACCGCCGCCGCTCGATGTTCCGCGCCGACCGCTGGACGAGCTGTTGCCGGCCCATCTGCGCCGCGCCCGGCCGGCGCGATTGCCCGAGGTTTCAGAGCCCGAGATCGTGCGTCACTACACGCGCCTGTCAAAGCGCAACTTCGATCTGGACTCCGGCTTCTACCCGCTCGGCTCGTGCACGATGAAGCACAACCCGCGCCTGCACGAGCGGGTTGCGGCGCTGCCGGGTCACGCCCGCCTGCACCCGTTGCAGCGGCCCGAGCGGGCGCAGGGGGCGCTGGAGCTGATGTGGCGCCTGCAGTCGGCGCTCGGCGAGATCTCCGGGCTACCGCATGTCTCGCTGCAGCCGTCGGCCGGATCGCACGGCGAGCTCGCCGGGGTGCTGTTGACCCGCGCCTACCACGAGGACCGCGGTGAGCGACGGACCAAGGTGCTGACCCCGGACACCGCTCATGGGACCAACCCGGCGACGGTCACGATGGCCGGCTACGAGGTCGTCAAGGTCGGCACCGACGCCCACGGCAACATCGACCTCGACGACCTGCGTGCCAAGGCGACCGAGGACGTGGCCTGCCTGATGCTCACCAACCCGTCGACGCTGGGACTGTTCGAGCCCGCGGTCGTGGAGATCGCCGAGATCGTCCATCGGATCGGCGCGACGCTCTACTACGACGGCGCCAACCTGAACGCGATCATGGGCATCTGCCGGCCGGGCGACATGGGGTTCGACATCGTCCACTTCAACCTGCACAAGACGTTCACCCAGCCGCACGGCGGCGGCGGCCCGGGCGCCGGTCCGATCGCTGTGTCGGACCGGATCGAGCCGTTTTTACCGCGGCCGCAGGTCGTGCGAGTCGATCGGAGCGACGGCGACAACGGCGCTCGGCCGCACTACGAGCTCGACTTCGACCGGCCGCGATCGATCGGCCGGCTGCGCGGGTTCCAGGGCAACTACGGGGTGTTCGTGCGCACCTACGCGTACATCCGATCGCTCGGCGCCGAGGGGTTGCGCGACGTCTCGGAGACCGCGGTGCTGAACGCCAATTACCTGCTGGCGCGGCTGCGGTCACTGGGGGTGCTCGAGCACCTGCCGGTCGCCTACGACCGGATCTGCATGCACGAGTTCACGCTGTCAGGCGCGCCGATGAAGCGCGATCTGAAGATCCGCACGCTCGATCTCGCCAAGCGGCTGCTGGACTTCGGAGTGCATCCGCCGACCGTGTACTTCCCACTGCTGGTCGATGAGGCGCTGCTGATCGAACCGACCGAGACCGAGACCCGCGAGACGCTGGACGGGTTCGCCGAGATCGTCGCGGAGATCCTGCGTGAGGCCGCCGCGGACCCGGAGATCGCCCGCGGCGCGCCGTACACGACGCCCGTCCGCCGGCTTGACGAGGCCCGGGCGGCGCGACGCCCCGTGCTCAGACAGGACCTGTAGGCGATGAGATACGTGATCTACGGCGCCGGCGCGATCGGCGGGGTTATCGGGGCCCGCCTGCACCAGGCGGGTCACGAGGTGGCGCTGATCGCCCGCGGCGCGCATCTGGAGGCGATCCGGCACGATGGGCTGCTGCTGACGACCCCCGCCGAGCAGGACGAGCGCGAACGCGAGCGGGATCATCGACGGGGGCCGCTACCGGCGGTCGCCGACGAGCGCTGTGATGGCGGCGATACGGAGACGTCACGCGCCGAGCTGACTGACCGGCTGCGCGAGGAGGGGCGGGCGGTGCTTGCCGCCGCCGAGATCGAGCACGCTGACGAGGTCGTCGACGACATCGGTTCGCGCTGGGAGCGGTTGGACGTCAAGCCGATCGGCGACCGCGAGCGGGCCGGCTCCTCCAGCTGGCAGAGCCTCGCACGCGGGGCCGGCACGATCGAAACCGACTTCCTCAACGGTGAGATCGTGCTGCTCGGGCGCCTGTACGGGGTGCCGACGCCGCTCAACCAGGCGATCTGCCGGCTTGCCGACGACGCCGCGCGCGGCGGCGCGCAGCCCGGCGAGCTGTCGATTGACGAGAGCCGGCTGCCGGTGCCATCGTGAGCGCCACGATCGACCCGACGGTCGCCGCGCAGGCCGCCGAGATCGCCGACCGGGCCGAATCCGAACTGGCGGCGCTGGTCGACGTGTCATCGCCGTCGGGCGACGTGCCCGGCGCCGAGGCCGCGATCGCCGTCTGCCTCGAGCTGTTGCCCGACGGGGCCGAGATCGAGCGGCCGCCATGCTCGACCGAGGGCTCGGCGCCGGACCTGATCGCGACGGTTCGCGGCTCGGGCGTTGGCCGGATCATGCTGCTTGGCCACGTCGACACGGTGATCGGCCATGACGCCCACCAGCCGCTGCGCCGTGACGGCGAGCGCCTCTACGGGACCGGCACGGTCGACATGAAGGGCGGCGACGTGCTCGCGTTCGGGGTGGCGCGTGCGCTCGCGCAGCGGCCCGATCGGTTCGCCGAACTGGCCGTGCTGATGGTCTGCGACGAGGAGTGGCGAACCACGCCTTTCCTGCACGTCGAGCGGTTCAGCTGGCTACGACGCCTGCCTGTGCTTCGAGGCGGGTCACCTGACCGCCGATGGACGCGAGGGCGTGGTCGTCAAGCGCAAGGCCGCGGGCACGCTGGTCGTCGACGCCACCGGGCGCGCCGCGCACTCCGGTGCGGCGCCGGACCAGGGCCGCAACGCGCTGCTGGCGCTGGCCCGAGTCGCCGATCGCGTCGCCGGCTTCCACGACCTGTCGGGCCCCGAGCAGCTGTCCGTGGTACCGACCGTGATGCGCTCGGGGAGCGCGTTCAACGTCGTGCCGGCCGCCGGCGAGCTGATCTGCGACATGCGCGCGCGCCGGCTCGAGGCGTTTGCGCCGGTGCTCGCGAGCGTTCCAGCAGAGCTCGACGAGGTCACGCTGGACGCGCGCATGGGTCGCACCTGGCCGGGGATGGACTCGATCGCCGCAACCGCACCGGTGCTGGAGGGGGCGTCGCTGCGACTCGGCAAGCCGATCGTCGGCGTGCCGCGGGGCGGCGCGTCGGACGCCAGCCATTTCGCGGGCTCGATCCCGCTGACGATCGACGGTCTCGGTCCGCGCGGCGGCGGCGCTCACACACCCGGCGAGTTCGCGCTGCGTGAGGCGCTGGCGCTGCGGGCCGAAGTGGCCCTCGCGATCGGCCACGAGCTGCTCGACGGCGCCGGATCGTTCTAACAGTCAGGTAAGAACAGGCGTGCAGCGCCCGGCCGCGTGCCATGCTGTGCAACGAGATGCGCAGCAATCTTCCGCAGAAGCGACGGGACGTGATCGAGGGGCTCGGCCTGCTGGTCGGAATCACCGCGTTCATGTGGCTGATCGAGGGGATCAACTCGCTTGATGGCCAGCGACTCGACAGCTGGGGTGGGATCCACGCCCGGAGCATCAGTGACCTGTGGTCGGTGTTCACCTCGTGGTTCCTGCACGCCAACTTCTCGCCGCACCTGGTCGACAACACGATCCCGTTCCTGTTCATGGGCGCGTTCATCGCTTTGCACGGCGCCCGCCGCCTGGCGGCTGTGACCGTGATCGTGATCGTCGATCGGCGGGCTCGGGACCTGGCTGGTGTCGCCGTCCGGCGTCTACACGGTCGGCGCCAGCGGGGTCGTGTTCGGCTACGCCACCTACCTGTTTGCCCGCGGTCTGTTCGATCGCAACATCGCCGAGCTGCTCGTCGGCGTGGTCGTCGGGGTCGTCTGGGGCGCAGCGCTGGTCTCGAGCGTCGTCCCGCATCAGGGCGTCTCCTGGCAGGCCCACGTCTGCGGTGCGGTCGGCGGTGTCGTCGCCGCCTATGTGCTGGCATCCCGGTCACGCCGCAACTCCGGCTCAACCGGCTCGCGCGGGCGGCTCGACGGTGCCCGACTCGGATCCGCTCAAGGCCCATCACGACGCACTGGACCGGGTGCTGTCGCACTGAGCGTGGTCCCAGCACCGCTGAGCAAGAGATCGCCGCAGTACCTCGGTGCCGCCGCCCTCGCGCGCACCGCTGAGTGTGAGATCGCAGCACGTATAGGTCTGTTTCTTCCCACTCCCACCGGCCCGCCGCCCCGGTAGCCTGAACAGCCGTGCGGATCTTCTCGGGCATCCAGCCGACGGGGCGCAAGCACCTGGGCAACTACATCGGCGCGATCACCCAGTATGTCGCCGGCCAGGACCGTGGCGAGGGGATCTACTGCGTCGTCGACCTGCACGCGCTGACGGTCCCCTACGAACCCGAAGCGCTGCGAGACTCCGTCTACGACACCGCCGCGACGCTGCTCGCCGCCGGGCTGGATCCTGCGCGCTGCATCCTCTTCCGCCAGTCTGACGTGCACGAGCACTCCGAACTGGCGTGGCTGCTCTCGGGCGTCGCCTCCTTCGGCGAGCTCGGGCGGATGACGCAGTTCAAGGACAAGGCCGAACAGCAGGAGCAGGTCTCGGTCGGGCTCTACACCTATCCGGTGCTGATGGCGGCCGACGTGCTCGCCTACCGCGCCGACGAGGTTCCGGTGGGCGACGACCAACGCCAGCACATCGAGCTGATGCGCGATCTGGCCGAGCGCTTCAACCGACGCTTCGGCGAGACTGCTGGTCGTGCCCGCGGGGCGCTTCCCGCAGGTCGGCGCACGGATCATGGATCTGCAGGCCCCCGAGCGCAAGATGTCGACCACTGGTGGCACCGCGCAGGGCACCATATATGTCACCGAGGAGCCGGCGAGGATCGCCAAGAAGATTCGTTCGGCGGTGACCGACACCGGCTCTGAGGTGCGTCGAGGCCCCGATAAGCCGGGGATCACCAATCTGATCGAGATTCTGGCGGCGGTTCGTGACACCACTCCGGACGAGATCGAGCGAGAATTCCGAGGGCCTGCGGTATGGCGACTTCAAGGTCGCCGTCGCTGACGCGGTGGTCGACTACCTGACGCCCGTCCGGGAGCAGTACGCGCAGCTGCGCGAGGACGAGGAGGGACTCGAGCGCACGCTCGCCGCAGGGGCCGATAAGGCGCGGGCGATCGCGTCGGCAACGCTCGTCGACGTCCGCGAGGCGATGGGCGTGGGTCCCGTCCGCGCGCGCGTCTAGCGTTCTGAGCCGTGAGCCTCGATTACCTCGAGTTGGACCTGGACGTCTTCGCCGGGCCGTTCGACCTGCTGCTGACGCTGATCCTGCGCGAGGAGGTCGACCTGCTGGAGGTCGACCTCGCCGACATCGTGATCACCTACATCGATCACCTCGAGCGCCGGGGCGAGCTCGATCTGGAGGCGACGACCGAGTTCCTGGTGCTGATCGTGTCGCTGCTGGAGCTCAAGAGCCGGCTGCTGCTGCCCGGCGAGGAGATCGAGGAGCTCGAGCTCGATCCGGGCGAGGCGGCGGAAGAGCTGCTGGAGCGGCTCGTCGCGGCTCAGCGCTACCGGGCCGCGGCCCAGTATCTGGAGGGCCGCCTGCGCTCGCAGGAGGGCTACCGGTTCCGCTCGGCGCCGCTGCCGCCGTCCCTGCGACGGGCGCCATTGCATGACGCGGCGGCCGTGTATGACCCCGGGCGGCTGTCGGCGGCGATCGGGGACCTGCTGCTGGTCCCGCCACCGGTCGACGTGCGCCACATCACGGTCCCGCGCGTGACCGTCGCTGAGCGTCTGACGCACCTGCGCAGGCTGCTCTCCCGCGGGCGTTTTCAGTTCTCCGATGCGGTCGCGAACGCGGACCGGGTGACGGTCGCGGTCACGCTGTACGCGCTGCTCGAGCTCTACAAGCAGGGCGAGGCGTCGTGGATTCAGGACGAGCCGTTCGCCGAGATCACGGTCACGGCACCGGCACGGGTCGCCGAGCGGCCCCGGCTGAGCGCCGTGCCGGAGCGTGGAGCGGCATGAGCTCGGAGCTCGAGCGGATCCTCGAGTCGCTGCTGTTCCTGAGCGCCGATCCAGTGTCGGTGGCGGCGCTGGCCGACGCCGTCGAGGCCGATCCAGCGGAGGTGCTGGACGCGCTGGAGCGTCTCGGCGAGGCGTATGAGTCAGACCAGCGTGGGCTCGTGCTGCGCCGGCTTGCGGGGGGCTACGCACTCTCCAGCCATCCCGACGCCGAGCTCGCGGCGCGGCGACTGCTGGCCCGTCCACGGACGCCGCCGCTGACCTCCGCGCAGGCGGAGACGATGGCGATCGTCGCTTACCTGCAGCCGGTGTCACGGCCCGAGATCGCCCGGATCCGCGGCGTCAGCGCCGAATCGGCGGCGGCCACCCTGCTCGAGCGAGGGTTGATCGAGGAGGCCGGTCGTTCCCAGTTCGGGGCGGCCCTGTACCGCACGACGGAGCTGTTCCTGAAACTGTTCGGGCTCGGCGAGCTGGCCGAGCTGCCGGAGATCGCGGGTTTCGATCCGTCCCCCGAGTTCGAGCAGCAGCTGCGCGAACGGCTGCTGCAGGCCGGCGAGGGGCGCGCCGGGGCGGGCGTGACCTCCGCCGGTCCGCAACCGCTCGGAGCGGCTGAGCCCGCCGAGAGCTAGCGACCGCCGGGCGCCCGCACACGCACCGACGGCCGCCGGTCACCCGACGGCGGCTCGCGGTCAGGGCTCCCGTTCGGACTGCGCCTCGTCGTCGAGGTCGATCACGACCGCGGTCTTCGACTCCTCGAAGAACACCCGGATGCAGTCCTCGCCGTACTCGATTCGGTCCGGCGCTGGGAGCCCTCCGGATGCCAGCAGTTCCCGCATCCGCCGCTCAGCCTCGATCTTCCGTGCCAATGTCGCCATGTCCAACAGCATGCCGCCGGGCCGTGTCACGAAACAAGACCGAAGCGTTCCAACTGTGTGCCAATCGGTCGCGCGCAGCGGGCGAGCCGAAGCCGGCGCTCAGCGGCCGAGGAATCGCAACACGTGCTCGCCATCGCGCATGAGCGCATCGCGCCGATCGTCGTCGAGCGGACCGAACGGCGACAGCTCGACCCCGTCGCGGCCGAACTTCCAGGTGGCCACCGCCCGGCCGATCGGGTGCTCGTCAGCGGGCGCGAACGCGAATGCGCGGAAGATGCCGCCGGTCACCACTCGCGCGTCGTGCTCGCCCAGCACCGCCTCGCGTGAGCACCAGCCCATCAGCACCGGCTCAAACGCGCCCAGCAGCGTCGGTCCCTGCGGCTTGGCGACCCGGGGACCGCCGTTGAGCTCGACGAGGCCGCCGTCACGCTCGCGCAGGCGATCGCCGAGCGCAGCCAGCCCCGCGCGAGCGTCGCGGAGGGTCACGCCGGCCCACTTGGCCAGGTCGCGCTCGTCGGCCGGGCCATGGCCGGCGAGATAGCGGAGCGCCAGTTCCCGCAGCGCCCGGTCGCGGTCGGCCGCGATCCGCGCCACCTCGTTCGCGGCCGACGGCAGCCGGTCGGACACCAGCGCGTACAGATGCTCGGCGCCCGACACCGGCCCGCGGACGATCAGCCCCTCCAGCGAGGCGCGGTACAACAGGTGGATCATCGCCTGCCCGGCGACCGGCACCCCGGCGGCGCGCACCCGCTCGCGCAGCGAAGCGATCCCGAGCGGCCCGTCGTCGGCGAGCGCTCGTTCGATCGTCGCGATCCCGCGTCGCACGCCTGATCGGCTGACACCCTCCTGGGCGAGCCGGCGATCGGAGCCGGTCACCAGTTGCGGCGTCGTCAGCGCCTGCAGCAGCGGATAGTCGGCGGCCGCGACCAGGTGCAACGTGCCGCGGCACAGCCACGTGACCAGCAGCTCGCCTGTGCCCAGCGCGCGGTCGACGTCGGCGGCCGTCGTGCCCCGGCTGCGTGCCCGGATCGCGAGCCGCGCGCCACGTGGATCCTGCCCCTGGATCGCCAGCAGCCGCTCGGTGACAGTCACAACCGCCTCCGGCCCGCGGGGGACGGCCCCGGCCAGCAGCTGCGACGTCAACCGGCGGCGCAGCATGATCCCGCCCTGGCGGTCAGCCGGGCTCAACCGGCGCGCGCGGCGAGCTGACCGCACGCCGCGGCGATCTCACGGCCGCGCGTGAGGCGCACGGTCGCGCCGATCCCGTGGCGCTCGAGCTCTGCGCGGAACGCCTCGATCGCCTTCGGGCTCGAGCCCTCAAACGACGCGTCGGTGGGATTGAACGGGATCAGGTTGACCTTGAAGATCCGTGGATCGAGCACGTCGGCGAGCTGCCGGGCCTGCACGTAGGAGTCGTTGACGCCGGCCAGCATCACGTACTCGACGAAGATCATCCGACGCTTTCGCTCGTAGTGGGCGCGGCAGGCCGCCAGCACGTCCGACAGCGCGTAGCGGTCGTTGACGGGCATCAGCTCCGAGCGCAGCGACTCGTCGGCGGCATGCAGCGACAGCGCCAGCCGGATCGGCATCGGCGTCTCGGTCAAGCGGTTGATCCCCGGAATCCAACCGACCGTCGAGATCGCCGTGTGGCGGTGGCTGATCCCCAGGTCGGGCAGGCGCTCGCAGGCGCCCAGGACCGCGTCGAGGTTCATCAGCGGCTCGCCCATGCCCATGAACACGGCGTGATCGACCGGGCCAAGCCGCCGGAAGTGCAGCGCCTGGTCGAGGATTTCGGACGTCGTCAGGTTGCGCCCGAACCGCATCTGGCCGGTCGCACAGAACGTGCACGTCAGCGGGCAGCCGGACTGCGAGGACAGACACAGCGATCGCCGGCCGTCGCGGTAGCGCATCAGCACGGCCTCGACCGGCCGCCCGTCGGCCGTGTTCAGCAGCACCTTGACGGTGCCGTCCGACGCGTGCGCCTCGTCGATGACCGTCAGCGACGAGAGCGGCACCCGATCGGCCAGTTGGGTGCGCAGCGACTGCGGCAGATCGGTCATCTCGTCGTAGCCCGCGACCCCGGCTGCCAGCCACCGCCAGATCTGTTTGCCGCGATAGTCGGGCTCGCCCAGATCGGTCAGGGCGGCGCTGAGCAATTGCGAATCCACATGACTATGGTGGCAGCAGTGCCCGCATGCGCCTCGTGAAGTTCCTCGCCAACGCGGGCGTCGCGTCACGCCGCGCCTCTGAACCGCTGATCGCGGCGGGCCGCGTGACGGTCAATGGCGAGCGCGTTACCGACCCCGCGAGGGACGTCTCGGAGTCCGATCGCGTGCTCGTCGACGGCGCGCCGGCGACGCTCCCGGGCGCCGGCACGCTGGCGGTGCATGCGGTCAACAAGCCCGCCGGCGTGGTCTCGACGGCGTCCGATCCACAGGGGCGGCCGACGGTGGTCTCGCTCGTACGGTCAGATCGGCGGCTCTATCCGGTTGGGCGGCTGGACATCGACACGACCGGGTTGATGCTGCTGACCAACGATGGCGCCCTCGCACATCGACTCACCCACCCGAGCTTCGAGGTGCGAAAGACCTATCGCGTGGTCGTGCAACGCGGTCCCGTGACCGGCATGCAGATGGCCAAGCTGCGCGAAGGGGTGGAGCTCGAGGACGGCCGGACGGCGCCGGCGGAGGCTCGGCGGGTCGGGCACGAGACGTTCGAGCTGACGATCCGCGAGGGCCGCAACCGCCAGGTGAAGCGGATGTGCGAGGCGATCGGCCACCGGGTGGCACGGCTGGAGCGGATCGCCTTCGGGCCACTCGCCCTGGGCGACCTCGCGTCCGGCCGGACGCGACGGCTGAGCGCTGCCGAGATCGCCGAGCTCAACCGCGCGGCGGCTGGATCATCAGCTCGTCGTGGACGAGCGACGTCGCGGTCAGCGCCCGCGCGACGACCGCTGCGGTGACGGTCACTGGCCGGGCCGCGACCAGCCGTCGGATCGTGAACTGGCCGACGTGCCGGACCCAGGCCGTTCGCATTCCGGGGATTGGGTAGTTCGGCTGCATCGCGGAGCTGATCAGATTGCACTCGGCGCCCCACCAGCACAGCGGCTGTCCGGGGGAGTGCATCGAGATCACGTCGAGCTCTGAGACCGTCGCGGCGGCGCGCAGCGACTTCAGGTGCGGCAGGTACAGCTTCAACGGCAGCAGCGTCTTGAAGCGCTGGATCAGGATCACGCGCGACCGCCCGGATGCCGGCTCGGATCCGAGCGCGCGTGCAACTCCCTGCCAGTCGGGACGCTGCATCGACGGGGTGACGGCGACCGCGATCGCGGCGGCGAGCCCGATCGCGCACAGCGCCGCGGCGATTGCGACTCCGATCCGCGCGGCGGGACCGGATGTCGCCGCACAAGCGGCCGCCACGACGATCGCGGCGGGCAGCCAGAGCTCGATCACGTTGCGCGTGATCAGGTCATCGAAGCCGGCCACGATCAGCACCAACCCGAGCGCAAAGCCGCTGACCGCCAACACCGCCGCCACCAGCACGCCGCCGAGCTCGGAGCCTCCGGAGCGCGCCAGCCGGACGGCGAGCAGCGCCAACGCCGCGAGCACGAGCGCGAACGCCGCGTACTTGAGCGCCTGGCGGGCCGGCGCGTTGGTGCCGATCAAGAACTGGGGGATGATCTGCGCCAGGCGCAACCCCAGCGGTGCGCTGGCGATCCAGGAGTCGTTGCCGGTGCCGTTCTGGGAGATCGCCAGCGGGATCAGCCCGAGCCCGCACAGCGCCGCGATCCCGACACCGACCTGGACCGATCGTCGCCGCGGGTGGGCGGCCAGCAGCAGCATGGCCTGCGGCACGATCGCGAGCGTCGCGAAGTAGTGCGTCGCCATCGACAGCGCAGCGGCGACGACCCAGAGCGCGACCGCCGTCGGCGTCGGATCACGCCGGGCGCGGGCGAACGCGAGCAGCGCCAGGCCGGTCAGCAGCACCAGCGACTCGTAGGAGCGCGCCTCCTGCGAGTACCAGATCAGGAACGGGTTGCAGGCCGCGAACGCCGCGCAGATCAGGCCGGCACGCCGGGAGACGAGCTCGGCGGCGGCGCCGTAGGCGACCGGGATCACCAGCACCCCCCCGAGCGCCGACAGCGAGCGCAGCCCGGCCGCGCTTGATCCGAACACCCGCACCCAGACCCAGGCGGCCATGTAGTACAGCGGCGGTGTCGACTCGGTGTGCGGGATCAGCCCGAGCATGTCCCCGGGCGCGTAGCGCACGAGCTCGGCGGTGTTGGACTCGTCGAACCACAGTCCCTGGTGGCCGAGCCCGTAGAAGCGCACGATCGCGCCGATCGCGGTCAGCGCACAGACGGCCACGGTCGTCGCGTCCACCGAGCGCAGGCGGGCGACGGCTGGTCGGTCTCCGAACGCGACGGCCGCGCTGTCCGGCACCGGTCAGCCGACCTTTACCGACCGGCATGGCGGCCCGACGATCCCGGTCAGCGGACCGCCGGACACGCCCCGCAGAAACGGGTCAAACGCGCCCGCGACGACCGTTGGCGCGGTCAGCGCACGCGCCGAGGCGGCCGCTGAAGCGGCCGACACCGACACGGTCGTCGTGCCCGGGGCCAGCGCCAGCGGCACGCGCAGGCGGTTACCGGGCGCGGCGGCCAGCGGCTCACCGCGCACGCTCAGCCGCAGCGCACCGGCGCCGCCCCTTCCGGTCACACCGGCGGCGAGCACCGCTCGCTGGGTCGTCCGCGACGGGTTGACGATCGTCAGCCGGCCGGTCGAACACGTCAGCCGCAGCGGGTACAGCGTCGCCGCGCGCAGCGCCCGCAGCTGCGCAGCGGTGTGGCTGGCCCGGAGCCGCCGCGCGTACGGCCGCAGGTCATAGAACAGGAATGTGTGGTCGTCGCTGGAGCGCGGATCGACGCCGAGCAGCCGTCGCAGCGTCGCGACGACCGACGGCGCCGAGCCGGGGTAGCCGTCGGCGTCGACCGTCAGACCCTGGAAGCCGGCCGCGGTCGCGCCGATCACCGACAGCGCCAGCGGCTTGGCCGCGAGCTGCGCCGTCCAGTTGGTGGCGCGGCCCTTCATCGCCCCGTAGCTGAACGACAGCCCGTGCGACTGGATGTACGGCCGTCCGAGCTCATATTCGAAGTTCGTGATCTCGGAGAACGGCAGCGTCTGGCCGGGCGCCATGTAGGGCTGATACCCCTCTGGGTAGGGCACGTACGGCAGCTCCATCACGTCCGCGCCGCGCGGCAGCGTGCGCTCGATCGCCGTGTCCAGGGCGGCGTCAGAGTGGTATTCGGCTGCGTCCTTGGTGAAGTTCGGCACGAAGAAGCGGCTCGTCTGGTCGGCGACGCCGAACGCCAGCACGGCGCCCAGCAACAGGATGCCCGGCCACGGGCCCAGCCGCGCCAGTCGACGGTGGCGGGCGCCGGACCCCCGGACCCACACCAGCAACCGGTCGAGCAGCAGCCCGACGGTCAGCAGCGCGAAAAACGCGATCAGCACCGACATCCGGTTCCAAGCACGGATGTCGTTGGAGATCGAACACCCGGGTCAGGCTCGAGACGCCGCCGGTGACCGCGATCGCCAGCACGACCGCGACCCCGAGCGCCGACCAGCGGTGTATACGCGCGATCCGGGCGACGAACGCCGCCCCCGCCAGCGACCCGAACCCGATCACCAGCAGCCACAGCAGCCCGACGTCGCCGACCGTCCCGACCGACTCGTAGCACTGCTCGCAATAGCCGTGCGGCGGCGTGACGTTCGCGTAGCGCTCGGTCAGATGGCGCAGCGGCGCGATCCGATCATGCAGGGGCGGGAGCACCAGGTAAGAGGCCGACATCGCCAGGCTGTCACCCTGGCTGGCCGAGTGGACTTCGGCCGAGTTGCCTCCGTGCTGCGCGTGATAGACGGCGGTCGGGGCGAGGTTGGCGATCAGCACGACCAGCACCAGCGCGAACGCCGCCAGCCCGGGCAGCAGCGGCCGTAGCCGGCGCCCGAACAGCAGTTTCAGCAGCAGCGCGGCGCCGATCATCACCAGCCCGAACACCGCGTAATAGAGCCCGGTCGAGGCGATCACCAGGCACATCCCGACGGTCGCGAGGCTGCCCGGGGTCAGCAGCCGGCGGACGCGGCCGCCGGATGGGCGCCGGCTGAACAGCGGCCGGTCGTCGAGCACCGCGATGAACAGATACGCCGTCAACGGCAGCGACCAATACGACGACAGAAACAGGTGCGAGTCGGAGCGGAAGAAGTGGTAGGGGAGCAGCGCGAACAGGACCGCGCAGACGATGCTGACCGGCGGGCTGACTCCGAGCCGGCGCAGCACCAGGCAGGCGGCCGCGCCGTCGAGCACGAACGTCACGAACAGGAACACGTTGATGACGACCCCGGGATGGGGCGAGACGAGCCCGATCAGCTTGACCGTGAACAGATTCAGGTTGTCGGCGCCCTGTGGATAGTCGTACAGCTGCTGCCCGAACGGCGCCCCGAGGTTGTGGTTGGTCAAAAACCAGCCGTGGCTCGACGATGCCCTTGATCAGCAGCAGATAGAACTTCGTGTCGTCGACCTCGGAGTAGCGAAACGGCACGCTGAGGTTCGCGTCCCAGATCTTCAGCGCCCACAACGCGATCGCCAGCGCCAGCAGGCCGGCGATCGCGGCATAGCCCAGCTCGGTGAGGATCAAATGCCGGCGGGAGGGCCGCCTGGCGGCGTCGCCGGGCCCGGTCGCAGGCGAGAGCAGCCCCGGTGCCTGCTCGGACTCGATCATCGGCGCAGGGTATCCAGCGCCATCTCGCGCCGAGACAGCCGCGGGACGACTCGCTAGCTTCTGCACTTCATGAGCGTCGCCGTGCAAGACGACACGGGCAGCGTGCGCTCGCTCGGGCGGAGGCTGCTCGCGATCGTCGACCGTGCCGACAGGCCCACGCGCGCGCGCGGCCACGGATGGGTCTACCTGGCGATCATCGGGCTCGCGCTGATCGCCGGGGCCGTGTCGCTGCGGCTGCCCTCGACGCCCAACTACGACCCGTGGGTGTGGCTGATCTGGGGCCGGGAGATCGTTCACGGCCACCTGTCGACGACCGGCGGGCCGACACTCAAGCCGCTGGCGCTGGTGTTCACGACGGTCGTCGCGCCGTTCGGGTCCGCGGCGCCGAACATGTGGGTGGCGATCGCCCGGGCCGGCGCGCTGACGGCGGTGGCGCTGACGTTCGTGCTGACGACGAGGCTCTCGCGGATCGCGACGGCGCCGCTCGGGGCCGTGGGCTGGGCGCTGGCACTGGCCGCCGGGCTGGCGGCCGCCGGCGGCGTGCTGTTGCTGCAGAGCTACGTCTATGTCGTCGCGCAGGGATATTCGGAGGGGTTGCTGCTGACGGTCCTGCTGCTCGCGGTGCTGCGCCATCTCGACGGAGCGTGCCGCCAGACGCAGGCGCTCCTGTTCGCCGCCTCGCTGGACCGCCCGGAGATGTGGCCGTTGTTTGTCGTGTACTGCGTCTGGCTGTGGCGCGTCGACGCCGGCGCGCGACGCCAGATCGCCTGCCTGGCGGCGCTGATCCTCCCGATCTGGCTGATCCCGGACCTGATCGGCTCGGGGTCGCTGCTGCGCGGCGCCGAGTACGCCAGCTATCCACGCGGCGCCGGCACCACCGCGTGCCCGTTCTGCAGCGAGGTCACCCACTACGAGTGGCCGCTGATCCGGCTTCCGTTCCGGATCGGCGTGGTGCTCGCGTTGGTGCCGGCGGTCGCGGCGATCGCGTTGACCAGGGGCCGCACGCGCCGGCAGCGACGGCCTGGACGTGTGCCTGTGCGTGCTGCTTGGTCGCCGCGATCGCGCTGTTCGCCGAGGACGCGGTGCTGACCGAGCTGAAGTTCTCGGGTAACGGTCGCTACCTGTTCCCGGCGGGCTGCTTGACGATCGTCGTCGGGATGGTCGGCTGGGCCCGGTTCGCCGCCTGGGCGTTCGCGGCGGCGTCACGGTTTGCGCGGCGGGCGATCGGGTGGATCGCCGTAGCGGTCGTGACCGCGGGCGCGGTCACGGCGACCGTGCCGAGCGCGGTCGATGCGTTCGCGAAGCTGGGGCCGACCTGGTCGGAGCTGCGCTTCCAGGCCGACGTCCGGCGCGATCTGACCACCGCCGTGGCCCGCGCCGGCGGCCCCGCGCGGCTGAAGGCGTGCGGCACAGTGGAGACGAACACGCAGCTGGCGCCGCTGGTCGCCTGGACCTTGGGCGAGACGATCGGGGCGGCCGAGGCAAAGCGCGGCCGCGTCATCATCCAGGGCCAGCGCGACCGCGAACGCCAAGCGGTTTCCGTGGATCCCCTGGATCCCGCGCAGCCTCGGCTGGCACGTGGTCGCGAAGGCTGGCACGTCAAGATCGCCACCCGATGCTGAGCCGAATATCACAATCCACAACTATCTTTGGCCTGATGCGCGAGGAATCCGCTGGACCTGAGCCGCGGGTTGTCGCGGCGGCTCCATCAGCGCATGCGATGACGACCGAGGCGACCACCGAGCTGCCGCGGTTCGCGCTGACGCGGCCGCGATGGCTGACGACGCCGCCGATCGCGGTCGGCCGGCGCGGCGGCTGGATCGCGCTGTCGGTGCTGCTGCTGGCCACGCTTGCCGTCGTCGCCTACGCGTCGTCCGGCCCGACGATCCTCGTGCCTCGATCGGTCCGGGTGTTCCCGAACTGGGAGGCCGGACCGCTGCACTACATCACCAGCCGGCCGCTGACCGATCGTTGGACGCTGGACCTGATCTTCAGCTTCGTGCTGATCGCGATGGTGGCCGCCTACGGGATCGCGATGGCCGCGATCCGGAGCCTGACGATGCGATCGATCGTGATCGTCGTCCTGGTCCTGCACGCTGATTCTGCTGCTGAGCCCGCCGCTGCAGCTGTCGGACATCTTCAACTACATGGGCTACGCGCGACTCGGGGCGCTGCACCACATCTCGCCGTACACGCACGGGATCTCGTCCGAGCACTTCGATCCGATCTTCCAGTTCGCCAGCTGGGACAACCTCAAGAGCCCCTACGGTGAGCTGTTCACAGCGCTCAGCTATCCGCTCGCGTTCCTGTCGCTGCCGGTCGCGTTCTGGGTGATCAAGGTCTGGTCGTGCTGTTCAGCCTCGGGTTCCTGTCGCTGGTCTGGTGGTGTGCGGTCAAGCTCGGCCGCGATCCGCGGTTCGTGGTCGGGTTCGTCGCGCTGAACCCGATCTACCTGTTGTACGCGGTCGCCGGCTTTCACAACGACTTCCTGATGCTGGTCGCGACGATGGCCGCGATCGCGTTCGTGCTGTCGGGCCGGGATCGGTGGGCCGGAGCGGCGCTGGTGATCGGCGGTCGCGGTCAAGTTCACGGCGATCCTGCTCGCGCCGTTTCTGCTGGTCGCGGTCGGCACGCGCCAGCGATCCAAGCAGCTCGTGATCGGCGGGCTGATCGCGGCGATCCCGCTGATCGTGGTCAGCGTCATCCTGTTCGGGACCTCGCTGCCCAACCTCCAGCAGCAGAGCACGCTGATCACCGAGTTGAGCATCCCGAACCTGGTCGGGCTGCTGCTGCATGTCGGCGGCGGCCACGTCGACCGTGCTGGACCTGGCCGACCTGTTCGTCGTCGCGGTCGTGATCTACCTGTTCCTGCGCCGGCGCGACTGGCTGGTCGGGGCGGGGTGGTCGACGCTCGCGCTGCTGGTCAGCCTCGCCGTGGCTGGTGCCGTGGTACATCGTCTGGGTGCTGCCGCTGGCGGCGCTGGGCACGAGCCCGTGGCTGCGGCGGATGACCGCCGTGATGACGGTCTTCCTCGGTGCTGACGTTCGTGCCGGCCACGACCACCTATCTGTCAGACCACAACATCAACCCGCTCGACACCCCGGCCGGACGGGCCTCGCAGAGCCTGCAGAACAAGCTCGCCGGCTGATCTGCCGGCGCGGCCGTCGACCCGCCACGCGGACTCGTCTGGCTGGCGGCGCCCGCGGCGGGCGCTCTGGCAAGATCACGGCGATGCGTCTGTTCGCGCTCCGAGGGGCCAACAGCGTCGAGCGCAACGAAGAGAACGCGATCCTCGACGCCACCGATCTGCTGATCCGCGAGCTGATGACGCGCAACTCGCTGGCGCCCGAAGCGATGGTGAGCTGCATCTTCACGCTGACCCACGATCTCGACGCGCAGTTCCCGGCGGTCGCGGCACGGCGGCTCGGCCTCGACCGGGTGCCGCTGCTGTGCGCCCAGGAGATTCCCGTCCCGGGCGCGCTGCCCGCGGTGATCAGGGTGATGGTGCATTACTACGCCGACGAGGATCACGACCCGCAGCACGTGTACCTGGGCGCCGCGCAGGCGCTGCGACGCGACCTGAGCTCGGCTCAGTAGGAGGGCTTTCAGACGATGACGATCGAGTTCGCAGAGCGCATCCGCCGGATCCCCGCCTACCCGCTGTCGGCCGGCTACGACCTCGGCGACGACGTCGCGATGCTGGCCTCCAACGAAGCGTGCTTCGCGCCGTCGATCGAGGTGCTGGACGCCGCCACCCGCGTGATGGCCGGGACCCACCGCTACCCCGACCCGTCCTATCAGCCGCTGCGACAGGGGCTGGCGGACCGCTACGGGATTCCGCGGGAGCGGATCGCGCTCGGCAACGGCTCCTGCGACATCCTGCTGTCGGCCGGCGAGGCGCTGCTGGAGCCCGGCGCCGAGGTCGTCTACGCGTGGCCGGCGTTCAGCGTCTACCCGCATCTGGCCGCCGCCTCAGGTGCGAGGGCGATCGAGGTCCCGCTTGATTCCGAGGACCGACACGACCTCGATGCGATCGCGACGGAGATCACGGTCGCGACCCGGCTGGTGCTGATCTGCAACCCCAACAACCCAACCTCGACCGCGATCGGGCTGGAGCAGATCGAGGCGTTCCTGGCGAAGGTCCCGCCGCACGTATGCGTGATCCTCGACGAGGCCTACTGCGAGTTCGCGCTGGTGCTCGGCGACACATACGCCTCGGTCGAGCTGCTGCGCCGGTATCCGAACCTGATGCTGCTGCGGACGTTCTCGAAGGCCTACGGACTGGCGGGCATGCGCGTCGGCTACGGCGCTGTGCGGGTCCGACGAGCCTGCGCGCGGCCGTCGACCAGGTCCGCCAGCCGTTCTACCTCAACGCCCCGGCGCAGGCCGCCGCGGTCGAGGCGCTGCGCCACCAGGACGAGGTCGAGCGCCGCGTGATCCACACGGTGGCGGCGCGGATCGCGGTCACCGACGGCCTGCGCGCGCTCGGGCTGTGGGTCGCCGAGTCCGACGCCAACTTCGTCTGGACCCATCTGCCGAGCGCCGAGGTCGAGCCCGAGATCGTCTCGGGTCTGCGCGAGCGGGGCGTGCTGGTGCGCGCCGGCGCCGCGCTCGGGCGTCCGGGATCGCTGCGGGTGACGGTCGGGACCGACTCCGAGAACCGCCGTTTCCTGGCGGCGATCGGGGAACTGGTCTAGGCCGGCTACGCGGCGGCGACCGACGCGGCGGGCGCGGCCGACGCCCGCGAGCGACGAGCCGGCGGCCAGCGGTTCGCGGTCGCACGTTGGCCTGGCCGGACGCGCGGCGCTCTGGGCGCTGGTCGCGGCGGCGGCGATCGCCGGCGCGATCGCGTTCGTCGATGCCACCGGGATGCGCCCCGGGTTACGACCCGTTCGGCTGGATGGTGTGGGGCCATCAGGTCCTGTACGGCTCGCTGAACACGTCGGGCGCGCCGTCATGGAAGCCGTTGACGTTCCTGTTCACGTTGCCCTACGCGCTGTTCGGGCATACGCAGGTGTGGCTCTGGAGCGTGACCAGCGTGACCGGCACGATCGCCGCGGGCGTGTTCGCCGGGCGCGTCGCGTACCGCCTGACCGGCCCCGTGCTGCCCAGCCGCCGGTTCGCGCCGTTCGTCGCCGGCGCGTTCGCCGGCGTCGCGGTGATGGGCATTCAGACCTGGCCGCATCTGGTGCTGATCGCCAACTCCGACCCGCTGGTCGTGGCGCTGCTGCTGGCGGCGATCGACGCCCATCTGTGCGGGCACCCGCGCTGGGCGTTCGCGGCGCTCGTGCTGGCGTCGCTGGACCGTCCGGAGTCGTGGGCGTTCGCCGGGTGCTACGGCGTCTGGTTGTTCTGGACCGACCGCCGGGCCCGAATCGTGGTGCCACTGGCGCTGCTGCTGATCCCGGCGGTCTGGTTCGTGATCCCCGGGCTGACGTCCAAGAGCTGGTTCAGCGCCGGCGACCTGGCGCTCAACCAGCACACCGCGATCCACGGTTCGAAGATCGTCGGCGTGCTGCGCCGCTGGCGCGCCCTGTACGAGCTGCCGATGCAGCTGGCGTTCGTGGCGGGCGTGGCGGTCGGCGATCTGGCGGCGGGATCGGCGGTGTGCTCGGCGTGACGGCCGCGGCGCTGTTGTGGGTGATCGTCGAGATCGCGTTCGCCCTGCACGGTTGGTCGGCCGCAAGTCGGTACCTGATCGAGCCGGCGGCCGTCTGCATCGTGGTCGCCGCTGCGCTCGTCGGGCAGCTGCTCGGCGGGGCGCCGTGGGTGTCGCAGCTGCGGGCCCCGAGCTGGATCGTCGCCGGCGCTGCGCTGGGGCGGCCCGTGCTGGTGGTGATCCTCGGCGTGTCGCTGATCGGTCGGCGCGGCTGCGCGTCCAGATTGGCGCTACGACCTGCCGCTCGCGCACGCCAACGGACGCCAGAACCGCCGCCTGATCGCCGTCGTCGACCGCCTCGGCGGTGGCGCGGTGATCCGTTCCTGCGGGAAGTCCGGCGACGATCCCGGGCACGCAGTCGACGCTCGCGTGGGCCGTCGGCCTCAACGTCGGCAACGTCGCCAACCACATCGGCCGCGCGATCAACAAGGGGCTGCCGGTCGTCGCGTTCACGCCGCACGATCACGGCTGGCACGTGCGGGTCTACAACCAGCCGCCGCGCCAGAGGCCCGATGCGCGCGGCTGAAGACCAACACCGTCAGCGGTGGTGACCGCCCGAGCGCGCCTATCCCCCAACCGGCCGATCCTGCTTGCGGGTCGCCGCCGCGGTCTGGTAAAACCGACGGCAGCGCGATGGACGACCACGCCCGCACGTACAGCTGCAGCATGGCTGCCGGCGACAGCTGGTTCTGGTCCTACGCGCGCTTCTACGCCTGGCGATTTATCTAGGCGCTCGGCCACAGCCCCCTTCTCGCCGCCAGCGCGCGGCGAGGCCCGCGGGTCCGGGCGCCGGAAACCACCGCGACGGGTCATGCCGACCTGCAACGACAGCAGCGCTTCGTACAGTTTCCAGGGAATTCCGAAAGGACCGCGTAGATGATGATCGTGATGAAAACGACGGCCACCGAAGGCGAGGTGCAATCCGTCATCGAACGGGTGACCCGCGCCGGGGCCCGCCCGCACCTGATCCGAGGCGAGGAACGTGCCGTGATCGGCGCGATCGGCGACGCCGAGCACGTCGCCGGGCTGGAACTCGAGGCCGTCCCCGGGGTAGAGCAGGTGATGCCGATCACCAAGCCCTACAAGCTCGCCTCGACCCAGTTCCGCCACGACGCCGGACCGAGCGTGCTGGAGATCGCCGGGCGCAAGATCGGCGGCCCGCATTTCGCGATGATCGCGGGGCCATGCACGGTCGAGTCCCGTGACCAGCTGCTGTCCACGGCGCACACGGTCGCGGCCGCCGGCGCGACGATGCTGCGCGGCGGCGCCTACAAGCCGCGGACCTCGCCGTACGCGTTCCAGGGCCTGGGCCAGGAGGGGCTGCGGCTGCTGGCCGAGGCCAAGGCGCAGACCGGGCTGCCGGTCGTCACCGAGGTGATGGACGCGCGTGACCTCGATGCGCTGCTCGAGGTCGCCGACGTGCTGCAGATCGGCGCGCGCAACATGCAGAACTTACTCGCTGCTCGTCCGAGGTCGGCCGCTCCGGCTGCCCGGCGCTGCTCAAGCGCGGGTCTGTCGAGCACGCTGGAGGAGTGGCTGATGGCGGCCGAGTACATCCTCAAGGAGGGCAATCAGTCGGTGATGCTGTGTGAGCGCGGGATCCGCACGTTCGAGACCGCCTACCGGTTCACGCTTGACCTGACCGCGATCCCGGTGCTCAAGGAGATGACCCACCTGCCCGTGATCGTCGATCCCGAGCCACGCCCCGGGCCGGCGCAGCCTGGTGCCCGCGCTGTCGCTGGCGGCCGCCGCGGTCGGCGCCGACGGGATCATCGTCGAGGTCCATCCCAAGCCCGACGAGGCGATCTGCGACGCCGCGCAGCAACTGCCCGCCGACGAGTTCGCCGGCTACATGGAGCGCGTGCTGATGGCCGCCGCCGTCGCCGGCAAGTCCCTGTCGCCCGTCCCGATCGCCCGCCGCCGTCTGACCCGGCGCCGCGCGACTCGTTCACCGATGAGCCTCCAGGACGCCACCCGCGCCGCCGATGCGGTCCGCAACACAGCGGATCGAGCGGCTCGTGCCGCTCGCCTCGCCGCGGTCGCTGCTGCAGGAGCTGCCGCTGGGCCCGCGCGCGACCGAGGTGCTGGTCCGCGGGCGCGCCGACGTCCAGGCCGTGCTCGACGGCTCCGATGACCGGCTGCTGGTCGTCGTCGGCCCGTGCAGCATCCACGACGCCGACGCCAGCCGCGAGTACGCGGGCCGGCTGGCGGCCGAGGTGCAGCGGCTGCGCGACGACCTGTGCATCGCGATGCGGGTCTACTTCGAGAAGCCGCGCACGACGATCGGCTGGAAGGGCCTGATCAACGACCCCCACCTGGATGGGTCCAGCGACGTCAACGCCGGCCTGCGGATGGCGCGGCGGCTGCTGCTCGACGTGCTCGCGCTCGGGCTGCCGGTCGGCTGCGAGTTCCTCGATCCGATCACGCCGCAGTACATCTCCGACACCGTCTGCTGGGGCGCGATCGGCGCGCGCACGGTCGAGAGCCAGGTCCACCGCCAGCTCGGCTCGGGCCTGTCGATGCCCGTCGGCTTCAAGAACCGCACCGACGGCAACGTCCAGGTGGCCGTCGACGCGGTCCGCGCGGCGGGCGTCGCGCACGCGTTCGCCGGGATCGACGACCTCGGCGGGTCGGCGATCCTCCACACGACCGGCAACGCCGACTCGCACGTGATCCTGCGCGGCGGTCGCGGCGCGCCCAACTACGACGCCGCGTCGGTCGTCAGCGGCCGTGGCGCTGCTGCGCGCGGCCGGGCTGCCCGGAGCGGGTGATGATCGACCTCTCCCACGACAACAGCGGCAAGGATCCCGACCGCCAGCCCGAGGTCGCCGACGCGGTCGGCGCCCAGATCGCCGGCGGCGCAGGCGAGATCGTCGGCGTGATGCTCGAGTCGTTCCTGGTCGCCGGTCGCCAGGAGCTCGGCGGTCCCGAGCCGCTCGTGCTACGGCCAGTCGATCACCGACGGCTGCATCGGCTGGGAGACGACCGTCGAGGTGCTCGACGGTCTCGCCGCCGCGGTTCGCGACCGGCGCGCACGGGCGTAGATGCTCGCTGAGGAAGTCTGGCGATTTCCTTCCGCATCCGGGCAGATCGCCAGCCTCCGCTCGCGGCAGCGATGCGCGTAGCGGTGCTCGGCGTCGGGCTGATCGGCGGCTCGGTCGCGCTCGCCGCGCGTGAACGGGCGCGAGGCCACGGTGGCCGGCTACGACGCTTCGGCGGACGGCGCTCGCCGAGGCGGTGGCCGCGGCGCCGTCGACGTGGCGGTGCGACGACGTCGCCGCGGCCGTGTCCGACGCCGACGCGGTGTTCGTCGCGGCGCCCGTGTCGGCAGCTCGGACCGCTGGTCGGCGCGGCGCTCGCGGCCGCGCCGGAGGACTGCGTCGTCACCGACGTCGGCTCGACCAAGCGCGCGGTCGTCGGCGCCCATCGACGATCCCCGGTTCGTCGGCGGCCACCCGCTCGCGGGCGCCGAGACGGCCGGCGTCGCCCACGCCCGCGCCGACCTGTTCGACGGCGCCGTCTGGTACCTGACGCCCGGGCGCGCAGACCTCCGGCGAGCTGTACGAGCGTCTGCACCGACTGCTGGTCTCGCTCGGCGCGCGGCCGACCGCGATCGACGCCGACGCCCACGACCGGATGCTCGCGTCGGTCTCGCACCTGCCGCACGTGCTCGCCAACGTGCTCGTCGCGCAGGCGGCGGCGACGCTCGGCGGCGAGCGGCTGCCCGCGACCGGGCCGTCGTTCCGTGACGCGACCCGCGTCGCCGGCGCCCCGAGCGCGATCTGGACCGACATCTACCTGTCCAACCGCGACGCGCTGCTGGCCGAGCTCGACGACGTTCGCCCGGCGTCTGGAGCCGGTGCGCGGCGCGCTGGAGCGCGGCGACGCCGACGCGATCACCGCGTGGAACGAGGCGGCGGCGGGCGATCGCCGGCGGCTGCTGGAGGCAGGTGTCGAGGGCGGCGAGCTGTTCGAGCTGCGGGTCTCGGTGCCCAACCGGCCCGGAGTGATCGCGCAGCTGGCGCTCGAGCTCGGGCGCGCCGGCGTCAACATCACCGACATGGCGCTGTACCCGGCCGAGGACCGCAGCTCCGGCGTGGTGGCGCTGTGGATCGCAGGCGGCGGCGCCGCGGCGCGCGCGACCGAGCTGATCGGCGAGCTCGGGTACCCGGTGGCGCGGCCATGAGCGGTCAGCCGTGCGTCGACGCGTCCGCGCGCCGACGGCCGTGCGCGTGTCGCCGGGGACGCCGCCGCCGCGCTGGGAGCTGCGGGTGCCGGGGTCAAAGAGCCTGACCAACCGGGCGCTGCTGCTGGCCGGGGTCGCCGCGGGTCGCAGCCGGCTGATCGGCCCGCTGGTCGCCGACGACACCGAGGTGATGGCCGGGGCGCTGCGGGCGCTGGGCGCGCGCGTCGCGACCGTCGACGGCGCGGACGGGCCCGACGCTGGTGGTCGACGGCATCGGCGGCGCGCCGACCGGTGACGCCGACGTGTACTGCGGCATGGCGGGCACCGTCGGACGGTTCATCGTGCCGATGCTCGCCGCCGGCTCGGGCCGGTTCACGGTCGACGCCCACCCGCAGCTGCGCCGCCGGCCGCTCGGGCCGGTGCTGGCGGCGCTGCGGGCCCAGGGGGCGCTGATCGACGGCGAGTCGCTGCCGCTGACGGTGACCGCGGCCGGGCTCGGCAGGCGGCGAGCTGTGAGGTCGACGCGTCGATCTCCAGCCAGTTCCTCAGCGGCCTGCTGATGGCGGCTCCGTTCGCGCGGGCGCCGTCGTCGCTGCGCTTCGGCGCGCTCGTCTCGGCGCCGTACCTGGAGCTGACCGTCGACGTGATGCGCGCGTTCGGGGTCGAGGTGCAACGCGGCGATGGCGTGCTGCGCGGTCGCGCCGGGGCCGTATCGGGCGACGGAGCTCGAGATCGAGCCCGACGTCTCGACCGCGTCGTACTTCCTCGCCAGCGCCGCGTTGACGGGGACGACCGTGACGCTGCCCGGCCTCGATCTCGACGCGACCCGCCAGGGCGACATCGAGCTGGTCGTCGCATCTGCGAGCGGATGGGCTGCGTCGTCGACGCCCGGGCGCCGCTGTCGCTGACCGGTCCGGAGCAGCTGCGCGGGGTCGAGGTCGACATGGGCAACAGCTCCGACGTGTTCATGACGCTCGCCTGCGTCGCGCCGTTCGCCGATGGGCCGACGACGATCGCGGGCGTCGGCCACGCCCGGGTCAAGGAATCAGACCGCGTCGGCGCGACCGCCGAGAACCTCCGCCGGCTCGGGATCACGGTCGACGAGGGCCCCGACTACCTGCGCGTCCATCCCGGGCGCCCGCAGGTGGCCCGGCTGCCGACGTTCGAGGACCACCGGATCGCGATGGCGTTCTCGCTGATCGGCACGCACGTGCCGGTCGAGCTCGAGGAGCCCGAGGTCGTCGCCAAGACCTGCCCGACGTTCTTCGATCTGTGGCGGCGGACCGGGGCGGTCGTGGAGGACTGCCGATGACCGTCGTCGCGATCGACGGCCCGGCGGGCGCCGGCAAGTCGAGCGTCGCGCGCGCGGTGGCCGATCGGCTCGGCTTCACCTACCTGGACTCCGGCGCGATGTACCGCTGCGTCGCGCTGGCCGTGCTGCGGCGCGGCCGGCCGCCGGCCGAGGTCGCCGCCGAGGTGTCGCTCTCGCTCGGCGACCGCGTGCTGCTCGACGGCGAGGACGTGACCGCGGCGATCCGCGCGCCCGAGGTCTCCGAGGCCGCCTCGGTCGTCGCCGCCGACCCGGCCGTGCGGGCTGCGATGGTCGCCGAGCAGCGGCGGCTGCTGGCCGACGGCGACTGGGTCGCCGAGGGCCGCGACATCGGCACGGTCGTGTGGCCCGTCGGCCGAGGTCAAGGTGTTCCTGACCGCCTCCGCCGCAGGCGCGCGCCGGCGCGCCGCGCCGACCAGATCGGCGCCGACGCCGGCGGTCGTGCTCGCCGAGCAGGCGATCCGCGACCAGCGTGACACCGAGCGCGACGAGTCGCCGCTGCGCGCCGCCGCCGACGCGATCACGGTCGACACGAGCGATCTGACGCTCGACGAGGCCGTCGAGCGGGTCGTCGCGCTCGTGCGCGCCGTCGCTGCTCTGAGCCTGGATGTCGGCGGCCGTGAGTTGGCGTCTTCCGAGTCGGGCCGTTGGCGCCTAGGGGCGAAAGACCGCCGCTATCGCTTGTGTCGCCTCGGTCAGAGCAGGCTGCCGCCCGGCGGCAGCACCCACAGCTTGCGGGCGAACTCGGCGCCGCGTTCGGGCCCGAGGTCGGCCACCGCGGCAGCGCCGGCCGCCTCCATCGTCCGGGCGAGCTCCGACCAGCCGCGGGCGATCCCGGCCACGCGCGCGGTCCCGAAGCCGACGACCGATGACAGCTCGGTCGGCACGGGCGCGCACGTCGGTCAGCGTGAACGCGCCGAACGGCTTGGAGCCGCTCTCGCGCCCGCCGGGCGCCGCCACCGGACGAGCCAGCGGATCTTCGGCAGAGCCGGGATCGCCGCTCACGACGGGAAGCCTCGCTGGTACGCTCCGAGCGCCGCTCATGCCGACAGTCCCCACTTCGGCATCGCTGACAGTCCGCCGTTGCGGATCGCGCGCTCGGTGTCGGCCGAGCGCAGCGTCGCCGGGTAGGGCGGACGCTTCCACGGGTGCGGCGCGATCGTCCCGTAGTGCTCGCGCAGGTAGGCGACCAGATCGCCGCGGTGTTCGGGGCAGGCGTAGCGGCGCGGGCCGAGCGGCCCGCCGCCGAGCCACAGCAGCCAGTGGCCGGGGGCGACGTCGAGGTATTCGCCGAAGGCCAGCTCCCGCAGACCGCGCTCCAGGCTGAGCTGCGTCAGCGGGTCGGGAACCGCGTCGCAGCGGTGGCAGCGGAAGATCACGCGGATCGGCATCGAACCCGTAGGGGGTAATAGTTGGGGTGGCGGGGTGGGTGGGTGAGCCCGTCAATGGATAGTTGGGGTGGCGGGGTGGGTGGGTAGCCGTCAATGGCCAGTTGGGGTGGCGGGGTGCGGTGAGCCCGTCAATGGTCAGCCCGGCCGGCCGACGCGGGCGATCAGCGGCGCGACGCCGTCGCCGGGGTGGTCCAGCAGCGCCAGCAGCTCCTCGATCTTGCCGTGCAGGTGCCACTCGTCGCCGTGTCCGGTGACGGCGCCGGCTCGCGACAGGCGCGCCAGCGCGTGCGAGACCGAGGGTCGCTCGGCGCCGATCAGCCGCCCCAGCAGCTGGTGGGTGAGCGGCAGCGGCAGGCGAATGCCGCCTGGCTCGACCCGGCCCCAGCGTGAGGCCAGGTGCCACAGCAACAGCGTCAGCCGGAGCTCGAGCCGGGGCTGGGAGGCGATCGCGCGCTGCACGTTGAGGTTGTGGGCGCGGCGCTCGACCCGACGCAACAGCGCCTGGGTCAGCTGCGGCCACGGCCTGATGCGGTCCGCGAAGGCGCCGTCGAGCATCGCGAGACGCACCGGCTGCAAGCGCCCGCCACTCGGTCATGCAGGCGACCAGCTCGTCGCTCGTCGAGCTCGGCGGGCTCGAGCAGGTCGCCCGCGCCGAGCAGCTCTGACGCGACCCGGTCGCCGACCCGGACGCTGGTCGCGATCACGCCGTCGAGCACCAGCAGCCCGGGGCCTTGGGCGGTCCGTGCCAGCGTCGCCGAGAGCTCCACCTCACCGGCGTCGGCATCGAATACCACCGCCGTCGCCGCCGGGCGAGCAGCCAGCCGGAGCCGACTGTCGAGTCCTTCGGCCAGGTCGGTGTCGATGTCGAGCAGGTAACGCAAAGTGCCTGTGCGGCCGGGTCTCGGCCCGGTCGGCCGCGGTCGCCATCGGACATCAGACCCGAGCTGCACGTCGGTGTTCCGAGGATCCTCCTGGTGCCTCTCCGTCTCCGCCACGCCGTCCTTTGGATCTCGCGTTGCCGACCTGGTTGCGTGTTGCAGCATACGCCTCACCGGTGCACGAGGCCAACCTTTCCTGCTCCCCGCACTGGCTGACCGTCAAACCGCCTCAGCCGATTGCCTCGGTAACGCCGCTTACCGTCACGCTGGGTTACGGGGGTGGTCGCGGCCGCCGTCGCGCCGGTGGTACACCAAGTTTCGGCGAGCCGGGATGACTGCGAGCGCCGGACGCCGGCTGAGAGAGGAGACGCGGGAAAACATGTGCCTGGCGATCCCGGGACAGGTGATCGAGGTGGTCGATGAGGCCAACCAGATCGCGAAGGTTGATGTGGTCGGGGTGCGCCGCAACATCAACGTCAGCTTGCTGGCCTCTGACGGCGACTACGCGCGGCCCGGGGACTGGGTGCTGATCCACGTCGGCTTCGCGCTGTCCAAGGTCGACGAGGAGGAGGCCCACGCGACGCTCGCGTTGCTGCAGGGGATGGGCCGCGACTACGAGCAGGAACTCGAGGAGCTGAAGGCGAGCTTGATCGAATGACGACAACCCAGCGCTGCACGACAGGCGAAGTCCACTGCATCACCTGCTCCGACGAGGGCATCGAGATGACGGTCGTCGAGATGACCCAGTGCGGCGCGCAGTGCCGTGACCCTGCAGGGATCGACCAACGCGTCGAGGTCGACCTCGTCGAGCCGGTGACGATCGGCGAGGTGCTGCTCGTCCACGCCGGCGTCGCGATCGCGAACCTCGGAGGTCGGCCGTGAAGTTCGTCGACGAGTACCGCGACGCCGAGCTCGGCCGCGCGCTCGCGACACAGATCCTCGCCGAGGCAGAACCCGGCCGCCACTACAAGGTGATGGAGGTCTGCGGCGGCCACACCCACTCGATCTACAAGTACGGGATCGACGACCTGCTGCCGCCGAACGTCGAGCTCGTCCACGGCCCCGGCTGCCCGGTGTGCGTGATCCCGATGGGGCGCGTCGACGACGGGATCGCGGTCGCGCGCAACGACGGCGTGATCTTCACCTGCTTCGGCGACATGCTGCGCGTGCCGGGCTCCGAGCAGACCCTGCTGGACGCCAAGGCCGAGGGCGCCGACGTCCGGATGGTCTACTCGCCGCTGGATGCGCTGCGGATCGCGCGGGAGAACCCCGACCGCGAGGTCGTGTTCTTCGCGATCGGATTCGAGACGACGGCGCCTTCGACGGCGCTGACGCTCAAGCGCGCCAAGGCCGAAGGGCAGACCAATTTCAGCTGCGTCTGCAACCACGTGACGATCGTGCCGCCGCTGCGGGCGCTGCTGGAGTCGCCGGACCTGCGTCTCGACGGGTTCATCGGACCCGGTCACGTGTGCACGGTCGTCGGGCGCGCGGCCGTTCGGTTTCATCCCCGGCGAGTACGGCCGCCCGGTCGTGATCTCCGGCTTTGAGCCGCTGGACATCCTGCAGTCGATCCTGATGATCCTCAGGCAGCTGCGCGAGGGACGCTGCGAGGTCGAGAACCAGTACAAGCGGGTCGTTCCGCAGGACGGCAACGTCAAGGCGCTGGAGGTGATGGCTGAGGTGTTCGCGCTGCGGCCGCACTTCGAGTGGCGGGGCCTGGGGTTCATCTCACAGAGCGCGCTGCGGTTGTCCGATGCCTATGCGGAGTTCGACGCGGAGCGGCGGTTCGCGACGCCGAACGTCCGCGTCGCCGATCCCAAGGCCTGTCAATGCGGCGAGGTGCTCAAGGGCGTGATCAAGCCGTGGGAGTGCAAGGTGTTCGGGACCGCATGCACCCCCGAGCATGCGATCGGCACATGCATGGTCTCGCCGGAAGGCGCGTGCGCCGCGTACTACAACTTCGGGCGCTACCAGCGCCAGCGGGAGGCGGTGTGAGCGAGGCCGCCCCGGCACCGCCGCGCACCTCACGTGAGGAGCGGGTTCTCCAGATCATCGAGACCGCCCGGGCCAAGCGCGCACGGTTCCGCGACGAGCGGATCACGCTCGCCCACGGCGCCGGCGGCAAGGCGACGCAGACCCTGATCGAGGGGTTGCTCGTCCCGGCGTTCGCCGCGACCGGCGATGGTGTCCTGGCGCAGCTCGCCGACGCGGGAGCGATCCAGGCGGCCGGCACGCGGATCGCCATGACGTCCGACAGCTTCGTCGTCAAGCCGCTGCAGTTCCCCGGCGGGTCGATCGGCGAGCTGGCGGTCAACGGCACCGTCAATGATCTGGCGATGGCGGGCGCCCGGCCCCAGGCGCTGACGGTCTCGATGATCCTCGAGGAGGGGCTCGAGTCAGCGGTGCTGAAGCGGGAGGTGGAGGCGATCGCGAGCGCCGCGATCGCGGCCGGCGTGGAGATCGTCGGGGGCGACACGAAGGTCGTCGAGCGCGGCGCCGCTGATCAGATGTATCTCTGCACGACCGGGATCGGCGTCGTCGATCCCCGGTCACGGCTGAGCACCGACGGGATCAAGCCCGGTGACCGGGTGCTCGTGTCGGGGCCGATCGGCGAGCACGGCACCGCGATCATGCTCGCGCGCAACCAGTTCGACCTCGACGCCGAGATCGACTCCGACACCCAGAGCCTGTGGCCGGCGGTCGACGCGCTGCTCGACGCGACCGGCGAGCAGCTGCACTGCCTGCGCGACGCGACCCGCGGCGGCGTCGCCTCGGTGCTCAACGAGCTGGCGCGTTCCTCCGGCGTCTCGATCGTCGTCGACGAGGCCAACGTGCCGGTGTCGCCGATCGTCGCGGCCGCGGCCGAGCTGCTCGGGATCGACCCGATGTACGTGGCCAACGAGGGGCGTCTGGTCGCGTTCGTCGCGCCCGAGCACGCGCCGGCGGCGCTGGCGGCGTTGCGGCGCACGCCGGGCTCTGAGCAGGCGGCCGACATCGGCGTGGTGGGGGCCGAGCCGCCGGGGATGGTGATGGTGGCGACCGCGTTTGGCGGCCGCCGGGTGATGGACCAACTGGTGGGGGATCCCCTGCCACGGATCTGCTGAGCGGATTACTCAAAGGAACGAGAGGACCACGAATGGCTACCGCAACCGAGTTCACACCCAACCAGGCCGCGACGGAGGCGGTGACGGCTCACGTCCTGTGGGTCACGGTCGGCCTCTCGTGCGAGGGGGACTCGGTCGCGATGACGTCGGCCACCAACCCCAGCCTGGAGGACATCATCCAGGGCGTGATCCCCGGCATGCCGCGGGTCGTGATCCACAACCAGGTGATCGCCTTCGAGACCGGCGAGGAGTACATCCAGGCCTGGTTCGACGCCGAGCAGGGCAAGCTCGACCCGTTCGTGCTGGTGATCGAGGGATCGCTCGGCAACGAGCAGATCAACGGCGAGGGCCACTGGACCGGGTTCGGAATCGGCCGAGGACGACCAGCCGATCACCGTCAACGAGTGGATCGACCGGCTGGCGCCGAAGGCCGCGGCGGTCGTCGCGGTCGGGACCTGCGCCACCTACGGCGGGATCCCGGCGATGAAGAACAACCCGACCGGGGCGATGGGGGTGCCGGACTACCTCGGCTGGAAGTGGCGCTCGAAGGCCAACCTGCCGGTCATCTGCATCCCCGGCTGCCCGGCGCAGCCCGACAACATGACCGAGGTGCTGATGTACCTGGTCTTCCATCTGGCGGGCCTGGCGCCGGCGCCCGAGCTCGACGAGCAGCTGCGTCCCAAGTGGCTGTTCGGCCGGACCGTGCGCGAGGGCTGCAACCGCGCCGGGTTCGTCGAGGAGGGCCAGTTCGCGACCGAGTACGGCTCCGACCATCGCTGCCTGGTCAAGCTCGGCTGCAAGGGTCCGGTGGTCAAGTGCAACGTGCCGGTGCGCGGGTGGGTCAACGGGATCGGCGGCTGCCCGAACGTCGGCGGCATCTGCATGGCGTGCACGATGCCGGGCTTCCCCGACAAGTACATGCCGTTCATGGATCCCGACGTCTGGGGCGCGCGGGCGGCGGACCTCGAGCGGTTCAGCTACGGGCCGATCTTCAAGTTCTTCCGCCAGCGCAACATCAAGAACAAGTACGACGTCGAGCCGGAGTGGCGGCGTCGCGGGCCGGCGCTGACGACCGGCTACCAGAAGCGCTGGTAGCCGCGGCCGGCGCCAGGGCCAACCGCCAACCGACACTCGTACTCGTACAAGGAGCGACTGACAGCAATGGCAACAGCAACCGACCAGAAGGTCGTCGTCAAGGAGATGTCGTGGGATCCGATCACCCGGATCGTCGGCAGCCTCGGGATCCACACCGAGATCGACTTCACCAACCGCAAGGTGAACAAGTGCTACTCGACCTCGATGGTGTTCCGCGGCTTCGACATCTTCATGAAGGGGATCGACCCGCGCGACGCGCACTTCATCACCAGCCGGATCTGCGGGATCTGCGGTGACAACCACTGCACCTGCTCGTGCCTGAACCAGAACATGGCCTACTCGGTCAAGCCGCCGCCGCTCGGCGACCTGGCGTTCAACCTGGCCGAGTCCGCGGACTACATGTTCGACCACGCGATCTTCAACGACTGCATGGCCAACGTGGACTTCTGCGAGCAGATGGTCAAGGACACCAACCCGACGCTGCTGGCCAACGGCCGAGAAGACGACCGCGCCGCACACGCGACATCCACGGCTACAAGACGATCGCCGACATCATGCGGGCGCTCAACCCGTTCACGGGCAGCTTCTACCTGGAGACGCTGCAGGTCGCCCGCTACACGCGTGAGATGTACTGCCTGTTCGGCGGCCGCCACACCCACCCGTCGACGATCATGCCCGGCGGCTGCTCGGCCGACATCACCCATCAGACGCTGACCGACTACTACGTGCGGCTGATGCGCTACATGGACTACGTCAAGCGGACCGTGCCGATGCACGACGACCTCTACGACTTCTTCCTGGAGCAGCTGCCCGGCTACGACATGGTCGGCTTCCGGGAGACCAACCTCGTCAACTGGGGCTGCTTCGACGATCCGGACTACGTCGACTACGACTACCGGACGATGACCGACTGGGGTCGCAAGCGCTACATCACCCCCGGCGTGGCGATCAACGGCGAGCTGATCTCAACCGACCTGGTCGAGATCAACCTGATGATCCGGATCCTGCTCGGCAGCTCGTACTTCGACGGCTGGGAGGCCGAGCCGACGTTCGTCACCCACGATCCGCTCGGCAATCCGGTCGACAAGAACCATCCCGTGGAACAAGCAGACGCTGCCCAAGCCCCAGAAGCGAGACTTCGCCGGACAAGTACAGCTGGGTCGTGTCGCCGCGGATCTACGACAAGCGGACCGACACGCACGTCTGCTGCGACACCGGCGGCGGTCCGTTCGCGCGGCAGTGGTGCACGGCCAAGGCCGGGATCGTCGACTTCGGCTACCTGAAGGCGACCGGCCACTCGATCCAGATGGTGCTGCCGAAGTCGGCGTCGCTGCCGGAGATGGAGCTCGAGTGGAAGGTGCCCGAGAAGTCGAACGCCGTCGAGCGCGACCGCGCCCGCTCCTATCACCAGGCCTACGCGGCGCTGGTCGGGCTGCACTGCCTGGAGCGCGCGCTCAAGGAGGTCCGGGCCGGGCGGACCAAGAGCTGGAAGGAGTTCAAGGTCCCCGAGGAAGCCGTCTCGTGCGGGTTCCACGAGGCCGCCCGCGGCGTGCTCTCGCACCACATGGTGATCCGCGAGGGCAAGATCGCCAACTACCAGCCGTACCCGCCGACGCCGTGGAACGCGAGCCCGCGTGACACCTACGGCACTCCCGGCCCCTACGAGGACGCGGTCCAGAACACGCCGATCTTCGAGGAGAACGGCCCGGAGAACTTCAAGGGCGTCGACATCATGCGCGCGGTCCGCAGCTTCGACCCGTGCCTGCCGTGCGGCGTGCACATGTACACCGGGGCGGGCAAGGTGCGCAAGGTGATGCACACCCCGACGGGGTCTGAGCTAGTGATAGAGGCCGACCGACCCATCGCCCAGCCCGAGCGGCTGCTGGAGCGCGTCCAGCAGCTGTCCGAGCAGGTCGACGAGCTCCCGGACCCGCGTGCCCGGGAGCTCGCCTCAGACCTCGTCGTCGGCGGTGATCGCGATGTACGGCGACGGCCTGGAGCGGATCGTCGCCGCGATCGCGGAGGCGGGCGAGGCCGGCCGCGCGCGATCCTGACGCGCCTGACCGAGGACGGCGCGGTCTCCAGCCTGTTGCTGATCCACGATCTGTACCCGGTCGATCTGCACGAGCGGGTGCTCGAGGCGCTGGACACGGTCCGGCCGTACATGGAGTCCCACGGCGGCAACGTCGAGCTCGTGTCGCTCGATGACGGGGTCGCGCAGGCTGGCGCTGCAGGGGCAGCTGCAACGGCTGCTCGGCGTCGCGCGCGACGCTGGAGCAGGCGATCGAGCAGGCGCTGGCCGAGCACGCGCCCGATCTGGCGGGGCTCGAGGTCACCGGGGTGGTCGACGCAATCCCAGCGCCCGGGGCGCTGCCGCCGACGCCCGCTCCGGCAGGCGGCTGCGAACTGCCGATGGCGCCGCCGCAGGCCTTCGAACTCCCGATGGTGCAGTCCAGCCCGGCGCCGTGACCGCCGGCGACGATCCCGCGGCCGGGGTGCGCCGGGCGCAGGCGCTCGCGCGGATGCGCGGCCTCGCCCGGGCCGGGACCGGACGTCGCGACGGAGCGCCGCGCGAGCCTCCGCCCGAGCGCTGCGATCTCTGCAACACGACGCTCCCCGACGATCACCGGCACATGCTGCATCTCGTCGACCGCCGGATCGTCTGCACCTGCGAGGCCTGCTGGGCGCTGCGCTCCGGTGACGCCGAGTTCCGGCCGACGGGCATGCGGGAGCTGTGGCTGGCCGGCTTTGACTGCGACGAGGAGACCTGGGCGGGCTTCCAGATCCCGATCGGGCTGGCGTTCTTCATGCGCTCGACCGTGACCGACTCGGTCGTCGCGTTCTACCCGAGCCCGGCGGGCGCGACCGAGTCGGAGCTCGCGCTCGAGTCATGGGAGCGGCTGGTCGCCGCCAACCCGGTGCTCGAGCAACTCGACGCCGACGCCGAGGCGCTCGTCGTCAACCGCATGACCGAACCCGCGGAGTACGCGATCCTGCCGATCGACCGCTGTTACGAGCTGGTCGGGCTGATCAAGTCCCGCTGGGAGGGGATCTCCGGCGGGTCGGCGATCGAGCAGGCCGTGCCGGAGTACTTCGCGCGGATCCGGGCGCGGGCGGTGGTGGCGTCGTGACGTTGGAGCAGGCCCAGGCCGTGGCGACCGCTCCGCCGGCCCCGGAGTTCGAGATCGTCGGTGCGAGCCACGTCGCGTTCGCGGCGTCGCCGACGATGCTGTTCGAGGCGGTCGCGACCGAGCCGACCGGCGCCGCGATCCAATCGATCGCGCTGACCGCGCAGGTGATGATCGACCCCGCGCGCCGCGGCTACGATGCCGAGACGCGGCTGCGGCTGACCGAGCTGTTCGGACCGCCGGCGTCGTGGGCCCCGTCGACCTCCGGGCTGCCGTGGGCGCGGGTGGCGGCGGCCGTCCCCGGGTTCGCCGGCGAGACCAGGTTCTCGCTGGAGGTTCCGTGCACGTACGACCTCGAGGTCGCCGCCGCCAAGTACTTCTACGCCGTGCAGGACGGCGAAGTGCCGCTGACCTTTCACTTCAACGGCAACGTCTTCTACTACGCGAATCCCACCCACCGGCCGCCGGCCGACGGCCGACTGCAAGTGATGCCGATCTCGTGGACGACCTCGTCCCAGTACCGGATGCCGGTGCAGGCGTGGCGGGCGATGATCGCCGAGCACTACCCCGGCGGCGGCTGGATCCGCCTCTCCGACGAGACGCTGCGGGCGCTGCACGAGCGCCGCGCGCGCACGGGGGCTCGCGTCGCTTGGACGCATGCGTGGCCGAACTGTTGGAGCGCGGCGATGGATGAGCGGCTCGATGAGCTGGTGTCATCGCTGCTGTACGAGGGGTACGCGCTGTACCCCTACACGCCCGAGGCGACCAAGAACGCGACGCCGACGCCGTTCGGGATCGTCTACCCGCCGGCGTACGCGGCCGAATGCGCCGGCGCGCACGACCATGTCCGGATGGAGTGCGTTGCCCGGCCTGCACCGAATGCGACGCTGACCGCGACGCTGCGCTATCTGGCGGCTGACGGCCCGGGCAACCGGGCGCAGGAGCAGCGGGTGACGCTCGGGCCGGTCGCCGTCGGCGAACGCGTCACGGAGCCCGGTCACGGGGTGGCGGCTGACGTTGCGATCCGAGCCGCCCGACGCGGACGGCAACGCGATCGTGCGCGCCTGCGTGCACAACACGACCGACGTCCCCAACGGGCTGTCACGAGCCTCGGCACTGGCGGAGTCGCTGATCTCCACGCACCTGGTGCTCGAGCTCTCAGACGGCAGGTTCGTGTCGCCGCTGGAGGCCGGTCGCACGAGCATCAACATCTTCCCGGTGCTGGCCACCCCGGACGACCGCGCGGTGCTCGGTGCAGGGATCGTGCTGCCCGACCACCCCCGGATCTCCGAGCACAGCCACGGCAACCTGTTCGACAACACTGAGATCGAGGAGGCGCTGGTCCTCCACGTCCAGACGCTGACCGATGCCGAGCGGGCAGTCCGCCGCGGCCCACGACCGGGTCATCGGCGAGATGCTCGAACGGGCGCTGGCGCTCGGTCCCGAGGAGATCATGGGTCTGCACTCCGGACTGACCGAGGTCGAGCCGGAGGCGCTGCGCACCCGCGGCGCATCCCAGGTCCGGGGCGAGCAGCACGCCGTGCTCGATGGCGTTCGCTACGAGCGCGGCGACACGATCGTGCTGCGCCCCGGCACCGACCGGGATCCGTATGACCGGATGCTCGACGGCCGTCGCGCGACGATCGAGCGGATCTACGTCGACTACGACGACCGCGTGCACATTGGCGTGACCGTCGACGATGACCCCGGCCAGGAACTGATGCGTGAGACCGGCCGGTATCTGTTCTTCTTCGCAGGAGAGGTGGAGCCCGCATGACTCAAGGCCCGGAGCGCCCGACCCGACAGATCCTCGTGGCGGGGATCGGCAACGCCTGGATGAAGGACGACGGCTTCGGCTCGGAGGTGATCAAGGTGCTGTCACAACGCGCGATGCCCGACGGCGTCTCGGTCGTCGACTTCGGCACCGGCGGCCTCGACCTCGCCTACGAGGTGATGCGCGGCTACGACGGGCTGATCCTGGTCGACATCAGCCGCCAGGGCGAGCCGCCAGGAACGCTGTACGTGATGGAGGCCGATCCCGCCGACGTCGACGGCTCGATCGAGGACGGGCAGGCGCTCGATCCGCATGGCATGGATCCCGAGACCGTGCTGCGCTTCGTCAAGTCCGTCGGCGGCTGGCCCGGCCGGGTGCTCGTCGTCGCCTGCGAGCCGGAGCAGATCGAGGACTTCGGGGTGGGACTCTCCGATGCGGTCGGCGGCGCCGTCCAGCGCGCCGCCGAGGTCGTGGTCACGACCGTCGCGCAGCTGCAATCGGACCCGGCTGCCCATGCATGAGCTGTCGGTCGCGTCCGCGGTGCTCAACACCGCGGTCAAGCACGCCGACGGGCGCCGGGTGAAGCACGTCTGCGTCCAGGCGGGCGCGCTGCGCCAGGTCGTGCCCGAGTCGCTGCGGTTCTACTGGGAGATCGTCGCCCGCGACACCGACTGCGAGGGCGCGACGCTGGATCTACAGGAGATCGAGGCGCTCCTGCGCTGCCGCGGCTGCGCGCGCGAGTGGTCGCCGGAGCTACCGGTGTTCCGCTGCCCGAGTTGCGGGGGATCGGACGTGGAGGTCGCGGCCGGCGAGGAGCTGTCGGTCGATTACATCGAGGTCGAGGAGACGGAGGCCGCATGCACCGCACCAAGGTGAGGATCGTCGAGGATGCGCTCGATGCCAACAACACGATCGCGCGGGCCAACCGCGACGACTTCGACCGCCACGCCGTGTCGGTGCTGAACCTGATGTCGGCGCCGGGGGCGGGCAAGACGTCGCTGCTGGAGCGCGCGCTCGCCGGGCCGCTGCAGGGCGACGGTGGAGCGGTCCGGGTTGGCGTGCTCGAAGGCGACGTCCAGGGATCGATCGACGCCGACCGGCTGGCGACGATCCACGTTCCGGTCGTGCAGCTCAACACCGACAACGGCTTCGGCGGCGAATGCCATCTCGACGCCAACATGGTCCGCTCGGCGCTGCCCGAGCTCCCGCTGGACGAGATCGACGTGCTCGTGATCGAGAACGTCGGCAACCTCGTCTGCCCCGCCGAGTTCCGCGTCGGCGAGGATGCCCGCGCGATGGTCTGCTCGGTGACCGAGGGCGAGGACAAGCCGCTCAAGTACCCGCTGATGTTCCGCGCCTGCGAGCTGGTGATCGTCAACAAGATCGATCTGCTCGCGTACCTGGAGTTCGACCTCGACAAGCTCCTGTACAACATCGATGCGGTCAACCCGGGGGTCCAGATCCTGCAGACCAGTGCGCGCACGGGAGCGGGCGTCGACGCGCTGCGAACCTGGCTGATGCAGCTGGCGACGCGCGTGGTCGCGGCCGTATGAGATGAGCGCGGTCGGGTCGACCGAGGCGGTCCGACGGGCTGATCGCCGCCCGGCTGGCGCAGCGACGCGACGTCTACGAGGACTGGTTCGGCGCACAGTCAGAACCGCTGGCGCGATGCTGCCACGTGATGGCCGAGCGGTTTGCGCGGGGCGGGCGGCTGCTGGCGATCGGGGTCTCCCCGACCGCACGATCCGACGTGCGTCACGTCGCGGTCGAGTTCGTGCATCCGGTGATCGTCGGCAAGCGGGCGTTGCCGGCGCTGGGACTGGTCGGCGACTCGGCGCCACTGGCGACCGAGGTCCGGCTGGCCGCCGGCGCCGACGACATCGTGATGGCGTTTGGCGACGACCCCGACCTGTCGGTCGCCATCGCCGCGGCCCGCGCCGTCGGCGCGATCACGGTCGCGTTCGCGCCGCTGCATGCCGACTGGGAGCTGGTCGCACCCGTCGGTGACCCGTTCATCGCCCAGGAGCTCGTCGAGACGGCCTACCACGTGCTCTGGGAGCTCGTCCACGTGTTCTTCGAGCACCGTGGACTGCTGCAGGGACGAACCGAGCGGCGCGCCCACGACGCCGGTGCCGCGAGCTTCCTGTACCCGTTCCTGGCCGATCAGGAGCACGATCTCGACGCGGTGCTCGGCGACATCGCCGGGTCCGCGATGCTGAAGGCGCGCGAGGTCTGCGAGCTGCGTGAGGCGACGCTGGCGGCCGGCGGCGACGGCGCGCTGGCCGCGGCCGCCGCGACGTTGCGCGGAGCGTTGGACGACGGCGGCCGGCTGATGGCGCTCGGCAACGGCGGCTCGGCGACCGATTCGATGGACGTCGTCGCCGATTTCGCGATGCCGCCGGCGGGCGGCGCCTGGCCGGCACGCCCGGCGCTCGACCTGACCGCCGACGCCGCGATCCTGACCGCGATCGCCAACGACATCGGTGTCGAGGCGATCTTCGCGCGCCAGATCATCGCCCACGGTCGGGCCGGCGACGTGCTGCTGGTGCTGTCGACGAGCGGCAGCTCGGCGTCGGCGATCGACGCGCTGCTCCAGGCTCGTCGCCAGGGGCTTCATTCGATCGCACTGGTCGGCTACGACGGCGGCCAGATCGGGTCCGAGCGAGCTTGCCGACCACGTGATCGTCGCGCCCTCGCAGCACATCCCGCGCATCCAGGAGGCCCAGGCGACCGTCTACCACCTGCTGCGGGAGCTCGTCGAGCTGTGACGGCGGCGGCCCGACGGGTGCGCGCCCGGGCGCGGGTGACCGGTACCGTGCAGGGCGTCGGGTTCAGGCCGTTCGTGTACCGGCTCGCGCACGAGCAGGGGTTGGCGGGCTGGGTGCGCAACGACGAGCACGGGGTGCTGTTGGAGGTCGAGGGCCCCTCGGACGAGCTGTCGCACTTCTTCGATCGACTCAGTGCTGACGCGCCGCCGCTGGCCCGTGTGGAGCGGGTCGAGCGCCAGCCGGTGCCCGTCGAGTGGGGGGCCGGCGAGCCGGGGTTCCGGATCGTCGCCAGCGCCGCCGGCGGTGACCCCGACGCACTCATCGCGGCCGACGCGGCCACCTGTGACGACTGCCTGGCGGAGCTGGGCGACCCCGGCGATCGGCGGTACCGCTATCCGTTCATCAACTGCACCAACTGCGGTCCGCGGTTCACGATCGTCCGCGGCGTCCCGTACGACCGGCCGCTGACGACGATGGCGCCGTTCACGATGTGCTCCGACTGCGCGCGCGAATACGAGGATCCGAGCGACCGGCGCTTCCACGCCCAGCCGAACGCCTGCCCGGCGTGCGGCCCGCAGGTGCGGCTGTGGGACGCCGACGGCGGAAGTCTGGCGAATTCGTTCGGAGGGGTCGAACGAATTCGCCAAGCTTGCGTCCTGATCCGATCGCGACCCTGGCTGCGCGGCTAGGCGAGGGCGCGATCGCAGCCGTCAAGGGCCTCGGCGGCTACCACCTGGTGTGTGACGCGGCGAACGAGCGGGCGGTGGCGGCGTTACGAGCGCGCAAGCACCGCGAGGACAAGCCGTTCGCGCTGATGGTCGCCGACGTGGCGAGCGCACGGGGACTGGTGGTGCTGGACGACGCCGACGACGCGCTGCTTCACTCGCCCGCCCGGCCGATTGTGCTCGCGCCACGGCTCCGCGATGCCGCGACCGCGCTGTCGGTCGCCCCGGGCGCGCCCGAGCTGGGCGTGATGCTCCCCTACACACCACTGCACCACCTGCTGCTCGCCGACTTCGCCGGCGGGGCGCTCGTGATGACGAGCGGCAACGTCTCCGACGAGCCGATCGCCTACCGCGACGAGGACGCGCTCGAACGCTTGAGCGGGATCGCCGACCTATGCCTGCTGCACGATCGTGAGATCGAGACCCGCACCGACGACTCGGTCGTGCGCAGTGTCCGCGGGCGGCCGCTGATGCTGCGCCGCTCGCGCGGGTACGTGCCCGAGCCGCTGACGCTGCCAATCGCGGCGCCGCAGCCGATCCTGGCCTGCGGCGCCGAGCAGAAGGCGACCTTCTGTGTCGCCCGGGGCGATCGGGCCTGGGTCGGTCATCACATCGGCGATCTCGAGCAGCTGGCGACGCTGACCGCCTATCGGGAGGGGATCGGTCACTTCGAGCGGATGTTCGCGGTCGCGCCAGAGGTGGTCGCCCACGATCTGCACCCCGACTACCTGTCGACCCAGTACGCGCTCGAGCGCGATGGCGTGGCGCTCGTCGGGGTCCAGCACCACCACGCGCATCTTGCCGCCTGCCTGGCCGAGCACGGTGTCACGGCGTCCGCGGTCGGTGCGATCTTCGACGGGACCGGCCTCGGTGCCGACGGAACCGTGTGGGGCGGGGAGCTGCTGGTCGGCGACCTGCGCGGCTTCGAGCGCGCCGGCTGGCTGTGGCCCGTGCGGATGCCGGGCGCGGCGGCCGCCGTGCGACAGCCGTGGCGGATGGCGGCGGCCTGGCTGGCGGAGGCGCTGGGCCCAGGTCCGCCGTTGCCGGGCGCGCTTGCCGGGATCGTCTCCGCCGCCAATTGGGAGGCTGTCGGCCGGATCGGCCGCGCGGCCGAGGTGTCGCCGCTGACATCGAGCATCGGCCGGCTGTTCGACGCGGTCGGCGTGCTGTGCGGGGCGCCCGCGCGGGTCAGCTACGAGGGGCAGGCGGCGGTCGAACTCGAGGCGCTCGCCTGGACGGCCGGCGGGCCGGCGCCGGACGGCGGATACCGGTTCGGGCGCGACGGCGCGTTCGTGCTCGATCCGCGAGCGGCGGTCTCCGAGCTGGCGCGCGACCTTGAGTGCGGGGTGCCGTCCGCCGTCGTCTCGGCGCGGTTTCACGCCGGTGTCGCCGCGGCGACCGTCGAGGCGGTCACCGCGATCGCGTCCGCCCGTGGCGTCGAGACCGCGGTCCTGTCGGGCGGGGTGTTCCAGAACCGGATGTTGCTGCAGGCCGTCGCGGCGGGCCTGGACCGGGCCGGCCTGCGGGTGCTCGTGCCCGAGCGCCTGCCGCCCAACGATGGCGGGATCTCGTTCGGACAGGCCGCGGTCGCGGCGGCTCAGTGACCGTGGTGGTGCGGGGTGCCGCCCATTGCCGCGCACTCGGCGCACAGTCCGACGATCGGGAAGTGTGCGAACCGCGCGGTCAGCCCGAACCGGTCACGGATCTCGGTGCGGATCGTGTCGAGCTCGTGGGGCTCGAGCACCGTGACTCGGCCGCAGCCCTCGCAGTAGAGGAACTCGCCGTCCTCTCGGCCTGACAGGACGTACAGGCCGGGCCCGTGCCCGAGGTGCACGTGGCGGGCGAGCCCGTGCTGCTCGAGCACCTCGAGGTTGCGGTAGACCGAGGACTCCTCCAGCGACAACAGCTGCGCGAGCTGTGCCGCGGTGACCGGGCCGTCCGCCTCGAACAGCGCCTCGATCACGAGCCTGCGGGCGGTCGAGATCCGCAGACCGGAGCTGCGGAGTGCGTCGATCGCCTCGGACGGGTCGCCGACCTGGAGCGCGGGTACGTCGGGTGCGACGGTCATCGCCTTCCGATTGTGGCGCAGCCGGCGGCCGGCGTCAGGCCGGTGTGTCGAGGTCGGCGCTCCAGCGCTCTTCGATGTGACCGAAGTGCCAGATCGCGAGGGCGATCGCCCAGGTCGCGACGAACATCCCGACGATCAGGAACCCGAGCACGTTGAGGTCGATGCCCTCAAACCAGCTCCAGAACGCCCCCGACAGGTCCAGGTGGCTCGCGATCAGCCCGCCCAGCTCGACGGTGCCGATCACGGCCGCGACCGCGACCGACAGGCCGGTGATCGTGAGGTTGTAGAAGACCTTGCGGACGGGCTTGGAGAACGCCCAGCCGTAGGCGAAGTTCATGAACGAGCCGTCGATCGAGTCCAGCAGCGACATCCCCGCCGCGAACAGGATCGGCAGGCACAGGATCGCGTACCACGGCAGCCCGGCGGCCCCGGCGGTGCCGGCTACGACCAGCAGCGTGACCTCGGTGGCGGTGTCGAACCCAAGCCCGAACAGCAGCCCGATCGGGTACATCTGCCGAGGCTCTGAGACGGCATTCGTCAGCCGGCCGAGGAAGCGGTTCATGAACCCGCGATTGTCGAGCTGGCGCTCCAGCTCGGCCTCGTCATAGCGCCCGCGCCGCATCTGCCGGAAGACCTGGAAGATGCCGATCAGGATCACGAGGTTGAGCGCCGCGATCAGGTACAGAAAGCAGCCACTGACCGTCGTGCCGACCCATCCCGTGACGTCGTGCAGCTGAGAATGCCCGTGCTTGACGGGGCCGTCGAGAGTGTGCACGCCGAGCGAGATCAGCAGCGCCAGACCGAACACGATCGTCGAGTGGCCGAGCGAGAACCAGAAGCCGACGCTGAGCGGCCGCTTGCCGTCTCCCATCAGCTTGCGGGTCGTGTTATCGATCGCCGAGATGTGGTCGGCGTCGAACGCGTGGCGCATGCCGAGCGTGTAGGCGGTGATCCCGATCCCGATCGTGAATGTCCCGGACGCACCGAGGCTGTAGTGGTTGGGAACGACCAGCCCGAGCAGCATCGTGAACCCGAGCAGGTGCAGCCCGGCAACCGCTGCGAGCATCAGCACCAGCGTTCGCCGCTGGCCGTGGTCCAGGCCAGACCAGAAGCCCGATAGGGCACGCGCGATCCGCACGTACGGCAACTTATAAATATCCGGCTGCAACTGCAAGTAACTCGCATTACCGCGTGACCTAGAGTCACAGGGTCATGAAAGTCGCGATCGTCGGGTATCCGAATGTCGGCAAGTCGTCCCTGGTCAACCGCCTGACCGAGTCGCGGGAGGCGGTCGTGCACGAGCGCTCGGGGATCACCCGTGACCGCAAGGAGCTGCGGACCGAGTGGAACGGGCGGGCACTGACGCTGATCGATACCGGCGGCGTCGATCTCGAGGACCGCGATTCGCTCGCCCGTCAGATCCAGGAGCAGTCCCGCGCGGCGCTCGCCGACGCCGACGCGGCCGTGCTCGTCGTCGACGCCCGGGCCGGGCTGCGCCCCGGCGATCAGGAGATGGCCGAACTGCTGCGCCGCGCGCCGCTGCCGGTGCTGGTCGCCGCCAACAAGGTCGACACGGTTCGTGACATGGCGCTGGCGGCAGAGTTTCACTCGCTCGGGCTGGGCGACCCGATCGCCGTCTCGGCCGCGCAGGGACTCGGCACCGGCGACCTGCTCGACCGGATCGCGGCGCTGGCACCGGAGGTCGGCGACGAGGACAACAACGACGACGCGATCCGTCTGGCGCTGATCGGCCGGCCGAACGTCGGCAAGTCCTCGATGCTCAACCGCTTCGCGGGCGACGAGCGGGTGATCGTCTCCGAAGTCGCCGGCACCACGCGTGACGCGATCGACCTGCCGATCACGTTCCGCGACCGTCCGATCGTGCTGGTCGACACCGCCGGGATCCGCCGCGCGGCCAAGGTCGGCGACTCGGTCGAGTACTACACCGCGCTGCGTTCCCAGCGGGCAGCTGAGCGCGCCGACGTGGCGCTGGTCGTCTGCGATGCGAGCGACGGGGTGACCAGCCAGGATCTGCGGATCGCCGAGCTGGCGATGCGCTCCGGTTGCGCGACCGCGCTCGTGCTCAACAAGTGGGATATCGCCCAGGATGTGGATCTCGACTACGAGCGCGCGCGGGCCCACAAGAAGCTGCGGCTGCGCCCGCGGGTGCTGACCGCCTCCGCCAAGACCGGCCGCCACGTCGAACGGCTGCTGATCGAGGCGGTGACGCTCGCCGATCGCACCCGCACCCGGATCCCGACCCCTCAGTTGAACCGCTTCCTGTCCGAGGTGGTCGCCGCACGCCAGCCGCCGGTCGGCGCCGGCGGCAAGGGTGCCGGCTCCGGCCATCGGCTCCGCCTGCTGTTCATGACTCAGACCGCCGAGCGACCGCCCCGGTTCTCGATCCAGGTCAACTCGCGCGCCCGCGTGACCCGTGACTACGCCTACTACGTCGAGAACCGACTGCGCGAGCGCTACCGGCTCGAGGGCGTCCCCGCGATCATCGACTTCGTCGAGCGCGACGAGCGGGCGAACCACGGCCAGGGCCGCCGGCGCCAGGCGCGCTAGCGGCTCGCGCGTCAGCCGACGCTGGCGACGGGCGCGAACGAGCCGTGCTCGATGCCGCCGACGACGTATTCGGCGATCGCGAGCGAAGAGGTCGCCGCGGGCGACGGCGCGTTGCGAATCAGGACGATGTCGTCCCGGGCGGTGATCCGGAAGTCGTCGACCAGCGATCCGTCTTCGTCGATCGCCTGCGCTCGGACCCCGGCCGGAGCCGGCCGGACGGCGTCGACGGTCAGCTCCGGCACGAACGTCCGCGCCTGCTGCAGAAACGCGCGGCGTGAGAGCGAGCCACGCAGCTCCTGCAGTCCCATCCGCCAGTGCCGGCGGGCAAGTCGCCGAAAGCCCTTGGAGCCGATCACGGCGGCGACGTCGCGCGGGCGGATGTCGGTACGGCGGTATCCCTCACGGGCGAGGGCCAGCACGGCGTTGGGGCCGATGTCGACGTTGCCATCGACGCGGCGGGTGAAGTGGACGCCGAGAAACGGGTAGGCCGGGTCGGGCACCGGGTAGATCAGCCCGCGGACCAGCTCGCGCCGCTCGGGCACGAGCCGCTGGTACTCGCCGCGGAACGGGATGATCGTCGGCGTTGGGCTCTCGCCGATCATCATCGCGAGCCGGTCGGACTGCAGCCCACCGCAGACGATCAGCCGATCGAACGCGAGTTCCTCGCCGGTGCCGGCCCGCACCCGGGTTTCACCGCGGCGTCTGGCGATCGACGTGACCTCGAAGCCGAGTCGAATCTCGCCGTTGGCCGCGGCGATCCCGGAGGCGAGCGAAGCCGCCACGCCCGGAAAGTCGACGATCGCCGTCGACGGTGAGTGCAGCGCCGACACGCCGCGGGCATGCGGCTCCACCGCGCCGAGCTGGCCTGCGTCGAGCCGGCGCAGCCCGGGGACGCCGTTGGCGGTCGCGCGCCGTTGGAGCTCATCGAGCCGGGCGAGCTCTCCCGCGTCGCGCGCGATGATCAGCTTTCCGCACTCCTCATAGGCAATGCCGTGCTCGCGGCAGTAGTCCCTGAGCAGCCTGATCCCGCGCCGGCACAGCGTCGCCTTCAGCGAGCCCGGTGGGTAGTACACGCCCGCGTGGGCGACCCCGCTGTTGTGCCCGGTCTGATGGCGGCCGACAGCGGGCTCCTTGTCGAGCACGGTGATGTCGGCGCCCGGGTTGACCTCCGCCAGCCGGCGGGCGATCGCGAGTCCGATGATCCCGGCGCCGATCACGCCGGTGCGCGGCCGGGCATGCTCACTCCCAGGTCACGTAGAAATGCCGCTCGCGGCTCTCCAGACGGGGGATCCCGTCGCGCACGGCATACTCGTCGAAATGGGGCGACGAGGCGTGCGCCTGGAACGCGTCCTCGTCCTCGTACATCTCGTAGAGGAGAAACACCCGCGGGTCGGAGACATCACGATGGCACTGGTAGACGAGGTTGCCCGGCTCGGCCCGGGTCGCCGCGATCAGCCCGCGCAGCGCGGCTTCGACCGCCGGCACCTCATCCTCGCGGGCGGTCCACTTCGCAGTCAGTACGTAGGCCATCTGGGGCTCCCGGGGTCGTGGATCAGGACGTCCGGCGTGATCGCGAGCTCAGCTGCTCTGAGTCGATCGCCGACAGGCTCGCGAGCGCGCGGATCAGGGCGTGGGTGCCGTCGCGGCCGCCGCCCTGCGCGCGCAGCGCCAGGTACAGCTCGTGCGCGAGTGCCAGACCCGGCAGCGCCAGGTCCATCCGCCGCGCTTCGGCGAGCGTGATCTCCATGTCCTTGATGAAGTGCTCAACCATGAACCCGGGGGCGTAGTCGCCCGCGAGCATCCGCGGCGCATAGTTCGTCAACGACCACGAGCCGGCCGCGCCCCCGCTGACCGAGCGCAGCACGCGCTCAGGATCGAGGCCCGCCCGGTGGGCGTACAGGAGCGCCTCGCAGACCCCGATCATGCCGGTCGCGATCAGCGTCTGGTTGACCATCTTGGTGTGCTGCCCGGCGCCGGCCGGCCCCTGGTGCACGATCGTCGTCCCGAGCAGCCCCAGCAGCGGCCGCAGCCGCTCGACGACCGCCTCGTCACCGCCGACCATGATCGACAGCGCGGCGTTACGCGCTCCGACGTCGCCGCCCGAGACGGGGGCATCGACGCTCGCGACGCTGCGCTCCGCAGCCGCGGCGAACAGCTCCCGGGCAAGCGACGGCTCGCTCGTGGTCATGTCGACGATCACGGCGCCGGCCCGAATCGACGACAACACGCCGTCGTCGCCGAGGATGACTTCACGCACGTCGGCCGGATACCCGACCATCGTGAAGACGACGTCCGAGCGTGCGGCGAGCTCGGCGGGCGAATCCGCCCAACTGGCGCCCCGCTCCAGGAGCGACTCGGCGCGCCCACGGGTGCGCGAGTACACCGTCGTCGGGTAGCCGCCAGCGAGCATGTGACCGCACATCGAGGTTCCCATCACGCCGGTGCCCACCCAGCCGATTCGCGTCCCATCCGGGTTGTAGGTGCTCACGCCGCGAGCATAACCCGCTCCCGGCGCGGCTAACGTCGTCGGCGATGACGGTCGATGCTCGCGACCGCTCGGCGACACGACCATCTGCAACGAGAGGCCCAGCTGATGCCCAGTCCCAACCGTCCCAACCGACCGCCTCGCGCGACCACCGTCGTGCAGTCCAGCCAGCTGACTCCGGGCATGGTCCGGATCGTCGTCGAGGGTCCCGACCTTCAGGACTTCCCGGTCGGCGAATACACCGACCACTACGTCAAGTGCCGATTCGGCGACAAGACCCGTACCTACACCGTGCGTGAATACGATCCCGCGAGCCGCCGACTGACGCTCGACTTCGTCGTCCACGGCGACGAGGGGCTCGCCGGCCCGTGGGCCGCCGCCGCGGCGCCCGGCGACACCCTGCTGCTGAATGGCCCGGGCGGCGGCTACACGCCCTCGCCGGACGCTCACTGGCACCTGATGGTCGGCGATGAGGCGGTGATTCCGGCCGTCGCCGTGTCCCTCGAGCGCGTGCCCGCTGGCGTGCCCGCGCACGTGATCCTCGAGGTCGACGGCCCCGAGCACGAGCAGCCGCTGACGTCGCCCGGTGACCTGCACGTGACCTGGCTGCATCGCGATGGCGGTCCCGGCGAGGCTCCTGAGCTCCAGCTCGAGGCCGTCCGCGCCCTGGAGCTCCCGGAAGGGCGCGGCCACGCGTTCATCCACGGCGAGGCGACGGCCGTGTTGATGATCCGCCGCCATCTCGTCCGCGACCGCGGGATGACCGCCGACCAGCTGTCGGCGACCGGCTACTGGAAGCTGCGCCGCACCGACGAGCAGTGGCGCGCCGAGAAGCGCGACTGGATCCGCCAGGCCGAGGAGGACCTCGTCGCCTGACGCTCGCCGCACGGTTGGTCGATTTTCACGATCCCAGGACGAAAATCGACCAACCGGCCCGCCGGTCCCCTGGCAGCGCGGCCGACGGAGTCGGGGGTGGCCGCGTTCCGACATCCGGACGTCGGGCCGGGTTGACCGAGCCGGTGCCTAGATTCGATCCCCGTGATCGCTCGGGTTCAGCCGCTGACGCGAACGCGCGCCGTCCGCGGCACGTTCGACTACCGCCTGAGCGACGCGCAGGCGCCGTCCGTCGGCGTCGGGTCGGTGCTGCGGATCCGGTTCGGCGGCCAACGGACGCTCGGCGTCGTGACCGGATTGAGCGAGACGACCGACGTCGACCCGGGAAAGCTGTCTGAGCCCGACGAGGTGCTCGAATCGGCATTGACGCCCGAATTGGTCTCGCTCGCCGAGTGGATGGCGCACGAGTACTGCTCGACGACCGCCCGGGCACTGTCGCTGATGCTCGCGCCCGGCGCCGCGCAGGGTGCCGGCGCCAAGCGCGTGCTCGTCGCGGAGCTGACCGGCGCCGGCCGTGACGCGCTCGCGCCCGAGCCGGCGTCGGACCTTGACTCGGCGCCGGACCCAAGCTCGGACTCCAACCCCCGGGCGCCGGCGCCACGGCTGACCGCGCGTCAGCGCGAGCTGCTGGCGACGTTGGACCGCACCGGGCCCGCGGCGGCGTCCGAGCTTGGCACCGATTCGCTGCGACGGCTCGCGGCCCGCGGACTGGTGGCGCTCGATCGGCGCACCCGCCCGCGCCGGCCGCCGGCGCACGCGGTCGGCGCCGCGTCGGCGACGGCACCGCCGCTGATGCCCGCCCAGGCGGCGGCGCTGACGCGCCTGCTCGAGGCGATCCGGACCGGACCTGGCGCAGCGCCGGCCGGCGACGGTGCGCGGGAGCACGAGTTCCTGCTGCACGGCGTCACCGGCTCGGGCAAGACCGAGGTGTACCTCGGCGCGGTCGAGGCGGTGCTGAACGCGGGCCGGACCGCGATCGTGCTCGTGCCCGAGATCGCGATGACGCCGCAGACGCTGTGGCGATTCCAGGCCCGGTTCGGGGACGTGGTGGCGGTCCTGCACTCGGCGCTGACGCAAGGGCAGCGTCGCGACGAGTGGTTCCGGCTGCGCAGCGGCGAGGCGCGGGTGTGCGTCGGGCCACGCTCGGCGGTGCTCGCGCCGCTCGCAGGCATCGGCCTGATCGTCGTCGACGAGGAGCATGAGGGCTCCTACAAGCACGAGGGCGACCCTCGGTTCGACGCGCGCGCGGTCGCACGCTGGCGCGCGCAATGCGCATGGGGCGACGCTCGTGCTCGGATCGGCCACGCCGCGGCCCGAGAGCGTCCACGAGCTCACGCGGCTGCGGCTGCCCGAACGAGTCGACGGGCGGCCGATGCCGCCGGTCGAGTTGCTGGACATGCGCTCCAGCCACCAGCCGCTGCATCCCGAGACGCGGATGGCACTGGCCGACCTGCGTCACGCGGGCGGCAAGGCGATCATGCTGCTCAACCGGCGCGGCTGGTCGAACTTCCTGTCGTGTCGCAACTGCGGCCGGGTGTGGCTGTGCCCCAACTGCGAGGTGGCGCTGGTGCTGCATCGCCACGGGTCATTCGTCGCCTGCCATCACTGCGGCCATCGCCAGCCGGTGCCGGATCGCTGCCCGGACTGCGCGTCGGTCTCGGTCGCGCGGCACGGCGCGGGCACCGAACGGATCGAGCACGAGCTGCGTGACGGCCTCGGCACCGACGCGTTTCCGATCTTCCGGCTTGACGCCGACGCCTCGACGCTGGAGGCCCGGGCACGCACGTTGCAGGCGTTCGAGGCGGCGGACGCCGGGGTGCTCGTCGGCACCCAGATGGTCGCCAAGGGCCACGACTTCCCCAACGTGTCGCTGGGGGTCGTGATCGACGCCGACCAGACGCTGCGGTTCCCGGACTTCCGCTCCGAGGAGCGGACGTTCGCGCTCGTCACCCAGCTGGCCGGTCGCACGGGACGGGGAACCGAGGCGGCGGGGGCGGGCGACCAGATCCGGTCGCGGGTGCTCGTGCAGACGCTTGCCCCCGACGCACGGTCGCTGCAGTTCGCCGCCGGACATGACGCCGACGGGTTCGTCGCCGATGAGCTGAGCCGGCGGCGGGCGCTGCGCTATCCGCCGTTCGCGTCGCTGATCAGGGTGGTCTGCTCGGCCGAGGCCGAGCCCGAGGCCGGCGCCGCGGCGGTGCGGATCGGCGAGCGAATCGTCGTCGATGGCGCCGCCGTGCTCGGCCCGGCGCCGCTGTTCCGGCTGCGCGGCCGGTTCCGCAGCCAGGTGTTCGTCAAGGCGACTGACCGCGAGCCCGCGATCGAGGCCGTCGGCCGGGCGGTCGATGCGGTCGCCCCGGCCGCCGCCAGACGCGGCGTCTCGGTCAGCGTCGATGTCGATCCGGTGTGACCGCCCCAACACGGTCCCGCGAGAGTGAGACCTAGACTTATGAGAGTGAGCGAGCAGACCACCGAGACCGTTGTCGACGAGCTCGATCCCGACGAGATCGAGGTCGACGACACCGACCCCGACGAGGAGGAGCACCTCGATCCCGAGACCGCCGCCCGCCGCGCGTCGGCGCTGTCGCACGTGCGTAAGTTCGGGGATCCGGTGCTGCGCACCAAGGCCCGCCCGGTCGATCGTTTCGACGACACCCTCGGGGACGAGGTGCGGCGGATGGGCGAGCTGATGACCGATGCGATCGGCGTCGGCCTGGCCGCGACGCAGGTCGGCATCCTGCACCGCGTGCTCGTCTACCGCGCGCAGCCGCAGGCGCCCGTGGCGGCGCTCGTCAACCCCGTGCTGGAGTGGTCGGGGTCGGAGCTCGAGACAGCCGAGGAGGGCTGCCTGAGCCTGCCCAACGTCCAAGTCGAGGTTGAACGCGCCGTGCACGTGCGGGTCACGGCCCAGAACGAGCTCGGCGAGCCGATCGCGATCGAGGCGTCCGGGCTGGAGGCGCGCGTGATCCAGCACGAGATCGACCATCTCGACGGCGTGCTGATCCTCGATCGCACCTCGCGTTCGCAGCGCAAAGAGGCGATGAAGGCGCTGCGCGCGGCGCTGGACGACGCCTGACGCCGCGGCGCAGCGCGGCGGGCCACGAACGAGACCGGTGCACACCGTCTACCTGGGCACCTCGGAGTTCGCGGCGATCGTGCTCGGGGCGCTGGCGGGCACGGCGCACCGGCCGTCGCTGGTGGTCACCCGCCCCGACCGCCCGCGCGGCCGCGGCCGCCGGTTGCAGTCGCCGCCGGTCGCCGAGACCGCCCGGGAGCTCGGGCTGGAGCTGGCACAGACCGCGACGATCAACGATGACGACGCTCGCGCCACGATCGCCGCGGCCGCGCCCGAGGTGCTGCTCGTGTGCGCGTTCGGGGCGCTGATCAAGGAGCCGCTGCTGTCCGAGCACGAGATCCTCAACGTCCATCCCTCACTGCTACCGCGGTGGCGCGGCGCCGCACCGATCGAGCGCGCGATGATCGCCGGCGAGGAGCGCACCGGCGTCAGCATCATGCGCTTGACCGCCGGCCTGGACTCCGGCCCGGTCGCGCTCGCCGCGCCGGAGCCGATCCTCGCCCATGACACCTACGGGACGCTGTCGCCCCGCCTGGCCGAGCTCGGCGCGCGGCTGCTGATCGAGGCGCTGGACGTCGGTCTGCGGGATCTGCAGTTCACCGAGCAGGACGAGTCCGGGGTGACGTATGCCGACAAGATCGCGGCCGAGGACCGGATCCTCGACCCGGCGGGGGCCGCTGACGGACCTGGAGCGCCGCGTCCGGGCGCTGACGCCGCACATCGGTGCCGCGGTGATGATCGGCGACGGCGAGCGGCTCGGGCGTGCTGGCGGCGACCGCGCGGGCCGCGCTGGCCGGCGATCCCGGTCAGGGTGAGCTGTCGTACGCGGCCGGCGAGGTGCTGCTCGGCTGCGCCGGACAGACGACGCTGCGGCTCGACGTCGTGCAGCCGCCGGGGCGCCGTGCGATGGACGCGGCCGCGTTCCTCCGCGGCCGTGCCGGCTGATGGCCACCGCCGAGCGTCGAGCGGCCGGCGTCTCACCGGCCCGGGCCTGCGCGTACCGCGTGATCCGGCGCGTGTTCGAGCAGCGGCGCCTACGCGGACCGCGCGCTGCACGCCGAGGCGGCCGCGAGCTGGATCCGCGCGAGCGGTCGTTTGCGATGGCGCTCGCGTATACCGCCGTTCAGCGGCGGGCGACGCTTGACCATGTGATCGAGCAGCTGGCCGGCCGACCGCTGCGCCAGCTCGAGCCGCCGGTGCTGGCGACGCTGCGACTCGGTCTGACCCAGCTGCTGCTGCTCGGCGGCGTCGCCGAGCACGCGGCGGTCGACGAGTCGGTCAGGCTGGCGAAGCTGGACGCGCCACGAGCCGCCGGCCTGGTCAACGCGGTGATGCGCCGAGCGACGCGCGACGGCGCGGAGATCCTGGCGGCGCTCGACGACACCACGCCGGAGCGGGCGGCGCTGCTGCGCTCAGTGCCGGTCTGGATGGCGCGGCTGTGGTTCGACGAGCTGGGGGCTGAGCAGGCGCGCGCGCTGCTGGTCGCGGTCAACGAGCCAGCGGAGTCGGCGCTGCGCGTCAACACGCTGGTCGCGACCGTGGAGGACGTGCGGGCCCGACTGCCGGTGGCGGCCGCGCCGGCGCCCGGACTGCCGTACGGGCTCGTGCTCGACGGACCGTTTGACGCCCACGGGTCGCAGCTGTGGGCGGAAGGGGCAATCATGCCCCAGTCACGCGGGTCGATGACTCCGGCACACGTGCTCGACCCGCAGCCCGGCGACCGCGTGCTCGACCTGTGCTCGGCGCCGGGTGCCAAGGCGACCCAGCTGGCCGCGCTGGTAGGCGCGCGACGGTGCGGTCGTCTGCGTGGAGCGCAACCCGCGTCGCGCTGACGGGCTGAGCCGGACGCTGCAGCGGATGCATGTCGGTGCGGCGACCGTGCAGCGTCGCCGACGCCGCGGAGCGGCTCGACGCGACCGTGCAACCGTTCGACCGGGTTCTGGTGGATCCGCCCTGCAGTGGCCTTGGCACCCTGCAGTCACGGCCGGATCTGCGCTGGCGCACGAGTCCCGAGCGGGTCATCGAGACGGCGGCATTGCAGGCCCGGATCCTGGAGACGGGCGCGGCCGCGGTCAGACCCGGCGGCGTCCTGGTCTATTCGGTCTGCACGATCTCGCATGCCGAGGGCGAGGACATCGCTGAACGGTTTCTGGCGCGCAGCGGAGATTTCATCCCGGATCCGTTCGATGGCTCCGATCCCGGCACGTCCCGTCTGCAGTTGCTGCCACACTTGGATGGCACAGATGGGTTCTTTATCGCGCGATTCCGGCGCCGGTGACGTAACGGCGACCGATTAGTCTCGTAATTTCAGGAGTGAACGAACCAGCGCTCAATCTCGGTCCCGAATGCCCGCATTGCCACGAGCCGTGGCTCCGCCCGACGGCGGTACCGGGGCATTACCGCTGCGTGTATTGCCTGCAGCGCTACGAACTCGTCTCCGTTTGCCCCAACTGCGGCGAGCACTCGACGATCGTGCGGATGTCGACAACCGCGATCGTCGCCTGTAACAACTGCCACGGTTCGATGCTCGTCGCGGTGTGAGCGCGCCCGCGGACACGTCCGGGAGGCGGTCGCTGCTGACCGAGTTGCGGGTCGCGCCATCGATCCTGTCGGCTGATTTCGCCCGGCTGGCCTCGCAGGTGTCCGAGGTGCTCGCTGTCGGCGCCCGGGTGATTCATATCGACGTGATGGACGGGCATTTCGTGCCTCAGATCAGCTTCGGCGCGGTCGTCGTGTCGGCGTTGGCGGATCTGATCCACGATGTCGGCGGTTTCGCAGACGTGCACATGATGGTGGAGCAGCCCGAGCGCCATCTGCAGGAGATCGCCAAGGCCGGCGCCGACGGGATCACGATCCACGCTGAGGCCACCCCGCATCTGCACTACGCGTTGCAGGCGATCCGCGACGCGGGCTGCACCGCTGGCGCCGCGATCAACCCGGCCACTCCGGCCGAGGCGCTGTCGGAGATCGCGGCGGATGCGCTCGACCTGGCGCTGTGCATGAGCGTCAACCCGGGCTGGGGAGGCCAGTCGTTCATCCCGCATTCAGCTGGGAAGCTTCAGCGGCTGCGCGCGATGCTGCCCGATGGCGTTGCGCTCGAGGTCGACGGCGGCGTGCACGAGCAGACGATCGGCACCTGTGTGGCGTCGGGGGCGAACTGGCTGGTGACCGGCTCGGCGGTGTTCGGGTCCGACGACCCGGCGGCGACGTACCTGCGGTTGGCCCAGGCCGCCGGGGCAGGCTGAGCGCCCGTCGCGGTCAAAGCCCGCTTTGACGGATGTCGCTTGGGCACCCGCAACCGGTTTGCCATAGCTCACCAATTCATGCTTTCGATTGGCCGCTTTTCGACCAGAAGCGGCCCAAACGCAGCATCTCATCGCGGCGCCGCCGGCGCGGCCAGCGCGACGCCGGGGCGCGGACGGTCCGCCGAACTGAGGGCCCCCGCGCTGCCGCGGCGGTAGAGCAGCCAGAGCAGCACACAGAGGACGGCCGTGGCGCCGAAATAGCCGACCTCCACGCGCCACACCCGCGAGTGGACGATGTCGACGAGTTGGAAGCCGACGAACAGCGCCGCCGCGGTCAACCAGCAGGCCGCGGCTGTCGCCGCGCGCCCACGCGCCAGCGCGGCCTGGTTAAGCGTGCCGGAGATCAGGTGCAGGCCCATCCCGAGGCCGACCAGCGCCAGCCCGAACCGGTTGTAGTGACCGGCCTTGCTGGAGAAGAAGATCTTCATCACCTCTGGACCGATCGCCAGCAGCCCGAGCGCGACCGCCAGCCCGAAGCCGGCGATCACGAGCACGGTGATCCGGATCGCGCGGCGAAACTCGTCGGCTGACTCACGGGCCTCCAAGCCGGCCAGGTGAGGCAGGATCGAGGTCTGGATCGCCTGAAACAGTTGCAGCGGTGCGCGCACGATCAGCATCACGTTGAACACGAACCCAGTCAGGCCGCCGGTGATATTGGTTCCGCCGGCGGCCGCGGCGACGATCAGTACGCCGGCGTTCATCAGGGTCTGCTCGGAGAACATGATCCCGACGACCGAGACGGCGAAGCCGGCGCCGCGCCGCATCGACAGATCGGCGGAGGTCTCTTCGATCTGCGCCGCCGCTGGTCCCTCGGCGGCGGCGTCCGCGACCGGGATCTCGGCGGTCTCGAGCTCGGCGCCGAGCGATCCTGAGCGGATCGAGTCCGCGGTCGCCGCGGGCGCGCGTCGGCCGGCGCGGCGGATCCGTTTCAGCGCGAACGGCATCACCGACAGCGACGCGAACGGTGCGACCGCCATCCCGAGCCCGACGACACCGATCCCCGAGCCGATCCCGACCGCAACCGCCAAGGGGAACACGAAGCGCGAGGTGGACTCGAGGAACACCAGCGCGCCGTACAGCGCGAAGTATTGATGGCCGGCCAGCCACCCGCGCGCGAAATAGCTGGCGGCATACGCAATCACGCCCGCGAACAGGATCCAGAACAGGACCGACGAGCCCTGGAAGACGTCGTTTTCAATCACGCTGCGCAGGCTCAGGGCGACCACGATGAACACGAGCGCGAAGCCGGACTGGATCGCGGCCGGGATCCGCAGCGGGTGGCCACTCAGCCCTCGGGCACGGCGGTCGGCGATCGTGCGCGAGAGCAGCTGCTCGATCGGCCGGTAGATCACCGACAGGATCACGAACATGATCGACCAGCAGAGCGAGATCAGCCCGTAGTCGCCTTTGGACAGGACGTGGCTGGCGGTGGCCAGGTAGGCGAAGGTGAAGATCCCGGTCGACGCGATCCCGATCGACAGGATCCGCGCCCCGGATGCGAACGAGCGATCGTCCGCGTCAGGTTCGGACAAGCAGCATCGTCCAGGGGAACGGCGAGCGCACCTGCACCACCTGCCCGTGGGCGCCGAGCATTCGGACGAACCCGGCGCGGGTCCAGTGGTTGAGGTGGCCAGGGGTGTTGCCCAGATCGTGCAGATAGGCGCCGCGGGCCAGGTTGAGCGCTCGCCAGAGCGGCTCGTGGGGAACCGACACGAGCAGCCACCGCCGGGCGATGCGGGCCATCTCGGCGACAGCCGCCTCGGGATGATCGACGTGCTCGAGCACCTCGGTGGCGGCGACCAGATCGAACTCATCGTCGGCGAACGACAACGACTCGATCGACTTTGCCTCGAACTGCAGGTTGGGCCGCCGGCGGGTGGCCCACTCGGCCTCGAGCTTGGGGTCGTCGAGATCAATGCCGACGACCCGGCCAGACCCGAGCCGCTCGGCCCACTGCTCGGTCAGCACACCCTCGCCGCAGCCGACGTCGAGCACGGATTCCGGCGCTGCCTCGGCGAACAGCTCGTCAAGCGTGCGCTGAAAACCCGACATCAGGCGGCGGACGACCGGGTTGGTCGAGCCGTACTTGTCGTACGTGTTCCCGGTCGGGACGGCGGGCCGGCGGTCATACGCCCAAACGTTCCCGCGCCGGGTCCGGGCGCTGCTCTGACGGTCCTGTCGCCGGTGCGTCGGGAACGTCTGAGCCGGAGCCACTGGGCCCTGAGCCGCCGGACCCGCCCGAGCCGGCGCCGGAGCCGCCCGACCCCGGCGCGCCGCCCGGGTTCCCGGGCTCGTAGTGCGACGGCTTGATCCCCAGCTCCAGCTCGATCCGCCGGACCCGTTCAAACGTCCGCTGCGACAACGTCCGCTGCGCGGCCAGCAGGTCGCCGATCACCCCCAGGGCTCCCAACAGCATCGCCGCGTTGAACAGCACCCCGCCGAGGACCAGTGACTGGATGTGTCCGGTCGCGTGGCTGGGGTCGCCGATGAACAGCACCAGGAAGCGCACGAACACCGCCAACGCGAGCACGCCCATCAGGACCGCGCCGGTCCAGAACACCCGCAGCGGTTCGTACTGCGAGTAGATCCGGAAGATCGACAGGCCGTTGCGGCGGATGTAGGCAGACATCGACGGGAACAGCCGGGACTCACGCGTCTTGGCGTTCGTGCGGATCGGCACGTGATCGATCGCGACCGTCAGCTTGCCCGCCTGAATGATCGTCTCCAACGTGTAGGTGAACTTCGAGACGACCTGCATCTGCAGCGCGGCCTCACGGTTGTAGGCACGGAAGCCGGAGGTCGTGTCGGGCACCTCGGTCTCGGACGCCTGGCGCACGACCCAGGAGCCGAGCCGCTGGAGGCGACGCTTGTGCCAGGAGAAGTGCTCGTTGGTTCCGACCTGACGGTCGCCGATCACCATGTCGGCCTCGCCGCGCAGGATCGGCGCAACGAGCTTGGGGATGTCGGCCGAGTCGTACTGGTTGTCGGCGTCGGTGTTTACGATCACGTCCGCGCCAAGCTTCAGCGCGGCGTCCAATCCGGCCTGGAAACCAGCGGCCAGGCCCTTGTGATTGGTGAGCCGCACCACGTGATCCACGCCGCTGTTCTTGGCCACTTCAATCGTCTTGTCCGTCGAGCCGTCATCGATGATCAGCCACTCCACCGCATCGAACCCGTCGAGCTCGCGGGGCAGCAGTGACAGCGTCTGCGGCAGTTGCTGCTCCTCGTTGAAACAGGGAATCTGGATGATCAGTTTCATGTCAGATGACCTCGGCTCGGACGCCGGTCGCAGGCGCCGACCGGCCCTTGGACGCTCGGAAATCCCGGGCAAACGGTAGCGGGGCGGGCGGCGCGGATCATGGACGCGGTACCGGCGGATACGACCTCGCGGCTGGGGCGGCCGTCGCCGCCGGCGTGGTCCCGGCGCCGGCGGACGCGTGGCGGGGACGCTCGGTCGAGTGCGCGGACGATCGAACGCAACCTGCACCGGATCGCGTTGGCGCTGCTCCTGCTGGCCACGCTCGGGCTGCGGCTGTGGGGGATCAAACAGGGCCTGCCCTACAGCTACAACTCCGACGAGGCGCGCCATTACGTGCCTCGGGCGATCGCGTACTTCTCCCACGACTACAACCCGAACTACTTCCTCAACCCGCCGGCCTACTCCTACCTGCTGAACATCGTGTTCGAGCTGTGGTTCGGGTCCGCCGATGCGGTCAGCCGGGCGTACGCGGCGCATCCGACCGAGGTGTTCGTGGTGGCGCGGGTGGTCGTCGCGGTGCTCGGGACGATCTCGGTCTGGCTCACCTACCTGGCGGGCGTGCGGATGTTCAACCGCACCGTCGGGCTGGTGGCGGCGGCGATCTTCGGCCTGGCCTTCCTGCCGATCTTCTACAGCCACCTGGCCCTCAACGACGCCCCGACGCTGGCCCCGGTGGCGTTGTCGCTGTACGGGACGGCGGGCGTGCTGCGAAATGGTGCCCGGCGCGACTACGCACTGGCGGGGATCGGCTGCGGAGTGGCGGCGGCGACGAAGTACACCGGCGCGATCACGTTCGTCTGCCTGCTGGCCGCGTGCCTCTGCGACGGCCTGTCGGGCCGCACGGTCGCGCAGTCGCTGTGGCGCCTGGGCCTGTGCGTCGCCGCGGCAGCGATCGCGTTCGTGATCGCCAACCCGTATTCGCTGCTGGACTTCTCGGCGTTTCACCAGGGGGTCACCGCGCAGCAAGGCGCTGGCGGCCGGCTCGGACCCCGAGAAGCTCGGCACGACCGCCTCCAGCGGGACCGCGTTCTATGTGTGGACCTACACCTGGGGGCTGGGATGGGTGCCGTCGTTGGCGGCGGTGGGCGGGGCGATCGCGCTGCTGGTCCGCCGACGGCTGGCGCCCGCGCTGGTCCTGATCCCCGCGCCGATCGCGTTCATCGTCTACATGGGCGACCAGCAGCGATTTTTCGGCCGCTGGCTGATGCCGACGTTCCCGATCGTCGCGCTGCTGGGCGCCTACGGCGCGGTCTCGTTGGGACGCTGGCTGATCGCCGAGCGCAAAGTGCCCGCCGCGGCGGTGATCGCGGTCACCGCGATCCTGCTGCTGGCCCAGAGCGTCAGCACCGCGCTGCACTCAGATCGGGTGCTGTCGCGACCGGACACCCGCAACCTGACCCGCGCGTGGATGGTCAAGCACATTCCGGCAGGCTCGAAGGTTGTGGTCGAGCCGGTGGTCTCCGACAACTGGAGCTACGACATCGGGCGCGCTGATACGGCGACCCCGAGCGGTGCCCGCTGGAAGCTGTGGGACACGAGCCTGACCGACGTCGACATCCAGGATCACGACCGTCACCTGCCGCCCGGCCAGCACGTATTCGTCGGGCTGGATCAGTACGAACGCTCGCTGCGGCCGGAGCTGCTGACGGAGTACGCGAAGGCCGACTACTGCTGGGTGGTGATCGGCTCGTTGCAGGCGGGACGGTCGTTCGCGCAGCCGAAGATCGCGCCGCAGGCGATCGCCTACTACGCCCAGCTGGCCAACGACGCCAAGCTCGTCTACCACGTCAGCCCGTTCTCGACCAACAAGCGCGCGGTGCCGTTCAGCTTCGACTGGTCGATCGACTATTACCCGACCCAGTACGTGCGGCCCGGACCGGAGATGAGCGTGTACCGGTTGAAGATCGGCCGGTGCGCGGCTGACTACATTAAGAAACAGGAGATGACACAGCCGACTGACACCGATCGCCGCCATCTGGCGCGGGCGATCGAGATCGCCCAGCAGGGGCGCGGTTGGGTGTCACCCAATCCGCTGGTCGGTGCCGTGATCGCGACCGCGGACGGCGTCCTCGGCGAGGGGTATCACGGCTCGCTCGGCGGGCCGCATGCCGAGGTCGAGGCGATCAGCGCGGCGGGCGATCGACCGCTGGACGGAGCGACGATGTACGTGTCGCTGGAGCCGTGCGCGCACGAGGGCCGGACGCCCCCCTGCACGGACGCGATCAGCCGCGCCGGGATCCGCCGGATCGTCGTCGGCTCCGACGATCCCTCCGAACACGCGTCCGGTCGTGGCCTCGGGATCCTCCGCGACGAGGGCGTCGAAATCGTCGTCGCCGACGGCGAACTGGCGAATCGCGCCCGACTGCTCAACCAGCCTTTTCGCAAGCACGCCCGGACGGGGCGGCCATGGGTGCTGTTCAAGTCCGCGATGACGCTCGACGGCAAGGTCGCGACCTCCAGCGGCGACTCGAAGTGGATTTCAGGCCCTTCCTCACGGGCCCGGTCGCATCACTGGCGCGCCGAATCGGACGCGGTCGTGGTCGGGATCGGCACGGCGCTGTCCGACGATCCGTTGCTGACGGCGAGGATCGATGGAGCGGGCTCGATTCGCCAGCCGCGACGCGTCGTGTTCGACTCGCTCGGCCGGCTGCCGTTGTCGACCCAGCTGGTCGGCGACGCGCGGAACGTGCCGCTGACGGTCGTCGTGTCCCGCGCGGCGCCGCGCGCCGCGACCGCTTCGCTCCAGGCCCACGGGGCCGACGTGATCGTCGCGACCGGCGCCAACGAGCCGGACCGGCTGCGCTCGGCGCTGGATCAACTCGGGGCGGAGGGGATCAGCTCGATCTTGCTGGAGGGGGGGCCGCATCTGGCCGGCGTCTTCCTGGACGCCGGCGAGATCGACGAGGTGCGGCTGTTCCTGGCCCCGGTGATCCTGGGTGGCCGCACGGCTCGTGACCCGCTCGAGGGGGAGGGGGTCGAGCAGATCTCAGAGGCCGTCAGGGCGCTCACGCTCGACTGCGAGCGGATCGACGATGACCTGCTCGTGTCCGCTCGGATCAAGGATTGGTAGCCAGTGGAGGCCCGCCCATGTTCACCGGCCTGATCGCCGATCTCGGCGAGATCACCGACGTCGCGCACTCAGCCGACGGGGTCGTGCTGACGGTCTCCAGCGCCCTCACCGGTGACCTGTCGGAGGGCGACTCGATCGCGGTCAACGGCGTCTGCCTGACCGCGACCGCGGTCGCCGACCATCGCTTCAGCGCCGAGGTGATGAACGAGACGCTGCGGCTCAGCTCGCTGGCGGAGGCCGGTGCCGGATCGCCGGTCAACCTCGAGCTGGCGCTGCGCGCGTCAGACCGGCTCGGCGGCCACGTCGTCCAGGGCCACGTCGACGGGGTCGGTCGGATCGCGTCGATCGCACCCGACGGCTTCGCACGCCAGGTCGAGATCGCGGCCCCCGACGAGGTGCTGCGATACGTCGTTCACAAGGGATCGATCACCGTCGACGGGATCTCACTGACGGTCTCGGGCGTGGGCGAGCAATCCTTTACCGTTTCGCTGATCCCGGAAACGCTGGAGCGGACCAACCTCGGCGAGGCCGAGGTCGGGACCGTCGTCAACCTGGAGGTCGACGTGCTCGCCAAATACGTAGAGAGGCTGATGCGCCGATGAGTCCCACCACCGCCGAGGCCGCGTTCTCGACCATCGAGGAGGCCCTCGAGGACATCGCGGCGGGCAAGATGGTTGTCGTGGTTGATGACGAGAACCGTGAGAACGAGGGGGACCTGGTGCTGGCGGCTCAGTTCGTCACGCCCGACGCGATCAACTTCATGACCCGTCAGGCCGGCGGCTGGATCTGTCTGGCGATGACCCCGGAGCGTTGCGACGAGCTCGATCTGGAGATGATGACGCTCAAGAACGAGAGCTCCCACGAGACCCCGTTCACGGTCACGATCGAGGCGCGGGAGGGCGTCACGACCGGGATCAGCGTCCACGACCAGGCGCACACGATGCAAGTCGCGATCGACCCGACCAAGGGATCGTCGGCCATCGTCAAGCCCGGCCACGTCCGGCCGCTGAAGGCGAACCCCGGTGGCGTGCTCAAGCGCACCGGCCACACCGAGGCGTCGGTCGACCTTGCCCGGCTGGCCGGGCTGAACCCGGCCGGCGTGATCTGCGAGATCCAGAACGAGGACGGCTCGATGGCTCGCGGCGAGGACCTCGCCGTGTACTGCTTCAAGCACAGCCTGAAAATGGTCACGATCGCCGACCTGATCGCCTACCGCCGTCGTCACGAGAAGCTCATCGAGCGGGTCGTCTCGACGAGCCTGCCGACGACGTTCGGAGATTTCGTCGCGGTCGGATACCGCTCGCTGGTCGACGACAAGCACCACGTGGCGCTCGTCAAGGGCGACGTCGAGGGCCGCTCGGACGTGCTCGTCCGCGTCCATTCCGAGTGCCTCACCGGCGACGTCTTCCACTCGCTGCGCTGCGACTGCGGAGAGCAGCTGGAGTCGGCGCTGGCGATGATCGAGCGCGAGGGCTCGGGCGTGCTGCTGTACCTGGCTCAGGAGGGCCGCGGGATCGGCCTGCTCAACAAGCTCAGGGCCTACAAGCTGCAGGAAGAGGGACTCGACACGGTTGACGCCAACCTCCGGCTCGGTCTGCCCGCCGACCTGCGTGACTACGGGATCGGCGCGCAGATCCTCTCGGATCTCGGGCTGACGAGCATCCGGATCCTGACCAACAACCCGAAGAAGATCTCCGGGCTGGCGGGGTACGGGCTGTCGGTCACCGATCAGGTGCCGATCGAGCACGCCCCCAACCCCCATAACGAGGCCTATCTGCGTGCCAAGGCCGAGAAGATGGGCCACATCCTGCACCACCAGGGCCTCGCGCTCGACGAGCAGATGATCGAGGCCGAGCACGAGTCAGATCGCGAGCGCGAGCGCGTCGAGGAGTTGCTGGAGGCCGAGCACGAGTCAAACCGCCAGCGCGGGTTCGCCGATGAGCGCTGAGTTGCGCGTCGCGCTCTGCGTCGCCCGCTTCTACTCAGAGCTCGCCGGCCGGCTCGAGCAGGGGGCACGGGCGGCACTGGCCGAGGCCGGGGCCGACGACGTGCCTGCGTTCTCGGTCCCGGGAGCGTTCGAGTTACCGACCATCGCCCAGTACGCGGCCGCGTCGGGTCGCTTCGACGGCGTCGTCTGTCTTGGCGCCGTGATCCGCGGGGAGACCGACCACTACGACTACGTCTGCTCGGCCGCGGCCGACGGGATCCTCCGGGTTGCGCTGGACACGGGCGTGCCGTGCGGGTTCGGCGTGCTGACCGTCGACACGATGGAGCAGGCGCTGGCGCGCGTTACCGGCGGCGACAAACGCGACACCGGCGCGCACGCGGCCGAGGCGGTGTTGGCCGCGCTCGACGTCCGCCGCCAGCTGGCCGCCTGAGTCACGGCTGGCCGCGGGGAGTCAGCGCCCCAGCCGCCATCCGAAGCTTGGCGTTCGCGTCACCACATCCGTTACGAGATCGCCAATCCTCGGCGTGTGACGCGCCGAGATCAGGCCGAAGCGGCGAGCTCACCAGTGAGGCCCGCGCCGCCGGAGCCATCGCCGCCGGATCCGTTGCCGCCGCCGTGACCGCCGGTGCCCGAGCTGTTGCCGCCGCCGGAGCCGCCGCCCGCGGAGCCGCCACCGCCCTGGCCGCCTGAACCGCCGCCGCCCGTGGGGCCGCCGCGGCTGGTGCCGGGACCTCTGCCGCCGCCTGTGCCGGGACCGCCGCCGGGGCCCGTGCCGGGGCCGTTGCCGCCGCTTGTGCCGGGGCCGTTGCCGCCGCCTGTGCCGGGACCGTTGCCGCCGCCTGTGCCGGGACCGCTGCCGGCGCCCGAACCGCCGCCGTCGTGCCCGGGCCCAGCCACCCCGGCGCCGCCGGACGCCTGGTGGCCCGGCGACGTCGTGGTCGACGAGGTCGTCGTGCTGGTGCTCGACGATGACGTCGTTGGCGGCGTGGTCGCTGGCTGCGCCGGCTGCCCGGCCGCCTGCAGCGCCTGGTTGAGCGTCGCGCGCACGACCGCTGTCTCCAGCGGGATCGACAGGCGCTCGCGCAGGACTGGAATCGCGGCCTGCGGATCGCCTGACAGCAGCATCGTGCGAGCCAGGTCGTACAGCGCGTATGCGTAGGTGGTCGAGCTGGGCTGCGCCGTCGAGACGGCCTGCTTGAGCGTCTGCAGCGCTGCGGGGTAGTTGCCGTCGAGCATCTGCCGGTGCCCGGTGAGCTCCAGTGCGGCCGCCGTCGGGGTCGCGTTGGAGGCGGCCTGGGTGGTGACCGCCGAGGTCGAGTGGCCGAGCGCGGTCCGCGCCTGCTTGGCCGAGCCTCCCGCGGCCAGCGCGTCGCTCGTCCGGTTGCCCGAGGAGCCGCTGAACACCCCCGCCGCGGCCGCCGCGGCGAAGCCGACGATCACGAACACCGCCAGCAGCGAGAGCAGCGCGCCGAGCCGACGTCGTCGCCGCGGGGCTTTGCCGCCGGGCGGCGCCGAGCTCGGCGTCCACGTGGGGGCGGGCTGACGAGGCCCGTGGCGCTCGGCGATGGCGGCGACCGATCGCGATGGCAGCAGCCGTCCGCGTCCGCCACGGGCGGCCTCGGTCAGCGCGTCGGGAGCCCCGATCCCCGGGCCCGCGACCCGCCGGGTGGGAAACTGGCGGTGGATCGGCCGGCGCTCGCCGAACGCCGTCTCCAGCGCTCGCACGAGCTCGTCAGCCGAGGCGGGACGCTGCTGCGGGTCCTTGGCCAGGGCCGCGGCGAACACCGGATCGACGGCCACCGGGATCGTCCGGTTGCGTTCCGAAGCGGCGGGCGGGGGCGTCTCGATGTGCTGACGCGCCTGCGCGCTGAAGTGCGGCGAATGAAATGGCCGCTCGCCGACGAGCAGTTCGAACGCGACGACCGCGAGTGCGTAGCGGTCCGAGGCGCTGGTCGCTGCTCGACCGAGCGCCTGCTCGGGCGACAGGTAGGCGGCGGTCCCGAACAGCTGGTCGGGCGAGGTGATCGTCTCCTCGCTGGTCAGCCTGCGCGATCCCGAAATCGGCGACGTGGAGGACGCGGCTGCGGTCCAGCAGGAAGTTGGCGGGCTTGATGTCCCGGTGGACGATCCCGGCGGCGTGCGCGTGATCGAGGGCCGAGGCGGCCTCGCGCAGCCAGCGGATCGACTCCTGCCGGCGGATGTCGTCGTGGCGGATCGCGTCAGCGACCGTGCCGCCCGCCAGGTACTCCATGACGATGAACGCGCGCCCCGGCCCGTCGGCGTCGGCTGGGGTGACGTCGACGTCGTAGACGGTGACGACCTGGGGGTGGGTGCCGACGCGGGCGGCGGCGCGGGCCTCGCGCTTGAACCGGCGCAGCGCCTCGGCGTCGTGTGCGAAGCGCTCGGCGAGCACCTTGATCGCGACGCTGCGGTCGAGCTCCAGGTCCTCGGCGCACCACACCGACGCCATCCCGCCGTTGGCCAGGTGGCGCTTCACCCGGTAGCGATCGGGCAGCGAGAACGGCAGACGCAGTTCGTCCGGCGGATGCGACGAGGAGCTCATCTGGGGTCTGAGGGCCTGTCGAGACGGTCGGCTGGCACGATTACGCCTGGAAATCCTAGTGATAGCGACGGGCGGCGGGGCCGCCACGCCGCGTGCCGGACCGATTGGCCAAGCCGGCCGGAGGATATCGACGGCGTCTCCTATACTGCCCGCGATGGCCAAGATCTGTCACGTGTGCGCCAAGGGTCCGTCCTTCGGCAACAACCGCAGCCACTCGATGGTCGCGACCCGACGCCGGTTCGATCCGAACCTCCAGCGGGTCCGGATCGACGATGGCGGTACCCCCCGTCGCGTATACGTGTGCACGCGCTGCCTCAAGGCCGGCAAGGTCACCAAAGCTCGTTAGTGGGCGAGGTGTCCGCTCCGAGCGCCCCTGAGCGCCACAGCGGCTACGCCGATCCCAGCATCGTCCGCGTCCGCTCGCTGCTGGCCGCCGGGCTCGCGGCGCTCGAGGAGCGCCGCCAGGAGGTCAACGCGCTGAACGTGTTTCCGGTCGCCGATGGCGATACGGGCGACAACATGGTGCTGACGCTGCGGGCGACGCTCGAGGAGCTCGACCGGTTGGCCGATGCGTCGGGCGATGACATCGGCCGCGATCAGATCGTCGCCTCGGTCGCCCGCGCGGCGCTGTTGGGGGCACGCGGCAACTCGGGCGTGATCCTGTCGCAGTTGATCCGCGGCGCCGCCGAGGAGCTGGCGTCACGTCCGGGCGAGCTCGTCGATCCGGTCTTGATTGCAGCCGCGCTCGCGCGCGCCGTCGACCAGGCGTATGGCTCGGTCCGTGAGCCGGCCGAGGGGACGATCCTGACGGTCGTGCGCGAGATGGCCCATCGGGTCGCGTCCGAGCTCGCCCATCGCCCGGACTCGCGGCTCGCCGCCGACGTCACCGCGGCCGAGCAGGACTTCGCGATCGCGGACGTGATCGAGTCGGCGGTGCAGGCCGGGCAGGATTCGGTTGCTCGCGGGCCCGACCTGTTGCCGGCGCTGCGTTCGGCCGGAGTGGTGGACGCCGGCGGCTACGGACTGACCCTGCTGCTCGCCGGGATCGTCGCGGCGCTGCGCGGATCGGACCCGCCGCCGAGGTCAGGTCTCGACGCTCCGGCGCCGCGCGCAGATCTCGATCACGTCTCGATCACCTACCGCTACTGCACGAACTTCGCGGTGACCGGCTCGGGCCTGGAGTCCCGGACCTTCGTCGCCGAACTCGAGCGCCTCGGGGACTCGGTGCTCGTCGTCGGCGATGCGCAGACACTGAAGGTGCACGTCCACACCGATGACCCGACCAGCGCGCAGGCGCTGTTCGCCACCGTCGGCGTGGTTTCGCATGTCGACGTGTTCGACATGCGCCAGCAGGCCGACGCTCGCGCCGCGCGGCTGCGCCGTCGGTAGCCGTCCGGCCGTCCGCCGCTGGGCTCGCCACCATCTGCTGTGCGAATGTCAGCCTCTGCGCCATCCAGATCGGCGACCGGGTTCGCCAGCTCCCGCCCGCTGGGTCCGGCGGAGCTGAGCGATGCCCCGGTGCACTACCCGCGGCCCTCGCGGCTGGCGCGCACCGCTGAAGCCGCCGGGCGGCGCGAAGGCCGAGCAGGGTGCGCAGACGCTCGGCCTCCAGACCGTCGGCGATCTGTTCGAGCATCTGCCCCGCGACCATCGCGACGCCCGCGGCGTGGCCGAGCTGACCGCAGGGGAGACGGCGACGGTCGTCGTCGAGGTTCTGTCGATCACGAGCCGGCCGGTACGCCGGCGCGGGATGCGGCCGTTGGTGGAGGCGACGGTCGCCGATGGGACCGCGACGATGAAGGCGACGTTCTTCAACCAGCCCTGGCTCGTCTCCCGCTACCCGGCCGGCACCCGGCTGATGCTGCACGGCAAGTACGAGTCGCGCAGCCGCTTCCGGGTGCAGGGCCACGCGATCACCGGCGAAGCCGGGGGCGGAGGTGGCGATCAGGCGGTCGGCCACTACCCGGCGACCGAGGGTCTCTCGTCGACCCAGATCCTTGCCCTCGTCCGTGACAACGCGGCGGCGCTCGCCGACGTCTCAGAGCCACTGCCCGCGCGGCTGCGAACCATCGAACGGCTGCCCGACCGCGGCGGGGCGCTGGCGGCGATCCACCTCGGCTCCGACGACGGTCACGAGACCGCCCGGCGCCGGCTGGCGTTCGAGGAGCTACTGCTGGTGCAGTTGGCGCTGCTGCGGCGGCGGCGGCTGCGCCGCGGCGCCACCGTCGCGGCGGCGTTGGGCGAGCCGCCGTCGCTGAGCGCCCGCTGGCTGCGACGTTCTGCTGCCGTTCACCCCGACCGCCGATCAGCGCCGCGCGTTCGCGGAGATCGACGGCGATCTGAAGCAGACGAGGCCGATGCAGCGGCTGCTGATGGGCGAGGTCGGCTCCGGCAAGACGGTCGTCGCGCTGTACGCGCTGCTGCGCGCGGTCGAGCACGGCTTGCAGGGCGCCCTGATGGCGCCGACCGAGCCGCTGGCCGAGCAGCACTTCGCGACGATCCAGTCGCTGATGGCGGGGGAGGCGATCCCGATCGGGCTGTTGACGGGCTCGACCCCGGCACGCCGGCGCGCGGACCTGCTCGGCAAGCTGCAGTCCGGAGAGCTGTCGCTGATCGTCGGCACGCACGCGCTGATCGAGGAGCCGGTCCGGTTTCGCTCGCTGGCGGTCGCGGTGATCGACGAGCAACACCGGTTCGGGGTGCGCCAGCGCGCCGCGCTGGATGCCAAGGCCGGTGGCCAGGGGGTGGGTGGGCGGGAATCGATTCGTAGGCCGCACATGCTGCACATGACCGCGACGCCGATCCCGCGCACGCTGGCGCTGTCGCACTACGGGGACCTGGACTTCACCGTGCTCGCCGAGCTGCCACGGGGTCGCCAGCCGATCCAGACGCACGTGTGCTCGACCGAGCGCGAGCGCGAGCGAGCGTACGAGCGGATGCGATCGGAGCTGCGCGACGGGCGCCAGGCGTTCGTCGTCTGCCCGCTGGTGGCCGAGTCCGAGCTGCTGGCGGCGCGGGCCGCGACGGCCGAGTTCGAGCGGCTGCGCGACCGGCGAGCTGCGTGACTTCCGGGTCTTGCTGATGCACGGCCAGCAGCGCTCGGCCGACAAGCTCGAGGTGATGGCGCGGTTCGCCGCCGGCGAGGCCGACGTGCTCGTCGCCACGACCGTGATCGAGGTCGGGATCGACGTCCCGAACGCGACCGTGATGCTGGTCGAGGACGCCGAGCGCTACGGGATCTCACAGCTGCACCAGCTCCGTGGCCGGATCGGCCGCGGCGAGCACGCGTCCCTGTGCCTGCTGTTCGGGCCGAAGGGGTCGCCGCGGCTGAAGGCGCTGGCCGAGCGGTCGGATGGGTTCGAGCTGGCCGAGATCGACCTCGAGCTGCGCGGCGAAGGGGAGCTGATCGGCGTGCGGCAGAGCGGCTGGCGCAGTTCCGCGTCGCCGAGCTTCCGCGTGATCGGGAGCTGCAGGAGCGGGCGCGGCTGCGCGCCGAAGCGATCGACACCGAGCGATCCGGAGCTCGTGGGCCCCGAGCACGCGCTGCTGCTCGGTCGCGCTGCCGCGGCTGTTCGGCGACGAGGCCGCCGCGCCGATCCGCGAGCGTGACCGGCCTGGCGATGCGCGTGATCGCCGGTAGCCACCGCGGCCGCACGCTGCGTGCGCCGCGCGGGCGGGCGACGCGGCCGACGTCTGATCGGGTCCGCGAAGCGCTGTTCTCGATCCTCGGTGACATCGCCGGAGCGACGCGTGCTCGACCTGTTCGCCGGCTCGGGCGCACTGGCGATCGAGGCGCTGTCACGCGGAGCGTCGGACGCGACCCTGGTCGACAGCTCGCCGGCCGCGATCGCGGCGATCAGACGCAACCTCGAGGCGCTCGGGATCGACGCCGAAGTGGTGCGGGGCGACGCGGTTGCCTGGTGCGAGCAGGCAAAACGCCGCGCGCGTCAATACGATCTGGTGTTCCTAGACCCTCCATACCGCCACGGCAGCCCGCTCGGCGCACGGCTGACGGCGGCACTGGCCGGGGCACTTGCCCCGGAAGCCCGTGTCGTCGCCGAGTCCGACCGGCGTCAACCGCTCGGTCTCGGGCTGCCCCTGCTCGACGAGCGCCGCTACGGCGACACCCTGATTCAGATCCATGGCACCCACTAACCGCATCGCCCTCTGCCCGGGCACGTTCGACCCGGTCACGTTCGGGCACCTGGACGTGATCAACCGCGCCTCCGGGATGTTCGACGAGCTCGTGGTGGCGGTCGTGAACCTGCCGTGGCGCAAGGGCGCGACGCTGTTCAGCGCCGAGGAGCGGGTGGCGTTCCTGCGCAACGCGACGAGCACGCTGCCGAACATCTCGGTCGAGACGTTCAGCACGCTGCTGGTCGACTTTGCGCGCGAGCGGCGGGCGACCGCGATCATCAAGGGACTGCGCGCGATCTCCGATTTCGAGTACGAGCTGGAGATGAACCAGCTCAATCGCCGACAGGCCCCGGAAATCGAGTCCATTTACCTGATGGCCTCACCCAAGTACAGTTTCATCTCATCGAGCGGTGTCAAGGAGCTCGCGACCTTCGGCGGGGAGATCGACGACCTCGTCACCGAGGAAGTCGCTCGGGCGCTTGAAGGAACGACTCGGCCGCTGACGAAACAGAGGTGCGCTAGATGGATGTCCTGGTACTGATCGACAAGCTGGACGACCTCGTCCACAACGCCAAGCCGGTCCCGCTGACCGACCAGGTTCGCGTGGACAAGGAGGAGATCTACGACATCCTCGACCAGATGCGCGCGACGATCCCCGAGGAGATCAAGCAGGCGCGGTGGATCGTCAAGGAGCGTCAGGAGATGCTCGCCGAGGCCAAGCGCGAGGCCGAGCGGATCGTCAAGGAGGCGCGCGACCGCCAGGAGCGGCTGATCTCCGACGAGGAGGTCACCAAGCAGGCCGAGCGCGCCGCCGAGGACATCATCGAGGACGCTCGTACGCGAGAGCGGGAGATCCGTCTCGGCGCCGAGGACTATGCCGACGAGATCCTCAACACGCTCGAGGTCAACCTGTCGAAGTTCATCGCGGCCGTACAGCGTGGTCGCGATCGCCTGGCCGGCAAGGACGAGCCGGTCGAAGTCTGAGCGGCCCGCGGCCTCGCGCCGCGGCGCTCGCTAGCGGATCTCGAAGCCACGGAGCCCCTCGACGGGCGCCTGCCGCTCGTCGACATCGGTCGACCCGAGCGTGCGCCGGCCCCTCCCGGCAGAACGCCGCGACCGCCCGGACCGCGTCGGGCTCTGCCCTCGAGCACGACCTCGACCGACCCGTCCGGCAGATTCTCGGCCCACCCGCTGACGCCGTGCTCGGTGGCGATCCGACGCACCGAATCGCGGAACCAGACACCTTGCACGCGGCCGTGGATCCGCAGGCGCAGCCGGATCGAGGAGGCGCTCATGCAAGCATTCTTGCGATCCGTCCGGCGGTCGCGCAACGCTTGTCGGCCCATGGAGATCCTCTTCCTCATCGTCGGCATCCTGATCGGCGCCGGGCATCGTGCTGGTGGCGCTGCGGCCGCGGCTGCGCGGGCTCGTGGTGGCAGGCCGACCGTGCCGGCGAGCTCGATCGTGAGCTCGTGCAGGCCCGCGCCGACCTGTCGCACGAGCGCGAGCGGGCGGCCGAGCGCCTGGCGACCGTGCAGGACGCCCAGCGCCAGCTGGGGGAGTCGTTCAAGGCGCTGAGCGCCGACGCGCTGCAGTCGAGCATGGCGCAGCTGACCGAGATGGCGCGGGCGCAGCTGCAGACCGCCCAGGCCAAGGCCGACGGCGAGCTCGAGCAGCGCCGGGCGGCGGTCGAGCAGCTGGTCGGGCCGATCAAGGAGCAGCTCGGCCGGGTCGACTCGAAACTGCTCGCGCCTCGACCAGGAGCGCCGCGAGTCGCGCGGGCGGCTCGAGGCGCAGCTGCGCGCGCTGGCCGACTCCGGCGAGCGGCTGCGGACCGAGACCGGCGCGCTCGTGACCGCCCTGCGCAAGCCCAACACGCGGGGCCAGTGGGGGCAGATGCAGCTGCGCAACGTCGTCGAGGCGGCCGGCATGATCCGCCACTGCGACTTCGTCGAGCAGGCCTCGCTGCCCGGGGACGAGTCGACGCTGCGGCCGGACCTGATCATCAGCATGCCCGGCGGCAAGCACGTCGTCGTCGACGCCAAGGCGCCGCTGCAGGCCGTGCTCGACGCCCACCAGGCGCGCGACGAGGCCGAGCGCGAGGCCTTCCTGCGCGATCACGCGCGGCTGCTGCGCAAGCACGTCAAGCAGCTTGCCGACAAGGCGTACTGGTCGCGGCTGGAGTCGACGCCCGGATTTCGTGGTGATGTTCCTGCCCGGCGAGCACCTGTACGGCGCCGCGCTGGAGACCGATCCGTCGCTGCTGGAGGACGCGATGGCGCAGCGGGTCGTGATCGCGACCCCGACGACGCTGCTCGCGCTGCTGCACTCGGTCGCCTACGGCTGGCAGCAGGAGCGCGTGGCCGAGTCCGCCCAGGCCGTCTCCGAGCTCGGACGAGAGCTGCACGCCAGGCTGGTGAAGCTGTCGACGCTGCTGTCGACGCTCGGAACGCGGCTCAACGGCGCGGTCCGCGCCTACAACGAGGCGATCGGCTCCTACGAGGCCCGGGTGCTGCCGGGGGCGCGGCGGTTCGCCGACCACGGCGTCGTCGCCGAGTCCGCGGAGCTGCCCGAGCTCGAGCGCGTGGCGCTGTCGGCGCGGCGGGTGCAGCTGGCCGAATCGCAGCTGGAGCTCGGCGGCTCGGTGGCGGCCAGCGACGAGGTCGCGGCCAGGAGGCTGCGGGCCGCGGAGTGACCCGGCGTCCGGCTCAGATCGAGTCGGGGTGCGGCGTGGGGGCCGCGGCCGCGCGCGTCCCGCGCGGCGTCGGCTGCCGAGTGCGCCGCGGCCGCTGACGGCCGCGGGTCAACCACCAGTCGAGCAGGTCCGCGCGCTGGTGCGGGAGCGGGTTGGCGCGTCGACCGGTGCCGGCGGACCCAATCCAGCGCCGTCGAGATGTCGACGTCGTTGAAGACCGCGATCGCGCCCGCTGCGACCGAGGCCGAGCGCTGCCAGCCCGCGCGGCAGTGCACGTAGCTGCGCACACACTCGTCCATCCAGTCGACGACCGTGCCGACCGCGTGATCGAGCCGATCCGCGGGCAGATGACCGAAGTCGACGATGCTCAGGCGGACCTCCTCGATCTCGTGCCGGGCCAGCGCCGACTCGACCTCGGCCCGCTGACCCTCGCGGTACTCGGCCGTCTTGCGCGAGGTTGAGCACGCGTCGCACACCGCTGGAGGCGAGCGCACCGACGTCCCCGGAATCCAGCGGGTAGGCGCCGATGATCAGCTCCGGGAACACCTCGGCGAATCCGTAGCTCTGAAACCAGTCCGACATCGGACCAAGGGTAGATGGCGGCTTCGCGACGGACGCCGCGAGCGGCGCGGATATTCTCGAATCGATGAGGCAGCGCGCGGACACATTCGATCTGGGCGGCCTGCGGATGAACTCCGGCGAGGGGCGCCGGTTCGAGCTCGCGGTGGCGCTCGGCGGGTTCGAGTTCAGCGACGAGCCGTATCGAGACCGAGCCCGAGCTCGTCCCGGTCGTCCTCGACGTCTCACGCACCACCGCCAACGGCTACGCGCTGCGTCTGCGGTTCGAGGTCGCGGTCACCGGACCGTGTATGCGCTGCCTGGCCGACGCCGCACCGACATTCGCGATCGACGCCCGCGAGGTCTCCCAGCCGGGCGGCGGCGAGGAGCTCGAATCGCCGTACGTCAGCGACACCGCGCCGGTCGAACTGGCGCTGCGCGACTGGGCGCGTGACGCGCTGGCGCTCGCGATCCCGCCGCTGCTCCTGTGCCGTCCGGACTGCCTCGGCCTGTGCACGATCTGCGGCGCCAACCTCAACGAAGCCGGTCCCGACCACGGCCACGAGCCCGAACCCGACCCGCGCTGGGCGAAGCTGTCCGAGCTGCGTCTCGACGGTTAGCCGGCGGCTACCGCTCGCCCAGCGTTCGGCCGCTGATCACCGACTCGGGCCGCTCGGCGGCGATGTCGGAGCCCGGCCGCGCCCAATCGTCGCGGCGCTTGATCAACAGCCACTGCGGCGGATCGCCGCGGCCGGTCCGCTGCAGCGCGAAGCCGCCCTCGAGCTTCGCCCCGTGCAGCACGAACACGGCGTGGCCGCGCTCCAGCGCCTCGGGCCACGGCACCCGGCCGCCCTGCTCGTACTCGCCCCGGTCCCAGACGATCGCGCCGTGCCCATCGGGATACTGGCCGACCGCCCGCGCTCGGCCACGTTGGCGTCGAGGTCGTGATCGGCGACCTGGACCGCCAGCCGCTTGACCGCCGGGTCAAGCGAGGGTCCGCGCGGCACGGCCCACGAGCGCATCACGCCGTCGACCTCGAGCCGCAGGTCGTAGTGGTGCGTGCTGGCCTGATGCTCGGCGACGACGAACCGTCCGGCGCTGACCCCGCGGATCGCGAACTGCTCGTGGCCCTCGACCTTGACCCGCTCGACCTCGGCGCTCGGTCTCGGCGCCGACCGCATCGTCGATCACCGCCACGACCGCGTCGACCGCGTCCGGGACGCCCTCCAGATGCGCGCGGACGAGGCCGTCACCGTCGTCGCGCACCCAGCCCAGCGCGCCGCTCGCCGTCGGCACCGGCGACCACCGCGGTCAGCAGCGCCGGCGCGTCGGCGAGCGCCCCGGACCGTCGCCCGGACCGCCCGTCGTGCGTGGCTTGCCAGGCTGTGTCATCTCACCAGCTTGACCGATCGCGTCCGTCGAGGGGCGCGTGCTAGCCTGCTGCGTTCGATGGCCGTCCCCAAGCAGAAACAGTCACACGCCCGCACCGCCCAGCGCCGCGCGCAGCACAAGCTTTCCAAGCCGGTCTACAACGAGTGCCCGACGTGCCACAGCCCTCGCCGTCCGCACCGGGTCTGCCCCGTGTGCGGCAGCTACAAGGGCCGTGAGGTCATCGCCGGGACCGAGCAGCAGTCGGACTGACCCTTCGGGCACCGATGGTCACCGTCGCCGTGGACGCGGGCGGGGCGGACCTGGGGCCCGCCGAGGTCGCCGCGGGCGCGACGAACGCCGCCGCTGCCGGCGCGATCGAGGTGCTGCTGTACGGGCCCGCCGGCGAGATCGGCGAGGTCGGCCCCGGCGTCACCGTGATCGACGCGCCGGTCTCGATCGCGAAGGCATCGGATCCGGCACACGCGGTTCGCTCGACGCCGGACGCATCGATCGTGCGCGCCGCCAAGGCGGTCGCCAACGGCGAGGCGCAGGCGCTGGTGTCGGGCGGCTCGACCGGTTCGGCGCTGGCCGCGGGCCTGTTCAACATCAGGCGCGACCGCGGCATCTACCGTCCGGCGCTGGCGCTGCCGCTGCCGATGCTGGACGGGCCGCCGGTGCTGCTGCTCGACGTCGGCGCCAACGTCAGCTGCCGGCCCGAGCACCTCGTCCAGTTCGCGCACATGGGCTCGGCGTTCTCGCACGCGGTGCTCGGGTGCGAGCAGTCCGCGGGTGGCGCTGCTGTCCAACGGCGAGGAGCCCAACAAGGGCACGCCGGACCTCGTCTACGTGCACGAGCAGCTGGCCGGCAGCGTCGGCACCGGCCTGAACTTCATCGGCAACATCGAGGGCAACCACATCACCGACGGAGTCGCCGATGTCGTCGTGATGGACGGATTCATCGGCAACATCACGCTGAAGCTGATCGAAGGGGTCTCGGACCGAACGTTGCGCGGTGTCCACGACGCCGAACTCAGCTCACGGCGCGCCAAGCTCGGCGGCCGAATGCTGAAGCCCGCGATGCGGCGGCTGCGCGATGACATCGACCCCGAACGGCCCGGCGGGGCGTACCTGCTCGGCCTGCGCCGGCTCGGCGTGGTCGCGCACGGGCGCTTCACGCGCCGTGGCTTCCAGCGTGCGATCGAGGTCGCCGCCCACGGTGTGGAGGAGGATGTGATCAGCGCCGTGCGGTCCGCCCTGGCCGCCGCCGGCGCGCTGCGGAGCCCGGCGGTCGGGGGAGAGGAGGAAGACGGTGCTGTGTGAGAACGTGTCCGATCCGCTGGCTACGGTTGCGTGCAGCTATGAATCGTGAGCAGGTCCTTTCGCTGATCCGCGCGCACCTCGCCGACGAGCTGGAGATCGATCCGGCCTCGGTCAGCGAGGCGACGCGCTTTCGTCAGGATCTGGAGGCCGACTCGCTCGATCTGTACACGCTCGTTCAGGAGCTCGAGGACTCCGTACGGCGTCACGATCTCCGACGAGGAGGCCAGCCGGATCCTGACCGTCGGCCAGGCGGTGGATTTCGTGCTCGCGAGCGACGCCGCGACGGTCGGCGGCGCAGTCGGCGGCCGCGAGCACGGGCGCTGACCCTGAGTGAGCGTCAGCGACGAGCTCGTGCAGCCTGGAGGCTGCGATTCGGAGTCCGCGGATGCGCTGCGGGAGCTGCTGGACGGGTTGCCGGCCGAGCTTGGCCGCGCCCGTGTTCATGCACTCCTCCTGGACCGAGAAGCGCTCGGAGTCCTACGAGCGGCTGGCGTTCCTCGGCGACAGCGTGCTCGGCCTGGCGATCACCACGCATCTGTTCCCGCGCCTGGATCCGGATCAGTACGGCCCCGGTCGGCTGACGAAGATCCGCGCGCAGACGGTCTCGGGCAAGTCCTGCCGCACGGTCGCCGAGCGGCTCGGGGTGCCGGACCGGCTGCGGGCGGCGGTGCCCGAGGCGGTGGCGCCGACGGTCGAGGCGCTGATCGCGACCGAGCGCGTGCTGGCGTCGGTGATCGAGGCAGTGATCGGCGCGGTCTATCTGCAACACGGCTACGACATCGCCGCCGCGGCCGTCGTGCAGGCGTTCGCGCCCGAGATCGAGGAGGCGCTCGAACGACCCGGTCGACTTCAAGTCCGCGCTGCAGGAGCGGCTCGCGCGGCGAGGCGAGACCGTGATCTACGCGGTCGTCGACGAGACCGGGCCGCCGCACGACCGGACGTTCACGGTCTCGGCCCGGATCGCCGGCGAGGAGGTCGCAACCGGCACCGGACGCTCCAAGAAGGACGCCGAGCAGCAGGCGGCACGATCGGCGATGCTGGAGCTCGGCGACATGACCGCGACCTGCGACGGCGCTGCCGGACGGGGGCGCGCGTGTACCTGAAGTCGGTCTCGGTCAAGGGCTTCAAGTCGTTCCCGGACCGGACCAGGCTCGAGTTCGGACCGGGCGTCAGCGTGATCGTCGGCCCGAACGGCTCAGGCAAGTCCAACGTCACGGACGCGGTGCTGTGGGCGCTCGGCGAGCAGTCGCCGGTCGCGGTCCGCGGCCAGTCGATGCAGGACGTGATCTTCGGCGGCGCGCCGGGCCGCAAGGCCGCGTCGACGGCCGAGGTGGAGCTCGTGCTCGACGACTCCGAGCAGTCGCTCGGGCTCGGCGTCTCCGAGATCTCGATCGTCCGCCGGCTGGACCGCTCCGGCGAGGGCGAGTACCGTCTCGCCGGCGCCCGCTGCCGGCTGATCGACGTGCTCGAGCTGCTGTCGGACACCGGTCTGGGCAAGGAGATGCACTCGGTCATCTCCCAGGGGCGGGTCGAGTCGCTGGTCACCTCCAAGCCGCGAGAGCGCCGGCTGCTGATCGAGGAGGCGGCCGGACTGGGCAAGCACCGCAAGCGCCGGCGTCGGGCACAGCTCAAGCTCGAGCGCACGCACGACAACCTCGACCGCGCGCTCGACGTCGAGCGGGAGGCACGCTCGCGGCTGCGACCGCTCAAGCGCCAGGCCGAGGCCGCCGAGCTGCACGAGCGCCTCGAGCGTCAGACGCTCGAGATCCGCTGGGAGCTCGTCCGCGACGCGCTGCGCGCCCGCGGCGTCGAATACGAGGCCGCCGAGGCACAGACCGAGCAGGTGCGCGCCGAGCGCTCGCAGCTGGCCGCCGAGCTCGAGACCGTCGGCGCGCGCCGCCAGCAGGCCGAGGAGGCGCTGCGCGGCGCGCAGCGCGCAGCGCGAGGAGCTCTCGAACCGGACGCACGCCGCGCGCGGCGCGCGCGAGCGGATCGAATACCGGACCGAGTCGATCGACGCCACCCGGGCCCGGGTCGCCCAGCGGCTGGAGCAGTCACGCCGAACGATCGAGACGCTGCAGGCCGAGCTGGCCGCCGACCACGAGGATCCCGAGGCGGCGCACGGATCCAGGCGCTCGAGGACGAGCTGGAGGCGCTGCAGCGCGACCGCGAGGCCGAACTGGCCCGGCAACTGGCGGTGCTCGAGTCAGAGCTCGCGGCGCGCGGCCGAGCGGATCGCCGAGTCAGACGGGGCCGTCGCCATGGCGCTCGAGCAGCGGCGCGACGGCGACCGCGCGCGCCGAGGCCGCCCGCGACGCGATCCGTGAGGCCGAACGGGGCGAGCAGCTGGCCCGGCGCGAGGCGGCGCGCGTCGGTGGCGAGCTGGCGGCGGTCAACCAGTTCCTGCGCAACCACGCCGGCGCGATCCACGGCGCCACGCTCGCTGTCGGATTCACTCGACGTCGCGCCCGGCTACGAGCTGGCGGTCGCGGCGGCGCTCGACGGGCGGCTGGCGGCGGCGGTCGTCGACGGCACGGATGCCGGTCGCGCGCTGCTCGACCGCGCGGGCAACGACGGCGGGCGGGCGCTCGTCGCCGGATCCGACGCGGCGCCGGGCGAACCGTCAACCCCGCCGTCGGCCGGGGCCGAGCTGCTGCTGGCGCATGTCCGCGGCGATCCGGCGACGCTCGCGATCGTCGGCCGGCTGCTGGCCGACACCTGGGTCGTCGACAGCGCTTGACGACTGCCCGGCTCGGTTCGCCGGCGTCGCGGTGACCCGCGCCGGGCGCGTCTGGAGCGCCCGCGCCCGTGAGCTTCGCCAGGCGCCGGCCGTCGGCGAGGACCGCGTGCTCGCCCAGCGAAACCGCCGTGAACAGCTGGTCTCCGAATCGGAGCGTGCCGCCCAGGCCGAGCTCGACGCCCGCCGGCGCGGTCGACCGTGCCGCCGCGGCGGCCGCGGCGGCCGACGCCGAGCGCGAGCGGCTCGTCGGCCGCGCACCGCGCCGCGGTCAGGACGCACGACGAGGCGGTCGAGGAGCGCCGGCGCGTGGCGGCGCAGATCGACCGCCGGCGGGCGGCGCCCGACGAGGGCCCGGCGCCGACCGGCGCGCGCAGCTGACCGCGCAGCTGACGGCGGAGCGCGCGATGCTCGATCGGGCCGCCCGTGAGCGCGCCGAGCCGCGAGCGTCGGCTCCGCGAGCAGGCCGCGTCGGCGGCGCGCGACGAGGCGCTGATTCCGGAGATCGACGACGCGCTGGCGGCCCTGCGCGACTGCGCGACGGCGGTCGGCGAGCAGCTCGCGCAGTTCGAGGCGGCGCTGGCTCGCGACCGCGAGGCCGACGAGCACGCCGGCGCGCAGCTGCGCGAGTGCGCCCAGCAGGAGGCGCGCTGCATCAGCGGATGAGCGACCTGCAACGACGCGCTGACCGCCGCCGAGATCAAGCTCGAGCGCAGCCGCGACCACGTCGCGCGAGTCCCGCGCCGAGCTGGAGGAGATCGCGGCACGCCTGGAGCTTGAGCCCGAGCCCGCGGGCGAGCCGCTCGGCGACGAGCAGCGCGAGACGCTCGCCGCGCGCCTGGAGCGCGTCAAGCGCCGGCGCGAGCAGCTGGGACCGGTCAACCCGCTCGCCCAGGACGAGTACGCCGAGGCGCTCGAGCACGTCGAGGAGCTCGAGGCGCAGCGGACCGACCTGGAGTCCTCGCTGCGCGAGCTGCAGAAGCTGATCGCCGACATCGACCGCCAGATCAAGGAGACGTTCGAGCAGACGTTCTCGGCGACCGCGACGGCGTTCGAGGAGCTGGCGGGCCAGCTGTTCCCGGGCGGCAAGGGGAGGCTGACGCTCGTCGCCGAGCCCGATCGGGCCGGCCGCCCGGCCCCCGTGATCGGCGGTCAGCCGCTGCCGGAGTCCGGGTCCGAGAACGGCGAGGACGATGCGGAGACGTCGGGCGGCGCCGGCGAGCCGCCGAGCGCTGACGACGGAGACCCGGGTCATCGAGACCGAGGACGCTCGACGGGGTCGAGATCGAGATCACCCCGGCCGGCAAGGACCCCAAGCGGCTGTCGCTGCTGTCGGGCGGCGAGAAGTCGATGACCGCGCTCGCGTTCCTGTTCGCGGTGTTCCTGGCGCGCCCGTGCCCGTTCTACATCCTCGACGAGGTCGAGGCGGCGCTCGACGATCTCAACATCACCCGCTTCTTGACGCTGCTCGCGCAGTACTCGTCGCGGGCGCAGTTCATCGTCGTCACCCACCAGAAGCGCACGATGGAGGCGGCCGACTCGCTGTACGGCGTGTCGATGGGCTCGGACGGGATCTCGAAGGTGATCTCACGCAAGCTGCCGCCGCCCGAGCAGCAGGCCGCCTGAACCGCCGAACTAGCGCAGGATGCGCCAGCGGACCGGGCCGAGCCCGGGGAAGTGCAGCGCGACCGCGGTCGCGGCCGTCAGATCCCATTCGCGGCCGGCGATGTACGGACCGCGATCAATCACCTTGACCTCGATCGCACGACTGCCGTACTGAAACACCACCTTCGTGCCGCAGGGGAGCGTCTTGTTGGCGACGCCCAGGGTCCAGGGGTGCAGGATCCCGCCGCACGCGACGCCGTTGCCGAATAGCGGTGCGCCGTAGAACGAGGCGATGCTCGTATACCAGGGGCCCGGCGGCAGGTCGGCGGCGTCCACGACCGCCCCTCCGGTGTCGACGTGTTCCAGCTGGTATCGGCGCTTGGTTGCCTGCAGCGACACGAGGGCTCGACGGATCTGGGCGGTGGTGGGCGCCCCCTTGGCGGGCGCGCTGGTGACGCTCGCCGGACCGGTCAGCTTTGGATGTCCTGACGGCGCCGCGGGCGTCGTGGGCGTGCCGGTCGATGTCGTAGCGGCGCCTCCGGCGGTGACCTGGCCGGCGGTCGGCTCGACCGCCTGCGGGCGGGCGGTCGGCACCGGGCCGGTCGCCGTCGAGGAGGAGGTGCTCGACGGTCGCGCGGATCCCGGGGCGCGCGTCGCGTGAGCCGTTCCCGAGGGTGGCTGTGCGGTGGCCGACGGTCGCTGCGCGCTCGAGCCGCATCCCGCCGCCAGCACTACCACCGCGATCGCTGTCACCCCCACCGCTCGGATGCGCTGACTGTATCCGTCGGCCCGGGCCGACGGTCTCAGCCGCTGGTAACGTCGCCGCGGCATGGCGCGCGACTGGTCAGACATCTTCATCGTCGACGGGCAAGCGCCGGCGAGCGGCGGCGACTCCGAGACGGCCGAGGAGCCGGGCAAGCGGCGGGGCGGACGCTTTGCCCGGCTGCGCGAGAGCCTGCGCAAGACCCGCCAGGCGCTGCAGTCAGAGATCCAGGCGACGCTGTTCGAGGACCTCTCAGACGAGACCTGGGAACGACTCGAGGAGGCGCTGATCTACGCCGACGTCGGCGCCTCGACGACCGCCAAGGTCGTCGCCCAGCTCGAGCAGGAGGCTACCGAGAACAAATTGACGGGCGGCCAAGAGCTGTCGGATCGGCTGATCGAGCTGCTGACCGAGATCGCCAAGACGGGCGATGACCGGATCGATCTGCGCGCCGAGCCGACCGTGATCCTCGTCGCCGGCGTCAATGGCACGGGCAAGACGACGACGCTCGGCAAGCTCGCCTGGCACTTGAGCAAGGAGTTGAACCGGTCCGTCGTGCTGGCCGCCGGCGACACGTTCCGCGCGGCTGCCGTCGAACAGCTCGAGATCTGGGCCCAGCGTGCGGGGGTCGGATTCGTCAAGGGCGGCCTCGGCGCCGACTCGGCCTCGGTCGCGTTCGACGCGATCGACCAGGCGCGTCGCCAGGGGGCCGACGTGGTCCTGATCGACACCGCCGGACGCCTGCACACCCAGGACAACCTGATGAACGAGCTGACCAAGGTCAGGCGGGTGATCGCCAAGCAGATCCCCGAGGCTCCGCACGAGACGCTGTTGACGGTCGACGCCACCACCGGCCAGAACGGGCTGCGCCAGGCCAAGCTGTTCTCGGAGGCGATCGACGTCTCGGGGATCGTCCTGACCAAGCTCGACGGCACCGCCAAGGGCGGAATCGCGCTCGCGATCGCCTCTGAGCTCGGGATTCCGGTCAAGCTGATCGGCGTCGGCGAGCAGCTCGAGGACCTGCGCCCATTTGACGCGGGCGAATTCGCCCGTGCGCTCGTCTCCTGAGCGCCGCGCGTGCCTAGACTCTGAGTCGTGTTCGACTCCCTCGGAGAGAAGCTCCAAGCCACCCTGTCGGAGGTCCGTGGCCGCGGCACGCTGACCGAGGACGACATCAATGCGGCGATGCGCGAGATCCGGCTCGCGCTGCTGGAGGCCGACGTCAACTTCAAGGTCGTCCGGAGCTTCACCAGTTCGGTCAAGGAGAAGGCGCTCGGCGCCGACATCATCGGCGCGCTGAACCCCGGCCAGCAGGTCGTCAAGATCGTCTCCGACGAGCTGACCGAGCTGATGGGCGGCGCCGCGGGCGACCTGGCGTTCTCGCCGCGGCCGCCGACGATCGTGCTGATGGCCGGGTTGCAGGGCTCGGGCAAGACGACGGCCACCGGCAAACTCGCCCGGTACCTGAAGGAACAAGGTTCATCGGTCGCGGTCGCGGCCTGCGACGTCTATCGCCCAGCGGCCGTCGACCAGCTCGTCAAGGTCGCGGGCCAGGTCGGTGTCGCGGTCTACGAGCAGGGCACCGACGAGAACCCGGTGAAGATCGCCAAGTGGGCAGCCGATCGAGCCCGCAGCGAGGGCAAGGACGTGCTGATCGTCGACACCGCCGGCCGCCTGCACGTCGACACCGAGCTGATGGACGAGCTGGCGCAGATCAAGCAGGCGATCAACCCGCACGACATCCTGTTGGTCGTCGACGCGATGACCGGCCAGGACGCGGTCAACGTCGCCGAGCAGTTCGCCGCGGTCGTCGACTTCGACGGGGTCGTGATGACCAAGCTCGACGGCGATGCCCGGGGTGGCGCCGCGCTGTCGGTCAAAGCGATCACCGGCAAGCCGATCCTGTTCGCCTCGACCGGCGAGAAGCTCGATCAGTTCGAGCGCTTCCACCCCGACCGGATGGCGCAGCGGATTCTCGGCATGGGCGATGTCATGACCCTGATCGAGAAGGCGCAGTCCGGCTATGACGAGACCGAGGCGGCCGAGCTCGAGCGCAAACTGCGCAAGTCCGAATTCACCCTCGACGACTTCCTGGACCAGATGCGCCAGATCCGCAAGTTGGGCCCGCTGAAGTCGCTGCTGGGCATGATCCCGGGCATCGGCGCGGAGCTGCGCAACGTCAACATCGACGAGCGTGACTTCGACCGGCTGCAATCGATCATCCTCTCGATGACGCCTCAGGAGCGCCGCCATCCCGAGCTGATCAAGGGCTCGCGGAGGCTGCGGATCGCGAAGGGGTCGGGCACCAATGTGCAGGCGGTCAAGCAGCTGATCAAGCAGTTCGAGCAGTCGCGCAAGGTAATGCGCCAGGTCGCTCAGGGCAAGATGCCGGACCTTGGCGCACTGATGCGCCAGGGCGGTCGCTGAGCGCGCACGCTAACCTGATCGCTCGCATATGTCAGTCAGACTCAGATTGACCCGCATCGGCGGGCGAAAGAATCCCATTTGGCGCGTGGTCGTTGCCGACCAGCGGTCCAAACGCGATGGTCGCGTGATCGAGACCGTCGGCCAGTACAACGCCCAGACCGACCCGTCGACGATCGTGCTCGACGAAGAGCGGATCCGCGATTGGCTGGCCCGCGGCGCGCAGCCGTCCGACAGCGTGCGCAAGCTGTTGCGCACGCAGAACATCTCCTGAGCGGAGCGCGCCGTTGCGCGAACTGCTGGACTTCCTGGCCCGGGGGCTCGTCGAGCACCCAGATTCGGTGCGCGTCTCAGAGCAAACCGAGGGCGACGGATCGCTCGTGCTCGAGTTGTCGGTCCACGACGACGACTACGGCTCGGTGATCGGGCGCGGCGGTCGGACCGCCGGGGCGCTGCGCACCGTGATCAAGGCGGCCGCCGCCAAGGATCGCCGCCGCGTGTTCGTCGACATCGTCGACGGGTGACCCCGGGCGTCGGGCCGGAGTGGCTGCGGGCCGGGACCGTTGGGCGCGCCCACGGCCTGGACGGCAGTTTCCACGTCGGCCGGGTTGAGCAGCCGGTGATGGCCGTGGTGCAGGTCGGCTCCGAGGTACAGGTCGCGGGCTCGCTGCGCCGGGTCACGCGGCTCGCCGGCCACTCGGCGCGGCCGATCGTGCGCCTCGAAGGATGCGATCGTCGCGAGGACGCTGAGGCCCTGAACGGGACCGAGCTGATGGTGGCACGGGCCGACGTCGCCGAGCTCGAGCCCGACGAATGGTGGGCCGTGGACCTCGAGGGGTGCGCCGTGTACGACGGCGAGCGACCGGTGGGCGTGGTCTCGGCGCTGCTGGCGTTGCCCTCCTGTGAGGTGCTGGAGGTGGAGCGTCGCTCGGGCGACGCCACCGGCGCGGCCGCGGACGACGGAGGCGCGGCCACGGCGCAGCCGCTGTTGGTCCCGCTCGTTCGCGATGCCGTCCGCAGCGTCGACATCGACCGGCGCGTGATCGACGTCGACCTGCGATTCCTGGGGGAGGACGGCTAGGTGCTGGCGGTCGCGGCGGCGTGAGGGGCCACTGATGCAGATCGACGTGTTCACACTGTTTCCGCAGGCGTTCGACTGGTTCGCGTCACAGCGTCACGTCACCAACGCGATCGCGCTCGGGCATCAGTTGGAGTTCGTCGACTACCGGGCCCACACGCCGCTGAGCGGCGGTCAGGTCGACGACACGCCATTCGGCGGCGGCGCTGGAATGGTGCTGCGCGTCGACGTGGTCGAGGCGGCCCTCCGCGCCCGCTACGGCTCCGACCCGGTCGCGCTCCGGGAACGCCGTCGGCTGATCGCGATGGATCCGAGCGGCCGCCTGCTTGACGATGCGCTCGTCGACGAGCTCGCCTCCGAGCCGGCGCTGACGCTGCTGTGCGGCCGCTACGAGGGATTCGACGAGCGGATCCTCGAGCACTTCGTGTCGGATCGCGTCTCGATCGGCCGCTACGTGCTCGCCGGCGGCGAGCTGCCGGCGATGGTCGTCTGCGATGCGGTGCTGCGCAAGCTGCCCGGAGCGCTCGGACATGGCGACTCGGCGCAGGAGGAGTCGTTCAGCGTTGCGCTCGAGGGTGGCCCGGAGTACCCGCACTACACGCGGCCGGCCTCCTACCGGGGCTGGGACGTGCCCGAGGTGCTGCTGTCTGGCCACCACCGCCGGATCGCAGACTGGCGCTTGGCCCAGAGCCGGGCCCGCGCCCAGCGGCTCGCCGAGCCCGACGCCGGGCCCGCATAGCGGCGGCGACGACGCGCTACCATAGGCCGCCGCATGGGGTGGGCGACGCGTTGACGCGGCACGCCCCGGCGAGTGGGTTGCGCGCGCAGCCCGCGACCATGTGACAAGCGGAGTTTCCTTTTGCGATGAGCACAGTTATCGACAGCTTGGAGCGCACTCAGCTGCGCCGGGTCCCGGAATTCGACGCCGGCGACCGCCTGCGCGTCCACTTCCAGGTGATCGAGGGCACGCGCCGCCGGACCCAGGTGTTCGAAGGCGTCGTGATCAAGCGTCAGGGCAGTGGCGTTCGCGAGACGTTCACCGTCCGCAAGCAGTCCTTCGGGGTCGGCGTGGAGCGGACGTTCCCGTTGCATTCGCCGAAGATCGAGCGGATCGAGGTGGCATCCCGCGGCGACGTGCGGCGCGCCAAGCTCTACTACCTGCGAGGCCGGGTCGGTAAGCGCGCCCGGGTGCGCGAGCGCCGCTCGGCCAGACCTGAGGTCGCAGTGGAGCGCGGGTTGCTGTACGCCGACGAGCCGGTCGACGCCGAGGGCGCGACCGCCGAGGAGACGGCCTCGGAGGGCGCTGACGCCACTTCAGCTGACGCCGCCGCAGCCGTTACGGCGGCACCGGCCGCTGACGCGGCACCGACCGCTGACGCCGAGGCCGCCGCAGACAGCGAATAGGTGTGACCAAGACCCGCAAGCCGCTGCCGCGCACGGTGGCGGAGCTGGTCTTGATCGTTGCTATCGCGCTGGGTCTGGCGCTGGCGATTCAAGCGTTCGTCGTGAAGCCATACGAGATCCCCTCAGCATCGATGGAGCCGACGCTGCACATCGGCCAGCGGATCCTCGTCGACCGGATCGGGGGCGACTTCTCCGGGCCCAAGGTCGGCCAGGTGTGGGTCTTCCATCCACCGGTGTCCGAGACGTGTTCGGACGGAAATGAGGGGCTGACCAGCTCGGGCCGCAGGGATCCGCAGGCGTGCGACGTCGTCGGCAGCCGCGAGTCGGGCCAGACCTACGTCAAGCGGGTGGTCGGGCAGCCTGGCGATCGGCTCTCGATCCGCAACGGTCATGTGTTCCGCAACGGCGTCCGGGAGCCGGACAGCTACACGATCCCGTGCGCCGGCGGCGGCGAATGCTGGTTTCCGAAGCCGTTCACCGTGCCGAAGGGCGACTACTACATGATGGGCGACAATCGTCCCGACTCGCTCGACAGCCGATTCTGGGGGCCGGTGCCCCGGTCGTGGATGATCGGCGACGCGTTCTTCACCTACTGGCCGCCCGACCGGGTCGGCACCCTCTAGCACTGGCCGGAGCGAGGCGCTGATGGCATCCCGAACGTCCAAGAAGCAGAAGTCGCCGCTGTACTCGGTGATCGAACTGATCGTGACCGTCGCGGTTGCGGTCGGCCTCGCGTTCCTGATCCAGGCGTTCGTCGTCAAGCCGTATCGGATCCCTTCGGGCTCGATGGAGCCGACGCTGCACATCGGCCAGCGGATCCTCGCCTTCCGGCTCTCGACTCACCCCGGGGTCGGCGACGTGGTCGTGTTCCACCCCCCGGCGGGCGCGACCGATTACGGCGAGGGCAACGGCGTCTGCGGCAACCGCTCACAGGGTGCGGGGCACCCGCAGGCATGCGATCAGCCGACGATGAAGAAGTCGAGCCAGACGTTCATCAAGCGTGTCGTCGGCGTCGGAGGCGATCGTCTCCGCATCGTCAACGGGCACGTGTTCCGCAACGGCGTCGAGGAGAAGGACTCCTATATCGCGCCCTGCCAAACCGGGGGAGAAGTCTGCACTTTCCCGAAAACGATCGTCGTTCCGCCCGGTGAGTACTACATGATGGGGGACAACCGTGGCTTTTCAGACGACAGTCGTTTCTGGGGACCCGTCCCGCAGAAGTGGATCATCGGAGAGGCGTTCTTCACCTACTGGCCTCCCGACCGGATCGGAACCCTCTAGCGAGGACGGCGTGGGCAGCCCGAGCCCGAGCCGGCTCCGGCGCAGGGCGGCCGGCCGACCACCGGCCGGCGCACAAGTGGGCGCTCCGGGCGCGCCGCCAACGGCAAGCGCCGCGTCGCGCGGCCTGGCCGCAAGCTGCTTGGCTTTGACCGCGGGCTCGGCGTCCGGTTCGTCGCAGGAGCCGACGAGGCCGGCCGCGGCAGCCTGGCCGGGCCGCTGGTGGCGGCGGCGGTGCTGCTCGACCTGGAGCGGATCGGACCGGCCCAGGCGCGGGCGCTCGGCGCGCTGAACGACTCAAAGCAGCAGACGCCCGAGGGCCGGGCCAAGCTCTACCCCGTGATCATGGAGATCGCCGCCCGGGCCTGCATCGTCTCACGGTGCGCACCGGGGATCGACGCCCGCGGACTCCATCGGACGAACCTGCAAGCGTTGCGCGACGCACTCGCGCGGGTCGCCGTGCCAGGCTGCATCTGCCTGTCGGACGGCTTCCCGGTCGCCGACCTCGGCCACGCTCAGCGAGCGGTCGTCGGCGGGGACGGCAAGAGCGCCGCGATCGCGGCCGCCTCGGTCCTGGCCAAGGAGACCCGCGACCGCTACATGCGCCGCGCCGACGCTCACCATCCCGGCTGGGAGTTCGCCCAGCACGTCGGCTACTCGACCCCGGAGCACCGACAGGCGATCGAGCGCCTCGGCGTCTCGCCGCTGCACCGGATGTCGTTTCAGTCAACCGCTTATCAGCAACTCGAGCTCGCCTGACCCGTCACCGGGCTGTGGAGCGCGAGGGGCGGCGCTCGACACCGGGGGGTCGCCACGTCACGTCGCGGTCGCTCAACCCCCTCGCGTCGCCGCTCAGAACACCCCCTCACGGTGCTCGAGCTCGATCAGCCGCCCGGCGCCGTCGACGGTCACGCCGATCACGTCGAAGCGGAGATCGTCAGCACGCGGTCGGTCGGACACCTCGGCCAACCAGCCGGCCGCGATTCGGCGGACCTGGGCCTGCTTGCGTCGGTCGACGGCTTCGAACGCCGAGCCGGCCCCGCCGGAGGCACGTCGCGTCTTGACCTCGACGAACGCCAGCAGCCGGCCGTCATGCGCGATCAGGTCGAGCTCACCCCAGCGGGTGCGGTAGTTACGCCCGACGATCCGGTAGCCGAGCCGTTGCAGATGCTCAGCCGCCAGCTGCTCACCGAGCGCGCCGAGCCGCCTTCGCGGATCGAGGTCGTGGGGGGCCGGTCTGGGTTTGGGTGAGCCGCTTGTCCATCGCCTCCACAACGTTACGGCCGATCCCGTCAAAACTGGGCCCATATCTGTCGCAACAGTGTTCCAATTTAGCCTGCAATTGGCACACTTCTGCGACAACCAGGGCGCCACTTTTGACGGATCGAGGCGTAGCGTGGACGGGGTGCTCGCTCGGGTCATCACGTTCGCCATCGACGGCGTCCAGCCGCGCAAGGTGTGGGTCGAGGTCGACATCCGCAACGGCCTGCCGTCGTTCACGATCGTCGGGCTCGGAGACACCGCCGTGCGGGAGTCCCGTGATCGGATTCACGCCGCGATTCTCAACTCGGGCTTCAAGTTCCTCGACCGCCGGATCACCGCCAACCTCGCCCCGGCGTCGCTGCGCAAGGCCGGTCCGGGGTTCGACGCGGCGATCGCGCTGGCGCTGCTGGCGGCCTCAGAGCAGGTTCCGCTCGCTGCGCTGCGGCAGATCGCGGTGTTCGGAGAGCTGTCGCTCGGCGGCGAGCTGCGTGACTCGCCGGGCGTGCTGGCGGTCGCCGAGGGCGCCCGGCGGGCCGGCTGTGCACGCCTGTTCGTCCCGCGCCAGCGGGCTCGCGAGGCAGCGCTCGTCGGCGGACTCCAGATCGTGCCGGTGCGCAGTTTGACCGAGGCGGCCGGCGTGCTCCGCGGTCAGCCGATTCCGCCGATGCCCGAGCTGCAGACCGGTTCGAACGCACCGATCGCGCCACCGGATCTGGCCGACGTGCGGGGCCACGAGATCCCCTTGCTGGCGCTCGAGATCGCGGCCGCCGGCGGGCACAACCTGCTGCTGGAGGGCGCGCCCGGAACCGGCAAGACGATGCTCGCCCGGCGGCTCCCGTCGATCCTGCCGACGCTGAGCCGGGCTGACGCAATCGAGGTGACGCGGCTGCATAGCGTCGCCGGACTGCACTCCGACGGGCTGATCACCGCGCGGCCGTTTCGCGCTCCGCATCACACGATCTCACCGTCCGGGCTGGCCGGCGGCGGTTCGCCGCCGCGGCCAGGTGAAGCGACGCTCGCGCATCACGGCGTCCTGTTTCTCGATGAGCTGTCGGAGTTCCAGCGGCCCGCGCTCGACTCGTTGCGCCAGCCACTGGAGGACGGCGCCGTGATGATCGTTCGCGGACAACGCTCGCTGCTGTTCCCGACACGGTTCATGCTGGTCGCCGCCACCAACCCGTGTCCATGCGGCTACGCGGGCGTCGGCGATCGCTGCAGCTGCGGTGAGCTGGATCTCCGTCGTCACCGGCGGCGGCTGAGCGGCCCGCTGCTGGACAGGATCGATCTGCTCGTCGACGTCCGCCGGCCACAGGACGACGAGCTGCGCGCGGCGCCGCGAACGAGTTCGGCGCAGGCCCTGGCGCGGGTGGGCGAGGCGCGTCAGCGCCAACTCCGGCGGCTGCGCGGCAGCGGCGCGCGATGCAACGGCGAGATGGACGCGCGCACCGCGCAACGGTCGGTGCGGTTAGACGAGGACGGGTGGGCGCAGCTCGGCCGCGCCTACGAAGCCGGGGCGCTGAGCGCGCGCGGTCGCCACCGCGTCGTCCGGGTCGCCCAGACGATCGCCGACCTCGACGGCCGCGAGCGGGTGCGACGGTCCGACGTGCTGGTGGCGCTGAGCCTGCGACAACGATCGGCATCGGAGCTGCTGATGTCGGCGTGAGCGCGTGTGACCGGTGCCTGCGGCGCGGATTGGCGCTGGAGCTGCTGGCCGGCCATCTTGAGACCGAGCGCGCGCGGATCGACGAGCTGCTGCTGTGCCCGGACGAAGCGCTGGTCGAGGCGGTCGCAGGCGAGCGCGCGGGCGAGCTGCGCCGGGCGCTGGCGCGGTGTGATGCCGACGTGCAGCGCGCACGGGTCGCTGCCGCCGGACTCGACGTCGTCTGCCGGTGCTCGGTCGACTACCCACCTGAGCTGCTCGGGCTGCGGGCGCCGCCGGCGGCGCTGTATCTCACCGGCTCGCCACGGCGGCTGGCGTCGCTCGCGTCGGGGCCGACGATCGCGATCGTCGGGGCGCGGCGCGCGTCCTCGTATGGGATCGAGACGGCGCGGTCGCTCGCGTTCGAGCTGGCCGGCGCCGGGGTGACGGTCGTCAGCGGCATGGCACTCGGGATCGACGGTGCGGCCCACGCCGGCGCGCTCGAGGCGGCGCGCACCGGGCTGGACGCGACGGCTGACCGAGCGGCTGGGACGCGAGTGACGGGGTGGAGGCGACGGGCAGCGGGGTGGCGACGCTGGACCGCGACCACGCCGGGGGCGCCACGATCGCGGTGCTCGCGGGCGGTGCGGAACGGCCCTATCCGGCGAGCCACCGTCGCCTGTATACGCGGATCCGGAGCGGCGGTCTCGTCGTGTCCGAACTGCCGCCGGGTGTCCGGCCACGGCGCTGGATGTTTCCGGCCCGCAACCGCATCATCGCCGCGCTGAGCACGATCACCGTCGTGATCCAGGCGCGACCACGATCCGGGGCGCTCGTCACCGCTCGTCACGCGGCGCAGCTGGGGCGCCAAGTCGGTGCGGTGCCCGGTCAGGTGAGCTCGCCGCTGTCGGCCGGGCCACATGCGCTGATCCGCGGTGGCGCGGAGCTGATCACCGGCGCCCAGGACGTGCTCGACCTGCTGTACGGGCCTGGGGAGCGTTCGGTCGTCGATGCGCGCCGGGCCCAGCTGGCGCCCGCCGACGCGGCGCTGCTCGACGCGCTCGACGAGGGTCATGAGGGTTCGGCGGCGTTTGTCCGTGCCGGCCTCGGGCCGGTTCAGGGGCTGGAGGCGATCGCCGCGCTCGAGCTCGCCGGCCTGGTCAGGCGATCGCCGGGCGGTCGGCTGACCGTGATCGGGCCACGTCCGCGGTAGCGACGAAAACCCAGCGCCTGGGCGGAGACGGCGCCCGAACACCGGCAAGTTCCTCAACCCCCTCTTGAGGTTTTCGCCGGCGAGGCGGGCGTGCCCGGGCCAGATCAAGGTGCGCCGGCGCGCGACCAGTAGCCTCGCCGGGCGATGCGTGGCTCCGGCGAGATCCCGAAGATTCCAAGGGTGCTGTCGATCGCGGGCTCGGATTCCGGCGGCGGCGCCGGGATCCAGGCCGACCTGAAGGCGTTCGCGGCCTGCCGGGTCCACGGGATGACCGCGATCACGGCGATCACCGCCCAGAACACCGTCGGCGTCGATGCGATCGAGGCGATCTCGCCGGAGCTGATCCTCGCCCAGGTGCGAGCGGTTGCGCGCGACATCGGCGTCGATGCGGTCAAGGTCGGCATGCTCGGCTCGACGGAAACGATCGCTGCCGTCGCCCAGGCGCTGGCGGAATTGCGGGCCGCCAACCCCGCGCTGCCGATCGTGGTCGACCCGGTGATGGTCTCCGAGAGCGGCGCGGCGCTGTTGCAGCCGCAGGCACGGGACGCTCTGATCACGCGGATCCTCCCGATCGCGACGGTCGCCACCCCGAACCTGCCCGAAGCGCGAGCCTTGACGGGCGACGACGCGGGCGTCGAACCGGCGCAGCTCGCCCGTGACGTCCAGGCGCTCGGGCCGCGAATCGTCGTCGTCACCGGCGGCCACGGGCAGCCGGCGACCGACGTGTTCTACGACGGCGAACGGGTCCTGGAGATCGCCGGCGAACGCTACGCCTCCGACGCATCGCACGGCTCGGGGTGCACGCATTCGTCAGTGCTGGCGGCGCGGCTCGCGCACGGCGACGATCCGCTGCGTGCCGCCAGAGCGGCCAAGACAGCCGCCGCCGAGGCGATCCGTGACGGACTGCGCCAGATCGGGCAGGGACCCGGCCCGGTCAGCATCCTGACGATCCGCGACTGAGCACCTGGGCTCCGCGATCGGCACGCTCGCGGACCTAAGCGTGACATAATCTCAGGGGTGCGCTTCCTGAAGATGAAGCCGGGCCACGGTGAGGTGTTGATCGCCGAGGGCGATGTGGAGGTCTCCGACGACGAGTTGCGGCTGATCGAGGAGTTTCGCCGCCAACTCGACGCCGGGCTGTGGGCCGCGGTGCCCCAGACCAGTCAGACCGGCCGTCGCGAGGCGCAGATGGTCAAGACGTTTCAGGAGATCCCGCGTGACGCCGACCGGGTGATCTTCTTCCCGCGTGCAGCGGGCGGGCGTTAGCGGGCTCTGCGGTGCTGCTGGCCCTCCTGGTCGCCGCGCTGGTCGTGGTCGCGCTGCTGTCCGAGGAACTGATCCCGCGCGCGGGCGAGTGGTGGGAACGCCATCAGGCGCGCCGGGCGCCGGTCCAGGGCATCGCGTATGACCCCGGACGCGAGCGCCGTGCCGAGCAGCGGGCCCGGATGCTGCTGCAGTCGTGCGTCAACGAGGAGGAGTGGGCGATGTACCGGGACCTGGGGTTCATCCGGGTCTGGGGCGGCGAGTCGACCGGACCGGCCAATGCCGGCGACACCGGCGGGGCCGCCTACGCCTACCTGATCTACCCGCACAAGGCGATCATCGCCTACCTGGCGCAGACGCACCGGCTACTGAACGAGTACTGCGTCACGTTCCCGGATGAGACCCGCCCATACGGCAGCGCGCGGCTGCCGGACTCCGATGACGTGTTGGCCAAATGGATGGCGCTGACCGGTGACGAGCAGCGGCTGATCTCGACCGCGAACATGCACTTGCCGGGCCGTCAGCTGGATCCGACCCGCGTCAAGCGGGACCTGTGGCGCCTGTCCCAGTGGGAACGAGCGCGGATGCGCGATGCCGCCCGCGGCGTCGGCAAGCCGGGTAAGGACGGCACCGGCGCCGGCCCGACGCCGCGGATCGACGCTGCCGGCTGAGCGACGCGGCCGGCCAGCGACACTCCGGCGGAGTGATCGCTGACGAGCCGTGATGAGCGTTGACCAGCTATGGTGAACGAAGACGCAATTGGACGCGGGCGCAGTGTCCTGCAAGGCCGCTTGCGTTAAGGAATCGCTAACGGTGGGTGAGTCGTGGATGTCCAGGCTCTCGCTACCATCCTCGGCGACGTGGCGACCTTCTCTCCTCTGAAGCCGCCGTCGGAGCCGCGCCGTTTCCAGACGCCGCTCTCCGGGGCAACGATCAATCGCGGGGGCGCCAAGCGTCGTCGTCGTTGGATGCTGCCGGTCGGACTGCTGCTCGTCGTGGTGGTCGTGCTGGGCGCGCTGGCGCTCGTGTTCGTGTCCGCCAAGGCCAGCCTGGAAGCCGATGCGAACGGGATCGCGAAGGTCGGGATGCCGCTCGGTGGCGGCAAGATCGTCTCGGTCTCAGTGATCGGCGGACGTGAGGTCAAGCTGGTTCCAGTCAAGCTCGTCGGCTCGAGGATCGTGGCCAGGCAACCCGTGCCGGCCAACGAGCGGGTCAAGGTCCGGGTCGTCATCAAGCGGCCGGGGTGGATCGCGTGGCTGGCCGGGAAGACCGCAGACGTTGACGCTGGTGTACACGACGCCGACCGCCTCGACGAAGACTCACTATCTGACCCTGCACAAAGGGTCGCCGCTGAAGCTGAGCTTCAAGCAGCCGATCCAGGCCTACGAGTACGGCACCTCGCGCAAGAAGCTGACACGCAAGGTTCTGAGCTCGCCAAGCACATCGGTCAACCTGCCGCACACCGGGACCGCCGGCACCATGTTCGTCGCCGCGCAGATTCACCCGTGGGAGACGTCGCCGACAGCGCAGATCAGCTACTTCCCGGGCGGCGGCACCGCGACCGCGATCGCCAGCCCCAAGCCCGGCTCGACGATCAACCCGACGACGCCGATCACGATCAACTTCTCAAAGCCGGTCTCCAAGGTCCTTGGCTCGCACACTCCGACCCTGACGCCCGCCACAAGTGGCAGCTGGAAGCGGATCTCGAGTCACGCGCTGCAGTTCACCCCGAGCGGCTACGGGTACGGTCTCGACGCTCACGTGCAGATCGCGATGCCCAACGGCGTGCGTCTGCTCGGCGGGACCTCCGACACCGCGACGTCAGGCACTTGGACGGTCCCGAGCGGGTCGGTCATGCGTGCACAACAGATCCTGGCCGGCCTTGGCTACCTGCCCGTCACGTTCAAGTACTCCGGCAAGGGCGTCGGCGATACGGCGTCCGACCAGGAGAACGCAGCGGTCAACCCGCCCACGGGTCGCTTCAGCTGGCGCTACCCGAACACGCCCGATCAGCTCACGGAACAGTGGAAGCCGGGCGCGTCCGGCGTCATCACTCAGGGCGCGATCATGATGTTCGAGACCGACCATGACATGACCGCGGACGGTGAGCTCGGCCCGGCCACGTGGAAGGCGCTGATCAACGCCAACGTCCACGGCCAGAAGAGCAACTTCGGCTACACGTTCGTGATGGTCCACGAGGCCGACTCGGGCGAGTACACAACGCTCTGGCACAGCGGCAAGACGATCATCACCACCCCGGCCAACACGGGATCGGCCGCCGCCGGCGGTACCGCGCTGGGGACCTACCCGGTGTTCGAGCACCTGGCATCGACGACGATGTCGGGGACCAACCCGGACGGCTCGACGTATTCCGACCCCGGGATCCTGTGGGTCAGCTACTTCAACGGCGGCGACGCGCTGCACTACTACGACCGCGGCTCCTACGGATTCCCGCAGTCCGACGGGTGCGTCGAGATGCCAGAGGCAGCAGCCGCGACGATCTGGCCGTACACCCCGATCGGCGCCCTGGTCGACGTCAGCACCTAGTCGACGGTGCCCCAACAGCCGGGGTTCGCTGACGTGCATCACCCACCGGACGGCGCATCGGCTCAGGCAACGCTTTCAGGCAGGCGCGCGCCCGCGGGCCGCGAATAGTCGACCGTGACCGGGATCGACGCGGAGCCGCTGACCCCCGCGTGGCGGGCGACGCTGGATCAGTTCGACGCGGACCTGCGCCGGCGGGCGGTCGCCGCGAAGACGCGGACCGCCTATGCCGGTGACTCCGCCCAGTTCGCCCGCTGGGCGTCCGCCGCCGGGCTCAGGCCCGAGCAGGTCGACATCCGGTCGTTGCGTCGCTATGTCGCGACGCTCTCCCAGCGCGGTCACGCGCCCACCACGGTCGCGCGCAAACTCGCCTCGCTGCGGGGATTGCTGGCGGTGCAGGTGACGCGTGGTGAACGCAGTGACAACCCCGCCGAGCTGCTGTCGGCCCCGAAGCGCGCACAGCGGCTGCCGCGTGTGCTCAAGCCCGACGAGGTCGCGGCGCTGCTGGACCGGATCCCCGCGATCACGCCGCTGCAGTTGCGCGACCGTGCGCTGTTCGAGCTCGCCTACGCCTCGGGGCTGCGTGCCGAGGAGCTCGTCACGCTCGACGTCGGCTCGATCGGGTTCGACGACGAGGTCGTCCGTGTACACGGCAAGGGGGATAAGACGCGGATCGTGCCCGCCGGCGAGCACGCGCTGGCCGCCATCGAGCGCTATCTGGCGACCGGTCGGCCGGCGCTGCGCCGCGCGGCGAACCCGGAGCCTCGTGATCGCGAAGAGACCGCGCTGTTCGTCTCGAAGTCCGGGCGCCGGCTCGGGACCTCGGACGTGCGGCGGCGGTTGCGCGTGTGGGCCCGGCTGGCCGCTCGCGGGTCGCCGGCACTGGCTGACGCCCACCCGCACGCGCTCAGGCACTCGTTCGCGACGCACCTGCTGGAGGGCGGCGCCGACCTGCGGTCGATCCAGGAATTGCTTGGACACGCCAGCATTTCCACCACACAGGTCTACACTAAAGTCGAGCGAGCCCGCCTCCGCGCTGCGTATGCCGGCTCGCATCCGCGGGCGTAGGGCGAATGGGGGGACCTCTGGACACCAAGGTCAAATCGGTGGAGCTCCACGAGCTGTGGAGGCGTTACAAGAGCGACAGCGACGCTCGTGCGCGCGAGCGGCTGGTTCTCGCGTACTCGCCGTTGGTCAAGTACGTCGCCGGCAAGCTCGGCGCAAGCCTGCCCGCACACGTCGAAGAGGCCGACCTCATCTCCTACGGCCTGGGAGGCCTGATCTCGGCGATCGAGCGCTTCGATCCGAGCCGCGAGACGAAGTTCGAGACCTACGCGTTGACGCGCATCCGCGGCGCGATCATCGACGAGCTGCGAACGCTCGACTGGGCGCCACGCTCGGTGCGCGCCCGCGCCCGCCAGATCGAGCGGGTCAACATCAAGCTCGAGTCACGGCTGCAACGCGCACCGACCGACGAGGAGATGGCGAGCGAGCTGGGGACGACGATCCCGGAGTTCCACGAACACCTGCTGCAGATCGCGAACTCGACGATCGTCGCGCTCGACGAGCTGTGGAGCGGGACCGACGCCGGCGGTGACCAGGTGTCGCTGCTGGACACGCTGCCCGACCGGGCGGCGCCCGACCCGCAGCTGCTGGTTGACGAGTTCGAGCTGCGCGACCGCGTGTCGGACGCGATCGCGGCGCTCCCCGAGCGGGAGAAGCTCGTGATCGCGCTCTACTACTACGAGAACCTCACCTTGCGGGAGATCGGCGAGGTGCTCGGCGTGACCGAATCACGTATCTCGCAGCTGCACACCAAGGCGGTGCTGCGGTTGCGCTCCAAGCTCGGCTCAGAGCTCGACTGAGCGCCCCGCCCGCTCGCACGCCTGAACGCTCGGCGCTCATACGCCCGCACGCCCGGGGCGGTAAGGTCGGCCTTTGCGTTCGAGTGCTCCTCGCAGCCGACGCGCCGGGGGACGCTCACCCGAGTGAGAGGAGCTGAGCATGCACAAGGCCGCGGATCGGATCCGCAACGTGGCCCTCGTCGGCCACCGCGGTACCGGCAAGACGTCGCTACACGAGGCGATCCTGTTTCAAGCCGGCGTGATCAACCGGCTCGGCACGATCGTCGACGGCACGACCGTGTCCGACTCCGACCCGGACGAGAAAGCCCGCCAGATGTCGATCTCGTTGGCGGTGTCCTCGTTTCAGTGGCTTGACCGCAAGGTCAACCTGCTCGACACCCCGGGTGACCCCAGCTTCATCGCCGACGCGCTGGGTGCGCTGCGTGTCTGCGAGTCCGCGGTGTTCGTCGTCGACGCCGTGATGGGCGTCGAGGTTCATACCAACCGGCTGTGGGAGCGGGCCACCGAGCTCGACCTGGCGCGCCTGCTGTTCGTCAACATGCTCGACCGGGAGCGTGCCGACTTCTTCCGCACGCTCGAGTCGCTGAAGGCGGCATTCGGTCCGCACGTGGTCGCGACCGAGATCCCGATCGGCTCAGAGCTTGGCGTCTCCGGCGTGATCGACCTCGTCGACATGAAGGCCTACGCCTACGACGGCGCCACCCGCGAGAACTGCACCGAGATCGAGATCCCGGCCTCCGAGGCCGAGCGCGCCCAGGAGTACCGCGAGAAGCTGATGGACGAGGTCTCAGAGACCTCCGACGTGCTGATGGAGCGCTACCTCGAGGGCGACGAGATCTCCCACGAGGAGATCGTCACCGCGCTCAAGGACGGCACCAACCACGGCTCGCTGTTCCCGGTCACGTGCGGGATCGCGACCCGTAACCTCGCCACCAACCGGCTGCTGGACGCGATCGTCGACGACCTGCCATCACCGGTCAAGCACGGCGGCTTGGAGGTCGGCGAGCTGACGCTCGAGGCGTCCGCGGACAAGGAGTTGTTCGCGTACGTGTTCAAGACCCGGGCCGACCCGTTCGCGGGGCGGATCAACCTGTTCCGCGTCTACCAGGGCGTGATCGATCACGACACGCAGGCGCTCAACACGCGCAGCCATGGCAAGGAGCGGATCGGACAGCTGATCACGTTCAACGGCTCCGAGACCGTCCACGTCGACGTGTTCGGCCCCGGCGACATCGGCGCGGTCGCGAAGCTCAAGGAGACCCGTGCGGGCGACTGGCTCGCCTCCCGGGACGAGCCGGTCTCGATGCCGTCGATCAAACTCCCGGCGCCGGTCATGGCGTTTGCGATCGAGCCGCAGACCAAGGGCGACGAGGACAAGGTGTTCAGCGCGTTGCGGCGACTGCAGGAGGAGGATCCGACGATCGACCTGCACCGCGACGCGCAGACCGGTGAGCAGATCGTCGCCGGGCTCTCGCAGGTGCACGTCGAGGTGATCGTTGAGCGGTTGCGGTCCCGGTTCGGCGTCGAGGTGACGCTGAAGCCTCCACGTGTGCCCTACCAGGAGACGATCCGCGGATCCGCCAAGGCCCATGGGCGTCACAAGAAGCAGTCCGGCGGGCGCGGGCAGTTCGGCGACTGCCACATCGAGATCGAGCCGCTGAATGATCCCGCCAACCCGACCGGCTTCGAGTTCGTCAACGCGATCAAGGGCGGCGTGATCCCGACCGGATTCATCCCGGCGGTCGAGAAGGGCGTCCAGGAGGCGATGACGCAGGGGGTCGTGGCCGGATACCCGGTCAAGGACGTGCGGGTGCGGTTGTTCGACGGCTCCTACCACACGGTCGATTCCTCGGAGATGGCGTTCAAGGTGGCGGGCTCGCAAGCGATGAAGCAGGCGCTGGAACAAGCTTCGCCGGTGCTGCTGGAGCCGATCATGCTGGTCACGATCAACGTCCCTGAGGACTCGGTCGGCGATGTGATCGGCGACCTGAACTCCCGTCGCGGACGACCGCTGGGGATGGAGCCCGGCGCCGGTGGCATGACCGACATCAAGGCCGAGGTCCCGATGTCCGAGATGCTCTCCTACGCGCCCGATCTTCGTGCGATCACGGGCGGCCGGGGCGAGTACACGATGGAGTTCGCACGCTACGAGGAGGTCCCCGGCCACCTGGCCGCCAAGGTCGTCGACGAGGCCCGGGCCGGGCAGGAGACCGTGAAGGCCTAACGGGCAGGTCGCTCACCGCTCGACGGGGCCCGACCAGCCGGCCCCGTCGGGCCGGCTGAGGGCAGACCCATGCCCGCGGCGCACCGACTCGTGCCCGCCGCGCAGGTACCGCACGACTCGGTGCCCGCCGCGCGCCAACCCGTAGTAGCCTCACCTCTCCGTGAGTACCAGGGCAATTAGGACCTCGGCTGTCGACACCTCGTGCGACATCTGCGGCAGAACGCTGCTGCGCGGTGAACGTGCCGAGGTCTACCTCCACGGCGGAACTCGCCACGAGGTCTGTGAGCTGTGCACCGGACGAGCCATCCATGCCGGCTGGGTGCGCGAGGGCACGGTGCCCGCCTACGACGAGGCCGGCTCACGCGGCGACAGCCGTCGCTCGCTGCTGGGGCGGCTGCGCAGCCGGCGAGAGTTCGACCCCGACCAGTTCGATGACGAACCCGATGACGAGTTCGACGACTTCGAGCCGCGCCCGGGCCACGCGGCCGCGCCCGACTGGCCGGACGGGGGTCCCGCCCGCGCCGGGTCCGGTTCCGAGCGGCGCCAGCCGCCGAGGCGGCGGCGCAGCATCGCCGGTCGCGACGCGGGCCCGGGGCGGGAATCGCCCCGCCAGGCTGGATCGCGTGAGCCGCGCCATGTGCGCGCGGTCCCGACCAGTGTCGAGAACAAGACGGCCGCGGCGGTGTCGCTGTTCAACGGCTCCGAGCATCCCAAGACGGTTGCCGGCATCGCGCGGTCGCTGGGCCTGCCCGACGTGGCGGTGTACCCGACCGATCCGACCGCGTCGGTCGTCAATCTGGTCGTGTCCTGGGAGCTGTGCTGGTATCGGTACCAAGTCGAGCTGTCCGACGAGGTCCCGCATGTGCGCGTCTCTGACCAGGGTTACGAGCTCAGCGAGCTGTCGGAGGTCGACCGTGTGATCAACGGCTCCGCCGACGGCCGCGGCCGCCTCGCCTTGGGCGGCTAGAGCCGCTGTGAGCCCCACTCAGACCGCCGGGGAGCACTCCCGGCTGGTGATCCACGTCGACGGTGGCTCTCGCGGCAATCCCGGCCCGGCGGCGATCGGGGTGGTCCTGTCGGCCCCCGATGGGACGACGGTCGACGAGCTCGGCGAGCGGATCGGGGTGGCGACCAACAACGTCGCCGAGTACCGGGCGCTGTTGCGCGGCGTACAGCAGGCCTCGGAGCTCGGCGCCCGTGAGGTCGAGCTGATCAACGACTCAGAGCTCGTCGCCAAACAGGTGACCGGTGCTTACAAGGTCAAGCATCCGTCGATGCAGCCGTTGCACGCGGAGGCGATCGCAGCGCTGAAGCGGTTCGACAGCTGGCGAATCCGGTCGGTGCCGCGCGCTCAGAACGCGCGGGCGGACGCGCTCGTCAACGAGGCGCTGGACGGGCTGCGATGAGCCTGGACGCGGTGTTGTCGGTCGATGAGCGTCGATGAGTATCGATCCCGCCGCCAGTTCGGTCGATAACCTTGCGGACGTGAGCGATTCCCTGAGCGAACTCAGTGCTGCGCTGCGCCGAACCGTTGAACTGATGCGGGGCGGTCAGCTGAACGCCGACGGGGCGCTGCAGGCGATCGAGGAATGCTCGCGGATGGCCTCGGAGGCGAGCGCACAAGTGGATCAGCGAGCCCGCGCGGCGCTGGAGCCGCTCCCAGACCTACCCGGTCAGCTTCCGCTGCCGTCGGCGTGACGTTGCCGCTGACTCCGCCCTTGAGCCCGGTCTTTCCGGAGCATCTCCGTGACGACGTGGAGCGATACCTGGAGCAGGTTCGCTTCTCCGACGAGATCGCTACCACCGGGTTGGAAGAGGCGATGCGCTATTCGCTGCTCGCCGGTGGCAAGCGGATCCGTCCGGTGCTGGCGCTGGCGACCGCGGACGCGATCGGCCGCGAGCGTGACTCGGTGCTGCCGCTGGCCGCCGCGCTGGAGCTGATCCACACCTACTCGCTGATCCATGACGACCTTCCGGCGATGGACGACGACGACCTGCGTCGCGGCCGGCTCACGTGCCACAAGGTGTTCGGCGAGGACGTCGCGATCCTCGCCGGCGACGCGCTCTACGCCGAGGCGTTCAAGCTGCTGCTGACCCGCCAGTCCGCCGAGCCCGCCAACCTCGTGGCCGCCGCGGCGCGGCTGGCGTCGGCGACCGGGGTACAGGGGATGGTCGGCGGCCAGTACATCGATGTGTCGGGCACCGCGCCCGGTGGCGCCGATGGCCTGCGACGGCTGCATGAGCTCAAGACCGGCCGCCTGATCGGTGCCTCGATCGAGTGCGTGCTGCTGCTTGACGCCGGTCGCGACGACGCCTCCGTCGCGGCATTCCGCGATTTCGCCGGGGAGCTCGGGGTTCTGTTCCAGATCGTCGACGATATTCTTGATGTGACCGGCTCGAGCCATGAGCTGGGCAAGCAGGAAGGAGCGGACGAGCGACTGGGCAAGCGCACGTACGTGACTGAATTTGGACTGGACGGGGCGCGCCGACTCGCCGACGAGTGCCACGGACGGGCGCGTGAGGCGCTCGCCGAGGCGGCTCCCGCGGGCGCTGAGGAGCTCGAGCGGATAACCGATTTCATTGCGAGGCGAAGCTACTGATGCCGAAACTCCTGGACACGATCAACGGCCCGGCCGACCTGCACGGACTCACCGACGAGCAGCTGCAGCAGGTGGCCCAGGAGGTACGGGAGCACATCATCGACACGGTCGGTGAGATCGGTGGTCACTTCGGCGCCAACCTCGGAGCCTGTGAGATCGCGGTCGCGCTGCACTCGCTGCTGGAATCGCCGCGGGACAAGGTCCTCTGGGACGTCGGCCATCAGGCGTACCCGCACAAGATCCTGACGGGCCGCGCCGACCGGCTGCAGACGATCCGCCAGTACGGCGGACTGGCGCCGTTCTGCTCGATCCCGGAGTCCGAGCACGACATCATGGGCGCCGGCCACGCCTCGACGGCGATCGGCTACGCGGTCGGGCTGAAGGAGGCGATGCTGCGCGGCTACGGCGAGAACGGCCACGTCGTGGCCGTCGCCGGCGACGGCGCGCTGACCGGCGGGGTCGCGTTCGAGGCCGTCCACCAGGCGGGCGGCGAGGGCACCCCGATCGTCGTCGTGCTCAATGACAACGGGATGTCGATCGCGCCCAACGTCGGCGCGATGAGCCGGTACTTCAACCGCGTGCGGCTGAATCCGAAGCTGTGGCACGCGCGGGAGGAGGTCGAGGACGGGCTGACCAAGCTCCCGGCCGGGATCGGGAACGCGTTCGAGCGGCTCGGCCCATCGGTCAAGGAGTCGCTCAAGGCGTTCTGGGCGCCGAACCTGTGGTGGGAGGAACTGGACTTCGCCTACATGGGCGTGATCGACGGTCACGACGTCCGTGCGCTGCGACGGGCACTCCGCGAGGCACTGGCGGCCGAGCGGCCGGTCGTTGTGCACTGCGCCACCGTCAAGGGCAAGGGCTTCGCGCCCGCCGAGGACGGCGGCCTCGAGGGCATGGAGAAATGGCACGCCGCCAAGCCCAAGTCGATCGCCAACGGCGCACCGGCCAAGGCGGTCGCACCGGCGCCCGGCTCCAAGCCCGCGCCACCCGCCTACACGAAGGTGTTCGGCGACGCGCTCGTCGCCGAGGCCAAGCGGGACAAGCGAGTGATCGGGATCACCGCCGCGATGAACACCGGCACCGGCCTCGACATCCTTCAGAAGGCGCTGCCGGACCGCTATTACGACGTCGGGATCGCCGAGCAGCAGGCGATCCTGTTCGCCGCGGGTCTTGCGCTGCAAGGTGCCAAGCCGGTCGCCGCGATCTACTCGACGTTCCTCCAGCGCGCGTTCGATCAGATCGTCCACGACGTCTGCCTGCAGAACCTCAACGTCGTGTTCGCGATGGATCGCGCCGGACTGGTCGGCGACGACGGGCCGACCCATCACGGCGTGTTCGACATCGCCTACCTGCGGCCGCTGCCGAACATCGTGCTGATGGCGCCGCGTGACGAGGCGATGCTCGTCCACATGCTGCGTACCGCGCTGAAGCACAGCGGGCCGATTGCGATGCGCTACCCGCGCGGATCGGGCATCGGCGTCGAGCTGCCGACCCGGCCGAAGACGATCCCGATCGGGACCGGCGAGATCCTGCGCGAGGCGGGCGCGGGCTCCGCCGAGCACCGGGTCGCATTGCTTGGCTATGGCTCCGGCGTCGGCAAGGCGCTGGGCGCCGCCGACATCCTCGCCTCCCACGGCCTCTCGGTCACGGTCGCCGACGCGCGCTTTGCCAAGCCGATCGACGCCGGCTTGGCGGCGCAGCTGGCCGCCGAGCACGAGCTGCTGGTAACCGTCGAGGAGGGCGTGCTGGCGGGGGGCTTCGGCTCGGCGGTGTGGGAGACGCTGTCCGATACCGGGATCGCGCTCGGCGCCACGCGGATCATGCGCGTCGGCCTGCCCGACCGCTACGTCACCCACGGTGCGCCGAAGCTGTTGCACGAAGAGGTCGGGTTCACATCCGAGCGGATCGCCGAGCGGGTGCTCGCCGCCGTCGCCGACCGCAGTGGAGTCGCCCACAGCTGATCCCGGCGTGTCCGGGCCGTGCATGCAAGATGCCGCGCGTCAGGCTCGATGCCCTGTTGTCCGAGCGTGGACTGTTCCCGTCGCGTACGCGTGCGGCCGCCTCGGTGCTCGCCGGTGAGGTGATGCTGGGGCCCGGGCGGATGAAGGCCTCGAAGCCAGGACAGCTGGTCGACGAGGACGTGATCGTCGGCGTCCGAGCGGCGCCGGCGTTCGTCTCGCGCGGCGGCGTGAAGCTGTCCAACGCGCTCGACGCTTTCGGCATCGCGGTGCAGGACCGGTCGTGCCTGGACGTCGGCGCGTCAACCGGCGGCTTCACCGACTGTCTGCTCAAGCGCGGCGCATCGCGCGTGATTGCGCTGGACGTCTCCTACGGCCAGTTGGACTGGGGATTGCGCGAGGATCCGCGGGTCACCGTGATCGAGCGATCCAACGCCCGGGCGCTGGTGCCCGCGCAGCTGCCGTACGCGCCGTCGTTGGCGGTGATCGACGTGTCGTTCATCTCGATCGCGAAGGTGCTGCCGGCGGTGCTGGCCTGCTTGGCACCGGCGGCCGGAAGCTCAGACTGCGTGGCGATGGTCAAGCCGCAGTTCGAGGTTGGCCGGGCCGGCGTCGGCAAAGGCGGCGTCGTACGTGATCCGGCGCTGCGTCGTTCGGCACTTGCCTCGGTCGCGTCGGCCGCCGGATCACTCGGCGCGTCAGTGCTCGGGTTCGCCAGCTCCGGTCTGCCGGGCCCGAAGGGCAACCTGGAGACGTTCGTGTGGCTGGCCGAGGGCGGCCGGGCCGGCGCGCTCGATCGGGCCGGGATCGAGGCCGCCATCCACGAGGTGGAACCGTGATCCGCACCGCCGCGGTGATCACGCACCGGCGGCCAGAGGTGACGGCCGACGCGCTCGCGGCGCTGCTCACGGCCGCGGCGCAGGCCGGGGTCAGGCTCTGCTGTGGGGTCGACGAGCTCCGCAAGCACTCCGGACTTCAGGCGTTGTCGGCGCAGATCGGCGCCGGAGTCGCGCTCGACGTCGACATCTGCTTCGCGTTGGGCGGCGACGGCACGATCCTGACCGCGTTGCGCGCCTACGCGGGCACTGGCGTGCCCGTGTTCGGTGTCAACTATGGCGAGATGGGCTTTCTGGCGACGGTCGACCGCGAGCACGCCGCCGATGGTTGGCGCCGGGCGCTCAGTGGGGACTTCGAGGTGTTGTCCCTGCCCGCGATCCAGCTGTCGGACTCCCACGGCCACAGCTGGCTGGCGATGAACGACGTGTCGATCAACCGGCAGCAGGGCAGCCGCGTCGCCGACCTCGGGTACTCGGTCGGATCAGACGAGGTCGGGCGCGTCCGCTGCGACGGGCTCGTCGTCGCCACTCCGGCCGGCTCGACCGGCTACAACCTCGCCAACGGCGGTCCGGTGATGGCGTGGGGCGTTGAAGGATTCGTCGTCTCGTTCATCGCCCCGCATTCGTTGACCGCGCGGCCGCTGGTGGTCGCTCCGGCCGATCAGGTCTCGGTCGACAACCGCAGCCGCGAGGAGGAGGTCGAGGTCACCGTCGACGGCCGGCCGATGTGCCTGCTGGATGCCGGCGAGAGCATGCAGGCGCGGTTCGCGGCCAACCAGGGCACGCTCGCGCAGATCCCCGGTACCTCGTTCTACAGCCGGCTGCGACAGAAGTTCGGCCGGCTCGCGTAGCGGGCGGTCGACGGGCCGGCATGTATCGCCGCGCTGGTTGCCGCCGGACCGGGTGGTAGACCAGATGATCAGATGCTGCACGAGCTACGCGTCGAGAACCTGCTGCTCATGGAGCGAGCCGAGCTGCGGCTCGGTCCCGGCCTGAACGTCCTGACCGGCGAGACGGGGGCGGGCAAGACACTGCTGGCGCACGCGCTCGATCTGCTGCTGGGCGGCCGTGCCCGGCGCGGGATCGTGCGGCCGGGCGCCGCCGAGGCCTACGTCGAGGGGGTGTTCGAGCTGCCCGCGCAGCTACGCGGCTCCGAGCGGATACCGGAGACGGCCGAGGAGCTCGTGCTGGCGCGGCGGGTGTGGCCGGACGGGCGCACTCGGGCATACGTCTGCGGCCGTGCGGCCACCCAGGCCGACCTGCAGGAGCTCGGCGGCGCGATGCTGTCGTTCTACGGCCAGCACGAGCATCGCAAGCTGACCCTCTCCTCCTCCCAGCTGGATCTGCTCGACGCCTACTGCGGCGACGGCGCACAACGGCTCGTGGGCGAGGTTCGGGCCGCCTACGGGCGCGTGCGAGAGCTGACGGCGCGCGTCGAGTCGCTGCGCGAGCAGGCGGGCGCCCGCGACCGTGAGCTCGACCTGATCGCGTTCGAGCTGTCGGAGATCGAGGCCGCAGTTCCTGAGGCCGGCGAGCAGGAGGTGCTGGCCGCCCAGCGCGATCGCCTCCAGCACCGCGACGAGCTGCTGCGCTCCGCGGCGGCGGCCGCCGAGCTGCTCGTGCCCGAGGCCGAGGGCGGTGCCGCGGAGCTGCTGGCGACCGCATCCGGAATGGTCGAGCATGCGGCGACGCTCGATCTGAGTTTGGGCGCGCTCGCGCAACGGCTCGAGACGCTGCGCTACGAGGCCGCGGACGTCGGCGCCGAGCTGCGCGCGTATTTGGCCGACGACGATGACTCGGCCGATGGCCCGGCTGCGCTGGAGCAGGTGCAGGAGCGCCTGGCCGTGCTGTCGCGGCTGGCGCGCAAGCACGGGGGCACGATCGAGGACGTGCTCGCCCACGCGCAGCGATGCCGCGAGCGCCAGCTCGAGCTGCGTGACGCCGACGACGCGCTCGAGCGCGCCCAGGACGAGCACGGGGAGGCGCTGCAGCGGCTCGACGGCCTTGCCAAGCGGCTGACGCGGGCCCGCGCGAAGGCCGCACCGAAGCTCGCCGCCGCCGTCCGTGGCCGGCTCGCCGAGCTGGCGATGGACGGGGCCAGGTTCGAGCTCGAGCTGACCCCGCGTGACGGCGGCTGCGGACCGCGCGGCGCCGACGCGCTGGAGATGATGATCGCGCCGAACGCCGGCGGGCCGCTCGCGCCGTTGCGCGAATCGGCCTCTGGCGGAGAGCTGTCACGGGTGATGCTGGCGCTGCTGTCGGTCGCGCACGGATACGGTTCCGCCCACCCGGCGGCGGGCGCGGACAGCCCGCTGCTGGTGTTCGACGAGATCGACGCCGGGATCGGCGGCCACACGGCCCGCGCGGTCGGCGAGCACCTGCGCGCGCTCGCGGCGGGACGTCAGATCCTCTGCATCACGCATCTGCCGCAGGTGGCGGCGCTCGCCCAGCGTCACTTCACGATCGTCAAGGACGGCGCGGTCACGCCCGCGGTGACGACCGTCACCGCGCTGCACGGTGACGCGGTCGTCGACGAGTTGGTGCGGATGCTCGGCGCCTCTGAACGTGACGGCGCCGCCTCCGAGCACGCCCGCGAACTGCTGCGAGCGGCCTGATCGACCAATGGGCTATCGGCCAGGGCCAAGTTCCCAATTTCCGACCTGCCGTCGCGGTTGGCGCCGGACCCGTGTCTAGACTCGGTAAGCGACCGATGGCTCACGGCGAAACGCGCTTCATTTTCATCACCGGCGGGGTCGTGTCCTCGTTGGGCAAGGGCATCGCCGCCGCATCGATCGGACGGCTGCTGGTGGCACGCGGCCTGTCGGTGCAGCTGCAGAAGTTCGATCCGTACATCAACGTCGACCCCGGCACGATGTCGCCGTATCAGCACGGCGAGGTGTTCGTCACCGAGGATGGCGCCGAGACCGATCTCGACCTCGGTCACTACGAGCGGTTCACCGACGCCAACACGAGCCGCGCCTCGAACGTCACGGCCGGCGGCATCTATAACACCGTGATCCGGCGCGAGCGTCGCGGCGACTATCTCGGCGCGACCGTGCAGGTGGTGCCGCACATCACCAACGAGATCAAGCAGCGGATCAAGCTGATGGCCGACTCCTCCGAGGTCGACTTCGTGGTCACCGAGGTCGGCGGAACCGTCGGCGACATCGAGTCACTGCCGTTCCTGGAGGCGATCCGCCAGTTCCCGGTCGACGTCGGCCGCCGCCGCTGCATGTTCATCCACCTGACGCTGGTGCCGTACATCGGCCACGCCGGGGAGCTGAAGACGAAGCCGACGCAGCACTCGGTCAACGAGCTGCGCCGGATCGGGATCGCGCCCGACATGGTCGTGTGCCGGTCGGAGTCCCGGCTGTCGGAGGAGATCCGCGGCAAGATCGCGCTGTTCGCGAGCCTGCCGATCGAGGCGGTCGTGTCCGGCTACGACGTGGACGACATCTACCGCGTGCCGATGACGTTCTCCGATCAGGGTGTCGACCGTTTCATCCTGTCCGAGCACTTCGGCGTGGATGCGCCCGAGCCCGATCTGAGCGGTTGGGAGACGATCATCCGCCGCGCCAGCGAGGTCCGTCACGAGGTCCGGATCGCGCTCGTCGGCAAGTACGTCCAGCTCGCGGACGCCTACCTGTCGGTCGCCGAGGCGCTGCGCCACGCCGGCATCCATCACGACTCCAAGGTCAAGCTCGAGTGGGTCGACTCCGAGACGGTCGGCGAGCCCGAAGTCGAGGCGCTGCTGCACGAGGTCGACGGGATCCTGATCCCGGGCGGCTTCGGTGGCCGCGGCTGGGAGGGCAAGATCCGCGCCGCCCAGATCGCCCGTGAGCGGCGGATCCCGTATCTGGGAATCTGTCTCGGCATGCACGTCGCGGTATCGGAGTTCGCGCGCCACGTCGCCGGGATGGAGGGCGCCAACTCGACCGAGATGGATCTTGAGACCCCGTTCCCGGTGATCGACCTGCTCCCCGAGCAGAAGGAGATCGCCGACATGGGTGGCACGATGCGGCTCGGCGCCGACCCGGTCAAGCTGCACGACGACACCCGGATCCGGTCGCTGTACGGCGAGGCGGTCGTCTACGAGCGCCATCGGCATCGCTACGAGGTCAATAACCATCTGCGCCGCCGGCTCGAGGCCGTGGGGCTGGTCTGCTCCGGCACGTCGCCCGATGATCGGCTCGTGGAAGCGATCGAGCTGCCCGTCTCCGAGCATCCGTTCTATGTCGCCTCGCAGTACCACCCGGAGTTCAAGTCACGGCCCGAGCGGCCGGCGCCGCTGTTCCGTGAGTTCGTCGGCGCGGCGCTTCAGCACGCGGGCGTGCCGCTCGGCGCGCCCTTCGAGGGTGAGCCGGCCAACGGTCACGCATCGAAGCCTCCCGCAGCGCCTAGCGAGCGATCGTCGGTGGCCCGCGCGACGAGCGCCGAGCGCGAGCGGCTGAACGAGACGTTCGCCCAGCTGTGCCGGATCGAGAGTCCCTCCGGGCATGAGCGCGCCTGCGCCGACTTCGTGATCGCGCAGCTGCGCGGCATGGGCCTCGAGGTCACCGAAGACGATGCGGGCGCCGAGGCGGGGTCAGACGCCGGCAACCTGTTGGCGCGGATCCCGGGGGTGGCCGGCTCGGGCTCGATTCTGCTGTGCGCGCACCTGGACACCGTCCCGCTCGCCAGCCCGGTCGATCCTGTGCTCGTCAACGGTGGCTGGGAGAACGCCAACGACGGCATTCTCGGCGCCGACAACAAGTCCGCCGTCGCGATCATCCTCGAGCTGGCGCGGCGGTTGACGTCGGCGCCGGAACCACCGCCGGTCGGCGTCGAGCTGCTGTTCACGATCTGTGAGGAGATCTCGCTGCTCGGCTCGCGCGCGTTCGACGTCTGTCGTCTGGAGAGCTCGTTCGGCTACGTGTTCGACCACGCCACCGCGATCGGCGAGGTCGTCGTCGCCTCCCCGACCCACTACCGCGTGATCGGCGATCTGCACGGCCGCGCGGCGCACGCCGGGGTCAGGCCCGAGGCGGGCCGCTCAGCGATCGTCGCGGCGGCGCGCGCGATCGCGGCGATGCGGCTTGGGCGCGTTGACGAGCAGACGACCGCGAACGTCGGGACGATCGAGGGCGGCTCGGCGATCAACGTGATCCCCGAGCGCTGCCGCGTCGTCGGCGAGGTCCGCAGCCTCGACGAGGCCCGCGCCGCGGCGGTCGCAACCGAGATGATCGATCACCTCCAGGACGCCGCCGACGCGCAGGAGTGCGACCTGGATCTGAACGTCGAGCGGATGTTCCGCGGCTACCGGGTCAAGCCGGGCGCTCCGCAGCTCAGCTGTGCGCAGCGGGCGCTGCGCGCCTGCAGCTTCGAGCCGGAGGCGATCGTCTCCGGCGGCGCCTCGGACGTCAACTCGTTCGTGCTGCAAGGGTTTGACTCGATCTGCCTGGCCGACGGCGTACAGCGCAATCACGAGCCGACCGAGCGGGTCTCGGTCGACGCGCTGGAGGCGATCTTCGATGTCGCGCTGACCCTCGTCGACGAGGCCGCCGTGCAGCTGGCGGACCCTGAGGCGACGCCGTGACCGGATTCGAGCCGATCGGGTCGGAGATCAAGTGGCAGGGGACGATCATCACCGCCGGCGTCGCGAGCTACCGCTATCCCGACGGGCGGGTCGTCACCCGTGACAAGGTCTGGCATCCCGGGCGCCGTCGGGATCCTCGCCGTCGACTGCAGAGCACGTGTGGCTGACCCGCCAGCCGCGTGAGGTGACCGGGATGACCGACTCGCTGGAGATTCCGGCCGGCAAGCTCGATGTCCCGGGCGAGCCGCCGCTGCAGTGCGCCCAGCGTGAGCTGGTCGAGGAGATTGGGATGCACGCGGGCAGTTGGTCAGAGCTCAGCGAGCTTCTACTCGAGCGCCGGTTTCAGCGACGAGCGCGTGTGGCTGTACCTCGCCCGCGAGCTGAAGCCGGTCGACGGTGGCGCCCAGCCCGAGGAGGACGAGCGGATCGAGATCGTGCCGTGGCCGCTTGACCGGCTCGGCGAGGCGGTTTCCGAGTGCCAGGACGCCAAGTCGCTGATCGCGCTGCTCTGGTTGGTCGGCGAGCTGGCGCGCGGGACCCTGTAGCCCGGCCGGTGAACGGTTTCCGCCAGGCGCAGGAGCCGCATGTCCGACCGGCGAATAGGTGCCGCAATGGCGATCGCCGAGGTACCCAACGCGCAGCGCCGGCTGACCGAGCTGACGCTCGAGTTCCTCGGGACGCTCGAACTCGAACGCGGCCTGTCGCGCAATACGCTGGAGGCATACCGCTCCGATCTGCAGCAGTTCGGCGCGTTTCTCGCCCGCCATGGTGAGCAGCCCGGGGAGGGCCTTGACCCGCTGGCCGTGACTCCGGCCGATCTGGCCGGCTTCGTGTCCGAGTTGGCGGACGGTGTCGATCGACCGGCGGTCGCGCCCGCCACGCTGCAGCGCAAGATCGCCTGCCTGCGTTCGTTCTATCGCCATCTGCGCCGCGAGCAGATCATCGATCACGACCCGACCGCCGAGCTGCGCCCGCCGCGCTCGCGAGGCCGCCTCCCGAAGGTGCTCAGCCGTGACGAGGTCAATCGCCTGCTCGCCCAGCCATCCGGCGATTCGGTGGCCGCGCTGCGTGACCGGTCGCTGCTCGAGACCATGTACGCCTGCGGGCTGCGCGCCTCGGAGGCGATCGGCCTGGAGCTGTCGGCGCTCGATCTCGACGACGGCACGCTGCGCGCGTTCGGCAAGGGCTCGAAGGAGCGCCTGGTGCCGGTCGGCAGCTCGGCGGTGACGGCGCTGTCGGCGTATCTGGCCCGCGGCCGGCCGCGGCTGATCGGCCTGCGCGACGAGTCGCACGTGTTCCTGAACATGCGCGGGCGTCCGCTGTCGCGCCAGGGCCTCTACAAGATCGTCCAGGGTCATGCCGCGACGGCCGGGCTCGCCGACAAGATGAGCCCGCACACGCTGCGCCACACGTTCGCCACCCATCTGCTGGCCGGCGGCTGCGACCTGCGATCGCTGCAGGAGATGCTCGGGCACGCCGACATCGGTACCACCCAGGTCTACACCCACCTGACCGCCGACCGGCTGCGCGACGTCTACTTCGACGCGCACCCGCGCGCACAGCTGCCGCGCGCCGACCCGCCACCACCGCCGTCGCCCTGAGCGAGCGTGGGCAGCCAGCTATAGATACGGGCGATGCCCGAACTGCCCGAAGTCGAGACGATCCGCCGCCAGCTCGCGCCCCATCTGGAGGGACGCACGCTTGAGCGGGTCGAGATCCTCGACCCGCGCTGGACCCGCCCGGTCGCACCGGCGGAGGTCGAGGAGCAGTTGCGCGGGCGTCGGGTCGAGCGCGTCGGGCGCAACGGCAAATATCTCGTCTGGGAGCTCGAGGACGAGACGTTTGTCCTCGCGCACCTGCGGATGACCGGCGCGTTCCTGTTCGACCCCGAGGTCGAGCCGACGCACGCGCGGGTCAGGATCGAGCTCGACGACGGCCACCGGCTCGTCTACGTCGATCCGCGGCGGTTCGGTACCGGCCACGTGGTCCACGGCCTCGCGGCGCGTGACGAGTACCTGCACGCTCGCCTCGGGATCGAGCCGATGACGCCCGAGTTCACCGCGGATCACCTGCGGGCGATCTCGCGCGGGCGCACGGCCCCGATCAAGTCGTTCATCCTCGACCAGCGCCGGATCGCGGGCGTCGGCAACATCTACGCTGACGAGGCGCTGTTCCGAGCGCGGATCCACCCGCTGCGCCCCGCCGGATCGCTGCGTGGCGGCCAGTTCGAGGCGCTGCGCCAGGCGATCGACGATTCACTCGAGGCCGGGATCGAGGCCAAGGGGGCGACGATCGACGACTTTCGCCACCTCGACGGCGCCTACGGCTCGTTCCAGGATCGGTTCCTCGTCTACGGGCGTGCCGGTCAGCCGTGCGTCCGGTGCGGCACGACGATCCGCAAGCTGGTCGTCGGTGGACGCGGCACCTACGTATGCGAGCATGACCAGCCGCGGCCACGTTCCCGCCGGGTGGGCTAACCGTCGCTGCCGCCGGCCCAGGTCTGTGCGAACGCCGCCAGCAGTGGCGTCAGTTCGCGCTCACGGCTCGGATCGCGGAGCGCTGACTCGGCATAGCCCCGCGCCGCCTCGCCGCTCTGCTGCGCGATCCCGGTCGGCTCCTGCTCGACGACGCGGCGCAGCGCCGCGGCGACCTCGAGCGGCGATTGCGGCGCCGGTCCGTCGCCGCCGAGCACCCACTGATAGAGCTCGTCGCTGAGGCCGGGACGGGGGTCGTCGGCGCCCTCCAGACGCGTACCCCACTCACGCGAGAGCTCGGTCATCACCGGCCCCGGCTGGAAGTTGGTCACGCGCACGTTCCACGGCGCGGCCTCGATCGCGAGCGCCTGGCCGACCGTTTCGAGCGCCGCCTTGGAGGCGACGTAATAGCCGACCGCCGGCAGGCACAGCCCTGCCGCGAAGATCGTCGTGATGTTGACGATGTGGCCGCGGCGCCGTTTGCGCATCATTGGCAGCACCGCCTGGATCAGCGCCACGGTCCCGAACAGGTTGGTCTCGAAGTTCTCACGCACGCGGGCCAGCTCGGTCTGTTCGACGCCGCCGATCAACCCGTAGCCGGCGTTGTTGATCAGCACCTCGAGGTTCGGGATTCCGTCGACCACCGTCTTGATCTGCGGGGCGTCGCGGAGGTCAAGGTCGTGGATCCGCAACCGCGGCTCGAGCCGGTCGCGCAACTCGGCGTCGTGGGCGTGGTCGCGGACGGTCGCGTGGACCTCGTGGCCGGCCTGGGCAAGCTCCCGGGCTGTCGCGAACCCGATTCCGTGCGGTGAGGAGCAGCCAGTGACGAGGACGACCCTACTTGCGGCCACGAATCCCATCGTATCCGCGCCGTACCGGCCAGCCGAGGTCGCGCCGCGCAACGGTCGCAATCAGCGTGACGATCGTTGTCACCAGCCGCAGCCCCTGGTCGGCTCCGTAGAAGTGCTGGCCGTACCACCGGCTGAAGCCGACGTCATGACGCGTGACCAGTTCGATGTTGATCGCCGCGTTGGCGTAGTCAGCCAGGCCCATCAGCGAGAGCGCAGCGATCGTCCATGGCTCCCATTCGTCGATCGCGGCGAAGCCGACCAGCCACAGCGTGTACTGAGGCGAGTTGACCTTCTGGAACACCATGTAGACGAAGAACGCGACGGCCGCGACGTGGGCCGGCGACCCGCGGCGCCAGATCACCCTGACCCCGACCACCACCGAGACGGCGACCACCGCCGCCAGGACGTCGTTGGCGGTCGACGCCGGCGCGTGCTCCAGCGGGCCGAGCCAGCTGAGCAGATCGGCGTGCTCGGTGCGGCCGCTGTTGTACGTCCAGAAGTAGGACCAGTTATGCAACGCGAGGATCATGAACGGGACGTTCACAACTGCGCCGGCGACCAGCGCCGCTGCACCGAACCGCGCCAGATCGCCCGTGGTGGCCAGACCGTCACGACGGCGACGGACGAGCGCCGCGCCGCAGAAGAACAGCAGGAAGACCGGATAGAGCTTGGTGAACACCCCGAGCGTCATCAGCGCCGCCGCCGTCGCGTACCGGTTCCGCGTCCACGCCAGCCAGCCAAGCGCCATCAGGAAGATCGCCTCGAGATCCCAGTTCAGCAACGAGTAGACGAGCAGCAGCGGCGACAAGGCAAAGCACCACGCCGCCCGGCGTGAAACGTTCCACAGGGCGCAGGTGGTGCCGGCGGCGCAGATCCAGAGGCCGATGCTCGAGACCAACAGGTACTCGTGCAGCCCACGCGTGATCGCGGCCACGGCGGTCATGAACAGGCCGATCAGCACCGGATACTCGATCCGCACGTCCACGTAGGGGAGGGGGTCGCGCGCGAGCCGATGCGAGAAGAACAGGGTCTTCAGGTCGGAGATCTCGCCGACGTGATAGTTGACGATCACCTGGATCGTCACGAGTGCGATGGCGATCAGCAGGCCGACCGGCCCGCGACTCCATCCCGCGCAGCGCTCCACGGCGCGACGCGGCACCATCGATTGCTCCGCCGCACGGGCGCCCGGTTCGTGCGCGACAGCGCGCCGATGGGTGTCGGCGTCGAGTGCCACGCACGACAGTGTCCCCGGCCGCCGGCGCCGGGACGCCGATCAACGCCAAACGCTAACGCGCGGGGACGCTGGCTAGACGCCGAGCAACTCGGGCAGCTTGCCCGCGCGATCGGCTGCCAGCAGCTCCTGGAAGCCGCCCAACGTCTCGCCGTCGATCACGATCTGCGGGAACGTGAACATTCCGGTCTTCTCGATCAGCTCGTTGCGGCCGTCCGGGTCGCGTGCGAGATTGATCTCGGTGTACTCGATCTTGCGCTTGCTCAGCAGCGACTTCGCGCTCGAGCAGAACGGACAGTTCTCAGTGGTGTACATCGTGACCGGCTTCATCGCTTCACAAAATATAGCGGGACGCGCGACGCTCGCGGAGTGGGCGCGGTGCCCGGCCCGCTGAGGACCGACGCGATCGTGCTCCGCTCGATCCGCTACGGCGAGGCGGACCGAATCCTGCACCTGTACACCCCTGACCACGGCCGCCTGAGCGCGATCGCGAAGGGCGCTCGCCGGGCGCGCAGCCGGTTCGGTGCACGGCTCGAGCCGTGCTTTCAGATCCGGGCGGTGCTGCACGCGGGTCGTAGCGAGCTGATGACCGTGACCGCGGTCGACACGGTCGCCGCCCATGCCGGTCTGCGCGACCATGCCGTCACGCTCGATGCCGCGGCTCGTGCCTGTGACGCGGTCACACGGCTGTTCGAGACCGGCGATCCGCACCCCGAGGTGTTCGCGCTGCTGGCCAACGAGCTCGCGCTGCTGAGCGCCGACGCCACCCACGCGCGGCCCGGCAACGGGCTCGCGTTCCGCCTCAAGCTGCTGCTGGCGGCGGGGATCGTGCCGCAATTGGCCGCGTGCGCCGTCTGTGGCGAGACCGAGCACCTGCGCGGGTTCTCCGGCGCGGCGGGCGGCGTCGTCTGCAGATCGTGTGAGGCGGCGGCGTTCAACCTCGACGAGGATGCGTATCGCTTCCTGGTCGGCGCGCTCGGCAGCTCGCTGGCGCAGGCTCCCGACGGCGGCGAACGGGCGCTGCGCCAGGTGGAGCGCGCGATCGCCGAGACCGCCGAGCATCACGCCCACGTGCGGCTGCGGCCACTGCTGGCCGCCTGAACGGCCGATCGTCGCGCGCAGTGTGTTGGCGCGCTCACCCGCTGTCAGAATCGAAGGCAGATGATCGACCGACCCGACATCGCCGTCTATGAGCATCCGTCCGGACCGGTCGCCGAGCGCTATGCCGACCGGATCCGGGAGCTCGAGGAGCGGACGCTGTCGCCGCTGGCGGTCCGCTCGTATCCGGCGGCACGCGCGACGCCGGAGCCCGACTGCGGGCTGCGGACGCCGTTTCAGCGAGACCGGGACCGGATCGTGCACTGCAAGGCGTTTCGCCGACTCAAGCACAAGACGCAGGTGTTCGTGGCGCCCAGCGGCGACCACTACCGCACGCGTCTGACCCATACGCTCGAGGTCACCCAGGTCTCGCGCACGGTCGCGCGAGCGCTGGGGCTCAACGAGGATCTGACTGAGGCGATCGGACTCGGGCACGATCTCGGCCACCCGCCGTTCGGCCACGTCGGCGAGGCGGCGCTCGACGGCTGTCTGCGCGAGCGGTTCGGGACCGGCTTTCGCCACTACGAGCAGTCGCTGCGGGTGGTCGACTCGCTCGAGCGCGACGGGCGCGGGCTGAACCTGACTGAAAGCTGTCCGCGACGGAATCGTCAGCCACTCGGGCCGCGCCACGCGGCCGGCGACGCTGGAGGGCAGGATCGTGCGGCTGGTCGACCGCGTCGCCTACATCAACCACGACATCGATGACGCCGTCCGTGCCGGGGTGCTGGCGCCCGCCGATCTCCCGGCCGAGCCAATCGCGATCCTGGGGGAGACCGGCGAGAAGCGGATCGACCGGCTCGTGCACGATCTCGTCGAGCATTCGGACGTCGAGCCGGCGACATCGTCCAGGGCGAGTCGCGTCGGCGCGGCGATGTCGGCGCTGCGCGAGTTCATGTTCGAGCGCGTCTATCTCGGTCCGGTCGCGACCCGCGAGCACGTCAAGATCGATCTCGTGATCGGACTGTTGTTCTCGCACTACTGCGCCCATCCACAGGAGATCCCGGCTTCGATCCCCGATGGCGAGCTGTCGGTGCGGGTGACCGACTACATCGCCGGGATGACCGACCGCTTCTGCATTCGCGCGTTCGAGGAGCTGTCGGTGCCGACGGCGTTCGACCCGTGACGCGGTACGCCGACGACTCTCGCGACCGCGTGTTCGAGGCGGTCGACATGGTCAGGCTGATGTCCGACCGCGGCATCGACCTGCGCCGGGCGGGGGTCAACAGCTACTTCGGCAACTGTCCGTTCCACGACGAGCGGACCGGTTCGTTCCACGTCAGCCCCGATGAGCGGCTGTATCACTGCTTTGGCTGCCAGGCCTCGGGCGACGCCTTCAAGTTCGTGATGGAGACCGAGGGAGTCGACTTCGTCGGGGCTCTCGAGTCACTGGCATCGCGGTTCGGCGTCGCGCTCCAGACGCGTGACGAGAACCCCGAGGCCGCCGCCCGCCGTGAACGGTTCACGCGGCTGACCGGTCTGCTGGACCGGACGGCGACCTTCTACGCGAGGTATCTGTGGGAATCCGCCGAGGCGGCCGAGGCACGGGACTATCTCCGCGGCCGCGGCCTTGCCGAGGAGGTGCTGCGCGAGTTCCGCGTCGGCTTCTCGCCCGGCGGCGGCTGGGATCGGATCATCGTGATCTCACGCAAGGCCGGCTTCAGCGAGCAGGAGCTGCTCGACGTCGGGCTTGCGGTCCGCTCGCGCAGGCAGCCAGGGACCGTGTACGACCAGTTCCGCGGGCAGATCATGTTCCCGGCCGCCGACGAACGCGGACGGATCCGCGGGTTCGGCGCCCGCCGCCTGCGCGACGATCCGACACCCGACGGACGGCCGCGGCCAAAGTACGTCAACACCTCCGACGGCACGCTGTACCACAAGCGCGAGGTGCTGTTCGGGGTGCACCTGGCCCGCGGCCCGGCCGCCAAGGCGGGACGGATGATCCTGGCCGAGGGCTACACGGACGTGCTCGCGCTGCACCAGGCCGGCATCCGCAACGCGGTCGGGATCATGGGCACGTCGCTGACCAACGAGCAAGTCGAGACGCTGGCAAAGATCGCGGGAACCGGGGTGTTGTGCCTGGACGCCGACAACGCCGGACGGCAGGCGATGCTGAAGGCGGCACAGGCGGCCCGGGGTCGTCTGGAGCTCCGCGTGGTCGGTCTGCCCGAGGGCTCCGACCCGGCGGATCTGGTCGCCGCCGAGGGCGCCGAGGGGGTCCGCGCGCGGATCGAGCGCTCGGTTCCATTCGTGCAGTTCGAGGTCGACCGGATCCTCGCCGACGGCGACACGGCCAGCGCCGAGGGGCGTGACCGAGCCCTGGCGGAGCTGGCGCCGGTGCTGTCGGCGCTGGGGCCGAGCGCGCTGCGCGACGAGCTGATGCGGCGGGTGTCCGGGGCGCTCGAGCTCACGCCCGCGCGGCTGGCGAGCGCACTGGAACAGGCCGGGGCACGCCAGCCGGCCGCTCGCTCGGGGACCGGCGCTGGCGGCGCTGGCGGCGCGGCCGGCCGCCCGGGTGCGAGCGGCGATCCGGGGTCGATCGCGAACGGCTCGGGTCCACCCGGCGCCGGGCATCCGATGGATGGCGCGCCAAAGGGCGAGCAGGTGTTCCTGGCGCTGTGTCTCGCGCTCCCCGAGGAAGGCGAGCGTGCGTTGAGCGCATCCGACATCGACGAGCTGCTGACCTCGGAGCGGCTGCGCCGAGCGGCCGCGCATCTTCGCGGCCGAACGCGCACGCCGACCATCGACCTGCCGGACGACGATCAGCAGCTGGCGGCGGTCGTCGCCGAGCTGGTCAGGCGCGCCGGCGAGATGGCCGGGCGCGCTGATCGGCGCCCGCCGTCGCCGGAGCGCCTCGAGCATGCACGGCTCGTGCTCGAACTCGAGCGAGTCGACCGGGCGCGCATCCGCGCCCGCGCCCAGGGGTCGCCGGCGACGTCGCTGGCCCGCGAGCGTGAGCGCGTGATGGCCGAGCTGCACGCGGTCGTGGCGCGGCTGGAGCAGGCCGTCTGACCGCTTCCCCGGGTTCCGTCCGGCTCCGATGCGAACATACGTTCGTGACCACGGAGAGGATCGAACGCGATGGACAAAGACGCACTGCAACTGCTGCTGGCCCGGGGTCAGCGTCGAACAGATCGGCCGGCGGTTCGGCCGACACCCGTCGACCGTCTCGTACTGGATGCGCAAGCACGGGCTCGAGGCGCCGAATCGCGCCAAGCACATGGGCAAGGGCGGGATCGACCGCGCCGAGCTCGTGGGCGCGATCCAGGCGGGCCTGAGCATCGCGGAGATCGCGGAGCGGTTCGGCCGCAGCAAGGGCACGGTGCGCCACTGGCTCGGACGCTACGGACTGAAGACGATGCACCGGTCCAGCGGGCGTCAATGCCGGCCGCGATCGCCGCGCGTGAGGCCGGACTCGAGAGTTGCGTGCTTCCGTGTCCCCGTCACGGCGATACGAAGTTCGTGCGCGAGGGCCGCGGCTATTACCGCTGTGTTCGGTGCCGAGTCGAGTCCGTCGCGGAACACCGACGCGGGCTCAAGGACCTGCTTGTCCAAGAGGCCGGAGGGCGATGTGCGCTCTGCGGGTATGACCGCCACCCTCGAGCGCTCGAGTTCCATCACACCGATCCCGGCGCGAAGACGTTCGCACTCAGTCAGCGCGGCGTGACGCTGTCGCTTGACGTCGATGCGCGCCGAGGCGCGCAAGTGCGTGCTGCTGTGCTCCAACTGCCACGCCGAGGTCGAAGCAGGCGCGGTCGCCGCTGCCGCTACATTTAGCCGGGCGCGCGGCAGACAGCGTGACCGTTCGACGAGTAGGTCGATTACACCATGATCCGGGGTAATTCAATTGGCAGAATATCCGGCTGTTAACCGGAAAGTTGTGGGTTCGAGTCCCACCCCCGGAGCTCCAGGCCGCCGGCGCGGCCGGCGATGAAGCTGTACGTCTGCTACGGCACCTGGACGGCCGGCAAGCCGGTGCACGCGCACCCGTGCGGCGAGGCCCACAAGGCGCTGACCGAGGCCGGCCACCGGCCCGAGGTGGTGCGCTCGTATGGTCTCGGAGCACTGCCCGGCCTGGTCAACGACTGGACGCCGCGGCGCGAGGTCAAGCAGCTGACCGGCAACTACTGGGTGCCGGTGCTCGTCGCCGACGACGGCGAGGTGATCCAGGGCTCCCAGCGGATCATCGACTGGGCCCGGGCCAACCCGGCCGGCGCCGCCGCGGGGCGCCACCGCCGCAGGCTCGAAAGCCGGCTGATCGGATCCCCGCGGGTGCCGATCCGGCGACGCCGGAGTGGCGATCCGGCATGCCACGGGAGCCGGATCCGAGCAGCACGGGTGACGCCGGCAGACGAAGGTTGGCGTTCTCGTCACCACATCCGTGACGCCATCGCCAACCCTGGGCCGGATCGGGGGTGAGTTCGACGAACGCCATCGTTCCGCCATGCCATGCCACGCCACGCCACGTCACCCGGCTGCGTGCCGGGTCCGGCGGCGTGCCACTACGCCGCGGACTGCCCGCGCGCCAGCCGCTCGACGAGGTCCGCGGCGCGGCCGGGGCCGTCGTGCAGCTGTGACCACGCCGCCAGCTGCGCGGCGCGGATCGCCAACCGTTCGTCGCCGAGCGCCCGGCGCACCGCGCGGCGCAGCGTCGCCGGTGACAGCAGCGGCCAGGGCAGCCTCACCCCGGCGCCTGACCACGCCAGGCGCGCGGCGTTCTCGGGCATGTCGCCCGCATGCGGGACCGCCACCACCGGGCGTCCCAGCGTCAGCGCCCGGATCAGCGTGCCGTGTCCGGCGTGGCAGACGACCAGCGCCGCCTGCGGCATCGTCTGCGCGTAGGAGACCCATTCGACCAGCCGCGCGTTGTCCGGCACCGGCACCGGCCCGGGCAGCGGTCGCCGGTTCCAGCTCGCCAGGACCCGCACCGGCTCGTCGGCCAGTCCGCGCAACGCCGCGCGCAGCAGGCGGTGCTCGGGGTCCTGGGCGGTCGACGGCGCCACGAGCACCAGCGGCGCTGCGCCGGGCGGCGGCTCGGCCGCCGCGGCCGGCGCCTCCCAGATCATCGGGCCGACGACGTGGACGTGCTCGGGCCAGGGCCGCGGGTACTCGAGCTGGGGCAGCGTCGCGACCAGGCACAGCTGGCGGCTGAGGCCGTTGTGCGGGCCGTCCACCGGACCGAGCCCGACGCGTCGCCGGGTGTCGTTGAGCTCGGCGGTGCCGCGCCGCAGGCCGGCGGCGACGGGGCGGTCGAACGCCCGCCAGAGCCGCGCGCCGGCCCGTGTCCGCGGCAGCTGCGCGCCGAACCCGAACGGGGGAAAGCCGGGCTCGCCGGGCGGGTACAGGTGAGGGATCAGGGTCGCGACGGGCACCGACTCGAGCTCGGCCGACAACGCCGGCGCCAGCGTCAGGATGTCGTGGACGACGACGTCGGGCGCCGCAGCTGCGACCGCCGGCCGCGTCTGGGCGACGGCCGCGACGACCGCCTCGTACGGCGACAGCGGACGGTCCCGAGTCGGGAACACCGGGAAACTCGGGCGCGGCGACGAACCGCATGCCGTGGCCTCGACGGGCTGGCGCCACCGCGTCCACGTCTCGAACGTGACCTCGTGGCCGCGCCGGACGAGCTCGGCGCCGAGCGCGAGCATCGGGAACGCGTGGCCGGCGTCGCCGAACGCGCCCAGAAAGCAGCGCAGCCGCGATGCGCGGCGCGCGGCGCCGGCCTCGCTCAACCGTTCAGCTCGGCGATGGCACGCAGCTGCTCGAGGCGGCCCGGCAGATCGAACGCCATCGGCGAGACGATCAGCGTGCCGACCCCGGCGTCGCGAAACGCGCTGAGCCGCTCGCGTACGACGTCACGTGGGCCGCACAGCGAGATCATGTCGATCAGCTCGTCGGGCAGCGCCGCGCCCGCCTCGACGCGCTTGCCGTCCAGGTAGAGGTCCTGGACCTTGGCGGCGGCGTCCGCGAACCCGTAGCGCTCGACCAGGCTCTTGTAGAAGTTCTGCTTGCGCGAGCCCATCCCGCCGATGTACAGCGCCAGGATCGGTCGCATCAGATCCCGCGCGGCGGCGCGGTCGTCGGAGATGTACACCTGGACGGTGGGGGCGATGTCGAAGGCGTCGAGCGTGCGTCCGGCGCGGTCGGCGCCCGCCTGCAGCAGCTCGCGGAACTCGCCGACGTTCTCGGGCGAGAAGAACGTCGGCAGCCAACCGTCGGCGATCTCGCCCGCCAGCGTCGTGTTGCGCGGCCCGATCGCGGCCAGGTAGATCGGGATCTGCTCCTGGACCGCGCCGATCGTCAGCTTCAGCGCCCGCCCGGGGCCGTCGGGGAGCGGCAGCTGCAGCGTCTCGCCGTCGAATACGACCCGCTCGCGCGACAGCGCGAGCCTGACCACCGCCACGTACTCGCGCGTGCGCTGCAGCTGCTGCGCGAAGCGCTGACCGTGCCAGCCCTCGGATACCTGCGGTCCGGAGCTGCCGATGCCGAGCAGCATCCGGCCGCCGGAGAGCTCGTCGATCGTGGCGGCCGTCATCGCGGTCATCGCCGGGCTGCGGCCCGGCATCTGGAAGATCCCCGCGCCGAGCCTGATCGTGCTCGTGCCGGCCGCCAGCCAGGCGAGCACGGTCGCGGCGTCCGAGCCGTAAGCCTCCGCGGCCCAGGCGGAGTGAAACCCGAGCCGCTCGGCCTCCTGGACGACCGCCAGCTGATCCGCCGGGCCCATTCCCAGGCCCCAGTAACCAACCATCAATCCGAGCCGCATCTGCAAGGTTCCTTTCGTCGCAAGGGGATCGCTTGAGCGCGTCGACGGTCCCCAATAGATTGGCTCGGGCGCCGACCGACCCCGGCGGCCACACCCTATGTCACGACGCCCCCGCGCGACCATCCAGGAGCTCAGAGAAGCGGTGCAGTGCCTGCCGCGCGCGACCAGGGTCGCGATGCTCGAGGGGCTCGACGCAGGGCCGATCATCGCCGGCGCCTACGCCAGCGGCGATGGCGTCTGCCCGATGCTGGCCGCGCACCGGGCAGGCGGTCGTTGCAGCGCCGCGTTCTTCGCCGACGCCTGGGACCGGTTCGCGTTCCGCGACGGACGCGGCCGGCACTCGGCGGCTCGCCGCGTCAACGAGCGCGAGCTGCGGATCCTGCGCGTGCACCTGGAGGCGAGCCTGCTCGACGAGGAACTGGCCGACGCGACCCTGGCGGGCGCGCTGCGCGAGCATCGGGAGCTGCTCGCACGCCGGCAGTCGATCAGTGATCGAGAGCCGGTCGCCGGTCGCCCACACGAGGCCAGGATGGCCGGCGGCCGGCCGCCGCGTCCGGGCGATCGCGACCGGCCGGTGAGCTGCGTGGCCGGACCGGCTGGGCGTGGAGCCGGCTGTTTCGTCGCTACGACGAGTACGAGGCGGCGCTCGTCCACCTGCACGCGGCGGCTGATCCGACCCACCCAGCCGACCGGCGCTCCGATCGCCCCGAACCCGTTAGCGCTTGACTGCCGACCGGTCGGCGTCTGGGGTCGAGCCCGAGCGACGCGGCGACGCGGATCCGCCGCTCGCAGAGCGTGCGACGAGCTCGGTCGAGCTGCTGTGGGACCTCGTGTTCGTGTTCGCGGTCACGCAGGTGACGACGCTGCTCGCCCATCACACGAGCTGGGAGCGGTTCGGCGAGGCGATGCTCGCGCTCGCGATCATCTGGTGGGCGTGGTCGGCGTTCGTGTGGGCGTCCGACGCCTTCCCGGCCGACTCACCGGCGCTGCGCGGCTATCTGCTGACCTGCACGGTGCTGATCTTCATCGTCGGGCTGGCGCTCCCGCACGCGTTCGGCTCCGACGGGCTGCTGTTCGCCTGCGCGTACACGGCCGTCCGGCTCGTGCACCTCAAGATGTACACCGACGCGTCTGTCCAGGGCCGGGCGAGGCGTGACTCGATCAGCGGCTTCACGGCCTCAAGCATTGTCGGGATGGCGCTCCTGATCGGCGGCGCGCTGCTTGGAGGCTGGCCCCGCGCAGCGCTGTGGACGGTCGGGATCGGGATCGACTACGCCGGGCCGGCCTGGCTGACGCGGGACCGCCTGCGCGGTCTACAGCGGGTGGCGGTCTCGCACTTCGCCGACCGCTACGGAGACTTCGTGATCATCTGCCTGGGCGAGTCGATCGTCTCGATCGGGGTCGGCGTCGGTGCAGCGGACCGCCGGCTCACCGCGGGCCTGGTGACGGCGGCCGCGCTCGGACTGCTGATCGCCCTCGGGATGTGGTGGACGTACTTCCACGAGCTCGCCGAGCGCGCCCAGGTGCGCCTGCGTAGGCACGATGACCCGGTGCTGGCCGCGGCCGACTCGTTCAGCTACCTGCACCTGGTGATCGTCGCCGGGATCATCGTGTTCGCCGGGGGCATCCGGCTCGTCGTCCACGGGAAGCTCGGAGCGCCGATGGCGAGCGCCGGCCGGCTCGCGTTCTGCGGCGGCGTGGCGATCTACCTCGGCGGTGTCAGCGCCTTCCGGGTGCGGCTGTTGGGCGAACACAGCCCGGGCCGGTTGGCGGTGGCGGTGGCGCTGCTGGTCCTGTTTGCGGTCGGCTCCGCGTTCGCGGCATGGCTGATCACGCTGCTCAGCGCGCTGCTGATCCTGTTGTTGTGCGCCGCCGAGCTCGCGCTCGGCGACCGTGGCGACGCGACCGCGGACAGCGGCGACGACGGGGTGGCCGACGGCCAGCGCGAGCATTCGACAGCACCCGGACGGGCGGTCGGTTGACGTCCCGGGAGGGTCAGCGGCCGCCGGTCTCGCTGGCGCAGCTGCGCCGTGACGCCGCGTCGCTGCGCCACCCGCTGACCCGGGCGCTGCTCGTGCTCACGTTCACGACGGGCCTGATCGACGCGACCACCTATCTCGGCCTCGGGCACGTGTTCGCGGCCAACATGACCGGCAACATCGTGCTGCTCGGGTTCGGGATCGCCGGCTCCGGCGGGCTGCCGGTGCTCGCGCCGATCATCTCGCTTGCCGGCTTCCTGATCGGCGCGGGACTCGGCGGCCGGCTCGACCAGCGGCTCGCGGCTCGCTCCGACCGCGGCTTCCGGGTCGCGGTCGCGCTCGAGGCGGTGGTGCTCGCCGCGGGGGCCGTGATCGCCGCGGCGGTCCAGCTTCGAGCCGAGCACGCGTCGGCCGATCTGGTGATCGGCTTGCTTGCGCTCGGGATGGGGCTGCGCAATGCGATCGTGCGCGCGCTCGGCATACCGGACGTAAACACGACGGTGCTGACGATGACGCTCACCGGTCTGGCGGCCTCCACACCGTGGGGCGGCGGTGACGGAAGCGGCTCGGCCAGACGCGTGGCGGCGGTGCTGGCGATGCTGCTCGGTGCGCTGGCGGGGGCGCTGCTGCTGAAGACGAGCATCACGCTCGTGCTGGCCGTTGGTGCGGGGCTGACGGTCGGGACGCTCGGCGGCTACCGGGTGCTGTCGGCGCGGGCGGGGCCACCACCGGCATCCGGCGCGACGGACAGCTCCGGCCCGGCCGACGGGGCCGGCTCGCGGCCCTGACCAAGCTGGGCGACGTATTCGACCATCCGGTGCGCCAGCGCCGAGCCGAACCGGAGGCCGTCGCTGCCCGAGCCGTCGGCGATCGAATCGGGTACCCGCGCCGCGATCTCCGGTGCCAGCTCGTTGAGCAGCTCCGCTGCGACCTCAGAGGCGGCGCGCACGATCTCACGCTCGAACGACCAGATCACCTCGAACTCGCGCGCGAGGTCGGGCAGATCGCCGCCGTCGGGATGCTCCCACGCCGTCAGGCAGGCATGCGCCCCCGGGGCGTCGACGATCAACGTCCACTCGCGGACCATCGGATGGTCGGACCTGCAGCGGGACCTGAGCCGGCGCCAGTTGGGGCTCCGCCAGCTCCCGGAAGTCGGCGACCACGACGGCAAGTCGGGCGGTCCGCGCCAGTTCGCGCCACCGTGCCTCGGCAGCGTAGAAGAACTCCCGGCGCTGGAAGCTGCCGAACACGAGCCCGCCACCGGCATGCGCGAGGTACTCGTCCTCGATCGCGTGGGACAGCGCGATCAGTTGCCGTTTCGGGACCACAGCCGCGGCGAGGTCCGGTCGCCGCCGGCGCAAGCCGGCGAACACCGACCGTTCGCCCGGCTGCTCGTGACGGCGGGCGCGCTCGATCGCCGCCGGCAGCGACAGTCCCTGCTGGCGCAGGCGCAGCACTTCGAGCACCGCCTCGGCGTCACGTTGGGAGTAGCGGCGATGGCCGCCCGGGAGACGGGCGGGCGACGGGAACCCGTGCCGGCTCTCCCACATCCGCAGCGTGCCGGCCGGCAATCCGGTTCTCGCCGACAGCTGCGCGGTGCTCAGCTCGGGGTTGGTGATCGTGGCCACGGCTATAACGATACACCTTGTTATGCTTTACATAACCGTCGGTTACGGTACCGCTGCCAGGGTAGACCGTGATCAGGATTCGACCGAGAAGCGAGGCTGGGCAGATGCGAGTCGTGATCACCGGAGCGACAGGAACGATCGGAGCGGCGCTGGCGTACGCGCTCGACGCTCGTGGCGATGTCGTGGTGGCGCTCTCGCGTGACGCCGATCGCGGCCGCCGCGTCCTCGGTGCCAACGCCGAGGTCTATGCGTGGCCGGATCCGCTCGGGACCGCTGCCGCCCGCCGACGCGTTGCGCGGAGCGGACGCAGTCGTGCATCTGCTGGGCGAGCCGGTCGCGCAACGCTGGACCGACGCGTCGAAGCGTCGGATCCGCGAATCACGGGTGCTGGCGACGCGCAACCTGGTGACCGCCCTGAACGGGCTGGCCGACGAGCGAGCGTCCGAGCGTGCTGGTCTCGCAGTCGGCCACCGGCTATTACGGTCCGCAGGGCAACGAGCCGCTCGACGAGAATGCGCCGGCCGGGTCGGATTTCCTGGCCGAGGTCGTGGTCGCCTGGGAGTACGAGGCCCGGCAGGCGGAGGCGAAGCTGCGGGTTGCCCTGACCCGGACCGGCGTCGTGCTGTCGCCCGAGCGGCGGCGCGCTGGCCAAGATGCTGCCGTTCTTCAAGCTCGGGATCGGCGGTCCGGTCGCCGGCGGCCGGCAGTACGTGCCGTGGATCCATCTCGACGACGTCGTCGGCGCGCTGCTGTGCGCGGTCGACAACGCGGCGGCGACCGGTCCGATCAACCTGACCGCGCCCAACCCGGCGACCAACGCCCAGCTGTCGACCGCGCTCGGGCGGGTGCTGCATCGCCCGGCGGTGCTGCCGGTCCCGGGGTTCGCGATCAAGCTGCTGTACGGAGAGATGGCGGAGATGGTCACGACCGGCCAGCGAGCCCGCCCCGCCAGGCTGCAGCAGCTCGGTTACCAGTTCGCCCATCCGGAGCTGGAGGAGGCGCTCCGGGACGTGCTCGGCAGCTAGCGGACCGACGCGCGACAGATGGCCGTTCACGTCCTCAGGCGCCAGCAGCGGCTCGAGCGCCCGCTGGACGAGGTGTTCGCGTTTTTCGCCGCGGCGCGCAACCTCGAGCGGATCACGCCGCCGTGGCTGCGGTTCGAGGTCCGCACCCCCGAGCCGGTGCGGATGGAGGTCGGCGCGCTGATCGACTATCGACTGCACTACCACGGCGTGCCGCTGCGGCTGGACCTCGCAGATCGAGGTCTGGGAGCCCGGCCGCCAGTTCGTCGACCGCCAGCTGCGCGGGCCCTACGGCCTGTGGCATCACCGCCACACGTTCTCGGAGTCCGCGGCCGGGACGGTGATCGAGGACGAGGTCCACTACGCGGCTCCGTTCGGCGTGCTCGGCGAGCTCGCGCAGCCGCTGTTCGTCGAGCGGGACCTGCAGCGGATCTTCGACTACCGCCAGCAGGCGGTACGCCGGATCCTCGACGCCGAGGCGTCGCGACCGGCGACGACGGCAGCGCCGGCCGCGCAGTGAGCTCGCTGCTGTGGCTGCGGCGCGACCTGCGCCTGCGCGACCATCCCGCGCTCAACGCGGCCGCGCGGGCCGAGCGGATGACCGTCGCGTTCTGCTTCGACGAGCGGCTGCTGGGTGGCCGCCATCGCGTCCGGTCCGCGGACGCAGTTCATGCTCGAGTCGCTGGCCGAGCTGGGCGACGAGCTGCGGGCCCGCGGCAGCCATCTGTTCGTCCTCGACGGCGATCCGGCGACCGAGCTGCGCGAGCTCGCCGACCGAGTCGGGGCCACCAGCTGCACTTCAGCGCCGACGTCGGCCCGTTCGCGCGCCGGCGCCAGCGCGAGGTCAAGCAGGCGATGCGGGGAGCTCGGCGTCGAGGTCGTCGCCCACCCCGGCCTGTTCTGCGTCGACTCGCTGCGCGACATCCGCACCGGCGGCGGCGACCCGTACACGGTGTTCACGCCGTTTTACCGCAACTGGCTGCAAGCAGCCGCGCCGCGAGGTGCTGCGGGTGCCGGCGCAAGCTGCCGCCGCCCGGCGGCGAGCCGCGGGTTCGGCCGCTTGCCCTCGCTGCGATTCGCTCGGACTCGAGCAGGAGGTGGCCGAGCCGATGCCCGGCGGCGAGAGCGCCGGCTCGCCAGGCGCTGCGGCGGTTTCTCGACGGCCGGGTCGACGGATACGCCGAGCACACGACGTGCTCACCGGCGAGTCGGTGTCACGGCTGTCGCCGTATCTGCACTTCGGCTGCATCTCGCCGCGTGAGGTCGAGGACCGGCTCGGCGAGCAGCGACTCCGAGCAGGCGTTTCGCCGGCAGCTGTGCTGGCGCGACTTCTACGCCCACGTGCTGGGCCACTTCCCGCGCAACGCGCGCGAGGAGTTCCAGGAGCGCTACCGCGGCACGCTGCGAGTGGGTGGAGAGCGACGAGCGCTTCGACGCCTGGTGCGAGGGCCAGACCGGCTATCCGGTCGTCGACGCCGCGCATGCGCCAGCTGCTGCGCGAGGGCTGGATGCACAATCGCGCGCGGCTGGTCGTCGGCTCGTTTCTGACCAAGGACCTCGGGATCGACTGGCGCTGGGGCGAGCGCTGGTTCATGCGGCTGCTGCTCGACGGCGACCAGGCCTCCAACAACGGCAACTGGCAGTGGATCGCCTCGGTCGGCGTCGATCCGCAGCCGCCGTCGCGGCGGATGTTCAACCCGACGCTCCAGCAGCAGAAGTTCGACCCCGACGGCGCCTACGTGCGCGAGTACGTGCCCGAGCTGCGCGACGTGCCCGACGAGTACCTCCGCGAGCCGTGGACGATGCCCGCCGAGGTTCAGGAGCGGGCCGGCTGCCGGATCGGGCACGACTACCCCGAGCCGATCGTCGATCACGCCGAGGCCCGGCGCGAGGCGCTGGACCGCTACCGGGTCTGAGCGGCGCTAAGGTCGGCGACACGATGCCGGCCAAGCCAACACTGATCGAGTTCCCCGCCGACGACCCCGAGCGGGCCCGGCGGTTCTGGTCGGGGCTGCTCGGCTCGGACCTGCAGGACCGGACGCAGGCGCAGGGGAGCGGCTGGCAGACCGACGGCGCGATCGCGGCGGTCGGCGTCCATGAGCGCGGCCGTGGTCCCGGCGACACGGCGTCGCTGCCGTATTTCACGGTCGACGACCTGCCGGCCGCGCTCGAACAGGTTCAGCGCCTCGGCGGCAGCGTGGTCCACCCCGGCGCGCGGTTTGCGATCTGCCGGGACTCCGAGGGCAGTCCGTTCGGCCTGTCCGCCGCGGGCTGACCGCACCACCGGCAACCAAGCTGGTCGCGATCAAGCCGGTGGCGGCGAGGCTGTATGACTCGGGGTAGGACGCTTAGCTGCCGGCCCGCGCGAGCCGGCCGGAGATGTCCGCGCAATCGGCACAGACCTCCTCGGGCACGACCCCGAGTGCCATCAGCAGCCCGAACACGCGGCAGCCCAGGCACAGGCCGAGCCCGGATTCCAGGCCTGCGGCCACGACGAGGAACCCCAGCACGACGTCGGCCGCGGGACCCAGCCCGAGCACGAGCCCGAGGACGAGCGCCGCCGACGACATCGCTGCACCCATCGCCTGGGCGAACCGCTTCGGCGGGCCAGGCACCGGCCGGGCGGGACCGAGTACGGGGCGCGATCAGGTTCTGGGCGCTCCAGCCGAGCGGGCTCAACGTCGGCCCGGTCAGGACGCGGGCCCAGAATCCATACGCGAGCGGGATCGTCAGCCAGTACCAGCCGGTGATCAGGGTCAGCGCGCTGAGCGCGACGACCCCGGCCGCGACCGTCCGGGCCGCCTTCTCGTTGACTGGGTTCGGAAACCAAGCAGCGCACGCACGGTCGAAAACCAAGTATATGCAACTGATCTAGTTGGGTTCGCGTAAGCACGAGGTCGACTTTTCCAGCGGCTTCATCGCCGCTGTTGCTTTACTTGCGCGTGATGGGCGCTAACGACAACTCAACATTCGCGCCCTCGGCCGGCGCTCAGCCAGTTGCGCGTGCTCGAGGCCGAGGCCGTGCACATCATGCGCGAGGTGGTCGCCGAGCTCGAGCGGCCGGTGCTGCTGTTCTCCGGCGGCAAGGACTCGATCGTGCTGCTGCGGCTGGCCGAGAAGGCGTTCGGTACCGATGCCGCTGCCGTTCCCGGTGCTGCACGTCGACACCGGCCACAACTTCCCCGAGGTGATCGAGTTCCGCGACCGGCGGATCGCGGAGGCCGGACACGAGCTGATCGTCGCCTCGGTGCAGGAGTCGATCGACTCCGGCCGGGTCCGCGAGGACGACCCGACGGCCTCGCGCAACAAGCTCCAGACGCGGACCCTGCTGGACGCGCTGGAGGCGGGACGGTTCGACGCCGCGTTCGGCGGCGGCCGCCGTGACGAGGAGCGGGCGCGCGCCAAGGAGCGCGTGTTCTCGTTTCGCGACGAGTTCGGCCAGTGGGAGCCCCGCGCCCAGCGGGCCGAGCCGTGGGCGCTGTACAACGGGCGGATCCGCCGCGGCGAGCACATCCGCGTGTTCCCGATCTCCAACTGGACCGAGCTCGACGTGTGGAGCTACATCGAGCTCGAGCAGCTGGAGCTGCCGTCGATCTACTTCGCCCACGAGCGCCAGCTGCTGCGCCGCGACGGGATGCTGCTGGCGGTCTCGGAGGTGATGGCGCCGCGCTACGGCGAGACGATCGAGACGCTTGATGGTCCGCTACCGAACGGTCGGCGACCTGACCGTCACGGGCGCGGTCGCTCCTCGGCGACCGACGTCGCGGCGGTGATCGAGGAGGTCAAGTCCTCGGAGTTCTCCGAGCGCGGAGAGACCCGCGCCGATGACCGCACCTCGGAGGCGGCGATGGAGGACCGCAAGCGCGAGGGCTACTTCTGATGGGATCGCGCGCGATGACGATTCAGGAGGAAACCGAGATCGGGATCACCACCGACCAGCGCGAACTGCTGCGCCTGGCGACCGCCGGCTCGGTCGACGACGGCAAGTCGACCCTGATCGGGCGGCTGCTGCTCGACACCAAGCTGCTGCTGTCCGACCAGCTCGAGGCGATCTCCGACCGCGGCGGCGCGCCCGATCTGGCGGCGATCACCGACGGCCTGCGCGCCGAGCGCGAGCAGGGGATCACGATCGACGTCGCCTACCGGTACTTCGCCACCCCGCGGCGCACGTTCATCCTCGCCGACACGCCGGGGCACGAGCGCTACACGCGCAACATGTTCACCGGCGCCTCGACCGCGGACCTGGTGATCGTGCTGATCGACGCGCGCGCGGGCGTGCTCGTCCAGACCCGCCGCCACGCCCAGATCGCGGCGCTGCTGCGGGTCCGTCACGTGGTCGTGGCGGTCAACAAGATGGACCTCGTCGGCTTCTCGCAGGAGCGCTTCGAGCAGGTGACCGGCGAGGCGCGCGAGCTCGGCCAGGCGCTCGGCCTGCCGGACATGAGCGTGGTCCCGATCTCGGCGCTCGACGGCGACAACGTCGTCGACCGCTCGCCGCGGACGCCCTGGTACGAGGGCGGCTCGCTGCTGGAGATCCTCGAGACCGTCGACGTGTCCGCCGACCGCGACCTCGAGCGGTCGCACCTGCGGCTGCCGATCCAGTGGGTCGCGCGGCCCCAGCGAGGGCGCAGCGCCGCGTCTACACCGGTCAGCTGGCCGCCGGCTCGCTGAACGTCGGCGACGAGGTCGTCGTCGCCCCGTCGGGCACGACGGCGACGGTCGCCTCGGTCGACACGCTGGATCCCGGATCGCGCCGGCGCGGTGCCGCCGATGTCGGTCGGCGTGACGCTGACGACCGACGTCGACGTCGGCCGCGGCGATGTGCTCGTCGCCCCCGAGAACCAGCCGCCGGCCGCGCGCGAGCTCGACGCGACGATCTGCTGGATGGCCGAGAGCTCGCTGGCGCCCGGGCGTCGCTACGCGCTCAAGCACACGACGCGGACCGTGCGCGCGACGGTGCAGGAGATCATCGACCGCTGGGATCCCGAGACGCTCGAGGTGTTCACCCAGCCGACCCACCTCGGGCTCAACGACATCGGCCGCGTGAGCCTGCGCACCAGCTCGCCGGTGCTGGCCGACCCGTACCGCCAGAACTCGGTCACGGGCGCGTTCATCCTGATCGACGAGTACACGAACGAGACCGTCGGGGCGGGGATCATCCGCCACGCGCGCGAGGTCAAGCCGCCGCTGGAGAAGCGGCGCGACATCACCTGGCATCCGTCGGCGCTCGACCGCGAGGATCGCTGGGCCGCGCTGCACCAGGCCGGGGCGACCGTCTGGCTGACCGGCCTGCCGGCGTCGGGCAAGTCGACGATCGCGGTCGCGCTCGAGCGCCAGCTGCTGGCCCACGGCCGGGCCGCCTACCTGATCGACGGCGACAACATCCGCCACGGGCTGTCCGACGACCTCGGCTTCTCGCCCGGCGACCGCGCCGAGCACGCCCGCCGCGTCGGCCACGTCGCGCGGCTGTTCGCCGACGCGGGAGCGGTCGCCGTCGTCTCGCTGGTGTCGCCGTTTCGCTCCGACCGCGAGATTCCGCGCAAGCTGCACGAGGCGGCCGGGCTGCCGTTCATCGAGGTCCACGTCGACACGAGCGTCGAGGAGTGCGCGCGTCGCGACCCCAAGGGCCTGTACGCGCGGGCGCGAGCGGGGGAGATGAAGGGCTTCACCGGGGTGGACTCGCCGTATGAGCCGCCGGAGGAGCCCGAGATCCACATTCCGACGGCGACGATCGACGTGGTCGACGCGGTGCACGCTGATCACCGCCGAGCTCGACCGGGTGTCCAAAGCCGCGAGCCGGAGCTACCGAGCCTGACGCACGCTCCGACGGCGCACGCGTCACAAGAATAAGACTTAGTCTTGTTTTTGTGCTAGGTTGCCGGTCATGCACGCGCAGCGACCGCGACCGCTGTGACCGCCCCGACCGCACGACCGGCGCTCGGCCGATCCGCCGGGTGGCGGCGGTCGCCGGAGCGCTGCTGGCGGTGGTGGCGGCCGCGGCCGCGCTGACGGGCTGCGGCAGCTCGGTCGCGGCGGCGCAGCCGGGCAAGATCCTCGCCGTCGGGGCCGAGAACGAGTACGCGAACGTGATCTCGCAGATCGGCGGCCGCTACGTGCAGGTCTCGGCGATCATGAGCAACCCGAACACCGACCCGCACACCTTCGAGGCCAGCCCGACCGTCGCCCAGGAGGTCAGCCGCGCCCAGCTGGTCGTCCAGAACGGCGTCGGCTACGACGACTTCATGTCGAAGATCGAGTCGGCCTCGTCCGAGCGACCAGCGCCAGGTGATCGACGTGCAGCAGCTCGAGCATCTGCCGGACTCCACGCCCAACCCGCACCTCTGGTACAAGCCGACGACGATGCCGCTGGTGGCCAAGGCGCTGGTCGCCGACCTGTCGGCGCTGGCAGCCCGCGCCACGCCGCCTACTTCAAGGCCAACGCGGCCCGCTTCGACGCGAGCCTTGCAGCCGTGGACGCAGGCGCTGAAGCGGTTCGCCGCCGACCACCCGGGCGCGGCGGTGGCGACGACCGAGCCGGTCGCCGACTACATGCTGCAGGCGGCCGGAGTCGACAACCTGACGCCGTTCTCGATGCAGGCCGACATCATGAACGGCACCGACCCGGCGCCGCAGGCGGTGAGCCTCCAGAACGCGCTGTTCTCCGGCCACGGGTCAAGGCGTTCGTCTACAACCAGCAGGTGACCGACTCGGTCACGCAGGAGTTCCTCAAGCATGCCCGCGCGGCCGGGATGCCGGTCGTCGGGGTGTATGAGACGATGCCGACCCCCGGCTACGACTACCAGTCCTGGATGATGGCCGAGCTGCACGCGCTGCAGCGGGCGGTCGCCGGCGGGAAGTCGACGACAAAGCTGTGAGCACGATGACCGAGCCACCGGACCTCGACCGCCGCGCCCGCGCGCGAGGAGGTCCTGTCGGTCGCACGGCGTCGGCGCGCGCCTCGGCGGCCGGCAGGTACTGACCGACATCGACTTCTCGATCGCCGCCGGCGAGTTCACCGGGCTGATCGGCGCCAACGGCGCCGGCAAGACGACGTTGTTCAGGGTGATCCTCGGCACGACCAGCCCGACCGGCGGGTCGGTGCTCGTCGGCGGCGCGCCGCGCAGCCGCCGCAACCCGCTGATCGGCTACGTGCCGCAGAAGTTCGCGCTCGATCCCGACCTGCCGCTGCGCGCCCGAGACCTCGTCTCGCTCGGGATCGACGGGCATCGGCTCGGCTTTTCGCTGCCCTCCGCGCAGCCGGCGCCGGGCCGTCGAGCGAGATGCTCGAGGCGGTCGGCGCCCGTGAGCTGGCCGACGCCCGGGTCGGCGAGCTGTCCGGCGGCGAGCAGCAGCGGGTGCTGATCGGCCACGCGCTGATCAGCGGGCCGAAGCTGCTGCTGCTCGACGAGCCGCTCGCCAACCTCGACCTGCGCAGCGCCGGCGAGGTCGTCTCGCTGGTGGCGCGGGTCGCCCGCGAGCAGCGCGTCGCGGTGCTGATCTCCGCCCACGAGATCAACCCGCTGCTGCCGGTGATGGACCGGATCGTCTACCTCGCCGGCGGCCGGGCGGTCCACGGGCGCGCCGACGAGGTCGTCCGCGGCGACGTGCTGTCCAAGCTCTACGGCCATCACGTCGACGTGCTGCGCGTCCACGGCCGCGTGCTGGTCGTCGCGGGCGCCGGCGACGAGCGCTCCGGACCGCACGCGTCAAGCGACTGCGATCGACGGCTCGGCGCCGAGCGTCGAGGTCCTGAGCTGAGCCCGCCGCCGCCCGGATCGCCGCCGATGACCGTCATCCATCACGTGTTCGAGCCCGGCTTCTTCAGCTCGGGCCGGTGCACACGGCGCTGCTGGTGAGCGCGGTCGCGGCCCTGGTCGCGGGTCCGCTCGGCGTGTTCACGGTGATGCGCGGTCAGTCGTTCGCCGGCGAGGCGCTCGGCGACATCGGCACGACCGGCGGCTCCGGCGCCTACCTGGTCGGCGTCGGGCCGCTCTGGGGCTTCCTGGTGATCAACGTCGCGGCGGTCGCGCTGATGGAGCTGATCGGCGTCCAGCGACGGCGTGGCCGGGATCTGGCGACCGGCATCGTGCTCGGCGCGGGGCTCGGGCTGGCGGCGCTGTTTCTGTACCTCGACACGACGCATCAGAGCACGACCGGCGCGGCGGTGACGGTCCTGTTCGGCTCGCTGTTCAGCGTCTCGAGCACGACGATCCCGCTGGCGATCGCGATCGCCGCGGTGGTGCTCGCGCTGCTGGCGCTCGTCGGCCGGCCGCTGCTGCTGGCCTCGGTCAGCCCCGAGCTCGCGGCCGCGCGCGGGATCCCGGTGCGGCTGGTCGGATACGTCTATCTGCTGGCGCTGGCGCTGGCGGTCGCGCTGTGCGCGCTGACGATCGGCTCGATCCTGTCGACGGCGCTGCTGATCGGGCCGGCCGCGGCCGCGCTGCGGATCAGCCGCCGGCCGGCGCGGGCGATGGTCGGCGGCCGCCGCGCTCGGGATCGCCGCCGCCTGGCTCGGCGTCCTGCTGGCCTACGACAGCTACGAGTGGCCGCCGCACCATCAGGGATGGCCGGTCAGCTTCTTCGTGGTCGCGCTCGTGCTCGTGATCTACCTGGGCTGCGGGCTGGCCTCCCGGATCACGTCCGCTCATCGTCGCTTCGGCCCCGAGCACGCCGCGCCGGCGACCGCCGGCCCGCTCTGAGGTGGGCCGATGTTCAGCTCGTTCATGGTCAACGCCTGGATCGTCGCGACGATCGTCGCCGTCGTCGCTGGCCTGGTCGGCTTCTTCGTCGTCCTCCGCGGCTCCTCGTTCGCGGCGCACGCGCTGCCCAACGGCTCGTTCGCGGGCGCCGCGGGCGCGGCACTGATCGGGATCGACACGCTGATCGGGCTCGCCGCGTGCTGCCTGCTCGGCGCGCTCGGGATCGCGCTGCTCGGCCGCCGCGGCCGCCACGACGTCGCGACCGCGCTCGTGCTGGTGCTGATGCTCGCGCTCGGCTCGCTGTTTCTCAGCCTCAGCTCGCAGTACGCGCCCGCGGTCTACTCGCTGCTGTTCGGCGAGATCCTCGGGATCGGCTCGAACGAGCTCGCGCCCACGGCGGCGCTGGCCGCCGCCAGCGTGCTCGGACTGGCCGTCCTGTACCGGCCGCTGATGCTGTCCTCGGTCCTGCCCGAGGTCGCGCAGGCGCGCGGGATTCGCGATTTCGCGATCGAGCTCGGATTCCTGGTCGTGGTCGCGCTGACCGCGGCGATGACGATCCCGGTCGTCGGCACGCTGCTCGTGTTCACCCTGATGATCGGCGCGCCGGCCGCCGCGCGCTCGGTGACCGACTCGCCGGGTGCAGCGATGACGCTATCGGTGGCGATCGCGCTCGGGACCGTCTGGGGGGCGATCGCGCTGTCCTATAACACCAACTATCCGATCGGGTTCTTCGTCGGCACGATCTCGGCCGGTTGCTACCTGCTGGGACGACTCGCGGCTGCCCACCGCCGCCGGCCCACGCGAGCGGCCGCGAGCGCCCCGGCGGCGACGGCGCGGACCTAGACTCAGAAGGAGCACGATGACGCAGGTGCCTGAGACCCAGCAGCAGGACTGGAACGAGTGGGCCGCAGACCGGCTCGCCGACGCCGGCTACCGGCGCGGCGGCGCCCGTCGGGAGCTGCTGGAGCTGATGGGCGAGCAATCGTGCGCGCTGTCGGCGTTCGAGATCGAGGATCGGCTCGCCGCCGGCCCGCGCCGCGTCTCGCGCGCATCGATCTACCGAATCCTCGAGGAGCTCGAGGAGACGGGCCTGATCCAGCGCGTCGAGATCGGCGTCGGGATCACCCGCTACGAGCCGATTCGCTCAGACCACGACCATCACCACCATCTGGTCTGCGATCGGTGCGGGCGCCTGGAGCCGTTCACCGACGAGGCGCTCGAGCGCGCCGTGGCGCAGGCGTCGCGGCGCGTCGACCTCAACGTGTCCGAGCACGAGATCGTGCTGCACGGCACCTGCCGCGACTGCGATCGCTGACCGTCGCTGAGTGGCCCGCTCAGGCGATCTCGCCGGGCAGCGGCGGCTGCAGCGGGTAGGGCTGGCGCAGCTCGAAGCGGATCGGCAACGCCCGTACCTGATCGGCCACCGCCTGCACCTCGATCGCGATCACGCGGTCGACCTTGGGGCGGCGCTCGACCTCGGGGCCGTCCCAGATGATCTCGGCGATCCCCGACAGCTGCAGCGTGCGGCCGGTCTCCCAGTCGACGATCAGCATCCCGATCCGCGGGTCAACGGTGAGGTTGCCGAGCGTCTGGAACATCCGGTTGCCGCTGTAGTCGGGCAACAGCACCCGGCCGCCGTCGTCACCGACCTCCAGGAAGCCCGGCCGTCCGCCTCGGTGCGACGCATCCGCGCCACGCTCGCCATGCACGGACGCGACGAACGCAGTGTCGGCACCGCGCACGAGCTCGGCCTGTTCGGCATCCAGCCGATCCGACGAGCGCCGGCTCGAGTCGATCATGCCCTCGGCCAGCAGCTCCACCGGGACCCGGGCGCCGATGTACTTGGTGCAGTTACCGAACGCCTCGTGCACCTCGACCGCGATCCCGTCCTCGGTCTGGGTGGCGGTCCCGTTGACGCGAACGCGCGTGCGAGTGGCGGACTCCAGTGCCAGGATCCCCAGCGGCGCCGGACCGTGGGCGAGTGCTCGCGCCAGCGGATCGCCGGCCGCCGGGCGGGTGGCCAGCAGCAGATGCCCGGCGTCGATCCCCCGCGTGAAGCCCGGGGGCCCGGCCAGCAGCGACGCCCACACGCCGCCGTCCGGAGTGCGCGTCGCGCAGAACAGGAACAGCTGATGGGTCAGGAACGCGATCACCTCGGGCGCGAGCTCGGGCTGTATCGAGCCTTCGCCAACCCGCCGGGCGACGTCGGCCACGCCCGCGCGTCGCTGGACGGCAAGCTCCCCTTCGTGAAAAAGTCCGTCGGCGGCGGCGATCGAGTTGGTGGGGTCGCTAGCCGGCGCCGATCTCACCGCGCTCCCGCGCCTTCTTCAGCCGGCGCTCGGCCTTGGTCAACTTGCGCCCCTGGTTGACGTCGCCGCCGCCCATGATCGACAGCATCCGCAGGTGGATCACGGGTGCGCCCGGGGGTGGAGCTTGATCTGAGAGCTCGACGTCATGACCTCCCAGCAACGCGAACTTGGTGATCTGCACCTCGACCCCGTCGGGAACGCGGATGTCGGCGCCGCCCATCAACGAGAAGACGGTGATCTCGGTCACCGGAGACGCGAACTCGGCCTCGGTCAGGTCGATGTCGGCGCCGCCCATCACACTGATCACCCTCAGCCGCGGAGCCACCCGCCAGCGACCAGAGCGGTCGCTGCCGCTCATGATCGAGATGATCGTGCTGCTGCCGCCCGGGCCGGGCTTGACCACCGCCCCCGGCGTCCGGGCCGAGCCGGGCACCGCATCGTGCCCGGCAAACCACCACGTCGACGGTCAGCTCCGCCAGCTCGGCGACGGTCTTGGCCGCGTAGCAGCGGGTCAGCCGTTCATCGAGCTCGTCGACCGTCAGCCGGCCGTCGCCGGCCGCCTGGCGCAGCTGGTCGGCCGCGCGCTCGCGTTCGACGTCGGAGGCGCGCAGCGCCGGCAGGGTTCCGTGACGATCAGGGGCTGCCGGTGGCTCCGAGCGCGGATCGGTCATCGGGCCGACGGCCTCGGCACGGCCTCGTCGAAGCGCGGCAGGCCGTCGTCGGGGATCTCCTCCCAGGCCGGGTGGTAGGCGACGAATTGGCGGGCAAGCGGCCGCACCCCCGGGTCGCCGTCGATCGCGGCCAGGCGCACGATCGAGATCTCCCCGGTTTCGGCGTCACGCGCGAACAGGTGCGCGCCGCACAGCTCACAGTAGGTCTTGGCCAAGCCGCCGGGCTCCCAGTCGCGCAGGTGCCCGGCGCCGGCGGTGACGGTCACCGAGCCGCGCGCCGCCAGCGCGGACGCCTGGCAGGCGGTGCCGGTGCGCTTCTGACAGCGCGTGCAGTGGCAGTAGACCGAACCGAGCAGCGGCTCGGAGACCTCGAAGCGGACCGTCCCACAACCGCAGCTTCCGACGAGCGCCGGCGTCGACATGGCCCGAGCCTATCGGACCACCGGGCCCACCTGCGGGACCCCGAAGTCCGCGACTCAGCCGGCGGAATGGTCTGACTGCAGCCACTGCACGGTCTGCTCCAGACCGTCGTCATAGCCGATCCGCGGCGCCCAGCCGAGCACCTCACGGGCCTTCCGGTTGCAGAACGCCTGGTCGCGTCCGAGCAGGTCGACCGCTGCGCGCGACAGCAGCGGCGGAGGGTCGAGCCGGGTCGACCGCCGCAGCATCCGGTAGCCGCCCTCGAGCGTACGGCCGAGGCCGCGCGCGGCCCCGTAGGGGAGGGTCAGGCGGACCGGAGGCGCCCCGAGTCCTGCGGCGAGCCCGTCGGTGAACTGCCGCCACGTGACATCGAGGCCGTCGGTGATATTGAACGCCTGCCCGGGAGCCGCATCGTGGTCCAGCGCCAGCAGCGCGGCGTCGACCAGATTCTCGACGTACAGCAAGCCGGCGACGGAACGTCCACCGTCGACCAGCAGCATGTACCGGCCGCGGATCGCCCGCGCCATCTCGCCGACCATCTCGACCGATCTCGGCCCGTAGACGGTCGTCGGCCGCAGGATGACCGTCTCGAGCGTCCCCTGTTCCTGCACGCGACGAACCTCGCGCTCGCCGTCGCGCTTGGTCTGTGAGTACCAGTTGGCGAAGCCTGAGGCGATGTGGCTCTCGTCGACCTCGTGCGCCGGATAGCCATACACGTCGGTGCTCGAGATGTGCACGAACCGCTCGGCCGAGGCCTGGACGGCCGCTCGCAGCAGATTGCGAGTGCCGGCGACGTTGGTCTGGATCATCTGCTCGGTCGTCGCCCAGTCGGACACCTGGGCGCCGCAGTGGACCACGTACCGGCAGCCCTCGGCGGCGCGCTGCAGCGATCCGGCGTCGGTCAGATCGCCGACCGCAATCTCGACCGGCATCGACTCCAGCAGCGTCGTGTCGCTGGTGGCGCGGACCAGGCAGCGGACTTGGTGCCCACCGTCGAGCAGCCGCTGCGCGATGTGACCGCCGATGAATCCGGTCGCGCCGGTCACCAGGTAGGCGTTATCGGCCTTGAGGTCGATCCGGCGTCCGCGGGGAGGTGTGATCGCCGGAAGCGTTTGCTCGGACCGAGCGCGGCCACGGCGGGTCAGCGTCGCGGTCGCGATCTCACGTACGACCCCCCAGTTGTGGCTGCTCGAACCATGGACATCGGACAGCACCTGCTCGAAGCGCTCGAGGAACAGGTTGACCTCGTCCTCGGTGATCGTCAGCGCCGGCAGCAGCTTGATCACGTCGTTCTTGCCGCCGGCCATCGTGATCACGTTGTGGTCACGATGCAGCGGGATCACGATCAGCTGCGGGAACAGTCCGCCCGAGGCCAGGTGGATCAGCCGCCAGTTGAGCTTGCCGGTGCGGGTGGATGGCTGTCCCAGTTCGATCCCGACCAGCAGTCCCGAGCCGCGGACGTCGGCGACCATCTCATAGCGGGTGCCGAGCTCCCGCAGGCCGTCCATCAGCAGCGTGCCCATCCGCTCGGCGTTGGCGACCAGCTCGTCGCGCTCGATGACGCGCAGCGATGCCAGGCCGGCGGCCATCGACAGCCGGTTACGCCCGTAGGTGGACTGGTGCACGAAGCAGCGCTCAAGCGTCCCGACCGCGCGCTGGAAGATGTCGCGGCGGGTGACCATCGCGGCGACCGGCATGTAGCCGCCGCTGAGGGCCTTGCCGATCGTCACGAAGTCAGGTTCGAGCTCGTACCGATCGAGCGCGAACATCGTCCCGGTCCGCCCGAGCCCCGTCTGGACCTCGTCGAGTGCGAACAACGTGCCGTATTGACGGCACAGCTCCTGCACGCCCTGCAGGTAGCCAGGCGGCGGCATCCTCACGAGGTTGCCCTGGATCGGCTCGGTGATGAACGCGGCCACGTCGCGGTTGCGCAGTTCGGCCTCGAGCGCCTCGAGATCGCCGAACGGAACCTGGCTGCAGCCGGGCAGCAGCGGCTCGAACCCCTCCTTGAAGAACTCGTCGCCGACCAGCGACAGCGGGCCAATCGTGACGCCGTGGTAGCCGCCGTGGCATGACAACAGGCGCGGCCTGCCGGTCGCGGCGCGCGCGAACTTCATCACCGAGTCGACCACCTCGGCACCCGAACTGCCGAAGAACGTCGCGTCGAGGGAGTCGGGGAGCAGACCCGTCAGCTCCTGGGCGAGCATCCCGGCCAGCACCGAGTAGTGGATCTGCACGCCGTCGGTGAGGTCGGCCGCGAGTACTGCCTGCAGCGCCTCGCGGACATCGGGATGGCTGTGTCCGAGGCTGGCGAACCCCTCGCCGGTATGGAAGTCCAAGTGCGCCCGGCCCTCGCTGTCGTACAGCCAGGAGCCGCGGGCGTGAACGAACCGCCGGTCGAAGCCGATCACGTGCAGCATGTCGACCAGCGAGGGGTCCAGGTACCGCGCGGCCAGCGAGTTGGTCTCCTCGGCGCGCGCCAGCGCCTCCTCGAGGATCCCGAGTGAGTCGGCGGTGGGCGCAAGGGTACCGGTCGTCAGCATCAGTTCCGCGTTCGTGGACGAGGTCGTTAAGTTCGTACGCCGGCGCGGGCCTGACCCAGGGGCAGGGGGCTGCGAGCGCTCGGCGCCGGAGGATACCGGGGGCGCCTACGGAAACGCGTGCCGACGCACCGGCAAAGCATCTAATGCGGTTGGCTCCGCAGCGGCCGCGCCAACTCCAGCTGGGAACTTTCGGCTTCTCCACGCGTCCGAAAGTTCCCGCCGACCGACTACGTGAACGCGCCGACGCCGGTGATGTCACGCCCGACGATCAGGGTCTGCATCGTCTCGGTGCCCTCGTAGGTGTGAATCGCCTCGATGTCAGCCATATGGCGGATCACGTGGTTCTCGAGCAGGATCCCGTTGCCGCCCAGCATGTCCCGGGCCTCGGCACAGACCTGACGGGCCTTGCGCGTGTTGTTGAGCTTCGCGAGGCCGGCGATCGTGTCCGACAGCTGGCCGCGCTGGGCCAGACGGCCGATCTGCAGGCAATACAGCTGCATCGCGGTCACCTCGGCCAGCATCCGCACGAGCCGGTCCTGGACGATCTGGAAGCTGCACAACGGCCGGCCGAACTGCTGACGACGCTTGGAGTAGGTCAGCGCCGTCTCATACGCCGCCACCGCATGCCCAAGCGCCGCCCAGGCGCAGGTGCTGCGAGTGCCCGCGAGCACCTTGCCGGTGTCCTTGAACGAGTGTGCGCCCGGGAGCTTGTTGTCGACCGGAATCCGGACCTCGTCGAGCGTGATGTGGGCCTGCCAGATCGCGCGCAGCGAGCCCTTGCCCTCGATCACCTGGGCGTCGTAGCCCGGCGTCGGAGGCTCCACCAGGAACCCCTGGACCTTGCCGTCTTCACCCCGTGCCCAGACGACGGTCACGTCGGCGATGCTGGCGTTGCCGATCCACCGCTTGGCGCCGTCGATCACGTATTCGTCACCGTCCAGCCGCGCGGTCGTCTCCAGCGCGACTGAATCAGAGCCGTGATCGGGCTCGGTCAGCGCGAACGCCCCGAGCTTGCGCAGCTGGGCCATCTCCGGCAGCCACCTGGCCTTCTGCTCCTCGGATCCGAACAGCGCGATCGACTTCATCGCCAAGCCCGACTGCACGCCGACGACGGTCCCGAGGCTGCCGTCGCCCCGGTTGAGCTCCATGTGCATCAACCCACACGCGATCGGATCCAGGCCCGGGCAGCCGTAGCCCTCGATCTCCTCGCCGACGATGCCGAGCTCGCCGAGCCGGCGGATCAGCGGCCACGGCAGCTCGGCGCGCTCCCAGTAGCCGCCGATCTCCGGCAACACCTCCTCGTCGGCGAACCGCCGCACGCGCCGCAGCACCGACAGCTGCTGCTCGGTCAACTGCTCCTGCAGGAAGAGATAATCGGTGGAGAGCGCCTCGCCGAGGCCCTCGAACAGCGCGTCGGGATCGGTGCCAGTGCTGGTGCTCATGCGATCTCCTCGGTTCTGGATCTGGTCGTCAGTCGGCCGGCGTCGCCACCGCGGCGGGTGGCTTGATCTCCCGCTTGAGGATCTTTCCGGTCGGGCCCTTGGGCAGCTCGTCAACCATCCACACGTGGCGCGGGTACTTGTACGCAGCGACCTGCTCTTTGACGTAGGCACGCAGCTGCTCAGGCGTCGCCTCGGCGCCGGGCTTGAGCGCGATCGCGGCCGCGATCTCCTCACCCAGCTCGGCGTGGGGGATGCCGATCACGGCAGCCTCGCGGACCGCGGGATGCTCGTACAGCACCTCCTCGATCTCACGCGGGTAGACGTTGTAGCCGCCGCGGATGATCAGCTCCTTCTTGCGATCGACGATGAAGTAGCGACCCTCCTCGTCGACGCGCGCCATATCGCCGGTCTTGAACCAGCCGTCGGCGTCGATCGCCTCGGTCGTCGCCTCGGGTCGGCGCCAGTATCCCTTCATCACGTTGTGACCGCGGATCGCGATTTCGCCGACCTCGTCCGGCGCGACCTCGTTGCCGTCGTCGTCGAGCAGCTTCATCTCGACACCTTCGACCGGGGTGCCGATCGAGCCCGGCGTACGCTCGCGGTCCGGATGGTTGAAGCTCGCGACCGGCGAGGTCTCCGACAGCCCGTAGCCCTCGAGCACGACGCAGCCGAACCGCTCCTCGAAGCCCCGCAGCACCTCGACCGGCAGCGCCGCGCCGCCGGACACGCATACGCGCAGGCTGGAGACGTCAGTCGTCTCCGCCGCCGGGTCGTGCAGCAGCGCTGAGTACATCGTCGGCACGCCCTCGAACACGGTGACCCGGTCACGCTCGATGATCGCCAGTGCCTTCGCCGGATCGAACCGCGGGATCAAGGTCAGGCATGCGCCCGTGGCGATCGCGGTGTTCAGCCCGCACGTCTGGCCGAACGCGTGGAACAGCGGCAGAGCGCCCAGCACGACATCGTCTGCGGCGATCGTGAACAGGCCGATCGACACGTCGACGTTGCGTTTGAGGTTGGAGTGGGTCAGCTCAGCCCCTTTCGGGGTGCCGGTCGTGCCCGACGTGTAGAGGATCACCGCCGTGTCGTCGCCGCCGCGCAGCGTGACCTCGTCGACGGCGTCGGCCGCGGCCAACTGGCGCGCGAACTCACCCGGCTCGACGAGCAGGCACTCGACGCCGGCCTCCTCGGCTCCCGCCAGCGCCGCCTGCTCGAACCCGTGCCAAGCGATCAGGAGCTTCGCCTCTGGATCTGAGAGGTAGAAGCCGACCTCGCGGCGCTTGAGCAGCACGTTCATCGGCACGGCCGTCGCGCCGGCGCGCAGGACGCCGTAGTAGGCCGACCGCGAACTCCGGCACGTTCGGGAGCATCACCCCGACACGGTCACCGGCCTCGATGCCGCGTGCCCGCAGCAGGCCGGCGAGCTGCGCTGTGAGCTCGTCCAGCCGACCGTATGAGACGACGACATCGTCGATCCGCAGGGCCGGGCGGTCGGCGCCGCGGCCGACGGAATCGGTCAGATTGCAGGCAAGGTTCTCATTCATGTGCGCTCCCTCTGTCTCGTTCGGGCGACACCTCAAGGATCCACCCGATCGAGCCCGTTGACACTGGCGCGGGATCCGAACTTCACCCGCGGAGCGTTGGTTGACGCATACCATCGCGGGAGGAGGAGCATCTCGTCAAGCCGCAGTATCGTTCCGCAGGTGACAGAGCCAGAGTCGGGCGTCGCGATGAGCGCGGCCGGGGCGTCGCTGAAGGCATCGCTCACCGAACTGCTTGACGACACGTCGACTCGGGCGGCGGAGATCATCTGCACCTGCACCGCGTCACCGACCTGATCGAGATCCTGATCGCCGCCCGCATGCGGTCCACCAGCTGATCGTGCGCGGCGCGCCTACGATTTGTCGGTGGCCGTTGCCGACGAGAGCGAGCTGTACGGCGTTTCGCGTGACCGGTTCGTGGTCGAGCGCAACGCCTTGGCGCGGGCGCTGCGCGCCGACGGGCGTCGCGACGATGCGCAGCGCGTCGCCAAGCTCGCGAAGCCGACGCTCGCCGTATGGACGGTCAATCAACTCGCCCGCCGCGACTCGGACGCGATCGACGAGCTGTTTGCGGCCGGCCAGCAGCTCGATGATGCGCAGCGCGAGCTGCTCGCCGGCGACGGCGATCGGGAGACGTTGCGAGCGGCCGGGCAACGGGAGCGCGACGCCGTCGACGCACTCGTGACAGCCGCCCGGACGGTGATCGGCGACGCCGGAGATCCGGCGTCGCCCGCGACGCTCGGCCGCATCGCCGACACGCTGCACGCCGCCGCGCTCGAGCCCGAGGTGCAGCTGATCGTGCGCGACGGCCGCCTGGACCGAGAGCTTCGCCACGTCGGCCTGGGCGATGTCGCCGAGCGAGCGCAGCCGGGGGACCGGCCCAGGACAGGTCGCGGGGCAGGCCGTACCTCCCGCGCGGACACGCAGCAACGGGACCGTCAGCGACAGGCCGAGCGTGAACGCGAGGCAGCCCGGCTCGAGGCACTGCGGAAGGCTGAGTCCGAGGCCCGTCACGCCGCCGAGCAAGCCGCTGATGACGTTCGGCGCGCTGAGGAGGCCCGAGACCGCGCAGCCGCGGCTCTGGACGACGCGGACCGCACGCTCGCCGCGGCGCGCGAACGCGCCCAGGTGGCGGCCGAGCACCACCGGTCGCTCCAGCAGCTCGCCGCGGCCGGGTAGGCTGCCGTCATGACGAAGGTCCGTGAGCTGCGCCAGGAAGATCGCGAGACCTGGAACGAGCTGTGGACCGGCTACCTGCACTTCTACCGCGCCGAACTCGCGCCCGACGTCACCGAGCAGACCTTCGCCCGGATGACCCGGCGCCGTGACGGCTGCTTCGGGTTGGCCGCCGAGGCCGAGGACGGCACCCTCGTCGGGTTCAGCCACTGCGTGGTACATCCCACGACCTGGTCGCTCGGAGCCACGTGCTACCTGGAGGATCTCTACGTCGATCCCGGCCACCGAGGCACGGCGGTCGCGCGGTCGCTGATCGAGGCTGCCGGCGAGCACGCCCGCGCGGTCGGCGCCGAGACCCTCTACTGGCACACCCAGGCCTTCAACGGGCGGGCTCGTTCGCTGTATGACACCGTCGCGCAGTTGACCTCATTCGTGCATTACGAGCGCCAACTCGGGTGAGTGGCGTCCCCCGCCTGGGCTGCCGGAGCGAATGGCGGCCTGGTAGCCCTGTGCGCAGCGGCAGCGGCAGCGGAGGGCAGCGAGTCAGCGGCGGATGCCGGCCACCAGCGCGTCCCAGTTGCCGGCGGCGATCCGCTCCTGATCGGCGCGATCGAGCCCCGCGGTCTGGAGAAAGTGCTCGACGCCGCCCTCCGGCCCGGGCCGGTACGGGTAGTCGGTCGCGAACATGATGCGCTCGATGCCGACCACCTCGGCCGCCCACCGCAGGTAGCGTTGGCTGTAGACGCCGCCGGGCGTGATGTAGGCGTTTCGCCGCACATACTCCGAGAATGATTGGGGGAGCTTGGCCTGCATGGCCAGCCCGTCGACCCGGTCGAGATAGAACAGGACGACCTCGCCCCAATGACCGAGGATCACCTGGAGGTCGGGGAAGCGGTCAAACACGCCGGCGAGCGCGAGCCGGAGGAACTGCACGCCGGCTTCGTAATGCCAGCCGATGCCGAACGTGGCGAACGCGTTGTCGATCGCATCGTCAAAGCCGGCGTACAGGGCATCCCGCACCCGCGGCTGGGGGATCTGCGGGTGGATGTACAGCGGGGCGCGCAGCGACGCGGCGGCCTCGAAGATCGGCCAGTGGTCGCGATGGTCGAGGTTGCGCTCACCGGTGCGGCAGAACACCAGTGCTCCGTTGAGCCCGAGCGTGGTCACCGCCCGGTCCAGCTCGTGCGCGGCTGCGTCGGGCGCGGTCATCGCCAGGGTCGCGAAGCCCTGCAAACGGTCGGGGTGGATCTTCGCCAATTCGGAGATGCGGTCGTTGGTCTCGACCTGCAGTCCGGCGGCCTCGTCGGCCGGCAGGTTGTGGAGACCGGGCGAGGTCAGCGAGATCACCTGGACGTCCAGTCCGGCCTCGTCCATCGCCGCGATCCGGCGCGCTCCCACCTCGCGAAGCCGCTCCCCGAGATCTCCCGGAGGGGCGCTCGCCCGGGAGTCATCGCGCGCGGAGGAGTCGAGCCGGCTCCACGCCGCGACGACCTCGTCGCTGACGAAGTGCTCCTCGGTGCCAATCGTTCTCATCTCGGTGCCCGCCTTCTTGTCGGTCCGTATATGTTCCCCGCCGAACGTTATGAAGTCGGTGGCGCGACGTCTGCCGCAACCCGTCGATCAGGGTGAAGAGCATCGCCTCCTCGCCCGTCCCGGCTCAGAGGATCGGGTGGGGCGGCGTAGTGTTGCGCGTGATGGCTGATCGGCTGAGCGGCGTGCTGGCGGCGATGGCGGCGGTCGACGGGGATGCCGCTTCCGTGATTGATCGAGTCTGCGTGGCGGCGACCCGTGTGTTGTCGCTCAGTGGCGCGGGACTGTCGTTGATGGTCGACGGAGAGCTCCGGGGGACCGCTGGAGCGACGGGCCCGGGGATCGAGGTGATCCAGGAGCTGCAGCTGGCGCTGGGGCAGGGGCCGTGCGTTGATGCGTGGCTGTCCGGCGAGCCGGTGACGGAGCCTGACCTTGTCGATCCGGCGATCCTGCGCTGGCCGGCGTTCGCGCAGGCGGCGGTGGCTCAGGGCGTGCGGGCGGTGTTCGCGTTCCCGCTGCGGGTCGGGGCGATCCGGATCGGGGTGCTGGCGTTGTATCGCGATGGTGAAGGTGGGCTGAACGCCGATGAGTTCGCTGACGGCCTGGTACTGGCTGAAGTGGCGGTGCAGCTGATTTTGGGGTTGCAGGCAGGGGCGGGGCCGGACGCCTTACATGCGTTGTTGTCCACGCAGCCGACGCATTGGGCGGAGGTGCATCAGGCCACGGGGATGATCTCGGCCCAGCTTGGCGTGTCGTTGGACGAGGCGTTCGTTCGGTTGCGGGGGGTCTCGTTTGCTGAGAATCGTCAGCTGCGCGAGGTCGCCGGTGATGTGGTTGCGCGACGCTTGCGTCTGGAGCGAGCCGTGATGTCCTGCGGTGAGGGGTCACCTGCGCATGAGAGGATGACAATGAGATCAACACCGCGTGGCGGAAGGCTGGGTAGACGGTGATGGCGCGAGAGCAGCGGATCGTGGCGACGTTTGTGGAGTTCGCCGATACCCTGGTCGCGGATTTCGACGTGGTCGAGTTCCTGCACCGGGTCGCGGAGCGGTGCGTCGAACTGCTCGATTGCGACGAGAGCGGAGTCTTGATCGCTGACCCCGCGGGCGCGTTGCGAGCGATGGCCTCCTCGAGCGAGCGCACCGAAGCGCTCGAGCTGTTGCAGGCCCAGAACGATGAGGGTCCGTGCTTTGAGTGCTATCACGACGAACGGCCGGTGGTCAGCGAGGATCTCACAGCGGACGCCAACCGCTGGCCGACATTTGCGCCGGCCGCTGTTCGAGCTGGGTTTGCCTCGGTGCACGCGATTCCGATGCGAGCGCACGGCCAGACGATCGGGGCGTTGAATCTGTTTCGCTCAGGCACGGGACGGCTGGCGGCGGCTGACGTGCCGGTCTCCCAAGGAATGGCCGATATCGCCGCGATCGGCCTACTCAACGAGCGCCAGGCCCGCGAGAGCCACGACACCGTCAGTCAGCTGCAGCGCGCGTTGCAAAGCCGGGTCGTGATCGAGCAGGCCAAGGGTCTGCTGGCCGAGCGCTTGCAGGTCAGCATGGATGAGGCGTTCGCGCGGCTGCGCGGCTATGCCCGCGGTCATAGCCGGCGTCTCAGCGAGGTCGCAGACGAGCTGATCGAAGGCCGTCTGGGTGACGAGGCGTTCATCCCGATCGCGCGCCGCCCCAGATCTGGCCACTGACGCACGTCGCCCCCACGCCGAACCGGGGGTTGATGTCACGCGCGAGACCGGTAATGTATTCGTCGTAGGTTGTAGTCCGCGCTGCCCCAGACCCTGGCGGTGTTCTGTGACCGAACAGTGGAAAACGGGGGTCTGGGACTCATCATGGCAGCGGTGGCTTCTCCCCCGGAGACCCGGGATCGAGGCGCGGTCGGGCTCCATCCGGCGCCGCGCGGATCGTGGTTGAGCCGCCCTCGTGCCGGGCACGTGCCGCCGGCTGAGATGGAGGAGCACGTCGACGAGCGCCATGTCCGAGGTCGTGGCCAGCCACGGGGCACGGCGGACAAGACGGGCCCGGGGGGCCCAGATCCATCTGAGCCCCCCGGGAGAGCCAGGGAAGTGGGGGCGCAATTCCCTGACCGGTATCGACGGGTCATCCCGCCGCACGATCACGTCAAGCATACGCTCGGCGCGCGCTCGTGCCAACACAAGGCCGCAGGGGGAATCATCGGCCGGCCGGGATAGGGACCGGGTGGAGGGCAAACTCGGGCGGGCGGCCGGGGGGCCGCTCGCCCGGCCTCTACAAGCAAAGGTCGATTTCGTTTATCCGGGTGCACGCTGGGGTCCGGCATCCGTATGCTCGCGAGACAGTGCCTTGCCTTGGAAGCCATCCGACGGCGCATCGATGACGAGCATCGGCGACGGCCAATTCCATAAGGGCCAGTCCGTCTGGGTCATCGCTGCCGACGGTTCGCAGCGGGCCGCCGACTACGTTGGAGAAGGCGAACTGAGTGCGTGGTTCGGCGGTTCATCCAAAGTCATCGTCGTCTACCTCGATACACGCACCGGTGCGGCTGTCGAAGTCGACCGCGTGATCCCGCGCGAACCCTGCGCATAGCCGGGAGGCCCCGCACGCCGTTGCTGCGACGACGCCCCGAGCTCGGTGATCCTCGTCGAGCGCGCTCGACGCACGCGCTAGCGCCGAGCTTGACCCTCGTAACCTGCGTTGCGATGAGCGCGCAGGACGAACAGATGCGCGAGGCAGCCCAGTCCGCGGCCGCGCTGGTCGAACCTGGGATGCGAGTCGGATTGGGCACGGGTCGGACCGTCGCGTGGCTGCTCCGCGCGCTGGCCGCTCGCAAGCTGCAAGACCTACGCTGCGTCGCCACGTCGCCGGAGACCGAACAGGCCGCCACCGGCCTCGGGATTCCGGTCGAGCCATTTGACGGACTCGACCGCCTCGACATCGCAATCGACGGCGCCGACCAGGTCACCACCGCGCGCTGGGCGATCAAAGGCGGGCACGGAGCTCATCTACGCGAGAAGATCGTCGCTGCCGCAGCTGATCGATTCGTGGTGATCGTCTCGGCGGACAAGCTTGTCGAGCGGCTACGACCACCGGTCCCGCTCGAGCTCGAGCGGTTCGGGCTTGCCGCGACGCTCCGCGAGCTCAAGTCGGCTCGGCTGCGGACCGGCGCCGTCGCAACGCCCGATCGAGGGGTCCTCGCCGACTACGTCGCGGCGATCGACGACGAACCCGGCGCGGTCGCGACCTGGCTGGACTCCCTGCCCGGCGTCGTCGGTCACGGTCTGTTCGGGCCAGAGCTTGTCGGGGACGTGATCGTCGGTCGCGGACACCCCGGCCGGGGATAGCGACCAGCCGTCAGCTGGTTTGAACCTGGCTTCCTCGCTGACCCGATCTAGCGTGCCCGGAGCTCGTCGATCTCACGCGCGAGCCTCAGCAGCGCGTTTTGCGTGTTGGCGAGCATCCGCTGCAGACTGCGGACCGTCTCAGGATCCGACTCTCCCCGCTGCAAGCCTTGCAGCTGCTCTTGGCTGAGCCGGTGGCCGGTCAGCAGTTCCTTGATCTCGTCCTCTAGGTCGCGCATGCGTTCTCGCCTTTCACGGAGGGTCTTGGGGATGAGCCTACGGGTTGGGTCTGCCGCGTCGCTCCTCGCCCGGCTTCGTCAAATCCGGCAAGTCCAGTAAGTCGACTTCTATGGTGGTGCTGTCGGCAGCGAACGCCCGAAAGGAACCGCACATGAACTCTCCACGCCAAGCCCACTTCGTCGTGTTCCTCACGTCAAGCGGCTACCACGAATCCGGGTGGCTGGTGCAGGACCAGGATCCCGTGGAGGCAGTGTCGGTCGAAACGTTCATCCAGGCGACCGCGATCGGAGAGCGCGGCCTGCTCGACGCGATGTTCCTCGCCGACGCACCCGCGCTCACGCTGTTTCGCGCCAACTACTTCCCGCAGCTGCGCTACGACCCGATCACGCTGCTCGCGGCGATCGGGATGGTCAGACGTCAGATCGGCCTGATCGGCACCGCAACGACCACCTACAACGAGCCGTTCGAACTGGCGCGCCGCCTGGCGACCGCCGATCACGTGACCGGCGGGCGGATCGGATGGAACGTCGTCACCACGCACAACGCCGAGGCGTCGTTGAACTTCGGCCGCGACTCTCACCCTGAGCACGACGACCGCTACGCACGGGCGGCCGAGTTCGTCGAGGTGACGCGGCGGCTGTGGGACAGCTGGCCCGAGGACGCGATCGTCGGCGACCGCGCCACCGGGCGCTGGGCCGACAGCACGCGCTTCGCGCCCGCGGACTTCCACGGCCAGTACTACGACGTCGCCGGGGCGCTGCCCGTGCCGCGGCCTCCGCAGGGCCATCCGGTGCTCGCCCAGGCGGGATCGTCGCCGGCCGGGATCGAGCTCGCCGGCCAGGTCGCCGACCTCGTGTTCACGCCGCAGCCCGACGTCGAGGCCGGGATCGCGTTCCGTGAGAAGATCGACGCCGCGGGCGCGCGCCACGGGCGTCCCGCAGGCAGCGTCCGGATCCTCCCCGGGCTCGCGTACGTGCTCGGCAGTACCGAGACCGAGGCAGCGGAGCGGCGGCGCGCGCTGGAGGAGAGCGCCGACCCGGAGTTGCGCTGGCGCAACCTCGCGCACAACGCCGGCCTCGATCAGGGGCTGATCGACCCGACCCAGCCGCTCAGCGAGGAGGTCGCCGCGACCGCCGAGGGAAACTCCTTCGCGCAGTACATCGTCGGGCAGGCGCGGAGCACGAAGCTGCCGTTCGGCGAGCTCGCCCAGACGGTCACCGGCCTTCCCGGCGGCCTGGAGTTCACCGGCACACCGGAGCAGATGGCCGACCTGATCGAGGAGTGGGTGACGCGCGGCGGCAGCGACGGCTTCACGCTGCAGCCGACGACCTCGCCGGACTCACTCGAGCAGTTCGTCGACCACGTCGTCCCGATCCTCCAGCGCCGTGGGCTGCACCGGACCGAGTACGCGGGGACGACCCTGCGCGACCACCTCGGGCTCGCCCGCCCGGAACTGGCCGATCGCGGGGTCGCCGCCGGTCACGATCACTGAGCACATGACCGTGGGCAGGTGATCCACGCGCCATGGAACCCGGGATCTCTGATGAGCCGTAAGGCACGTTCGTCAGATTTCCTACGCCGCCGTGCCAGTTGAAGCCGCTGAACACGCAGCTGTTGGCGTCAGCGGCGGCAGCTGATCGGCTTCATCGGGGAGGATCTCGACGTACCCGTCCGTTCCGTGGACGCGGATCCGCTGGCCATCACGGATCAGCTGGGTGGCCTGTTCGACTCCGACGACGGCCGGCAACCCGTACTCGCGAGCGATCACCGCGCCATGGGTCATCAGGCCTCCCACCTCTGTCACCAGCCCCGCGATCGCGACGAACACAGGAGACCAACTGGGGTCCGTGTACGTCGTGACCAGGACGTCGCCAGCTTCGAGGTCGGCCTCGCTCATGTCGAGGATGACACGGGCCCGTCCCTCGACGGTGCCGCCAGAAACCGGTAGTCCGATCAGCGCGCCGGCCGGCGCGTTGCCGCGTCGGTAGGCGCCGGCGATCACCTCGCCTTCCGAGGTGAGCACGCGGGGTGGTGTGAGCGCGTGGTAGGACCTGAACGCGTCCTTGCGCTGGGAGATCAGCTGCTCATCCGCCTGGTTCGTTCGCACAACGTCCCCCAGTTCCTGGAAGGTGAGGTAGAAGACGTCCTCCTGCTCGGCGAGCACGTCGGCCTCGACGAGGCGCTCGGCCTCCTGCAGCAGACTCTGCTTGTACACGAAGTAGCGGCTGACGATGCCGTACTTCGGATATTCCCGGTAACCGATGAACGTTCGGACGCGGTCGATCATCCGCTTGGCCTCGTCGGCCTTCTGCGCTCCGTCCGGTAAGGCCCGAACGCGCTCCAGCAGCTCCTGCTCTGCCTCCCAGGCCTGCTGCCGCCCCTGCTCGAAGCGCCGCTGGCCGGCGCCCGGCTCGAAGTTCTTGATGTTCCCGACCAGCAGCGGCACAAGCGTGGAGGGACGTTCGCGCCAGCGGGGCCGCGTGACGTCGATCTCGCCGACGCAGCGCATGCCGTACCTGTCGAGGTAGGCCTGGATGCTGTCTCGCGCTTGCCGTCCGCCGGGAAGCTTCGCCAACCGCTCCAGGAAGTCCTCGTCCTGGACCTGTTCCAGGAACGCGACGACCTCCGGATACGGGCGGATCACGTCTGCGACCTCCAGCAGCGCCAGTCCCATCTCCGACGTGACGTTCCCGGGGGCAGACTGCGTCAGCGTGTCGGCCGCATTCCTCTCGCCAAGCCATGTCTCGAAGGACTCGTTGAGCCACCAGGTCGCCTCGATCCCGGCCATGATCACCTGAAGACTCAGCGGGTCGGACAGGAGCCGCTTCAGCTCCTGGATGTCGGCCAGGATGAAGTCGAGCAGGGCGGTTCCGCATTTTGTCCGGATCTCGCGCTTCAGGACGGCGACGGAATCCTGAGTGCGCTCGATCAGTTCAGTGACGATGGCTGGATCGGTTTCGATCGGGGCGGGCGCGCCGCCCGGCGGTGGCCCACCAGGGCCGTCCGGGATCGATGGGATGAAGTTGCCGCGTTCGAGGATGGTCTGGAGCGCGTCCCCGATCAACGGATCGGATTTCCCGAGAGCCTGCAGGGTGGGGGCGCGGGTCGCCGGCGATGCCAGTCTGGGCGCGACGTCGACGAACAGCCGCCCAGCTGCCTCGTACATGCGCGGGAGAGCCACGAGCTGGTGGAGAGACAGCCCGAGCGGCTTCATCGGGTCGGTCATCATCTGCTGATGACCGACGGACACGTAGACGTGGTTCTCGTCGTCATCGGCCGCCGGGATCGGGAACAGCGTGGTGATCGGCCGGCTCTGGACGATCTCGAAGCGATTGTCGACCAGGCACCACTCGATGTCCTGGGGACGGCCGAAGTGGGCTTCAATCCGCCGGCCCAGCCGCACGAGTTCCACGACCTGGGCATCCGTCAGCGTGGGCTGCTGCTGGCGCTCGGTCGCGATCGTCTGCTCCTGTGTCCCGCTCACCGGCGCAGCGCGGATCGCGAGTTGCTTGGTCGCGATGGTCTTGGCGACGACTTCGCCGTCCCGCACCGTGTACACGTCGGGGTTGACCAGGCCAGAGACCAGCGCCTCGCCGAGGCCGAAGCTGGCCTCCACCGAGGCCACCTTCCGGTTCGACGTGACCGGGTCGGCCGTGAAGAGAATGCCGGCCGCAGCCGGGAACACCATTCGCTGCACCACGACGGCCATCTGGACCTTCTGGTGCCCGAGGCCGTGGCGTAGGCGGTAGGTCACCGCTCGCTCGGTGAACAGCGAGGCCCAAATCCGGCTGACGTGGAGAAGGATCGCCGCCGGGCCCACGATGTTCAGGTACGTGTCGTGCTGGCCCGCGAAGGATGCGGACGGCAAGTCTTCGGTTGTCGCGCTGGATCGGACTGCGTAGGCGGCGTGCTCGTCGAGCTGGCGGGTGATCGTCGATCCCAGATCCTCCGGGATGGCCGTCCCTTCCAGGGCTTGGCGGATCTCCGCGCTGAGCCCGCGTATCGCCTCTCTGTCGTCCGGCGTCAGCCGGTCGAGCCGGTCGAGCCGGTCGTCGATCGACGGCGTTTCCGCGAGCATCCGCCGGAAAGCGTCCGTCGTCACGCAAAAACCGGGCGGCACCCGAACACCTTCAATCCGCGAAAGCTCCCCGAGGCGCGCCCCCTTGCCGCCAACGAGTGCGACCTGCGTCTGGTCAATCTCGTGAAAGTCCAACACGTAGCAACCCATCCGCCGACCTCCCTCGGAGCTGACCTGTCAGCCCCGCTTGTGTTCCGTGGTTCAACCATGCGGCGGGCGATTATGCGGGACGAATCAAGGCCTCATGAGAGGCTTTTGCCTGGTATAAATTGAAAGTGGGGAGAGACTGATACACCCGACTCGACGCGCTTGGCCGTCTCAAAACCTGGTTCCCCAAACGGTCCTGCCGGTGACAGAACGTGACGCTCGGGTGAGTAGTCGGGGTGGTCAGCGGGAGACGTGGTAGGCACCCAGGGTGGCCAGGCCGACCACCGTGCCGGCGGCCAGTGACACAGCGAGGGCGGGGACGCTGGCGCGCAGATAGCGCCGCGAGCGCCACCCGGTCAACCCGACCGCTAACCCGACGCCGAGCACGAACTGCACGTGCCAGTAGTCGGCGGGGCTCGACAACCTCAGCCCCGTGAGACCCCATACCGCCTCGCCGGCCAGCACACCGCCGAGCACGCCGGCACCGAGCGCTGCCGTCCTGCGCCCGGCGTGGCGAAACCAGCCAGCGGCCAGGCCGACCAGCGGGCCGATGACCACACTGGCGACCGACCAGAGCTCGACCTGGTGCCGAGACACGCCCCACCCCCGGCAGGCCTCGACCACGTAGAAGCCCAGGACAAGAGCGAGCAGGGTGACCACGGCCAGCATCAGCGCCTCGCCCATCCGGCGAGCGGTCAGGGCTACGGCGAAGGCGACGAGGACCCACGGGCCTGCGGTGTTGCCCAGCGGTTCGAGCGAGAACGGCAGGTGCGGGACCGACCATTCGGTCAGTGCCCCGACCGCCAACCCGATCACGATGGCCAGCATGAGCCGGACGGCCGTGCCCGACCGGGCGGACACGTGCAAAGGATCTGGGGCGCGACCGACGGCGCTTGCCGCGTCGGTACGCGAGCCCTCGGTGTACGGGCCGGAGTCGGCGAGGTGACCTCTGGCCGAGCGGGTGGCAGGGGAGTCAGACACGGCGTCGAGGGTAAAAGACAGGACGGCGCCGACGAGGATTTCTGAGTGGCCCGGGCAGGACTCGAACCTGCGCACGACGGATTATGAGTCCGAAGGCGCTTCCGGCTGGTTGCGGCTGTTGCACGAACCGCCTGCAAATGGCCAGAACCAGCCGCTAGCGGCAGTCGTCCAGTTGCGGAGAGTTACGGAGGGTCGGTGGCCCAGAAGGGTGGCCCCAAACGGCGGCCGCGGAACTGCCGTGACACGGCAGCGTACGACGATTACAAGTGAGTCAGGTTATGTCTCGTTCGCAGAACGCTTCACTGGGCGGTCCGCTTGACGTTTCCATCCACGTCTGGCGGGCCGCCCGGATAGTTCCGTCCTGAAGACGAGGGAGACTCGTAGGCGCGGGCCCTCAGTCCGCACGATCCGAAGCAAGAGGGATGGAACGATGACAGATTCAATGGGCGAACGCGCCCGCGAGACCGCGGTCGAACGGCTCGAACCCGACCCCTGGTGCGCCGAAGTGGACGCCGAGTACTTCGAGGGGCTCTTCCACGAGTTCGAACGCTGTGACCACGTGCACAGGAACAATGTCCGCCGGTTCACCGAGCTGGTCCTCGAGCTGCTCGAGTTCCCGGACGACTACGCTCTGCAGCGGAGTCGGTTGAACCCATCGATCAGCAAGCTGGTTGATCGGGTCGAGTGGGCCGCGCATCGCCGAGACCCCGTCGTCAGCGCCCTGCGCGCGGTAAATCCCGGTGAGGCGATTTGTTGGCTTGCTGACCAGCTGCGAACCTCCGGGCGCTCCCGAGACGACGCGATTCAGCAGGCGAAAGTCGTCTTTGCATTGACTCGCGATCACCGCGCGGACCACCTGCTCGACCAGATGAGGCGGCTCGCGTACGTGCGTTCGAGGTCGCCGGGGTGCGTTGATGACCGTTCCGACCTCACGCCGGCCGGCCGCGTGCGCCCCGAGCGAACCTCCGATCTGGCCGTCGGGATGTCGCCGCACCTCGCGGAGCAGCAAGTCGGGGACCGGTAGCGGCGGCAGCGACCCAAGACTTAGCCGACGGAGGAGCCCGTGCTCGCCGGGGGGTGCCGGCATAAGCGCGATGAGATGTGCGCGACCTGCGGCAAGCGGCCGCGCCACAAGGGTGCCAAGGGGCCCGCGTCCCCCGAGTGCATCAAGTGTCGCGCTGAGACGAAGACGCAGGGCGACCGGGAGCGAGTAAGCAGAACCAACACAAGCGCGACGCTGCCCTCGGGATCAACCGCGCAGCCGAGGCGGCCCGGCGAGTCGAACTCGCCGACGCCAACGTCCGGCTGCGAAAGACCAAACACGAGCGTCGAGCAGGACACTGACCTCCAGCGAGCAGTAGAGCATGAGAGGGAGCTCGTCGCGCTGATCCAGCAGCTCGAGCGTGCACTCGCGAACTGCCGCACGGTCACGACCAAGGTCAAGATCGGAGGGCGCACGTGGGATGTCCCTCCCGACAGGCTGCACGCGTGTCGGGACGTGCTGTGCGCGATGCTGAACGCCTCGGTTGCGCGACGGTCAACCCAGACGCTCAAGAGGCACGCCACCACCCGAGGTGCGACGACTGCGGCAGAGCCTGGCTGTCTGAACAGGGCAAGAACGGTGGTGACTGGTTGGGTCTCGCGCCGGGGAAGCGGTCGTGCCCCAGGTGCAGCGGCCGTGTCGTCGGCGAGTTCGGCGGGATCCCGGTTCGACGGGGTATCGACGACGAGCCCCAGGTTCACGCGCCGGTGCCAGCCGAGACTCCGGGAAGCGTTCCGTAACGAGGCTGGCGGCGGCGTTCCGCACGGCCACGGGCGCCGTAAGCGTCACCCCTGGGGCGAGTCGAATCTCCGGCGACCCGAGTACTCCAACGAGTACTCCGAGGTGCTCACCGAGCGTGAGATCACCGAGCTGGTGGACGGCCGGAAGACGCCACAGCATGGTTGGTGCGGCGGTGAACCGTGGCTGCGGCCGGCCCTCGGACCCCACGATGGGGCAATACACGGTGTCCGTCAGGCCGGCGACCTGACGGGCCAGATCCTGGTTCCTGATCCTGTTCAAGCGGGTCTGAAACGCGACGCGAGCTGGCGCGCGCGCGGGGGCGACGTCGTCCACCTCGTGCTTCACGAACCCGTTGATGATCGCCTGGCGGTGGCGGCATGACCCCGTCGGGAATTAATGGGGCTAGCCCCGGAAACGTGGGCGCCCGTATGTCGAGGACGATCCAGCTCCGCAAGACGCTGGTAGAAATTCTCACCAAGGGCCACCCGATGTCGGCTCGCGGCGCGTACTACGCCTGCACGGTCGTCGGTGCTGTTGACAAGACAGAGGCGGCTTGCAAGAAAGTTCAGCGGTTGCTCGTCAAGATGCGCGAAGACGGCACCATCCTGTGGGGGTGGATCACCGACGGCACCGGCTGGCGTCGCGGACCCAACACCTACGCCGGGATCGACGAGGCCCTCTACCAGACGCCAGGCTTTATCGCCGCTCCCTCTGGGATCACGCCGAGGAGCGGGTAGAAGTTTGGCTCGAGAAGGAAGCGCTTGCCGGGGTGATCCTGCCAATCACCGACGCGTGGACCGTGGATCTGATGGTCTGCCGCGGCTACCCGTCGCTGTCCTTTCTCCACGAGGCCGCCGAGGACACCAAGATCGCCGGCAAAAAGCTGATCATCTACTACCTCGGCGACCTGGACCCGAGCGGGAAGGACATCCCGAGGACGATCCGGCAGAGGCTGACCGAGTTCGGGGTCGACTTCGACCTGATCGAACTTGCGGTCACCCGAGAGCAAGTCACCGAGCTGGGCCTGCCAACCCGCCCGACTAAGAAGACTGACACCCGCAGCCAGGGGTTCGAGGGGGACAGCGTCGAGCTGGACGCGGTCCCGGCCGCGGTGCTCCGGAAGATGGTCGACGACGCAATCCGGAGGTATCTCGACCCGAACCAGGTCGAACAGATCCGGACGATCGAGCACGAAGAACGGGTCGGGATCATGGCCATCGCGCGGGCCACGCAATGACCGAGACGGCCAGATGCGCCCGCTCGGGTTGTCGTAACCAGGTAGCGCGGCCGGTCACCGGCCGGCCGCGCAAGTTCTGCTCTGACGCCTGTCGACAGGCGGCGTGGCGGAAGCGTCGGGCCCGTAGGACCATCTTCTCGTCGCGGTCTGACGACTGGCCGACGGATCCCGGCACGTTCGCGCAGCTCGACGGGCGCTACGGACGATTCACGCTCGACGTCTGCGCTAACGCAGAGAACGCCAAGTGCGCTCGCTTCTATACCCGCGAGCAGAACGGGCTCGTGCAGCCCTGGGCCGGCCGTGTCTGGATGAACCCACCGTACGGGCGGGCGCTTCCAGCGTGGATCGCGAAGGCGCACGAGGCCGCGGACACAACCGCAGACATCGTCTGCTGCCTGGTCCCGGCGCGCACCGATACGCGCTGGTGGCACGAGCACGCGATCCACGGCGAAATCGAGTTCCTGCGCGGCCGGCTTCGGTTCGGGGAAGCGGCGAACGCGGCGCCGTTTCCATCCGCCGTCATCGTCTTTCGTAAATCAACGGCCGTAACGAAACCCGACCTTGGCGGCCGGGTCCAGGTGTCGAGATGAGCGCGATCACCGAAGCACTCCTGGTCGAACTCGACGACGAAGCGCTCGACCGGCTCGCTGCACTACTAGCGCCCCGCCTGGGACGCACAGAGGCCGTCAGGGGCCCGTCCGGGTGGCTGAACGTCGTCCAGGCCGCCGAACACCTGTCGTGCCCTAAGAGCCGGCTCTACGCGCTCGTGAGCGCCGGGAGGGTCCCGCACCATAAAGACGGTTCGCGAACGCTGTTTGACGTCGGCGAGTTGGACGCCTGGGTCCGCGCCGGCGGAGCCCGACGACCATGACCGAACCGACGAAGCAGGTCCCGCTGTGGCGGCATCCCGCCTACGGCGCGGTCACCCCTGCACTCCTCAGTCTCCTGCTCGCCATCGACCGCAGCGACCGGTCATGAGCCTGATCCACCGGCCCGACCAGATCACGGGCGACATCGTCGCGCTCGAGTGCCACGACTGCCACGAACGGTTCGCACCAGACGATGAACTTGCCAGCGGCAGCCTCGGCGACCTCGCGTGCCCATCATGCGGTACCGGCGGGCTGATCCCGCACCGGCAGAGCAAGCTGCACGAGCGATTTCCAGCGGCGATTGCGCAGCCGTTCACGCCGCTCCCCGAGGCGTTGATGGACCATCGGGCAGAACTCGGGATCGGGCCGAACGAGCTGCTCGTCATCATCGCTCTCGAGCGGCACCGTCGTCTAATGGGCGACCTCGTGTTCCCTAGCCAGGAGCGGATCGCTGGTCTCACCGGCTTGAGCGTCTCCAGCACCGCCAGGGCGATCAAGCGGTTGCGCTCAAAGAAGCTCGTGTCGTGCTCGCGACCCGGCATCCGTGGTGGCGCAGGAGGTCGCGGTCATGTTCGGTACGACCTTGATCCGCTGTGGGTGGCGCTGGCGAACTTACCGGTCAGCCTGACCGACAACCACAAGACTTACCGGTCAATCGACCGGTAACCCCACCGACGCTACCTACACGGGGGACTTACCGGTCAATCTGACGGGACTTACCGGTCAAAACACGGGGACTTACCGGTCAATCTGACCGGTGAAGTAGATGTTAAGAATTAGATGTCTTAAGCAGACCTTAGGCACCGACGCCGCCTGCCGGCGACGTCGCCGTCGATCGCTCTGATCCGGAATCGATCAGCATCACCTCTAGTCAGCAGCAGACCGTCGGCGACGACGGTCCAGCAGCCGTCACAAGTTGTGACGGCTTGAGTCAGGACGTAGACCAAGACGTTGACGTTCTCGATGAGGACGATCCGGCCTACCAGCGACTCCTCGAGTTCCAAGAGACACACCCGAACGTGTGAGTCCTCACCGCATGGCAGGCCATCGAAGACTACCAAAGCCCCTGACAAACACAAAACGCCATAACTGCCGTGATACGACCACAACCGATAATCAAATTGAGAGTTCTCTCACCAGCGAAAGGACAAACCCAGGTGAGCACCGCCGCGATCACAACCCCGAAACGCACGCTCAGCATCCGCGTCTCAGAAGACGACATCGCACAGCTACGCCGGATCGCTGACACCCAAGCCAGCACCATCAACCGCCTGATCGTCGGCGCCGTACACGACCGGCTGGCGACCTACCAGCCGAACGAAGCCTGGCGACAGCTGGCATGACAGCCACGACGAAACAGCCAGCGCATGATTGGTTGGCAGCAATGCCGATGACGTGCACCGCTGCAGCGACACGCAGACCGGCAAGGGGGTGGGGGCGGGGTCGAGATCCAGGATCGAAGGGGTGTCCACGCCGCCGTGGACAAAATCCTCTTCGAAGCCCGGAACTCGCCATTCTCGACAACGAACGCGCGGGAGGGTGCCGAGCCGCTCGGAGTGCGTGTGATGGCGATGGTCAACTCGGGACAGTGGAAAGCCTTCCGCGGTCGTTTCGTGCGTGAGGCGGCTCGGGAGAACCGCCCGTGCGCGCTGTGTGGTGGCGAGATCGACTACGAGGCGTCGGGGCGGTCGCGGTTGGGCCCGCAGGTTGATCACACTCTCGCGGTGGAGCGTGGCGGTGCGATCCTTACCGCGAGAACTGTCAGATCACTCACAGCGGGCTAGGGGTCGAAGGCAGCGGGCCTTGACCCGCGTCGCGGCGGCGGATCTGTTCGTCCGCAGGCGCAGGTGCCGGCGCCTGCTGCTGCTCGGCGCGTTCAGCTGCCGGTATGTGGCCGGAATGCGTGCTGGTGCTCCTGGGTGGGCGACGGTACCGGCCGTTGATGAGGGTCCGCCGAAGATGGTCTGGGTCGACGTACCAATGGAGGCGAGCTGAGTCATGGCGTTCTATGACACCGACATCGCACTCGTCCAGGAGTTGTATGCCTGCGACGGGCGGATCGACGAGCTGATCGACGAGCTGGAACGGCTGATGGGGGGTTGGCGATCGCGACGGTGATCGGCGTGTTGCGCCGGTATCGCGACACGGGCGCCGACATGCTGGATTCGATGCGCGAACTCGCGCCGACTGGTTTCTACGAAGGAGACGATGATGACGGAACTATTGAGCGTTGAGCCTCGGTTGTGTTGGCCTATCACCTTCGTGGCAGTATCGAAACCCGCCAGTTCGGCGGAGCTGACCTTGAGCTGCGGGATCAGGATGACGGGAGCGTCGCGATCTCGCTGCTGGCGTCCGCGTCTGAACGTGACTACCCCGTCGGCAGCTTCCAGGAGCGGTTCGCTACAGGTGCTCGGCAGCGGTCGCTGTCACAGACACCGCCGCCTGCTCGTGGTTCTGCTCGTCAACCATGAAGGACTGCCTCGGCATCGACCCGGTCGTCGTCGCTGACGCTCCGTGAGACCGACCGCGGCCTGGAGGCGCGGGCACTGGTCGACCCATCTGACCCGGACGTCGATCGCGTCCTGAGAAAGGTTCGGCGGGGCGATCTGTCGGGTGAGCGGGCGTTCCGGTGCGTCAGGGACGAGTGGAACGCTGACCGGCACTGGGTGACGATCCGGGAGGCGAACATCGCCGCCGGAGATGTGTCTATTTGCGTCTACGGCGCGAATGACGGGGCGTTCGTGTCGGCGCGGTCGGCTGCAGCCGCGAACTGCGAGGCGCTGCGTGTGCGCATCCAGACCATTGCCAGCCGTCTGAGCGCGAGCGTCTGTCGCTGCTCCGGTTGAGGGCAGCGTGAGCACCCAAACTTTCGCGCGCCGTTCCGCGCTGCGCCCGTCACCGACCCCCTTCGGGGCTGTCGGTGGCCGGTTGTGGGGCCGGACGACGACGGGGATAGAAGGATAACCCCGAAACTAAGGATAAATCGATGTTTGAAGATGATCTGATCGGCCGGCTGCGCGAGAAGCGTGCTGAGCTCGAGACGGAGCTGGTTGGTGCTACTGATAAGCGTAGCGGGGAGCGGTCGGCGTTTGAGACGCGTGAGGCGTCTGATTCGGGCCCGTCTGACGATGAGCGCCAGGCGTTTATTGCGGCGGAGGCGAATTTCAAAGCGGATTTCGACCGCCGCGAGGCGGAGATCACCGCGTTGGATGAGCGGATCTCGCAGCAGGAGATCTGTCGAGAAGCGCCGTCAGGACGCCGCTCACGCGTCGGCTGGAACGGTGTCGGTGACGTCGGAGCCGTTCACGTACCGCAAGGACAACGCTCATGCGGTGTCCTATTTCCGGGATCTGGTGGCGATGCAGGTCCCGGGGGCGTCTGGCCACCTGTTGGTGCAGCCGGAGGAGGCTCGTCGGCGCTTTGAACGCCATGGGCTGGAGATCGACACTGAGCTGCCGAAGCGTGAGCGGGCTGGTGAGGCTCGAGCCAACGCGTCGATCGACCGGGCTGAAACGACGTTTCAGCGGTCAATCGGCTCGCAGCGGCAGCTTGACGTCAACCCGTTTGAAATCGAGTCAATCGAATAGGACGGACGGGACCGGCGGCTTCTGGTCCGCCATTGTGGATGATGGATGATGTAATCCCGTATCTGCGTGCGGGCCGGGTCGCTGCGGGGCTGCGCCGCAGCATGCCGCTTCCGCCCGGAACGGACTGGATTAACATCCCGAAAATCGCGTCTGGTACTGCTACGGCTGTGCAGATGGTGGATAACGCCACAGTCCAGTCGACGGACTTCACCGACACTTAGTTGTCAGCTGGAGTTAGAAACCCTGGCGGGTCAGCAGGACATTGCTCTGCAACTTATAGAACAATCTCCGGGTCAGCTGGTGGACCAGGTCGTCTTGCAGTTTCTGATGGCTGACTACAACCTGCGGCTTGAGGGAGGTCTTGGTGGTACCGGCTCAACGGGGAGTCGTTGCAGCTTCTGCCGGGGTCGAACTGGACGGGCGGCTCGACGGTGACGTGGACGTCGTCCACCCCTGTGGGCAACAGCTTCAATCAGGCTGTTGCGGCTGCGATGTCGAAGACGAGCTACGCGCGTTATGACCTGTCGAACATGAACGTGCTGATGCATCCGCAGCGGTGGTTCTGGTTCGCGTCGGCGCTTGACGGAAATACGACGGGTTGTCCGCTCGTGAATAGGACGGAGACGGGTGACAACCTCGCTGCGATCGAGAATGACCCGGTGCCGGCGCAGGGTCTCGCGGGCCGGTTCCCGTTCGGCCCGTCAGCGTACATTGATGTGAACGTGCCGGCCGTCGCGACGGCGTCGGGTGCGATCACTGGTGGGACGAACGATCTGGTGCTCGCTGCGAAGTGGGATGACCTGTGGCTGTTTGAGGTGAGATGCGCACTCGTGTGCTACCGGAGATCCTGTCCGGGACGCTCCAGGTCAGGGTGCAGGTCTACAACTACTTCGCCTTCCTGGTGAGGTATGGGCAGTCGATCTGCGTGATCCAGGGGACTGGTCTCGCTGCCCCGACGGGGTCGATCGACAGTTCGATCACGTTGAGTCATCATCTGTTTGCCGGGGGCCAGTTCTGGTCCTCGGCAAGCTCATCTTCGAGACGAAACGGGTAGCGGAATGGATGTAGAGTGCAATGGGTGCGGTGGTTTGCTACGGCGAGGAGTGGCGGACGAGCGGGTGAACATGGGCGGCTGCGCGGTGGGGGTCGGCATGTCGCGTGAGGAGCGTGTGGCGGCGTTGCGTGGGATGGAGGACATAGCGTCGTGGGTGGAGACTTTGGCTGAGGATGGTGGTTGTGAGCCGCCTGACGGGCGGTTTGTTGACATGATCGTCCGTGAGCGAGTCCGTGTGCGCACGATGGTTGACGCGCGCGCGCACTTGAGCAGATTGGGGGTGTGCGATGAGCGACGCGAACACGTTCGAGACGCTCCGCCCGAGCTTGACGAGCTCAAAGCTGACCGTGCGCGTGAGCTTGTCGCCGAGGCCGCGCGGAGCCTTCCGCCGGAGCGTATGGCCCCTGAGTGGGTCCGCGAGATTGATGACCGTCGGGCTCGTGATGCCGCCAGGCGCGCCGAGGCGGTCAGGGAGTTCGACAGGCTCCGGCGGCGCACTGGGAGTCGGTTGCGGACGAGCGCGGCGAGCTGCTCGCCGGGATCAAGGTGCTGGGCGAACGTGAGGACGTTGAGCGGGCGCGTCACGCCGCTGAGCTGGCGCAGATGAGCCGAGACCGGCTGCGGGTGTCGCGGAAGCTCGCGGCGGTCGAGGCGTACCCGACGCACCCTCGATGAGCGGTGATGGTTCCGGGTTGGCCGGGAAGGCGCGTGAGCGGCTTCAGGCGCTCGTCGGAGGGAACGGCTGATGGCCGGTAGCGACGTGCGGATCGATGTCGCCCGTGCTCGGACGCCAGTGAAACCAACCCTGATGGAGTGTGTGTCAGCCAGGCCGACGGCTGCGGCGATCAACTGATGTTGCGTAGGCCGGTTTGTTACGACCATGATCTTAGCGTTGTCTGGGTAGGGCAGCGGTGGGGACCATCGCACGCGCAGCTAATTCGCGGTTTGCCATCCGAACCGGAGAATGCGTCTTTGGGGTGGATAGGTTTTGACCTCGAGAATGGTGCCAGTCCGAGAACATATCACGCCAGACGGTGGGTGGTGTGACGATGGCGACATTCCTGCTCTTGTGCATGCTTTGCTTGAGCATCATACGTGCAACTCGGCGGGCGCCTGGTGAGCGAGCTGGGCTCTCGGCGAGCGCGGCTCTTGGGCGCATTGCAGCTCAGTGTCGCGCTCGACCGGCCGGTTGAGTCTTACACCCTCTTGCAGCTCCAGCAGATCGCTGCGGGCATCGGCGCCCCGGACGCGGGCGATGTCGCTGCAGCCCGGGGAGTCTTGAGGGAGGCGGGGCGGATCGTGGTGGCGACGCGCGCAGGCGGGTCGCCTCCGTACTGCGCGACCCTGACATTTCGAACGAGGAGATAGCCCATGGCCGGTAGCGCAGACCGGATCGTAAAAGTCATCCTGATGGTAGATGACACTGGCGCCATCTGGGCTACAAGACGGGCGACGCTGCGGAGGAGACGCAGGGGAAGTTCGAAGCGGCCGGCGAGGCGATGTCGTCGCTGGGTTGCAAGATGACGATGGGGTTGACGCTCCCGCTCCTCGGGATCGGCGTCGCTAGCGTGAAGACCGCCGCGAAGTTTCAGAGTTCGATGGAGATGATCCACACGCAGGCGGGGGCGTCGCAGTCACAGGTCGCTGCGCTGTCTAAAGCGGTGTTGAACATGGCGCCGAGCGTCGGCACTGGCCCGAACGAGTTGGCGCAGGGGATGTACCACGTCGTGTCTTCGTTCGAACGTGACGTTACCGCCGGCGCAGCGGATGTCACACGAGCTGTCAGTGTTGCGCGTCGCTGCGGAGGGCGCGCGGGTTGGGCATGCGAACCTGGTGGATGTCACGAACGCGTTGGACGGCGCGATCGTGTCTGGGATTGAAGGGCGTGAAGAACGATTCGCAGGCGATGGGTGTCTTGAACAGCACCGTGGGTGCTGGTGACATGAAAATGCAGGACCTCGCTGACGCGTTGGGGACCGGTTTGACGGGGCCGATGAAAACGTATGGTGCGTCGATCCGGTCGGTTGGTGCGGCGTTGGCGGTTTTCGGCGATAACAACATTCGCGGCGCTCAAGCCGGTACGAAGCTTGCGTCCGCGATCCGGATAATGGCCGCACCGTCTGACAAGGCGGCGCAGGCGCTTGCCGGACTCGCTGACGCAGACAGCTCTCGGAGCAGAAGCTAAGAGGCCCGGATGGCTGGTCTGGCGTTGCAGCTCCTCAAGTCCCATCTGAACAGTCGGGTCTGACCGCGACGCAGCAGGGACTGGTGATCACGGACGCGTTCGGCGGCCGGCAATCCACCGGCGTGCAGCGCTGCTGGCGCAGATGGACCGTCTCAGATCGAAGTATGAGCAGGTCGGTACGGGGTCCCACACCTTCGGCTGACGTGGCGGCGAACAACCAGACGACCGCTCAGAAGTGGAACCAGCTTGTAGCGACCGTCCAAGTTGTTGCGATCAAGATCGGTGACGCTTTGATGCCGATCGTTGAGAGTGGCTTCCGAAACTCGCCGACGGTGTTGAATCGGCCGCGAACTGGTTCTCTCATCTGAAAGGGCCCGTCAAAACGGTGGTGGAGGTGCTCGGAGGGTTGGCGTTGATCGGTGGCCCGGTTCTGATATTCCTTGGATTTCTGTTTCTGGCTCTGAAGCAGTTGGGGTTGCGCTGGATTTTGTTGCGGCGAACCCGATCGTGCTGATTATCGCCGAATCCTGGCTATCGGCGTGGCGCTTGTGGTCGCGTACAAAAAGGTGAAGTGGTTTCACGACCTTGTGAACACCGCGTTCGATGACATGAAGACCATCGTGTCGTCGTGCGTGTCGTTCATCAGCGCACACTGGCGGGCATCTTCGTAAATCCTGAGTGCTGGGACAGCAATCTGGCTTATCGAGGTAATCGACCACTTCAATCAGCTCGTGGCGTTCTTCTCGGGGCTCGTCAGCCGAATCTCGGCGATCGCCACCAGCATGTGGAACGCGCTCAACGCCGGGTTGCCGGCCGTCGTGAACTGGGTGACCAGCGAGTTTGATCACATCGTGTCGTTCGTCGCGTCGTTGCCGGGAACATCAAAGTCTCGCCTCACACATGTGGTCCGGGTTGAAGGGCGACCTGATCAGCGTGTTGAACTGGATCGGAGCGCAGTGGAATAGCATCCCGTTCCTTCACGGGTCAACCTAGGACCGATCCATATTCCCGGTGCGCCGATGTGGATGCCATCTCGCAGTCCGCAGGACCGACGGCGGCACCGGCCGGCGGTCACCAGCGGGCGCTATGGAGCGGTGCTGGGCAGCAAGCCTCGTTCAGGCGCAGCACAGTGTGGGCGCACAGCCGAACAACGCGATCCATCAGACGCGGGCACCCAGCCGACGCGTCGCAGGATCTCTCGGTGCATGTTCACACGCATCTTGGGAGCCGAGAGGTCGCCGAGGACGTTGTCCATTTTGCTTTGAAGCGCAACAGTCTGGGCGCGGCACTAGCAATCCAATAGTCAGGAGATAACCCGTTGCACGACGAAGACGACGAGGTCCGCCTGAACGATTGGTTGAAGCCGATCATTCGTGAAATGACCGAGGCCCCCAGGTCGCCGAAGGCGACGAGGACAATCCCTTGTGGTCAGCACCGCCATCGATAAAGCCGCCCGCGCCGAGGACTGGGAGGGGTGCGCCGAGATCGCGCACCGGACGATGACCGCGCGGCCGAACGTCCTCGATGCGGGCAGGGAGCTGGGTTCGAGTCGACGTTGGATGTCAGGCAGGTGGTGGACGTGGACCGATGGGCCTACAAGTACGGGGAGCCCACGGCGACTAGAAGCACCTTCTACCTTTGGATAACACCGGGGGTGTTATTCGCGGGCCTGCCCGCACGTCGGTCACACGCGGGATCTAGTTTCACCGTGGTGAAACTTGATGACGCTTGGCGTGGTCCCAGCGTGGTCCCCGATTCGGATCGGGCTTGAGCGGTATACGATGCGCGCTAACGTAATAGTGCCCGGGCGCGGTGGGAGCCGCCCCGGCGTGGCACCGAACGGTGGGACGTTCGGCGCGCCTGGCACGCTACCAACCGTGGCGTCGCCTTCCTCGCCACCGCCGTCCGCTCGGAGCCGCACCAGCCGAAGAGGGGCCACCATGGCAACCATCAGCAGCGAGCAGGACCAGGTCGAAGTCGTGATCCCCGCAGCTTACGTCGACGACGCTCGGAAGGCGCTCTCCATCGAGATCGTGTTCGACGCCGAACGCGTCGCCGAGGACGACCCCGTCGAGTGGCACAGCGCCGTCGAGATCCTCCAGCGCGACGTACGCCTCCAACAGCAGATCGCCAGTGCCGAAGGTGACATCAAGGTGTCAGCTGTGCGAGATGGGATCAGCTCCCCCATCCAGCACATGCTCGACGAGATCGTCCTGGTCGTAGCCACGCGGCTCGACGACACGAAGAAGTACGGGCCTCTCCCGATGGGCACAATCCTTGATATTGCCGATGAGTTGCGCTGGGCAGCGAACGTGGTGATCAGGATCGCGCCGCCGGACTCGATCGGCGGACTGATCGCCCGTGGGAGGCGTGATGACTGCTTCCGAGATGAGCGCTGACCCGGGTCGGCTGCGCGGTCTCCGGAACGCAAGCGGGCTGTCCCAGCGAGACCTCGCGGCCATCCTGAGCGTGGAGCCGGTGGAGGTCCGTCGGTGGGAGCAAGGCCGCGAGGTTGTGCCTCCGCGGATTGCTCGGCGCCGACGGTTCTGTCGCGTCACTGCGATGACCTGGCCGGGCTTGACCTCGGATGGCTCAAGGAGGCGTGATGGCGCCCGCTGACCCTCCACCAGAACGACAACACCACCGAGTACTCGGAACATCCAATGGGGATCGCCCGGCGGGCACTCATGGCTGCAGCCGAATCGAGGACGACGTCTGGGTCGGCGCGCTGCGACGTCCGCCGGCTACTGCCGGACCGGTCCGGTCTCCGCCGCGTCGAGGCCTACGGGTCGGCTAACGACCCCTCCCGACGAGGATTCGAGCCCAGGGCGCACAGGGGCAAGTCAAGACGAAAGGCATGCCAGATGACCACCAACATCACGGGGTCTCCAAGTTTCCGCATCAGTGGAAACCCTCGCCCGAAATGCGCCATGCGCTGGACGTCATCGGTCCTGCGCTGGACGTACCTCGGTCGGCGGGCCTCGAAGAGAAACGCGAGCTCGCCGGGTTCGGGCAGGCCTACACTCCTCCAGCGGCGCGAATCTACGTCCTCGCGGGGGCCGAAGCGTCGCTCAATTTGATGGAGCGCTCAGGCGCATGCCGGTCGTGGGTTGTACCCCGCCGCCTGTGCCCGACTCGCCGTGTGTCCACTCCTCATATCTGATCTGCGTGACTGACGGTTACGCTCTCACCGTCGCGCGCCGCAGCATCCCGATCAACACCACTGGCCTGGACGCCGGTGGCACTTCCGGGTTGGAGGCGCGATAAGCCGCCCACCTGTGTTTGCTCGAGAAGGCCCAACAGGAGCCCGTACACGATCCCTCTTCGTCGTTGCTCTCGCCCAAGCGATCGACATTGTTCACCGGTCGGCCATCAGCTGATGGCCGACCTACTCGCAAGCTCGAGAAGACCACTACCCAGGGGTGCACCGCCGCCACAAGACCGACTGCGCCCGGGACGACGGCCGCTGCGGGTGTGGGGTACATCGTCCGATGGAAGTACCACGGCCGGGCGCTCAAACTGAAAGCGCTCCCAGCACCAACCAGGAGGCGCGCGAGTTCAAGCGGACCCTCGACGCAGGCGGCGCCGCTCGGAAGCCGCAGAAGACGGCCACCACCCTCGGCGACTACGGGAAGCCATGGCTGGAGAGCTACCGCGGTCGAACCAAGCGGGGCCTCGAGGACAGCTCGCGCCGTGAGTACGAGTTCAGCCTCCGCTTCGACGTCGACCCGCTGCCAATTGCCGGCTCAAGCTGCGGGACATCTCCGCCCGATGCGGGACTGGCTCGGCGACCTCGAGCGAAGCGGGTGCTCACCGACGACGATCCGGAAGGCGAAGGCCGCGATCGGGGTGCTGATGGCAACCGCAGTCGAGGACGGCGCATACCGTTCAACCCAGCCGTCGGTGTCCGGTACGTCCCGCGTCCCGGGGCCGGCAAGCAGGCGTTACGTGCCGGTGCAGCGCCGGGATCTCACCGGAGCCGACGTGGTCGCGGTCCTCGAGGCGCTGGACGACACGTGGCGGCGTTCTTCATCGTGCTTGTCGCTGGGTGCGGATCGGCGAGCTGCTCGGTCGACGCGGATCACTGGCCATTGGCGATGACCCGTACGTGGAGATCGTCGAGCAGATGTACCGCGGCGAGCGGAGCGGCTCAAGACCCACGCCAGCCGCGGACGGGTTCCGTCGTCGGCGACGACCGCCGGTTGCCTACGGACCTCAGGCTGGCGAGGTGACCGACCAGATGCCGGTGTTCCCATCGGCGATCGGATGCCGGCGACCTACTCGACGCGTACACAGGATCTGCGGCCGGCGCTCCAGAAGTCGAGGATCGCGATCAACCGCGGCACCGCCGAGCGGCCGGACTGGACTACCAGGCGTCGGGTTCCACGCGTTCCGGAAGGCGTGCGGTCGCTGCTGTTCGCGCGCGGAAGACCCTGAGCGGTGCAGGATGGCTGCGGCACTCGCAGCTGACGACGACGATCTTAGCGTCTCATCAACCAAGTGGACGACGGACTGGGCGACGCGGACATGTGGGACGCATCTCGCCAGCGGGGCCCCCGGGGTGCCGGCGGTGGCCCCCAGGGTGGCCCCAGCGACGCAAGGAACGCCCATCGACAACGAAAGTAGCCAACTTCCGGCAGGTGATTCATCAGTGGCCCGGGCAGGACTCGAACCTGCGCACGACGGATTATGAGTCCGCTGCTCTGACCACTGAGCTACCGGGCCGAGCAGGGGAGGCTACCGGCGTCGTACGTCGCGCCGCACAGGTATGATTCCGCGCGATGTTGATCGCTGCAGACTTCCTCGGCCTCGGCCACTCGACCAGCTCGTTCGGGGAGACGCTGGCCCTGGCGCTGACGTTCCTCGGCATCGGCGTCATCGCCAACGTGCTGATCGCCTACGCGGTCGCGCAGGTGCTGGCCGAGCGCCGGCAGAACCGCGAGCGGATGGAAGCGTATGACCGCTCGCAGCCGCGCGAAGGTCGCTGAGCTCGCGGACACCTTCGTGATGACCTAGACCGGTTCCGAGAAGGAACCGGTACGGGCGGCGTCGAAACAACCGGCTGCCCGTGAAGCCATCATCAAGCCCCACACTCGCCCCCGAGGCGCCGCATGGTCACCAGGCGCTGTCCGGATACATTCGCGCTCGTTTCGACGAGTTCAGCCGCTCGCAGAAGGACGTGGCCCAGTACATCGTCGACCACCTCGACGAGGCAGCGTTCCAGACCGCGGAGGAGCTCGCCCGCCGCGCCAACACGTCCTCGAGCACGGTCGTGCGCTTCTCGCAGGCGCTCGGCTTCGAGGGCTTCCCCGAGCTGCAGCAGGCCGCGCGCGACGAATACCGCCGGCAGGTCGGGGGCGGTGCGCTCAACGGCGCCCCGCAGCCGGCCGCGGTCGCGCCGCTGTTCTCGCTGGACCACACGGAGTTCGAGGCGGCGCTCGCCGCCGACCACGTCAACGTCGAGGACACCGCTCACAAGCTGTCGCGCGCGGACGTGGAAACGGCGATCGACGCGATCGTGTCCGCCGAGAAGGTGCTGATCGCCGGCACCGACCAGATGGCGTTCTTCGCCAGCTATCTGCGCCATCTGCTGATGCTGCTCGACATCCGCGCCGAGGTCGTGGCGAGCCCGTCGCAGGAAGCGCTCGGTCGGCTCAGCCGGATCGACGACCGGACGCTCGTCGTCGGTCTGTCGGCCGGACGGCCCCACCCACTGATCACTCGCACGATGAAGCTCGCCCGCCATCGCAAGGCGACGACGCTGGCGATCACCGACGCAACCCTGTCAGAGGTCGCACGGCTGGCCCGGATCCGCCTCTACTACTCGTCCAACACGCCCGCGTTCGTGCGCTCGCACACCGCGCTGCTGTCGATCATCCAGGCGCTCGCCTATGGCGTCTACTCCCGGGACGCGCAGTCCTACGACGTCCGGATCAAGGCCTTCCGCCTGAAGTGACGACGGCCGCCGGGCCGCGGTCGTGCTCGTCGACCAGCAGCGACTGAACCGCCAGGCCGATCCGGCCGCGTCGGTCCCAGAGCACGCTCGTGGCGATCGACGACGCTGCCCGGCACGACCCGCATCTGCGACTGCAGCGCGACCCATTCGTCGACCGGATCGCGCTCGATGTACAGCGTCAGGTCGGGATTGATGAAGCTGTGGCGGGCCCAGTCGAGCTCGCTACGCGATCCCGTTGCCGAAGTCGCCGGCGGCGGCGACGCGGTCGATGCCGAGCACCGGCTCTGCCGGCGATCAGCGGCACGCGCAGGCGAAACCACGCGGTCGCGGGACCGGCCACGCCGAAGCTGCCCTGCACGAAGCGCAACTCCATCGCGTGGGTGGCGAACATCGGCTCGGCCCGCGCCCAGTCGTTGGCCGCGCCCGTCCTCGGGGCCGGGGAACGGCGGCGGCTCGTCTGACCCGGCGGCGATCGCCGCCGGGCGCACGAACAGCCCGCGGGCGCGCATCACCTCGACGCCGGCGCCGTCGCGCAGGATCGCGTCGAGCAGGGTCACGCGCCGCCCCGGCCGCACCGTCTCGATCGACACCGACAGCGGTCCCGCCAGCACCGGCCGGACGAACTCGTAGGTGATCCGCGTCAGCCTGAGGCCCGGATCGGGCATCGATTCGACCAGCGTATGGGCGATCAGCGCCGCCGGCGCGCCGCCGTGCAGAGCGCCCGGGTACCACGGGCCCAGCCCGAGTTCGGTGGCGACATAACGGTCGCCGTCGCGTACAAACACGGCCTCGTCAGTCATCGATCTGACAACCTAGCGGCGAGTAGACTCGACCGCCTATGAGCGAGAACGGTCACAACCAGCGCACCGAGGCGACGTTCACGGTCAAAAGCGGCCTGGCAGAGATGCTGAAGGGCGGCGTGATCATGGACGTCGTCACCCCTGAGCAGGCGAAGATCGCCGAGGATGCCGGCGCCGCCGCGGTGATGGCACTCGAGCGCGTCCCGGCCGATATCCGTCGTGACGGTGGCGTCGCACGGATGTCCGACCCTGAGATGATCACCGGAATCCAGGCCGCCGTCTCGATCCCGGTGATGGCCAAGGCGCGGATCGGCCACTTCGCCGAGGCGCAGGTGCTCGAGTCCCTCGAGGTCGACTACATCGACGAGTCCGAGGTCCTGACGCCCGCCGACGAGGCCAACCACATCGACAAATGGGCGTTCAAGATTCCGTTCGTCTGCGGCGCGACGAACCTGGGCGAGGCGCTTCGCCGGATCGGCGAGGGGGCGGCGATGATCCGCTCCAAGGGAGAGGCCGGCACCGGCGACATCGTCGAAGCGGTCCGTCACCTGCGCAAGATCCGCTCGGAGCTGCGCCGGCTGACGGTGATGGATCCCGAGGAGCTGCCGACCGCGGCCAAGGAGCTGCAGGCACCGCTCCCGCTCGTGCGTCAGATCGCCGCGGCCGGCAAGCTGCCGGTGGTGCTCTTCTGCGCCGGTGGGATCGCGACTCCGGCTGACGCGTCGCTGGTGATGCAGCTCGGCGCCGAGGGTGTGTTCGTTGGCTCCGGCATCTTCAAGTCTGACAATCCCGAGCGCCGCGCCCGCGCGATTGTCGAGGCGACCACGCACTACCGTGACCCGGCCCGGGTCGCGGCGGCCAGCACCGGACTCGGCCGCGCGATGGAGAGCCTCGAGACCTCGAAGCTGGAGTCCGAGCAGCTGCTGTCCCCGCGCGGCTGGTAGTGGCGACCCCCACGGTCGGCGTTCTCGCCCTGCAGGGGGACTTCGAGGCGCACTCGAAGATCCTCAGCTCGCTCGGCGCCAACGCGCGTGAGGTCCGCGTGCCCGCCGATCTCGACGGCCTCGACGCGTTGATCCTGCCCGGCGGCGAGTCGACCGTGATGACGCTCGGGATCGAGCGGGAGGGCCTGGGCGAGCCGCTGCGTGCGCTTGCGGCCGCCGGCACGCCGATCCTCGGTACCTGCGCCGGGATGATCATGCTGGACCGCGACCATCTCGGCGTGCTGGACATCGTCGCTGAGCGCAACGCCTTCGGTCGGCAGCTGCGTTCGTTCGAGGCCGACTCGACATCGAGGGCGTCCCCGGCGGCCCGGTCCACGCGGTCTTCATTCGCGCGCCATGGGTCAAGGAGACCGGGGCCGGTGTGGGGGTGCTCGCCGCGGTCGACGGCCACCCGGTCGCGGTCCGCCAGGGCAATGTCGTCGCGATCTCGTTTCACCCCGAGCTGACCGGCGAGCGCGCGGCTGCACGAGCTGCTGCTCGGTCTCGTCGAGGGTGAGGCCGCGCGCGACCCAGGCGCCGTTCGCCGACCGCTCCGGCGACTAGGCTGCTGGCCGCGTCATGAGCCCCGCGACCCCCGACCACTCCAGCTCGCCCGACGAGCCGAACCGGCGCGACTTCCTGCGCCTCGCCGGCGGCGTCATCGCCCTCGGCACCGGAGCCGGGCTGACCCTGGCCGACTGCTCGTCGTTGCAGGCGTCGGGCACCGGAACGCCGCTGCCGACGCTGCGCAGCCAACCCGGCGGCACCACGGTGAAGGGGATCCAGCAGTTCCGCTCGCGTCCGGATCTGCGCCCGCCCGAGATCATCATCGACGTCCCCGCCAAGCACGTGATCCCGGGATTCGTGTTCACCGACTGCCACGGCGGCATCGCCCAGCAGGGCCCGATGATCCTCTCAGAGACCGGCCAGCTGGTCGGCTTCCTGCCGCTCACCGCGGTGCCGACTCCCGCTCATCGCGCCTTCAACGTCCGCGTTCAGACGCTACCGGGGCAAGCCGGTCATGACGTGATTTCGTGGGCGCGGTCGTCTCGGCCCACGGCCAGGGCCACTACGAGATCTATGACGAGAAATACCACCGGGTCGCACAGGTCTACGCCGGCAACGGCTATCAGGGCGATCTGCACGAGTTCCTGCTCACCGAGCAGGGCACGGCGCTGTTCACGGCCTATGGGGAAGCGGTCGGCACCTACCCGGGCACCGGCACGGCGCGGGAGCTATTTCTACGGGGTCGTGCAGGAGGTTGACGTCGCGAGCGGCAAGGTCCTCTTCCAGTGGCGCTCAGACCAGCACGTCGGGCTGGCGGAGTCCTACTATCCACCGCCGGCCAACGCGGCCAATACCTGGGATTACTTCCACGTCAACGGGATCACGATCGATCCGACCGACAACAACCTCGTGATCTCCAGCCGCAACACCTGCGCTTGCTACAAAGTCGACCGCACGACCGGCCGCGTGATCTGGAAGCTCGGCGGTAAGCACGGCAACTTCCACATGGGGCCGGGCAGCCGCTTTTACTTCCAGCACCACATCACTCTGCACCCCGGCGGCGTGCTGACGATGTTCGACAACGAGGCCGGTCCCCCGCAAGAGGCCTCGCAGTCGCGCGGGCTGGTGCTCGGAATCGACGAGCGCCAGAAGACTGCCCGGGTGCACACCCAGTTACACCACAAGCCTCCGGTCCTGTCGGAGGCGCTCGGCAGCGTCGAGCAACTCGATCAGGGCCACACGTTCATGGGCTGGGGAACCTCGAGCTACTTCACGGAGTACGGGCCCGGCGGCGAGGTCCTGTTCGACGGCCACCTGACCCCGGGAACGTCCTCGTACCGAGCGTTCAAGGAAACCTGGACAGGGACGCCGACGACTGCGCCCAGCCTGTGCGCGACGCCCAGCGGCGCCGGGCGCCACGCTCTACGCCAGTTGGAATTTCGCCACCGAGGTGGCCGGCTGGGTCGTGCTCTCCGGCCACTCCGCCGAGGCGCTCGAGGCCGTTGGCGTGGCGAAGCTCGCCGGCTTCGAGACCGAGATCTCGCTTCCGCAGGCGCCCGCGTACGTGGCCGTCGAGGCGATCGACGGCCACGGCGAGATCTTGGGCAGGTCGCAGCCGTTCAGGATCGAGTGATCGCTCACGAGCCGGCGCGCGTCTGCTTCCGCGCGACGACGAGCGCGTCGATCTCCTCGACGAGCGTCCAGCCGGTTTCGTCGCCCCCGCGGAAGGCCTCATCGACGACCCGGGTCGGGCCTGGCGCGCCGTGGCCGCCCGGCTTGCCGGCGCGGGCGTCGTGGAACCCTGCGAAGCCGCCCGGCGCAACGTGATCTCGCCACCTCTCCCAATCCTCACGGCAGCCCTCGTAGCTGTGATCCCCGTCGATGAAGACGAGGTCGACCGGGCCGCCGCTCCACGATCGCCCGACGTCCTGACTGCGCTGCAGGATCCAGCGAACGGTGGGGCCCCCGGCGCGCCGAGCGCGGGCGACTGCCAGGCGGGTCGCGGTCGCGTTGGCCCAGGCACCCTGCGGGAGCGCCGCCCAGCGGGTATCCGCCGTGTAGGGGTCGACGAGCACGAGCTCTGACCCCGGCGCCATCGACCGGACCAGCACGACCGCGGAGGAACCCTCGTAAACGCCGAGTTCGACGACTCTGTGGGCGCTGCCGGCCAGCCGGGCAAGGGTCGCGGCCTCGCGGTCGGAGTGCATCGTCCGCGGCGGGATCAGGCCCGCACCCAACGCGACCGCGCGCAGGCGCGGATCGTCGCGCCAGCGATCCGGGGTGAGTCGTCGCAGGGCCTGGGGGAGCGGCATCGCGCGCCCAGGCTAGACGAGCGCCGCGGCGGTCAGCGATGCGCCTGTTCGTGACGCCGCGACCAGTCGCGCAGCTCCCGCTCGAACCGGCCCCAGTCGATCTCGGGCACGCCATCGGGATCGGGCGGCGGCGTGCGATCGAACGGCTCACGACCGTCGGGCGGGTCGTCCTGATCGGGTCCGCGTGAGAGCCATGCGGCAAATGCGGATGCGATCACGCCGGCCGCGAATGCCGCGACCGCCGGAGTCGGATGACCGTCCACGATCGCGACTCCGCCGACGGCGTACAGCGTCAGCGCCGCGATCAACAGCCGCCGCAGCTCGGGCGTCGGCACGTGGCGGCGCGGAGCGCGAACCGAGGCACTGATCACGATCGCAGCGATCAGCGCCAACGCGACCGAGCTGTTCTCGACCAGCGGCACCACCACCTGCATGATGGCGCGTGATCGCCGAAAATCAACGGCGGATGCCGCCGAATGGCTGGCGCCCGACCATCGCGCCGGTCAACCGGTCAACCGGTCAACCTGTCCACCGGTCACGCTCACGGACGTCTCGGGGGTCGAGACCGGCGGGGGAGCGGTTCGCGTGATCGCCTCCCAGCCGCTGTCACGCTCACGCTCACGCTCGTCGACCGCGCCGCCGCCCCGGACCCCGAACAGCCGCTTGGCGTAGATCAGGTAGATGACGACCGCGAGGTTGATCACGAACGCCGATCACCTTCACTGGCGAAACCCGCTCGTGCAGCTCATAGATCTCAAACGGCAGCAGCACGACCGTCGCGATGAACGTCAGGTACTCGGCCCAGCGCTTGCCGTGCCACAGCCCGATCGCCTCGACGCCTTCCAGCAGCCCGTAGGCCAAGCAGGGCGATCCCGGCCTCGATCAGGGTCCCCTTCGACAGCGTGAACAGTCGGTCCAGGTCGTGGACGATCCCGACGTGCCCGGTGGTCGACACCGGGCCGCCGGCGATCGCGGTCTGCAGCGAGGTGACGATCTGGTAGAAGCGGTCGTGGAGCTTGGCGCGGTCGGCGGCGAACGCGAGCACCGCGACCCCGAGCAGCGTCAGGATGATGAAGTGCAGCACCCGGTCGACGGCGATCAGCCGCAGCACCACCCGGTCGTGCAGCGCCTTCCCCCGCAGCGGCAGCTCGTCCTCGGCAGGGGCGGCTCTGACCGCCGGCGACGCCTCGGCCAGCGGCACCCACGCGTCGCAGCGCACGCACCGGTACCAGGTGACCGCGTCGAACTGCCGGGCGACGGCCTCAGCTGCGACGGGCGCCGGGACGGTGGCGGGGTCGATCAGCATGTGACCGCACACGCCGCAGGCCACCAGCTCGAAGTCGAGGTGGCGGCGCTTGCGGGGATGCCGGGTGCCCGGAGTTGGCGCCATGCCTGCACGCTACCGCCCCGCCGGTCCCTACTATGGGCGCCGAATGGGTCCCATCAGGTTGCGCACGGCGCCCGCGCTCGTCGCGCTGGCGGCCGGATTGATCGCCGGCTGCGGTTCGAGCGGATCGGGGACGAGTTCATCCACCCACGCCGCGCCGGCGACGAAGACCGTGACGCACACGGTCACGTCCGGTCACGGGTCGAAGTCCGGCGCCGAGATCACCGGCAGCTCCACGACAACCTCCTCGAGCACGTCGCCGACCCCGTCGGTGCACACGAGCTCCTCGCAGCTGTCGATCTGCCGTGCCGGCGGGGTCAGGATCACGTACCTCGGCGGCCAGGGCGCGACCGGCCACGGCCTGCTGGGGTTCGCGATGCAGAACAGCGGCAGCGTCCCGTGCACGACCCTCGGCTATCCCGGCATCCAGTTCCTGTCCAAGCGTGGCGCCGCGCTGCCGACCCACGACACGCGCACGACGACCGACTTCTTCGGCACGACGAAACTCGCCCGGCTGACCGTCGCCCCGGGCCAGTCGGCGTCGTTCCGGCTCGGCGTCTCACACGGGTCGGCGTCGCCCAAGGGATGCGTGACCGCCGGCTATGTCCAGGTGATCCCGCCCAACGACACGTCGACCGTGCGGATCGCGATTCCCGGCGGGGTCTACGAATGCGGCGGCGGCGTGACGGTCTCGCCGATGCAGCCCGGCGACACCGCGTACCACTGATCAGGCCCGGCGGAAGCGCACGAGCTCGCCGTCGTCCTCCTCGATCACCTCGCCGTCGGCGACGAGCAGATCGAGATGGCCGAGCACCTCCGACAGCGTCAGGAACGCCTGCGTGACCGCGACGTTGGCCCACATCGAGGTCGCCAGTTCATACGCGGTCCGCGGCCCGGCCTCCAGCAGGCCGCCGATCTTGCGCGTGCGGCGGCCGGTCATCCGCAGCCGCTCGTCGATCAGTGCCACATGGTCGGTCACCGGCGGGCCGTGGCCGCCGAGCACGAGGCCGGCGTCGAGCGCGCGGGTGCAGCGCAGCGAGGCGATGTAGGTCTGGAGCGCGCGCGGACGGTCGCCAACGCCGCCGGCGGCCCAGTCCAGCGGCCGTCGACACGAGCGGGTTGGACGAGATCTGTGACAGCAGATGATCGCCGGCGATCACGATCCGGCGCGCCGGATCGTGGAGGATCACGTCGGACGGGCTGTGGCCGGGACGATGCAGCGCCGTCAGCGACCGTCCGGCGAGCTCCAGCACAGTTCCGTCCTGCAATGGCACGTCGACTTCACCGCTGGAGCCGAACGCCCGGTAGGCCGCGGTGCCGACGCTGAGCGCGATCGCGAGGTTCTCCGGTACTCCGTGGCGGCGCATCAAGGTCATCGCGAACGCGTCGTCGGCGGCCGCAGCGGCCGAGAAGTGGCGGAGGTAGCCGTCGAGCTGGTGCCAGGCGGCGACGCGAGCCCCCGAGCGGCGCGCGAGGATCTCCACCAGCCCGAGGTGATCCATGTGCTGGTGGGTGAGCACGATCAGCTCGAGATCCTCGATCCGGTGGCCGAGCGCCGCCAGACCGGTTTCGAGCTCGTCCAGCGACGTGCCGGAGTTCGGGCCGGTGTCGACCAGCGTCAGCGGCTCGTCCTCGATCAGGTAGCAGTTGACGCGCCCCACCAAGAACGGCGTCGGCAGCGCGATCGCGTATATCCCGCCGGCGGCGGCGCGCTCCCAGGCCGCCAGCTCCTCGGGCGCTGACTCAGCGACCCCGCCGCCGGCGTCGGCGCTCACGAGCGGATCAGCCCAAGCACCTCGTCACGTTTCTCGGCCATGTGCTCGGGCGAGCGCAGCGACTCCAGGCACAGGCGCAGCAGTGGCTCGGTGTTGGACGAGCGGACGTTGAAGTGCCAGTCGTCGTAGTCGATCGAGATCCCGTCCAGATCGGTGCGGCGTCCGTCGCGGTAACGCTCGGCGATCGCGTCGAGCTTGCCCTGCTGGTCGGACACCTCGGAGTTGATCTCACCGGAGATGAAGTACGTCGAGCGGTAGGGCTCCAGGAGCTGCGACATCGTCGCGCTGCGGGACGACAGCAGTTCGAGGATCAGCAGCGCCGGCAGTGTTCCCGAGTCGGCGCAGTAGAAGTCCCGGAAGTAGTAGTGGCCTGAGACCTCGCCGCCGAACACGGCGCCCTCGGATCGCATCCGCGTCTTGAAGAATGCGTGCCCGACCCGGTTCATCAGCGCCTTGCCCCCGACTCGCGCGGCGGTATCGGCGACCGCTCGGCTGGCGCGGACGTCGAACAGGACCGTCGCCCCTGGATTCTTGTCGATCATCGACTCCGACATCAACGCGGTCAGGAAGTCCCCGTCGACGAACCGGCCGGTCTCGTCGATGAAGAAGCAACGGTCGGCGTCGCCGTCCCAGGCGATCCCGAGGTCGGCCTCACGCTTGATCACCTCGCCCATGATGAACTCGCGGTTCTCGGGCAGCATCGGGTTGGGCTCATGATCGGGGAAGTTGCCGTCCGGCGTGAAGTACGCCTCGATCAGCTCCAGGCCGAGCTGCGCCAGCAGCGGGCCGACCATCGGTCCTGCCATCCCGTTGCCGCCGTCGACGACGACCTTCAGCGGCTTGATCGCACCGGCGTCGATGAACTCGAGGGCCGCGGCCTGGAAGTCGGAGTAGACGTCGACTTCGGTGACCGAACCGGGAGCGCCGGCGGGATCGCCGAGCCCGGCCGCGATCCGATCGCGGACCTCGGCGAGACCCGCATCTCCCGACAGCGCCAGCGCGCCGCGGCCGACCAACTTGGCGCCCGTGTAGCGCTTGGGGTTGTGCGACGCGGTGCACATCAGGCCGCCGTCGAGCTCACGCGAACCGACGAGGAAGTAGAGCATCTCGGTTCCGACCTGGCCGGCGTCGAGCACCGTCGCGCCCTCGGCGACCATCCCGTCGCGGTAGGCGGCGGCCATCTCCGGCGCAGTCAGCCGCATGTCGCGGCCGAGGCCGAGGGTCAGCTGCGATGTCGGCTTGTCCTCGAGCGCGCCGATCACCCGTGCGAACGAGCGGCCGATCTGGTGGGCGGTGCCGGCGTCCAGATCGTCACCGTAGACGCCGCGGATGTCGTATGCCTTGAAGATCTCAGGCTTGGCTTGAGCGGTCACGATCAGATCATGCCTGATAATCCCCCGCCGTGAGACCGAGCGTGGCGATCCTCTGCGGTGGGCGCGGCGCCCGGCTGCAGGAGCACACTCAGTCGATTCCCAAGCCGCTCGTCCAGGTTGGGGGCAGGCCGATCCTCTGGCACGTGATCTCGATCCACATCAGCCAGGGGTTCTCCGACTTTGTGCTGCTGACCGGCTATCGGGGCGACCGGATTGCGGCGTTCGTGGCAGACAGCTCGTGGCCGGCCGACGTGCGGATCCGCTGTGTCGACACCGGCGAGGACACGCCGACCGGCGGTCGTCTGCACCGAGCGGCGGCGCTCCTGGAGCGCGATCGCTTCTGCCTGGCCTACGCCGACGCAGTCGCCGATCTCGACCTCGGCGCGCTGATCGATCACCACGATCAGGCCGGTGCCACAGCGACGATGACGGTCGTCCGGCCGCGCCTGCCGTTCGGGGTGGCGCGGCTCAGCGCGGACGGCGGGCAGGTCGACGGCTTCGACGAGAAGCCGGTGTCCGAGCACTGGATCAACGCCGGCTTCTTCTGCCTGGAGCCGGCGGTGCTCTCGCAGCTCTCCGAACGCTCGGTGCTCGAGCGCGAGCCGCTGTCGGCGCTGGCCGGCAGCGGGCGGCTGTCGGCCTACCGCCACCACGGCTTCTGGCATTGCATGGACACCTACAAGGACGCGGTCGCGCTGAACGATCTGTGGGACGCCGATCCCGCCGCCGCCCCGTGGCTGGCCGCCGCGCCGGTCGGTGATGGACACGCGCTCGCTGCGGGGCCGCGCGGTGCTCGTGACCGGCGCCGACGGGCTGATCGGCTCGCATCTGAGCCGGGCGCTGCTGGAGCGAGGCGCCGATGTGGTTGTCGTGCGCCGGGACCGGCCGCCCGTCAGCGGCTTGGAGCTGCAGGAAATCGACGGCCGGGTCCACGCGGTCGCCGGCGACGTCTGCGATGAGGGCCTGATCGCCCGCGCGCTGGCCGAGTACGAGGTCGCTGACGTCTTCCACCTCGCGGCGCAGACGCTCGTCGGCGTCGCCGCCCGGGCGCCGCGCTCGACGTTCGAGACCAACGTCCGCGGGACCTGGATGGTGCTGGAGGCCTGTCGCGCGCAGGGCGTCGAGAGCGTGATCGTCGCCTCCAGCGACAAGGCCTACGGCCGCCACGAGCGATTGCCCTACACCGAGGATGCGGCGCTCGCGCCGGTCTACCCGTACGACGTGTCGAAGGCCGCGGCGGACCTGATCGCCCGCTCCTACTGGCACACGTTCGGGCTGCCGGTCGCGGTCACGCGACTCGCCAACGTGTACGGGGGAGGGGACCTGAACCGCTCCCGGCTGATCCCGGAGGCGATCGGAGCGGCGCTGCACGGACGCGCGCCGGTGCTTCGATCCGACGGTTCGCCCGAGCGTGACTTCCTCTACGTCGCCGACGCCGTCGGCGCCTACCTGGCGATCCGGGAAGCGCTCGCCTCCGGACGGCCCGGCGCGGGTGGCGAGGCGTTCAACGCCGGCTCGGGCGCCGCGCACCGGGTCGGCGACGTGGTCGACACTGATCTGCCGCCTGGCCGGATCGGAGCTGGCGCCGGAGATCCGCGGCGCCGGCGTGCCCGCGGCCGAGATCGACCGCCAATGGCTGGACAGCGCAAAGCTTGCAGCGGCTGACCGGTTGGAGCGCTGAGACGAGCCTGGAAGCTGGGCTGCGGAGCACGATCGAGTGGTACCGCGAGCGCCCGGACGCGCTGGCCCGGCTCCTATAGTGAAAGGCGATGTCAGGACATTCAAAGTGGGCTTCGATCAAGCACAAGAAGGCGGTCGTCGACCAGCGTCGCGGCCAGGCGTTCACCAAGCTGACGCGCGCGATCACGGTCGCGGCGCGTGAGGGCGGAGGCGACATCGACGGCAATCCGTCGCTGGCGCTGGCCGTCCAGAAGGCGCGTGACGCGTCGATGCCCAAGGACAACATCGAGCGCGCGATCGCCAAGGGGACCGGCGAGGGCGTCGACGCCGATCAGATCGAGGCGGTGCTGTACGAGGGCTACGGCCCCGGCGGCGTGGCCCTGCTGATCGAGGCGCTGACCGACAACCGCAACCGCACCTCGGCCGACGTTCGCCACGCGCTCTCCAAGCACGGCGGCAATCTCGGCGAGCCCGGCTCGGTCTCCTACCTGTTCGACAAGACCGGCGTGATCGTCGTCGACGCCTCGCGCTACGACGAGGAGGACCTGCTGATCGCGATCGACGCCGGCGCGCAGGACATCTCGCTCGACGACGACGTATTCGAGATCATCTCGCGAGCCCGGCGACCTCAGCGCGGTGCGAGGCGCGCTGGCCGCGGCGGGGATCGAGATCGAGTCGGCCGACGTCACCCAGCGGCCGACGGCGCGGGTGCCGGTGCAGGAGTCCGACGCGGTCAAGCTGCTGAAGCTGATCGACATGCTCGAGGAGTCAGACGACGTCAGCGCGGTCCACGCGAACTTCGACGTCGACGCCGACGTGCTCGAGAAGCTCGCCGGCTGACGCCCGCCGCCACCGTAAGAGCCGGTGAAGAGTTGGGTCGGCGGCGCGGTGCACGACGTGGCGTGCCGCTACCCTCCGGCAGCGTTCATGCGAAAGACACTCTCCATTCTCTGCATCGCGGCCGCCGTCGGCGGCGTCGTCGCGGGCTGCGGCTCGTCGAGCAAGACCGCGAGCACGGCCTCAGGGCGTCGTCCTGGCCCCGTCCGGCGGCGCCACCTCGGCGGCGGCCACGCCGGCGACGTCAGCGACGACGTCGTCAACGACTTCGGCCTCGACCTCCTCATCCAGCGTCAAGCTTCCGACGCGCGTTCAACACCGAGCCGACGATCAAGTCGCCGGGCGGCACGCCGCCGACGAAGCTCGTCATCAAGAACCTGATCATCGGCACCGGTCCAGCCGTGACCTCGCCGAGTCAGACGGTCACGATCGCCTACGTCGGGGCGCTGTACGCCAACGGCAAGGTGTTCGACTCCTCGTGGAAGGACGTTCCGAGCACCCACACGATCTCCCAGCCGGCGTCGGGTTTCGTGCCCGGCTTCGAGCAGGGCCTGCTCGGGATGAAGGTCGGCGGCCGGCGTGAGCTGATCATCCCGCCGAGCCTCGCCTACGGGAACAAAAAGCAGGGCTCGATCCCGGCCAACTCAGCGCTGATCTTCATCGTCGACCTGCACTCAGTCTCCTAGCGCGGTACAGCGGCGTCGGTCCTGACACGCCCTTGAGGCGGTGGCGGCCGGCGAACGACCAGTCGAACTGATCCGGGCAGGCGTCGCGCACCTCGGCGGTGCACAGCACCGAGCCGGGCCGCGCGGCGCCGGTCACGCGGCTGGCGACGTTGACGGTGTTGCCGAAGAAATCGCCGGCACGGAGCGTGACCGCGCCGAACCCGATCCCGGCGCGCAGGCTCGGCAGGTCCTCGGCGGCGACCGCGTCGACGAGGTCGAGCGCCACCGCGACGGTCGGCGCCTGCTCCGGTGAGACGAACATCGCCGCGTCGCCGATCGTCTTGATCAGCCGCACCGGTGGGCGCACCGTGTCGGCCGCCAGCCGGGCCAGCCGCCCGGCGACCGATCCGATCTCGCCGACGGCGACCTCCGACCCCAGCCGCGTGAACCCGACCAGGTCGGCGAAGCAGATGCACAGCTGCTGCTCGGCCGGCGGCTCGCCGGTACGCCAGCTCGCGACGGCCGAGCATCCCGCGCCTGACCGCGTCGCGCAGGTGCGCGTTGAATCCCGAGACGAGGATCGGCTCGGTCGCCGGCGTCAGCTGCTCGGCCAGCTGAGCGAACCGCAACGCGACATCCTCCTCGGAGTCGCCCTTGCGCAGGAACGTCTGCAGGAACGCCGCCGTGATCGTCGCCGCCAACCGTGACATGCCCTCCCCGAGCACCGCGGTGATCTCGATGATCGCGTCCTCGGAGAAGCCCGCGTCGAGGAACAGCTTGGTCGACCGGGCGGCCTCGATGTCCGCCTCTGAGAAGACCCGTTCGTCGACTCCGGGCTCGGCCAGCCCGACGAGCCGGCGCATCCGGACGAGCACGTCGGCCGGCAGGCCCGAGCGCTGCTCGATCTCCCGCGCGGTATGGGTGCCGCCGAGCATCCGGTCGACGGGCAGCAGCGCCAGCCGATTCTCGGCGACCGCGACCCGCAGCTCCTGCTCGGAGAAGCCGTCGTCGGCCAGCAACCGCAGCAGCTTGCGTCGCTGCTCGCGCTCGGAACCGTCCAGGCCAGCGAGCCACTGCTCGTCGTCGAAGTCCACCGTTTCATCCTGCCCGATGTCAGGGTCGTTCGCTAGCATCGCCTGCTCGTTCTCGCGGGCGCTTGCCTTGCGGTCCCCCGTTCCCGCCCAGCTGACCTCATGGAAGGAACTTCTGAGTTGCTTTCGATCCTGATGCCTGTCTATAACGAGCGCGAACGCGTCGAGCGGGCGATCACCGAGGTGCTCGCCACCGAGCTGCCGACCGACTTCGAGCTGATCCTCGTCAACGACGGCTCGACCGACGGGACGACCGAGATCCTGCGCTCAGGCGACTGGGGAGAGAACGTCCGGCTGCTCGAGCACGAGCGCAATCAGGGCAAGGGCGCCGCGATCCAGACCGGGTTGCGCGAGGCCCGCGGCGAGTTCGCCGCGATCTTCGACGCCGACCTGGAGTACGACCCCGCCGACCTTGCGGTGCTGATGCCGCCGCTGCTGGAGGGCAAGACCAACGCCTGCTTCGGCGTCCGCGTGTTCGACGGCTACACCAGCCACTCGTTCATGTTCGTGATGGGCAACAAGGGCGTGACGCTGGCGTGCAACGTGCTGTTCAACGTCTACCTGCACGACATCATGACCTGCCACAAGATGATCCGGACCGAACTGTTCCGCGAGCTTGGATCTGCACGCCAACGGGTTCACGATCGAGCCCGAGATCACCGCTCGGTTGGTCCAGCACCACGAGAAGATCTTCGAGGTTCCGGTCCACTACCGCGCGCGCTCGTCGGACGAGGGCAAGAAGCTGACCGCCCGCGACGGCTTCCGGGTGATCGGCACGCTGCTGAAGCTGCGCTTCCACGGCGGCTGACGAGTGGCCGGCGCCGTCGGTCCGACGCTCTAATATCGCCCGCGCGAATGTCAGCCGTCGACCTGCCGCATCAGCGGGTACCCACCGGGCGCGACGACATCGACGGACAGCGGCGGAACGGGGCGGAGCGCCCCCGCCGGTGCGCTGCAGCGCGCCGCTCGCTCGTCCGCGGTCTGGTCGGTGCTCGTCTGCATCGTGCTGGGCGCGCTGTCGGCGGCGGTGTTGCCGACCGTCCCCAGCTATGACCCGTGGTCGTGGATCGTCTGGGGCCGGGAGATCACCGACCCGCACATCAGCTTCATCATCTCCGGCGGCCCGTCGTGGAAGCCGCTGCCGTTCATCTTCACCACGATCTGGGGGGCGTTCGGATCCGCGGCGCCGACGCTGTGGGTGATCACCGCGCGGATCGGCGGTCTGCTCGGACTCGTCGCCGCCTGGCGGCTGGCGTACAAGCTGGCCGGCGGCACCGACGGCGAACAGGCGGATCGGTGCTGACCCGCCCGGCATCGCGGCCGGCGGTGATCGCGGTCGCGGGCGTGCTGCTGACCCAGGACTGGTTCTACTACTTCCTGCACGGCACGTCGGAGACGATGCTGATCGGCTGCTACGCTGTGGGCGGTGGACCGGATCGTCGAGGGCAAGCGGGTCCAGGCGTTGGTGGCTGATGGTCGCCGCCACCTGGATCCGGCCCGAGTGGGTGCCGCTGGAGGTGCTGTACGGCGCCTGGCTGATCTGGCGCGACCCGAAGTTCCGGACCTGGCCGATGCTGGCGATGTTCGCGATCGGGCTGGCGCTCGTTCCCGATCGCCTGGTTCGTGCCGCCGTGGATCGGGTCCGGTGATCGCGTTCCTGGCGGCCTCGCACGCGGCCGAGTACAACGGCAACCTCGGGCCGCACCCGTTCATCGCGGTCAACTCCCGCGGGGTCAACGACCAGGTGCTGCCGATCCTGGCGTTCGGGATCGCCGGCGTCGTGATCGGAGTCGCTCAAGGATCGCCGCGGGCTGGTGCTCGGGCTCGGGCTCGGCGTGGTCCTGTACTACGTGGTCGTCGTCGTCGAGACGATGAAGGGCTACCCGGGCCTGGAGCGGTTCTTCCTGCCGGCGGCGTCGCTGATCTGCGTGCTCGGTGGCTACGGGATCGTCCGGATCGCGCAACTCGCCGGCGAGCTGGTCGTCGGCTCGGGTGCACGAGCTGCCGGCGCGGCGAGCGCGACGATCGCCGCCGTGGCGCTGTTCGTCGTGCTCGCCGGCGCGTCGGTGCCGTTCATCACCACGCGGATCTCCGAGGCCCGCGCCGACTTCCCGCAGGCGTCGCTGGCGGTCACGACCTCCAATCAGCTGACGAAGGTCGCCGCCGCCGTCGGCGGCCGCAGCGGCGTGTTCCCCTGCAAGACGAGCTTCGTCGGCGGTCAACCACGGCGTCCAGTCCGAGATGGCGTGGAAGCTGAAGGTCGCCGCTGGAGCGGGTCGGGACGCGTGATGTCGCAGCCGGGCGTGGATTTCATCGGTCCGCACAACTCGGTGACCGGCTGCGCCGGCCGCCGATCGATCCCCGGCTGACCCACCAGCAGGTGCTCGCCCGCGTCGACGGCTGGGTCGTCGTGCGCCAGACGACGCCGGGCCTGCCACAGGCCTGCGACGGGCGCTGAGCGTCACGCCGGCGGTCGAGTCGACCGGCGCGGGCAGGCGTCCGGGGCCGCCCGGAGAATGTCTGTCTGATGCTCGTCCTCGGGATCGACCCCGGCACCGCCTCGACCGGCTTCGGCCTTGCCTCGCGGCGAGGGCTCGCGGCTGCGCGCGATCGACGCAGGGGATGATCGCCACCCGGCCGGGGGTCGCGCCCGAGCGGCGGCTGGCCGAGATCCACGCGCGCGTCTGCGAGCTGCTGGATCGCCATCGGCCCGACGCGCTGGCGATCGAGGAGCTGTACTTCGGCGCCAACGTGCAGACGGCGTTCGCGGTCGGCCAGGCCCGGGGCGTCGTCCTGCTGGCGGCCGGACAGCGCGGGATCCCGGCCCGCTCGTACACGCCCCAGCAGGTCAAGTCGGCCGTCTGCGGTTCGGGGCGCGCGCCCAAGGAGCAGGTCGGGCGGATGGTCGCGCGGCTGCTCGGGCTCGACGCGGTGCCGACCCCGGACCACGTCGCCGACGCGCTGGCGGTCGCGATCTGCGAGCTCAACGCCGCGCCGCTGGCGCGCACGGTCGACGTGGCCGACGACCGGCGGCCGTGCGCGGCGCCGCGGCGCCGGCGGCGACCGCCGCCGCGAGGTGCCCGACGCGCTGGCGGCGCTCGCCAGGGGGGAGCGATGATCGCGCTGATCTCCGGCCGGGTCGTCGGTGCGCCGGCCCGACCACGTGATCGTCGACTGTGGCGGCGTCGGCTATCGGCTGGCCGTGTCGGCCGAGACACTGCGTCACGTGCCGGCGATCGGCAACGAGGTCTCGCTGCACGCCCATCTGGTCGTGCGCGACGACGCGCTGGCGCTGTATGGGTTCGCGTCGGAGACCGAGCGCGACCTGTTCCTGATGCTGCTCGGCGTGCAGACGGTCGGCCCGAAGATGGCGATCGCGGTCCTCTCGGGCGCGCCGCCGCGGGAGCTGCTGGCGGCGGTCGCCGCCGGCGACGTGTCACGGCTGCGGGCGCCCGGCGTCGGCAAGCGCACCGCCGAGCGGATCATCGTCGAGCTGCGCGAGAAGGTGGCGGCGACCGTCGCCGACGGACGAGATCTCGGTCACGCGCGCCGACGACCCCCGCTCGCTGGCCCGTGAGGCGCTGGCCGGTCTCGGCTACGGCGCCGACGAGATCGAGTCGCTGCTGGACGGCGCCGAGGGCGACTCGGCCGAGCAGTTGATCTCCCACGCGCTGCGGAGCGCCCGGCGATGAGCACCGCGCCGCCACGCCTGCAGGATCCGGCGCCGGTGCCCGGCGACGAGCGCGGACGACGATCGGTCGCTGCGGCCCCGGCGGCTGCAGGACTTCGTCGGCCAGGAGGCGATCCGTGAGCAGCTGGCGGTCTCGATCACCGCGGCGCTCAGGCGCGGCGAGGCGCTCGATCACGTGCTGCTGGCCGGGCCGCCGGGCCTCGGCAAGACATCGCTGGCGCAGATCATCGCCGCCGAGCTCGATGCGCCGTTCACCCAGACCGCCGGCCCGGCGCTGGAGCGCAAGGGCGACATCGCCTCCTACCTGACCAGCCTCGAGCCGGGCGCCGTGTTCTTCGTCGACGAGATCCACCGGCTGCCGCGGGCGCTGGAGGAGACCTTCTATCCGGCGATGGAGGACGGGATCCTGCCGTTCACCGTCGGTCAGGGCGCCGGCGCCAAGATCGTGACGCTGCCGCTGCCGCCGTTCACGCTGATCGGGGCGACGACCCGCTCGGGCCTGCTGACGACGCCGCTGCGCGACCGCTTCGGGATCCAGCACCGGCTCGAGCACTACCGGCCCGAGCAGCTGGCGCGGATCGTGCGTCGCTCGGCCGGTCTGCTCGGGCGTCTCGATCGAGGACGACGGCGCGGTGGCGATCGCCCGCCGCAGCCGGGGCACGCCGCGCGTCGCCAACCGGCTGCTGCGCCGCGTCCGCGACTACGCCGAGGTCCGCCACGGCGGCATCGTCACCGACGAGATCGCCGACTCGGCGCTGGACATGCTCGAGGTCGACGACCAGGGGCTCGATCGCCTCGACCGCGAGATCCTGCACGCGATCTGCGACAAGTTCGGCGGCGGTCCGGTCGGCCTGTCGACGCTCGCGGTCGCGGTCGGCGAGGAGCAGGACACGATCGAGGACGTGTACGAGCCCTACCTGCTGCAGTGCGGCCTGATCGAGCGCACGCCGCGCGGCCGGGCCGCGACCCGGCGGGCCTACGCGCACCTCGGGCTCGAGCCACCGCCCGCCCCGCCAGCGACGCTGCTCTGATGATCGACATGAAGTCCTTGCTAAGAGCCGGCGCCGGCGCGTGGACGCGCTGTCTATCCTGGGCCTCAGCGATGAGCCGTGAGCATTACTTCATCTGCCCGCACTGCGGCAACCGCTCGATGGGCACCGACCGCAACGCCGGCTTCCGGCGCGAGGCCCGGGGCTGTGAGAAGTGCGGGTTCGCGTACCTGTTCGAACTGCTCGACGACTACTACCCGGCGCCGAACGCGGCGTTCTTCGCGTGCGACAGCGACGGCCGGATCGTCGACTGCGGCCGCGGCTCGTTCGAGCTGACCGGGATCAAGACCGAGCAGGCGATCGGCCGGCCCGTGCGCGACGTGCTCGGCCTGCAAGTTCGAGGACGGCTCCGACCATGTCGGGACCGCGCTCGAATGGGAGGTGCGCGTCAAGCAGAAGGCCGTGCAGGTCAACGCCGAGCACGATCTGCCGGCGCGCGCGGTGGCCGACATCTTTCCCGCGTACGATGACGATGACGGGGGCGTGCTGGTCGTGCTGACCCCCACCAACAACCACTGACACGATGGCGATGCGGTCCAGCCGCCCGCACCGCGCCGCTCGAGCCCGAGGGCCGGAAGCGGACCCGACCCGGCCCCGCTGACCGCGCCCTTTAGCATCCACCTCCTGCACTGATGTCCGATCGAAAGCGCCACGGCTTCGTTCTGCTGCTCGTGCTCGGCCTGTTGGCCGCGTCGGCCGTCGCGATCGCGCTGAAGCCGACGCTGCTCGGCCTCGACCTCAAGGGCGGCGTGCAGCTCACCTACAAGGCGTCACCGACTCCGCAGACGCCGGTCGTCACCTCCAGCGCGCTGGCCGACACGATCTCGATCATGGACTCCCGGGTCAACTCGCTCGGCGTCTCCCAGGCGACGATCGCGACCCAGGGCAGCAATCAGATCGTCGCCAGCCTCCCGGACGTGCACGACATCGACGCGCGCCGAGAACGAGGTCGGGTCGACCGCGCAGCTGGAGTTCTATGACTGGGAGGCCAACGCGCTGACCCCGAACGGCAAGACGGTCGCCAGCCAGCTGCGCGCTGCGGGACCCGGCGGCGCTGAAGATCAGCCAGGGCACCGGCGGCGTCGCGCCCGGGAATCCCGGGCACCGGCGGCGTCTCGCTGTACCAGGCGGTCAAGCTCGCGTCCGAGCAGACGCCGGCGCCGTTGAGCAAGAGCGCTGTCGCGCAAGGGCAACCTCTACTTCCTGTTCGGCGCGCCGGGCTCGACGGCGTGCGCGACCGCGGCCAAGGACCAGGGCACGGTCCCGGTCAAGGGCGAGTAGTGCTACCTGGCCGGCCTCAACGGCGACACCTCGATCACCGCAGCTGCAGAGCCGAGCCGCTGCCCGCGGGCGTCACCTTCTCGCAGGGCAAGGTGCTGACGGTCCCGCAGGGCTGGGTCGTGCTGCAGGCGTCGAACCCGAGCCCGACCGACACGATCAAGGCGACCAGCCCGACCGCCGCAGTTCTTCGTGCTCAAGGATCAGCCGGCGCTGAACGGCACCCAGATCTCCAACCCGACCGCGAGCAGCCAGCGGCGGCGAGCCCGATCGTCCAGTTCGGCTTCTCGCACGGGGGCGGGCAGGCCTTCCAGAAGGTGACCGCGACGATCGCCCACCGCGGCGCAGCAGGTCAGCATCGGCTCGACGCACCTGCTCCAGCATTTCGCCGCGGCGCTCGACGGTCAGTTGCTGAGCGTGCCGCAGATCGACTTCACCAAGTACCCCGACGGGATCGTCAACACCGGCAGCTCGACCGCCGGTGCGTCGATCCAGGGTGCGTTCACGACCCAGTCGGCGAAGGACCTGGCGACGCAGCTGCGGCTCGGCACGCTGCCGGTCAAGCTCGACCTGATCTCCGAGACCGACGTCTCCGCGTCGCTCGGCGCCCAGGCGCTGCACAAGGCGCTGATCGCCGGCGCCGTCGGGCTCGGGATCGTGGTCCTGTTCCTGATCCTCTACTACCGGCTGCTCGGGGTGATCGCGACCTCGACGCTGATCGTCTACGGGATCTACTTCTACGCGCTGATCAAGCTGATCCCGATCACGCTGTCGCTGGCGGGGATCGCCGGACTGGTGCTGACGATCGGGGTGGCCGCCGACGCGAACATCGTGATCTTCGAACGCGTCAAAGAGGAGATACGCGCGGGTCGATCGATCCGCCCGGGAATCGCGATCGGGTACAAGAAGGGCCTGTCGGCGATCATCGACGCGAACGTCGTGACGATCATGGTCGCGTTCATCCTGTTCGTGCTCTCGACCCAGTCGGTCCAGGGCTTCGCGTTCACGCTCGGGATCGGCACGATCGTGTCGCTGTTCACGGCGGTGCTCGCGACCCAGGCGATCATGATGACGGCCGGCGACTCGCGGCTGATGGCGCGGCCGTCGGCGCTCGGCGCGGGCAAGCCCAAGCGCAAGATCACGTTCGACTTCATGGGGAACTCGAAGTTCTTCTTCACGATGTCCGGCGTGATCCTGCTGGTCGGCGCGCTGGCCATCGGCGGCCGCGGGCTGAACCTCGGGATCGACTTCACGTCGGGCACGACGGCCCAGGTGACGCTCGCTCGCGACGTCTCCGCGACCCAGGTGGCGAACGTCGCGCAGGCGCTGCCGGCGCCCCGAACCCGACCGTCGTCAAGGTCGGCAAGACCGGCCGCGAGTTCAAGATCTCGTTCAAGAAGGCCGGGCCCGCAGGTCTCGTCGCAACCTCCGCACGACGCTGCAGGCCAAGTACGGGGCGACGAACTGGAACGAGACCTCGATCGGTCCGACGTTCGGCAAGACGGTCGCCAACGAGGCGATCATCGCGATCATCGCCGCGCTGGCGGTGATCTCGCTGTACGTCGCGTTGCGCTTCGAGCGCAAGTTCACCGTCCCGGTGCTGATCGCGCTGATGCACGACCTGCTGATCACCGCCGGCGTGTACGCGCTGGTCGGCCGCCAGGTGACGGTCGACACGGTCGCAGCGCTGCTGACGATCCTCGGCTACTCGCTGTACGACACGATCATCGTGTTCGACCGTGTGCGGGAGAACATCCCGCGGATGCCGCGCGCCGCGTTCTCGCAGATCGTCAACCGCTCGATGTCCGAGGTGATCACCCGGTCGCTGGCGACCACGTTCTGCACGCTGCTGCCGGTGCGTGGCGCTGGTCGTGTTCGGCGACTCGACGCTGCGTGACTTCGGCTTCGCGCTGCTGGTCGGCGTCGCGTCCGGTGCCTACTCATCGATCTTCATCGCCTCGCCGGTGCTGACGCATTGGAAGGAGCGCGAGTCGCAGTTCCGCCATCGCCGCCACCGGATCATCGAGCAGTACGGCTTTGTGCCCGCGTATGCGGGCGGCGGCGCCGACGTCGAGCCGCGGGCCCGCAAGCGGTCCCGCGCGACGCTGTCGGAGGTCGGTGCCGAGGAGCTGTCGGCCGCCGAGTTCGAGGAGCTCAAGCGCGGAATCGCCGAGGAGGAACGCGAGCGAGGCGGCCACACCTCGACGCTGATCCGCCGGATGGCGCGGACCGACGAGGACGAGCTGGACGAGACGCAGGAGCGGGGTCGTGGCCAACGGCGGCGTCGCGTCGGGCGCGGCGACCGGCTCGACACCGTCGCGGCCCGCCCGCCCGCCACGTCGCTCGCAGCGGCTGCGCGCCGAGGCCGCCGAGGCCCAGCGGACCGGCACGCCGCCGCCGCAGGAGCCGTCCGGTCCGGCGCTTGACCCGGCGATCACCGAGGACGATCTCACTTCGAAGATGCCGGTCGCCGACGGCATGGAGCTCGACGACGGCGGCTCGGCGCCCGACGGGAGCGACGCGCCGTCCGGCGCGGGCGAGCCTGCCGCCGCGATCGAGCCGGACGCGCCGAGCTCGTCCTTCGATCAGCCGGACGATGCCGGCGGCGAGCAGCCGGACGACGGGCAGCCGGACGGCGGTCAGCCGCGCGGCGGATGACTCGCGTCCGAAGCCCAAGCCAGCCGCCGCGCGGGCGTTCGCGCAACCGCCGCCACGGGAGACGTCGCTGATGGGTCTGCTCGCCTGGGTGATCATGGGTCTTGCGATCTGGCACTTCACGATCTGGCTGCCCGACCGCTTCTGGGGCGGGATCGTCGGCGCGTTCGTCGGCGCGGTCGCCGGCGCGGCCCTGTTCGGGCTGATCATCCACGGCTTCTCGATCCCCGGGGCCCACGACACGCACATCGTGACCGCGCTGGAGGGCATTCCCGGTGCGCTGATCGGGATCGGGCTGATCTACGCCGAGGGCGTCCGCCGCGAGCGAGCAGCCACGGCCGCGCCCGCCACTCGCTGACGCCGCGTTCAGGGCGCCAGCACCGCGCGCCGCACGAGTTCGGCGACCCGCTCGGGCGCCTCGAGCGACGGCAGATGGGCGACGGGTACCGGCTCTCGCGGCGCTCACCGTGCAGCGTGCCGCCGGAAACCTGCAGCTGGATCGGGCTCGTCGCCAGATGATCGCATCGGCCGTCCGCGCTGCGCCGATCCGTCTGGATGCACGCTTACGCTCCCCGGCATGGCCGCGACCGCCCTCTTGCCAGACGACGTCGTCGTGCCCGCGCCGGCGGGCGACCGGGTCCCGCGCCGGCGGGCGACCGGAGTCCCGCGCCGGCGGGCGACCGAGGCGAGGCAGCCGCTGTGGCGCCCGGCGAGGTCCGGATCGAGCTGCCGTTCTACAGCCTGCCGGACGCACTGACGCTGCAGCGCGAGCTCGGGGTCGGCATGGTGCTCGCGCAGGTGCTCGTGCGTCGCGGACTGGCCGATCCCGCCGATGCGCGGTCGTTCCTCGCGGCCGCCGATCGCCACGATCCGTCCGAGCTCGCCGGGATCGACCGTGCGCTCGACACGATCCGCGCCCAGCTCGAGCGCGGTGGGCGGATCACCGTGCACGGCGACTACGACGTCGACGGCATCTGCGCGACGGCGATCATGGTCCGCGCCCTGCGCGCGCTCGGTGCCGACGCTGACTGGTTCATCCCCAGCCGCCTGGACGACGGCTATGGCCTGTCCGAAACGACCGTGCACCGACTGGCGCAGCGCGGCACCGGACTGATCGTGACGGTCGACTGCGCGATCACCGCCGTGGCGGAGGTCGCCGCGGCGCGTGCCGCCGGCATCGAGGTGGTCGTCTGCGACCATCACGCCCCTCGCGCGGACGGCGCGCTGCCCGATTGCCCGATCGTTCACCCGTCGCTGGGCGGCTATCCGTGCCCGGACCTGTGTGGAGCGGGCGTCGCGTACAAGCTCGCGCAGGCGCTCGGTGCGTCGACGGCCGAGGAGGATCTCGAGCTCGTGGCGCTCGCGACGATCGCCGACCTGGTGCCGCTGCGCGGCGAGAATCGCCGCCTGGTGCGCGAGGGCCTGCGGGCGCTGTCGATGACGACCAGGCCCGGGCTACGGGCGCTGATGGCCGTCGCCAAGGTCGACCCGGGCGCGATCGATACCGGCACCGTCGGGTTCCGCTTGGCGCCGCGGATCAATGCCACCGGCCGGCTGCGGCGGGCCGACGCGGGCCTCGAGTTGCTGCTGTGCTCTGACCCGGTCCGGGCACGGGTGATCGCCCGGGAGCTCGACGAGCTCAACGCGGACCGCCGCGCGGTCGAGCACCGGATCCTGTGGGAGGCCGAGGCCCAGGTCGCCGAGCTTGAGGCACAGCGGCCGCGGATGGCCTATGTCCTGGCAGGTGAGGACTGGCATCCGGGAGTGGTCGGGATCGTCGCCTCGCGGATCGTCGAACGCCACCATCGTCCGGCGCTGCTGATCGCGCTCGACGAGAGCAGCGGCACCGCGACCGGTTCCGGCCGGTCGATCCCCGGCTTCGATCTGCTCGGCGCGCTGCACGCGGTCGCCGGTCACCTGGAGCGCTACGGCGGCCACCGGGCCGCCGCCGGGGTCACGCTCGACGCGGCCGCGCTGCCGGCGCTCGCGGAGGCGTTCGAAGCGCACGCGGCGAGCGTGCTGACGCCCGATCAGCTGATGCCCGTCGAGCGCGCCGACGCGGTCGTCTCCGGCCACGAGCTCGGCCTCGATCTGGCCGAGCAGCTGGAGACGCTCGAGCCGTGCGGAATGTCCAACCCGGCGCCGCGACTGCTGGTGGCCGGAGCGCGGTTCGACGACGTGCGCGCGATGGGGGAGGGGCGCCATGCCCGGTTCACGGTGCTGTCGGGCGGGATCCGGGCGCGGGCGGTGGCGTTCGGCTGCGACGGCAAGCCGGTGGCCCGGCTCGATCAGCCGCACGACGCGACCTTCAAGCTCGAGCGCAACACCTACAACGGCGCGGTCGAGCCACGGCTGGTCCTGCGCCATGCGCAACGGTGCGCGCCCGCGCCGATCGAGCGGCTGAGCGACTCGTTCGACCGCACCGGTGACGGATATCTGGCGGCGGTGTTGGCCGAGCTCGAGACCGAGCTCGACGGCGGCGACGGCGGCGGCTCCGCGGGCTCCGGCGGCGACGGCTCCGGCGCAAGAGTGGGAAGAAACACACCTATAGGTGCTGCGAGTGCACACTCGGCGCCAGGCGGCGTGCCGGGCAACGGTCGGATCGTGCTCGACCGCCGGGGCCAGAGCCCACTGGCGGTGCTGACCGACGCGATCGCAACCGGGATGCCGGTCCTGGCGCTGTGTGCCGACGTGCCGCGACGCCTGCCGGGGCTGGCCGACCGGGTCGGCGGCTTCACGCTCGCCTCCTACGCCGAACTCGGCCGCGCTGCCGCAGCTCGTCGATCGGTTTGCGCAGTTGGTCGTGCTCGATCCGCCGACCGCCTCGGAGGGGCAGGCGCTGCTCGAGCGCGGCAACGGCTATGCCCAGTTGGCGTGGGGGCCCGCTGAGCTACGCTTTGCTGAGCAGATGCACGAGCTGGAGTACGGACTGCGTGCTTCGCTCGTCGCCCTTTATCGGTCCCTCAGGGAACGGCAACGGGCGACCGGCGAGGAGCTCGAGCGCCTGCTTCGTGGGGACGGACCACACGGTCGCTCCGTCCAGTTGGCGGGGCGGTTGATCCGGGTACTCGCGGAGCTCGAGCTCGTCAGCCTCGACCGGGATCTGCCGACCCTGGCGATTGCGGGCACGGCGCCGACGGCGCTTGAGCGTTCGCCCTCGTTCAGGGTCTACGCTAAGCGATACGAGGACGGAAAGCGATTTCTGAGCAGCGCAAACCCACCGCCAAGCGGCTGACCGCGGCACTCGGCCGCGGCGAGTCCGTGCGCGCGGGGCGAAACGGAGGCCCGGGGCGGGCGCCGGGCAATCGGGCGCGGCAGCCGAGATCGCCATTACCGGGTCTGAATCACAGGCCGTCGAGGACGACCGCCGGCCCCCGATCGATCTCCTCAGCGACCCGACCCATGCGGTCGCGGTCGACGATGCGCAGCTGACCGAGCCCCAGCAGCAGCTGCTCGGCGACCTGTTCGCGATCGTCGAGGAACACGCCGACCACGCCGCCGCTCCGATCGATCGCGAGCGGGTCAAGGAGGCGTTCATCTACGCCTGCGTGCATCACGCCGACCAGCGTCGGCTGTCAGGCGAGCAGTACATCACCCATCCGATCGGGGTGGCGAAGATCTGCGCGGGCATGCGCCTGGACACCGAGACGCTGTGCGCGGCGTTGCTGCACGACACGGTCGAGGACACCGAAGCGTCGCTGGAGGAGGTGTCCAGCCAGTTCGGCGAGGAGATCGCCGCGCTCGTCGACGGCGTCACGAAGCTGACCGGCCTGACGTTCTCCTCGCGCGACGAGGCCCAGGCCGAGAACTACCGCAAGATGGTCGTCGCGATGGCGTCGGACATCCGGGTCATCCTGATCAAGCTCGCCGATCGCCTGCACAACATGCGGACGATCTCGGCGATGTCCAAGCAGAAGCAGATCGAGAAGTCCCGGGAGACGCTCGACATCTATGCGCCGATCGCGCACCGGCTCGGGATCCACGCGCTCAAGTGGGAGCTCGAGGATCTGGCGTTCCAGACCCTGCACCCGCGCAAGTACAACGAGATCAAGGGGCTGGTCGCCCAGCAGCGCGACGATCGCGAGCGGTACGTCGCCGAGGCCGGCAACGTTGTCGCCACCGAGCTCGACGCGCTCGGGATCCACGCCGACATCTCCGGCCGTCCCAAGCACTTCTACTCGATCTACTCGAAGATGACCAAGAAGGGCCGCGAGTTCAACGAGATCTACGACCTGACCGCGATGCGGGTGATCGTCGACTCGGTCAAGGACACGTACGGCGCCGTGGGCGTGATCCATTCGCTGTGGAAGCCGCTGCCGGGCCGCTTCAAGGACTTCATCGCAATGCCGAAGTTCAACATGTATCAGTCGCTGCACACGACGGTGATCGGACCCGAGGGACGACCGCTGGAGATCCAGATCCGCACCCGGGAGATGCACGACCTGGCGGAGTTCGGAATCGCCGCCCACTGGATGTACAAGGAGCGTCCCTCCGGCCGCACCGACGCGGCGGGCGCCGCACGCGACCCGGACGGCAAACTCAAGTGGCTGCGTTCGCTGCTCGATTGGCAGCAGGACATGGCCGACTCGCGCGAGTTCATGGAAAACCTCAAGGTCGACTTGTTCGAAGACGAGGTGTTCGTGTTCACGCCGAAGGGCGAGGTGCGGTCGCTCGCGGCCGGGGCGACCCCACTGGACTTCGCCTACGAGATCCACACCGACGTCGGCCACCGCTGCGTCGGCGCCAAGGTCAACGGCAAGATCGTGCCGCTGTCCTACGTGCTGCGGTCCGGCGACATCGTCGAGGTGCTCACCTCCAAGCGAGAACGCGGTCCATCCCGTGACTGGCTGGCGGTCGTCAAGACGACCCGAGCGCGCAACAAGATCAAGGCCTGGTTCAAGGCCGAGTCGCGCCGCGACGATGAGCACGCTGGCCGCGAGCTGTTGCAGGAGCACCTGCGCAAGCAGGGCCTGCCGGCCCAGAAGCTCGTCGGATCGCCGCTGCTCGCCGACGTGATCCGCGAGATGGGGTTCCGCAAGGGCGACGACTTCTACATCGCGCTCGGCGGCGCCAAGATCTCACCGAAGGTCGTCGTCAACAAGGTGATGCAGCGGCTCAAGCAGGGGGAGGCGGCCGAGTCCGAGCCGACCGCGGCCGACGATCTGCTGCAGACCAACCGCCGCCGCAGCCGCCCGACCACGTCCTCGACCCGGTACGGCATCGCGGTCGACGGGATCGACGAGGTCATGCTGCGCCTGGCCAAGTGCTGCCGGCCGGTGCCTGGCGACGAGATCGTCGGCTACATCTCGCTCGGTCGCGGCATCACGATCCACCGCGAGGACTGCCCGAACGTTGCCGTGCTCAAGAAGGACCCCGAGCGCTTCACCCACGTCGCCTGGGACGGCGACGCCGAGACCTCGTTCCGGGTCGAGATCCAGGTCGACGGCTGGGATCGCCACCGGCTGCTGGAGGACATGACCCGCACGTTCGCCGAGGTCGGCATCAACATCCTCGACGCCCATTGCACCGTCAATCACCCGATGGTCAAGAACCGGTTCGTGGTCGAGGTCGGCGACACCCGCACGCTCGATCAGGCGATCAGCCGGCTGCGCAACATCGACGCCGTGTTCGACGCCTACCGCGTCACCCCCGGCGCCGCCTGATCGCGCGGACGGCTCGCGAGGCGCGGAACCGCCTACGGGGCGGTTCCGGGCCATAGTCTGGCGATCTCGTCACACCCCCCGTGACGGATTCGCCAATCCTCCGCGAGCGCCAGGTTGCGGCTTGGCGGGCGGCGCCACGCGGGCCACCGTCGTGCGTGCGACCCGCGGTGTCGGCACGTTGGAGAGCAGGACCAGCTGGCCGGTCGACAGCCGCTTGATCTCGTTGGGGTGGACGACCGGCTCTTCCACCTCGTGCCGGGTACCACGGCTCGCGAGCCGCCCGCCGCCCAGCGACGGCAGCTGCCGGGTCTCGCGCCAGACGCGCTCGGTCCCGGCCAGCCGGGAGATCGCGACGGCGGAGACATCGACCTCTTGCCGATGGGCGAGCTTCAGCGCCGTGATCCCGAGCACCTGGTCACGGAAGCCCGGCGCCGCCCGCTCCAGATCGGCGAGCTCCTGGGTGGCCAGCAGCACGCTGACGCCGGCCTCCCGGCCACGGGCCAGCAGCGACAGCACGTTGTCGGCGCCGAGCGCCGAGAACTCATCGAGGGCGATCGTCGCCGGCACCGGCGCGCCGCGACCGGGTCGCTCGAGCCGGCGGCCGGCCGCGCTGGTCAGGTCCTGGATCGCCAGCGCGCCGAGCTGCGCGGCGAGCTTGCCGTACGTGGATGAGTTCAGCGAGAACAGAACGACGCCGCCGCCGTCGAGCGCCGCCCCGAGATCGACGCTCAGGGCCGCGCGGCCGGCGCCACCGGCCTCCGCCGGCTCCAGATACGGACCCGCGACCGACTCGCTCAGCAGCGCCAGCCGCGTCCCGAGCCCGGCGGCGGCACTGAGCTGGTCGGGCGTCATCGAGGCCAGGTAGTCGGCCGTGCGGATCGCCAGCGGCCGCGGCGCGTGTTGCGCCACGGCCGCCAGCCGCGGCGGCGCCATCACCTTGACCACCTCGCTGAGTGACGGCGGACGGTCGGGGTGCACGGCTGCCAGCACGGTCAACGCCGTCTGCAGGTAACGCTCGGCGGCCCGCTGATAGTGAGGCTCAGAGAACCGCTCAGCTGACATCAGTCGGTCCTTGAGCGCGGTCGGGCCACCGTGGGCGAGCGGGTTCCAATGGGTCTGGCCGTCCGGTCGCCAGACCGTCAACCGTCGACCCGCGGCGCTCGCGGCGGCGGCGAGCTCGGACTCGAACGCGGGCGAGCCCTTCATGTCGATCGCCACCACCGGCCGCCCGCGCGCGATCTGCTGGGCGAGGATCGTCTGCAGCGTCGTCGTCTTGCCCGCGCCGCTGGCGCCGACGATCAGCGCGTGTGCTTCGAGCTGGCGATCCGATAGCGCTACCTGGCGGCCGGCGTGGTCACGGCCGAGCACAACTGCCGCGGGATCGGCGCGCCACGCCCGGCGGCTGCGGGCGAAGCGACCGACCGCGACGGCGCCACGGCCGGCGACCGCCGCGGTGAGCGCGAGCACGCCCCACGGCGCCGGCACGAGCAGCGCGGCCGCAAACAGCGCCACGCCGGCCAGCCGCCGGGGAGTCAGCGCCATCATCGACTCACGGGCTCGGTCGCGCTCGTCCGAGCCGCCGTCCGGCCGCGGACCCGGCTCGGTGGCGTGCCTGGCTCGCGGTCACCGGACCAGCGAAACAGTTGGACGTAGAGCCGGTCCTCCAGCCCGACCCGGCGCGCGGACGCCTGCAACATGCGCCGTTCCTTCGGCGTCGCCACCAGGTAGACGACGGCGTCGAACCGCGGGTCGCCGGCGTAGGCAGACAGGATCCGCTCGCGGCGAGCGGCGCCCTTCAGCCCCAGCTCGAGCTCGAACGCGATCCGCTGGCCCGAGGCGGCGACGACGGTCAGGTCCGGATAGTGCAGCCGTGGGCCGCCGCCCGCCCAGCCGCCGCTCCCGATGTAGCGGACCCCGTGCGGTCTCCCGGCCGCGGTCGCCGCGGCCGTCCTCGGATCGCATCCGCCGCTCGGACACCACCTGCGAGAGCTCGCCGAACAGGCCGCGGCGCGCGGCGGCGGTCAGCCAGGTGACCCCGACGTCGTGGGCGTAGAGCGCCGGATCGAGCTTCCGCGGCTGACTGAGATCCGAGCCGGCCGCGCCCCGCCCGTGGCGCGTCACCGCATACGCGCGTGGTTCGGCGACGTAGCGCTGTTCACTGGTCAGGTATCCGGCGCGGGTCAGCGCCGTGAGCCGATGGCGGGCTGCGTCGAGCCCGATCGCCTCCAGCAGCGCCACCTGCGCGGCGAGCACAAACCGGTGCTCGGCGCAGAACGCCAGGATCCGACGGTCACGGTCGGTGATCCGGACCGAGGATGGGGTCGACGGTCGGCGCGGGCGGGGTGGGCGGGCCACCTGAGTAAGAGTCGCGACGCGCGCTCATCTCACCCCGCCACCCACGGGTGTCAGCGTCAGGCGACGATCAGCAGCGACTGCGGCATGACGCTGAACTGCGCGTGCGAGACGTCGCCGATGTAGTCGCCGTCGACCTGCAGCGGCAGCGGGCGCGCATCGGCCGAGCGGACCTGCATCTCGGTGAACCCCGCAAAGCCGGTGACACGCCGATGATCGGTGACCTGGGCGCGCTTGGCCAGCGCTCGCCAGCCGAGCGTCGGCACCTCCAGCGGGGTCGCGCGGTGCAGCACGATCGCCGACAGATCCCCGGACTGAAGCCCGGAGCCATCGGCCATGTCGACCGGACGGTCACCGAAGTAGGTGTAGTGCTCGGCGTTCTGGACGACCGCGCTGACGCCCGTGGCGGACACGCCTCCGGCCGACGCCTCGAGTCTCGGCGGGTGCACGATGTAGCGGCGGTGCAGCGTGTTGATCGCGGCCCACGCGTAGTAGTACTCGCCCAGCCGGGCCTTCAGCCGCGGGTTGGCGTCGACGCGCTCCACGACGCTCGCGTCCAGCCCCATCCCGGAGGAGAACAGGAAATGGCGGTCGTTGACACGACCGACGTCGACCCGTCGCGGGTGCCAGAGGTGGGCGATCGCGAGGAGATGCTCGGTCGCGTCGACGACATCGGCGGGGATCCCCAGCAGTCGGCACCAGACGTTCGCGCGGCCACCGGGTAGGCAGCACAGCGGCGTGTCGGAACCGATCAACCCGTTGGCGCACTCGTTGACCGTCCCGTCGCCACCGAACGCGAGCACGACGTCGTAGCCCTGCTGGGCGGCCTGGCGGCACAACTCGGTGGCATGGCCCGGTGCCTGCGTGTCGACGGCCGTGACGTCGTAGCGTCCGCGCAGCGCGTACACGACGAGATTCTTGAGCCCTTCGGAGACGGTCGTCGCGTACGGATTGACGATCACGAGCATCCGCCGTGACGGGCTGCGATCTCGCTCGAGCTCGGAGAGCGCCTCCAGACGCGCGAGCGGGTCGGTGCTGACGGCGGCCATCGCGCAGTGGTCAACACCGGCGACCCGTTGCGGTTACGCGCCGGACGCCGACGTCCCGCGGCTTGATATCGTCCCGCGGACATAGCAGTACGCATCCAGAGGGGTGGAGGGAATGGCCCTACGAAACCCCGGCAACCTCCCGCAAGGGAACGGTGCCAAGTCCATCAGGCTCCAACTAATAGGCCTGGGAGATGTGGCAGGGCGGTTTCGTTACTGGACCTCCGACCACAGACCCCGGCGGAGGAAATTCCAGAGATATGCCGCCAGAGTCGCTTCGCTGCAAGGAATGTCACACCACCTATCCGCTCGACGCGCGGTACGTCTGCGAGCAGTGCTTCGGCCCGCTCGAAGTCGCGTACGCGTCGCGTTCGGGCGCTGATCCGGAGGCGCTCAAGCGCCGAATCCAGGCCGGACCACACTCGCTGTGGCGATACGGCGATTTCCTGCCGGTGCAGACCGCGCCCCAGAGCGTGCTGCAGGCCGGCTGGACGCCGCTGCTGAGAGCCGACCGGCTCGCCGCCGAGCTCGGCCTCGGGGAGGTCTGGATCAAGAACGACGCCGCCAACCCGACCCACTCGTTCAAGGATCGGGTGGTGTCGATCGCGCTGGCTCGCGCCCGTGAGCTCGGCTACGAGACGATCGCATGCGCGTCGACCGGCAATCTCGCCAACGCCGTGGCGGCGCATTCGGCGGCGGCCGGACTCGAGTCCTACGTGTTCATCCCGTCCAACCTCGAGGAGCAGAAGGTGCTCGCGACGGGGGTGTACGGGACCAACGTGGTCGCGATCCGCGGCAACTACGACGACGTCAACCGGCTCTGCACCGAGCTGTCGGGCGAGCACGAATGGGCGTTCGTGAACATCAACATGCGCCCGTACTACGCCGAGGGCTCGAAGACGCTCGCGTTCGAGACCGCTGAGCAGCTTGGCTTCGAACTGCCCGACCGGGTGGTCGCGCCGATCGCCTCGGGCTCGCTGTTCACCAAGATCGCCCGCGGCTTTCAGGAATGGCTCGACGTCGGCCTGCTTGACGGGAAGATGCCGACCTTCAACGGCGCCCAGGCGGAGGGATGCTCGCCGGTGGCGACCGCGTACGCCGAAGGTCGCGATTTCTGCAAGCCGGTCAAGCCCGACACGATCGCCAAGTCGCTGGCGATCGGCAACCCCGCCGATGGTCCCTACGCGCTCGAGCTGGCCCGCGCCAGCGGCGGCGGCATCGATTCGGTCACCGACGACGAGATCCGCGAGGGGATCCGGCTGCTGGCCCGCACGACCGGGATCTTCACCGAGACCGCCGGCGGCGTCACGACCGCGGTGCTGGCCAAACTGGCGCACCGGGGCGACATCGACCCGTCCGAGCGGGTCGTCGTCTACATCACCGGTGAGGGGCTGAAGACGCTGGACGCGATCCGCGGCACGTTCGACGTGACCGAGATCGATCCGACGGTCGAGGCGTTCGAGCGCTCCGAGTTGCAGACCGGCGCGTTGGCATAGGATCTCCCGGCATGTCAGTCAGCGTGAAAATCCCCACCCAGCTCCGCGAGGCGACCGGCGGCGAAGGTATCGCCACCGTCGACGGCGCGACCGTCGGCGAGGCGCTCGACGCCCTCTATGAGCGCTACGGCGAGCTGCGCAGCCGGATCGCCGAGGACGGCGGTCTGCGGCGGTTCGTCAACGTCTACGTCGGCGAGGAGGACATCCGCTTCCTCGACTACCTCGACACGCGCGTCTCGGACGGCGACGTGATCACGATCCTGCCGGCGGTCGCTGGAGGGGCGGGGTCGGACGTCTGCCGTTGAAGCGCGCGCCGCTTGCTGACGGCGGGAGCCTTGTTGTCGGCACGCGAGCGCTTCACCGGCACACATCCGACCCCTTTGCCCGTGTGCGGACCGCCCGTGACCGGTGTTGGTAACCCGCCGGCGAGGCTCTCGATTTCGGCGCGGCGCGATTGGCGGGAACTTTCGGCCTCGTGGAGAGGCCAAAAGTTCCCAGCTGGACGTACTCGCTCCGCGCCGGAGCCGCCGCCGCGTCAACGACCTACTGTGCTCCGAAGCAGTCATACCCAAGAGAGGAGACACCGTGGCCACATTGGACACCACAGGGATCCGCGACTATCTCGCGAGCCTCGCTCTGCAGGAGGCACATGCCATCAACGTCAACCCTCAGGACCTGTCTCCGGAACAGGCACAAGCGCGAGCCAACGATCTGCGCAGTCTCGCCGAGCGGCTGCAGCGGCTGCCCGAGGACGATCAGCGTCTCGTGCGGCTGGCGAGAATCTGGTATCCGGAGGGTCTTGACGGTCCGTCGTCGGGGAGCGCGCACGCCAATCCGGTCATCCGCGGATACGTTGCCGATGACAAAACGGATGGGCTGGAGGCGCTGCTGGACCGGATCGCTGAGCTCGACGAGCAGGAGCGCGCTGGCTGATCGGCAGCGGCTGGGCTACGTCGCCGGAGACGATGTGTTCAGACCGGTGGGGCAGCTGACGCCGGAAGCAGCCCATGGCGACGACCAGTTGTCGAACCCGTCCGGAAACGGCCGCTGCATCGGCGTTCCGAGCACCACGTTGCGGTCCGCCACCGAAGGCCCCTGCTGACGGCCGAGCAGCGCGTGCTCCGGGGCGATCATCTTGGACCGCTCCCGTGAGCCGAACATGCCCGTAAGATCAGTGAGGGTTGGGCGTCACGGACGCGCCCGCGGGGTGGTCTGAGCCGAACTGTCCGGGGGTTGTTACTTCGATGATCGACACCGAGCCTTCCAGGTGGCGACGGTCACTGCGGCCGGCGTCGACCATGTCCGTACTGGCCTTGCTGGCGGTCGTGATCGCCGCCGCGCTCAGCGGCTGCGGCAGCTCCGGGAGTGGGCGGCCATCGGGCCAGAGCGCGCGAACCCTGACGGTCGTCGTCCGGACGACGAGCACCGTCACCACCCGCGCCGACGTGGCCACGCCGAAGCACCGACAGAGCGCGCCCGCGCCGCCGGCCGTCAAGCCGACGGTCGTCGCGCGCGTCACCCGCCCGGTCGCCGAGCGCTCGGCGCCCGGCAGGCGTGGGCACGTGCTCGGTACGCTCGGCACTCACACCGAGTTCGGGTCCGTCACCGCAGTCCCGGTGGTCACGCGCAGGGGCGCGTGGCTCGGGGTGATCAGCGTGCTCGCCGGAAACGGGCAGCTGGGCTGGATCCCCGCGTCTGCGACAGCTTCGACGAACGTCGGCTGGCGGATCTACGTCAGCCTCGCGCGCCAACGGATCACCGTGCTGTACGGCGGCGCGGTGGTCAAGCGGATCCGGACCTCAACCGGCGTTGCCGGCGCGACCACCCCGACCGGCCACTTCGCGGTCACCGACCGGCTCAGCACCGGCGTTGAGGACGGCCCGTATGGCTGTTGCGTCCTGGCGCTGTCCGCGGTCCAGCCCCTGCACCTGTCTGACTGGGATGGCGGCAACCGGATCGCGATCCACGCCACCGACGACACCGAGGCGCTCGGCCAGCCGGCCAGTCACGGCTGCGCCCACGTGGATGACGCTGACGGCCACTGGCTGCTGGAGCACGTCCCGGACGGGACGCCGGTCGTGATCGCCAACGCCCCGTTTCACCGCGGGCGCGGCTCGCCGGCATAGCGAAGCGCGGTCACGAGCTCGCCGCCGCTCAGCTGTAGAGCGAGTCCAGCACCTCGGCGTAGCGCTCGCCGACCACCGTCCGCTTGACCTTCAGCGTCGGCGTCAGCTCGCCGTCCTCGATCGAGAGGTCGCGCGCGAGGATCGCGAACCGCTTGATCTGCTCCACCTGCGCGTAGTTGGCGTTGGCGCGGTCGACCTCTGATTGCACGAGCGCGACAACCTGGTCGGTGGCGACGAGCTGCTCGACATCCTCGGGCAGCCCCTGCTCGGCCGCCCACGGAAGGATCTCCTCGGTGTCGAGCGTGATCAACGCGACGGGATACGGGCGACGGTCGCCGTGCATCACGGCCTGGGAGATGAACGGCGACTGTTTCAGATCGTTCTCGATGTTGGCCGGGGTCAGGTTCTTGCCGCCGGCCGTGATGATGATGTCCTTCTTGCGCCCGGTGATCTTCAGGTAGCCATCGTCGTCGAACTCGCCGATGTCGCCGGTGTGCAGCCAGCCGTCGACGAGCGTCTCGGCGGTCGCCTCGGGGTTGTTCCAGTACTCCCGGAAGATGTTGTCGCCGCGGATCAGGATCTCCCCGTCGGACTCGGCGATCCGCACCTCGACGCCTGGCAGCGTCCGCCCGACCGTCCCGAACCTGAACTCATCCAGGGTGCAGACCGTCGCGACCGCGGTCGTCTCGGTCATGCCCCAGCCCTCCATCACCGGCACGCCGCAGGCGTAGAAGAACTCGAGGATCTCCGGCGCGATCGGGGCGGCCCCGGTGATCGCCTGCTTGAGCTCGCCGCCGAACAGACCGCGGACCCGCTGGTACAGGCGCTCGTCGGCCTGGTCGAACGCCTGCTGGAGCGCCGCCGGGATCTCTTCGCCCCGCGCCAGCCGCTGCCGAACGTCGACACCGAGCTCAATCGCCTTGGCGAACCGCTCTCGATCCTCTGCTGAGGCCTGCGCCTGCAGCTTCAGTGCCGCGCCGTAGAGCTTCTCGAAGATCCGCGGCACCGACGGCACGTACGTCGGCTTGGTCTCGATCAGCTCCTGCAGGATCTGCTGGGTGTCGCCGCCGAAGTACACGATCGTCGCGCCCAGCCCGTAGGCGGCGAGCAGCGACGCCAGCGCGAATGCGTGCGCGAGCGGCAGGTATAGATACAGCGTGTCGCCCTCGGCGATGATCCCCTGCTGACGGACCTTGTCGGAGACCGACAGCGCATTGGCGTGCGTCAGCACGGTGCCCTTCGGCGGGCCGGTCGTTCCCGATGTGTAGATGATCGTGTAGATGTCCTGGATCCCGATATCGGCCTGGCGGCGTGTCAGCTCCGAGCGGTCCTGGCTGGCGCCCGCGGCAACCAGGTCATCGAGCGACGGGTGGCCGTCGGCCGCGTCGATCACCAACACGTGCTCCAGCGCGGGCAGTGCGGGGCGGACCTGCTCGATCTTCGCCGTCTGCGTCGCGTCCTCGCAGACCACCAGCCGCGCGCCCGAGTCGCTCAGCACCCATTCGCATTCCGACGGCGCATTGGTCGGGTAGACGGGCACCACCACCGCGCCCGCCGCCGACACGGCGAGGCTGACGAGCGTCCATTCGAACCGTGTGTTGGACAGGATCGCGACCCGATCGCCCGGCTCGATCCCGGTGGCGACCAGACCGAGCGCCAGCTCCTCGATCCGCGTTTGCGCCTGCGCGAACGTCATCTCATGCCACTCGCCGTCGCGCTTGTAGCGCGCGGCCACACGATCGCCGAACTGCTCGCCGGCGACGCCGGCAAGGTCCGCGATCGTCCGCGGCCCTGATCTCGTATCGCTCATGTTCCTCCCTCGGTGGGCCAGGCAGCCGCGCCCGCGACCGCCGCCGAATCTAGCGGTTTCCGGCCCTCAGACGAGGATCCGGCGCAGCTGATCGGAGCGCCGGTCAGCGCCGGCGCAAGAGCAGCGCGACCTGATGGGGATCGCTGAGTGAGACGTCGGCTCCGACGAGCTCGAACAGCTCGTTCCAATGCTCGCGCACGTACGCGATCGTGACGACGGTCTCGCCGTAGCTGACCTCCTCGCCCGCACCGTCGTCGGGCGCCTGCAGCGGCAGCGTCGGATGCGGCGCATACAGGTACCCCGGTTCGCGCAGCCGGGCCGCAGGGTGGGGGCCCAGCGACTCAAGCGCCGGCCGGAGCGACGGGGCGATGCGCAGGTACTCCGGCGGCCGGATCGTCGCGACGAGCAGGCCGCCCGGCGCCAGCGCGGCGTGGAGCGCGCGCAGCGACGCCAGGTGCGCGGCCTCGGACAGGTGCGTGAACACCGAGAACGCGTACGCCAGCTCGAACGGCTGCTCGAACGGCAGCTGCTCGGGGACGAACCCACAGCGGCGCAGGTCGGCGCGGACGCCGTTGCGCACTGCCTCGTCGAGGATTCCCTGGACCGGGTCGACGCCGCAGAGCGCGCCTCGCTCGACGACGTCGCGTTCGAGAAACCGCGTGAGCCGGCCCCAACCGCAGCCGAAGTCGAGCACCCGTGTGCGCTCGAGCGGGGTGCCCGTGCCGTGCTCGGCGTGGGCGCGCTTGAGCAGCTGGTAGAACGCGGTCGTCTGAGCAATCAGCTCCGGACCACTGGGGCCGTTCCAGAGCTGCTGCAGATCGGCCCCCGGCAACGTCGGCAGCGCGGCCGCGATCGCCGGATAGACGCGCTGGCGCTGGGTCAGCAGCATCCCCCAGACCGCGTCGGGCAGGCAGCGAAACAGCGAGCGGTCCGGTGACGCGTCGGGGCCCGCGGCCACCAGCTCGCGTTCGATCGGTGCCAGCTGCTCGTCCCAGAAGCTCAGTAGCCAGAGGTCGTGGGCCGACGGGGTCAGCGCCATCACGGGTGCCGGCGCCGACGGCCGCGGCCTCAGTCGTCGCCAGACGGCGCGCAGCGGCGCGGTCACCCGCCACGACAGCGAGCCCTCGTAGCTGTCGCGAATCGCCTGCAGCGGGTCGGTCGCGCTCGACGCGGGGTCGGCCATCCCGGCGCAGCCTACCGCCAGGATCCAGTGCCCACGACCCGCCGTCGGCCCGCGTGGAACAAGCCGATCGGGGCGTACGTCAGCTCTATCTGGAGGCTGTCCAGGAGATCACGCCGCTCCGGCAGTTTCCGTACTGATCGCTGTGCAGGGTGACGCGCAAGCTGCCCTTGACGCGGCCGGACGTCGTATACACGCCGGCGAGCTGGTACCTCTGCCGTCACATCGAGGTCGGGTTGTGCGCGGTTGAGCGCGCCCGGCAGGATTTGAACCTGCGACCTTCCGCTCCGGAGGCGGACGCTCTATCCCCTGAGCTACGGGCGCTCGAGTCGGTGGGGACCGATCCGGTCAGCTTACCGGGACACGCTGGATCGGAGCGGATGCCAGACTCGGCGTGGTCATGGATCTCTCGGTCTTCTTCGCCGGCACCGGCGGCTCGGTACCCACCGCACGGCGCGGGATGCCGGCGATCCTCGTGCGCCGGGGCGGCGACCGGATCCTGTTCGACTGTGGCGAGGGCACGCAGCGCCAGCTGCTGGGGTCGGTCGGGCTGATGGATCTCACCGAGGTGTTCTTGACGCACTTCCATGCCGACCATTGGCTGGGTCTGCCGGGAATGCTCAAGACGTTCGATCTGCGTGACCGCGAGCGGCCGCTGACGGTGTACGGCCCGCCGGGGCTGCGGGCCCTGCTGACGGCGGCGCTGCGACTGGCCGGGAGGGTTCGCTACGAGCTGGCGATGGTCGAGCTCGAGCCGGGCGACGAGGTCCCGCGCGACGGCTACCGGATCGCGCCGGTCACGGCGTCGCATCGCGGTCCGGCGCTCGCGTACGTGATCTATGAGGACGAGCGGCCGGGGGAGTTCGACCCGGCGCTGGCCCAGCGGCTGGGTCTCGAGCCCGGGCCGGAGTTCGGGCGCGTGCACCGCGGCGAGACGGTTCGCGGGGTGTCGCCTGGGCAGGTGATGGGCCCGGCGCGGCCCGGCCGCAAGCTCGTGCTGTCGGGTGACACGCGTCCGTGCGATGCGATCCGGGTCGCCGCGCACCGGGCCGATCTGCTCGTGCACGAGGCGACGTTCGCGCAGGAGGAAGCGGACCGTGCCCTGGAAAACGGCCACTCCACCGCCCGGGAGGCGGCGACGATCGCACGGGAGGCCGAGGTGACGATGCTGGCGCTCAACCACATCTCCACCCGCCATCCGCCGAGCGTGATCCGCGACGAGGCGCGCGAGCGGTTCGAGCGGACCGTCGTGCCGCGTGACTTCGACACGATCGAGCTGCCGTTCCCCGAGCGCGGCGAGCCCGAGCTCGTTCGCTGGGACGAGCGCGCCGCGGTGGCCGAGGCCTGAACCCGCGCTGCGCCGAAGATCAGCGCCCGGGTCGGTCCGCTGGCGCTGCTACCGTCGCAGACACCAGATCCAAGAAGCGCCTTTAACCGGGTCCCGTGAGGCCAGGAAGGAGCAGAAGTTGGACACGCAGACCACGGTCGTTCTCGACCGCGACGATATGCGCCGCACGCTGCAGCGGATCGCACACGAGATCGTCGAGAAGAACCCCGAGGGGATGCTCGCGCTGGTGGGAATCCATCGCCGTGGCGCATACCTCGCCAAGCGTCTGCACGCACTGACCGGCGAGCTGCTGGACTCGGAGGTGCCGCTCGGCACCGTCGACATCGCGTTCTACCGTGACGACCTTGGCTTCCGGCCCGCCGCGCCGGTCGTGCACAGCACCGAGCTGGAGTTCGCCGTCGACGGTCGCACGATCGTGATCGTCGACGACGTGCTCTACACCGGCCGAACCGTCCGCGCCGCGATCGACGTGATCTTCGACTTCGGCCGCCCCGCCAAGGTGCAGCTGGCGACGCTGGTCGACCGCGGCCATCGCGAGCTGCCGATCCGGCCCGACTACGTCGGCAAGAACATCCCAACCTCCACCGACCAGCGCGTCAATGTCCGCGTCGACGAGGTCGACGGCGTCGACGAAGTGACCATCGGGGTGGGTGGGCCTCGATCCACCGCAAGGAGCGCTGCCGCATGAACGACCATGCCCGCCACCTGATCTCGATCGACGATCTCGATCGTGCCGGGATCGAGCGCGTGCTCGATCGCGCCGAGTCCTTCGCCGAGATCTCCGGACGAGAGATCAAGAAGGTCCCCGCGCTGCGCGGCCGGACCGTCGTCAACCTGTTCTACGAGGCGTCGACCCGGACCAGCTCGAGCTTCGAGATCGCGGCCAAACGGCTGTCGGCCGACGTCGTCAACGTCAAGAGCGCGGGCTCCAGCGTCGAGAAGGGCGAATCACTGAAGGACACCGTCCAGACGCTGTCGGCCTATGACCCGGCGGCGATCGTGATCCGCTCACCCCACGTCGGCGCTGCCAAGCTCGTCGCCGGTTGGACCGACGCGGCCGTGATCAACGCCGGCGACGGCAAACACGAGCACCCCACCCAAGCGCTGCTGGACGTCTACACGCTGCGTCGCCGGCTGGGGACGCTCGACGACGTCAACATCTGGATCGTCGGCGACGTCAGCCACTCCCGGGTCGCGCGCTCGGGCATCCTCGCGTTCACGCGGATGGGCGCCCGGGTGACCGTCTGCGGACCGCCGACGCTGCTGCCGCGTGAGATCGAGTCGCTCGGCTGTGACTCGGCGGTGACGCTCGACCGCGTGCACGAGGCCGACGTCGTATACGTGTTGCGGATGCAGCACGAGCGGATGAGCCAGTCGTTCGTCCCGTCGCTGCGCGAGTACGCCGACCGATACCAGATCAACGAGCGCCGGCTGAGCCCGTCGCAGCTGGTGATGCATCCCGGCCCGGTCAATCGTGGCGTCGAGATGTCGGGCCGCACGATCGACTCGCCGCAGGCCCTGATCGGGGCGCAGGTGAAGGCCGGCGTCGCGGTCCGAATGGCCGTCCTGTACGAGCTGCTGGTCGGCGCCCCGAGCCTGATGGCGGTGGCGGGATGAGCCCGGTCAAGCGGCTGTTCGCGCGGCCCGGCGCCGCTGCCGACATCCTGATCCGCAACGCGTACGCGCTCGACCCGCGGACCGGCATCGATGGCGCTCACGACGTCCTGATCCGCGGCGGCGAGATCGCCGAGATCGGCGCTGCCGGCGCGCTGCCGGCGCCCGACGGCGCCGACACCGTCGACGCGGCCGGCAAACACCTGTTCCCGGCATTCGTGGACCCGCACGTGCACCTGCGCACGCCCGGCCAGGAGTACAAGGAGGACATCGATTCCGGCACGGCCGCCGCCGCGGCCGGCGGGTTCTGCGCGATCGTCGCGATGCCCAACACCGTTCCGACCGTCGACACCGCGTCGGTCGTCAACTCGCTGATCGCCGAGGCGTCGCAGCGGGCTCGGGTGCCGACCGGCTTTCTGGCGAGCATCACCCGCGGCCTGCGCGGCGAGGAGCTGACCGAGATGGCCGAGCTGCGCGACATCGGGGCGATCGGCTTCACCGACGACGGTAAGCCGGTCACCTCGGCCGGGATGTTGCGTCGTGCCCTGCAGTATCAGCGGCTGAGCGGGCGGGATCATCGCCCTGCACGAAGAGGACCCGGCGCTGTCGGGCGACGGCGTGATGCACGAGGGGGCGGTCTCGGCGCGGCTGGGGATGGGCGGGATCCCATCGCTGTCGGAGTCGACGATGGTCGCCCGCGACGCCGCCCTGGCGCTATACGAGGACGCGCGGCGTTCACTTCCAGCACCTCTCGTGCGTCGAATCGGTGCAGGCGCTGGCCGAGGCCAAGGCGCAGGGCGCGAAGGTCTCGGGCGAGGCCTCACCCCACCACCTGACGCTGACCGACGAGATGGTCCGCTCGACCGACAGCCGCTTCAAGATGAACCCGCCGCTGCGCGCCGAGTCCGACCGCCGCGCGCTGATCGAGGCGCTTCGAAGCGGCGTGATCGAGTGCGTCGCCACCGACCATGCGCCGCACGCCCGCCACGAGAAGGAGGTTCCGTTCGAACAGGCGCCGATGGGGACGATCGGGCTGGAGACGGCGTTTGCCGCGATCTACACCGAGCTGGTCGTGCCCGGGGAACTGGCGCTGGCGACGTTGATCGAGCGGATGACCGCCGGCGGCGCGTTGTACGGACTGCACACGCCGCGGATCGCCCCCGGCGAGGCGGCCGAATGTCTGCCTGATCGACACCGAGGCCAGCTGGACCGTCGGGCGAGAACGGATACGCCTCAAAGTCGGCCAACTGCTCGTTCGATGGCATGCGATTGCGAGGACGAGTGCTGCTGACGATCGCGGGCGGGGTGATCGCCCACCGTCAGCCGATGCTGGTCGCGTCCGACGGCGACCACCCACGCGCGACGAGCGCGCGCAACCGGGCGGCACGCTGATGACGCCAGCCGACGCCACCGCGTACGTGCTGCTCGCCGACGGCGCCCGGTTCGACGGGGTCGCCTGCGGCGCCGACCAGCCCGCCGTCGGGGAGATCGTGTTCACGACCTCGATGGCCGGCTACCAGGAGGCGATGACGGATCCCAGCTACGCGGGGCAGCTGATCACGTTCACCTACCCGCAGATCGGCAACTACGGGGTGATGACCGAGGCGATGGAGTCAGATCGAGTCCACGCGCGAGCGGCGATCATGCGCGCGGCGGTCGATCGCGAGGACGCCGCGGGGGCCGAGGGCGGTTGGTGCAGCTGGCTGGCGGACGGTGGGATCCCCGCGATCACCGACCTCGACACGCGCGCGCTGGTCCGCCACATCCGCGAGCGAGGCGCGATGCGCGGCGGACTGTTCCCCGCCTCGATCTCCGAGCGCCAGGCCAACGCGCTGATCGACGCCGAGCCGCCGATGTCCGGACGTGACCTCGCCCGGGAGGTCAGCCCCGCGCAGACGCTCATGCTCGAGCCCACCGGCGGAGGCGAGCGAAGCCTTCGGATCGCGATGATCGACACCGGCGTCAAGCGCTCGATCGTCGAGAACCTCCGCGCTCGCGGCGCGACGGTCGAGCTGCACCCATGCACCGACTCCGCGCCGCAGCTGCTCGCCGGCCGGCCCGACGCGGTGTTTCTGGCCAACGGGCCGGGCGACCCGGCCGCGCTCGGCTACGTCATCGACACCGTCCGCGAGTGCGTCGGCACCCTGCCCGTGTACGGGATCTGCCTCGGCCACCAGCTGTTGTGCCGGGCGGTCGGACTGGAGACCTACAAGCTGCCGTTCGGCCACCACGGCGCCAACCATCCGGTCAAGGACCTGACCACCGGCATCACCGAGATCACCAGCCAGAACCACGGGTTCGCGGTGCTCGGCCCGGGCGGCGCCAGGACGATCGAGGACGATCAGCCGGTGCGCTGGGAGACCGATTTCGGGGCCGCCGAGCTGACCCATATCAACCTGTATGACCGAACCGTCGAGGGGCTCGTGCTGCGTGACGTGCCGGGCGCGACCGTCCAGTACCACCCCGAGGCCGGGCCGGGGCCCAACGACGCGCTGCACCTGTTCGACCGGTTCATCGACGAGATCGCCGCGACCGCGGCAACGAGCTGAGGAAACGCACGCCACATGCCACGCCGCAACGACATCCACAAGATCCTGCTGCTCGGCTCGGGCCCGATCGTGATCGGCCAGGCCGCGGAGTTCGACTACTCCGGCACTCAGGCGTGCCGGGTGCTGGAGGCCGACGGCTACGAGGTCGTGCTGGTCAACTCCAACCCGGCGACGATCATGACCGATCCGGAGGTTGCCTCAGCGACCTACATCGAACCGCTGCTGCCGGGTCCGGTCGCCCAGGTGATCGAACGCGAGCGACCCGATGCGCTGCTGCCGACGCTCGGTGGCCAGACCGCGCTGAACCTGGCGAAGGCGCTGCATGAGAACGGCACGCTGGCGCAATACGGGGTGGAGCTGATCGGCGCCGACTACGAGGCGATCGACCGCGCCGAGGACCGTGAGCGGTTCCGCGACACGATGACCGAGGCGGGGCTGCGGGTGCCGAAGTCGACGATCGCCCATAGTCTCGATGACGGTTACGCGGCGATCGCCGAGCTCGGGCTGCCGTTCATCGTGCGCCCGGCGTTCACGCTCGGCGGCACCGGCGGCGGCGTCGTGCGGACCGACGCCGACATCGAGCGGATCGTCGGCGGCGGGCTGGCCGCATCACCGATCGGTCAGGTGCTGCTGGAGGAGTCGGTGCTCGGCTGGGGCGAGTTCGAGCTCGAGGTGATGCGCGACCGCACCGACAACGTCGTGATCGTCTGCTCGATCGAGAACCTCGATCCGATGGGCGTCCACACCGGCGACTCGGTCTGCGTCGCGCCCCAGCAGACGCTGCCCGACCGCCTCTATCAGAAGCTGCGCGACCAGGCGATCGCGGTGATCCGCGCGATCGGCGTCGAGACCGGCGGCTCCAACGTCCAGTTCGCGGTCAACCGCGAGACCGAGGAGATCGTGATCATCGAGATGAACCCGCGCGTCTCACGTTCGAGCGCGCTGGCCTCGAAGGCGACCGGCTTCCCGATCGCCAAAATCGCGGCGCGATTGGCGGTCGGCTACACGCTGCAGGAGATCCCCAACGACATCACGCGAGCGACCCCGGCCAGCTTCGAACCCGCGATCGACTACTGCGTGGTGAAGTGGCCGCGGTTCGCGTTCGAGAAGTTCCCCGGCGCCGACGGTGGGCTGACCACCCACATGAAGTCCGTCGGCGAGGCGATGGCGCTCGGGCGTACCTTCCAGCAGGCGTTCGCGAAGGCGCTGCGCTCACGTGAGCTCGACACCCGCCCGCAGTACCCCGATGAGCTCGAGACGCTGCTGGCGCTGACGGCGATGCCGGGCGCGGAGCGCTTCGACCATCTGCTGGAGGCGCTGCGTCGCGGCGCCTCAATCGAGGAGCTGCACCGGCGTACCGACATCGACCCGTGGTTCCTGCACGAGCTCGCTGAGCTGGCCGCCGATCCGCAGGCGCCGTTTCAGGGTCAGCGGACCTACAAGGCGGTCGACACCTGCGCCGCCGAGTTCGCCGCCCAGACCCCGTACTTCTACTCCGGCTGGGAGCGTCCGGCCCGTAACGGTTCCCCGGCCCACGAGGTCGACCGCGGCGAGCGGCCGAGCGTCGTGATCCTCGGCTCAGGGCCCAACCGGATCGGCCAGGGGATCGAGTTCGACTACTGCTGCGTCCATGCCGCGCAGACGGTCCGGGAGTCCGGGCGCGACGCGGTGATGATCAACTGCAACCCCGAGACCGTCTCGACCGACTACGACACGTCGGACCGGCTCTACTTCGAGCCGCTGACGCTCGAGGACGTGCTGGCCGTCTGCGAGGTCGAGCGGCCCGAAGGGGTCGTCGTCCAGTTCGGTGGCCAGACGCCGCTGAAGCTCGCCGCGGGCCTCGACGCCGCCGGCGTCAACGTGCTCGGCACGAGCATCGACGCGATCGACCTCGCCGAGGACCGCTCGCGGTTCGGCAGCCTGCTCGACGAGCTCGGCTACAGCGCTCCTCCGTATGCGACCGCGCGCAACGCCGAGCAGGCGCTGGCGCAGGCACCGAACGTCGGCTTCCCGCTGCTGGTGCGTCCCAGCTACGTGCTCGGTGGCCGCGCGATGGAGATCGTCTACGACCTCGGCGGCCTGGAGGACTACCTGCGCCGCGTCGGGATCGGTCCCGCCCATCTCCCGGGATCCGAGCAGCGGACGATCTACCTCGACCGCTTCCTGGAGAACTCGATCGAGGTCGATGTCGACGCCCTGTGCGACGGCGACGACGTCTGGATCGCCGGGATCATGCAGCACGTCGAGGAGGCCGGGATCCACTCCGGCGACTCCGCCTGCGTGCTGCCGCCGCACACCCTCGGCGAGGAGATGCTGGCTCGGATCCGAGAGCAGACGACCGGGATCGCTCGCGCGCTCGGCGTGGTCGGCCTGCTCAACGTGCAGTTCGCGATCCGCGGCGACGATCGGCTGTATGTGATCGAAGCCAATCCCCGGGCGTCGCGAACGGTGCCGTTCGTCTCGAAGGCGATCGGGCTGCCGCTGGCCAAGCTCGCCTGCCGGATCATGCTCGGCGAGCGCGTGACCGAGGTGGTCTCCGTCCGCGACCGCGAGCGTGCCAATGGCGACGGCCACGTGTGTGTCAAGGAGGCGGTGCTGCCGTTCAGCCGGTTCGCCGGCGCTGACTCGCTGCTCGGACCGGAGATGCGCTCGACCGGCGAGGTGATGGGAATCGCCCGGGACTTCCCGACCGCCTTCGCCAAGGCCCAGGCCGCCGCCGGCGCCGAACTGCCCGGCTCGGGCACAGTGTTCCTGACCGTGTCCGACGGCGACAAGGCGGCCGCGGTCGGGATCGCGACGATGCTGCACGACCTCGGGTTCCGGATCATCGCGACCCGCGGCACCGCGCAGGCGCTGGAGCGGATGAGCATCTCCGTGACCCGGATCAACAAGCTTCAGGACGGTTCGCCACACGTCGTCGACTGGATCGAGCGCGGCGACGTCGACCTGGTGATCAACACGCCGACCGGATCGGGGGCCCGCGCCGATGGGTATGAGATCCGCGCGGCCGCGGTCGCCCGCGGGATCCCGTGCATCACCACGATCTCCGGAGCGATGGCTGCCACTCGGGCGATCATCGCGGCGCGCCGCGCCGCGCCGGACGTGATCTCGCTCCAGGAGCTGCACCGCAGCTCGCGCGCGAACGACTCCGAGCCGCACCCGGCGGCGACCCCGGCGACGTGACCGGCACCGCCGCGGACACGTTCACTGCCGGCGCGGACCGGGTCCTGGCCCCGCTGGGAGCCCGCGCAGTCGCGGTCGTCGCGCACGAGCGCCACGGCACCTACCACGTGCTGCGCTGCGCCGATCCGCTTGGCCCGCGGCCCCAGGCCGGCCAGTTCTACATGCTCGCCACGGTCAGGCGGTGGGGTGGGGGAGCATCGCAGCGGCCATTTTTGCCGCGCGCCTTCTCGGTGCTGCGTGCGCCCGCCGGCACCGACGAGCTGCAGTTCCTGCTCGACGATGTCGGGCCGGGCACCGAGCGGCTCTGCGAAATGCAGGTCAGCGACCAGCTGTCGATCCTCGGTCCGCTGGGAATCGGCTTCGCGCCCCCGCGTGACGGACGGGCGCCGTTGCTGGTCGGCGGCGGCGTCGGGATCGCGCCGCTGGCAATCTGGCAGGACCAGCTCAGCGGCGCGGCGGTGCTGCTCGGCTTCCGTGACGCCGAGCACGCGCGCGGGGCACGGCTGCTGGCCGGCGCCGAGGTCGCGACCGACGACGGCTCGGCCGGCCATCACGGGCTCGTGACCGATCTACTCGCCACCGGGCTGCGAGCGGACGCTCCCGTCGAGGTCTACGCCTGCGGTCCGCCGGCAATGCTCGAGGCGGTCCGGGTGCTGTGCGCGGCGACCGGCACGCCCGCGCAGCTGGCGCTCGAGTCGGGAATGGCGTGCGGCTACGGCGCCTGCTTCGGGTGCGTCGTGCCAACCACCGACGGGTACCTGCGCCTGTGCGTCGACGGGCCGGTGATCGATGCAGCTCGCTTGCCATCGGCGCTCATCCCGGGAGCACCACATTGAGTGCCGGCCTCGACGCCCGCGTGCGGTTCTGCGGGCTCGAGCTGGCGCATCCGATCGTCAACGCCTCGGGGACGTTCGACGTGATCGCGGCCCGCCGGGCGTTCGGCGACGCGCTGCTGCGCCGGTTCCCGTTTTCCGCGTTCGTCTCCAAGACGGTGACGGTCGCCCCGCGTCAGGGCAATCCGCCGCCGCGGCTGTGGGAGCTGCCGGCGGGGCTGATGAACTCGATCGGCCTTCCCAACAAGGGCCTCGAGGGCTATCTCGCGCACGATCTGCCCGAGCTGGCGCGACTGCCGGTTCCGCTGGTCGTCAACGTGATGGGGTTCACCAGAGCCGAGGTGGTGCAGCTGGTGCGCGCGTTCTCGGTCCACGAGGAAGTGTCGGCGCTCGAGCTCAACGTCTCCTGCCCGAACGTCGAGACCGGCACTTTGATCGGATCGGATCCGGCGGAGGTGACGGCGCTCCTCGACGTGGTCAGGCCGCTGACCGACAAGCCCCTGATCGTCAAGCTGACTCCGAACGCCGCGGACGTTGCGGCGGTCGCGCGCGCCGCCGAGGACGCGGGTGCTGACGCCGTCTCGCTGATCAACACGCTGCGCGGGATGGCGCTCGCTCCCGAGACCGGGCAGCCGTGGTTGGGCGGAGGTACCGGCGGCGTCTCGGGACCTGCCGTTCGCGCCGTCGCACTCGCTCAGACCGATGCGGTCTGCTCGGAGGTGGGGATCCCGGTCGTCGCGATGGGCGGCGTGCAGACCGGGCGCGACGCCGCGGAGCTGCTGGCGGTTGGAGCGACCGTCGTCGCGGTCGGCACCGAGAGCTTCCGGGACCCGCTGGCCGGGGCCCGAATCGCGGCCGAGCTCGGGGCGATCGGGATACCCTCCCGGCCGCCGCACTGAGCCACCTCGGAGGCGCTGACGACGACACCCGTGGAGCCCGATCACCCGTCCCACAGTCTCGGCGCGCGGTTGACATTGATGCGTCAGTGTGGCGCAATGCGCAGCCGACAAACCCCCTGCAAAGCGTGACTATCGCCGCAACTAGGCTCGACAATGCTCAAGCTCGAGTTGAGGTCGAGCTAAATTGGGGGCTTTTGCCTTGATCGGCCCGGTCCACGATGTATAGTCGCCGCCCATGCCGCCGGTCAGTGAGCCGTTCCCAAAACCAGTCGCCGCGCCCGAGCGCTCCTTGACCCAGCGGATGGAGGCGCTGCAGCGTGCGAACGACGTCCGGAGCCGCCGCGCGCAGCTCAAGCGCGACCTCAAAGCAGGACGCCAGCAGATCCATGAGCTGCTGCTGCACCCACCAGAATATCTGCAGAGCGCGAAGGTCTTCGACCTGCTCCTGGCCGTCCCCAAGTACGGTCGCGTCAAGGTCAACAAGATTCTGGGGCAGTGCCGGATCTCGCCGAGCAAGACGCTCGGCGGACTGTCAGAGCGCCAGCGCGGCGAGCTCGTCGCGCTGATGCGCCGCCGCTGACGCGGCGGCACGGACTCGCAGATCTGCCAGGCCGGCCGGCCACGATGTCTCGCGTGATCGTGATCACCGGACCCTCGGGGGTCGGCAAAGGCACGCTGATCCGCGAGTTGCGCCAGCGCATGCCCGGGCTGGTGCTGGCGATCTCGGCCACGACCCGTGATCCGCGCCCCGGCGAGCGCGACGGGGTCGACTATCACTTTCTCTCCCCCGAGGAGTTCGACCGTCGTGTCGCGGCCGACGAGTTCGTCGAGCACGCGGACTACTCGGGACGTCGCTACGGGACGTTGCGCGCAGAGCTCGAGCGTGGCATTGCGACCGGTGCCGCGGTGATCCTCGAGATCGAGGTGCAGGGCGCTCGCCAGGTCCGAGAGGCGATGCCCGACGCGGTCGCGGTGTTCATCGCTCCTCCCGACGAACAAGCGCTGCACACACGGCTGACCGGGCGTGGCACCGACTCGCCGCCCCAGATCGCACGGCGGCTCGAGACCGCTCGCGCCGAGCTCGCGGCTCAGGACGAGTTCAAGCACGTGATCGTCAATCACAAGCTTGACAAGGCCGCCGATGAGCTGACCGCGCTGGTCGAAGGGGAGCTGGCACGCGACCGTGCTCGCCCGGAGGGGCCCGATCGCTAACCTCGGTGGGGCTGATCAAGCGCGTCGAGACGCGTCCCTCCGACCGAAAGCACCAACACCTTGATCTCTCCCCGCATCGACAAGCTGCTGGAACACGTCGACTCCGACTACGCCAGCGTGCTCGTGGCCGCCAAGCGCGCGCGCCAGATCAACTCCTACTACCACAACCTCGGTGAGGGGACGTTCGACGAATTCCCGCCGCCGATGGTCGAGACGCGCTCCAAGAACTACCTGACGATCGCCCTGGAGGAAGTCGCCCAGGGCAAGCTCAAGTACCACTACCGCTAGGCCGCGAGCAGACGCCATGGCGCGGGTCTTGATCGGCGTCACCGGCGGCATTGCCGCCTACAAGGCCGTGCAGACCGCGCGGCTGCTGATCGCTGCCGGCCATGCGGTGCGCGTGATCCAGACACCGAACAGCCGCCGGTTCGTCGGCGAGGCGACCTTTGCCGGGATCACCGGCGCACCGGTGCTGAGCAGCGAGTTCGACGAGGATCCGCTGCGCGGCGCCTACCCCGGCGAGCCGGTCGGTGACCGCGAGGGTGGGCGGGTCCCAATCACGCATCTGGCGCTCGTGCAGCATGCCGAGCTGTACCTGATCGCACCGGCCAGCGCGAACACGATCGCCAAGCTCGCGCACGGCCTCGCCGACAATCTCGTGACCACCGCGGCGCTCGCGGGAGACTGTCCGGTGATCGTCGCGCCCGCGATGAACGACCGGATGTACGCCCACCCGGCGACGCAGGACAACCTCGCGCTCCTGCGTGCACGCGGGATCCATATCGTCGGACCCGACACCGGCGAACTGGCCTCGCACGGCGAGCGCGGGACCGGCCGGATGTCCGAGCCCGAAGAGCTGGTCGCCGCCTGCGGGCGGCTGCTGGCGCCGGCGGAAAGCAGCGACTGGGCCGGCGTCCGGGTGCTCGTCACCACTGGCGGCACGCGTGAGCCGATCGACCCCGTCCGGTATATCGGCAACCGCTCCTCGGGGCGGATGGGACTGGCGCTGGCCGCGGCGGCTGCCCGCCGTGGCGCCGACGTGACGGTCGTCGCCGCGAACGTCTCGCTGCCGGCGCCCGCCGACGTCCGCGTCGTCGCCGTGCAGACCGCGGCCGAACTGCTGGACGCGTGCGAGGCGCGGTTTGACGCCGCCGACGTGCTGCTGATGGCCGCCGCCGTCGCCGACTTCCGGCCACGCGCGGCCGCCGGCGTCAAGCTCAAAAAAGACGCCGGACCTCCGCGGCTCGAGCTCGAGCCGACGACCGACGTGCTCGGCACGCTGTCGGCCCGGCGGCGCCCGGGACAGGTGCTCGTCGGGTTCGCCGCCGAGACGGGCGAGGGCGCGATCGCCTACGCGCGCGAGAAGCTCACGCGCAAGCGTTTGGACGCGATCGTGGTCAACGACGTCGCCGCCGACGGCATCGGCTTCGACAGCACCGACAACGAGGTGACGATCGTGACCGCCGACGGCACCGAGCAGAAACTGGAGCGGGCCGGTAAGGATCTGATTGCTGAAGGCGTCCTGGTGGGTATCGACCAGCTGTTGTCCGATGGAGGGAGAGAGGACAGTGTCGCCGGAGCCGGCCCCAATCGCACCCCAAGAGTTTGACGCGTTCGCCGCGACGGCCCGAGCGCTGGCGGCCAACGTCAGCCTGGCCGTCGAGGTCAGGTCGCAGACCCTCACCCATCTGATCGTCGCGCTGTTGGCCGAGGGCCACGTGCTCGTCGAGGACTATCCCGGTGTCGGCAAGACCGCTTTGGCGCGGGCGCTGTCACGCTCGATCGACTGCCAGTTCGCGCGGATCCAGGGCACCGCCGACTTGCTCCCGGCCGATGTCGTCGGCACCAACGTCTACGACCAACGGACGGCGCGCTTCGAGTTCCGCCCGGGACCCGTGTTCGCCAACATCGTGCTCGTCGACGAGATCAACCGGGCGTCGCCCAAGACCCAGTCGGGCCTCTTGGAGTGCATGCAGGAGCGCCGCGTCACCGTCGACGTGCACACGCACGAGCTGGCACGGCCGTTCCTCGTGCTCGCGACTCAGAATCCCGTTGAGTATGAGGGCACCTACCCGCTGCCCGAGGCACAGCTCGACCGGTTCATGATCCGGATCTCGCTCGGCTACCCGGAGCGGGCCGCCGAGGCCGGGATGCTCGCGGCCCACGAAGCGGGCGACCGGGTGCTGGCGCTGCGGCCGGTCGCGACGGCCGCCGAGGTGCTCGCCGCCCAGGATGCCGCTGGCCGCGTCCGCGCCGCCGAGCCGCTGCGCGACTACATCGTGCGGCTGCTCTGGCACACGCGTGAGGATCCCCGTGTCGACCTGGGCGCCAGTCCGCGGGCCGGCCTGATGCTGCTGCGCGCGGCCAAGGCGCACGCGATGATGGCCGGCCGCGACCACGCACTGCCCGACGATGTGCAGACGCTGGCCGAACCGGTGCTGGCCCACCGGCTGGTGCTGTCGCCCGAGACCCCGCGCTCGGGCGCTCGGGACGTGATCCTCGACGCGCTCGGAGCGGTCCGGGCGCTGTGAGCGGAGGATCCCGGTCGTGAGCCCGGCCCGGCCCAACCCGCAGCGGCTGCCGCGATGGGCTCGCCGGCGCCCAGGGACGTCGATGTCAGCCGGGCGCTCGGTCGCGGTCGCCGTCGGCGGCTGCGGCCTGCTGGTGCTGGCGCTCGCGTTCGACGCGAAGCCGCTGTTCGTTCCGGCGATCGCATTGATCGCGATCGGCGCGCTCGCGCCCGCCTGGGTGTGGTGCGCGGTCCGCGGTGCCTCGGCGACGCGCGTGCTGGCCGCCCACCGGATCATCGAGGATCAGCCGCTGCAAGCCAAGATCGAGGTCCACCGCAGCGTGCTCGGTCTGCCCGGCGCCGAGGTGATCGATCCGGTGACCGAAGCCCGGTTCGCGCTGTCGGGACCGCTGTCGCCGATTCGGGGCGGGCGCAGAGCGTCCGTCGACGTCACCGCCCGCTTCCCGCGCCGCGGCGAACACCTGCTGCCCGAGCCCCTGCTGCAAGTCTCCGACCCGCTCGAGCTGGCGCGCGTCATCGCCCGCAGCGACGGCTCCCCGCAGCGGATCCTGGTGCTGCCGCGGATCGAGCCGGTTCGGTGGCGCAGCGGCGAGCGCACGTTGCGGTTTGACGGGATCGACGGGGACCAGGCATCGGAGGTGATGGCCGCAGTCGACCTCGACGGCCTGCGGCCCTATCGGGTCGGGACCCCGGCGAGCCGGATCCACTGGCCGGCGCTGGCCCGCGGAGCCGGGCTGATCGAGCGGCGCCTGCGCGCCGACGGCGACAACCGGCCGCTGATCGTGCTCGACTCGCGACTGGTTGGCGCGTCTGAGGAGCTGCTCGACGCCACCGTCCGCGCGGCGGCGTCGCTGGCACTGGACCTCGGCCGGGCCGGCGGCTGCGGGCTGCTGCTGCCAGGCGACCAGCGCCCGACGGCAATCGACCCGGAGCTCAACCGCTGGCCCGTCGCCTACCGCCGGCTGGCGCTCGTCAAGCCGCTGGCCGGCAGCGGCAAGCCCGTGCTCGGCGGCGCGCGCGGACGATCGGGCCCGCTGATCTATGTGACGCCGACCCCGTCGGAGCGACTCGCGGCGGCGCTGATCTCGACCGGATCCGGGACCGCGGTGCTGGTGGTGCCCGAGGCTGAGCTCGTGTCGGGCCGCCCTCGTGGCGTCCGCGGTCGGATGCGGCCGATGCTCGAGGTCTGCGGTTGCCGCGGGTTCGCGCTCGGGGTCGGCTCGGACCGCGAGCGCCCGATCGCCAGGACGGCGTCGTGAGCTCGGCCTCGGTCCCGATCGCCGGCCGCCCCGCCGGCCGCCCGGCCGGACGCGCGCGCCAACACGCGCCCGCACGCACCGACGTCCAGGCACGGCCGTGGGTTCGGCTGGCCGGCTTTACGGCCCTATCGCTGTACGGGATCGAGCGCTGGTCTCGGCTGCTGGTCACGCCGCCAAGCCTGCGCCTCGTCGGCCTGGCGGCGCTGGCGATCGGCCTCGCCGGCGGCGTCCCACCGCTGCGACGGCGGCTGGCGCCGCTGCCTCGGTACGCGTCGCGGACGATCGCTGGAGTGGCCACGTTCGGCCTGGCGCTGGCCGCGCTCCCGATCGCCGGCCTGCGCTGGCACCTCGTCTGGTACGTGAAGATCGCCGTTGCGGCGCGGGAGATCGGCCACGGCCTCGGCGGACTGGGGAACATCCTCGTGCCCTACGACGGGTTCGACCACCGCGTGACGCTCGTGATCATGCTCGGCGCAGCGGTGCTGCTGGTGGACGCCGGTGCCGTGCTGGCGTTCGCACCGCGGCGGATCTCCGATGCCAGACGGGCGACGGCGGCGCTGCCGCTGATCGCGCTCGCGGTCGTGCCCTCGACGCTCGTGCACCCGACCGCGCCGTCGCTGCAGGGGCTGTTGCTGTTCGTGCTGGTGGCGTTCTTCGTCTGGGGCGAGCGACTGCGCTTCGACGGCGGTCGCACGGCCCTGGTGCTGCTGGCGATGGCGGGGCTGGCCGGGGCGGTGGTGACACCGGTGATCGACGGCGGCAAGCCCTGGTTTGACTACGAGAAGTGGAGTGGCGCGACGAGCATCCGGCACCTCGCCTCGTTTTCGTGGAATCAGACCTACGGTCCGCTGCACTGGCCGCAAAAGGGCAACGAGGTGCTGAGCGTCCGCGCCAAGACGGGCCACTACTGGAAGGCCGAGAACCTCGACGATTTCGACGGGACCGCGTGGGTACAGGGGCCGCCGACGCCGCTGCCCGCCCCCGGCGAGACCGGAGCCCAGCCGTTCTCCCCGTCATTGCCGGCGCCGTCGCCCGCCGCTGTCCACAGATACTCCGAGACGATCCGGGTCACGATCCAGGGCATGCGGACGAGCGATTTGATCGGCGCCGGGCAGTGGACGCTCGAGTCACGGATCCCAGGCCACAGCCACCGCGTCCTGGGCACCGGCGCGATCGCCGCCGATCGCGTGCTCGGACCGGGCGTCAGCTATCAGGCCCGGGTTTACACCCCGACGCCGACCGATCCTCAGCTCACCGCCGCGACGGCGCAGGCGTATCCATGGGCGGCATTGACCGGCTACCTGTCGGTATCGATCCCGACCCCCACCGGCGCGCGGTTCCCGGTCCGGTTCGCTGGCTTCCATGAGGCCCCGGATTCCACCACGGTCGTCGCTGAGGCCGGTCCCGGTGCGGTCGCCTATGTGCGGCGCTCGCCCTATGGGCAGGCCTATCAGCTGGCGCAGCGGCTGGCGTCGGAGTCACACAACGAGCTGCAGTTCGTCCGCAACGTGATGGCCTACCTGAGCACCGGAAACGGCTTCCGGTACGACCAGTCGCCGGCGCGCGCCCGCTATCCGCTCGAGTCGTTCCTGTTCAAAACCAAGCTCGGGTACTGCCAACAGTTCTCGGGCGCGATGGCGCTGCTGCTGCGGATGGGCGGCGTCCCGGCACGAGTTGCGACCGGCTTCGCGACCGGCAGCCGCGACAGCCAGGCCGGCACGTTCCAGGTTGCCGACACCGATGCACACGCTTGGGACGAGGTCTGGTTTCCGACCTACGGCTGGGTCACGTTCGATCCGACCCCGGCCAGCGCGCCGGCCCGCGGTGGCATCAGGGTATCGAGCATCAGCGGCCGGCCGACCCCGAATACGCCCGGCAAGACCGCCGGCACCCCGCGTGGCGTGAAGAACCTGGCGAGCGCCGCGGGCGGTATCACCCACGCACACCATCATGGCGCCACCGGGACAAGCGACTGGCTGCTGGCCGGCGCCGCGGCGGCGCTGCTGGCGCTGTGCCTGCTGGGCTGGGCGGTGTGGACATTGATGCGTCCGGTCGGCTCGACCGAGCAGCTGATCGCCGAGCTCGAGCTCGCGTTGGAGCGCACCGGACGGCCGCTGCACGACGGGGTCACGCTGGCGGCGCTCGAGGACCGCTATCGGTTCACCCCCGACGTCGCCGGCTATATCCGGGCGCTGCGGCTGTCGCGCTACGGCGGCCGGGCGACCGCGCCCGACCGCGCTCAGCGCCGTGCGCTGCGCCGAGAGCTGGGTCTCGGGCTCGGTCCCCTGGGGCGCCTGCGGGCGCTGCGGGCGCTGCCGCCGCGGTTGCACGGCGGCCATCCGTAGGGGCCGCACCAGCGCCGGCGGTCCGGGCCGGATCGGGAACCTGCCGCCACCGGCGCGCCTACACTCAAACGCAGGGCACATGGACGACGTGTACGACCTGTTTCAGCGCGGGACCGAACTGCTCACCGCCGGCCACCATCACGCCGCGGTCGTGCCGCTCAGCCGGGCCGCCGAGCTGGCGCCGGACAAGACCTCGGTCCGCGAGGCGCTCGGGCGCGCCCTGTTTCACAGCCAGCACTACGACCGCGCCGCGACGGAGTTCCAGGCGGTGGTCGACCGCGCCCCGACCAATGATTTCGCCCTGTTCTGCCTCGGCCGCTGCCTGCAGTTGCTGGGCCGTCACGCCGACGCCCGAAAGCCGCTGACGCTGGCGGCGTGCCTGCAGCCTGACCGCCGCGATTACCGGATCTATCGGGACCGGGCCCGGGCCGCAGCGGCCCGCACCAACAACGCCTGAGCGACACTCTGGAGAGGCTCAACCGCCGCTTCAGAGTTGCGTCCGGATCGCTGGCTTGCCTGGCCGCCGCGCGGGGCCGGTATCGGCAGGTGCGGTGCTAACCTGGAGACACAGCTTTCCGGCCGGGCGTGGTGGTTGGGCCCGGCATTTGTACCGAAAGTGGGCGCTCGCCCGCTTTTTTTATGACATAAGACGGAGGAGATCGTGAGTGCACAACAGACCGAAATCGAAGCCAGATTGTCCGGCCTCGAGCCTGAGGTCGAGTTGCTGCTCGCGGAGTTCCAAGGTCACATTCTCCGCATCTTCATCGACCACCCGGACGGCGTGACGCTCGCGCTCTGCGAGCGGGTGACGGGTCACCTCAGCGACTACCGCGAGCGCTACTCGCTGGAGGTCTCCTCGCCCGGTCAGGATCGCCCGCTGACCAAGCCCCAGCACTACAGCCGCTTTCTGGGACGGCGCGCGCGCGTGCGCCTGCGCGACGCGGCCGGTGGCCACAAGCAGCTGACCGGCGAGCTGGTGGGCGCGAGCGACGCCGACGTCACGCTCGCCGCCGCGGACGGGCTCGTCACGATCCCCTACGAGCAGATCGCCCGCTCCAACCTCATACCTGGAGACTGAGCAAGCCATGAGCAAAGAGATCGTTGAGGCCGTCCGTGGCCTCGCCGCCGAGAAGAACATCTCCCATGAGAAGTTGATGGAGGCGCTCGAGGACGCGCTCCTGTCGGCCTACAAGAAGACGCCCGGCTCGGCTCCGTACGCCAAGGTTCAGATGGACCGTGACTCCGGCGACTTCATCGTCTGGGAGCTCAAGATCCCGCCGGAGCTCGAGGAGCAGCTGCTGATCGCGGCTACCGATGAGCAGCCGACGGTCGATCCCGAGACCGGCGAGATGCGCGATGCGCCCGAGCCCGAGATCGACATGGAGAAGCTCAAGGAGTACGAGGATCAGATCGAGGTCGAGGACGTTACCCCCGACGACTTCGGCCGGATCGCGGCGCAAACCGCCAAGCAGGTGATCCTGCAACGGATCCGTGAGGCCGAGCGCGACATGATGTTCGAGGAGTTCCGCGATCGCGTCGGCGAGCTGATCACCGGGATCGTGCAGCAGTCCGACTCGCGCTACACGTTGGTCCAGCTGCGCGACCGGGTCGAGGCGCTGCTGCCGAAGTCAGAGCAGGTCGACGGCGAGCGCTATGACCATTCGCAGCGGATCAAGGCCGTGATCAAGGACGTATCGAATTCAACCAAGGGGCCGAGCATCATCGTGTCGCGTCGTGATCCTGAGCTGATCAAGTCTCTGTTCGAGCTCGAAGTGCCCGAGATTGCCGACGGGCTGGTCGAGATCACCGGCGTCGCGCGTGAACCCGGCTACCGGTCGAAGATCGCCGTCGTCTCGCATGTCGACGGGGTCGACCCGGTTGGCGCCTGCGTGGGACCGCGCGGCTCCCGGGTGCGGATGGTCGTGTCCGAACTGCGCGGCGAGAAGATCGACATCATCCCCTACAACGACGAGCCTGCCCGGTTCGTGGCCAAGGCGTTGTCGCCGGCGCGGGTGCGCGAGGTGCTGGTTGACGATGCCGGCAAGCAGGCGACGGTGATCGTTCCCGATGACCAGCTGTCGCTGGCGATCGGACGCGAGGGCCAGAATGCGCGGCTGGCGGCGAGACTGACGGGCTGGCGGATCGACATCCGCTCCGAGACGGAGTTCGCGCAGGAGGAAGAGGAGCAGGGGATCGACGAGACCGAGTCCTCGGGCCGCTGCGCGGCGATCCTCTCCAATGGCCGCCGCTGCCCCAACGCGGCGCTGCCGGGCTCCCGCTACTGCGGCATCGAGGCCCACCAGGAGCTCGCCCATCAAGACACCGACCAGGCGGCGTAGGTACGCCGCCTCCTAGACTGGATTGCCTGTGAACAAGCGAGTGCACGAGATCGCCAAAGAGCGAGGGATCTCCACCAAGGAGGTTCTCGCGAAGCTGAAGGCCGCCGGCATCGAGGTCACCGCGGCCTCATCCTCGGTCGACGAGCAGCTGGCGAGCCGCGTGCTGTCCAACGGGGACGCCAACGGCGGCGCGAGCGCGCCGGCGACCAAGGCGGCGGCCCCGACGACGCTGCGCCGTGTCCGGATCGATTCGGGTTCAGGCGGCTCGCCGTCACGGCCACCCGCAGCGCGCAAGCCGGCGCCGCCCGCGCGGATCCAGCCGGCCCAGCAGCCGGCGGTGACCGTTCCCGCAGCCGGCAATCGCGCGTCCTCCGCGCGGCGATCAGTTCCCGTCGACCCACGCCGGGCTGCTGAGCAGGCGGCCGGCAAAGCCGGCGGCGGGAGGCTCTCGGTCCAGGCCCAGAAGCAACAGGCCGCCGCCGCGGCACGCGCTGCCGCCGCCGAGCGCGCCGCCGCGCAGAAGGCCGCCGAGGAACGCGTCGCCGCCGAGCGAGCAGCCGCCGACCGCGCTGCCGCCGAGGCCGCCGCCAAAGCCGAGGCCGCCCAGCGCCAGAAGGCCGCGGCCGCGAACGCCGCCCGGCAGGCCGAGTCCCCCGCGGGGACGCCGGGATCCGAGGCGTCGGCCGGCACCGACGCGACCGCTGCGACGCAGGGCGAGCAGAAGAGCCGCCCGACTCGTGACTCGCTGCAGGGCGAGCGCACCCCCGGCAACGCCGGCGGCCGCCGCCGCGTCGTGATCGACTCCCAGGCCTCCCGCCGCGCCGGTGGTCCCGGCGGCGGTGGACCGAGCAACCAGCCGCCGCGCCGTCAGCGCCGCGGTCGGCGACGCCGCGGCGTCTATGACGAAGAGGCCGAATCGCGTCCCTCGCGTCCGCTGAACGAGAACCCGGCGTCGGTTGCGATCAACTCCGGCTCGACCGTCAAGGACGTGGCCGAGTACCTGAACGTCTCGACCTCGGAGATCATCAAGAAGCTGATGGTGCTGGGTGAGATGCGAACGCTCACCCAGACCCTGTCCGACGACACGCTCGAGCTGCTGGCCGTCGAGCTCGGCAAGGAGATCGAGATCGTCCACGCCGAGGACGAAGAGGTCTCCGAACCCGTCTTCGACGACGCCGACGAGGACCTCGTCGAGCGCGCGCCGGTCGTGACGATCATGGGCCACGTCGACCACGGCAAGACGTCGCTGCTGGACGCGATCCGTGAGACTCAGGTGGCGGCCGGTGAGGCCGGCGGGATCACCCAGCACATCGGCGCCTACCAGGTCGCGCACGACGGGCACATGGTGACGTTCCTGGACACCCCGGGCCACGAGGCATTCACCGCGATGCGCGCTCGCGGCGCCAAGGTCACAGACCTGGCGGTGATCGTGGTCGCGGCGGATGACGGCGTCAAGCCGCAGACCCAGGAGGCCGTCGACCACGCCAAGGAGGCCGGCGTGTCGGTCCTGGTCGCCGTCAACAAGATCGACAAGGAAGGCGCGCAGCCCGACCGCGTGCGTACCGAGATGACGCAGCTCGGTCTGCAGCCGGTCGAGTGGGGCGGCGACACCGAGTTCGTCAACGTCTCGGCGAAGACGCGCGAGGGACTCGACGATCTGCTCGAGACGATCATCCTGATGTCCGAGGTCGAGGACCTCAAGGCCAACCCCGACGCGCCGGCGTCCGGCACGGTGATCGAGTCCAAGCTCGACCCGGGTCGCGGGCCGGTCGTGACGATCCTCGTCAGCCGCGGGACGCTCGAGGTCGGCGACGCGCTCGTCGCCGGAGCCGCGTGGGGGCGGGTGCGCGCGATGCACGACCACCTCGGCAACCGGATCTCGGCGGCGCTGCCCGGACAACCGGTCGAGGTACTCGGGTTCGACGGCGTCCCGGAGGCCGGCGAGCACGTCCACGCGGTCGAGCACGAGCGCCGTGCCCGACAGCTGGCGGGCGAGCGGGCGACGCGCCTGAAGGCCGAATCGCTGGCGCGGGTGCGCAGCGGCAAGGCGACGGTCACGCTGGACAACATCTTCGGCTCGGATCTGCAGGAGCTGAACCTGCTGGTCAAGGCCGACGTCGCCGGCTCGCTGGAGGCGATCGAGGACGAGATCGCCAAGCTGCCGCAGGACGAGGTGTCGGTCAACGTGATCCGGCGCGCGGTCGGCGGTGTGACCGAATCCGACGTGATGCTGGCGGCCGCTTCGCAGGCGATCATCCTGGCGTTCAACGTCCGCCCGGTTGGCGATGCGCGTGCCGTCGCACAGCGCGAGGGCGTCGAGATCCGCGGCTACTCGGTGATCTACCGAGCGATCGACGAGCTGCGGCTGGCGATGCAGGGAATGCTCGCGCCCGAGGAGGTCGAGGAGGCGCTCGGCTCAGCCGAGGTGCGTCAGATCTTCCGTGCGTCGCGGGTCGGCACGATCGCCGGTTCCTACGTCACCGAGGGGACGATCACGCGCGGCTCCAAGGTCCGGCTGGTGCGCGACGGCACGGTCATCTGGGACGGTGAGATCCAGAGCCTGCGGCGCTTCAACGAGGACGTCCGCGAGGTCGCGACCAGCTTCGAGTGCGGCATCGTGCTGCGTGACTATGCCGACGTCAAAGAAGGCGACGTGCTCGAGACGTACACGACCCGCCAGGTCGAGCGCGAGCTCGCCTGACCGATCCGCCGCCGTCACGCGTGATGTCGGGTGACGGCTTCGTCGCGGTACTCGTGATCGATCTCCATTTCCCGGACGCCGGCTCGCTGAAGGCCAAGCGCAAGGAGCTGTCCTCGATCAAGGCACAGCTGCAGACGCGGATGCACGTGGCCGTGTCCGAGACCGCCCACCAGGACCTGTGGCAGCGAGCGACGCTGACCGCGGCGCTGACTGCCGGCACCCTCCAGCAGCTGCACTCCGCCGCCGACACGGTGGAGCGATGGGTGCTGGGGCGGTGTCCCGACGGTGCCAGCGTGCAACGGCTCGTCGCCTCGGTGGAGGACCTGCGCGGATGAGCTCGTCACCCCACCACGCGGGCGGAGGTAGGATGCGCGGAGGCCGGATGCGTCGCGTCGACGAGGCCATGCGAGCGGTGCTCTCAGACGCGATCGCGATGGGCTTGAAGGATCCCCGAGTAGGTTTCGTGACCGTGACCGGCGTCAAGACCAGCCCCGACCTTCGAACGCTCGGGTGTTCGTGAGCGTGCTCGGTTCAGAGCCCGAGCGAGCCGACTCGATGCAGGGCCTGCGCTCCGCCCACGGCTACCTGCAGCGCCGCCTGGCCGACGAGCTGAAGCTCAAACACACGCCGTCGCTCAGCTTCCACTACGACGAGTCGGTCGATCACGGGATGCGGATCAGCGCGCTGGTCTCAGAGCTCGAGCACTCCGGCGATCCGTCCAGCCCGCAAGGGGATCGACCCCAGACGCCGAACGACGCTGGCGATGATCGATCTCGACACGACCCACGCGACGACGATGATGACCGAGTAACGGCGTCGGCACCGTGCCGATCGAGGAACCGACCGCGGATGGCTACGAGCGGATGCTGGCGGAGCTGCGCGCGGCGCGGCGTCCGATCGTCGTCACGCACGAGAACCCCGACGGCGACGCACTCGGCTCGCTGATCGCGATGCAGGGGATCCTCTCGGCGATCGGCAAGGACTGCGAGATGTACATCGACGACTCGCGACCTGCCGCTGCCGCAGGAGTACGCGTTCTTCCCGTTGCCGAACCTGATCTGCGAGCCGCCCGCCGATTTCCGCGAGCGGACGATCGTGTTCCTGGACTGCGGCAATCTCGCGCGCAACCCAGCACAGGAGTTCGGCGCGCCGGGCGTGCACATCCTCAACATCGACCACCACCACGACAACACCCGGTTCGGCAACGTCAACCTCGTCGACGACACGGCCTCCTGCACCGCCGAGATCGTCTGGACGATGATGCACGCGCTCGGCGTCACCCCGACGCTGACCGTCGCCGACGCGCTGTACGTGGGGTTGATCACCGACACCGGCCGCTTCATGTACGAGAACACCGGGCGGACCGCGCACTTGATGGCGGCCGATTTGATCGACGTGGGGGTCAACGTCAACGAGCTCTACCGGCGCGTCTACGAAGACGTCCCGTACGGCAAGCTGGCGTTGCTGGCGCGCGGTCTGTCCAACGTCGAGCGCTACGACGACGGCCGGCTGACGATGAGCGCGTTGACGGTCTCGGACTTCAACGATTCCCAAGCCGAGGAGAGCTACTCCGAGGGGCTGATCGACCACCTGCGAGCGGTCGAGGGGACCGAGCTCGCGGCACTCGTGCGAGACCGGATCGGCGACGGGTGCGCCGGCGAGCGCCGGGTCTCGCTGCGCTCGGCGTCCGGCCGGATCGACGTGTCGGTGATCGCCCGCGCCCAGGGCGGCGGTGGCCACCGGCAGGCGGCCGGTTTTTCGACCGCGCTGTCGCACGACGAGCTGGTCGAGTTCCTGCGTGAGCAGCTGGCGTTGCAGGAACGCGCGGCGACGGCCCGCGCGTAGACGCGGCGCCCTCCGCGTCTCCTGATCACCGTGCCCGCCGCTGACGTCGCCACACCGTCGCTGCCGGCCGGCGACTACGTGCTGGCATGCGACAAGCCCGCCGGCGTCACCTCCCACGACGTCGTCGCCTCGATCCGGCGGGCGCTCCCGCCCAAGACCAAGGTCGGCCACGCCGGGACGCTGGACCCGTTCGCGACCGGTCTGCTGCTCGTGCTGGTCGGCCGCGCCACGCGCGCGCAGCGGTTCCTGATGGCGCTGCGCAAGACCTACGAGGCGGTCGCGCGGTTCGGTGCGGTGTCCGACACCGGCGATCCCGAGGGCGAGATCGTCGTCACCGGGAGGGTCCCCGACGGCGAGCTGACGCTCCCGACCGGAGCGATCATGCAACGACCGCCGCAGTACTCGGCGGTCAAGGTCGGCGGCCGGCGCGCGTACGCGATCGCCCGGGCGGGGGAGACGGTGGAGCTCGAGCCCCGTCAGATCCACGTGTATCGCTTCGAGCAGATCGCCGCTGACGGCGATCGGCGCACGTTCGCGATCGAGTGCTCGTCGGGCACGTATGTGCGGACGTTGATCGCCGAGCTCGGCGATGCCTACTGCGAGCAGCTGCGCCGGACGCGGATCGGTCACTTCGACGTCGCCGACGCGAGTGCCCAGCGACCGATCCCGCTGACCCAGGCGCTCTCGTTCCTGCCGGCCGTGACGCTCGACGCCGATCAGGGGCGCCGGGCCTCCCATGGGCAGGCGCTGGCGCTGGGCGAGCTGCCGCGCGCTCGATCAGCCGGCTGACGTCGACGTGGTCAGGCTCCTGGACCCTGACGGGCTGGTCGGGCTGGCAGCGCCCGACGGCTCTCGGCGAGACGCTGCGGATCATCGTCGGCCTGCGGGGCTGAGCGGTCCGGGGGCGACGCGCGTCGCTGCCCCGTGTCCGGCCCCTCAATACCCTACGGCGCGATGGAGGTCACGCTGCTCTCCGATGCCAAGCCGCGCCCGCGCACGCTCGCCGTGGGCGAGTTCGACGGCGTCCACCTCGGCCACCGGGCGGTGATCGACGGCTCGGACACGGTGCTGACGTTCGAGCCTCACCCGCTCGCCGGTAACCCATCCCGAGCGCGCTCCCAAGCTGCTGACCAGCCTCGACGTCAAGGCCGATCTGGTGGCGGGCCTCGGGGTCTCAGAGCTGGTCGTGATCCCGTTCGACGACCGCTTCGCGCTGCAGACGCCGCAGGACTTCATCGATCACGTGCTGGTCGGCGCACTCGACGCGCAGCGGGTGTCGGTCGGTGAGAACTTCCGCTTCGGCCACGGCGCCAGCGGCCGTCCCGACCTGCTGGTCGCCGACGCGCGGTTTCAGACCCGCGTGGTGACGCTCGTCGAGGCCGAGGGCGAGATCGTCTCCTCGAGCCACATCCGCGCGCTGGTCGCGGCCGGCGAGGTCGAGCACGCTGCGCGGTTCCTCGGTGCGCCGTTTCAGCTGCGCGGCACGGTCGTGCACGGCGACCAGCGCGGCCGCACGCTCGGCTTTCCGACCGCCAACATCGTCCCGGACGAGCATCTCGTCTGCCCCGGGTTCGGGATGTACGCAGCGCTCGCCGACGGCGCTCCGGCGGCGGTCTCGATCGGCGTGCGACCAACCTTCGGCGAGGGCCGGAGCGTGCTCGTCGAGGCGTTCCTGATCGACGCCGACATCGACCTCTACGGCCGCGACGCTGCGCCTTGACTTCCTGGCGCGGCTGCGCGGCGAGCGGCGCTTTGACTCGGTCGAGGAGCTGGTCGAGCAGATGCAGCTCGACGTCGAGCAGGCGCGGGCGATCTGCGCCGCCTGAGGACCGGAAGACGCCCGGAAGACGCCGCGGAAGCTGCTACCCTCACCGGCCGCATGCCACTGACCCAGGAACGCAAGCAGGAGCTGATCGTGCAGTTCGGCCACGGCACCGAGGACACCGGACGCACCGAGGTCCAGGTCGCGCTGCTGACCGAGCGCATCAACGAGCTCACCGACCACCTGCGCAGCCACCGCAAGGACCATCACTCCCGTCGCGGCCTGCTGATGCTGGTCGGTCGCCGTCGGCGCTTTCTCAATTATCTGCAGCGCACCGATCTTGAGCGCTACCGCTCGCTGATCGGCGAGCTCGGCCTGCGGCGATGATCGGAGCCGGGACCCCGGTTCCCGACTTCACCTTGAAGCGGGGTGACGGCTCGGACTTCACCGCGGCGCGACCTGGAGGGCAAGACGACCGTCCTGGTCTTCTACCCGTTCGCGTTCAGCCCCGTCTGCACCGATCAGCTGAACCTCTACGAGGAAGTCCTCGACGACTTCAAGGCGCAGGGTGCGACGCTCTACGGCGTCTCGTGTGACGCCACCTGGTCGCAGACCGCGTTCGCCCAGCAGCTCGGCGTGACGATCGAGCAGCTGTCGGACTTCGAGCCCAAGGGCGAGGTCAGCCGCGCGTTCGGCGTCGTATCACCCCGGTGGTTTCCCGCAGCGGGCACTGGTGATCGTCGGCCCCGACAGGGTCGTGCGCTGGAGCTACCAGGCCGACTCGCCCGGCGACCTGCCCGGCGCCAACCTGATCTTCGACGCGCTGGCGGCGTAGCTCCGCCCCCGCGCGGGCGGCGATGAGCGACCTCGGCTCGGCCCCGATCCCCGGGCTGTCAGAAGATGACCACGTCCGCGGACCGAGCGGCGGCCGCACGCTGATCGTCTACGCCGACTTCGAATGCCCGTTCTGCGCGGCGCTGGAGACGCGTCTGCAGGCGCTCGCGGGACGACCGGGTCGTGTTCCGCCATTTCCCGGTCCGCTCCAGCCACCCGCGCGCCTGGCCGGCCGCGTGCGCCGCGGAGGCCGCCGGCCTGCAGGGGCGCTTCTGGGAGATGCACGACGCGTTGTTCGCCGATCCGGCGCGCCTGGAGGACCCACACCTGTGGGAGCGGGCGCGGCAGCTCGGGCTGGACCTCGACCGCTTCGATCACGACCGGCGCTGGCGATGCGGTGCGCGACCGGGTCAAGCGTGACTTCCGCTCGGGGGTGCGTGGCGGCGTGGTGACCACCCCGGCGATCTTCGAACTGGGCGACGACGGCGCCGTCGTCGGAGTCGATCGCGCCGAGTTCGGCGCCCGCAGTAGCGAACCGGCGTTCACGGACCGTCGCGTGACGGCGCGCCGCAGCGACCGCGGGGCCGTGCAGGTCATCGCCTGCTCGAAGTCCGCCGCAGTCGGCGGCCGACCGCGAAGCTTCGGACCGCTGCCCTGTGGTGCTGATCGCCGAACACATCAGGTCAAGCTGGCGCGCGGTGATCTCCTCGCCGAGGTGCTGGAACTGACGAGCTGACTCGCAGACGCCCTTGATCATGATCACGACGTCGATCGCCGAGATGTCGTCGCGGACCGCGCCGGCGGCCTGCGCGCGGGCACAAGCCGGTCGAGCACGGTCAGCATCTCGGCGTGCGCCGCCCGGATCTCCGGGTTGACCAGCCACGTGTCCGACAGCGCATCGAACAGCGCGCGATCGGTCTGCGAGCGGTTGATCGCCGAGTCGATCAGCTCGAACAGCGCCGCCCCCGGATCGCCGGCGTCGAGCGCGGCATGGGCACGCTCGATCGACTCATGCATCCGCTCGACGACGATCGCCGCGATCAGGTGTTCCTTGGACGGGAAGTTGCGAAACAGCGTTCCGCGCCCGACCCCGGCGTGCGCCGCGATGTCGGCCACGCCCGACCTCCAGACCGCGCTCGGAGAACAGCTCCGTCGCGGCTTCGATCAGCCGCCGGCGGTTGCGCTGCGCATCGGCCCGCAGCCGCCGGGGCTCTACCTCCACCGTTCCCATGTCACTCATTGTGACAGCCATGCCCGCGTTCGCTTCTGAACGACGCCGTTTCAGGCGGCCACCAGGCTCGCCTCGCCGGCTTCGATCGCCTGCTCGACCTCGGCCAGGTGGCGCTTGCGCAACAGCACGACCAGCAGACCCGGAGGCGCCGAACATCATGATCGCAGCCGCCAGGAACGCGACGTGATAGCCGGACACCGTCGCCGCGACCCTCGTCGCCGAGTGGCCCGACAGCAGGTGGCTGGTCTGGCTCGCCGCCAGCGTCGACAGGATCGCCAGCCCGAGCGAGCCGCCGACCTGCTGCGCGGTGTTGAACAGCCCTGACGCGAGGCCGGCGTCATCGCCCGACACGCCGCTGGTGGCCATCAGCGTGATCGGGACGAACACGAGGCCCATGCCGATCGACAAGCGGGAGCAGGCCGGTCAGCAGATTGCCGGCGTAACTGCCGTGCACCGGCAGCTGGGTCAGCACCAGCAGCCCCAGCGCCGCCAGCGTGGTTCCGGCGGCCGCGACGTTACGCACGCCGAAACGCTTGATCAGCTGCTGTGCGGCGCCAGCGCCGATCATGATTCCGGCGGTCACCGGCAGGAACGCCAGGCCCGCCTTCAGCGGGCTGTAGCCGAGGATCTGCTGCACGTACAGCGAGGCGAAGTAGAACATCCCGAACATTGCCGAGCCGACCAGCAGCAGCGCCGCGTCGCCGACCGCGAGCGACCTGACGCGGAAGATCGACAGCCGCATCAGCGGCGCCTCCGAGCGGGACTCGATCGCGACGAACGCGGCCAGCAGCACGATTCCGGCGGCAAACAGCCCAAGCGTGCGCGCCGAGCCCCAGCCGAATGACTGCGCCTTGACGATCGCGAACACGATCACGACCAGCCCACCGGTGACGGTCGCGGCGCCGGCCAGGTCATACGAACGTCGCACGCCCTCCACCCGCGATTCGACGATGTAGCGCGCGGCCAGCACGATCGTCACGACCCCGATCGGGACGTTGACGAAGAACACCCACCGCCACGACGCGATGTCGGTCAGGACGCCGCCCATCAGCAGTCCGACGGCTGACCCCGACGCTGCGATCGCCGACCAGATCCCGAGCGCCTTGGTGCGCTCGCCGGACTCGGTGAAGGTGGTGGTGATGATCGCCAACGCGGCGGGGGAGACGAGCGCGCCGCCGAGCCCCTGCAGCCCGCGACCGACGATCAGCATTCCGGAGCTCTGTGCCAGGCCGTTGAGCAGTGACGCGGCCGAGAACAGGATCACGCCGGCGACGAACAGGCGCTTGCGCCCCATCAGGTCGGCGGCGCGACCGCCGAGCAGCAGGAAGCCGCCGAAGATCAGCGTGTAGCCGTTGACGACCCACTGCAGATTCGCCGACGAGAAGTTCAGGCCGGTCTGGATCGACGGCAACGCGATGTTGACGACGGTGATGTCGAGCACGACCATGAACTGGGCCATGCAGGCGATCACGAGGATCAGCCATTTGTTGACGTGGCGTCCCTCGGACGCCGCCGCGGTCGTCGGTGGAGTCTCGATCGAAGTGGCGCTCATCGCCGGCTGCCTCCTGGATGGGTGGGATTCGAGCTAAACTGGACCATCTGGTCCGGTTACGGTAGCAAAGAAACGGACCGGTAGGTCCGCTTTTTCTGTAACCGCCGCTGTATCGATCGACCGGGTACAGGCCCCGAACTCATCGGCCGCACCATCCGGCGTCGCGTCGGCGGGTCCCGCGACGCTCAGACAGCGTTACGGGGCCGAGCGGGCGCGGGCGCCGAACCGGACGCCGGATGGGCGGGTCCTATACTCACGACGGTTCGGATCCAAGAGAGAGATAACGATGCACTCCGCCGACCGAAGGGCGGAGCACGAAGGGAATTGAATATATGTCTGACGCCGTTACGCGCGTGTCCGTCGAGATCGAGGGCAAAGAGATCTCGTTCGAGACCGGCAAGCTGGCCAAGCAGGCCTCCGGCGCCGTCGTCGTCCAATCGGGCGAGACGATGGTTCTTTGTACCGCGACCGCGGGCAACCTCCGCGATGTCGACTTTCTACCGCTCACCGTTGACGTTGAGGAGCGGATGTACGCGGCGGGGAAGATCCCCGGCTCGTTCTTCAAGCGTGAGGGCCGTGCCGGCGAGAAGGGGACGCTCACCGCTCGCCTGATCGACCGTCCGATTCGCCCGCTGTTCCCCAAGGGCTGGCGTTACGAGACCCAACTGGTCGCGCTGCCGATGTCGGTTGACCACGTCAACCCGTACGACATGCTGGCGCTGAACGGCGCCTCCGCAGCGCTGATGGTCTCCGACATCCCGTTCCCCGGTCCCGTCGGTGCGGTCCGGATCGGCAAGATCGACGGCAACTTCGTCGTCAATCCGGACGAGGAGCTGCTGCTCGACGGCACCGACCTGGACCTGATCGTCGCCGGCACCGAGGACGCGATCCTGATGGTCGAGGCCGGGGCGAACGAGATCCCCGAGGCCGAGATCCTCGACGCGCTCGACATCGCGCACGAGAACATCCGCAAGCTCTGCGCCGCCCAGCGTGAGCTGGCCGAGAAGGCCGGCAAGGAGAAGACGCCGGTCGAGGTGCCCGAGGTCCACGCCGACCTCTACGAGCAGATCAAGGGCTCACACGGCGCCGCGCTCGATACCGCCACCCAGGTGGAGGACAAGCTCGACCGCCAGGCCGCGACCAAGGCCGTCGAGGAGCAGGTGCTGGAGCATTACTCCGGCGATCCTGACTCCGCCACCTACGCCGAGTACCGTGGCAACGCCCAGCGGGCGTTCGAGAAGCTCGAGAAGAAGCTCGTCCGTGAGCGCATCGCGGTCGACAAGAAGCGGCCCGACGGCCGCGGCACCGACGAGATCCGACCGATCTCGATCGAGATCGACGTCGCCCCGCGCACGCATGGCTCGGCGCTGTTCACCCGCGGCCAGACGCAGGCCTTCTCCGTCGCAACGCTCGGCACCACCCGCGAGGAGATGCGGCTCGACACGCTCGGGCTGGAGACGACCAAGCGCTACTTCCACCACTACAACTTCCCGCCGTTCTCGGTCGGGGAGGCGGGCTTCATGCGCGGCCCCAAGCGCCGCGACATCGGCCACGGCGCGCTCGCCGAGCGGGCCCTGGTCCCGATGATCCCGAGCCAGGAGGACTTCCCGTACACGATTCGCGTCGTGTCGGACATCCTCGAGTCAAACGGTTCGAGCTCGATGGCGTCGGTCTGCGGTTCGACCCTGTCGCTGCTGGCCGCGGGCGTGCCCCTCAGAGGCGCCGGTCGCGGGTATCGCGATGGGTCTGATCAAGGAGGGCGATGACTACGTCATCCTGACCGACATCGCCGGCGTCGAGGACCACCTCGGCGACATGGACTTCAAGGTCGCCGGCACCGAGCAAGGCATCACCGCGCTGCAGATGGACATCAAGATCACGGGCGTCACGTTCGAGATCATGCGCGACGCCCTGGCTCAGGCCAAGGTCGCGCGCAAGTTCATCCTCGGCAAGATGGCCGAGGTCATCGACGCGCCGCGGTCGGAGCTGTCCAAGTACGCGCCGGGCATCTCCTCGGTCAAGATCGACCCGGAGAAGATCGGGCTGCTGATCGGCAAGGGCGGGGAGACGATCCGTGCCCTGCAGGAGGAGTTCGAGTCCCAGATCGACGTCAACGACGAGGGCCAGGTTCTCGTCTACGCGTCCAACCGGGAGCTCGGCGACGCGCTCGTCGCGCGGATCAGTTCGATGACCAAGGAGGTCGAGGTCGGCGACGAGTTCACCGGCAAGATCGTCAAGACGACGACGTTCGGCGCGTTCATCGAGCTGTCGAAGGGCACCGACGGCCTGCTGCACATCTCCAACGTCGCTCCGGGTCGCCGGACCGCGACGGTCGAAGAGGTGTTCAACAAGGGCGACGAGGTGGCCGTCAAGGTTGTCGAGGTCGACCGTGAGCGTGGCCGGATCGGCCTGCGCCTCGCCGACGATCCCGAGATCCAGGGCAAGAACCAGGAGGAGCTCGCGCAGATCGCCGCGGCCGAGGCCAGCCGTCCCCGCGGCGGCGGCGGCGATCGCGGCCGTGATCGTGATCGTGGGCCGGGTGGACCGCGGTCTGACCGAGGCCCGCGCAACGGCGGTCGTGAGGGCGGTCGTGACGGCGGCAACCGCGATCGCGACGGTGGTCGGGTGCGTGATCGGGATCCCGAGCGCTCGTAAGCTCGCTCTCCCGCCCGCCCGCTCGTGACACCCAGCCACCGGCTGACGACCCTCGATTCCGGCATCCGGATCGTGACGGAGGCAATGCCCTCCGTCCGATCCGTGTCGGTCGGGATCTGGATCGGGACCGGTTCCCGGTATGAGTCGGACAACCAGGCGGGGCTCTCGCACCTGCTTGAGCACCTGCTGTTCAAGGGCACCGACCGCTACGAGTCGGTCCAGATCGACCAGATCTTCGATGGGATGGGCGCCGAGCTCAACGCCGGCACCGGCAAGGAGACGACCTCGGTCTTCGCCCGCGTGATCGACGAGCATCTGCCGGCCGCGTTCGACGTGATGGCCGACATGGTGTTCCGCCCGCGGCTGGTCGAGATCGACTCCGAGCGCGAGGTGATCCTCGAGGAGATCGCGATGTACGAGGACGAGCCGCAGGAGAAGGTGTTCGACCTGCTCGGCGAGGCGACGTTCGGTGGCGACCCGCTGGGGCGGTCGATCATCGGCCGCGCCGAGGTGATCTCTGGCACCCCGCGCGATCAGATCGCTGCCTTCCACGCGGACCGCTACCGACCGGAGCGGATCGTGATCGCGGCCGCCGGGGCGATCGACCACGACGAGTTCGTGTCGCTCTGCGCCGAGCGGGTTCCCGGTGCGCAAGCGATCGCAGCCGCCGCGGTCACCACCAACGGCACCGGCCCCACGCTGGTGGCGGCCCGGCCACGGTTCGAGCGCAAGGACACCGAGCAGTTTCACGTCTGTATGGGCGGGCTCGGCGTCTCCCGCCATGATGACCGCCGGTTCGCGCTGCGGCTGCTGGACTCGGTGTTCGGAGGCACGTCGTCCTCGCGCCTGTTTCAGAAGATCCGGGAGGAGCGTGGGCTGGCCTACTCGGTGTACTCGTTCACGACCGCCTACCACGACACCGGCCAGATCGGCCTGTACGTCGGCACCCGCGCCGAAAATCTGCACGAGGCGCTGTCGGTCGTCGGCACCGAGCTTCAGCGCCTGCGCTCAGAGCCCGCGACCGCGGATGAGCTGCGCCGTGCCAAGGAGAACCTCAAGGGCCGCGTGCTGCTGGCGCTGGAGTCGACCGGCGCGCGGATGAACCGGCTCGGTGCGGAGCTGCTGGCCGGGACCCCGTTGATGGAGCTCGACGAGCTGCAGGAGCGGATCGAGGCCGTCACGCTCGACGACCTGGCTGCGCTCGCGCACGAGCTGTGGGCACCCGAGCGGCTGACCGCCGCCGGCATCGGACCCGACGCCGACCGCTTCGAGCGGGCGCTGGCGGCCGCCGAACCGGCGCTCGCCGGACCCTGATCGACGATGGCGCCGTCGCCGACCGGCACGCCGATCCGGGTCGCGGTCACGGGGGCGGCCGGCCGTATGGGCGCAACCGTCTGCGAGGCGGTCGACGGCGCCGATGACATGGAGCTCGTGGCCCGGGCGGACCCGGCGTTGAATCTGTCGTTGACGCAGGCACTGGCCGACAGCCGGCCGGACGTGCTCGTCGACTTCACGATCCCCTCGACCACGGTCGCCAACGCCCACGAGGCCGTCGCCGCCGGGGTCCATGTGGTGATCGGGACGACGGGGTTCGCCCCGGACGCACTCGACGATCTGCGCGGCGCCGGTGCCAACGTGTTCGTCGCCCCGAACTTCGCGATCGGCGCGGTCCTGATGATGCAGTTCGCGGCGACCGCCGCCAAGCACATGCGCGCGGCCGAGATCATCGAACTGCACCACGATCGTAAGCTCGACCGCCCGTCGGGGACCGCGGCCAGGACCGCCGCGTTGATGCGCGCGGCGGTCTCGGAACGCGATGGCGACGAGCCCGAGATCCCGATTCATTCGGTCCGTCTGCCTGGCCTCGTCGCCCATCAGGAGGTGATCCTCGGCGACGTCGGTCAGACGCTGACGATCCGGCACGACTCGATCGATCGGCTGTCGTTCATGCCCGGGGTGCTGCTGGCCGTGCGTCGCGTCGGGACGCTGCCCGAATCACCGCTGTTCGGGCTCGAGCACCTGCTGTAGGTGGGCAGGTCAGAGGCGGGGAAAGTTACGGCCCGGGGCCATAACTTTCCCCGCTCTGACTCATCGCTCGGGCTGAGCGCGGCGAGCTCGTGGGTGGCCGTCAGGCGGCGGCCGCCACCCGCAACGACTGATAGACCGCCGTCTCGAAGTCCAGGTAGCCGCCGACCGAGGTCGGGTCGGCGAACGGGAACAGCTGAGTCGCCCAGAAGCCGCCGACGCCGTTGCGGCGGTCGATCCAGAAATACAGGTTCGCCAGTCCGGCCCACGCCAGCGAGCCGGCGGGCCGACCGGTCGGAGCGTCCTCGTCGTTGATCATGAACGTGATCGCCCACGATTTCGGCATCCCGGGGAAGAACTCGGCATCGTTGGAGAGCGCGGGGATCACGCCCGGGAGCATGTGGATCTTGAGCTCACCCAGGTGATTGCCGGCGGCCATCTCAACCGTCTCGGGATCGAGGATCTGACCGTCGGGTCCGGCGCCGTCGTTGAGCCACATGCGGATGAACTTGGCGTAGTCCTCGGCCGTCGAGTAGAGGCCATGCCCCGCCATCTGGATCTCTGGCTCCTGCGGCAGGATCAGGTCCAGCGGCGCGATCGAGCCGTCGTCGGCGCGCTGATGGATGCTCGCCAAGCGCGACCGCATCTCGTCGGTCATCGTGAACGCGGTGCTCGTCATCTGCAGCGGCGCGAAGATCCGCTGATGCATCGCCTCGCCCAGCGGCTGGCCCGTGATCCCCTCGATCACCTGTCCTGCCCAGTCGATGTTGGAGCCGTACTCCCAGCGCTCGCCCGGATCGAACAGGAGTGGCGTGCTGATCGCCGCTTGGCTGGCGGTGATCACGCTCGGCTGCCCCTGCTGGGCGAGCTTGAAGTAGTCCTCGTTGAAGAAGTCGTAGGCGAATCCCGCGGTGTGGGTCAGCAGCATCCGGGTCGTGATCTCTCGCTTGGGTGCTCGCAGGCGCGGCGTGCCGTCGTGGGCGAACCCGTCGAGCACCTGCAACTCGCCGATCGCCGGCGCGTACTCCTTGGCCGGCGCGTCCATGTCGAGCGATCCCTCCTGCATCAGCATCAGGGCGACGGTGCCGGCAATCGCCTTGGTCGTCGAGAAGATCGCGCAGACGGTGTCGGTCGTGAACGGCGCCGGCGACCCGAGCGTCCTGACGCCCGCCGCGCCCTCGTAGATCGAGCCCTCGCGGTCGGTCACGACCGCGGATACGCCGGCGACGGGCGCGTCGCCCTGCACGACGCTCTCGAGGATCGCGTCGGCCGAACGCTGCAGGTCCTCTGACATCTCTCCACGCTCCCTCTGGTGTTGGTACGGCTTCTCCCGGGGGCGACCCTATCGACTGGGCGGCGCCGGCACCAGCGCTACCGGCGGGTTGAGCAACGCCCGCGCCAGATGCCGCGCGCGGTCCGGACCGCCGTGCCGCACCAGCCCGTCAGCGGCAACGCGAACAACGCCGCCGGCGCCCAGCTGAGCGCATGCTGGCGCTGGCTTGAGGCACGCGCTGCGCGATCATCCGTCTCATTGCCCGGTTGCGAGATCGTGGGTTCTCGCGGCTTGATACCGATATCGATACCCACACAGGAGGTCCCGCCATGCCCGACGACCGCCCGCCCTACCCGCCGTTCACGTTGGAAACCGCTGGTCAGAAGGTCCAGGCCGCCGAGGACGCCTGGAACACGCGTGACCCCGAGCGCGTGTCGAAGGCCTACAGCGAGGACTCACGCTGGCGCAACCGCGACACGTTCGTGACGGGACGGGCCGAGATCGTCGCGTTCCTCACCGGCAAGTGGGACCGCGAGCTTGACTACGCGCTGCGCAAGTCGCTGTGGAGCTTTCACGACAACCGGATCGCCGTTCGCTTCCAGTACGAATCTCACGACGCCGACGGCCGCTGGTGGCGTAGCTACGGCAACGAGCTGTGGGAGTTCGACGAGCGCGGGCTGATGACCCGCCGCGAGGCCTCGATCAACGACGTTTCGATCGACGCGTCGCAGCGACGCATCCATGGCCCGCGTCCGGACTCCGAGCGCGGCGTCGAGATCCCGCTGCAGTGACGCAGATCAGGCGCGGTCGGCGGGCGCCAGCAGCTCCCCGTAGAACCGTCGCGCCTGCGCCTCGCAGCCCGCCGGCGCGGCCACCTGGACGTGATCGAGCGCGGGTGCGCCGATGGCGGGATCAGGGAACGGCGGCATCGAGGGTCACCTCCAATACGCTTGCGGCCGATGCCGATCGAAATCAGCGCCGTGAGGGCTCCGAGCGACCTGCGCGCGTTCGTGGCGCTCCCATTTCGTCTGCACGCCGACACGCCGTGGATCCCGCCGCTGAAGCTCGAGCGCTACGTGTTCCTGACGCGCCGCCTGAACGCGTTCTTCAAGCATGGCGAGGCCGAGTACTTCCTGGCGCGGCGTGACGGGCGCGTCGTCGGCAGGATCACCGCACAGGTCGACTACGAGTTCAACCGATTTCACCACAGCCGCACCGGGATGTTCGGTTTCCTCGAGTTCGAGGACGATCCCGAGGTCCTGCAAGCGCTGCTGACGGCCGCCGAGGGCTGGTTGACGACGCGTGGCTGCGAGCGAATGGTCGGACCGATGAACTTCCAGATCAACGACGAGGCGGGAGTCATGTTCGAGGGGTTCGACCGCGAGCCGTTGATCCGTGAGCCGTGGAACCCGCGTTACTACTCGACCCGCTGTGAGCAGGCCGGACTGACCAAGGCGATGGACCTGCTCGGCTGGGACCTGGACGTGTCGGACCGCAAACGGATGGATCCGCGGCTTCCGCGCGTCGCCCAGCGTGCGATCGACCGCTACGGGATCACGATTCGTCCGATGTCGTTCAGGCACCTGCGCGCCGAGATGGACGAGTTCGCCAAGGTCTATAACGCCGCGTGGTCGAACAACTGGGGCTTCACCCCGTACACCAAGCCAGACCTCGACCAATACACGATGGACATGCGACTGGTGTTCTCCCGGGACTGGTTCATGATCGCCGAGATCGGCGGCGAGACGGTTGCGATGGCGATCACGATCCCCGACATCAACCAGGTGCTGAAGAAGATGGGCGGGCGGCTGCTGCCGCTGGGCTGGTGGTACTACCTGCGCCGCGGGAGCATCGTCGACCGGCTGCGAGTCGGGTTTCTCGGCGTGCTGCCCGAATACGAGCACACCGGCGTCGCCGCGGCGCTCTACCTGCATCACTTCGACGTCGCCGAGCACAGCCGTCAGAAACACGGCGAGGCGAGCTTCATCCTTGAGATCAACACCTCGATGAACCGTGGGCTGGAGGCGATGGGCGGGCGGATCGTCAAGCGCTGGCGGGTGTACGAGCGGATGCTCGGCTGAGGCGCGTCCGCGGCTGCATTTGCGCCGACATCGACCGACGGCGCGGCGCCGTCGTGTCGCCCTGCGATAATGCCGCCGAGATGGCGCTCCGGCTCGGCCCGATCCTGACAGCGATGGTCACCCCGTTCGACGAACGGGGCAACGTCGACGAGGACGCGACCGTCGCGCTGATGCACCATCTGATCGAGCACGGGTCCGACGGATTGGTCGTCTGCGGCACAACCGGCGAGGCCGCGACGATGGACGACACCGAGCACCTCCGGGTGATCGAGCTCGCGGTCTCCGAGATGAAGGGAATCTGCCCGGTGATCGCCGGCGTCGGCTCCAACGACACTCGTCACGCGGTCACGCTGACCGAGCGGGCGACCGAGCTCGGCCCCGACGCGCTGCTGTCGGTCAACCCGTATTACAACCGCCCGAGCCGCCGTGGGATCGTCGCGCACTACAGCGAGGTCGTGAAGGCCACCGAGCTGCCGATCGTGCTCTACAACATCCCCCAGCGAACCGGCTCGGACATGTCCAACGACCTGCTCGCCGAGCTCGCCCAGCTGGACCACATCGAGGGCGTCAAGCAGGCCAACCCCGACAACCTCGCCAAGGTCGACGGTCTCACCGTCTACGCCGGCAACGACGACATGCTCGCCGATGTGCTGGATCTCGACGAGGCGGGAGGGATCCTCACCTCCAGTCACCTGTTCGGCGAGGAGATGCATCGCATGGTCGACGAGCCCGAACGCCGGCGTGAGATCGATCAGGGCCTCCAGGACGTCTACCGCGATATGGCGATCGCACCGGCCGCGTGTTCGATCAAGTCCGCGCTCGAGCTGATCGGCATCAAGGCCGGACGGCCGCGTCTGCCCTACCTGCCGCTGGACGACGCTGAACTTTCGGTCGTCCGCGCGATGCTCGAGCGCCACGGCGTGCTGGTCACCGCGGCGTGATCCCGTGATCCGGGACCACCCACCCGCGGGCCTGCCGTCGGCGGGGCCGGCCACGGACGGCGGTAGCCGATGAGCGGCCAGCTGCGCGTCCTGCCGCTCGGAGGCCTGGGCGAGATCGGCAAGAACATGATGGTGCTCGAGTACGAGGGCCGGATCGTCGTCGTCGACACCGGCCTGCGGTTCCCGACCACCGACATGCTCGGGATCGACCTCGTGCTGCCCGACTTCACCTATCTGCGTGAGCGGGCCGCCGACATCGAGGCGATCGTGATCACCCACGGTCACGAGGACCATCTCGGCGCGCTCCCCTGGGTGCTGCGCGAGCTGCGTGCCGCCGACCCGGGTTTCGCGCCGGCGATCTACGGCGGTCCGCTGACGATTGCGATGGCCCACTCCAAGCTCGACGAGCACAACATCCGCGATGCCGGTCTGCAGGACGTGGTGACGGGCGAGCAGCTGACGGCGGGTCCGTTCACGCTCGAGATGGTGCACATGACCCACTCGATCCCGGACTCCTGCGCGGTCGCGGTCACCACCGAGCTGGGAACGGTGCTGCTGACCGGCGACTACAAGTTCGACCAGACCCCGGTCGACGGCGAGCCCGCCGATATCGCCCGGCTCGCCGAGCTCGGCTCCGAGGGCGTGCTGCTGCTGTGCGGGGATTCGACCAACGCCGACCGGTCCGGCTTCTCGCCGTCCGAGCGCGAGGTCGGCCCTCACCTCGAGGAGGTGTTCGCCCGTGCCGAAGGGCCGGATCGTCGTCACCAGCTTCGCGTCCAACATCCACCGCGTCCAGCAGTGCGTCGACGCGGCCGCCGCACTCGGCCGCAAGGTCGCGCTGGTCGGTCGCTCGATGCGCAAGAACGTCAACATCGGCCGCTCACTTGGTCACATCGAGGTTCCCGAGGGCCAGCTGATCCAACCGCACGAGGTCGAGGACTGGCCCGACCACAAGGTCGTCGTGATCTCGACCGGCTCCCAGGGCGAGCCGCTGTCGGCGCTGCGGCGGATGGCCTACGACGACCATCGGCAGATCACGCTGCATCGCGGCGACACGGTCGTCTTCTCGGCGACGCCGATCCCCGGCAACGAGCGCGCGGTCAACGAGACGATCGACCGCCTGTTCCATATCGGCTGCTCGGTGATCACCGCTCGCGACGCGCCGATCCACGCCTCCGGGCACGGCTACGTCGAGGAGCTGAAGCTGATGCTCAACCTCGTCCGGCCCGCGGTACGTGATGCCGATCCACGGCGACCATAAGCGGATCCGGTTGCACGCGCAGCTGGCCGACGCCGTCGGGATCGACCCCGACCACGTGTTCGAGTCCGAGAACGGGCTGCCGCTCGAGATCGACGCCGCCGGCGCGCGGTTCGGCGAACCCGAGCGGGCGGGGATGATCTTCGTCGACGGCGTTGACATCGGCGACCCGGCCGACGTCGCCCTGCGCGACCGGCGGATGCTGTCGGCGGATGGGATCTTCATCGTCGTCGCCACCGTCTCAGAGCAGAGCGGCGAGTCGGTTGCCGCGCCCGAGGTGATCTTCCGCGGCGTGCCCTTCATCGAACAGGCCGACAACCTCGTCGCCGACATCCGCTCCGAGGTGGAGCGTTCGCTGAGCGCGTCGGCACAGGCCGGCGTCAAGGGCATCGACCTCCTGCAGGAGGAGCTGCACGACGACCTGGCGGCGTTCGTCTACGACCGCCTGCGCCGGCGGCCGATGGTGCTGCCGGTCGTCGTCGAAGTCTGAGCTGAAACCCGCTCGTGCGGCGAGATCCTCGCCGCGTGGAGCCAGGCGGGAGGTCGTGCGCGCGCGTTAGCGGCTGCGGCGTCGCCCGATCGTCCTGCCGCTGGTCTCCGGGGGCTGATCCCCGGAGCGAGCGGTGGCGCGCGCAGCCGCGCGGGCGGCCCGGCGCCCGGCCGAGCGAGCCGAACCGTCGGCGGGGCTCACGGCCGGCGGGCCGAGCTCACCGGTGTCGAGCACGTCGACGTCGATGTCGGCGCCGACGAGGTGACCTGCGATCGATCCGCTGCCGAGCGCGGGCAGCCTGATCACGAAGCGGGTCCCGCCCTCCGCGACCCCGTCGGGCGGCGGCTCGAGCTCGACCGTGCCGCCGTGTGACTGTGCCACCGAGCGAACGATCGCCAGCCCCAGCCCGGACCCCTTACCGCCGTCGCGGCCGTCGCGCACGAAGCGTTCGAACACGCGCGGCGCCAGCTCGTGCGGGATGCCCGGGCCGTTGTCGGCGACCTCGATCACGACCTGGTCGCCGTCGCGCCTGACGCCGGTATGCACGGAGGTCCCAGGCGGGGTGTGCCGCAGCGCGTTCTCCATCAGGTTGAGCACCAGCCGATGCAGCTCGTCACGGACGCCGTCGACCATCGCGGGCTCGGTCGAGACCGACAGCTCGTGATGCTCGGCCATCGGACCCAACTCGGCGGCGGCCTCGACCACGACCTCGCCGACGTCGGTCGGGCGGCGTGGGTTCTCACGCCGCGCGTCGGCACGCGCCAGCAGCAGCAGGTCACCGACCAAGCGGCGCATCCGGCGAGTCGAGCGCAGCGCCGCCTCGGCCGTCTCCGATTGCTCGCCGTCGAGCTCATCCGCCAGCAGGTCGAGGTTCGCCAACACGCTCGTCAACGGCGTCCTCAGCTCGTGGGAAGCGTCCGCGACGAACTCCCGCTGACGGTCGAGCATCGCCTGCGTGTCGGACTGAGCGGCGTCGAGCGCCGCGAGCATGCCCTCCAGCGTGTGTGCCAGCTCGGCGATCTCGTCCTCGGCCTCAGGGTGGGGGAGACGCAGCCGCGGATCACGGGTGCGGCGGATCTCACGCGCGGCCGCGGTCAGCTCCTTGATCGGCGACATCGCCCGCTCGGACACGAACAGGCCCGCGAGCAGTGCCAGCACGGTGCCGCCGAGCACGCCGAGCAGCAGGAAGATCTGCACGCGCGCGAGCGTCTGGTCGACCGTGTCCTCGGGGACCGCGTACAGCAGCGTGACGAGGTCGTTGCTTGGCTTCAGCCGGACATGTCGCTCCGTGACCAGGTACCCCGATTCCGCATGCGGCCGGTTGCTGAACTGCTCCGGCATCATCGCGAACAGCCCCTTCTGGATCGGCGCCTTGGCCTGCTTGGAGGCAAACGAGTTCTGGCTGGCCAGCCGCTCGCCGTTGGACGCCTTGAAGATCCGGATCTGCGCCCGGTCGGCACCCGCGTAGTCGCTGAGCGATACCGCCGCGTTCTGCGAGAAGTAGGTCCCGTCGAACCGCAGCCGCTGCTTGAGCTCACCGGCCAGGTGGTCGGCGGCCGCCGTCTGCTGGTCGTTGAACTGCGTGCGCACCTGGCGGTCGGTGAGAATGCCGACCACGGCGGCGAAGCCCGCGAGGATCACGAACGTCAGGACAGCGGAGCCGCCGGCAAGCCGCCAGCGGATCGGTACCGACCTATATTCGGAGTACGTAGCCCGCGCCGCGGATCGTATGTAAGAGCCTGGGCTCTCCATCGGCCTCGAGCTTCCTCCGTAGGTTGGACACGAAGACTTCGATCGTGTTGGTCATCGAGAACGGGTCATAGCCCCAGACCTCATCCAGCAGTCGCTGACGGGAGATCACGATCCGTTCGTTGCGCATCAGGTATTCCAGCAGCTCGAACTCGCGCTGGGTCAGCTCGACCGGCCGGTCCCCACGCGTCACCTCGTGCGTGTCGGGGTTGAGCTTGAGATCGCCGACCGTCAGGTTCGCCTGGCCACGCGGCGGTGTGCGGCGCAGCAGCGCCCGCAGTCGCGCCAACAGCTCCTGGCGCTCGAACGGCTTGACGAGGTAGTCGTCGGCGCCTGAGTCGAGCCCCTGGACCCGCGCCTCGACGGCATCGCGCGCGGTCAGCATCAGGATCGGCACGTCGTCGTCGGACGACCGCAGGTGCTTGGCGACGTCAAGCCCGTCCATCCCGCCGGGAAGTCCGAGATCGAGAATCACGAGGTCGGGCAGAAAGCCGTGCGCGGCGTCGAGCGCGGACTGGCCGTCGCTGGTGACCTTGACCTCGTAGCCCTCCATCCGCAGCGAGCGCTGCAGAACCTGCGCGATCGCCTCGTCGTCCTCGACGACGAGCACCCGCGGCGAACGGTCGAAATCGGTCATGCGTTGCTGATGGTAGGGACCCGAACGGCGGGCGGTCAGACCTTTAGGTGCCGTTGAGCGGGGTTTATGTGCCGTTGATCGCTCGATTGCAGCCGGCAGGACCGGCAGGAGCTGCGTCGAAATGCAGAAGCTCGAACATGGCCGCCACCACGAAGGGACGCACGGCCGCGGGGAAGCCTCGCGCCAACACCAAGAGCAACCCGAGCCGCGGCAAGCGGAACTCCGCCGCGCCGACCGGCCGCAAGCCGGCGGGCGCGGCGGCCGGCTAGACCCCGCGCGCGTCGCTCCCTGTTCGCCAGCCGTCCGACGCTGCGCGGCAGCCGGCCGGGCCTGTTCGGGCCGCGGCTGGAGTCCCACCAGGTCGACATCCTGGCGCTGGCGCTGATCGCGATCGGGATCTTCCTCGGTGGCGTTGCCTACGCACACTGGAACGGCGGGGCCCTCGGAGACGGCGCGGTCGACGCCGTTCGTTACCTGTTCGGCGCGCTCGGCTACGCGGTCCCGGCCGCGCTGGCGGTCGGTGGGGCGCTGATGCTGCTGCGAGAGCTGCGGGATTCCTACCCGCCCACCCGCCCTCTGCGCGCGGGCGCACTGTGCCTGACGATCGCGTTGACGCTGGCGCTGGCGGCGGGGACGCTCGGGGTCGGCCCGGGTCCGGCGAGCTCACACGTGTTCTGGCACGCCGGTCAGATGCAGGCGCGCGGCGGCGTCATCGGGGAGGCCGAGTATTGGCTCTGCTCACATCTGATCTCGCGTCTCGGCGCCGGGATCCTCGCGGTCTTCCTGGCGATCGCGGGGGTGATCCTGATCAGCGGCGCCGGACTGGCCGGGATCGTCCGCGCGACCGGCGCAGGCGTGCTCGGCACCGGCCGGGCGATCCGTCGCTCGAGCGACGACTTCAGCGCCGCGCTGTCGCGTCGTCCGGCCACGGCAGCGGGGCGCGATGGGACCGACGAGGACGAACCGCTGAGCGACGCGGCGTCGTTCGCGGACCCGTTCGCCAGCGACGGCGGGTTCGACGACGAACCACCGTCGCTGTTACCGCCCGAGCCGGAGACCGCCGAGTTGCTCGTCCGCGCCAACGGGACCGACGAGACGCCGGACGATGGCGCCTGGGCCGACGGTCTGCCGGCGCCGGAGGCGCCGCTCGAAGACGAGCTCGACGAGGGCGCGGCGGACGCGCCGGTCGGGCAACCGGCCGCGGACGCGCCCGGGCCTGCGCGGGCGGTCGACCCGTCCGAGTTGACCCCCCAGGGCCGCTACCGCGGCTCGGTCACCGACGATCCCGACTTCCGCTGGCAGATTCCCGATCCGAGCTTCCTGACGCGCGCCACCGGCGAGGCGGCCAAACCCGACACGGCCGGACAGGAGCAGACCGCACGGACGTTGATCGAGACGCTCGGACACTTCGGGATCCAGGCCCAGGTCGTCGGCCGCGTCACCGGACCGCACATCACCCGCTACGAGATCCGGCTGGCGCCGGGCACGAAGGTCGCCAAAGTGGCCCAGCTCAAGGACGACCTCGCGTATGCCCTGGCGGCGACCGATATCCGGATCCTCGCGCCGATCCCAGGCAAGCAGGCGGTTGGCGTCGAGGTCCCGAACGCCCGACGCCGGATCGTCCACCTGGGCGACGTCTACGCGCAACCGCCGGCCGACTGGTCGCCGCTGACGGTCTGGCTCGGCAAGGACATCTCCGGCAAGGCGGTCCCCGCGGACCTGGCCAAGATGCCCCACGTGCTCGTCGCCGGGACCACCGGCGCGGGCAAGTCGGCGTGCGTCAACGCGATGCTGTCGAGCATCCTGCTGCGGGCGTCGCCGCACGAGGTCCGGATGGTGCTCGTCGACCCCAAGCAGGTCGAGCTCAACCACTACGAGTCGATCCCGCACCTGCTGACCCCGGTGATCACCAGCCCACGCAAGGCGGCCAACGCGCTGCAGAACCTCGTCGTCGAGATGGAGCGCCGTTACTCGATGATGTCGCTGGCGCGGACCCGCTCGCTGGTGGAGCTCAACCGCTTCCGCGAGCGTCGCTCCGAGCCGCCGCTGCCCTACATCCTGTGCGTGATCGACGAGCTCGCCGACCTGATGATGGTCGCCCCCGCCGACGTCGAGGACTCGATCATCCGGCTCGCCCAAAAGGCGCGCGCGGTCGGCATGCACCTTGTGCTGGCGACCCAGTCGCCACGCGTCGACGTGATCACCGGCATGATCAAGGCCAACGTCCCGTCACGGATCGCGTTCGCGGTCTCGAGCCAGACCGACTCGCGGGTGATCCTCGACCAGAACGGCGCCGAGTCGCTGCTCGGGCAGGGTGACATGCTGTTCTCGCCCGTCGGCTCCTCGCGGCTGCAGCGGATCCAGGGCGCGTTCATCGACGAGGAGCAGATCCTCGAGCTGACCGAGGCGTGGCGGCGCCAGGGCGAGCCCGAGCTGCATGAGGAGTTGCTCGAGGAGGTCGAGTCCGACGGCGCCGGCGACGCGGGGTCGGGCAACGATGGAGACTCCCTCAACGCCGACGAGGATCCGATCCTGGAGGAGGCGATCGCGCTCGTCGCGCAGATGCAGACGGCTTCGACGTCGATGCTCCAGCGCCGGTTGCGGCTCGGCTACACCCGCGCGGGACGGCTGATCGACATGCTCGAGCGCCGCGGGATCATCTCGGGCTATGAGGGCTCCAAGCCCCGGACGGTGCTGATCGCGGAGGCCGACGTCCCGCGGATTCTGTCGCACCTGGCGGAGGCCGCGGGCGGTCCGGTGGCGGATCCACCGGCGCCGGTCGCGCCGAGCCCGCCGGTCTCCGACGATTCGCCTGCAAACGGCGGTTCGTCGTTCCCGCCGACGGAGTCGCCGGGGTAGCCTTCAGCGGCCATGGAGCAGATCGGCGCGCGGCTGCGCGAGGCGCGGATGGGCGCCAAGATCGACATCAACCAGGTCGAGTCGGACACGAAGATCCGCGCCAAGTATCTGCGTGCGATGGAGAACGAGGAGTGGAGCCTGCTCCCGGGCGAGATCTACGCCAAGACGTTCCTGCGGACCTATGCCGACTACCTCGGGATCGACAGCCGCGAGCTGCTGGACGACTACCGACGCCAGTACGAGCGCCCAACCGACCACGACCTGCGCCCGCTCGCGTCCGGTCGTGAACGCGACCGACGGCAGGGAGGCGGGCGCCGGCAGCGTGGCGGCCGCTATCAGCAACCGCAGCCACGCGGCGGCGGTGGCCTTCCGATCCCGCCATGGGTGCTGGTCGTGATCGTGCTGGTGGTCGTCGGCGTCGCGCTGTGGCTGGTTGGCTCGCTGGGTGACGGCAACAACGGATCCACGACGTCGAGCACCTCGACCACCACCACCAAGCACCACAAGCACCACAAGCGCAAGCACGGCGCCGCCGCCAAACACCACCCGGCCGCCCCGAAATCCGTCACCCTGTCACTGGTTCCGACGGGAGCCGTATACGTCTGCCTGGTCAACGGTCACGGCCGCAAGCTGATCGACGGCCAGCAGTACTCCGCAGGCCAGAAGATCCCGACGGAGGTCGCCCACACGCTGCTGCTGACGCTCGGCACGAGCTCGGTGACGATCACCGCCAACGGGGTCAAGATCCCAGTGGCGGCGTCCTCGAACCCGATCGGGATCCGCTTCACCCCCGGCAAGCACACCCCGCTCGCCAGCGGCGACCAGCCGCAGTGCTCGTGACCGCCTCGATCCACACCCACGCCGCACCGAGAGCCGGGATCCTCGTCACCGGGACCGAGGTGCTGACCGGCGTGATCACCGATCGCAACGGGCCGTGGCTGTCAGAGCGGCTGCGCGAGCTCGGGGTCGACGCCGCGATGATCGAGATCGTCGGCGATCGTCCGACCGACCTCGCGGCCGCGCTGGCGCACATGCGCGACGTCGGAATGACGCTGATCGTCACCAGCGGCGGTCTCGGCCCGACCGCGGACGACCTGACCGCTGAGATCGTCGGCGACTTCTGCGGACGCGAGATGTACCTCGACGAACCGCTGTCGGAGCGGATCGACGCCATCGTAGCGACCGCTGATGGCCCGCTGGCCGGGGTTCGACGGCGACGCCGTCCGCGCCGCCAATGTCAAGCAGGCGACCGTACCCCGCGGCGCGACCGTGCTCGAGCCGGTCGGGACGGCGCCGGGGCTGGTGGTGCCGCCCGCCGACGGCAGCCCCGGCCCGACGGTCGTGGTCTTGCCGGGTCCTCCCGGTGAGCTTCGTCCGATGTGGAGGACAGCCTCCGAGACCGAGGCGTTCCAGGCCGCGGTCGTGGGTGCGCCGACCTACCGGACGGCGGTGATGCGGCTGTTCGGAATGCCGGAATCCGCGATCGCGGAGTCGCTGCGAGCGGCCGAGAGCGAGGGCTTGGCGCTCGACGAGCTCGAGATCACGACCTGCCTGCGCCGCGGCGAGATCGAGATCGGCACGCGCTATGAGCCCGCGGCTCAGCCTGCCTATGACCGGTTCGAGGCGTTCCTGGCCGATCGCCACGGGAAGTTGCTGTTCTCGCCCGACGGCACGACGATCGACGAGCAGCTCGGCGGGTTGCTGGTCGGCCGCACGATCGCGGTGGCGGAGTCGTGCACCGCCGGTCTGCTGGCGGCGCGGCTGACCGATCGCGCCGGCTCCTCGGCGTACTTCCTGGGCGGCGGCGTCGTCTACTCCAACGCCGCCAAGATCGACCTCGCGGGCGTCGATCCCAGCCTGATCGAGCGCTTCGGCGCCGTCTCGGGCGAGGTCGCCGAGGCGCTCGCGTCGGGGATCGCCGAGCGCTTCGGCGCGTCGCTCGGCGTCGGCATCACCGGGATCGCGGGACCGGGCGGCGGCACGCCGGACAAGCCGGTCGGGACCGTGTGCATCTCGGTCTGGGAGCGAACCGGTGAGGTCGGCCCCGACGGCCGCTACCTGACCCGGCGCACGCAGATGCCCGGCAACCGCTCGGACGTGCGTGACCGGTCGGTGACGGTCGCGATGCACCTGTTGCGGCAAACGCTGACCGCCGACGACGGCGACTGACCGTCGCGCCGGCTGTGCAGGCGGGGTCGCAGTTGAGATCCGACAGTTCGCCGGACCCCGCCGGCCGCACGCGGCGGTTGTTCGTCGCGCTCGAGCTGCCCGAGCCGGTGCGCACGGCAATCGAGGCGTGGGCCGCGTCCGAGTTGGCCGCGGTCGGTTCGCTGCGACCGGTTCGGGTCGACGGGCTGCACGTCACCCTGTGCTTCCTGGGCTCGACCGCGGACGGCGAGGTCGAGGCGATCGGCGCCTGCTGCCGCGCGGCATGTGCGGGGCGTGGCCCGTTACGTCTGTCGATCGGCGAGCTGCTGGCGCTGCCGCGGCGGCGACCCCGGGCGGTCACCGCCCGGATCGGCGACGAGAGTCGCGGGCAGCTGACCGAGCTGCAGAACGGCCTCGCCGGCGCGCTGGCCGCCGGCGGCTGGTATCGACCGGAGTCCCGGCCGTTTCTGGCGCACGTGACGGTCGCGCGGATCAGGTCCGGCGCCCGGCTGGACGCGCGGGCGCTGGCGGACCGAACCGGCGTCGCGCCGCTGTCGGAGCGCTTACCGACGGCGTTCAGCGCCGACGTCGTGACGCTGTTCGAGTCCCAAACCCAGCCGGGCGGAGCGGTCTATCTGCCGCGAGCCCGGATCGAGCTCGCGGCCTGATGGGCGGGAGCGGTTGGCTTACCCCTGCTGTGACTCGATCCACTGCTCCAGCGCCGGACCGCTCTCGACGCTGGTGATCAGCGCGTAGCGGACGCCGGGGCCGTGGTGGTAGCCGCCGTGGTAGAGGAACTCCGAGTCCACGACCGCCTGCTGGTAGCGGGGCAGCGCGATGCTGATCTCGGTGCCCTTGTCGAACTGGTCACGGCGGACGACGAGCGCGCTCGTGTCGTCATCGGTCAGCTCCAGCCAGCAGCGCACGACCCAACCGTTCTCGTCGGGGTTGTTGGCCGCGTTGTTGTTGTCCAGGTGCAGGCCCCAGCGGGTCTCGCGCATCGTGTTCGGCTTCATCTTCAGCAGCTGCACGCGGCCGAAGCGGGCGCCGATCGATTCGACGTAGGAGACGATCGTCGGGCACTTCTTGGCGTTCTCGGTCCAGACGCCGTCGAGGTCGGGCTTGCCGTAGGCCTCGAAGCCCTTGAGCTCGATCGCGCCCGTGCACGACGTGATCGGCGCGAACGTGGTCGCGTCATCGGTCGAGTACGTCGTGTACGTGAGGTTCTCGTACTCCTCCTTGGGGATCGGCGGGCCGTCGTACTTCTTCAGCGGCAGGTAGCCGCCGTTGGCCTGCAGCTTCGGCATCCGGTAGTGCGGGGTCTGACGCTGCACCAACGACGGACGGCGGACGCCGGTCACGTGGAGGATTCGCTTGGTGTGTTCGTTTTTCAGTTCGTTCTTCAGGGTTTCGGTGAGAGGGGCCACGGTCTCTCCAGACGTCGTCGTTTCGAAGTTATGTCTACAGCCGATTCTGGCAGCCCCGACGGCGCGACGGCAGCTGGGCGGACGCGATCCTCTCTCCGTCCCCGGGCGCGTGCACTATTGGTGCTGATCTGTTGCAGTTTCGTGACGACTCGGTCTTGTTCCTCTACAGGCGTCGGATCTACGGTTCGGTTCCGTCCGCCAGCGGCCGTACCGTGATTCGTTCAAACGCGCATTGACAACAGGAGCCAGCGAGCATGAGCGACGTACAGAGAAGCGCACCAACCGTCGGCGCGTCCGACCCCAAGGCCGACGCCAAGCGACAGGCGGCCCTGCAGGGTGCATTGACCCAGATCGAGCGGCAGTTCGGCAAGGGCACCGTGATGCGGATGGGCGATCCGGGTGCGCGCGTGAACTGCGATGCGATCCCGACCGGCGCGCTGTCGCTTGACATCGCGCTCGGGATCGGCGGCGTGCCCCGCGGCCGCATCATCGAGATCTTCGGACCTGAGTCCTCGGGCAAGACGACGCTCGTCTACCACCTCATCGCCGAGGCCCAGAAGCTCGGCGGCGTGTGCGCGTTCGTCGACGCCGAGCACGCGATGGACCCGCTCTACGCGCAGACGATCGGGGTCGACATCGACGAACTGCTGGTCTCCCAGCCCGACTACGGCGAGCAGGCGCTGGAGATCGTCGACATGCTGATTCGCTCCGGCGCCGTCGACCTGGTCGCCGTCGACTCGGTCGCCGCGCTGACCCCGCGCGCGGAGCTCGAGGGCCAGATGGGCGATCAGACCGTCGGCGCCCAGGCGCGGATGATGTCGCAGGCGATGCGCAAGCTCGCCGGCAACCTCAACCGCGCCCAGACCCTGTGCGTGTTCACCAACCAGATCCGCGAGAAGGTCGGGGTGATGTTCGGCTCGCCGGAGACCCAGCCGGGCGGCCGGGCGCTGAAGTTCTACGCCTCGCAGCGGCTGGACATCCGCCGGATCGAGACGCTCAAGGACGGCACCGAGGCGGTCGGCAACCGCGTCCGCGTCAAGGTCGTCAAGAACAAGGTCGCGGCCCCGTTCAAGCAGGCCGAGTTCGACATCGAGTTCGGCAAGGGGATCTCCACCTCGGGATGCCTGCTGGACTACGGGATCGAGCACAACATCGTCACCAAGTCCGGCTCGTTCTTCTCCTACGGCGACGAGCGGCTCGGCCAGGGTCGCGGCAATGCCAAGGCGTTCCTGGACGATCATCCGGAGCTGGCGACCGAGATCGAGGCCAAGGTCTACTCGGCGCTCGGGCTCAGCCGTGACCTCGTCAAGGAGATCGAGCACGACGACGTGCCCGTGGCGGTGCCGGACGGCGACTCGGTGGTCGCAGCGGCCTGAGCGCGGCGCACGACACGGCGGACGTGATGACGACGGGTCCGCTCGACGGCCGTCCGGCGGTTGGCGGCGTCGAGCTCGCGGCACGTGAACGGGCGCTGCAGAAGGCGCTCGATCTGGCCTGCGCGTACATCAACCGGCGTGAGCGGACCGTCGCCGAGGTCCGCTCGCAACTGGAGCGGAAAGGCGTCTCGGAGCGCGGACGCAGACGCCGCCGTCGAACTGCTGATCGAGCAGCACCTGCTCGACGACGAACGCTTCGCGCAGCTGTTCGTCTCCGACAAGCGTGAGCTCGAGCAGTGGGGTGCCGAGCGGATCCGTCGCGGCCTGAGCGCGCGCGGGATCGACCGCGAGCTCGCCGAGCGGGCGCTGCGCCGAGGCGGTCCGGACGCGATCGACGACGATCCGCGGGGCGGTGAGCTGGCACGGGCGCTCGAGCTGTTGCGCCGCCGGTTTCCCGACCCCCCACGTGAGCGGCGTGACCGTGACCGCGCGCTCGGAATGCTGCTGCGCAAGGGCTACGAGCACGAACTGGCGATCGACGCGCTCGGCGCCCACGCACGCGAGCGATAGGAACACAGTCGAGCGGGATGCCGCTCGGCGCGGATGCCGCCCGGCGACGCCCGCGGGCGGTGGGCCTCGATTGCGCGCGCCAGAATGCCGGTACTACGATCTAGTCAGCGATGTAGCGGCCCCGAAGGCCACGAAACGCCAGCAAACACGCCGGTTCGTCGCTCTCGAAATCAACAGCAGCTCAAGTAGGTGTCCCGTTCTCAGCGGGACGGTCGGGAGGAACGACGATGGAAGTGATCGTTGCCGCAGCGCTCATTGCGATTGCAGTCGTGGTGGCGGCGGTCATGTACGGGCGCACGCATTCGTCGGTACCCGTGCCGGTGGCGCCGCCGGCCCCGGACAACAGCGCCACCGCGACCGCGCTGCAGGCGGCGTTGGCCGAGCGCGGCAGCGCGCTGGAGCGACGCGAGGACACGATCGCGCGCCGGGAGGCGGAGCTTGATCAGCAGCGCGGCGAACTCGCCAACCGCCGCGTTGAGGCCGAGCGCACGCTCGAGCGGCTCGCCGGGATGTCGGGAGCACGCGCCAAGGAGTTGCTGCTGCAGGAGATCGAGGATCAGGCCAAGCACGACTCGGCCCGCCGGATCCGCCAGATCGAGGAGGAGACCAAGCGTGAGGCCGAGCGCCGCGTGCGCAACATCCTGTCGGTCTGCATGCAGCGACTCGCCGCCGGACACGCGGCCGAGACGACGGTGTCGGTCGTGCATCTCGCCTCCGATGACCTCAAGGGCCGGATCATCGGCCGCGAGGGTCGCAACATCCGCGCGCTGGAGAACCTGACCGGCGTCGACTTCATCATCGACGACACGCCGGGCGCGGTCGTGCTGTCCGGGTTCGACGGCGTCCGTCGGGAGCTGGCGCGGCTGACCCTGGAGAAGCTACTGGCCGACGGCCGGATCCACCCGGCGCGGATCGAGGAGACCTACTACCAGACCCGCTCCGAGCTCGAGGCCCATATCCAGGAACTCGGTGAGCAGGGCGTGCTCGACGCCGGCGTTCAGAGCGTGCATCCGGAGCTCGTGCTGCTGCTTGGACGGCTGCGATTTCGCACCAGCTACGGCCAGAACGTGCTCGCGCACTCGATCGAGGTCGCGCAGCTCGCCGCGATGATGGCGCACGAACTCGGAGCCAGTCCGAAGGTCGCCCGTCGGGCCGCGCTGCTGCACGACATCGGCAAGTCGGTCACCCACGAGGTCGAAGGACCGCACGCGCTCGTCGGCGGCCAGCTCGCGCGGCGCTACGGCGAGGACGAGGCCGTCGCCCACGCGATGGAGGCCCACCACAACGAGGTCGAGCCCGAGACGATCGAGGCGGTGCTCGTGCAGGCGGCCGACGCGCTATCGGGGGCCCGGCCGGGCGCCCGCGGCGAGTCGCTGGAGCAGTACGTCAAGCGCCTGCGCGACCTCGAGCAGATCGCGACCCGCCATACGGGCGTCGAGAAGGTCTACGCGATGCAGGCGGGCCGCGAGATCCGCGTGATGGTTGCGCCCGGCGCGATCGATGACGACGCGGCGACGATGCTGTCCTACGAGATAGCTAAGGAAATCGAACAAAACCTCGAATATCCAGGCCAAATCAAGGTCACGGTGATCCGCGAATCACGTGCGGTCCATTACGCTCGCTGACATGAAATCCATTCGGGGAAGTCTTCTCATCACGCTGGTCGCCGCACTGCTGGTCGTGGCGGCATTCGCCGCATCCGCCGGAGCCGCCGCCAACCAGGCGAAGTTCCCGCCGTGCACCCAGAAGGCGCTGACCGCCGGGCTCAAGCGCGGCTCGGCCCAGCCCAAGGGCGCGATCTTCACCAAGCCGTTCGCCTGCGCGTCAGGTTGGGCGTACTCCGGCGTGATCGTCGGGGGCAAGAAGAACGGGGTCGAGGCGACCGCCGTGTACCAGGCCAAGAACGGCGCCTGGCAGACGGTCAGCCGCGTCAAGCCGTGCCAGACGCACGCGATCCCGAAGAAGATCTACAAGGGCGCCTGCACCACCAACTGACCGGTCGCTGATACCGGGCCGCCGGAATTCCCGCTCGAGCGGCCCGGATACAGTTTCGAGGAGATGAAGCGCTACCACCTGACCACCTTCGGGTGCCAGATGAACGAGCATGACTCCGAGCGGATCAAGGGGATGCTCGATTCGCTGGGATACGCCGAGTCGGCCGAACGCGACGATGCCGACCTGATCCTGTTCAACACGTGCTCGATCCGCGAGACCGCGGACAGTCGCTTCGTCGCCCACCTCGGGCACGCCAAGCGGGTCAAGCGCGAGCGCCCCGCGACCGTGATCGGCGTCGGCGGCTGCTGGGCGCAGTCGGTCAAGGAGGAGGTGTTCAGCCGCTTCCCGTTCGTCGACGTGGCGTTCGGGCCGGGGCAGGTCCACCGGCTGGCGGAGTTCCTGACCAGCGACTCGCTCACCGCCCAGGGGTTCTTCGAGTTCGAGGGGTTCACCGGCCATCTGCCGGCCAAGCGCGCCCGGGAGTTCCAGGGCTGGGTTCAGATCTCGGTCGGCTGCAACTCGGTCTGCTCCTACTGCATCGTGCCGTCGACGCGCGGCCGCGAGGTCAGCCGCCCACCGGCCGAGCTGATCGACGAGGTGCGCGGCCTCGCCGCCGACGGCGTCTGCGAGGTCACGCTGCTCGGCCAGAACGTCAACTCCTACGGGCGCGATCTGCCCAAAGACCACCGGATCACGTTCGCGCAACTGCTGGCCGAGCTCGATGCGATCGAGGGAATCGACCGGATCCGCTACACCAGCCCGCACCCCAAGGACATGCATGAGGACGTGATCCGTGCACATGCCGAGCTGCCCTCGCTGTGCGAGCACATCCACCTGCCCCTGCAGTCGGGCTCGACGCCGATACTCAAGCGGATGCGCCGCACCTACAGCCGCGAGCGCTACCTCGACCGGGTGGCGCTGATCCGTGAGCACGTCCCGGACTGCGCGCTGACGACCGACATCATCGTCGGCTTCCCGGGGGAGACCGAGCATGACTTCGAGCAGACCCTGTCGGTCTGCGAGCAGGTCGGCTATGACGGTGCGTTCACGTTCATCTACTCGCCGCGGCGTGAGACCGAGGCGGCCGAGATGGACGGCCAGGTCGCGCACGAGCTCAAAGGGCAACGGATGGAGCGGCTCGTCGAGGTCGTCCAGCGTCAGGCTCGTGCGCGCGCCCAGCGGTTCGTCGGACGGACGGTCGAGGTGCTCGTCGAGGGTCCGTCGCGGACCGATCCCAGCCGCCTGCGCGGCCGCTCACGGCACAACAAGGTGGTCAACTTCGAAGGTTTCGGCCAGGCCGGCGACGTGGTGCCGGTGCGAGATCACCGCGGCGACCAGCCAGACCCTGATTGGCGAGGCGTCGCTGCTGTCACACGTCGGGCGGCGTTAGCGGCTGCTCGGGCAGAGCCCGCCCGGCTGACGCACTCTGATCAGCCCGTGGGCTCGTCCACCGCGCAGCGAAAACGAGCTGACCGCTGCCGCGCGCGCGGACCGGAGGCCTCGCATCCGGCGCATCTGCGAACATGTGTTCGTATGCGATGGAGCAACCTGACACTGGAGGCGGAGGAGACCGCCCATCTGCCCGGCTACCGCGACGAGGCGGTCGTGCGACATTTCGACGCGCCCGACTCGATCGCGACCCGTTTCTACGAGATCCGCGCCAAGTCGATCCTCAACCGGGTGCCCGAGGCATCGCAGATGCCGTTCCGCTGGACGATCAATCCGTATCGCGGATGCAGTCACGCCTGTAGTTACTGCTTCGCGAGGCCGACGCACACGTATCTGGACTTCGATGCCGGCCGGGATTTCGAGCGGGAGATCGTCGTCAAGGTGAACGCGCCGGAGCGGCTGCGGGCCGAGCTCGCGCGGCCGTCCTGGAAGGGCGAGCACATCGCGCTCGGGACCAACACCGACCCGTACCAGTGGGTCGAGGGCCGATACAAGCTGATGCGAGGGATCTGGGAGGCGATGATCGCGGCGCGCAACCCGGCATCGGTGCTGACCAAGTCGCCGTTGCTGCTGCGTGACCTGGACCTGATGCGGGAGCTCAACGCCGTGACCGACTTCACCGCGGCGCTGTCGGTGCCGACGATCGACGAGCGGGCGTGGCGGGCGACCGAGCCGCACACGCCGAGTCCGCGGGCGCGGATAGAGGCGGTCGCCGAGCTCAATCGCGCCGGGATCAGGACCGGAATCCTGGTCGCGCCGCTGATGCCGGGGATCAACGACGATCCGGCGCAGATCGCCGAGATCCTGGAGTTGGCGCAGGAGGCCGGAGCGGTGTTCGTACGCGGGATCGCTCTCCATCTGCGCGGCGAGGTTCGGCAGGTGTTCATGCAGTGGTTGCAGGCAAATCGTCCGGATCTGGTCGACCGCTATCGTGACCTGTATCGCAGGGGCGCGTATGCGCCGGTGCAGGAGCGCAGGCGGCTGGCGCGGCTGCTGGAGGGGGCTCCGAACAAGCCCACCGAGAACGAGCGGTGGTCGTTTGCGACTCGGACCGAACCCCCGGAGGCAGCGCCGAAGCCCGAGCAGTCGCGGCTCTTTTAGGAGCCGATCAAGTGACTGCGCTGGGCTGAAACCTCCGACCGCCGTCGGTGATAGCTCTAGAGAGCACACGAGATGCCACGACAGTTCAAGCCACCCAAGAAGCTGGTTCAGCCCGCCCGGGACCTGATGCCCGATCGGATGTTCGAGACACGCAGCGATGCCTGGGCAGCGGTCGGCCTGTCGGTCGACTACAGCGCCAGGGCGGTCAAGCGCGCCCAGCGAGAGGCGCTGGTGCTGATCCCGGTGTTCATCGCGATCGTCGTCATCTACGACCATCGCCGGGGCCTGTTCGGGCCGGCGACCGAGGGCCGGGCGGCATACGACCATTCCCGATACGCCCACTACCTCGGCAAGCACGGGACGCTGACGACGCCGCTGCAGATCCTCGTAGCGATCGCGCTGATCATCATCGGCTGGGCGATCGCGCGTGACTTCGGCCGGTTCGCCGGGCCGACGTTCCTGCGCCGGATGGATCCGGCGACGGCCGGCACCGTCGGCTTCGTGATGCGGGCGCTGCTGGTCGTGCTCGTCGCGATCGTGGCGCTGTCGGTCGCGGGCGCCAGCTTCAAGACGCTGTTGGTCGGAGGCGGCTTCACCGGCGGTGATCCTCGGACTCGCCGCCCAGCAGACGCTCGGCAACGGGTTCGCGGGGATGGTGCTGCTGAGCGCCCGACCGTTCCGGGTCGGGGAGCGGGTGCGGCTGCAGGCCGGCGCCGTCGGCGGGACGGTCGAGGGGATCGTCAGCTCGCTGGGGCTGCTCTACACGACACTGACCGCCGGCGCCGACCAGATCATGATCCCCAACAGCGTCGTGCTGTCGGCGGTGGTGGTGCCGCTACGTGAGCCCGAGCCGCTCGACGTTCGCGTTCGTCTCGGTCACGGCGTGCGGCCGACCCAGGTCCAGGCGATCCTCGACAGCGAGATCAAGACGCCGACGCGCTCCAAGGATCGGTTCGACTGGACGAGGTCGACGGCGACGATGTTGTCGTTCGCATCCAGGCCACGCCAGAGCGCGCCGACGATGGGGCAAAGCTCGCCGACGAGGTGATGGCGGCGCTGTCGTCAGTCACCGGCGAACACCTCACTCACCCGGGCGGGACGGCGCAGGAGACCGGGGAGGAGCCCTCGGCCGGGCACACGAACCAGGAGCAGCGGGAGCGCTCCCGCGCGGAGCGCGCCTGGCGCTGACGGTTGTCAGCACGGGCCCCGTGCTCAGGGGCCGGGCGTGACCGGCGTCCTCGCCCGGGCCTGCGCCAGGCGCCGGCGCGCTGAGCAGCCGGCGCGTCCGCGCTCAGAACGGCCGCCGGCGCGTCAGCTTCCGCGTCGACTCGATGTGCGCCGAGATCCACTGCGCGACGAGCTCCCGGTCACCCTCCTCGATCGCGGCCGCGATCGCTCGATGACCGATCAGGAACTCCTCGATCAGGGCCGGGTCACGTGAGACGGCGGTCGCGGTGATGCGCTGCTGGCGCTCACGCAGCGCGTCGTACTGGCGCGTCAGCAACGAGTTGCCGTTGGCGGCGACGATCGTGTGGTGAAACTCGCGGTCGGCGGCAGAGAACTCCAGGGCGCCGTCGGGTAGCGCCGCCTCCTGGCGCACCAGGGACGGCTCCAGCGCCTGCGCGACGCGGGACCCGTAGGCGCAGACACGCACCGCGCAGTGGGTCTCGATCAGCAGCCGGGCCTCGAGAATCTCCTCGGCCTCGGAGGACGAGATCGGACGGACGACCGCGCCGCGCCGGGGGTAGAGGTCCAGCAATTCCTCGCCCTGCAACGCGACGAACGCCTGGCGCACCGGCGTGCGGCTGAGCCCGAGCTCACGCGCGATCTCGTTTTCTGACAGCAGCGTGCCGCCGGCGAACCGTCCGTCGAGCAGTCGCTGCTTGACGTATTCGTACGCGCGTGCCGCCGCGCTGGTGGATTGACCTCTGCTCCCGGCCTCGAACTGTGTGGCCATCGACACAAAGCATAGAACACAACTTGGATACAAGGTGAGTCCCAGGGTTTGTAGAGTCGTCATGGAACCGCACACCGCAACCCCAGGATCAGGAGCGATTCGATGCCCTCCAAGTTCAAGAACTCGATCGACCGTGCGCTGCGCGGACCGATCCGCCCCGCGGCCGAGCCCGTGCATTTCCATCTCAGCCTCCGACGGACGCGCGTTCGTCTGCGACATCGACGCGTGCGACTCTGTCGCGTTGACGTTGGGCGAGCTGCAGGCGGCCGGCGCGTACGCCGGCTGACCGGAGCCGGGCAGTGCAGCCCGTCTGGCTCTCGCGCCCGCCGACCGCAGTTCAGCGCTTGTGGCGCTGACGCTGCGCCAGCTCGGCGCTGACCCGGTCTGAGCCGGCCAGACGGCTCGCCGACGCCGCCAGCTGCGGCGCCAGCGACGCGAATACCGCGCCGGCCCGCAGCGAGGCGGGGGCGACCTCGAGCTCGGCGCGGTCGGTCTCGATCGCGCGGATCACCGCGGCGGCGACGTCCGCTGACGTTTTCGTGCCGGTTCCCGGCGGCAGCTTGACCCCGGTGTCGGCGAACATCCCGGCGTCGCGGATGAACCCGGGCGAGACGAGCGAGACGCCGACCCCGTGCGGTGCCAGGTCCTGGCGCAGCGCCAGCGCGAAGCCGCGCAGGCCGAACTTCGTCGCCGAGTAGATCGAGGAGGCGGGGGACGCCGCCTTGCCCGACAGCGACGAGACGAACACCAGATGGCCGCGGCCGCGGGCGACCATCGCGGGCGCCAGCTCGTGGGCGAGCATGATCGGCGCGCGCAGGTTGACCTCGAGCATCCGGTCGATCTCGGCCGTCGGTCAGGTCCGACAGCAGGCCTGACGCCGGCAGCGCCGCGTTGGCGACGAGCACGTCGACGCCGGCCCCGAGCGCGATCGTGCCGAGACGTTCCAGCTCCTGGCGCGCGGTCAGATCCGCAACCACGGTCCGCGCCTGCAGCGAAGCCGCCAGCGACTCCAGCTCGTCCGCGCGGCGACCGCTGACGATCAGCTCGGCGCCGCGCGTCGCGCAGCGCGGAGGCGATCGCCGAGCCCAGGCCGCCGCTGGCGCCGGTGACGAGCGTGGTCGCGCCCGCAAGCTGCAGTCGGGACCCGGCACCGCGCGCTCGAGCGCGGACTCACCCACCGGGGCGGGGCGCTCACGCGGGGAACACCGCGACGGTCGCGGTGAACCCATGCAGGAAGCTGCGCCCACCGACCGGCCCGATCTCACCCGCAGCGAAGAAGCCCGCGCTGGGCGCGCCGCGGAGCAGTTCGTCGACCATCGTGGCGTCATGGTCGCAGTCGCCGAACATCTGGCGCCCGCGACCATTGCAGGAGAACACCAACGCGCCGGCTGGGGGCTCTGACCCGGTAGCGGTGGCGCACATCGTCAGCTCCCGCCGGAGATCGGATCCGGCCGACGCCGCGTTGCGCGCGTGCAGGCGGATCACCTGCCCGACCGACACGGTCGCGCCGACCTGGATCGAGCCGGTCGCCGAGTCGGCCCCCAGCACGCCGCGCACGAGGAAGTCGCCCTGCTCGTACTCCGGCTTGCCGCCATCGATCACGATCCCGATCAACAGCCCGCCGGCGATCAGCGCCCGGTCGGCGATCGACAGCTCGGAGATCACGGACTCGATCGACGCGACCGCCGGTTTGCCCGCGAGCTCGTGGATCACGTTGCCCTCCGCCGCGGTGACCGTCATCTCGCGGCCGAGCGGAGCGGCACCCTGCGAGACGCACGGCAGCATCTCGACGTTGCGCAGATGAACACCGACGGCGCCCTGCTCGCAGACGGCGTCATCGAGCAGCAACGCGCCGTGACCGGTGCGTCGACCGGCCGCTGGCGAGACCACCGAGCACCGGCACCCAGGGGCTGTCATCGGCGATCCGGTCCAGTACCGGCCCGGTCGGGAACGTATAAGGGTCCGTCAGCAGGATCAGGCCGCTCTCGGGGGTCAGCTCGGGCATGCCGTGCAGAACCCCGTCGCCGTCGCGCTCGGTCACGACCGCGTTGAACGGCTCAGCGCTGCCGTCCTCGCCCAGCGATGCCGTCCAGACCGCAACCGCGGTCCCGGCCTCGTGTTCGTGCCCGACACCAAGGATGCCGCCGGCGCCACAGCCGATCAGCGAAGCCGGCGACAGCTCGGACGCGATCGCCGCCAGCGTGCGCTCGGGCGACATCAGGTGGGCCCCGCTGGCGAACACGACCGCCAGATCCGCCGCCGGCGCCGCCGAGCCCGGATGCCGCTTCACGTCCGGCGGTCGCCGCGGCGCGCGTCGGGTCGGCGTCGGTACAGACTGCCGCCGCGACCTTCATGCGTTCCCAACCGGCAACATCTCTCGACGATACTGCGTCGATGGGCCGAGCCGACGTGATCGCGCTGTTCGGCCCGACCGGCGTCGGCAAGACCGAGGTCGCGCTCGCGCTCGCCGCACGGCTACGGGAGCTCGGCGAGCGACCCGTCGCGATCTCCGCGGACGCGCTGCAGGTCTACGACGGCCTGCAGACGCTGACCGGCGCCGCGACGGCGAGCCAACGCGCGCAGCTCGAGCACCGGCTGATCGGGGTGGTGCCGGTCCACGAGACGTTCAGCGCCGGTCGGTTCGCGCAGCTCGCCCACGCCGAGATCGACCAGGCATTGCGCGATCGCAGGCGACCGCTCGTCGTCGGCGGTACCGGCCTGTACCTGCGGGCCGCGCTGACGACGCTCAGCCTGCCGCCGCCCGCTGACCGGCGCGCGCGGGAGCGCTGGCGACAGCGGATGCACGAGCTCGGCCCCGAGACGCTGCACGCGCAACTGGCGCACGACGCGCCGTGGGCCGCCGAGGCGATTGCGCCGACCGACCGCCAGCGGATCGTCCGCGCTCTGGAGCTGCAGGAGATCGGTCAGCTGCGGCCCCGCGGCTCCGACAGCGAGCTCTGGACGACGACCACGCGCCATCCGACGCTGCTCGCGGGCCTCGTGATGGACCGCGCGACCCTGTACGAGCGGATCGACGCGCGCGTCGACGCGATGGTCGCCGCGGGGGCGGGCGACGAGGTCCGCGCCGTGGCGGCGGCTGCGTCGGAGACGGCGCGCCGTGCGCTCGGCTTCGAGCAGCTGCTCGACGGCGACGTCGAGCAGATGAAGCGCCGCACTCGTCAGTACGCGCGCCGGCAGCTGACCTGGATGCGCAAGCTGCCGGAGATCGAGGTGATCGACGTGACCGGTCAGCGAGGCCGGCGACGTCGCCGCTGAGCTGCTGGCGCTGTGGCTCGGGGCCGGAACACCGCGTGAGTGATCGGAATCCGCCGAGTTCAGAAGACGGCGAGGAACGGGTACATCACGATCACCGCGGCGAGCACGAGCAGCGCCCAGGCGACGATCAGCCCCTGCAACCAGCGCCGTCCGCGCCGGAACCCGAGCGTCACCAGGTGGATCACCGCGACGTAGATCCCCGGCATCACGACGATCATGTAGTACGTGTAGCTGATGCGGTGGTCAAGCACCTGCTGCAGCTCGTAGGGCACCCATGTCGCCAGAAACCAGGCAGTTCCGAGGATCGACATCTGCACGTCGCCGAGGGCTGCCGCCGCACCGCCGGCGTCCTGACCGCCCAGGGCTGGGACGACGGACGACCAGTCGGACGAGGAAGAAGACCACCGCCGGGACCGCCAGCAACATGATCGGCGGGCTCATCTCGCCGATGAACGACACGTCCGGCGTGATCCCCGCCGCCTGTCCGGGCAGCGGCGAGCTGACCCGCAGGTACACGATCGGTTTGAGATCCAGCAGCCACTGCCACGGGTAGGACGCGATCCCGGTCGGCTTCGGCGCGGTCAGCTGCGACGCATAGACGATGATGTGGCGCAGCTCGTCGATCGGCCCGCCGGTGATGAACTTGCCCTCGGCGTCGGCGTATGGCCGCGCGATCAGCCCCATCAGTCCGAGTCCGCCGATGAACAGGCCGACGCTGAGGATCGAGCAGGCGAACCAACGAACCAGCGACGGCCACCAGTGCCAGTGCTGCGGGCGCGCCCGGATCACGCCAGGCGACCAGCGCCCGCGCCAGCTCGATCAGCGCGAGCACGATCAGCGCGTACGGCGCGACCTCCTTCATGCAGTCGGCGATCGCCAGCACGACCGCGGCCGATATCCACCGTCCGCGCAGATATAAGCCGACGCCCCAGATCATCGGCGCCAGCGCATAGATGTCGAGCGTGCCGATCCGGGAATGGACGAGCAGCAGGTTGTCGCACGCCAGCAGCGCCGCGGCACCGACGGCCGGCCATGGGTCTCCGCCGGCCGAGCGCACGAGGAAGTACATCCCGAGGATCGCCAGCGATCCGAAGATCAGGCTGCCGATCCGCCATGCGAACGGGCCGTCGCCGAACAGCTCGATCGCGCCCGCGATGATCAGCTTCGCGCCCTGCGGGTGTTCGGCGTTGGGGTCCGATCCGAGCGGCGAGTCGTCGTAGTGCGATCCGGACGGAGGATGGATGCCCGCGATCACCCTGGCCGCGTTGACGTAGTAGGCCTCGTCGAAGATCAACGTGTGGCCGTTGGCGCTCGTACACGGCACCGAGCACGGTTCCCCGAGCTTGTAGGCGCGGGCGCCGAGCGACAGGACCGAGATCACCGCCAACGCGATCAACGGGGCGCGTGGCGAGCGCAGCAGCGCCCGCAACGAGGTCGACAACGGTTCTAGCGCCGAGGTGGCCATCGCGAGGGGCGACGGTACACGGCGCACCGGCGGTCGATGGCCGCCGGCGGGCGCTGGTCGCCATAGACTGCGGCGCCGTGAGATTCGAGAAGTTCAACGCGCTGGGCAACGACTACGTGATCGTCGAGTCCGAGCAGCTGCCGTTCGAGCTGACGCCGCGCCGGATCGCGAAGCTGTGCGCGCCGCACACGCGGGATCGGTTCCGACGGGATCCTGCTGCTGTCGGCGGCCGACAAGCCGGGGTTCGTGGCGCGGCTGCGGATCTTCAACCCCGACGGCTCCGAGGCCGAGCTGTCGGGCAACGGCGCTCGACGAGGCGGTGATCTACCTGCGCCGCCACGGGCACGCGGCAGGCCGACACGTTCTCGATCCAAACCGCGGCCGGCGAGATCCGCCCGACGATCACCTCCGAGACAACGGCGACCGTCGACATGGGTCGCGTGCGCCTGCAGAGCCCGCATTATCCGTCGGGCGCTGCCGACGGCCATGGCACGCTGACCGCCGACGGTCGCGAATGGTCGTTTCAGCACGTCGAGGTCGGCAATCCGCAGTGTGCGATCCGAGTCGGCGACATCGGCGAACTGGACGCGCTCGAGCTGCCCGCGATCGGTCCCGGACTCGAGCATCACGAACTGTTTCCCAACCGCACCAACGTGTCCTGGTACACGGCGCTCGACCCGGAGGATGGAGGGGCGGCGGGATCCAGGATCCGTGCCCGGATCTTCGAGCGCGGGGTCGGGGAGACCGCATCGAGCGGGACCGGCGCGACCGGTGCGGCCGTCGCGCACGTGCTCGACGGCGGCGATTCTCCCGTCACGGTGGTGCTCGACGGCGGCGAGCTGACGGTCGAGGTGGGGGAGGATCTGCACGTTACCCTCAGCGGCTGGGCGGTGCCGGTCTACTCCGGAACGCTGTCTGACGATTTCATCAAGGAGCTGCATGCGACCGAGTAGCCGTCTGGAGAAGATCCCGCCGTACCTGTTCGCCGAGCTCGAGCGCAAGATCGCCGCCAAGCGGGCTGCGGGCATCGACGTGATCAGCCTCGGGATCGGCGACCCGGACACGCCGACGTATCCGCCGATCGTCGCCGCCGCCCAGCGGGCGGTCGCCGACCCGTCTACCCACCAGTACCCGTCCAACCGCGGCCGTGCCGAGTTCCGTGAGGCGTTCGCGGCGTTCTACGAGCGACGGTTCGGGGTCACGCTCGACCCCGAGACCGAGGTGATGCCCGCGATCGGCGCCAAGGAGTGCATCTTCAACCTCAGCCTCGCGTTCCTCGACCCGGGCGACGTGGCGCTGGCGTCGGACCCCGGCTATCCGGTCTATACGGGCGGTCCGCTGATGGCCGGCGGCGAGCCGTACCTGATGGGCCTCGAGCCCGAGCTCGGCTTCGCCCCGGACCTGGCGGCGATCCCGGCCGACGTGCTCGAGCGGGCGAAGCTGATGTTCATCAACTACCCGAACAACCCGACCGGTGCGACCGTTCCCGACGGGCTGTTCGAGCAGGCGATCGAGCTCGCGCGCGCTCACGACATCCTGGTCGTGCACGACAACGCCTACTCCGAGACGACCTACGACGGTTACGTGGCGCCGTCGTTCCTGGCCACGCCCGGCGCCAAGGAGATCGGCGTCGAGGTGTTCTCGCTGTCCAAGGGCTACAACATGACCGGCTGGCGCTGCGCGGCGATCGTCGGCAACGCCGAGGCGATCTCGTCCTACTGGCGGCTGAAGACCAACATCGACTCGGGGTTGTTCGAGGCGGTCCAACTGGCCGGCGTGGCCGCTCTCGACCCCGCAGTCGACGCCGACGTCAAGCAGATGAACGCGGTCTACGCCCGCCGGCGGGACCTCGTCTGCGAGGCGCTCGCCGCGTCCGGCGTGCACGTGACCCCGCCGAAGGGGACGATCTACATCTGGGCGCCGGTGCCCGCGGGCTTCGCCGACGCCGCTGCCTACTGCGAGCACGTGCTCGAGCAGGCGGCGGTCGTGATCTCTCCCGGCGGCGCCTACGGGCCCAACGGCGAGGGCTTCTTCCGGATCTCGCTGACGTGCCCCGAGGACCGGCTGCTGGAGGCGGTGCAGCGGCTCAGCCGCCTCTGACGCGGCCACTAGAATCAAACGTGCTTGAACGGCACTCATGCCACTACCAACGGTCGCCGGCCAGCGACCGACCAGCCCCGCGAACGCGCCCGGCAACGGGCGTTCATGATCGCGGCGTCGGCGGGCGGGTCCAGTCAGACGAGCAGGCTCTGTCCGAGCTGCGGGAACTGCTGCGCACGGCTGGCGTGGCTGCCGTCGGGGAGCTGATCCAGCATCGTGAGCGGCCGCACCCCAACACCTACCTGGGTTCCGGCAAGCTCGAACGAGCTGAAGGCGCTGCTGGTCGACGCCGACGCCAACCTCGTCGTCTGCGACGACGAGCTCTCGCCCCGTCAGGAGCGCAACCTCGAGGCGGCGCTGGGGATGCCGGTGATCGACCGCACGGCGGTCATCCTCGACATCTTCGCCGCCCACGCGCATACGGCCGAGGGCAAGCTGCAGGTGGAGCTCGCGCAGCTGGAGTACAACCTCGCGCGGATGCGGGGCCTGTGGTCGCACCTGGAGCGGCTCGGCGGCGGGATCGGCACCCGAGGCCCGGGCGAGACCCAGATCGAGACCGACCGACGGCTGGCCCGGGACCGGATCTCGGCGCTCAAGCGCCGGCTGGCGCAGCGTGCGGTCGACGCGGTCGGTGATGCGTGCCGAGCGCGAGCGCGCGCACCTGCCGCAGGCGGCGCTGGCCGGATACACGAACGCCGGCAAGTCGACGCTGCTCAACGCGCTGACCGGGCTCTGACGTGCCGGTCCGCGACCGCCTGTTCCACACGCTCGACCCGACGACCCGGGTGCTGCGCGCCGAGGGCCGCGACTACCTGCTGACCGACACCGTCGGCTTCATCCGCAAGCTTCCGCATCAGCTCGTCGACGCGTTCGGCGCGACCCTGGAGGAGACGATCCGCGCCGACCTGATCCTGCACGTGGTCGATGCATCGGCCGACGAGGAGGAGCTCGACGCGATGATCCGGGCGGTCGACGACGTCCTGCACGAGATCGAGGCCGAGCAGGCGCCGCGGCTGCTGGTGCTCGCCCAGGCCGACCGGCTCAGCGACGAGCGCCGCGCCCAGCTGTCACATCGCCACCCCGGCGCCGTCCAGGTGTCGGCCGTCAGCGGCGAGGGGCTCGACCTGCTGGTCGAGCGGATCGAGTCCGAGTTCACCACGCGACTGGCCGAGGTGGAGCTGCTCGTCCCCTATCGGGATGGCGGCAGCCTGGCCGAGCTGCACGAGCTCGCCGGCGACCTCGAACGAGAGGACACGCCTGACGGGGTACGCGTCTCGGTGCGGCTGCCGGCGGCGGTCGCGGCGCGGTTCGAGCGCTTCGCGCTGACGCCTGAGACGGCTGACGGATGACGCTGCGGGTCGTGCGGCTCGATCCCGCGCGCGACGCTCCCGGCCCGGGCGCACCCAGGGGATGCCGGCCTCGATCTGCACGCGCTGCAAGCGGCCACGCTCGCGCCCGGCGAGCGTGCCTCGATCCCGACCGGGATCGCGGTCGAGATCGAGCCCGGGCACGCCGGGCTGGTGCTGCCCCGGTCAGGCCTGGCCGCCCGCCACGGGATCTCGGTCGTCAACGCTCCCGGCCTGATCGACTCCGGTTACCGCGGCGAGCTGCGGGTGCTGCTGCTGAACACCGACCGCAGCGCCACGCTTCGAGCTCGAGGCCGGCGACCGGATCGCCCAGCTGGTGCTGATCGCGGTCGGCGATCGCCGAGCCGGTCGAGGTCGCGCAGCTGTCGGAGACGCCACGCGGCGCCGGCGGCTTCGGCTCAAGCGGCCGCTGACCCGCGAACACCGACACCGCGGCGGCCGCTGACCGGCGGCGTCGGCGTCCGGTCACAGCGGTGGTTGGTTACGCAGGTAATTACCTGCATAATGAGCCGATGGCCGACGATGACACCGTCTTTCGAGCGCTCGCCGACCCCACCCGCCGAGCGCTGCTGGATCGATTGCGCGAGCGCAACGGTCAGACGCTGGGGGAGCTGTGCGAGCCGCTGGCGATGGCGCGCCAGTCCGCGACGCAACACCTCGGGGTACTGGAGGCGGCCAACCTGATCACGACCGTTCGCTGTGGCCGCGCGAAGCTGCACTACCTCAACCCGATTGCGCTGTGGGAGATCCAGGAGCGCTGGATTGACCGGTTCGAGCCGCCCCGCCTGCGCGCGTTGAGCGCGATCAAACAACGAGCAGAGGAGCATCCGATGGCCGATCGACCCGATTACGTGTACGTCACCTACATCAGGAGCTCGCCCGAGCGTGTGTGGGACGCACTCACCGACGCGGACCTGAGCGCGCGCTACTGGGGGCACAGCAATCATCTCGGACTGGCGCGCGGGCTCGACGTGGGAGCACCGCCGCGTCGACGGATCAGGGATCGCCGACGTGCGGGGCACCGTACTGAGGTCCGAGCGCCCGCGGCTGCTGACGCTGACGTTCGATCGCCCCGGCGAACTGCCCGCAGCCGGTCCGACGGCGGTCAGCTTCGAGATCGAGCCCTACCACGAGATCGTTCGCCTGACCGTCACGCACGGAAATCTGCCCGACGGCGAGGCTTGGACGCAGGTCGCCGCCGGATGGCCGGCCGTCTGCGCGAACCTCAAGTCGCTGCTGGAGACCGGCGAGGTGTTGCCACGGGCGCCGTGGGAGATGCAGGCCCGAGCTGCGTGATCACTGGATCGGCCGGTACTAGGACGGCGGGATCAACCCGTGCGTCTGCAAAAACTGCGCGGCGACGTCGCTCGGGCTCTGGCCGCCGATCGAGGCCAGCAGGTTGAGCTGACGCATCGTCTGGGTGGTCAGCAGGGCGTCGACGCGATCGATGATCATGGGGAATGCGGGTCCCTCGGCGGTCAGCGCGGACTCAGAGACGACCGGCACCACGTTGCCATAGCCGAAGATCCGCTTGGGGTCGCTCAACACGCGGTAATCGCCGGTCGCGAGCTCACCGTCGGTCGTGTCGATGTACGCGGCCTGGACCGTGTCAGTCGTTGAGATCGCCGTACTGATCACCGGCCGCGATCGCCTTGAACGATGCCGGCTTGACTCCGTAGACGCTGTCCAGCCTCGGCAGCCCGAGCGCCGCCTGCTGCAGCTGCGCCTCGCCGCCGATCGACAGCGAGGGTGCCACCCGCCGCAGATCACGCAACGTGCGCAGCCGATGGGCGGCTCCGTAGGCCTGGGTGACGGCGATCCCGAACGTGTCCGAGAACGGCGTCATGTTGAGCAGCTCCAGCCCGTGCCCGGTGACGTACTTCTGCGCCGCGTCATAGGCCGCCTGCGCATTGGCGTGGCCACTGTCGGAGTGCACGACGTTGGAATTGAGCACGTACAGGTACTCGGGGTACATCGCCAGCGCGCCCGATTTCAACGCGTGCAGGGTGACCTCCGTCGGCCCGATGTTCTGGTTGATGTTGACCGTGTAGCCCTGCGCCTTCAGCGCCTGCATGTACAGCTGGCCGAGGATGAACTGCTCGGTGTAGTTCTTGTCGCCGATCGTCACCGTCGGCTTGCCGGTCCCGGGCAGGTCCGCGCTCGACGTCGAACTGCTCGTCGTCGGGTCCGCGGTCGTCGACGTGGTCATGCTCGACGACGTGCTCGAGCGGCTGCTGCGGTGGTGATGGGCAGGCGGGACCGGTGGGGCGGCGGTCGTCGATCCGCCGCCGCAGGCCGCCAGCCCGAATGCCGCGGCTGCTCCGGGCAGCCAGCCGAACGCGAGCGCGCGGAGTCCGCGCGTGACAGTTGGCGACAACATGTGAAGCCCGTCGATCATATGGACGATCTGCAGCCGGCTCGCCGGGCTAGACGCCTGCGGCCCGTCGTGCCTCGCCATGGGCCGCGTGCTCGAGCTCGTCGGGCAACGCCGCTAACGGCTCGGTCAGCCGCAGCGCCTGGGCGATCAGCCAATCGGCCAGCCAGGCGTTCTTGGGCAGCAGCGGACCGTGCAGATAGGTTCCGATCACGTTCGCGCGCGGCCCGCCCAGCACGCCCTCACCGCCGTCACGTCCGTTGTTGCCGTTGCCGCGCAGGATCCGCCCGAGTGGTCGCGCGGAGGGTCCCAGGATCGTCCGACCGCCGTGATTCTCGAAGCCGGCGATCGTTCGCGGCTCGCCCGGCGCCAGCGTCACCTCGATCGCCGCGTTGCCGATCAGCCTCGGCCCAGCCTCGCGCACCGTTCGCAGGTCGACGATGCCCGCGCCGGGCAGCGTTCGCTGGCCGAGCTCGTAGGAGTCGCCCAGCAGCTGGTAGCCGCCACACACCGCGAAGATCACCGCCCCGCGGTCGGCCACCTCGCGCAGCGCCGCGCGCTTGAGCTCGGCCAGGTCGTACGCGCACAGCTCCTGGTCACGGTCCTGCCCGCCACCGATGTAGAACAGGTCGGCGCTGTCGGGATCGAGCTCGTCGCCGATCCCGCTGGAGGTCAGCTCGAACCCGATCCCCCGCCAGCCGCAGCGGCGCTCCAGCAACAGCAGGTTGCCGCGGTCGGCATAGATGTTCATCAGGTCGGGGTACAGCGCACAGACGCGCAACGTCGGCTCAGGCATGGAACGTCACCACCAGACTGCCGACGTAGTCGTCGGTCGCGGGGATCTGTGCCCGGTCCCGGGGCCGCAGCCCGGCATCGGCCCCCTCGCGCTCCAGCGTCTCGGCCGAGACGCTGTCAAGCGCGCACCTCGTCGAGCTCGACGGTCAGCTCGCCGCCGGCACTGACGGTCTCGCGCCGTCGCTCGAGCACGAACCCGCCGTCGCGCTCGCGGATCGCGGTCGGGCGACTGCTGTAGACGACCCCATCGCGTTCGCAGACGTCGGGCAGCGGCGCGACCACGAACGCGTCGGCGTCGGCGTCGAACGGCTCGAGCTCGTCGGCGATCGCGATCGCCAGCACTCCGCCGGGTCGCAAGTGGCGGGCGCCGCACGCCAGGAAGGCGCGCCGCTGATCCGCTCCACCGAGCAGCTGGATCGTCTGCATCGGCACGATGCACAAGGCGAACGTCGTCTCCAGCGCGAAGTCCCGGGCGTCGGCGACGACCGTCGAGACATCGACGCCGCCGGCAGCGGCGGCCAGCTCGGCGAGCAGCTCGCGGTCGAGATCCAACGCGGTGACCGCGTGGCCGTGGCGCGCGAGCTCGAGTGTCACCCGCCCGGCGCCGGCGCCGACGTCGAGCACGGGATCGCCGGCGGCGCGCGCCAGGCCGCGCCACAACTCCAGGTCCTCGGTATAGGAGCCGCATTCGAGCTCGTGCCAGATCACCGACGCGGCGGTCATCGGTGGGCCGTCTCCCAGAACGAGTCGACGTGGCCGCGACGGCCGAGCTCGGCCCGGAGCTCGAGCAATGCCGTGTAGGTCGGCAACGCGAACAGCTGCTCAGCGCTTGCGGTCTCAAGCGCCCGATCGAGCGCGGCCGGCAGGTCGTGCTCGACGTAGAGCTTGTCCTCGTCGACCCCCGCGTACTTGAACCTGAGCGCGAGCTCGGCGGCGCGGGTGCCTGAGCACGTGACCCGCCGCACCACCGGCGTCAACAGCTCGAAGTCGGCGTCCCAGATCCAGGAGACGTCGCGGCCGTCGGCGGTCCGGTCGTTGAGGATCCCGAGCAGGTCGAGCCCGTCATGCTCCAGCCGGAGCGTTCGCAGCACCTCGTTGGCGCCCGCGGGGTTCTTGATCAGCAGCACCGCCAGCTCGTGGTCGCCGAGTGCGATCCGCTCCGAGCGCCCGAACGCCGCGCTGACGTGCTCCAGGCCGTCGGCGATCTGCGCGGGCGTGAATCCGAGCGTGCCGCACAGCGCCGCCGCACCGAGCGCGTTGTAGACGTTGTAGAGACCCGGCAACGGCAATTGCACGGCGACCGCCTGCTCGCCGACGTGGAGCGTGAAGCTCGCCGAGCGGGTGCCGTGCAGCGAGACGTCATGCGCCGAGACCGTCGGAGCGGGACGCCGCCGGCCGCACGACGGGCAGGCGTAGACGCCGAAATGCCCGAGGTAGATCGCCTCGTAGACGTACGCGGCGCCGCAGTTGCGGCAGTGCTTGGAGTCCGACGCGTGCTGCATCTCAGGCGTAGCCAGCGACCGGTCCTCGATCCCGAAATAGGTGACCGCACCGCGCCCCCGGCCGAGATCGGCGATCAGCGGATCGTCGGCGTTGAGCGCGAGCGCGGTCTCGTTCGGCAGGGCCGCCACCATCGCCGCCCAGCGGTCGGCGATCGTCTCCAGCTCGCCGTAGCGATCGAGCTGGTCACGGAACAGGTTGCCGAGCAGCACACAGCGGGGCTCGAGCGCGGGCACGACCGTGTCCATCCAGAACTCATCGACCTCGAACAGGCCGAACTGCCCGTCGATCTCGCCACCCCAACGGGCCGCGTCCAGCAGCGCCGACGCGACGCCGCCGGCCATGTTGGCGCCGGCGCGATTGGCCACCACCCGGCGACCCTGGCGCCCGAGCACCGAGGCGACCATCGCCGCAGTCGTCGTCTTGCCGTTGGTCGCCGAGATCACCGCGCAGCCGTCGGGCAGGCGGTTCGCCAGCTGCCCGATCGCGTCGGGCGCCAGGCGCGTGAGCAGCTTGCCCGGCAGGCTCGTGCCGCCACCGCGCCCGGCGCGTCGCGCCAGCCGTCCGACCGTTTGCGCCGCGGCGACCTTCGCGTCCAGCGCGCTCATGCCGACGCCGTGGCTTCCGATCCGGCGGCGCCGGCGCTGACGGCGGCCGTCGGGACGATCGTCTGCACGGCCGCCGGCAGCACCTCGATCTCGGCCGGCAGCTCGGCGATCGGGTCGCCGTCGGCATACAAGGTGAACGGCCGCGAGGCGGCGATCCGCACCCGGCGCGCGCGCACCATCTCAAACTCGGGCCGATGGACGTGCTCGCCCGTGAACACGGACGGCAGCATCTGCAGAAACCGCAGGCGCGGCACATCGGAGATGGTCACGAGCTCGAGCAGGCCGTCGTCGAGCCTGGCGTCGGGCGCGAGCTGCATGCCACCGCCGTAGCGGCCGGAGTTTGCGACCGCCACGGTATAGCCGAGCAGCGAGCGAGGCGGGCCGTCGTCGACGGTGACCGTGAACGAGGCGGGACGCCATCCCGCCAGCGCCCGCATCGCACCATAGGCATAGACGAGGTTGCCGCGCACGAGCTTGGTCTCATTGGCGATTCGGTTGGCGACCGAGTCAAACCCGCAACTGGCGATCCCAATGAACGTCCGCCCGCCGACAGATCCGAGGTCCAGCCGTTTGGTGAAGCCGGCGGTCAGCACAGCGCATGCCGACACCGGCTCGACCGGGATCGACAGCGAGCGGGCGAAATCGTTGCCGCGGCCGCCCGGCAGCACGCCGAGCACCCCGTCGCTGTGGCGCAACGCGCCGGCGACGGCCCCGATCAGTCCGTCGCCGCCGAACGCGACGGCGATCTCACCGGCCTTGATCGCATCGCGGGCGAGCGTTCGAGCGTGCTCGAGGCTCAGCGTCGCCTGCACGTGGTGCTCGAGCCCGAGCCGGTGCAGCTCGGCGCGCACGGCAGGCAGCGCCCGGCCGGCGCGTCCGCCGCCGGCGACCGGATTGACGATCACTGACAGCCTCATCCGAGCACGAGCTCTCGGAGGTCCGCAGCGATCGCCACCGGCGCCGGTCGCTGACGCCGCCTGCGCCTGGGCGCGGGTGCTGACGCCCGTCAGCACGATGGCGCAGTCGATTCCCGCCGCGGCCGCCCCGCCGAGGTCGGCGTCGAGCCGGTCGCCGACCATCAGCGGACGTCCGGGTCCGAGCCGATCGAGCGCGGTTTCGAACAACAGGCGGTCGGGTTTACCGACGCTGTGGGCCTGCACGCCGGTCGCGTATTCCAGTGCGGCCACCACCGCTCCGGTGCCCGGCCACTGACCGTCGGCCGTCGGGTACGTCGCGTCGCGGCCGGCGGCGAGCATCTCGGCGCCACCGAGCACCGCCTGGGTCGCGGTGCGCAGTTCCGCATAGTCAAAGCCCTCGTGCGCAGCGATCACGACCAGATCCGCCTGCGCTGCCCGCGGCGTGCCGTTGACGATCCGCTGACCGGCATCGGCGACGTGTCTGAAGATGGCAGGGGAGCCGATGACGAATGTCTGTGCAGGCACCGGTCGCTGCGCGAGGAAGTACTGGATCGCGGAACCGACCGACACCACCTCGCCGACCGATGCCCGCAGACCCAACGACCACAGCTTGCGAACATAGTCCTCGGGCGCGCGCGCGGAGTCGTTGGTGACGAACGCGATCGCCTTCTCGGCCGCGCGCAGCGCCGCGAGCGCCTCCGCCGCGCCCGTCGTCAGGAGATCGCCGACCCAGACGGTGCCGTCGAGGTCGAGCAGGACGTGGTCGTAGTGGACGATCAGAGATGAGAGGGACATCGGCGCAGGAGGGTGGTGCGGCGGACCCGCCGGGGCGTCCGAGCGTCGGGCGGGGTGTCTGATTATCGCGGCCGCTCGGACGCACAGCGCGTCCGGTCACGCTCGACGGATGCTCGACGGACGCTCACTGAACCTTCAGCGAACGACTGACCCTGCCGCCGACGGGAACCGGACGAACGTCCGTATGTCGGCCGAAGACCAGACCATGCGGTTGTCCGTTTTCTGACCACTTGTGCAGGAGACAGGGCCTCGCGGATGTGCTAACGACCAGTGACTGGTCGAGCTTCACCCCGGGGGGACACGATGCACCGTTTGACAAAGCGAGACTTAAGCAGCTCTGGCCCCGTTTGACGGCTCGCCGCCAGCGCTTGCAAAACATGCTGATGATCGCGACGATCGCTCCCGAAGACCAAATCAGAGCCCCGTCCCCCCGGCCGGCTCCTGGTGGCTTCAGTTTGCATGACCCCCCCAATCGTGCACAAAGGAGCGGAAATGTTCTGGAAGAATGGCGGCTGAGTAGGCCCCACGGGACTGGTCGGCGCGTCGCGGTATGACAGCCAGCGCCGAACCCCTCACCCCAAGTCAACAACGCCCGGCGACTCGCGGCCTGACCGCCCTGCATCTACTGGCGGTCGCGGCCGTCGTCGCTGCCGAGCCGTTCGTCCCGGGTTTTCATCATCTGCGGCTGCTGCCGTTCCTGATCCTGCTGGTGCTCGTGCTCGCCGGCGAGCTGAGCTCGGCCGGCGAGGGCATGGTCGTGTCCGGCGGCTTCCTCGGGCTGGTCGTGGCCGAGGTGGTGATCGGTCCGGGGCCGGCGGCGCTGATCGGCGCGCTGGCGATCACCGGGGCGCTGCTGCGCGTGCGCTCCAGCCCGCGCGTTTATCTGAACAACCTCGTCAACTACACGTGGTGCCCGCTCGTCGCCGGACTGTTCTTTCATGTGGCGGTCAAGGCGGCCAAGCTCGACGACGACCAGGTGTGGTACTACGCGCTCGTCGTCACGGCTTATCTCGTGACGCTCGCGGTCAACTTCGTGATTGCCGCGGGCTATGCCAGTTACATCGCACACTCGCCGCTGGCCCAGGTCGCGGCCAAGACCTTGGTGCCGACGCTCCCGGCCGAACTGGTGTGCGGACTGATGACCGCCGCCGCCGTGTTCGTCACCGCGCGGGTCGGCACCGGCGGATTGCTGCTGTCCGGGATCGCGCTGGTGGCGCTCTCGTATCTGTCGAACGAGCTGCTCACCTCACGTCGCAGGGCCGACGAGCTGCAGCGGATCGCGACGACCGACGGGCTCACTGGTCTGGCCAACCGCGCGCGCCTGCACGACGCAATCGACGCCCGGGTCCTGGAGGCCGAGGCCCAGGGTGATCTGGTCGCGCTGCTGCTGATGGACCTCGACCGCTTCAAGGAGATCAACGACACCCTGGGGCACCAATGCGGCGACGCGGTCCTCCGCGAGCTCGGCCCGCGGCTGGTTGAAGCGATGGGTCCCGACGCGATCGTCGCCCGGCTGGGCGGCGACGAATTCGGGATCCTGCTGCCACCCGGCCGCGACTCAGACGCCACGCTGGAATTGGCCGCCGGCCAGATCTCACGCGCGCTGGCCGAGCCGTTCGCGCTCGACGAGCTGTCGTTGAGCGTGGCGGCGAGCATCGGCGCCGCGCGTTTCCCCGACGATGGCGCCGATGCCAACGCGCTGCTGCGCTGCGCCGACGTGGCGATGTATGCCGCCAAGGACGCCCAGGCCGAGTACAAGCTCTACGCGGTCGAGCAGAACCGGCACTCACTGCGGAGCCTGAGCGTGCTCTCGGACTTCCGTGGGGCGCTGGAGGACGGGGACCTCGACCGTCTACTACCAGCCGATCATGGCGCTCGCGGACCGGTCGATCCGCGGGGCTGAGGCGCTGGTGCGCTGGCAACATCCCGAGCGCGGGCTGCTGATGCCGGACGACTTCATCTCAACCGTCGAGCAGACCGATCTCGTCGGCCCGCTGAGCCGCTACGTGCTGGAACGCTCGATCGCCGGCTGCGCCGGTTGGCGGCGCCAGGGACACCAGATGTCGGTAGCGGTCAACCTGTCCGCTCGCAACCTGCTGGATCGCAGCCTCCCCAACGACATCGCGCGAATGCTCGACGCCGCCGGGCGTGCCGGCTGACGCGCTGTCGCTGGAGATCACCGAGCGGATGATCATGGCCGACCCCGAGCGGGCGATCGCGAACATCCTGCGAATGTCGAGCCTCGGGATGCGCCTGTCGGTTGACGACTTCGGGACCGGCTACTTCTCGCTGGCGAACCTGCGGCGGTTGCCGATCAACGACCTCAAGATCGACAGCTCGTTCGTATTCCCGATGCTGCACTCAGAGAGCGACCTGATCATCGTCCGCTCGACGATCAACCTGGGCTACGACCTCGGGCTACGGATCACCGCCGAGGGCGTCGAGGACGGCGCGACGCTCGAGCGCCTGGCGCTGCTGGGCTGTGATCTCGCCCAGGGGTTCCACATCGGCGCCCCGATGGACGCCGCCGCATTCGAGGGCTGGTTGTCGCGCCGCGCCGCGGGCGGCGCCGCGGCGGCTTAGCGCGCTTAGAACAGCGCCCGTTGAGCGCCAGGGGCCGCCTGGTCGCCGGTCGACGGCTCCAGGCACTCCGGACCGTCGTTGTGGACGTCGTTGACCGCGAACCCGACCTCGGCGAGCTCCGTGTGACGAGCCGGCAACCCGGCGAGGATCTCGTGCAGGCGGTCAGGCGGCGCGTCAAGATCGAGCCAGTCCTGCTCGTGGCCGGGGGTGAGGATCACGGGCATCCGGTCGTGCAGCGAGGCGATCGCCGGGTTCGCCGCGGTCGTGAGGATCGTGCAGGTGCGCAGCGTTCGCTGTTCGTCGGCGTGCCAGATCGACCACAACCCGGCGAAGGCAAACGGCTCGTGGTCGTCACGGGTGATGTGAAACGGCTGCTTGCGGGCCCCGGGGGTCCGTCGCCACTCATAGAAGCCGTCGGCGATGATCAGGCACCGGTAGCGCTGAAACGCGCGCCGGAACGCCGGTTTCTCGGCGGCCGTCTCGACCCGGGCGTTGATCAGCTTGGAGCCGATCGAAGCATCCTTTGCCCAGCTCGGCACCAGACCCCAGCGCAGCAGCTCACTCCGCGGCACGCCCTGCTTGTCGGTCGTGACGGTCAGCACCTCGTCGGTCGGCGCGACGTTGTAGCGCTGTCTGATCTCGATCGACTCGCCGACCGGAAACCGGGCGCGGATCGCCTGGTGGTCAGGTGTGGCGAGCGTGTAGCGGCCGCACACCGACGCTACTGCCCCGATGCCGCGGCAGCGCGTTTGGCCTTCGCCGCTCGCATCCGCCGGCGGCCGAACAAGACCATCCCCGTGATGACGACGACGACCAGGAGCAGCGAGTAGAAGATCCGCAGATCGAGCGACAGTCCGCCAGCGGCGGCACCGATCCCGGTGACGATCCCGAACGCGATGGCCAGCACCGCCACGACCAGCGCGACGAAGATCAGGATCCCGCGCACCCGCGCGACCATCCCGGCGCTCGACGGCGGCGCGACCAGGCCCATGAACCGCAATCCCAACAGCTGGCGGCTGGTCGGCGCCTCGACCCCGAGCCGCTCGGTCGCCTTCTTCAGGTCGTCTGCGCGCCGTTCGGCAAGCGCCAGCGAGGCGTCGGCCATCCGGCGGATCTGCAGGCGTTCTTGAGGCCGGGCGGCGGCGATCGCGCGCTGGAAGTGGGCGCGCGCCTTCTTGGCGTCGTAGCGCTCGGCGGCGCGGGCACCGAGGATCGCCTGGGCCGCCGCCTTGTAGCGAGTCTCGGCCTCGAGCTCCTCGTCGGAGCGGCTCTCCATCTGCTGCATGGCGGCGAGCTGGCTGCGCTGCTCGACTCGCATGGTGCGCTGCTGCTTGGGCATCGATCGTGAGTCTATTAGCGAACTGAAGGTGTGTGGGGTCGCGCCGCGCGGGCGGGGGTTTCAGTCTTCGAGCTCGGCGATGCCCAGCGCGGTCGCCCAAACGCCGGCGTTGGCGACGATCTCTGGCCACGGCATCGAGAGCCCGCGCAGCCGGTCGGTTCCCTGAATCGCGGATAGCTCACAACCGCGCGCCTCACAGCGTCGCAACGTCGCGCCGCGGAAGTCGGCTTCGGTCAAGTCGCACCGCTCAAAGCGCACATCCTGCAGCTGCGAGTCGAGGAAATCGGTCTGCGCCAGACGACAGCCCTCGAAGGTGACGCGTTGCAGGCGGGAGGAGCCGAACGAGGCGAGATCGATCCGGCAGTCGGTGAAGATCACGTCGCTCAACCCTGCGCCGGAGATGAGCAGCCCGGTCATCCGGCAGTTGCGCGCGTGTACGCGGCGCAGGTGCGCCTGCGCCAGCGCGACGTTGGACAGGTTGCAGCCGTTCAGCCCGACATCGCTGAGCGACAACTGCTCAAGCGCCGATCCGGGCAGTTCGACGGCCTGCAGCAGCGACGCCGTGACCGAAACCCCGCCGGCGCGCTGTGCCGGCAGATCGACGTCACGCAGCCACACTCCCTCGAGCGTCTGATGATGATCGAGGCTGGTGACGCCCGCGAGCGGGTCGGGCTCGGACGGCAGCGCGGGTTCCTGGGGGGCCGAGGCGGCCACGATCCGGCGACTGATTTCCGGGCCTCGGGACCGTGCCGGGCCGCCCTCAGGTCACCGGCGCGCGCGAGCGCGCCGCGGCTGCGACCGCCCGCTCGACCGCGTTGACGTCCCGAACCGCGCCGGTATCCGCCGAGGTCGCCATCGCGGCGTAGGCACGCAGCGTGGGGGAGACGAATCGCTCGCGCAGCTTGGGTGCGTAGCCGCCGCTCGACTCGAGCGCGTCGCGGCGCTCGGCCAGCTCGGACTCGGGCACGTCGAGCGTCAGCCTGCGATTGGGGATGTCGATCGAGATCATGTCGCCGTCCTGCACGAGCGCGATCGCGCCGCCCGACGCCGCCTCGGGCGAGACGTGGCCGATCGACAGACCAGAGGTGCCGCCGCTGAAGCGCCCGTCGGTGATCAGCGCGCACACCTTGCCGAGCCCGAGCGCCTTCAGGTAGGAGGTGGGGTAGAGCATCTCCTGCATGCCGGGACCGCCGCGCGGGCCCTCGTAGCGGACGACGACGACGTCGCCCTCCTTGACGCGGTCGTGCAGGATCGCGTCGGAGGCCTCCTCCTGGGACTCGACCACGACGGCCGGCCCCGAAAAGGTCAGGATCGATTCATCGACCCCCGCGGTCTTGACGACCGAGCCACGGACGGCAAGGTTCCCGTACAGGATCGCGAGGCCGCCATCGGCCGAGTAGGCGTGCGCGACGTCGTGGATGCAGCCGTCGGTGGCGTCGGTATCCAGCGACTCCCAGCGCTCGGACTGCGAGAACGCGCTGGCGCTCCGACGACAGCCGGGGGCGGCGTGAAAGAGCTCGATCGCCGTCTCTGAGGCGTGACCGCTGCGGATGTCCCAGGCGTCGAGCCACTCACCGATCGACCGTGCGTGGACCGTGTGGACGTCCTCGTTGAGCAGGCCGCCGCGGCGCAGCTCGCCGAGAATCGCGGGGATGCCGCCGGCGCGGTGGACGTCCTCCATCAGGTAGTGGCCGCTCGGCGCGACCTTGCAGATGCACGGCACGCGGCGCGAGAGCTCGTCGATGTCACGCATCGTGAACTCGAGCTCGGCTTCCTGGGCGGCGGCAAGGATGTGCAGCACGGTGTTGGTGGAGCCACCCATCGCGACGTCGAGCGTCATCGCGTTCTCGAACGCGGCGCGGGTCGCGATCGAGCGCGGCAGCGCCGACTCGTCGTCGTGGCCGTAGTAGCGGTCGCACAGCTCGACCACGGTCCGGCCCGCCTCCACGAACAGCTCGCGCCGCGCCGTATGGGTCGCCAGCGTCGAGCCGTTGCCCGGCAGCGCGAGCCCGAGTGCCTCGGCCAGGCAGTTCATCGAGTTGGCGGTGAACATGCCGCTGCACGAACCGCAGGTGGGGCAGGCGGCCTCCTCGATGCGTGCGATGTCGTCGTCGGAAACGTCGGGGGAGACCGCGTCGGACATCGCCGTGATCAGGTTCAGGCGCTTGCGCACGGTGCCGTCGACGAGCGTCGCGGTGCCGCCCTCCATCGGACCGCCGGAGACGAACACGGTCGGGATGTTCAGCCGCAGCGCGGCGTTGAGCATCCCGGGCGTGATCTTGTCGCAGTTGGAGATGCAGACCAGCGCGTCGGCGCAATGAGCGTTGACCATGTACTCGACGCTGTCGGCGATCAGGTCACGCGACGGCAGCGAGTAGAGCATCCCGCCGTGGCCCATCGCGATCCCGTCGTCGACGGCGATCGTGTTGAACTCACGCGGGATCCCGCCGGCCGCCGTGATGCCCTCGGCGACGACCTCGCCGACGGGCTTCAGATGCGTGTGGCCGGGGACGAACTGGGTGTAGGAGTTGGCGACCGCGACGATCGGCTTGCCGAAGTCCTCGCGCGCCACGCCGGCGGCTCGCAGCAGGGCTCGGGCGCCGGCCATGTTCCGGCCATGGGTGACGGTGCGTGACCTGAGTTCTGGCATCGGATGGAGGCTATAGCGCTCAGGATCGCTTGGCGAGCAACACCGCCCGCGCGTCACGCAGGATCCGATCCGACAGGACCGGGTCGTCGACCGCGCGGGCGACCAGCACCGCGCCCGCCAACGTCGACAGCGCCGCCGCTGCCTCCGCGGACGGGGGTTGCCGCTCACCGGTACCGAGCAGTTCGTCGAGCCGCGCCAGATAGCGCCGCACCTGGTCGGTATAGGCGACGACACGCGCCCGAACGTCAGGTTGCGTTCAGCTCAGCGCACGGGGGCGGCCGCCCCTCGGCGCTGGCGCTGAGCGACGGATCCCACTGACATACCGCGCAGCCGTGGACGAACGCCGAGCGGGCGAACCGAACAGCCTCGCCGCGCGGGTCCTCAGCGGCGCAGACGTCGGCCCAGTCCAGGACGTACTCGCCGAGCGTCGGCTCCCAGCGCGCCGCCGCCGGCTCCAGCACGCCGTCAGCGAAGCCGTCGGGCGCGGGGTGTGCGTAGGCATAGAAGGCGGCGCGGTCGTAGCGCTCGTCACCGGGCCACCAGCCGATCGCGACCTCCTGGGCATCCATCGCGTTGCGCATGATGAAGTCGTTCGCCGGCGGTTCTGCGGGTCGGCCGGAGAACAGGTTGACGGCGAGATCGAACGACCCCCACCACGCGTTGACCGGCGTCGAGCGGCCGCGGTAGGGCGCGCGGAAGGCGGCCAGCGCCAGCGCCGCCTGAGTGGCCGCAGCGAAGTAGGTTTCGACTGCGATTGGGTCGTAGGTCGCGTGTTCCTCGTCCTCGTCGAGCGGGACGCTCCAGCTGACCTCTTGCGGCGTGGCGTTGATCCTCACCTCGCCCGCCACCCGGTGCAGGGCGGCCAGCAGCTCGCGACAGACGGCGCCGACGGAACGCTTGCCGGCGAGCGCGATCCGTTGCTCGGTGCCGCCGCTGCCCTCGACGATCGCCTCGTGGTTGCGCAGATCGAGCGCGACGACGATCGCGCCTGAGCCGTCAGGCGCCGGCAGCGGATTCGTCTCCCAGCCGCGCGCGGTCAGGCGCAGGGCGGCGTGCTGGAGCTCAGGCTCGGGAGGGGCGAGCGCCACCGCCAACTTGCCCAACACCTGTGTGTGGCCATGCAGGGTGTCGCACGTCTCACGCCAGGCGCCGTAGGAGAGATCGGGCCATGGTCCGGACATGGTGCTCACGCTAGCTCAGAAGAGGTCGACGCCGTTGGCGATGGCGTGGGCGACGAGCAACCGGCTGACCAGCCGCGTCAGTGACGATCGGTCCGCGGGCGGCAACCGCTCCAGCAGCGTCGCGACGTCCGCTGCAAAGTCGGCTGACACCTCGGCGACGAGCGCTCGCCCGTCGTCGGTGAGCTTGACCAGCACCACCCGCCGGTCCGAGCTCGACGGGAACCGCGTCACGAGACCCCGGCGTTCGGCCCGATCGACGAGCCCGGTGGCGCTGGATTTGTCGAGTCCGAGCAGCGTGGCCAGTTCGTGCATCGTCGGGGTGCGATCGCGCAGCACGCCGAGCAGCCGCGTCTGGACGATCGAGATCTGGTGCTCCCCGGCTCGGCGCTCCAGCAGACCGAGGGTCAGGAACGAGAGCTGGGCGAGGCCGTCGACGGTGCTCAACTGCTCGCCAGGGTGGGCGGGGCGAGACGAACGGTCGGCGATCGGGTTCATGCGGTGCAGTCTAGTTGAGTTAGTTCGTGGCACCAACTATATTGGTACGTGACACCAACTAAATGCTCTCGCGAGCTCGCGACCCGATGAGAGGGGCCAGATGACCCAGATGCACGCGGCCGTCGTCACGTCGTTTCACCAGCCACCGCACTACCAGCAGTTCGAGACCCCGCAGCCGTCGAGCGACCACGAGACGCTCGTCGACGTGCTGGCGGTCGGACTGCACCCGCGCGTCCGCACCGGCGCGGCGGGCGCGCATTACACGAGCACCGGCAAGCTCCCGATGATTCCCGGGATCGACGCCGTCGGCCGGCGACCGGATGGAACCAGGATCTACTTCGTCGCCGACGACCACGTGACCGGGACGATGGCCGACAAGGCGCTCGTCGACGTTCGTCGCGCGATCGAGCTGCCCGACGGCGTGGACGTGGCGAAGGTCGCCGCCGCGATGAACCCGGCGATGTCGGCGTGGGTCGCGCTGCGCCGCCGGGTCGCGTTGCAACCCGGTCAGAGCGTGCTCGTGCTCGGCGCGACCGGCAACGCGGGAAGCATGGCCGTCCAAGTGGCCAAGCGGCTCGGCGCCGCAACCGTCATCGGCGCCGGACGTGACCCCGAGCGGCTCGCGGCGCTGACCTCGACCGGAGCCGACGAGCTGGTGGCGCTGACTGACGACGACACGGAGACCCAGCGCGCGCTGGGCGCGGCGGCGGCCGAGGTCGACATCGTGATCGACTACCTGTGGGGCAAGCCGACCGAGCGGGCGATCAGGGCGCTGCTGACCGCGCGCTCGGACCGCAGCCGCGCGCTGGATTGGATCCAGATCGGGGCGGTCGCGGGTCCGACGATCGAGCTCCCGTCGGTGGCGCTGCGGTCGGCCAACCTGCGTTTGCAGGGCAACGGTCAGGGCGCCGTCTCGACCGAGGCCTACCTGGCCGAGCTGCCGTCGCTGGTCGACGAGATCGACGCCGGCACGATCGCCGTTCACCCGAAGGCCGTACCGCTGGCAGACGTCGAAGCGGCCTGGTCACGACCCGACGCGCCCGGCACCCGGACCGTGCTCGTGCCGTAACCGGCGACAACGGTCAGATCGGCGCGTTGGCGTCGCGGCGACGCGCGGCCGCGCCGCCGTCGGACATGCGGCTGATCAGCTGCGAGCGGTACATCGTTTCTTCGCCGCGGCTGACGATCAGCCAGGCGAGCCCGACGGCGACCATCCCCGGCTCGATGCTGCCGATGCTGCCGGTCATCTCGGCCACCATCAGCATCATCGCGAGCGGCGCGCGGGCGATGCTGCCGAAGCAGCACATCATCCCGACGATCACGTACGGCGTCGGGTCATCGCCCATCCACGGGAACGCGGGCTCGAACAGGCGCCAGACGGCCGCGCCGACGAACGCGCCGATGACCATCCCCGGCCCGAAGATGCCACCCGAGCCGCCCGAGCCGATCGACAATCCCGTCGCCAGGATCCGGGCGAACGGAAGGACGAGGACGATCCACAGCGGCATCGACTCAAGCGTCGGTCCGAGCGCGTGCTGGATCCATCCGTAGCCGGTGCCGAGCACCTGCGGGACCTCGATCGCGATCAGCCCGACGAGCGCGCCGCCGATCGCCGGCTTGACCCACGTTGGCACCCTCAATCGGCGGAACAGGCCCTGGAGGCCATAGAACCCCTGGGCGTACGCGAGTCCGACAAGTCCGCCGATCACGCCGATCAGGGCGAACCAGATCAGGCGCGGTGGGTCGGTGAAGTCGTGGCCGTGTGACCCGAACAGCGGCGCGTAGCCTTCCGCGGCGCCGAAGATCGCGTAGCCGACGCCTGAGGCGACGAAGCTCGGCAGCAGGGCGGCCGGGTCGAAGTCGTCGCGGTAGAGGATCTCGGCGGCCAACACCGCGCCGCCCAGCGGCGCACCGAAGATCGAGCCGATCCCCGCGCCGATCCCGGTCGCGACCGCGACACGCGCATCGTCGGGGTCGAGATCGAGTACCCGCGCCAGCAGCGAGCCGAACCCGGCGCTGATCTGCCCGGTCGGGCCCTCGCGGCCGCCCGAGCCGCCGGAGCCGATCGTCAGCGCCGAGGCGACGAGCTTGACCAGCACCGTCCGAAAGCGGACGCCGCGGGGGTCGTGATGCACGGCCGAGATCGCCGCGTCAGTCCCATGTCCCTCCGCCTCGGGGGCGACCCGGTAGACGAGGACCGCGCCCAGCAGCGCGCCGCCGGCTGCGATCAGCGGCAGCGCCCATGGTCGCGACGGCCCGGCGCCCGGTGCGACGTTGCCCTCGAGGAACGGGGTGGGGAGGCGATACCCGGCCAGAAGATGGAGGAACAGCGCGCTCGCTGCCTGCAGCGCCTCGTCGAAGACGATCGCGCCGCAGCCGGCGATGATCCCGATCGCGATCCCGAGCACGGCCCACTTGCGGACATACGACGCGCTCGCGACCCAGCGCATCGCGGCGAACTGCAGCGACCGCAGCCGCCGGACGGCCGCCTGTCGGCGGGTGCGAGCGCCGTCGCTCACAGGTCCCAGCCGGTGCTCCACTCCTGCTCGGGGACCTCCCCGGCCGCCTGCGCCAGCGCCCGCAACGCCTGCACCATCGCGCGCTGGGCGTCCTCGGGGATCCCCTCGAGCAGGTGCTCGATCTCGGCGCGGCGCCGCTCGGTGACGGCGTCGACCAACGCGCGGCCCGCCGGCGTGAGCGCCAGACGTACGGCGCGGCGGTCACGGCGATCCTCACGGCGGCGAACCAGGCCCTTGCGAACGAGCCGGTCGCACAGCCTCGATGCCGTCGACGGGGTCACCGCCAACTCCTCGGCGAGCGCGGCGCTGCTCTGGGGGCCGCGTGAGGCGAGCACGACCAACGACCGGTACTGCGTCAGCGTGACCTCCTCGGCGACTTCGGCGAGCGATCGGGCCGCGACCGCGACGAGCACCCGGCTCGCGGTCAGGACCGCGTCGACGACCGGCTCTGGCTCTGATTCACGCTCGTCCAGAGGCTTTTGCACATAGCAATCATTGCATACGACAATGATTCTTTCCGGGTCGCGTGCCAGACGTCCCGCTCGGCCGGCGTCGCGGCGAGGCCGCTCAGCGACGCGGCGTGCGCAGCGTCCGCGGCAGCCCGAACTGGGGGAACACGCTGGTGTCGCCGAAGAACGTGACCTCCGCGATCCGGGAGCCGGCGAGCGTCAGCACCAACAGCCCGTAGGGACGCGCGATCTCGGTCTGCGGGCATCGGGAAGTAGCAGCCGAAGGCGGGCTGGCCGTTGGCTCGGGTCGGGACGACCCGGAGCGGGCCTCCGCGGCGCCGAGCGCGATCACGCAGGAACCGCCCGATCGCCTCCGGCCCCTGGTACTCATAGGGCAGGGGCGGCATCGTCACCCACGCGTCGTCGGTGAGCAGCGCGACGATCGCGTCGACGTCACCCTCCTCCAACGCGATCGAGAACTGCCCTACCAGCTCGCGCTCGCGTGCCGAGTTCGGCAGCGGCGCCCGTTCGCGCGCGGTCGCGGGGAGCCGGCTCTCGAGCCCGTCCGGGCGCGACGCAGCAGGCTGTTGACCGCGGCTTCGCTCGTGTCCAGGATCTCCGCCACTTCCGCCGCGCGGAAGCTGAGCACGTCGCGCAGGACCAGCACCGCGCGCTGGCTGCGGTGGGATGTGTTGCAGGCCGGCGACAAACGCCAGCGCCGACGCCTCACGCTGCTCGTAGCGAGCCTCCGGCCCGGGCCGCTGATCGATGATCCCCTCGATCAGCACATCCGGGTAGGGCTCGAGCCAGACCGACTCGGCCAGCCGGGTCGGTGGGGGCGGCTCGGTCATCGTCGGCTGTGACTGCGGCCGACGCGCGCTGGCGCGGAGCGCGTCGAGCGATCGGTTGGTCGCGATCCGGTACAGCCAGGTGCGGACCGACGCCTGCTCGGCGAATCCATCGAGGCCGCGCCAGGCGGCGAGCAATGTCTCCTGGACCATGTCCTCGGCGTCCTGAGTCGAGCCGACGATCCGGTAGCAGTGCAGCTGCAGCTCACGTCGGTAGGGCTCGGTCAGCTCGCGGAACGCCTGCTCGTCCCCGCCGCGCGCGAGCGTGAGCGTCCTGTCGGTCATCTGGGCATCCTGGCATCGCACGCTCCGTTCGTGGCCATCACAGATACAGACGCCGCCGAGCGCCGAAAGTCGTCGCGCAATTTCGCGACCGGCCGACGCCTACCCGGGGGTGTCCGTCACGCCTGGGCGCCCGGTAGCGTTTGCGCCGTGCCAGTGGGGCCGGGAACTCGGTGAGCAGCGCTCGACCGCCGCGTCGGTCGAGCGCGTCCCGGCGCGCGACGCGCCGGCCGTCCCGGGCGGTGATCCGCCGTCGCCGCGCCGGGGCGCTGTTGATGCTGGCGCTGATCGCCGTCGTGATCGGAATCGTCGTCGTGGTCGCCGGCTCTGGCGGGAGCTCGCTGACGACCCTGCGGCAGACACGAGCCCACCGCGGCGACCTCGCCGTTCAAGCGGGTGCCGCCCGGTCCGCCGTCCGACCAGCGGCGGCTGTCGCTGCTGAAGACGATCAGCGGGCACATCTCGCCGAAGTCGGTCGATGCCTCCGACACCGGGCTGGTGTTCGCACAGAACATGATGTACACGCACACGGTCACCGTCTACAACAGCGCGGGCACGCTGGTCAAGACGATTCCCGACACCGTCGAGATGTCGCACTTCCACATCCCGGGACATCCGGGGATCACGCACGGCGCCCCGGTGGAAGCAGCGTTCACTCCCGACGCCAAGTACGTCTATGTGTCCAACTACTCGATGTATGGCAGCGGCTTCGGCCCCGAGGGCTCGGACGACTGCACCCCGGCCAGCGCCAGGGCCGCCGGCGACACCGATAGCTACGTCTACCGCATCGACGTCAAGACGCTCGCGATCGATCAGGTGATCCGAGTCGGGCTGGTCCCGAAATTCCTCGCCGTCACCCCCAACGGCAAGTACCTGCTGGTCGCCAACTGGTGCTCGTATGACCTCAGCATCGTCAACATCGCCGAGCGCCGCCGAGTGGCAACGCTGCCGCTGGGTCCGTACCCGCGCGGCATCGCGATCTCGCACGATTCCGGGACGGCATACGTCGCGATCATGGGTTCGGACGACATCACCAAGGTCAACCTGCGGACGATGAAGCTCGTCGGCAGCTTCGTCGTCGGCGAGAGCCCACGGCATCTGGTCATGTCGCCCAACGGCCGCTATCTGTATGCCTCGCTCAACGCTCCCGGGAAGGTCGTCAAGGTCGACCTCGCCAACGACAAGGTGGTGGCGACCGCAGAGACCGGCGAGCAGGACCGCTCGCTGGCAATCGCCGCCGACGGGCGCAGCCTCTACGTCGTCAACTACGACTCCGACACGATCTCCAAGCTCAACGCCTCGAACTTGCACGTGATCCAGACCTTCCCCACCGGCGTGCACCCGATCGGGATCACCTATGACGCGACCACCGGCGACGTCTGGGTCGCCGTCTACAGCGGCCAGATCCTCGTCCTGGCTGACCGCAAACCCGGGTGAGCCAATCAGGCCCGTAGCGCACGCCGACAGCTCGCGTACGGCCGGAGCCTCAGCTGAACGCGCGGCTGCAGAGCCCAAGCGAATCATCCCTCTCGGTCTACATAAGCCCGATTATCGAGCATTCAAGAGCTTCGTCCACCGCGGCGCCTGACCGGATCCCGTCGATGGCTACCGATCGAAAGATCGTGACGTTCGACCACAGTCCTCCGCCTCACGGCGCGAATCCGCGGGTCGGTCCTCACGGCCGTCCGGGCTTGACTTTGTGGCGCAAAACGTAGTAGCGTTTGCCACACAAAGTCACCGTGAGGCACGAACGATGAACGGGATACGCGAGCTGTACCAGGGACGGCGGCGACGCCGGTGACTCCCGACGCCCTCGATCCGCTGATCCATGTCCCCGCGCGACTGCGGATCGTCGCCACGCTGGCCGCGCTGCCCGACGGTGACGCGCTCGCCTTCACCCGCCTGCAGGAGATGATCGAGCTGACGGCCGGCAACCTGATCACCCACCTGCGCAAGCTCGAGGACGCCGGCTACGTGAGCACCGTGAAGACCGGGAACGGCCCCGCGTCACGCACTTCGGTGGCGCTGACGCACCGGGGTCGCGCGGCACTCGAGGCGTACACCGAGACGCTGCGTGAACTGCTCGGCGGGCTCGATACGACGGCCGCCCGGACCCCCGCGCCTCCATCACGCAGCGCGGAACCGCGGCTGCCCAGAACCACCAAACGGCTCGCGAGCTGAGCGCTCGAGCCAGAGCCACCACGGAGCATCTGCTCCAACCGTCAGGAGTTGATCGTATGGCAACGAGCTTGAGTCGACGCACCGCCCTCCTGGTGATGGCCGTCCTGGGAGCCGCCAGTCTGGTGATCGCCGCGTGCGGCAGCAGCAAGACCTCCGCCAGCAGCAAGCCGACCACCACGTGCCAGGTCCACCGCGGGGCCACCGCGACGAACGTGGCCGCGTCCCAGCCGGCACGGGCGTCCGCGTCGTGGCCGTACCCAAACGCTGACCTCGCGAACACCCGGAATGCGCGCGGGATCGACGATCTCCTCCGCGACCGTGTCCAAGCTCGCTCACGCCTGGACGTTCAAGCTGACCGGACGCGCCGTAACCGGCGTGTACCCGTACGGTGCGTTGACCGCGGCACCGATCGTGCGAGATGGTGTCGTCTATCTCCAGGATCTGGACTCCAACGTGTACGCGATCGCCCTCGCGACCGGGAAGCTGGCGTGGGAGTACCAGTGCAACCAGCCCGAGAAGAGCGGACCCGGACCGAACGGCGTCGCCGTCGCCGACGGAGCCGTGTACGGGCTCACTCCGACGACCGCCTTCGCGCTGAACGCCGCCACCGGCCATACGATCTGGGCCAACCGCCACCTCCTGGACGCCGGACAAGGGACCTTCGGCATTCAACCCCAGGTGACCAATGGGCGGGTCTATCTGGCCAGCCAATACGGCTCGGGGTCCGGCGGCGGCGTGCTGCTGGCGCTGAACGCGTCAAACGGAGCCGAGTTGTGGAAGTTCAACACCGTGGTCGACGCCGAGCAAGGCGTGCGATCGCTCGGGCTCGGCGCCGGTGGCGCCTGGGAGACGCCACTGGTCAGCCGTGACGGGTCGGTGACGTACGGCATCGGCAACCCCTATCAAACGCCCGCCGCGGCGATCGCGCACCCCGCACCCCAGCTCTACACCGACAGCGATGTCAACCTCGATGCGGCGACGGGAAAGCTCCGCTGGCACTACCAGGGCGTGCCCAATGACTTCAAGGACTACGACATGCAGACCTCGCCGATCTCGGCGAGCGTCAACGGCGTCTCGGTCGTCATCGGCTCAGGCAAGATGGGCTACGTCTACGAAATGAACGCCACCACCGGCAAGCTGACCTGGAAGACGCCGGTCGGCGAGCACAACGGGCACGACGACGACTCCCTGCTCGCGCTCGAGCATCGGAGCACGATCAAGGCGCCGTACACGATCCTTCCCGGATCACTCGGCGGCGTCCTCGCCGACCTCGCCCTCGCCGGCCACACCATCTACGTGGCCACGATCGACCTTCCGCTCACGTACCCGACCCTGAAGCTGCCCGCCGCAACCAAGGCCGCCGGCGCCCCCAGCGGGGAGGTCGAGGCGCTCAACCTCGCGACCGGCAAGGTCGAGTGGGACACGAAGGTGCCGCAACTGCCGCTCGGCGCCGCCACGGTCTCCAACGATCTCGTCTTCACGACTCTCTACAACGGTGAGCTGATCGCGCTGAACCGCGCCACCGGCACGATCGTCTACCGCCGCCAACTGCCCACCTCGACCAACTCCCCGATCGCCATCGCCGGTAACACGGTCATCGTCCCGGCAGGCGGGCCCAAGACGAGCACCCGGAGCGGAGATCCACAAATCGTCGCCTACACCGCGCCCGAACGGACGCTCCACCGGCGGCGAGGGCGCTAGCCTGCCGGTCGTGAGCTGCCGCGGCGAGCGTCCGGATGCGAGCCGGTGTCCGGCGCCTTGAGCGTGGCCGCCGTGCTCGGCCCACGCGCGGCCGGAGCGGTGGTGATGCTCGACGGTGCGATGGGCACCGAGCTTGAGCGCCGCGGCGTGCCGATGGACGCCGGGGCCTGGTGTGGGCTGGCGAACCTCACCGCGATCGACAGCGTCCGCGCGATCCACGATGAGAACATCGCTGCCGGCGCCGATGTGATCACGACCAACACGTTCATGAGCGGACCCGGGCCGATGGACCGCGCCGGCGCGAGCGACCGTTTCGCCGAGGGGATCCGCAACGCCGCTCGCGTGGCGACCGAAGCGGTGCAGAGCGCCGATCGCCCCGTCGCGATCGCAGGGTCGGTGAGCTGCGAGACCTGGGCCGAGCCCCGGGCCAGCAGGCGACTGCGTGACGACTACGCACTTCAGATCGACCTGCTGGCGGAGTCAGGAGTCGATCTGATCGCGCTTGAGATGGTCACCGACGAGGCGCACGGCAGCCCGGCGCTCGAGGCGGCACTGGCGAGCGGGCTGCCGGTCTGGGTGGGGTTCAGCATGCGCAGGGCCAGCCAACCCCTACGAGACGCTGCCGACGGTCGATGAGGTCCGCACCATCGCCGAGCGTCTGATCGTTCCCGAGCTCGACGCGGTCACCGTCATGCATACCGATGTCGCCGACGCCGCTGAGGGCCTGTCGATGGTTCAGACGCTGTGGGACGGCCCGCTCGGCGTGTACCCGCACCACGGTGTCTGGTCGGAGCCGAACTGGACCTACCTGGACATGGAGCCGAGCCGGCTGGTCGACCACGCTCGCATCTGGCTGGATCAGGGTGTCGACATCCTCGGGGTCTGCTGCGGGCTCACCGCAGACCACGTCGCGGCCCTTGGGGCCGCGGCGGCCCGCTAGCCGGCGCGTCCGAATCGGCTGTCCTCGTCAGTTGGGCGACGGAGGATGAGGCGGACGGCCCCCGAGGAGGCGGTGGAATCGTCTTCAGCTCAGGCCTGGTGTCGGGCCGGAGCAACGGGATGCTTCAAGCTGATCCGGAGCTCGTTGTCCTGCTGTTCGACGCGGTAGCGCCGGATTCGGAGCCGGGAGTGGACGAGGCAGCGGCCGGTGGCGATCTCAAAGTCCCACTTGTGCCACGGGCAGCGCAGCAGGCCGAGCGCCGCGCCCTGGACCGCGATGCCACGGTCGAGCTGGATTCCGCGTACGACGCGGCCCGAGGAGCAGAGCGGGGCGCCGCGGTGCGGGCAGCGGTCGGCCACGGCGTAATAGTTGCCGCCGACCTGGTAGAGCCCGATCGGGTGGCCGGCGAGCTCGAGCAGGCGCACTTCGCCCGGCGGCGGAGCGTCTTGCACCGGGATCCGCAGCTCGGCGTCGGTCATCGGGGAGCCGCGATCGGCAGCGAGAAGAAGCGCGCGGCGTTCTCATAGGCCACGGCATCGGTCCATTCCGACGGGCAGCCGGGCCAGCGTCTGGCGCGGATCGTCGAAATCCCAGTGCGGGTAGTCGCTGGAGAAGCACAGCGTGCGGGATGGGTCCAGACCCTCGAGCGCGGGTGCGAGCAGCCGCTCATCGGGCGGCTCCTCGAGCGGCTGGGTCGTCCAGGCGACGTGCTCGTGCACGTAGCTGGAGGGCGGCGTGACACAGAAGGGGACTTCGGTGCGGCATGCCCGCCAGGCGGTGTCCAGGCGCCACAGCAATCCGACGAACGGCACGAGCCCGCCTTCCATCATGATCACGCGGGTGCGCGGGAAGCGCTCGAACACGCCGTGGCAGAGAATCGAGGCGAGGTGGCCGAGCATCCCGACGCCGGTGAGAGCGTGGTACTCGGTGTAGAAGTCAGGCATTCCGGCGGCGGTCACCGGGCCGGCGATGCCGACGCCTTCAAAGTGGGTGTGGATGGCGACCGGCAGCGCCGAGGTCGTCACACGCTCGCCAGATCGGGTCATGTACCGGGTTGCCGTACGGCACTCGGGCGGCGCCCGGCAGAAACACGCCCGCGATCTCGTCGCGTTCGCCGAGCCGGCGAATTTCGGCGGCCGCCGCCTCCGGGTGCTGCGGCGTGACGACGAGCAATCCGCGCAGGCGCGGTTCGCGTTCGAGCCACTCGGCCAGCAGCCAGTCGTTATAGCCGCGACAGAGCGCAGCGGCGAGCGATGCGTTGGGCAAGATCGCGAACGCCGCGGCCTCGTCCGGCGTAAGGATGCCCATCGTGACATCAAACGGGTCGAGCACGTTTGACTGCACGCGCGCCAGCGTCTGGCCGACGATCAGGACGCCAGCGGCGGCGGCATCACGATCGTAGGCGTCCGCGCGCAGCCAGCCGGTGGGGTGATACCAGGGATAGGACGGCATCCCCAAACCATTGATGCCGGACTGCTGGACGAGTTCGGCGGTCGCTCCGTCGAGATAGGGCACGAGCTCGCCCAGGGTCTCGTAGCCGACGTGGATGTCGCAATCGATCAACATGCTCCGCCCACGATACGAGCGTCTACGCTCACGATGTGAGCACCCCTCGCACGCAGTCGTTGTCGCGCGCGCTGGATCTGATGCGCGCCCTCAAACGATTTCCGAATGGGGCAAGCAGCGCGACGCTTGCCCGAGCCACCGGTGTGGCACCCGCGACCGCGGGTCGTTTGCTCGCCACGATGGCGGACGCGGAGTTCGTCGTGCGCGGAGACACCGGCTGGGTCGTCGGCCCGGAGCTCAAGCGCATCGTCACCCGCGCTGATCCTCACCGCAGCCTGATCGCCCGAGCGCGACCAATCCTGGAAGGGGCCGCCGCGGCCGGACGCGAGTCAGCGATGCTCGCCGTGCCGCGTCGTGGTCCGCAGATCGAGATCCTGCTTCAGGCCGACGGCCCTCGGCTGCTGGGCCTGACCAACTGGGTTGGACGACCGGTGGATCTCAACGCGTCCGCGGCTGGCAAGCTGGTACTCGCCGAGCTGTCCGATGCGCAGCTCGGCGCCTGGATCAAACGGCAGCGCCCGCAGCGACTCACCCCCCACACGCTCACCACTCGCAAGCAACTCACTGCCGAACTGGCACGCGTCCGATCGCAGGACTGGGCGACGCTCGACCAGGAATCGGAGATCGGGCTGGGATCGATCGCGCTCGCTGTCCGAGACCCGGACCGTACGCTGACCGCCATCCTCGGCTTCAGCGGCCCCGCCGATCGGCTGGACTACCCGGCCCTGCTCAGCCACCTGCGACACGCTGCCAGCGAGCTCGGCTGAGCCGCCATTTGCGCACGGACGCGGTCTAACTACGATCAGCTGTGTCGATCACTAATGCACCCAACAGTCATTATTTGATCGAAGTTAGTGGCTATCGTGAAGTGCAGAACGCAACCCGGAGGTCACCATGCATCCCGCACTCTCGAGCATCACCATCAACGCCCACGTCCGCGATCTGCAGCGGGCGATGCACCCCGTGCGCAGCAAGCGCCTGCGCCGCCCGCGCCTGGCGCGGATCCGTCAGAGCCGCTAACCAGCCGCCGGCCGGGCCGAGCGCGGCTCACCAGCCCCCGGCTGGTCTGCACGCCACGGCTCGGAGCCCCGGTCCGCCCGCTCGATGCTCTGAGAGCTCAGAGCAAGCTGGCGTCCCGGGGCGCGAGCCTGCGGTCAGGGGGTGTACTTGACCTGACAGGCCTGGAGCTTGCCCGTGTCGGTGCCAGCCGCGGCCACGCAGGCGGCCAGCTTGCCCGCCTCGCTGAGCTGCTTGTTGGCCTTCGCGCCGGCCGCGGCAAGCTGCTTATTGGCCTTTGCCCCGGCCGCGGCGAACTGCTTGGAGGCGTGCCCCGAAGCGGCGCTCGCCTGGTTGCTGCCGCTGTTGATCTGTTGCTGAGCCTGCTTGATCGCCTGCTGCGTCTGCTGCATCCCCGCCTTGACGGCCTGGTTGGCCGTATTCGAGCTCGGCTGAATCACGGTCAGGTAGAGGACGAGGAAGACGACCAGCGACACGGCCAATCCGGCCGCCCAACGCTGCCAGCTAGTTGTAACGAGAACCATTGTTGACTCCTTGCGTGAGTTATCTAGTGGTTATTGGTTTGAGACGACGGCGACGAGCGCCGCTGCGACTGATGAGGTGCTTCGTTTCAGGCGTTCGTATCGGTCACCTGAGCAAGTGCCGATGCCCAATCGATCGCGACCTCGCGAACGTCGGCGCCGGGCATGTGTTTGGCGGGCAGCGTGTTGCCCGAATAGAGCAATGGGACCGCGGCGACCGAGACCCGATCGCTCACCTGGATCTGCGACGGCGCCCGCCCTGGGACGCGGATCGTCAGGACCAGGGCGTACAGGTCATCGCCCGTCTGGTCGCGCATCCCCAGCGGCTGGGACTGCACGATCGCGGCCTCGCACGCCATTCCCAGCTCGAGGATCCGCGCCGCTGACGTTCCGGCTTCGCGAGCGTCGAGCGACGGTTGCCCTGCTGATCTCTGCCCTGAGGAGGTGGATTGCATGTTGGCAACCTTGAGCGGTGGCACCGAAGGCGCAGCAAAGAACCGCCAAAGCGTGGATTTGGTACCGACCGGCGAGGGCGTAACCTCTGATGTGGTGACTGGGGGCGTTTGTCGGATCGGAGTGCTGGGACCACTCGTGCTCGAACGGGACGGATGCGTGCTGCCGCTGCCGAGCGGGCATCAGCGTTCGCTGTTGGCTTTGTTGGTGCTGGGCGCGGGGGTCCCGGTCTCGCGCGACCGGCTGATCGACGAGCTGTGGGGCGAGCATCCGCCCTCGAGCGCGGTCTCGGCGATGCACGTGCACCTGTCGAAGCTGCGAGTCCTGCTCGGCGGGCTGCTGGTCCGTGAACCGGCCGGCTATGCGCTGGCGCCGGGGGACTTCGAGCTCGACGTGCGGCGGTTCGACTCACTGGTCGAGCAGGCACGGGACGATCCCGGACGGGCCGCAGCACTGCTGACGCGAGGCGCTCGACTTGTTTCGGGGCGAGCCGTTGTGCGATGTCGCCTCGGAGCGGAGCGTCGCGCAGTGGCGACGGACGCTGGAGGAGAAGCGACTGCAGGCGACGGTCCTGCGCGTGGATGCCGAGCTGGCCCGGGCGCGGCCGCTGAGCTGTTGACGGAGCTCGAGCGGCTCACCGACGAGCATCCCTTCGAGGAGCAGCTGTGGGCCCTGTTGATCGTGGCGCTGTACCGCGCCGGGCGCCCGGCGCGAGGCGCTGGAGGCCTTTCAGCGGATCCGCCGCCGCTTCTCGGCGGAGCTCGGGATCGAGCCCGGAGAACCGCTCACCCGGCTGCAGCAGCGGGTCCTCGAGCGCGACCCGACGCTGCTGCTGCGACGCGCCCGACGCCCCACGCCCGCCACGCTCACCGGCCTCACGGCTGCCGCAGCCGCCGACCAAGCTGGTCGGACGCGAGCGCAGGAGCTGATCGCGCTGGACGAGCTGATGGCCGACCCAGACGTCCGGCTGATCACGCTGACCGGACCGGGAGGTGTTGGCAAGACGCGGCTGCTGGTGGAGCTCGCCCGGCGTCGAGAGGCGGATTATCAGGGATGGCGCGGTGTTCGTGCGTCTGGAGGGGCTGACCGATCCGGCGCTGGTCGCTGCCGAGATCGCGGCGACGCTGGCGCAACGTGACGGCACCGACGGACCTGGCGCGGACGGCCTGCCGGCGTATCTGCGCGAGCGTGAGCTGCTGATCGTGGTCGACAACTTCGAGCACCTGATCTGCGGCCGCGATGCTGATCGCGGAGTTGCTGGAGCTCGCGCCCGGAATCCGAGTGATCATCTCCAGCCGGACCGCGCTGCGGATCCGCGGCGAGCACACCTTCGACGTCGAGCCGCTCGGGCTGCCGGGCGACGACTCAGCAGCGGCGGTCGCCGACAGCCCGGCGGTGCAGCTGTTCCTGCAGCGCGCGACCGAAGCAAACCGCAAGCTCGAGATCGACGCGACGCTCTCGCGCACGGTCGCGTCGATCTGCCGCGCCCTCGATGGGCTTCCGCTGGCGATCGAGCTGGCCGCATCGCGTTCTCGATCATTCAGCCCAGCGCAGATCGCCGACCAGATCGCGAACGCCGCTCTCGATCGGCGAGCACTCGATCCGGGATCTCCCCGACTCGCCAGCAGACGCTCCAGGCGACGATCCGCTGGAGCTATGACCTGCTCACCCCCGGCGCGCAGCAGGTCCTGCGCAGCGCGCGCCGTGTTCCTCGGCGGCTTCACGCTGCCGGCCCTGGAGGCGGTCGCCGACGGCCCGGTCGGCAGCGAGATCGACGAGCTGCTCGAGGCCAGCCTCGTCCGGCGTCAGAGCGGCGACGGCCGCTACGAGCTGCTGGAGCTCGTGCGCGCGTTCGCGCACGACCAGCTGCGGACTCGCGCAGGATGGATCAGCGCAGCGGCTCCGGCACCGCCGATATTTCGCTGCGCACGCGGCTCCGGCGGCGAACCGCGTTCGACGACGGTGGCGCGCCGGGTGAGCTCGCCGCTCCGCTGCTGGCCGATCACGCCAACCTCCGGGCCGCACTGGAGGACGCAATCGAGGTCGGCGATCAGTCATCGGCGGTGGCGCTCGCGCTCGGGCTGCGACCGCTCTGGATCGCCGGGACGCTCCGCCGGGAAGCTCAGGAGCTCGCCGATCGCCTGCTCGACCGCTTCTCGATACCGGGCGAGCAGGAGGTCGCGCTGCTGCGAGCGGTGGCGTATCTCGACTACGGCCCGACCGCGGCAAGCTGGCACCGTCGGCTGGCCGCGCTGCGCGACCGAGATCGGCGATCAGGAGGCGCTGACCGTCGCGACCGGGAACCTGTTCGCGGCAGGCGCTCAACGCGCGTGATCGCGAGGAGATGCGACGGCTCAGACCGTCGCTGCTCGGCCTGATCACCCCCGAGGCGAGCCCCCGGTCAGCCGGTTGGATCCACTACTTCCTCGCGCTCGACGCATACGTCGACGGACGGCTCGAGGCGGCCTGCGAGCACGCTGTCGCAGAGCGCCGAGAAGGGCCAGGAGATCGGCCACGAGTTGATGCTGGCCAGCGCTGTCGGCGCGCACCTGCTGGCTGCCGTCCGCGCTCGACGAGGCGATCGACGCTCGCGGAGCTGATCGAAGCGACTGGAGCTGATGCGTCGGCCGAGCGTGCAGGCGCTGTCGGCGTTCGGGCTGTGGTTCGTGGCGCGGTACGCCGCCGGGGTCGCGCCCGACAGCGCCGGCCGATGGCTGGCGCACGCCGAGCGGACCGTCGCGGCGCTCGATTCCGAGCTCTGGCCCGAGAGCGTCCTGCGCGACGAGACGCTCGCCGTTCTCGGGATCGCGGACGTCGACGATCTGCGCGACGGATCCAGCCGCTGGACCACGCCGCCGCGTTGGCCCAGGCGATCGCCTGGCTCGGCGAACGCGACCCGGGCGAGCGCGCCTCGCGGCACGTCGACCTTTCCCCGGCCTGACCGCCGGCCGACGGACGGTCAGCGGAAGTTCGGAGACTCGACCGCGGCGTCTGATCGCGCAGCCGGGTCGGTGACCGCTGCGCTTGGGGCCGCAGCATTCCGGGCAGACGCCGCCGGACTTGGTCGGCGTCAGCCCGCTCCACTGATGCTCGCCGAGCAGCCGTCGCATCTCGGCGTTCTGCGCGATCAGCTCGAGGATCTCGTCCGGGCCGAGCTCGATCGCATGATCGGACATGGCGCGAAGCTACCCCGCCGAGGGGCCGAAATCAACCACGACCGACGTGACTCGCGTCGCGCGCGACGCGGCTCGTCCGGCGGCGCTACTCGACGTCGTCGTACTTGGCGGCCTCGAGCGCGAGCCTCGCTCGGCCGCCTGGCGCGCGCGCTCGGCGTCGCGCTCGGCTTGGCTGGCGTTCTCGTGAGCGCCTTCGGCCTGCGCGTGGGCGGCGTCACGCTCGGCGGCCAGCTCACGCGCCTGGGCGTCGAGCTCGGCGGCGCGCTCGCGGGCGGCGCGAGCCTCGGCCCGGCGCTGCTCGATCACGGTCGCGCTCTCGAGCGTCACCCGCTCGGAGAAGCGCAGGCCGTACGCCTCGCCGATCGTGTCGAGCTCCTGCGCGTCGGGCGCCTGGTCGGGCGGCGCCGTCGGGCGACGCGTCGACCGACGCCTTGTCGTGGGCGACGCGGACGTAGTCGGGCCCGACCCGGGAGCCGTCGATCGGGATCAGCTTGACCTTGCGGCTGAGCAGACCGGATTTGGTCGCCAGCAGGATCGGCGTCTGCGTCCCCTTGTCGTAGAAGACCTCCTGCAGCTTGCCCAGCGACACGCCGTCGGGGTCCACGACGTCCTTGCCGCGCCAGTCTTCGATGTGCTCGACGTTGATCATCGACTCGCTCCGTATTGCGTCGTGACGGCCGACGGGCGATGATGCGCACGCACCGCATGCCGCGTCCTGCCACGCCAGCTTGGTTGTTTGGGAATCCGGAGGGTGAACGCTACCGCGTGCCGCCGGCGCGGCGGGCGCCGGCGCGGCACAGCGCAACTTCGCGAACATCAACGGGTATTTGATCGCTGTCAACTCACAACTGGAGGATGCGATGAGGCGATTCAGGCTGTTCATCGTCGGGGCGCTGGTGTTGGGGGCACTGGTCCCAGCGGTCGCGCTGGCGGCGTCTTCGCCGACGGTGCGAGACCGGGGGGACGACGAACGTGACCACCGGCTCGGCGGTACTGACCGGCACGGTCAACCCGAACGGCGCGGCGACCGGCTACTCGTTCAACTACGGCACCAGCTCGGCGCTCGGCGCGACCACGCCGGCTCGAGCATGCCGGGCACGGCGACAAGGCCGTCGCCGTCAAGCAGTCGATCACCGGTCTGATCCCCGGGACGACGTACTACTACCAGCTCGGCGCGCTCAGCACCAAGGGCGGGCCGACCGGCCAGGTCCGGACGTTCAAGACCGCCGGGCCGCCGCCACCCGGTGCCGTCACCGGCACCGCCACGGCGGTCGGATCGACGACCGCGACGATCAACGGCACGATCGACACCAACGGCGCGACGACCAGCTGGCAATGTCCAGTACGGGACCACGACCAGCTACGGGGTCAACACGAACCGCGCAGGCGGTGGCCAACAGCGCGGCTCCGGTGCCGGTCTCGGCCGCGCTCAGCGGTCTGGCGCCGTTGACGCTGTTCCACTACCGGATCGTCGCCTACCACAGCGGCACGTCGATCGGCGCCGGCGCGGACGGCACGTTCTTCACCGAGCCGGCGAAGCCGCTGGCGCCGAACCTGCGCACGAAGACGACGCCCAAGCAGGACAAGAAGTCGCCGTACGCGTTCACGACCTACGGGACGCTGCGCGGCAACGCCGTCGTCCCCTCCACCCTGCGCTGCGTCGGCAACGCCACCGTGAACTACTACAGCGGCAAGACCCGCACCGCCCACGCGCTGGCGCCGGTGCAGCCGAACTGCACGTTCGCGGCGCACGTCTCGTTCCGCCGCTCGCACGGGAAGGGCGTCGTCCCGATCACGGTCAAGATCCACTACGAGGGCAACGGCTACCTGGCCGGCGCCAAGAAGGTCAATCACGTGAAGGTCGGGCGCAAGAAGTAGGACGCTCGCGCAGCGGCGCGGCGCGGACGGCACCGGAGACCGTCCGCGCCGCGGCGCGCCGCACCGGATTAGTCTCCGGGCGCGATGAGACACTCCACGCCGCGAGTCACCCGCGGGGAGCTCGCGCTGCTGGCGGCCCTCGTCGCCTGGGGTCTGTTCCCGGTCGTGCTGCTGCTGATCCACGCCGCGGACACCCATACCCGCCTGACCGGCGCCGACGGCCTGATCGGCGCCGACGGCGAGCTCGGCGGCGACCAGCTGCAGTACCTGGCCTGGATCCGCGACGCCTCGGCCCACGGGCTCGCGGCCGACCTGTTCCGGTTGACCGACATCCGGCGCGTCTACCTGGAGCCGCTGTTCACGATCTCCGGCGGCCTGTACCGGCTCGGGCTGCCGCTGTCGGTCGCCTACCTGGTGTTCAAGCCGGTCGCGATCGTCGCGCTCGGCATCGGGGCGATCGCCTGGGCGCGCCGGATGTTCGGCGACCAGGCGGGCGCGCGCGCGGCGACCGTCGCGCTGTCGTTGTTTCTGTCGGTCCCGGCGAGCCGAGCTGTTCGGCTGGACGCACTCGGGCAAGGGCGGACTCGCCTTCCCCCTGTTCCTGCTCGGCTCCGAGCTGCACGGCGCCGACAAGATCTGGGGCTACGTCCCGAGCGCGATCGCGCTCGGGCTGATGCCGATCGCGCTGCTGGCGACCGAGCGGGCGCTGGCGCTCGCCGCAGCCGGACGCGCGTCCCGGGTGCGCCGCGCCGGTCTGCTCGCGCTCGCCGCGAGCGCGGCGCTGATCGCCGCTTGGCTGCATCCGTGGCAAGGGGTCACGCTGATCCTGATCCTCGCCGGACTCGTCGCGCTGCGTCGCGGCCGCGGCGCGATGACGCTGGCGGCGCCCGCCGTCGCCGCGGCGTTGCCGCTCGTCTACTACTACGTGCTCTCGCACGCCGACCCGGCGTGGTCGCTGGCCTCGACCTACGAGGCGACCAGGCGAGCCCCGGCGATCACCCTGATCGTCGGCTTCGGGCCGCTCGCGCTGATCGCCGCTCCCGGCCTGCGGCGACCGCGGGGCGAGATGATCGAGCAGGCGCTGCTGCTGTGGATCGCGGCGACGTTCATCAACTACTTCCTCAACAACTCGTTCCCGCCGCACGCCTACCAGGGTCTGGCGTTCCCGTTCTCGGTGCTGGCCGTCCGCGGCTTCCAGCGACTGCGGCTGCCGGCGGTCGTCGGCTGGGTGGCGGTCGGGCTGCTGACGATCCCCGGGATGGTGCTGGACGCGCGCAAGCTCGTGCGGACGATCGACAAGCCCCTGGTCCAGTACTACCTCCCCCACGACGACGTCGCGGCGCTGAGCTGGGTCACGCACCACGCCCCGCCGGGCGGGGTGCTCGCGCCGATCCCGTTCGCCTCGGTGATCCCGTCGCAAACCGGGCGCGCGGTCTGGGTCGGCAACGGCTACTGGAGCCTCGACTACACCGAGCAGTCCAAGCTCGCCAAGCGGCTGTTCCGGGGCCACATGCGCACGACCGTGGCCCGGTCGTTCGTGGCGAGCACCGGCGCCCGGATCCTGGTCGCCGACTGCGACCACGACGCCAATTTGACCAATCTGACCAAGGCGCTGGGGCCGATGCTCGCCTCCACGCATACGTTCGGCTGCGCGCGCGTGTACGTCCTCAGGCCGCGGTAGCTGTAGCTCCTCGTGCCGGACGCGGCGACCGGCCGGGCGCGGGCGAACGTTTGGCGTCTCCACGAGGCCAGAAGTTCCCAGCGATCCCGACGGGGTTCCCAGAGACGTTCAGTCGGCGCGCGTCACGACATCGGCGATCAGCGCTGAGAGCTGGCTGCCCTGCCAGGCGACCGGCGACTTGCCCGGCTCGTCGGTCACGAGCCGCGCGCCCGGGATCGTCTCCGCGTAGGCCTCCCCGATCGCCCGCGGATGCTCGGGATCGGCGTCGTCGTCTGAGGCGACGATCACGGCCGGGACCGAGATCGCGGCAAGGTCCTGCACCGACTCGAACGGGTGCGAGGCCGGAACCACGTGCAGCGCGTCGGCGACCGCGTCCAGGTGCTCGTGCGCCGCCATCCGCTGACGGATCACCTTGACGACGGTCTCACGCCATCGCTCGGGCACCCGGGGCTCCCCCTGGGCGGCCAGGAACCCGTCGATCCCGCCGTTGCGCAGGCCGTCGGAGAGCGCGTCCCAATGGGCCAGGCGTTCGGAGTCGTCGGTCTGGCGGCGGTCGACGTATGCGGGTGTTATGACAACCACGCCCGCCACTCGCTCCGGGCGCGCCAGCGCCAGCCACAGCAACGTATGGGCCCCCATCGAGGCGCCTGCCAGTACGGCGCGCCGGACTCCGCAGGCGTCCATCACGGCCTCCAGGTCGGTGCCGAGGTCGGCGTACTCGTACGCGCGGCCATCGACGGCCGGCGATGACCGGCCGTGGCCGCGCGCGTCGTAGGCGATCACGCGGTGACCGGAACGCTCCAGCGACCGCGAGCCCATCACCACGTAGCGCCGGGTCGCGGTCAGGCCGTGCAGCAGCACGACCGCCGGTCCCTGGCCGTCGTCGGAGACCGACAGCTCAACGCCGTCACGGTTCACCGTGCGCTCGCTCACGCCCCTCTGTCTAGCGCATCGTCCTCAGACACCCCTACTAGCATCAACAAGCGATATGGACGTAACTGAACTCACCTTCCAGACGGCCGTGATCGAGCGCTCCGCGACGCTCCCGGTCGTCGTCGACTTCTGGGCCGAATGGTGTGGCCCATGCCGCCAGCTCGGCCCGGTGCTCGAGCAGGCGGTCGCGGCGCGCGCCGGCGCGATCGAGCTCGTCAAGCTCGACACCGACGCCAACCAGAACCTCGCCCGCCAGTACCGCATCCAGAGCATCCCGGCCGTGAAGGCGTTCAAGGACGGGAAGGTCGCCGCCGAGTTCGTCGGCGCCCAGCCCCGACAGAGCGTGGACGCATTCCTCGACTCGCTGCTGCCCTCTCCGGCCGAGGAGCTGATCGCCAAAGGCGACGAGCAGTCGCTGCGTGAGGCGGTCAAGCTCGAGCCGTCGAACGCGCGGGCGGCGGTGCCGTTGGCGCGGATTCTGCTCGGACGCGGCGACAGCGACGGCGCGCTGGCGCTCCTCCGGGACGTGCCGGGCAGCTTCGCGGCCGACGGACTTGCCGCTCGGATCGCGCTCGAGGCGCGTAACGGTTCGGGTGCTCCCGAGGTTGCCGAGGCGCTCCAGGCGCTGGACGCCGGCGATCACGAACGCGCGTTGGAACTGCTGATCGGAGCGCTGCCGAACGCCGATGGCGCCCGTGATGACATCCGCCGCGTCGTCGTCGGGATTCTGGACGAGCTCGGGGTCGACAGCCCGCTGGCCCGTGACGGCCGCCGCCGGCTTGCCGCCGCGCTGTACTAAAGCGGCTACACCGCCAGCGTCAGCTGCGCGCCGACGGCGTCGCCAGTGAACTGCAGCCCCGCCACCCGGACGCCCAGTAGCCGTACCGGCCGCGGCGGCGCGAACTGGCGCAGCAGCTCCAGCGCCACCGGTCCGACGCGGTCGGCGGACCCGACCGGCTCGGCCAACGTCCGCGCCCGGGTGTGGGTGGAGAAGTCGTCGAGCCGCACCTTGATCCCGATCGTGCGCCCACAGCGGTGCTGGCGTTCCAGGCCGTCGCAGAGCTTCGCCACCAACGTACGGAGCACCGGCTCGAGCTCGGCCATCGTCGCCAGGTCTGAGTCGAACGTCGTCTCCCGGGACTCCGAGATCACCTTGCGCTCCTGGGTGACCGGGCTGTCGTCCTGAAACCGCGCCCGGCGGCGCAGCTCCTCGCCCAGCCGCGGCCCGAAGATCGATCGCAGCCGCTCGGTCGGGGCGGCGGCCAGGTCGCCGAGCGTCGCCAGCCCCGCGGCCCGCAGGCGCTCGGCGGTCTTGGGACCGATCCCGGGCACCAGCCCACACCGCTCGGGCGCGAACCGGCTGGCCGCCTGCTCGGTCGTCAGCACCACGAACCCACGCGGCTTCTCGGCGTCGGAGGCGACCTTGGCGACGAGCTTGGAGGGGCCGATCCCGATCGAGCAGCCCAGGCCGGTGCGTTGTTCGATCGTGCGCGCCAGCCGCCGCATCTGCGCGCGGGGCGCGGGCATCCCGGACAGGTCGAGGTAGGCCTCGTCGAGCCCGATCACCTCGACCGCATCGGCCGCCGAGCGGACCAGCTCCATCACCTCGGCCGACGCTTGCCGGTAGTACGGGAAGTCGGGCCTCAGGTAGACCCCGTGGGGGCACAGCCGGCGTGCCCGCGACGCGGGGATCGCCGAGCCGACACCGAATTTGCGAGCCTCGTAGGAGGCCGTGGTCACCACCGCCCGTGGTCCCTCCCCCGCCACGATCACCGGTAGGCCGCGAAGCTCCGGTCGCCGCCTGAGCTCGACCGACACGTAGAACGCGTCCATGTCGACATGCGCGATGCAGCGGTCCATCCGGGCCCTGACGTTAGGCCAGAGCCCGGATGCAACCGGTGCGGGCAACGCGTACTACTGGACGCTGGCCCAGACGGTGCCGACGCCGCCGTCGAAACCGAGCGCCGCGCGGGTGCTCTGGCCGAGGTCCCAGGTGCGGCCCGAGACGTACGGCCCGCGATCGTCGACGGTCGCCATCACGGTGCGACCGCCGTACTTGAACTGCACCTTGGTCCCGCACGGCAACGTCTTGTTGGCGACGCCATAGCGGGCGTTGAACCCGCAGCCGGTCGCCAGACCGGCGTCGTAGTACCACGACGCGACCGCCGGCTGGTAGACGGTGACCGTCCCCGCCGCACTGCTGGCGCGCGCGTTGGCGGCGTCTCCGGCAAACAGCACGCGCAGCATCCGGTTGGTCCCGGACTGCGCGTGGTAGCCGAGGGTAAACCGACCGGAACCGCCGGTGCGCGCCGTGGCGAGCGTCTGCCAGTGCCTGCCGGCATGCCCCTGCAGCTGCACCGAACGCGCGGCGGCAACCGGGAGCACCCGGCCGTGCACGGTGACCCGGCCGCCGGCCAGCACCGCATGGTTGCCCCGGCCAGCGGACACCTGGGCGGTGACCGCCACCGGGTGGGCCGCGGTCGTGGAGCCGCCCGAGATCGGCGCCGCGCCCGCGCCGACGCCGGTGCTCTGCGAACGCGTCGCCTGAGACGCGATCACGCGGACGAGGCTCGAATAGCGCAGGTGCGCGGTGAACGCTGAAGCCACCGAGCGGCCCGACCGTGGTGCTCTGCAACGAGCGCCAGGCGGACGCCACACCGACCCGGCTCTGCAGCGTGACGTGCTGGCCGGCCTGCGCCCGCAGCGTCGTGCCGCTGATCCTGACCGCCTGACCGACCCGCACCTGCGCCGGGCTGACGCGGATCGGCAGCGCGCCGTGGTTCGGCGAGTCGGCGGCGGTGGTGCCGGCGAACGCGAACGCCGAGGCGGGCAGCGCGAGCATGGTTGCGGCAATCGTCAACTGGGCCACGCGCAATCCGCGCGGCCGAAAAATGGGCCTCAAGGCGAGGACCTCCTGTTCCGTCGACCCGAGTGCCTGCGTGGTTAGCTGACGGGCTCGCGGCCCCCCGAGACGGTTGCGCCGGGTACCGGCGCCGTCTCGGAGGTCGCTACGATCGCGGCTGACGTGATCAGGCGATCGATTCGCCCCGGCCGGGCAGCTCTCGCCGCCCGGCAATGGGTCCCCCGCTCGTTCCCGCACCGGGCAGGAACGACTCGGCGAGTCGATTTTTCAAACTGGGCCAGAGTCGCAGCCTGGATTCAGTCCTTGAGTGACGCTGGTCACAATGCTAACTCGACCGAAACCTTGCGATGCCGACCAATCCCGACCGCCTAACCGGCCTTGACAGCTCGTTCCTGCACCTCGAGGACGGCGCCACCCATATGCATGTTGCCGGGGCGGCGATCCTCGAAGGACGTGCCCCGGCATACCACGAGCTGATCGAGCACATCCTCTCGCGGCTGCACCTGGTCCCCCGCTACCGCCAACGGCTGGCGTTTGTGCCGTTCGGTCAGGGCCGCCCGGTATGGGTCGACGATCCGCACTTCAACGTCGCCTTCCACGTGCGCCACACCGCGCTCCCGACGCCGGGCGGCGACGAACAGCTCAAGCGGCTCTGCGGGCGGATCTTCTCCCAGGCGCTGGATCGCTCACGTCCGCTGTGGGAGCTGTGGCTCGTCGAGGGGCTGGCCGACGACCGCTTCGCGCTGTTGTCCAAGACCCATCATGCGCTCGTCGACGGGATCTCCGGCGTCGACATCGCGACCGTGCTGTTCGACACGTCTCCGGACCCGGTCGGGATCGCCCCCGAGCGTCAGCGGGCGCCGCGACCGCTGCCGAGCGACGCCCAACTGCTGGCCGACGCGCTCCTGGAACGAGCGACTGCGCCGGCCGAGATCGCGCGCAGCGTCCGCGCCGCGCTGCGGGGCCCCCGCCAGGTCGTCGCCAAGCTCGGCGCCGCCGCCTACGGTGTCGGCGCGGTCGCGGCTGCGGGGCTGCGGAGCGCACCCCCGAGCCCGCTCAACGTGCGGATCGGACCCCATCGCAGATTCACGTGGGTGCGGGGCGATCTGCAGCAGTTCAAGGCGGTCAAGAACGGGCTGGGTGGCACCGTCAACGACGTCGTGCTGGCGGCGGTGGCCGGCGCCCTGGGCCGGTACCTGCATCGTCTCAAGGAGCCGATCGACAATACGGTGCTGCGGGCGATGGTGCCGGTCTCGGTCCGCGCCGATGTCGAGCGCGGAGCACTGGGGAACCGGGTCGCAGCGATGTGGGCCGGCCTGCCGATCGGTGAGACCGACCCGATCAAGCGGCTGGAGCGGATCAGCGACGAGATGAGCGGCGTCAAGGAATCCGGACAGGCCGTCGGCGCCCAGGTCCTGACCGAGTTGACCGGCTTCGCGCCCCCGACGATCATGGCCCAGGCGGCCCGCCTCAGCGCCCGCCAGCGGATGTTCAACCTGGTCGTTACCAACGTGCCCGGGCCACAATTCCCGCTCTACATGCTGGGCCGCCGCTTGCAGGAGATGTTTCCGATGGTGCCGCTGGCGGCCAACCAGGCGCTTGGGATCGCGATCATGAGCTACGACGGCCAGCTGAACTTCGGGCTGAACGCCGATTACGACGCCCTCCCGGACATCGAGCGGCTGGCCCAGGATCTGACCGACGCGATCGCCGAGCTGCTGCAGGCCGCCGGTGCCGTCACCCCGGGCCAAAGCTCCAGCAATGGCCGTGGGAGCGGTCAGCCGAGCGCGGGAGCATCGAACCGGCCATGACCCGCTGGTTGGAGCGCGTCGCGATCGTGATCGTGTCGCTGGCGATCACGGTCGCGGTCATCGCGCTGCTGTCCGGTGGGCTGGCCGGCAGCCAGGACGACCCCGGCGTCACCGGCGGCCAGGCCGGGCCGGGGCTCGCCTTCCGTGACCTGGGCGATCTGCACCTGCGACCGGGCCAGCCTCGCCCCAGCTACGACTCTGACCCGCCGACCAGCGGCCCGCACAACCCGGTCAACGTGACGCGTGACGGCGCGACGATCTCAGATGATCAGCTGCTGCAGGCGCTCGAGGTCGGGGACGTCGTGCTGATGTACGGCACCCGCACCCCACCGGCGGGCCTGATGAAGCTGGCGGCGCTGCAGGCACCGCCGTTCACGCCGGCGCTGGCGGCGACCGGCGGCGCCGTGATCCTCGCTCGGCGCGCCGGGATCGACGGGGTCGTGGCGCTGGCCTGGACGCACATGCTGCGGGCGACCGGGCCGACCGACCCGGAGCTGCCCGGCTTCATCCAATACTGGCTGGGACGAGGAGCTCCGGTCAGCCGGAACGGGGTACTGCCGAAATCGTGACGCGGCTGAGCACGCACAGCCGTCCGAGCGGATCGGAGATCTCGACCTCCCACACCCAGGTGCTGCGGCCCCGGTGACGCGAGCGCGCGGTCGCCTCGATGCGATCGCCGGTGATCGGTCGGAGGAAGCTCGTCTGCGTTGACATGGCCGTCGCCGCCCGTCCGTCGGCCGATACGCCGCGGGCCGTCCCCGCGACCGCCATCGACTCGGCGATCGTCGCGTACAGCCCGCCATGCACCAGCCCGGCGGGCTGCTTGTGGCGGTCCTGCACGTCAACCCGCGCGCGTACGAGCTCGTCGGAGAGCTCGATCAGCTCGAGCCCGTAGAGGCGGTCGAACGGGGTCAGGGCATCGGCGACGGCATCGCTCATCGCGCGCGGACGATATAGACAGTGCCGCGCGCCGGGGAGATTGACGCGCGCCGCCGGCCGACGCTGCGGCGACGATGCCCCGGCTACTCTTCGGCCGCATGGATTCACCCGAGCGCCTGGCAGGCGATCAACGAGCCGTACTGCAGCTCGTGCTCGGCCAGGGCCGCAGCTACGGCGAAATCGCGGGCATGCTTTCGATCGCCCCCGAGCAGGTCCGGGCGCGCGCGCTGGCCGCGCTCGACGCGCTCGGCCCGCCGACGACGGTGTCCGAATCCGACCGTGCCCGAATCGCCGACTACCTGCTCGGTCAGGTGCCGGCGTCGGACGGCGATCAGGTGCGCGCCGCGCTCGCCGGCTCCCCGGAACAGCGGGCATGGGCGCGCGTCGTCGCCGCCGAGCTGGGGCCGCTGGCCCCGAGCCCGCTGCCGCCGATCCCCGACCGGCCGGCGACGCCGCCCCCGACCCGCGTCGGGCGCAGCGACGCCAGTGCCGTTCCGGTCGCGAGCCCGGACCACGGTTCGCAGCCGGATCCGCCCGCGCACCCAACTGAGCCCGCGGCGCCGCGTAGCTCACGGTCGGGCGGGATCGTGCTGTTGTCGGTTCTGGCGGCGGCGATCATCGCCGCGATCGTGATCTTCGTGATCAAGCCCGGCAGCGGCTCGGGCAAGCAGCACGATCCGAGCGGCGCCGTCGCGCGCGCGTCCTCGAGTCACAGCTCGACGACTCAGAGCTCCGCATCGCAGACGACGAGCAGCTCGCAGACAGCGGCGATCGTCGGGCAGATCAACCTGACGCCGCCGACCGGCGGTGGCAAGACCAAAGGGGTCGCGCTGGTGCTGCAACAGGGGTCGCTGAAGGGCCTCGGGATCGAGGCGGAGCACGTCCCCCCGACGACGACCAAGCCCCGAACCACCTACGCGGTTTGGCTCTACAACTCGGCGTCGGATGCAACGTTGCTCGGGTACTTCAGCAAGGGCGTCAACAACAAAGGTGACCTCGGCTCGACCGCCGAGCTGCCGACGAACGCGGCCCACTACAAGTACCTGATCATCACCCTGGAGACCGGGAACAAGGCGTCGAAGACGCCGGGGCCGGTGGTGCTCAAGGGCAACCTGTCCGCGGTCCCCAAATCCAAGCTTTAGTGGCTAGCTAGTACAGGGCAGCGATTCCGTCGAGCAGCCGATCCAGCTGCTTGGCGGTGTCGCGGCCGAGCAGGAAGCCACCGGTCCGCGAGTACCCGCGCGGCTTGAGCCGGTGGGCGATCGTGACCGCCGTCCCCTCCCCGGCCGGCTCCAGGTTGACCTGGATCACCGACTCGCTCAACACGCGCGCGAACGGCGTACCCGGTAGCTGCTGCTCCCAGACCGTCATCCACGGCGGCTCCCGGGCGGCGACCAGGAAGTCGGCGCGGATCGGCTTGCCGCGCCTGGTCTTCAGCACCTGCGTGAAGCCGTCGTCGCCGACTGACTCCATCCGCTCCACACCCGGCCACCAGCGCGGCTGGTGGTCAGGATCGGCGATCAGCTCCCACAGCTCGCGCTGGGCGACCGCGAACGTTCTCGAACGGCTGGCGGTCGGCATCAGTCGTAGGTGATCAGCGTCTTGACCGGATGCGGAGCCAACCGCTGGCGACCGGCGAGCGCCGCCAGCTCGATCAGGAACGCGCAGCCGACGATCCGTCCGCCCAAGCCGGTCACGAGCTCACACAGTGCGCCTGCGGTGCCTCCGGTGGCCAACAGGTCGTCGTGCACGAGCACCCGCGCGCCGTGTGCGAACGCGTCGGCATGGACCTCGAGCGCGTCGAGGCCGTACTCGAGCGCGTATTCGGCGCTGACGGTCTCGGCGGGCAGCTTGCCCGGCTTGCGCGCCGGCACGAAACCGGCGTGCAACTGCCGCGCGAGCGCGGCGCCGAGGATGAACCCGCGCGCCTCGGCGGCGACCACGTAGTCGACGGGCTCGAGCTCGGCGCATGACGCCGCGAGCTGTTCGACCGCCTGATCGAGCGCGCCCGGGTGCACCAGCAGCGGCGTGATATCCCGGAACATGATCCCGTCGCGCGGGAAATCCGGGATGTCGCGGACGTACGCGCGCAGATCCACGTGATGACCGGCGGTATCCGAGGTGGTGCTTAGACGGCGATCTTGCGAAGATCGCGGATCAGCAGCAGGTGCTTGAGATGCGTCGTCACCGAGGCGAGGTTCTCGAGCGTCTCGATCGCCTCCTTGCGGCGCTCCTGGTTGCGGGACCGCAGCGCCGGGGCGAGGATGCTCTGCAGGAGCTGCGCCTCGCGATCGGCCGAGCTGCGGAACACGCGTAGATTGCGCCCGCCGACCCCGTAGCGCGCCAGCTCGGAGACGGCCCGGATGATCTCGCGCTCGGTTTCGTCGTAGTACGCGGTGCCCTCGTGGTTCTCACCCTTGACCACGCCGAAGTCGACGAGCTCCTTGATCAGGCTCGGTTCAGCGCCGGTGTCCTCGACCACGTCGTCGAGCGAGTACAGCGCGCCCCGGTCACGGACAGTGACCGCGGAGCGTCGAACCGCCGGGCGGGTGGGCGATGTCGGTCCCGGCGATCCGACCTCGCGCTCGGCACGGCCACCGGCAAGCTCCTGGCGGATCACCCGCAGCGGCAGGAACTCGTCTCGCTGCAGCCGCAGGATCGTCTTCAGGCGGGTCACATCCGACTGCGTGTAGAGCCGATAGCCACCCTGCGTGCGCCGTGGGGCCAGCAGCTTCTGATCCTCCAGGTACCGGATCTTGGAGATCGAGATGTCCGGGAACTCCTGGACGAGCGCCTTGCAGACGGCGCCGATCGTAACCGCCTTCTGACGGCCGCCGGGCACGACGATCTCGGCCGGATCGGGAAGCTCCAGCTCCGGCGTCTCGGTGTCGATCGATGCCATCAGCGGCTCAGAAACGCCAGTTTGTATTTGCCGATCTGCAACTCATCCCCGTCGCTCAGCCGCTGGGATTCGATCCGGCGGCGGTTGATGTAGGTACCGTTCAGCGATCCGCAGTCGTCAAGGAAGTACTCGCTGCCACGGCGAACGATCAAGGCATGGTCACGTGACACGGTCACGTCGTCGAGGAACACGTCGGATTCCGGGCTGCGACCGACCGACATCCGGTCACGCGCCAGTGGAAAGCTCTCGCCCTCGCGGCCGCCGCCGGCCCTGATCACGAGCGCGGCCCCGCCGGCGATCACGTCCTGCAGTTCGACGACTTCCACGTCGCCGCTCTCGTCGACCTTGTAGGTCGCCGTGGTCACGCCCGGCGGTGGCTCGGTGTGGGCCAGGAAGGCGCCGCAGCGCTGGCAGTAGGCGGCGCCGTCGTCGTTGGCGAACCCACATTCAGGGCAGTGCTGAGCCACTTCGCGCGAACCTACTCCGGGTCCGCCGGAGTGAGTCGCCCCGCCAGGATGTCGGTCAGCTGCTGGACGTCGGACCCTGAGATCACGAGTTCGCCCCGTTCGTCCTTGCGACGCAGCCGGTTGACGAGTTCGGCGCGGAGGATGTCGATCTTGCCGTGCAAGATGCGACGCTGGTAGGAGACCTCAGCCTCCTCCTTGGTCAGCTGTGCGATCAGATCCTTCAGTTCCTGGTCCGACAGTGACCCGAGATCCGGGAAGGTGTACATTCGCTCGCTCCTCGACCCGCCGGCTCGATCGACGGCGGACCGCGAGTATAACCCCTCAGCCCGCAGGGTCAAGCTGAGCTTGAGAGTGTTTGGGTGCCCGACCGATCCTGCGAACCCCTGGTCAGCCGCCGGAGGGTCTGGCGGACGCCTGCCGGCGGTCGCGGTCGCGCACCTGCTCGATTCCGCGCTTGATATACAGCGCGGTCGCCGTCAGCGACAGCGCCAGCCCGCAGTACAGCATGATCAGCGCCAACCAGTGCACGCCGCACATCGCGAAGAACGGCGCGCCCATTGTCGGGGCGACGCCGATCCGCCCGAACCAGTTGATGTTGAGCTCGACCCCGCGCGACAACCCGTATCGGCTCACCGCCAGCATCACCAGCTCGCGGACCACGGCCAGCACGATCGCCCACCGCGGCAACAGCGAGAAATCGAACGCGACGACCAGGCCCGCGACGATCAGCAGCCGGTCCACGATCGGATCGAGCATCGCCCCCAGCCGGCTGTACTGGCCGGTCAGCCGTGCCGCGAACCCGTCCAGGTAGTCGGCCCAGCCGATCACCGCGAACACGATCACCGCGGCCAGATCCTTGCCGTCGCCGCTGGACAGGGCGAGCACCAGGAACACGGGGATCCCGGCCAGGCGCAGGTAGCCGATCGCGTTCGGGATCGTCCATGGGTTCAGCGGCTGGTCCGACAACGTCTGGGCCGGCGACCCGCCCGACCGGTCGATCCCGAACAGCCTGCGTTTGGTCAGGGCAGCTCGTGCCACAGCTCGGCCACTGCCTGCGCCGCGCCTGCAATCGACACCGCACGTGACTCGCGCCCGCGCCGGACCTGCACCTCGATCTCCCCCGATCCCAGCGTTCGGCGGCCGACGGTCAGCCGCAGCGGGCAACCGAGTAGCTCGGCGTCGGCGAATTTCTCCCCCGGCCCGGCATCACGCTCGTCATACAGCACCTGCAGGCCGGTCGCCTCGAGCTCCCCGTAGAGCTGGTCGGCGAAGGCACGTTCCTCGGTGCCGAGCTTCCCGAGCCCGACCAGCTCCACGTCGAACGGCGCGATCGCGCGCGGCCACGAGATCCCGTGTTCGTCTGAGAACTGCTCGACGGCGGCCGCCGCGGCCCGCGCCGGCCCGAATCCATAGCACCCCATCCAGACCGGCTGAGCCTGGCCGTGCTCGTCGAGATAGGTGGCGTTCAGCGGCACCGAGTAGCGGGTCCCGAGCTTGAAGATGTTGCCGATCTCGATCGCGGGCTCGATCCGCAGCGTGGCGCCGTTGACGGTGTCGCCGGCGACGACCTCACGCACGTCAACGGCCTCGAACGCGAAGTCGCGTCCCGGTTGCACCCCGCGCAGGTGCGCCTCGGGCTCGTTGGCGCCGGCGACGTAGGAGCCCGAGCTGTCGGCGGCGACGGCGGCATCGAGCAGCACCGGCAGCTGGGCGCCGACCGGGCCGATATAGCCGGGCGGCCCGAGACGGGCGGAGATCTCGTCCGCGCTCGCGGCGCGAAACGGCCGGCCGAGCGCGTTCTGCAGCTTGATCTCGTTGACGCGATGATCGCCGCGGACGACCACCAGCTTGAACTCCTCGTCGCCGTCAAGCAGGATCGGGAACGCCTTCAATGTCGCCCCGGCGGGCACGCCGAGCTGACCGACGAGCGCGTCGATCGTCGTCGCGTCCGGCGTGCGCACGAGCTCGGGCGCATCGAGCGCGGCCGGCAGCCCGACCGGCTGGGCATCGGCTGACGCGACCTCCAGGTTGGCGGCGTATCCGGCCGCCAGCGCGACCTCGTTCTCGCCCGCGGGGCAGGGGGCCATGTACTCGTGGGCGTCGGTCCCGCCCATCATCCCGACGTCGCCCTCAACCCGATACCACTCGATCCCGAGCCGGTCGCAGATCCGGTCATACGCCCCGACGTGGAGCTGGTACTGGGCCTCCAGGCCATCGGCGTCACGGTCGAACGTGTACGAGTCCTTCATGATGAACTCGCGGGTGCGCAACACCCCCGCGCGGGGGCGCGGCTCGTCGCGCTCCTTGACCTGGAAGTGGTAGAGGATCAACGGCAGGTCCCGATAGGAACGCACGGCGGCCGCGACGTGGCCGGTGACGATCTCCTCACTGGTCATGGCGAGCACCAGTTCGGCATCGCGCCGATCGCGCAGCTTGAACAGTTCCTCGATCCCGTAGCGGCCCGTCCGCTTCCACGGATCGGCCGGCTGCAGCACCGGCATCAGCAGCTCCTGGCCGCCGATCGCGTTCATCTCCTCTCGCACGATCTGCACGATCCGCTGATGGATCCGCCAGCCGGCCGGCAGCCACGACCACAGGCCGGAGCCAACCTGCCGGATCAGCCCGGCGCGGACCATCAGCTTGTGCGAGATCGCCTCGGCGTCGGCCGGTGGCTCGCGCTCGGTGGGCAGGAAGTAACCGGAGAGGAGCGTCATCGCGCCGTAGCGTACTTATCCCCGGGACACGATCCCCGGACACGATCGGACCCGGCCGGGATATGTTCTCTGCTGAGAGACGGAAACACTGCACAGCAAAGGAGCCGCACCAAGATGGCTTATTCAGTCCCGGATCTTCCCTACGACTACAACGCGCTCGAGCCGAGCATCGATGAGGCGACGATGCGCGTGCACCACGACAAGCACCATCAGGCCTACGTGGACAAGGTCAACGCCGCCCTGGAAGGCACTGAGTGGGCCGACAAGCCGATCGAGGAGGTCGTCGCGAACCTGTCCTCGCTGCCGGCTGACAAGCAGGGCCCCGTCCGCAATAACGGCGGCGGCCACTACAACCACTCGCTGTTCTGGGAGTGGCTCTCCCCCAGCGGCGGCGGCGCCCCCGACGGCGCGCTCGCTCAGGCGATCGACTCCGCGTTTGGCTCCTTCGATGACTTCAAGTCGAAGCTCAAGAACGCTGGCGTCAACCAGTTCGGCTCCGGCTGGGCATGGCTGGTACACGACGGCTCGGGGCTGGCCGTGGTTTCCACCGCCAACCAGGACAGCCCGCTGACCGACGGCAAGAAGCCGCTGCTTGGCGTCGACGTCTGGGAGCACGCCTACTACCTCAAGTACCAGAACAAGCGCCCGGACTACATCGACGCGTTCTGGAACGTCGTCAACTGGCCCAAGGTCGCCGAGCTGTTCTCGGCCGCCGGCTGATCCCCAGACCGGGATCTGATTGAAAGCGCCCGCGCGGCAGGAGCGCCGTTGCTCTTGCCGCGCCGCGGGCTCCGGGCCGTGCTCAGGGCGTGTAGCCGGGCGCGTGGCATGGTGCGCCGCCGCAGACGTCGACGAACGCGCCGTCGGGCGCCAGGAAGTCTGAGGTCTGCTGTTGGGCGGCCGGTGTGTATTGCACCGACTCGTGGGGGTTGACGTAGGGCGGGACGTCGGGCGGCGGTTGCAGGTCGAGTATCTGCGGTGCGCGGACGAGCCCGGGACCGAGGTCCCAGATGTCGATCGCCGAACCCTCAAACGGGGAGCCGGGCACCGGCGTCAAGCCGTAGAGCAGGTTCGCGTCGGCTGACCGGTCGGGATCAAGCGCCGGCTGGTAGGCATCGACTCCGATCGTGCGGGCTTCGGCGGCGGCGGAGTACATCGACACGTACTCATCCCCGTAGGCGGTCTGCATCAGCACCTGATGGGGCAGCGTGCCCGGGAACTGGTCAGAGATCAGGTGCTGGACATACCCGTCGGGGTCGCCGCGGTCCCAGATCTGCTGCATCAAGTCAAGCAGCAGCGGGCGTGCGGACAGATCCGGATACCGGGTGTCCTGCTCGGTCGCGAAGTCGCCGATTCCCTGCGTGCGCGGGACCAGCCAGTTCGCCCAGTCGATGCTCGACACCCCGAGCACCGCCCGGGACACGTCCGGGGAGACCGCGGTCACGATCCCGCCCTGGATCCCGCCGGTGCTGTTGCCGTCGTAGTACAGCTCAGAGGTGTCCAGCACCGACTGGCCGGCGAGCTGGAACGCCGGATTGCTGGCCAGGCCGCTGGGGCTGATCATCAACCGGCCGAGGTACACCATGTCAAGCACGCCCTGCTGCATCCGCGCCACCTGCGCCGGCAGCTTGTTCGGATTCAGCATCGCGCGGACGTCGTTTGACTTGTCCCCCCCGGCGAGCCCCAGCCAGTCAGTCGAGCACAGGACGATGTTGCCGGCGCTCGCCAGCTGCTGTTGTGAGGGCTCGGTGACGTCGGCGCCGGTGCTGAGAAAGCCGTGGCCGTAGAGGCTGATCCGCGCCGGCGACAGCGCCCCGGCGCTGGACGGGACGATGCACTCAAACGGCGCCGCCACGAACTGGCCGGGGATCTGCGTCGGCGCCGCGTAGAGCCCGGGCGAGCTGTAGTGAAAGCCGGTCGCTGAGCTCAGCCCGCAGGTCTTCAGATAGCACGGAACCTGCATCGTGCCGGTCACCTCCTGGACCGAATCAGACAGCGCCGTGCTCGACAGGATCTGAAACGCCGGGGCGTGTCCGGTGACCCCGCCGACCCCGAGATCGGGGTCGCCGAGCTGCGCGAAGGCCTGGTCGCGGATCGCCAACATCCGCTCACTCAGGCTCCGGGTGGACGCGACCGTGAAATCCCACGCCTCATACACGTGCTGACGGCTGATCCCGGCCCGCGCCAGCAGCCCGAAGATCGCCCGGTAACGCGGAATCTGCGCCACCTCAGCGGGCCCCAGCCCGCGGCCGGTCCGCAGCCGTGAAAACCACCGGGGCGACGGGATCAGATGCCCGCTCGCGGTGTACAGCGAGCGCAACACCACCACATACGTGTGACCCTCGAGAAAGCTGCCGGCCGGGTGGATCACCAAGTCCGTGTCCGCCGGCGGCGCCCCGACCGGATCCAGCTCACTCCAGATCGGGACCCGCTGTCCGGTCTGCGCATCCAGCACAACGATCGGCTGATCAGATGCCATCGACTGTCCGATGTCCTGACAACCCGGCGGCGCCGGTCCGCTGCAGCGCCTGCTGATCATCGAGCCCCGGCACGTGCACGATCAGCGTGCTACCCGGGCTAAACCCGTCGCTTGAGTCATACGGACCGGTCCGCAGCCGCACCCCCTCATCAGACACCGGCAGCACGCTGCCCGGCAACCGCACCCGCAGCCCCGTCACCGTGGCGCCATCAGCCACCGTGAACAGGTCACTCGGAAACGGAAACGCGCACGGACGCGCCTGAAACGGCTGGCAGTCGGCCAACGGACGCGCCGCCGCCGACGATGTCATCGCCAGCGACATCGCCGCGACCACGATCCCGACCACGATCGTTCGACGGTGCATCGCTCCAGTGAACGCGAGCAAGGGAGTGAAGTTACGGCACATTCCGGCAACGGAGTGCCAGCCGGCGTCGGTTAGCGTTAGCTGGCAGTGCGCATCCTGATGCTCCACAACCGCTACCGCGCGACCGGCGGCGAGGAGCGCGCGGTGTCGAACCTCGTCGAGATGCTCTCCCGGCGCGGCCACGCGGTCAGTCTGCTGGAGCGCTCCAGCGCCGAGCTCGGACGACTGCAGGCCACCCGGGCGCTGACCCGCGGGGGCGTCGATCCCGAGGAGGTCTCCGCCGCGGTTCACGAGTTCGGCGCCGAGGTGGTCCATGTGCATAACGTGCATCCGCTGTTCGGCTGGCGCGCGCTCGCGGCAGCGGGCAGCGGCGGGCGCCGCGGTGGTGATGCACTTGCACAACCTGCGGCTGTTCTGCGCGATCGGGATCGCCTTCCGGGCCGGGCACCCCTGCTTTGAGTGCCGCGGGCGCAACACGCTTCCCGGCGTCGTCCACCGGTGTCGCGGCAGCTATGGCGAGGCGGTCACCTACGCCGCCGGTCTCAGCCTGGCGCAGCCGCGGCTGCTGGCGTACGCCGATCGCTTCATCACCGTCAGCCAGTTCACGGCGGGAAAGCTGATGGCCAGCGGACTGCCCGGACAGCGCACCGACGTGCTCCCCAACTTCATCCCGGACGATGAGCGCTGCAGCCGCTCGAACGCGATCCACGGGACCTACGGACTGGCGAGCGGACGGCTCGTGCCCGAGAAGGGCTTCGACACGGTGATCGCCGCGGCGCGGGCATCGAACGTTCCGCTCCTGATCGCCGGCGACGGCCCCGAGGCCCCACGCTTGGCGGCGCTGGCTGACGGCGCCGACGTGCGTCTGCTCGGGCAGGTCGCCCCGGAGCGACTCGCCGAGCTACGGGCCGCGGCCGCATTCGTCGTCGTCCCGTCTCGCTGCGACGACGCCTGCCCGTACGCGGCGACCGAGGCGCTGGCCACGGCGTGCCGGTCATCGGCAGCACTCGCGGGGGCCTTCCCGAGCTGCTCGGACGGCAACTCACGCTCGACGCCGAGGACGTCGACGCGTGGGCGTCGCAGATGTCCCGCCTGTGGCGTGATTCGGCGGCGCGCTCAGCGCTCGGCGCAAGCGCCCTGCAAACCGCCGGCGAGCTGCTGTCAGAAGAGCGCTATCACGCCGAGCTGATGCGGGTCTACGCTCAGGCCCGAGTGAATCGACGCCCGGCCACCGGCGACTGATCCTCGTCGAGCCGGACCGGCGCAACCGCGCCGGCGGCGCCCGCCGGATCGAGGTCATCGTGCTGTCGTGCGGCGGCCTTCTCCAGTGCCGCCAGGCGCTCCGGCGTCATCGCGGTCTCGTCCTCGTTGGCCGCCAGCCACTCGCGGGCCTCGGCCGCATCACGCTCGTCGACCTGGACGACCTTGCCCGCCTCGTAGTAACGGTCGATCTCCTTGAACAGCTCGTCGACGAGCTGCTCGGTGCGGACCTTCTTGAGCGGCTCGCCCTTGGAGTAGATCATCCCCATGTCCTTGGCGCCAGTGATCCCGAAGTCCGCGTGGCGGGCCTCGCCGATCCCGTTGACCGCGCAGCCGAGCACCGACACCTCGATCGGGTCGGCGTACTGCTCCAGCCGGCGCTCGACTTCGGCCACGACCGTGTCCATGTCGAACTGCAGCCGTCCGCAGGTCGGACACGCGATCAGGACGGGCCCCCGCTCGCGCAGCTTCAGCGCCTTGAGGATCTCCCAGGCGACCTTGACCTCCTCCTCGGCGTGGAACGTCGACAGCGAGATCCGGATCGTGTCGCCGATCCCGTCGGCCAGCAGCGTCCCGAGCCCGACCGCCGATTTCAGCGAGCCCGACCATTTGGTGCCCGCCTCGGTCACGCCGAGGTGCAGCGGATACGGGATCCGCTCGGCCAGCAGCCGGTTGGACGCGATCGTGTTCGGCACCGATGTCGATTTCATCGACACCTTGAAGTTGTCGAACTCCAGGCGCTCCATCAGCTCGACGGTCTCGACCGCCGCCGTCACGAGCGCCTCGACGGGGTTGTCGTATTCGAGCTGACGCAGATGCTCGGGCAGCGAGCCCGAGTTGACCCCAACCCGCAGCGGCGTCCCCAGCCGCTTGGCGACGGCGGTCACCTCGGCGACCTTCTCCGGGCCGCCGATGTTGCCTGGGTTCAGCCGCACGCAGTGCGCGCCGACCTCCAGCGCTTTGATCGCCAGCGTGTGGTTGAAGTGGATATCGGCGATGATCGGGATCGGCGACCGCTCGACGATCGTCTTCAGCGCTTCGACGTCCTTGTCCCGCGGCACCGCCACGCGGACGATGTCGGCGCCAGCCTCCGCGACCCGGGCGATCTGGTCCATCGTCGCCTGCAAGTCGGCCGTCTCGGTCTTCGTCATCGTCTGCACGGCAACGGGCGCACCGCCGCCGATCGGCACCCGGCCGACGTGGATCTGACGCTGTGAGGGCATGTCGGTCAGTCTAGGGGGCGGTACCGCCGTCATCAGCGGGCTGGCGCCCCCAGCGGCCTAGGGCGCGGGGCCGCCGGGCTCGCGATCGTGAGCATCGTCCATCTCCCTCGTCTCGGGCTCGATCACCTGGGTCGGCTGCTCGCCGGCCGCAGCACCGCCCGCCAGCCCGCGACGGCGACGGATCAGCAACCCGCCGAAGGTCACGATCGCCAGCACCACGACGACGATCACGATGATCAGCGGCGTCGAGATCGACGAGCCGCCACCACCGCCGCTGCCGTTCGCCTTGACGCTGCCGCCGGCGAGCGCGGCCTGGAGTACCGACTGGCAGTTGCAGTACTGCTTGACGTAGGCCGGCATCACCGCCAGCGCGTGGCGCAGCTCGGCTTTCGTGTAATGCCTGGTCAGGCGACCGTGGGTGTAGCAGTCGCTGACCGCCTGGTTGCCCGGCTTCGTCGAGGAGGGCGGCTTCTTCGCCAGCGCCGTTGTCGCCGGAACAGTCGCCATCGCCACCGCTGCGCCCAGGCACAGCGCGCAGACGAGTCTCGTGATCCGCTTCATCGGCGCACAGCTTAGGGTGCCGCCCGCTGGATCATCACCGCCAATCCCGGCGGGACGGGGCCGAGGATCGTCACCGCGCGGGCGCCGATCGCGGCGGTGTCGGTCTGCCACCGGGTGTCCAGCGCCAGCCGGACGACCCGGTAGATGTTGACCGTGTGGCTGCTGATCAGGCGGACACCGGGCGGCAGAGGCGACAGGTCCTCGTCGACGTTGCCGACGATGTCCAGTTCGGAGATCGTCACCGGCCCCGTGCCGACCCCGGGCGGCGCGCCGGCCCCGGTCCAGGGCGTGCCGGGCAGGTAGAGCGACAGCGGCGCGGTCGCGAACTGGCCGGCGTAGGCGACGATCGCGCGGGTCCCGTGCGCCGTCCCGAGGGCGGCGGCGACGGCTCGCCAATCGGGCCGCTGGTAGACCGAGTCAGAGTCGATCTTGAGCCCCGACCAGACGAACAGTCCGGCGAACACCACCGCCAAGGCCGCGCCGGGAATCCGGGCCCGCCGCGCGGTGCAGGCCGCGGCGACGACGATCGCCAGCGGCGGCCAGGCCGGCATCAGCGCCCGCGCGATGAATCCGTCGGAGCCGATCAGCGCCGCCACCAGCGGCACGACGATCACGACCGCCGCCAACAGGGCGGCGAGCCCCGCCCCGCGCAGCTCGCGGTCATCGGCACCGGTCAGCAGCAGGCCTAGCACGATCACCGCGGCGACGGCGGCCGCCACCAGCCCGTAGTGGACGATCGGGCCCTGGTAGAGCGTGTTGAGCGCAAACGTGATCGGCACCTGCTGGAGACGGATGCTCAGCGGCTGGCCGGTGACCCATTGCTGCGGGTTGCGCAACTGCGGAATCAGATGCGGAACCCAGACGCCGAGCACGATCACCTGCGACACCAGCGCCAGCAGGCTGGCCCGGTCGCGCCGGCGATAGACCAGCAGCGCGCCCTCGGCGAACACGAGCAGACCTGCGAAGTACATCGTCGACAGCGTCAGCGCCGAGAAGACCGCCCACCAGATCAGGTCTCGCCGCGAGCCCCGGTGCCAGCACCGCGCGAAGAACAGCAGCGATGCCGTGCACAGCAGCGCCATCAGCATGTACTCGTGGGCGTCCTGCGAATACCAGATCAGGAACGGGTTGATCGCGGCCAGCCCGGCGGCGACCAACCCCGCCCGGCGGGACACCAGCTCGCGACCGGCGAGATACAGCACCGGGATCAACGCCGTGCCGAAGACGGCCGACAGCGACCGGACTCCGGCCTCACCGAGGCCGAACACGCGTGACCACGGCCACGCGATCAGGAAGTACAGCGGCGGGTCGGCCTCGACCGAGCTCCACGAGTGCAGCATCGCGCCGAACGACAGCCCGAGCTCGTGCACGGTCGTCGCCTCATCGAGCCAGTAGCTCTGGTTCGACAGGGTCGCGAACCGGGCGACCGCGCCGACGATCACGATCGCCAGCAGGATCTGCGCGTCGGCGGACGCCAACCAGGAGGACCGGATTCGGGCCGGCAACCGGCCCGTCGTGCCGCCGGCGCTGCGGGCGGTGGTGGCCATCCGGCGGCAGTGTACATCCGCGCTTGCGGGCACTTTGCGGCGACCATGCCGGACGCGCGTCGGTGCCGGGGCCGGAGGAGCAGGACCGCAACTAACCGCCCAGGTCGCCGTTATTGTCGTCGCCCGTGCCCGCTCACGTCGATCATCGGCGCAGCCGCTTCTGCGCCTTCACCTCCCGACGTTCAGAGCAGCGCCGCCGCCCGTGGCGGTGGCTCTGCACCGCGCTGCTGCTCGCGCTCACCAGCGCCGCCGTCAGCGCCTGCGGCGGCTCGAGCCACACCACGACCACGCCGCCATCGCTGCGCGCCAACACGGCCGGACCGGAGTCGATGTTCACGCTCGGCGGCGGGCTGGGACCAAACCCGCAGGCGACGTTGACCGAATTGCAGCACTGGGGCGTGCAACGGCTACACGTCGACATCTCCTGGTCGGAGATCGCGCCCGACCCAACATCGACACGACGGCCCCAGTTCGACGCGACCAACCCGGCGGCGTACCCGGCCGCTGGCTGGGCGCCGTTCGACACGCTCGTCCGTGGTCTGGCCAAGCGGCACATGGGCATCGACCTCGCGATCGCCAGCCCGGTGCCGGCCTGGGCCGAGGCCCCGGGGAACAAGTACGACCACCAGCAGTCGGACTGGAAGCCCAACCCGGCCGAGTTCGGGCAGTTCGTCACCGCGGTCGCCACCCGCTACAGCGGCCACTACACGCCGCCGGGCCAGAGCTCGCCGCTGCCGCGAGTGAACTTCTGGTCGATCTGGAACGAGCCCAACCTCGGCATCTATCTCGCGCCCGAGACCGCCAGCGGCAGCTCCCCGGTCGAGGTCGCGCCGCTGGTATACCGCGGGCTCGTCGACGCCGCCTGGAAGGCACTGCAGGCCACCGGGCACGGCTCAGACACGATCCTGATCGGCGAGACAGCGCCCGCCGGCTCGAGCTTCAAGGCCGCACTCAAGGGCGAGTTCGGAGTGTTCGGCAACATGCCGCCACTGCAGTTCCTGCGCGCCCTGTACTGCGTCGACGCCAACTACAAGCCGTTGCGCGGAACGGCTGCCAGCCAGCGCGGTTGCCCGGCGACGGCCGCCGATTCCGCCAAGTTCGCGGCGCAGAACCCGGGCCTGTTCCACGCTTCCGGGTTCGCCGATCACCCATATCCGCAGGCGCTGCCGCCGAACACCGCCACCGCCAACGAACCCGACTACGCAGAACTGGCCTCGATCCCGAAGCTCGAGCGGGTGCTCGACCAGATGCAACGGCTGTACGGGTCCTCGACCAAGTTCCCGATCTGGTCGACCGAGTTCGGCTATGTGACCAACCCGCCCAACTCGGTCCTCGGGGGGGTGCCGATGAAGACCGCCGCCTACTACCTCAATTGGGCCCAATACATCTCCTGGGAGGACCCGCGGATCAAGTCCTATGACCAGTACCTGATCAACGATCCCTCGACCAAGGCCGGCTTCGCCAGCGGCGTCAAGTTCTACAACGGCAAGGCGAAGCCGACCCTGGCCGCGTACGTGCTGCCGCTCTACCTACCGATCCAGAACGGCAGTCAGGGCAGCCCGCTCGTCGTCTGGGGCCAGGTCCGCCCGGCACCGTACGCGGTCGCCCGCACCCACCGGCCGCAGACGGTCGAGATCCAGTTCGCCGCCGGTTCCGGCGGCGCGTTCAAGACCGTCCAACGGGTCAGGGTGACCAACCCGAACGGCTACTTCGAGGTCCACCAGACGTTCCCGTCCAGCGGTCAGGTACGGCTCCGGTGGAGCCCCCCGAGCGGCCGCACGCTGCTCAGCCGGACCGTGACGGTCACGATCCACTAACTCGCGCTCGGCCGGACGGCGCAACTTCTTCTCACCGACGGCTGTTATCCAGATCATGCACCCGAACAGGCCCCACAGACTCCTGCGCCCTGGCCGCGCCCGATACGCCGCAGCGGCGCTCGCGATGGCGCTCGGTGCCGGAGCCGCGCTGCCGGCGGTCGCCAGCGCCAGCCAGAAGCAGATCGCGATCATCCAAGACGGCTCGGACCTGCTGAATGCGCCCGCCGCGATGGCGCAGTTCCGCGCCCTCGGCGCGACCACCGTGCGCGTCCCGGTCCCGTGGGCGTTGATCGCACCGAGTAACACCTCGACCAAGACGCCGAAGAACTTCAACGCCTCGGACCCGGCCGCCTACAAGGCGTCCGCATGGGCGGCCTACGACAACATCGACCGGGCCGCCGCCGAATTCGGGCTGTCGGTGGACTTCGTCGTCGCCGAGGGAGCGCCGCGGTGGGCCGAGGGTGCGGGCATCCCCTCCAATTACGTCGCGAGCCAGCACAACACGGCCGCGTACTACTTCGCGTGGAAGCCGAACGCCACCGACTACGGACAGTTCCTACAGGCCGTCGCGACCCGTTACGACGGCCACTACACGCCCAACGGCCAGAGCAGCTCGCTGCCCCGGGTCCACTTCTGGACGTTGTGGAACGAGCCGAACTTCGGCGAGGACCTCGGCCCGCAGGCGATCAATGGCTCGTCGGTTTCCTACGCTCCGACGCTGTATCGCAACCTGCTGCGGACCGGCTGGCGCGCCCTGCAACAGACCGGCCACGGCAAGGACACGATCCTGATCGGCGGCTATGCCGCGATCGGCTCGGACCCGCACCCTCCGACCAGCTACTGGCCGCAGGGGCTGCCGGGCAACTCGGGCCAGACGCATCCGATCCAGTTCGTGCGCAGCCTCTACTGCCTGAACGCGAACACCGGCGCGAAGCTGGCGGGAGCCGCCGCCCAGCAGGTCGGCTGCCCGACCACCGCCGGTGCCCGGGCGAGCTTCCGAAAGGACAATCCCGCCCTGTTCAGCGCGACCGGTGTCGCCGACCACCCGTACCCGAGCAACGGCAACCCCACCCAGGGCGGCGGGCCGGACTACGCCACCTTCCCCGACCTCGGTCACCTGGCGCAGACCGCGGACGCGAGCGTCCGGGCCTGGGGAAGCGGTCGCCGGTACCAGATCTACAACGACGAGTTCGGATGGATCACGAACCCGCCGAACGGCAACCCGAAGCAGCGCTACGTGTCGCCGGCGACGGCCGCGTACTACATCAACTGGGCCGAGTATCTGAGCTGGCGCAACCCCAACGTCGCCAGCTATGACCAGTACCTGCTCGCCGACCCTCCGGGGCATTACCCGTTCTCCAGCGGGCTGGAGACATCCGGCGGGAAGCCGAAGGCGACCTACAACGCGTTCCGGATGCCGCTGTACCTGCCCAAAACGTCACTCTCACGCAGTCAGGCGGCGACCGTCTGGGGCGAGGCGCGTCCGGCGAAGTACGGGACCGGCCCGCAGACCGTCGCGATCCAGTTCCAGGCCAACCGCCAGGGAGCGTGGAAGACGCTGCAGACCGTGAAGTCCAGCACGTATTTCTCGGTCAAGCAGAAGTTCGCGGGCAGCGGCAACGTCCGGCTCGCCTACACGTATTCGAAATCCGACGAGTTGCTGCCCCTCGGTCTGCCCGGCAAGACGATCATCAGTCGCAGCCAGGCGATCACCGTGCGCTGAGCTTCATTTGAGCGATACTGGAGGGCGATGCCCGAAGGGTCGCCCGAGCTGATCCGGAGACTGGCCGAGATCTGCGGTCGCGAGTTCGTGCTGACCCACCCGCACGAGCTCGCGACCTACCGCTCAGACGGACTCCTGCACTATCGGCAGCTGCCGATCGCTGCGGTGCTGCCGGCCGACACGGCCGAGGTGGCGCAGGTGGTCCGTGCCTGTTACGAGGCTCGCGTGCCGTTCGTCGCCCGCGGCTCGGGCACGGGACTGTCGGGCGGTGCGCTGCCCACGCAGGACGGGATCGTGATCGGACTCTCGCGAATGCGGCGGATCCTGTCGGTCGACCTGCCCAACCAGCGCGTCGTCGTGCAGCCGGGCGTCACCAACCTGGCGGTGTCCCGCGCCGTCGCGCCCACGCACTTCTATCCGCCTGACCCTTCCAGCCAGATCGTCTGTTCGATCGGCGGCAACGTCGCGGAGAACTCCGGCGGCGCGCACTGCTTCAAGTACGGCTTCACGACCAACTACATCCAGGCGCTCGAGGTCGTCCTGCCCGACGGCTCGCTGGTGACGCTTGACCGCGACGCCCCCGGCTACGACCTGCTCGGTGCGTTCGTCGGCTCGGAGGGGACCCTCGGGGTGGCGTGCGAGATCACGCTGCGGGTGATCCCGGCGCCGGAGTCGGCCCGAACGCTGCTGGCGTTCTTTCCCGACACCGGTGCGGCCGGCGACGCGGTCACCGCGATCGTCGATGCCGGAATCGTGCCGGGCGCGATCGAGATGATGGATCAACTCTCGATCGAGGCCGCCGAGCAATCGACCGGGGCCGGCTACCGGCTCGATGCCGGCGCGGCGCTGTTGGTGGAGGTCGACGGCCCTGCCGAGGAATGCGACCCGCTCGTCTCGCAGCTGACCGAAATGTGCGAGTCGGCCGGTGCGTTCGAGGTACGCGCCGCCGCCGATGAGGCCGAACGCGACCTGATCTGGCGCACCCGCCGGGCCGCGTTCGCATCGATGGGACGGATCTCCCCCGCGTATTACGTGCAGGACGGCGTGATCCCGCGCACCCGGCTGGCCGAGGTCTTGCGTCAGATCGACGGGCTCGCCGCGGACTACCGGCTGCGCGTCGCCAACGTGTTCCATGCCGGGGACGGCAACCTGCACCCGCTGGTCTGCTACGACCACCGTGTGGAGGGCGAGGCCGCGCGCGCCGAGGAGCTGGCGGGACTGATCGTCAAGGCGTGCGTCGACGCCGGCGGCTCGATCACGGGCGAGCACGGGGTCGGCGTCGACAAGAAGGCCTACATGCCGTCGATGTTCTCAGAGGTTGACCTCGCGACGTTCCAGCGGCTGCGCTGCGCGTTCGATCCGGACGGCTTGGCCAACCCCGGCAAGGTGATGCCCACGCCCCGGCTGTGCGGGGAGGTCCCCGGCCCCTATCGCCAGCACCCGCTCGAGCGCGACGGCATCGCGGAGCGGTTTTAGAGGAATGTCGGCCGCGACGACGCTGGCGCCGGAGACGTTCGAGCAGGCGGGCGGCGCCCTGCGCGCCGCCGGCGCCGGCGGGCAGCGGGTGCGGATCGTCGGCGGCGCCACCAAGAGCCGCTGGGGTCGATCGCACGCGCCCTACGAGCTCGAGTTGCACACGAGCGGGCTGGACTCGATCCTCGCGCACAACGCCGGCGACATGACCGCCACGGTGCAGGCCGGGGTGCCGCTCGTCGCGGCCCAGGAGGCGTTCGCGCAGGCCGGGCAGATGCTGTCGCTCGACCCGCCCCGGGCGGGCCGGGACGGGATCGACGGCGCGGACGGCGCAACGCTCGGCGGGATCGTCGCGACCGGCGACAGCGGGCCGTTGGCGCACCGCTACGGCGGCCCCCGGGACCTGATCGTGGGCGCGACCGTGGCGCTGGCCGACGGAACCGTCGCCAAGTCCGGCGGAACCGTGATCAAGAACGTCGCCGGCTACGACATCGCCAAGCTGATGGCCGGCTCGTTCGGGACGCTCGGCTTGATCCTGTCGATCAACGTGCGGCTGCACCCCCGGCCGGAGCGGACCGCGACCGTGGTCGGCGCCGCCGAGGACCCGCGCACCCTGCAGGCGGCGGCGCACGCTCTGGCGACCGCTCCGGCGGAGCTGGAGGCGCTCGATGTCAACTGGCGCGGCGGTGCGGGCGCGCTGCTGGCACAGGTCGCCGGGCCGCGTTGCGAGCCGCGCGCCGGCCGGCTGGCCCGCACGATGGCCGACGCCGGGCTGTCGGAGGTGCAGCTGCTGGTCGACGACGACCGCGAGCTGTGGGAAGCACAGCGAGCCGGGCAGAGATCGTCGCGCCGGGCGACCGTCAGGATCGCTGCCCGCGCGAGCGAGCTGGCATCGCTGTTCGCCGCGGTCGACGGCTGTGATGGCTCGCTCGTCGGTCGGGCGGCGCTTGGCCACAGCTGGGTGCAGGCTTGACCCCGCCTCGATCGCCCAGCTGCGCGCCGAGCTGCCCGCGGGCGCGACCGCGACCGTGCAGGATCTCCCCGGTGACGGCGCGCACGAGGACCCGTGGGGGCGGATCCAACCGGCGTTGCTGGACCTGACGCGGCGATTGAAGCAGCGCTTTGATCCGACCGGGGTATGCAATCCCGGCATCTTCGTGGGAGGGATCTGATGCCCGCCTTCGACCTGCGACGCCCGCCCGAGCAGGAGGTGATCGACGACTGCGTCCACTGCGGCTTCTGCCTGGATGCCTGCCCGACCTACGCGCTGTGGGGCATGGAGGCCGACTCGCCGCGCGGCCGGATCGTGCTGATCGCCGACGGCCTGGAGCCGGACGCGGAGATGTCCGACGAGCTGGTCACCCATCTGGACAGGTGCCTGGGATGCATGGCATGCGTGACGGCCTGCCCGTCCGGGGTCAAGTACGACCGGTTGATCGAGCGGGCGCGGCCGCAGGTGGAGCGCCACCATCGCCGTCCCGTCGCCGAGCGGGCGCTGCGCCGGCTGCTGTACGAGACGCTTCCCCATCCTGCCCGGCTGCGCCTCGTCAAGCCGTTGATCGGGCTCGGGCGCCGGCCCCGGATCCGGGCGCTGACGCCACCGCCGCTCCGCACGCTGACCGACGTTGCGCCGCGAGCATCGGGCGGTGCGGCACCGTCGCTGCCGGAGCGTACCGCCGCCATCGGTGAGCAGCGCGGCCGCGTCGGGTTGCTGCTCGGGTGCGTGCAGCGCGTCTTCTATCCGGAGGTGCACCGGGCGACGATCGCGGTGCTGGCCGCCGAGGGGTTCGAAGTGCTGGCGCCGCGACAGCCCGGCTGCTGCGGCGCGCTGGAGCTGCACGGCGGCGCCGAGGACGCGGCGATCGGCCGCGCGCGTCAGACGGTCGAGGCGTTTGCTGCGCTCGGCGTCGACCGTATCGTCGTCAACGCGGCCGGCTGCGGGTCGGCGATGAAGGGATACGGCGAGTTGCTCGGTGACGAGCGCGCACGATCGTTCTCGGCGAAGGTCTGCGACATCACGGAGCTGCTCGGCGTCGATCACGCCGCGCGCTCTCCGCGGGGCCGCTGCCGCAGCGCGTCGTGTATCACGACGCCTGCCATCTCGCGCACGCCCAGGGGGTCCGCCAACCGCCGCGTGAGCTGTTGCGCTCGATCCCCGAGCTCGAGCTGCTCGAGGTCGCCACCGAGCCGGGGATGTGCTGCGGCTCGGCCGGGATCTACAACCTCGTCCAACCGCAGGCAGCCGCCGAGCTGGGCGAGCGCAAAGCCCGCAACGTGCTGGCGACCGGCGCCGAGGTGATCGCCGCCGGCAACCCCGGCTGCGCCGCGCAGCTCGATCTGCATCTGCGGCGGCTCGGACGCCCGCTGCCGGTCCGCCACCCGATCGAGCTGCTGGCCGAGTCGATCGCCGGCGCCGTCTGAGCACGGGCCGGACCGCGCCGCCACATCCGTCGAGGTTTGTACAGTTCAGCCGTCGCTCGGCCGTAGTGGATTGCCGACGACCCGACCGGGCGGTTGATCACAGCCGCCGCAACTTCGACCCCGAGCCGGAGTTCCATACCCTTGATGCCAAGACTCCTCACCTCTTCCACAAAACTGTGCGGCCTCGTTGCCGCGGCCGCCGCGCTCAGCGCGGCGCTGATGCTGGCGATCGTCAGCCCGTCCCCGGCGTCCGCCTCGACGAGGCAGATCTCGATCTTCCAGGACGACTCGTTCCTGTTCAATCCCGCCGCAGGCCTCGCCGAGGTCCGCGCTCTCGGGGCGACGACCGTCCGGTTGACCGTGCAGTGGTACTCGCTCGCGCCGAGCCCGGGTTCCACCAAAGCCCCCAAGTTCAACGCGTCCGACCCGAACGCCTACTCGGCCGCCAAGTGGGCTCCCTACGATGCGTTCGTCAAGACCGCGGCGCAGATGGGAATCAAGGTCCTGTTCCAGGCCGGCGGCGGCGCGCCCCGCTGGGCGCGAGGGCAAGAACCCGCCGGCGTCGTATCGGAAGGACACCAGCTTCGCGTGGATGCCCAACGCGACGATGTACGGTCAGTTCGTCCACGCCCTGACCCAGCGCTATAGCGGTACGTTCACGCCGTCGGGATCCAAGACCGCGCTCCCGGCCGTCCACATGTGGTCGTTCTGGAACGAGCCCAACTTCGGCCAGGACCTCGGGCCGCAGGCGATCAAAGGCTCGACCGCAGCCGATCGCCCCCAAGCTGTACCGGGCGCTGCTGAACGCCGGCTGGAAGGCGATCCACCAGACCCAGCCGCACAGCAACAACACGATCCTGATCGGCGAGATCGCGGCCAAGGGCCATCCGCTGCACCTCCCGGGTCAGCCGGGCAGCCTGCCGGGCAACACCTCGCAGACCCAGGCGCTGGGGTTCGTCCGCGCGCTCTACTGCCTCGGTGCCAACTACCGCCCGCTGACCGGCTCACTCGCCGCTCTCTACAGCTGTCCGACGACCGCGGCAGCGTCACGTCAGTTCCGCGCTCAGAATCCCGGGCTGTTCAACGCGACCGGGTTCGCGGACCACGCGTACGACTCCACGGAGGCGCCGGACGCCAACCCGGCCACGATTCCCGCCGACGACGCCACCTTCCCGGTGCTGAAGCGGGTCGCGGCGGCGCTCGACAAGGTCACCAAGGCGTACGGATCGAGCAAGCGATATCCGATCTACAGCGACGAGTTCGGCGTGATCACGAATCCGCCTCAGACCAAGGGCGGCTACCCCTCGCCCGCGACCGCGGCGGTCGAGCTCAACCAGGCTGAGTACCTCAGCTACAAGAACCCGCGGATCGCCTCCTACAGCCAGTATCTGCTCGACGATCCGACTCCCAACCCAAACCCCGGCTTCGCGACCGGCCTGTTCACCTCCAAGGGCCAGCCGAAGGTGACGCTGAACGCGTACGAACTGCCGGTGTGGCTCCCCAAGCCGACCGTCAAGGCCGGCTCGAGCATCGAGCTGTGGGGCGGCGCCCGGGCGGCGGTGTTCTCGCAGTCGGCGACGACCAAGGCCGCGCCGACCGTCCAGATCCAGATGCAGAAGAACGGCAGCGGCCCCTGGACCACGATCCAGACCGTCACGGTTTCGACCACCACCGGGTACTTCGACATCCATCCGAAGCTGCCGTACAGCGGCAACCTGAGGCTGGCCTATACCTACCCGCAGACCCAGTCGTTGCTGCCGACGAACGTCGCCGGCTCGACGATCTTCGGTCGGACCGTGAAGGTGACGGTCAGCGGCTGATGCCGGCCGGGTGCGGGCGGGCCTCCACTCCGCCCGCACCCACCGGCAGGCTCGGGCCGATCCTGGCCGGTTCGTGCCCGGCCAGCAGGACCGCGAGGTCCCGGGGCGGCAGACCAGCACATCGCACCGTTGTCACCGGACCGCTGGTCAGATTCCGAACAGGTCGGCACTCCTGATCAGACCCACTGCTGGATCCGTTCTGCTCGCGGCGCTGCTCGCCGCGATGTTGGCGCTGCCGTTCGCGCCATCACGGGCGTCGGCGTCGACCGATCAGCTGTCGATCATCCAGGACGGGTCGTTGTTGAAATCGCCCGCCACGGCGATGCCCCTGGTGCGTTCGCTGGGCGCGCGCGTGATCCGGGTTTCGTGCAGTGGTCCGTGGTCGCCCCCAGACCGACGGCCACGGTCGAAGCCGGACTTCGCGGCGTCGAACCCGAGGGCGTATCCGGCGGCCAACTGGGCGCCGTACGACCAGTTGGTGCAAACCGCCCAGCAGGACGGGATCCGCGTCGACCTCGAGGTGACCGGCGGCGCTCCTCGGTGGGCCGAGGGCAAGAACCCACCGCGGGCCTACCGCGCGGACACAAGCTTCGGCTGGCGGCCAGATCCGAAGCTGTACGGGCAGTTCGTGCACGCCGTGACCGAGCGCTACGACGGCCACTTCACGCCTCAGGGCTCGACTGGCCCGCTTCCGGCCGTGCACTTCTGGTCGTTCTGGAACGAGCCGAACTTCGGGCAGGATCTCGGCCCACAGGCGATCGACGGATCGACGAAGCCGATCGCGCCGGCGTTGTATCGGTCGTTGTTGGATACTGGTTACGCGGCGCTGCGCCAAGACCCAACCCGGTGCGCACAACACCGTGCTGATCGGCGAACTGGCCGCGACCGGGTACCCGCTGCACGCGCCCGGCCACCCCGGCCGGCTGCCGGGCGTCACCGCGCAGACCCGGGCGCTGGTCTTCCTGCGTGCGCTGTACTGCGTCACCGACCGTTACAAGCCCCTGCAGGGCTCGACCGCGACCCGGTACGGGTGCCCGGCGACCGCCGCCGGAGCACGAGCGTTCCGCTCCCGGAACCCGGCGCTGTTCAACGCGAGCGGGTTCGCCGACCATCCGTACGCCTCGCGGCGGGCCCCGAACGCGAACCCCGCCAAGATCAACAGTGGCTATGCGACCTTTCCGGTGCTCAACCGGGTGGCGGAGGCGCTGGACGGGGTCACCGGCGCGTACGGATCGCACACGCGACTTTCCGATCTACAACGACGAATACGGGTACATCACGAGTCCGCCCCAGCCCGCGGGTCTGCGCTACCCGACCGCGGAGCATGCCGCGGCCGAGCTCAACCAGGCCGAATACCTCAGTTACAAGAACCCGCGCGTGGCGTCCTACGCCCAGTTCCTGCTGGACGACCCTGTCGATCACCCCGCAGCACCCCAAGCCCGGGTTCTCCAGCGGCCTGTACACCGCCACCGGCCAGCCGAAGGCGACGCTGGCCGCCTACCGGCTGCCGCTGTGGCTGCCGCGAGCGACCGTCAAGGCCGGGTCCGAAAGCGAGATCTGGGGCGGCGCGCGGCCGGCGGCCTTCGCCACCTCGGCGCCCGGCGCCGGCGAGCCGACCGTGGCAATCCAAACGCAGAAGTACTCTCAATCCGGCTGGACGACGATCCGCACCGTCGAGGTGTCGGAGCCGACCGGATACTTCGACATCCACCTGCAGCTCCCGTATAGCGGGCGACCTGAGGCTCGCCTACACCTACCCACAGACCGAGCCGTTCCTCCCCATGGGCGTCCCCGGCACGACGATCTACGGGCGGACCGTCAAGGTCACGATCACCCGCTAACCGATGCTCCGATTCCTTCACCACACCGCCAAGCTCTGCGCGCCTGTTGACGCGCCGCGACCGCGGTCGCGCCGGTTGCGCTGGCGGACGCGTCGAGCGCGTCCGCCTCGACCACGCAGCGCTCGATCATCCAGGACGACTCGCTGTTGGCCTCGCCCGCCACCGCGCTGCCGCTGGTGCGCTCGCTGGGCACGCGCATCGTCCGCGTGTCGCTCCCGTGGTACTCGCTGGCACCGCACCCCACGTCGACCCGCAAGCCGAACTTCGATGCGTCGAACCCGAACGCGTATCCCGCGGTCAACTGGGCGCCGTACGACGCGTTCGTGAGAACGGCTGCCGGCCAAGGCCTGACCGTGTCGCTCGCAGCTCACCGGCGGCGCGCCCCGCTGGGCGGACGGCAAGAATCCGCCGCCGGGCCTACCGTCAAAGCCGCAGACGCCGGTTGGCGGCCCGAACGCCACAGCTGTACGGCCAGTTCGTACACGCCGTAACCGAGCGCTACGACGGGCACTTCAGGCCGTCCGGCGCGAGCCGTCCGCTGCCGGCGGTGCGCTTCTGGTCGTTCTGGAACGAGCCGAACTTCGGCACCGACCTCGGGCCACAGACGACCAACGGGTCGACCGTGCCCGTCGCGCCGGCGCTGTACCGCTCATTGCTGAACGCGGCCTGGAGGGCGATTCACCAGACCGGTCACGGGCACGACACGATCCTGTTCGGCGAGCTCGATCCGTCCGGCTACTCGCTGCGCGCGCCCGGCCATCCCGGCGCCGCAGCCGGGCACGCGTCGGACCGATCCGGCCGCTGGCCTTCCTCCGTGCGCTCTACTGCGTCGACAGCCGCTACCACCGGCTGCAGGGATCGGCGGCCGCCCTCTACAGCTGCCCGGCGACGGCCGCGGCGTCGCGTCGGTTCCGGTCGGCGAACCCGATCCTGTTCAACGCGAGCGGATTCGCTGCGCACCCGTACTCGTTCCTGCAGCCGCCGGACGTCGAGCCTGTCGGAGGTCAACCGCGACGACGCGACATTCGCGGCGCTCGGACGCGTCGACGACCGCGCTTGACCAGCTCACCAAGGCCTACCGGTCGGGCAAGCACTACTCGATCTACAACGACGAGTACGGCTACATCACCAAGCCGCCGGACCGCGGCAGGTACCCGTCCCGGCGACCGCCGCGACCTACCTCAACCAGGCCGAGTATCTCAGCTACAAGAACCGTCGGATCGTCTCCTACGACCAGTACCTGATCGACGGATCCCCCGGTGATCACCCGGCAAGCCCGACACCTGGTTTCAACAGCGGCCTGTACACGTCCACGGGGCAGCCGAAGGCGACGCTGTCCGCGTATCGACTGCCGGTCTGGCTGCCGCAGACCACGGTCAAGGCGGGTGCGAGGACCGAGATCTGGGGCGGCGCCCGGCCGGCCACGTTCTCGCAATCGGCGACCGCGAGGACCGCGCCGACGGTCGAGATCCAGATGCAGAAGAACGGCCGCGGCCCCTGGACGATGATCCAGACCGTCAGGGTCTCGACCACCACGGGCTACTTCGACATCCACTCAAGCTGCCCTACCGCGGCAACCTGCGGCTCGCCTACACCTACCCGCGGACCGAGCCGTTCCTGCCGACGAACGTCGCCGGCTCGACGATCCACGGCCGCACCGTCAAGGTCGCCCTGACCGGCTGATCTCGACCGGGGTGCCGCCTCGCCGGGCGCCGAGCGCGGCACGCCGGTCAGGCGTACATCGCGTCGATCGCGTCGGCGTACTTCGCCGCGATCGGCTTGCGTTTGAGCTTCATCGTCGGCGTCAGCTCATCGCCGCCGGGCAGCCAGTCGCCGCTGACGATCGTGAACTTCTTGATCTGCTCGACCCGCGCCGAGATGCGAGTTGGCGCGGTCGACCCCCTGCTGGACCGCGGCGATGATCGCGGGCTCCGAGGCGAGCTGCTCCAGCGTGCGATCGCCGAGCTCGTGCTGCGCCGCCCACGCCGGCGCGAAGTCGGCGTCGAGCACGATCAGCGCGGTGTTGTAGGGCCGCATGTCGCCGATGCAGCAGGCGGTGCCGATCAGCGGTGAGCTGCTCTTGAGCTCGGCCTCGATATTGGCCGGCGACATGTTCTTGCCGGCCGCGTTGATGATCAGCTCCTTCTTGCGGTCGACGATCTTGACGAACCCGTCGGCGTCGATCTCGGCGATGTCGCCGGTGTGCAGCCAGCCGTCGGCGTCGAGCGCCTCCGCCGTCTGCTCGGGCAGGTTGCGGTAGCCGGACATCAGGAACGGCTCCACGGCACAGCAGCTCACCGTCGTCGGCGAGCTTGAGCTCGACGCCGGGTGACGCGCGGCCCGACCGTGCCGATCTTGACCGTGACCGGGCCGGTTGACGGTGCCGACCCCGCACGTCTCGGACATCCCCCACAGCTCGGCGACCTCGATCCCGATCGCGTGGAAGAACTCGAGCACCTCGGGCGGCGTCGGCGCCGCACCGACGTTGACCGTCAGCACCTGATCGAGCCCGAGCATCGCCCGCAGCTTGGAGAACAGCTCCTCGTCGGCTTTCGCCACCTGGGCCTCCAGTTCCGCCGGTACCGGCTCGCCGCGCTGCTGGAGTCGCACCCGCTGCAGCGCCGCTTCCACCGCCTTGACGACGGGCTCACGCTGCTCGGCGGGCTGGGCGGCCTGCATCGCCTCCAGTCCGGACTTCAGCTTCTCCCAGATCCGCGGGACGGCGAAGAACCAGTTCGGCCTGACCTCGGGCAGGAAGGCGACGATCTGGCGCGGATCCGGCGCGCAGGTGACGTTTGCGGCGAACACGATCGGGATGTAGTGATGGGCCATCCGCTCCGCGATGTGGGCCGCCGGCAGCCACGAGATCACCCGCGCGCCGGGCGGCAGCGACACGACCTGCTGGGCGGAGCGGGTCGCGAACATGACCGCCTCGTGGGTCAGCTGCACGCCCTTGGGCCGGCCGGTCGTGCCCGACGTGTAGATCAGCGTCAGCACGTCAGTCGGCCCGACCGCCGCGCACCGCGGCATCGGCGTCGAAGTCCGGGTTTGAACCCTCGACGTCGGACAACGCCGTGACGCCGTCGCCGGCCTCGCCGTCGACGACGATCAGATGGTCGACGGCCTGGCGCATTGGCGCGCGCCTCGCCGATCACCTCGAGGAACTGCTGCTCGGCGATCACGACCCGGGCGCCGGAATCCTTGAGCAGATACTCGATCTCGGCCGCCGGGTAGGTCGTGTAGATCGAGAACGGTGTCGCGCCGAGCATCGCCACCGCCATGTCAGCGACGTGGAACTCGGGTCGGTTGGAGAGCATCAGCGCGACGCACTGCCCGCGCCCGACGCCGAGCGCCGCGAGCCCTCCGGCGAGCGCCTCGACGCGCTCGTGCGAACTGCGCCCAGGTCAGCGAGACGCCGTCGTCCCGGGTCCTGAACGCGACGAGATCGGGGTGCTCGGCCGCCGTGCGCCGCAGCGCCTCGGTCACCGTCGACGCTTCCACCGCCCGCTTCCGCCGGCGGACTCGTGGTGCTCGCCTCCATCGTTGCCTCCTCGGGGTCCGACCTCGCTATCGGTCGCGAACGCTACCGTGTAACCCGCGCAATCGGCCGAGTCGGCATCGCAACCTCTCGGCCCGGAGCGAGTTAGTCACTGCGAGGGCCCGCCGGATCACCGTCGGCGACCTCGCACGCGCGTCGCCCGTGAACGCCTTCGCCCGTCACCCGATCAGCCGCACCGTCGCCCTGGCGATGGCGATCGGCGTGCTCTGGCTGGTGGCTGGCGGCCAGCGCGTCCGCGGCGTCGCGCCACGGTTCCGAAGGTGCCGGGCGGGTTCGTCGGGGTCAACGTCGACGGACCGCTCGCCGGCGGGCAGCCGAGCCTTCCGCCGGCGATGTCGACGATGGTCGGCGCCGGCGTCGAGTCGGTCCGCGTGGCGTTCAACTGGGCCGCCGCCCAGCCCACCGAGGACGGTCCCTACGACTTCTCCGCGACCGACATGCTCGTCGGCGACGCCGCTCGGGACGGCCTGACGGTGCTGCCGGTCGTGATGTACACGCCCGGCTGGGATGCTCGCCCCAACCCGTCCGGGACGATCGCGATCCCGCAGGACGACGCGCCCTACGCCGCCTATCTGACCGCGCTGGTCAAGCGCTACGGACCGAACGGGACCTACTGGGCCGACAACCCGACGCTGCCCAAGCGCCCGATCCGCGAGTGGCAGATCTGGAACGAGCCGAACTTCACCTTCTACTGGCCGACGCGGCCGTTCGCGCCGAGCTACGTGGCGCTCGTCAAGGCCGCGCACACCGCGATCAAGCAGGCCGACCCGGGCGGCCGAGGTCGTGCTCGCCGGGATGCCCAACGACGCCTGGGACTACCTGCAGAAGATCTACAACGTGCCGCACGCCGGCCAGCTACTTCGATGTCGTCGCCGTCCACCCGTACACGGTGCGTCCCGTCCAACGTGATCCTGTTCCTGCAGAAGATGCGGGCGGTGATGACGCGCAACGGCGACGCGCGCAAGCCGATCGTGATCACCGAGATGGGCTGGAACTCCTCGGTCGGCCACCAGCCGTCCGACAACTTCTGCTGCCAGTCGACCGCGGCGCGTCAGGCCGCCAAGGTCAGGGCGGTGCTGCCGCTGCTCGCCCAGAACCGCGCTGCGCTCAAGCTCCAGGCGTTCTACTACTACACCTGGGCCAGCCACGGCACCAACGGCGGCCCCTCCGCCGACTGGGCCGGCATCTTCCAAATCAGCGGCTCGAGGCTCGTGCCCAAGCCGGTCTACGCCCAGTTCAAGGCCGGCGTGCTCGCGATCGAGCACTGCCGGCGGATCGGCAGGCTGGCCGGCAGCTGCGCCGCCCCAGCCGGCTGAGCTGCGCCGGCACACCGTCCGTGCGTCGCCCGGCGGACTGAAATCCGCGTCGGGCCCGGGCGCGACCGCGCGGGGCACGCCACACTGCTGCCGCAGACCGGGGCGGGCCACGCCGCGCTGCTGACGCACAACCCCGTTCATGCAGCGAGCAGTTTTGCACCCTCCTCCAGAGAGTGTGCGTTGCGTCGGTAGGGTGCATCAGGGTCCTGGTTGGCCTGCATCCCTTCGAATCGAAAGCTTGGCACGAATGACCGGAGGGGTCGGCCAAAACTGCCAAGCTTCTTGCCCGGGCCGGCGCCTCAGCCGGTGACCCCGCTGGGGCGGGTCGTCGCGAGCCGCGGCGGCAAGGTCGTCGAACAAGCTCACGGCATGCCTTCCCTCGGGTTGAGCCCGCTGAACCGAGCCGAACCGCCCGGATCCGCTGCAACGCACCTCCGATGCCAATTTGACCCGCCCGGGCCGCTGGAACGCCGCCAGGCTGCGCGCGCACCCGGCCGACGCTGCCGCCTCCGCACGCCCAGCCGACCGCTTACGTACCACGAGAGTTAATCGGGGCCTCCGGGTCAAGCAGCGACGCCGCAGGTCAGTGGATCCCGTAGCCGCCGTTGGCAAGCGTCGAGATGCTGTTGCTCATCCCGATCACGAACAGGATCGAGGATCAGCGCGAACCCGACGAACCCGGAGCGCTCCATCACCGAGAATGAGATCCGGCGGCCGCGCAGCTTCTCCGCGACCGCCCAGAAGATGTGGCCGCCGTCGAGCGGCAGGAACGGGAACAGGTTGATCACGCCGAGCGACAGCGAGATCAGGGCCAGGATCGTCAGCGCGTCGGTGCCCGAGGCGGCGAATGACTCCTGCGTGGCCGCGTAGGCGCCGACCACGCCCGTCACCTGCTTGCGCTCCTTGGGCTCGAACAGCCGCGCGAACGTCGTCACCGTCTTCTTGGTGACCGACCACAGATAGGTGCCCGAGCGACCGGCGGCGTCGATCACGCCGGGATGCACGAGCACCGTCCCCGAACTCGACTCCGACCAGCATCCGCTTGAACTCGGCGCTATACCGCGGCTTGACCGCGAACCGGTGCTGGACGCCGGCCACGGTCGACCACGATCGTCACCGGCCGCTGGGCGACGCAGCCGTTGGTCATCGCCCCGGCACAGCGATGGCTGTCGACCTGGTTGCGGATCCGGTTCTCATTGCCGTTGACCGGGATCCCGTCGATCGAAACCACCCGGTCGCCAGTCTGAAGCTTGCCGACCGACGCCGATCCTCGGTCGATCGCGGCGACCTTGGTGCTGACGCGGTTGCTCTCGACCCCGTTGGCGGCGATCAGTCCCCAGACGATCGCGAACGCGATCAGGATGTTGACCGCCGGGCCCGCGGCGATCGTCACGATCCGCTTCCAGACCGCCTGGTTGTAGTAGGCACGAGGCCGGACGGCGTCCGGGATCTCCTCGTTCGGGTTCATTCCGGTGATCTTCACGTAGCCACCCAGCGGCAACGCGCCGAGCGCGTACTCGGTCTCGCCGCGGCGCACCTTGAAGATCGTCGGCGGGAAGAACAGCGAGAAGCGCTCGACGCGCATCCCGGTCGCCTTGGCGGCCACGAAATGGCCCGCCTCGTGCAGGATGATCAGCGCGATGAACCCCAGGAACGCGAGTAGCGTACGACATCCGCTGAGCGAGTCAAGCAGCCGTAGTTATGAATTGCATCAGCCTTATGGAACTCAGGCTCACGCTCAAGCGAGCGTCTCGACGAGCGCCCCTGCCTCCCGGCGCGCGTCGCCGTCGGCGGCCGCGAGCGAGTCGAACGAGTGGATCTGGCCGCTCGGCAGCGCCTCGAGCGTCCGCTCGATCACTTCCGCGATCGCCAGAAACGGCAGCCGACCCTGGAGGAACGCGTGTACGGCGACCTCGTTGGCGGCGTTGAGGATGCACGGCGCCGTGCCGCCGGCGATCCCCGCCGCACGTGCCAGGGCCAGGCACGAGAACGTCTCATCGTCGACGGGCTCGAACGTCAGCGAGCCGAGCGCCGCCAGGTCCAGCGGGGCGACGGGCACGTCGACGCGCTCGGGGTAGTGCAGCGCGTAGGAGATCGGCACGCGCATGTCCGGATAGCCGAGGTGCGCGAGCGTCGCCCCGTCGCACAGCTGGATCAGCGAATGGACGATCGACTGCGGGTGCACGACCACGTCGATCTGGGCGTACGGCGTGCCGAACAGATGGTGAGCCTCGATCACCTCCAGGCCCTTGTTCATCAGCGTCGCCGAGTCGATCGTGATCTTGCCGCCCATCGCCCAGGTCGGATGAGCGAGCGCCTGCTCGATCGTCACCCCGCGCAGCTGCTCGGGGCTGCGGCCGCGGAACGGGCCACCGGACGCGGTCACGATCAGTCGGTCGACCGTCCCCGGTGCCTCGCCGGCGAGGAGCTGGTGGATCGCCGAGTGCTCGGAGTCGACCGGGATGATCGAGGCTCCGGTCGCCTCCGCCAGCTGCGTCACGAGCTCGCCGCCGACGACCAGCGATTCCTTGTTGGCCAGCGCCAGGTCGATGCCCTCGCCAAGCGCCGCGACCGTCGGCACCAGCCCAGCCGAGCCGACGATCGCGTTGAGCACCAAATCGCAGTCGGACTCCACGACCAGCTTGACGAGTCCCTCGGGACCCGACAGCAGCTCGCCCTCGGTCCATAGCTCGCCCGCGCGGGCGCCCGCGTCCGCGTCCGCCAGCGCGATCCGTTTGACCCCGAACGAGCGCGCCTGCGAGATCAATGTGTCGTGATCGGTTCCCGCGCTGAGGCCGACGACCTCGAGCTCGCCCGCGGGCGCACGAGCAACCACGTCGAGAGCCTGGACCCCGATCGAGCCGGTCGACCCGAGGATCACCACGCGTCGAGCGGGCACTAGTGCATCACTCCGACCCAGACGTAGTAGCCGGCGACGATCGTGAAGATGATCGCGTCGAGGCGGTCCAGCGCGCCGCCGTGCGGGCCGAAGATCGTGCCCGAGTCCTTGACGCCCGCGTCGCGCTTGACCATCGACTCGAACAGATCGCCGATCGGCGCCAGCACCGCCACGGCGACGCCGAGCAGGAGCGCGTTGCCCTTGGTCATCCACGGCTGATACTGGCCCGCGATGAACACGGCCAGGATCGCGACGAACATGCCGCAGCCGAGGCCCTCGACGGTTTTATTGGGCGAGATCTCAGGCGCGAGCGGCCGCCGACCGAACAGCCGCCCGCCCAGGTAGGCGCCGGCGTCGCCGAGGAACGTCCCCAGCATCACGTCGATGATGATCGAGTTGCCGTGGGTGACGTTGCGCAGCAGCTCGGCGTGCGCGAACCCCAACCCAATCCACCAGATCCCGAGCAGCGTGCCGGCGACCCGTACGGTCGCCATCCCGCGTTGCTGTGCCATCGCGACCGCCAGAAACGTCACCGGGATCGTGATCACCGCCACCTCGAGCACGTCACGGGCGTTGCCGTAACGCGCCGCGATCACCATCGCGACCGCGCCCGCGAAGCCGACCATCTGGATCGGCCGCCAGCGCGCGAGCATCTCGTACAGCTCGCTCAGGCACAGCACGGACGCGACGATCATCAGCACGGCCCACGGGATCCCGCCGAGATCGACGAACGCGATCGCGATGATCGCCAGTGGCACCCCGACCAGCACGCGGGTCAGCAGCTCCGAGCGCCGACTGGACCCGCCCCCCCGCTTGCCGGGCGGTCGTCGACGCGGCGGCGGCTGCGCCGGCGACGGGCGCCGTTGGCGCGTGGCCGACATCAGGGGGCCTCCATTAGCGACCCCCGAACCGGCGCCGGCGCGCCGCGAACTCGTTCAGCGAGCGCTCCAGCACGTCACGGGAGAAGTCGGGCCATAGCTCCTCGCAGAACACGAACTCCGAGTACGCCGACTGCCAGATCAGATAGTTCGAGATCCGCTGCTCGCCGCTGGTGCGAATCACGAGGTCGGGGTCATGCATGTCCGGCGCGTACAGGTGGGCGCGGAACTCCTCCTCGGTCGACCCGGTGAAGGTCCGGGCCGCGTCGACGATCTCCGCGCGGCCGCCGTAGTTGAACGCGACGAACAGCGTGATCCGATCATTGGCCGCGGTCGTGCGCTCGGCCCAGGTCATCCGCTGCAGGAGCCCGGGCGAGATCCGCCCGTCCCGGCGGCCGACGAACCGCATCCGCACCCCCTCGTCGTGCAGCTCGGGCGTCTCCACCTCCAGCCGCCGGCCGAACATCTCCATCAGCCCGGAGACCTCGTCGTCGTCACGTGACCAGTTCTCGGTCGAGAACGAGTAGACGGTGAGCTCCTTGATCCCGAGCGAGACCGCGTCCTTCAGCGTCGCCTTGACGGCGTCGGCCCCGGCCTCGTGGCCGGCAACCGTCGGCAGGCCGTGGCGCTTGGCCCATCGGCCGTTGCCGTCGGTGATGATCGCCACGTAGCGCGGCCAGCCGTCGCCCCGGCGCGGCGCCGGGGGCGATGCAACGGCGGAGACGGCGGGCTGCGGTTGCGCTCCAGGGCCCACAGCCATCAAACCTCGAGGATGTCGTCTTCCTTGTGCTTGAGCACGTCGTCGAGCTCGGAGATGCTCGAGTCGGTGACTTTCTGCAGCTCCACCTCGGCGCGGTGCTCGTCGTCGGAGCCGGCCTCGCCGGCCTCCTTGAGCTCTCGCAGGTCGTGCATCACGTCCCGGCGGACGTTGCGGATCGCGATCCGTCCCTCCTCCGCGATGTTGCGCACGACCTTGACCAGCTGGCGACGGCGCTCCTCGGTCAGCTCAGGAACCACGAGCCGGATCACATTGCCGTCGTTGCCCGGGGTCAGTCCGACATCTGACTCCAGGATCGCCCGCTCGATCGCCTTGATCGAGCTACGGTCGAACGGCTGCACGGTCAGCATTCGCGGCTCCGGCGTGGAGATCGTGGCCAGCTGCTTGAGCGGCGTGATCGCCCCGTAGTAGTCGACGGCGATCCGGTCCAGCAGCGCCGGGGTCGCGCGGCCGGTCCGAACCGACCCGAACTCGTGCCGGGTCGACTCGACCGACTTTGCCATCCGCTCGCGCGCGTCGGCGAGCAGCTCGTCGATCATCTCGGAATCGCTCATGCGCTCACTCGCTCTCGCTCCGCTCCGTCCCGGACAGTAGCTCAGGCGCCGACCGAGAAGCGCGAGAAGCGGCGGATCACGATGTTCTCGCGGGTCTCCGCCGACAACGCCGCGCGCAGCTGCTCGATCGTCTGGCCGTCGTGCTTGTCCTCGTTGACGTGCTTCTGGCGCAGCAGCACGACCTCGTCGAGCCACTTGTCGAGCTTGCCCTTGACGATCCGCTCGCGGACGTTCTCCGGTCGGTCGGCGGCCTGCTCGACGGCGATCCGCTCCTCGCGAGCACGGTCCTCCTCGGGCACGTCCTCCTCGGTGATCGCGAGCGGGTTGGCCGCGGCGACGTGCAGCGCCACGTCGCGGGCGAACTCGACGAACTTCTCGTTGCGCGCGACGAAGTCGGTCTGGCAGTCGACCTCGACGATCGCGCCGATCTTGTTGTTGGCGTGGATGTAGCTCTGCACGACACCCTCCGAGGCCTCGGCGCCCTGCCGCTTGCCGGCCGCGGCGACGCCCTTGGCGCGGAGCAGTTCGACGGCCTTGTCGAGATCGCCGTCGGTCTCGACCAACGCGTTGCGGCAGTCGAGCATCCCCGCGCCCGTCAGGTCGCGCAGCGCCTTGACGTCCTTGGCAGTGGGGGCGCTCATCAGCTGCTCGCCTCGCCGTCCGCAGCGCCGGTCTGAGCCGCCTGAGGATCCGGGGCCGGTTCGGGCTCGGCAGACGCCTCCGGCGCCGGCTCGGGCGCGGGCTCAGCCGCCGCCTCGGGCGCCGGCTCGGCGGCCGGGGCCGCTTCGGGCGCCGGCTCAGCCGCCGCCTCCGGCTCAGGCTCGGGCGGCCGGGGCCGCTTCGGGCGGCTCGGGCGCTCGGCCGGCCGGGGCCGCTTCGGGCGCGGGCTCAGCCGCCGCCTCGGCGGCCGGGGCCGCCTCGGGCGCCGCCTCGGCGGCCGGGGCCGCTCGGGCGCTGCCTCGGCGGCCGGGGCCGCTTCCGTCGCAGGCGTCGGCGCACTCGTCGTCGCCGGCGTCACCGGCGGTGCGGCCGGCTCGGGCGCCGCAGCGACGGGGGCCGCGGGCGTCGGCCGGGCGGGTTCAGACGGCACAGCCGGCGGTGCGGCAGTTGCCGCGGTCGTACCGGCCGCCGGGCTCTGGGCCTCGGCGGCTGCGGCCGCGGCCTGCTCGGCCTCCCGGCGTGCCTGCTCCTCCGCCTCACGCTTCGCCTGCTCCTCGGCGCGGGCGAGCTCCTCGGCCTCGCGGCGTGCCTGCTCCTCGGCCTCACGCCGGGCGCGCTCCTCCGCCTCCTGGCGCTCACGCTCGAGCCGCGCGCGCTCCTCCTCGGCGCGGAACAGGTTGTGACCCTCCGCGACGACATCGCCGATCGCGCTCGTGATCGCCGCGCACGAGCGGATCGCGTCGTCGTTGCCCGGGATCACGAAGTCGATCCCGTCGGGGTCGCAGTTGGTGTCGACCAGGCCGATGATCGGGATCCGCAGGCGCTGGGCCTCACGCACCGCGATCGCCTCGGTCTTGAGATCGATCACGAACACCGCGTCGGGGACGCGCTGCATGTTCTTGACGCCGCCGAGGTTGGCGCGAAGCTTCGCCAGGTCGGCCTGGGCCGCCATCCGCTCGCGGGTCGGCAGCAGCTGCAGCTGACCCTCGGTCTCGTAGCGCTCCAGGTCGTGCAGGCGGCGGATCCGCTGCGAGATCGTCTGGAAGTTCGTCAGCAGGCCGCCGAGCCAGCGGTGGTTGACGTACGGCATGTCGGCCGCGGTCGCGGTGTCCCTGATCGCGTCGCGCGCCTGCTTCTTGGTCCCGACGAACAGGACAGTGCCGCCGCGGCGGGCGAGCTCGTCGACGAAATGGCGCGCGTCCTCGAGCAGCGCATCGGTCTGCAGCAGGTCGATGATGTAGATGCCGTCGCGCTCACCGAAGATGAACCGACGCATCTTGGGATTCCAACGGCGCGTCTGGTGGCCGAAATGAACGCCGGCCTCCAGCAGCTCCTTGATGCCGATCTGAGCCACTGATACTGCTCCCTTGTGTCTGGGTTGTTGTTACTGCCTCCGCCGGGCCGGTGTTCGCGCACCTCGAGGGCTCTCGAGGCAGGGCCGCGATCCGCGCCATGGCGGGGTTGGGGAAAAAGACGAACGCTCGAGTTTACGCAAGTTCTGAAGTACCCGATCGTTGTAATGGTCAGTGGGTGCCGACAGGAGCCCACGAACACACAGGAACCGGGCTCCCCTCTCCCCTCCCGGGGCACGGTTCTCGTCGGGAGGCGGGGGCGGCTTGGGACGAGCCGCCCCGCGCTCCCGCGCTGCAGTCGACCGCGCCACACTCCCGCGCCGGGATCGACGTCAGCCGTCGTCCTCGGCCAGGCGCAGCGCCGCGACCAGGTCAGCGGGCAGCTCGGAGCGGACGTCGATCTCGGCGCCCGTGACCGGATGCGGGAACGTGAGCCGGGCGGCGTGCAGGAACTGCCGGCGCAGCCCGTAGCGGCCGGCCACGCCGTACTGCGGGTCGCCGCACACCGGATGGCCGATCGCCGCCAGGTGCACACGGATCTGGTGCGTGCGCCCGGTCTCGAGCACGACTCGCAGCAGCGTCGAGCCGGGCAGCATCCGCTCGATCTCGAAATGGGTGCGTGCCTCACGCGGGACGTCGGTGTCGATCGAATGCTGCGTGCGATCCCGGCGGTCGCGGCCGATCGGCGCGTCGATCGTGCCCGTTCGCGCTTCCGGACGACCGTCGACGAGCGCCAGGTACTCGCGCCGCAGCTCGCGCGCGGCCAGCAATCGCGTCAACGCGCGGTGGACCTCGTCAGACCGCGCCACCACGATCAGTCCCGAGGTGTCACGGTCGAGCCGGTGCACGATTCCGGCGCGCGATCCGTCCGGACCGCCGGCGGCGACGCCCGACAGTGCCTGCGCAAGCGTGCCCGTCCAATGGCCGGCCGCCGGGTGCACGACGACACCCGCCGGCTTGTCGATCACCAGCAGGTGCTCGTCCTGATAGGCGATCGCATACGGGACCGAGTCGTCGGGCGCAGCCGCCGCTGCCGACGTCACCGCTCGATCGGCGGCCGCGACGACGACCACCGAACCGACGGCCGAGCGCGTAGCGCTTCTGGCGCACGGCACCGTCGACGGTCACGCGGCCGGCATCGATCAGTCGCCACCGCCCGACTCCGTGATCCGAGCGGCTGCGCCAGGAACCGGTCAAGCCGCGTCGCCGGCGTCGTCGCCGCCGACGGTCAGCGACAGCTCCGGCTCGGAACTGGCCGCCGTCCCGGCGGGAGCGTCGTCGCGCACGATCGGATCGTCGTCGCTCACGAGCGTCCGCGCGCGCCCGGACCCTCGAGCACGAGCACCAGCGAGATCACGCCGATCGTGATCGCGATGTCCGACACGTTGAAGGCCGGCCAGTGCGGCAGCTTGATGAAGTCGGTCACCGAGCCGTCCAGCAGCCGGTCGAGCAGGTTGCCGACCGCGCCGCCGGCCAGCAGCCCGGTCGACAACCACAGCCACGGCCGATCCGGGCCGCGCAGGAAGAACACGACCAGCGTCAGCGCCACCGCCGCGGTGATGATCACGACCAGCGCACCGCCACCGGAGAGGAAGCCGAACGCGACCCCGTTGTTCTGGTCGTGGACCAGATGCAGCCACGAGAACACGTGCTTGGACTGTCCTGGCTGGATGTGGAGCTTGACCAGGTGCTTGGTGATCCGGTCGGCGATCAGCACGATCGCCATCACCGCCAGCGCGCGCAGGATCGGCGCCACCCGGGTCCGGCGAACGGTCGTCACGGCCGGCAGCCTCAGCGCGACGTACCGCGACACGGGCCAGCTAGTTGAGCGCATCGACCAGCAGGGTCCGCACGACGTACAGCACGATGATCGCCACCACCGGCGACAGATCCAGCATCCCGATCGACGGGATCAGCCGCCGGAACAGCCGCAGGTACGGCTCGCAGACGTCACGCAGGAAGTTCAGGACGGTGTCGGTCCAGCGCGCGTACGGCATCCGCATGCCGAACGAGAACAGCAGGTTCAGCAGGATGTAGATGAAGATCAGGACGATGTAGACCTCGAACAGCGCGCCGACGTAGTTGGCGATGTCCGAGCGGACCGAGGCGAGGGCCAGCATCAGCCGGCCTGCCGATCTGACAGGACGCGGTCGATCGCGGCGGCGAACGCCGCGCGCAGGCCGCCGCGCTCCAGCGCGTCGAGCCCGCGTGAGGTGGAGCCCCGTGGCGAGGTGACCTCACGTCGCACGGCGAGCGTGTCGAACGAACGAGCGCCGAGCAGCTCGGCCGAGCCGGCCATCGTCTCGGCGGCAAGCCGGCGCGGCCAGGTCGGCGCGGAGCCCGTGACGGACGCCGGCGTCGGTCTGCGCCTCCGCGACGAGCGCCATGTAGGCCGGCCCGACGCTCGTCAGCGCGGCCGCGACGGGCGCGAGCTCGTCGGGCACGTTCACCACCCAGCCGAGGCGGCCGAACAGCGCCAGCACCGCCGTCTCGCGCTCGGGGTCGTCGCTCCGGCCCCCACGGCGTCGATGTCGGCGAGTAGATGATCACGCCCCGCCGGACCTCGACCGGCGTGTTCGGCATCAGCCGGAACAGCGGCGTGCCGGGGTAGGCGTCCTGCAGCGCCGCTGCCGACGTGCCGCCGATGACCGACGCGATCGCCTTGGCATGCGGGGCGATCTCCTGCGCGACCTGCTCGAGCTGATACGGCTTGTGGCACAGCACGACCAGCTCGGCCTCCTGCGCCACCTCGACGTTGGAGGCGGCCCGCCCGCCGAGCTCGTCGGCCAGCGCCTGGGCGCGACCCGAGCCTGAATCGGACACGAGCACAGGGTCGCCCCAGCCTCGCGCCATCGCGCGTGCCATGTTCCCAGCGCCGATCAGACCGACCTTCATCGCTGAGAGGGAATCTACCGCCGCGCCCGCCTGGGCCCGCGCCGCGGTCACGACTGGTTGAAGAAGCCCTTCTCGACCAACCGCGCGCGCTCCTCGGAGGAGACCTCGACGTTGCGCGGGGTGACCAGGAACACCTTGTCGGCGATCCGGTCCATGCCGCCGTCCAGCGCATAGGTCAGACCACTGGCGAAGTCGATCAGCCGCTTCGAAAGGTCGGCGTCGGTGCCCTGCAGGTTGATGATCACCGGGATCGACTGCTTGAACTTGTCGGCGACGTCCTGGACGTCGTTGAAGCTGCGCGGGGCGACGAAGTGGACGCGGACGTCGCCGCCGTTGCGGCCGGCGCCGCGGCCGACCGGCCGCAGCGCGGTCGTCGGGCGTCGCTCGGACGGCGCGTCGTCGGCAAAGATGTCGTCGAAGTCGTCGCGCCGGCGGCGTGAGCTGCTCAGCCGGCGAACGTTCGGACGCTCGCGGTAGCTGTCCTCGACGACCGGCTCGGGGTCGAGCGGGGCGTCGTAGTCGTCGTCCTCGTAGCCCTCGTCCTCGGCCAGCCCGAAGTAGACGAGCGTGCGGTGCCATGTGTCTCGAATCGGCATGTGCGGTGAAATGGTTCGTGCAGGAAGGCGAAATCCCTTCTCAAGCGATTATGCCGTGGCGCGATAAAGGCTCGTGCCAAGTCGCACGATCGTTGCCCCTTCAGCCGCCGCGACGACGTAGTCCTGGCTGGTGCCCATCGACACGTGGCGCAGCCGGTGATGGTCGGCCAGCGCCCGCAGCGCGGCGAAATACGGGCGGTTGCGCTCAGGGTCGTCGGCGCGCGGCGGCATCGTCATCAGACCGACGACGTTGACCGGGCAGCGTTCGATGAACCCGGTCAGCTCCGACGGCGCGATCCCCGATTTGCCGTGCTCACCCGCCACGTTGACCTCGATCATCACCTCGGTCTCGGCCGTCCCGTGACGCTCGAGCTGGGTCAGCGCCGAGTCCGACGCGACCGACTGGATGTAGCGCACGCGGCCGACCAGGTCACGGACCTTGCGGCTCTGCAGTTGGCCGATGAAGTCCCAGCTGAACCGGTCGCCCGCGACCGCCTGCTTGGCGATCAGCTCCTGGGCGCGGTTCTCGCCGACGACCGTGACGCCGCCGTCGGCCAGCGCGCGAGCTCCGTGACCGGCAGGTACTTGATCGCCGCCAGGATCTCGACCTCGGCCGGATCCCGTCCGGCGTCCGCGATCTCGGCCCGGACGCGCTCCAGGTTCCGGCGCACGACCTCGGCGCGCAGCCCGGCGATCAGGTCAACCACGCCAGCCCGGCCTGGCGCCCGGTCACGCCGGCGTCGCGACGGTGGGAGAAGAACAGCGACGGCGCGCAGATCGTGCACATCCCGAGATCATGGACGGCGGCCACCCCGGCTGCCTCCAGCTGGGCGGCGGCGATCGCCTTCAGATCGAGGTTGTCGCCGGCGCGCGCGTCTCGATAGCCGGAGAACCGCGCGTGCACCTCGGGCCCGACCTCGTAACAGCAGGGTCCGGCGCCGGGCCCGATCGCGGCGCCGAGTTCGGCGCTGTCGTCGCCGGCCAGGTCACGGACGGCCCGCACGCCGGCCGCGATCACCCCGCCCTCGAGCCCGCGCCAGCCGGCATGCACGACCGCGACCGCACCGCCGCCCGCGATCGCGATCGGCAGGCAGTCGGCTCCGAGCGCTGCCGGCGCGATCCCCGCCAGAGCCGTCGCCTGGCCGTCGACCCGGACCCGCTCGGACGCCTGCGCCGGCTGGTCGAGCACGCGGACCTCGGCGCTGTGGGTCTGGTACATGAACGCCGCCGGCGGGGCACCGACGCTCGGCGAGCAGCGTCGCGCGGTTGCGCGCAGCCGAGTCGGAATCGTCGTCGGTCGAGAAGCCGAGGTTCAGCGAGGCATAGGGACCGCTCGAGCCGCCGCCGCGGCGAGTCGTGAACACCGCCCGTGCGCCCGGCAGCTCGACCGCGAGATGATCTGCGAGCTCGTAGAACGGCGCCGGCGGCTGCATCGATGCGAGGCTACCCATCGGCTCGGTCCGTTCGGGCGCGCGCCCCCGCAGCGCCTCGGCGAGCTCCCCGTCTCGATCGCCGACGCGCCCGTCGAGCTTGGCCGCCAGCGCCGCCCGCAGCCCGGCGCCGATCGCCGGCCCACCCGGCACCCCGGCCGCAATCAGATCGGCGCCGCCGATCGATAGGGTCACGAGTCGCAACCGCTCGATCCACCGCCGGGCGTTGTCGGCAGCTCCCAACGCACCGGCGAGCGCCACCGCCTCGACCGGCGCCCGGCCGACGGCCGCCGCGATCGACGAGGCGGCGCGGGCGCGGCGCAGCCTCGGCGCCAGCAGCGGTCCCGACCGGGCGATCTCAGCGATCAGGTCCCGACGCGCGGCGTCGAACCCGAGACCGCCCAGGAACTCCGCGCGGCCGGCCTCGTCGATCCCCAGTGACGCGACCGCCAGCGTCAGCGCTCCGCGATCACCGTCGCTGCCCAGCAGCGCCAGCGCGCTCGCGGCCGGCTCGCAGCCGTCGAGACCGAAACCGAGCTCGATCGTGGCGTCGAGCCCGTACGGCGCCAGCGCCGCCAACGCCGCGACCGGGTCGGGCTCGGCGGCCAGCAGTCGTAGCTCGGCGCCCGCTCGCGGCCCGGCGACCGTCGCCAGAGCTGCGATCGACACCGCCTCGCTGACCAACGCGTACGTGCTCCGCCGACGACGGTGAACCCGAGCCGCGACGCGTAGCGGACCATCCGCAGCAGCCGCGTCGGATCGTCGCGGAAGCTGCGTCGATGCAGAACGCGCAGCCGCCGGGCGTCGAGATCGTCCAGCGCCTGCGGCGCCGACAGCAGCTCGCCCGCTCGGTCGCCCGGAGATCGCCAACGCGATCGCGTTGACCGTGAAATCGCGCCGCAGCAGATCCTGCTCGATCGGCGCCGGGTGCGGCTGCGGCAGCGCTCCCGGACGCGGATAGGTCTCCGCGCGCGAACGCGCCAGATCGCAGCGCAGATCTCCGAGCATCACGGTCGCCGTCTCGAACTGCTCATGGGCACGCAGCGGCGGTCCAAGCGCCTGCACGATGCCGGTCAACGGACCGTCGACGACGACGTCGAGGTCCAGCGGGTCGAGGCCGAGCAGCAGATCGCGGATCGTGCCGCCGACCACGAACGCGGGCGGCCCGTCCCGCACGATCGGCAGCAGACGCGCCACCTCCGGCCTGTCCGCGAGGCGGTTCAGCAGTTGCTCGGGGGCGATCGCGTGCATCCGCTTAGATGATCGCGCCTGCCCGGCGAAGCGGGTCGTGACGGCAGTTTGTGCTTCTACCATGGCTCGCCATGCCGAGGCTCATTCCGCGTCGGCCGCTGTGGCGCGGGCTGCTGGCGGCTGGGATCGTGATCGTCGCGCTGGCGGTCGTCGCGGTCGTGGTGATCGTCGACTTCAGAGCCGCACAACGTGTCGCACCCGAACCTCGAGTTCACCAACCCGACGACCCCGACGGCTCCGCCCAAGAAGGTCAAGGCCAAGCAGATCGACAACTTCCAGTGGCCGGTGTACGGCTACACGCAGTCGCGCACCCGTGACTTCGACGGCGCCGCCGACCTCAAACCGCCGCTGCACGTCGGTTGGACCTACAACGACGGGGCGTTGCTCGAGTTCCCGCCGGTGATCTACCACGACGTGATGTTCTTGATCGACGACGACGCGTCGGCCAAGGCGATCAACGTCAAGACCGGCAAGGTGATCTGGCAGCGCAAGCTCGGAGACACTGGCAGCCGCCTCGCCGGTCGTCGCCGGCAAGCAGGGCGAGGTGCTGATGCCGACGCTGTCGAACCACGGGCATTCGCCGGGATCAGGTGGTCGTTCTTTGCCCTGTCGATGAAGACCGGCAAGATCATCTGGCGCCGTCCCGTCGGCGCGGGTTCGGAGACCTCGCCGATCGTCTCGGGGCGAACCGTCTACTACGGCGACGGGGCCGGCAACCTGTATGCCCGCGACGTCATCAACGGGCACCTGGACTGGGCATACCACGCCTCGGGCGCGATCAAGGGCGGCCCGGCCCTGGTCGGCGGCGTCCTGTACTTCGGCGATTACGCGGGCCGCGCCTATGCCGTGCGGGCATCCAACGGCCATCAGGTCTGGGCAACGAGCACCGACGGCGCTCATTTCGGATTCGGTTCCGGGCAGTTCTACACGACCCCGGCGGTCGCCTACGGGCGGGTGTACATGGGGAACACCGACGGATTCGTGTATTCGTTCGGCGCCGCCAACGGAAAGCTCGCGTGGGCGACCCACACCGGCGGATACGTGTACGCCTCGGCGGCCGTCGCCGACCCCAAGGGTGTCGGGCCGACTGTGTACGTCGGCTCCTATGACGAGCATTTCTATGCGTTCAACGCCCGGTCGGGAGCGGTCCGTTGGAAGCATCTCGCTCGGCGGGCGGATCTCCGGGTCGGCGACGGTCATCGGCAACGTCGTCTACTACGCCAATCTGGGGACCAAGACGACGACCGGACTGAACGATGCGACCGGTCAAGCAGGTGTTCTCTTCAAGGACGGTGCGTTCACACCGGTGATCGCCGACTATCACGCGATCTATCTGGTCGGCTACGGCGAGATCTATCAGATGCTGCCGGCCGCGCCAAAGCCCAAGCACCGCGCCGGCGCCAGTTCACCGACCCGTCCAAGCACAAGCCCAGGCACAGGGCGAAGCCGCAGCACCAGGCCAAGCGCAAGCACGCACGCCCAAGCACAAGGCCAAGTCACGACCAAAGCACGCGTCAGAAGTCGTCCCCGCGTACGCACCACCAGCACGGGCACGTAGCTCCGCGCATCACGCCAAGCATCGCATGCACAAGCGATCGCGCACGCGCTCGCAGCGGTCCTCGAAGCCCGCGAAACACTGACAGAGCCTGCTATCGCTCTGCTAGACTCGGACGTTATGCGTTGTCGTAGTGGAAGTCACTGTGACCATCCGGCCGAGAAGGGCCGGAGGTTCTGCGCCGAGCATGCTGCGGAACTCGATCGCATGCGCGAGGAACTCAAGGACGCCGCCGCCGCGCGGATCGGCCGCGGTCGGCCGAAGCGATCCTCGACATGCTGTCGCCCCGGCTGCTATGAGCCGCGCGTTCCTCCCGCCGCGTACTGCGATACGTGCGCAGCGGCCGGTTATGTGGAAGAGGCCGCCTGACCGCGGCCAGCTGACGGTCACACTCTAACTAACCGACGTCTAATGCCGACAGCGGCGTGTCAGCCGCGCGCTGTCACGCGCGCCTGACCGCGACGCCGTCGGCCGCCAGCCGATCCTTGACCTCGGCGACGGTGTGCTGGCCGTAGTGCAGGATCGACGCCAGCAGCACGGCGTCGGCGCCTGCCTGGATGGCCGGCGTCAGGTGCTCAAGGCTGCCGGCGCCGCCCGAGGCGATCACCGGCACCGCGACGGCGTCCGCGATCGCACGCGTCAGCGCCAGGTCATAGCCGGATCCGGAGCCGTCGCGATCCATGCTCGTCAGCAGGATCTCACCCGCGCCGCGTTCGGTCGCCTCCCGCGCCCAGCTGACCGCGTCGCGTCCGGTCGGCGTCCGGCCACCGGCCAGGTACGCCTCCCAGCCGCCGTCGCCGGCCTTGGCGTCGATCGCCAGGACGACGCACTGGGCGCCGAAGCGGGCCGAAAGCTCGTCGAGCAGCTCCGGACGCTGCAGCGCGGCCGAGTTGACCGAGACCTTGTCGGCGCCGGCGTCGAGCACCGCCTGGGCGTCCTGCGACCGAGCGGATCCCGCCGCCGATCGTCAGCGGGACGAACACCTCGTCGGCGGCCCGTCGCGCCAGCTCCACGACCGTGCCGCGCTTGTCCGAGGTCGCGGTGATATCGAGGAACACGACCTCGTCGGCGCCGTCGCGGTCATAGCGCGCCGCGAGCTCGACCGGATCGCCGGCATCACGCAGGTCGACGAACTCGACGCCCTTGACGACCCGGCCGGCGTCGACGTCCAGGCACGGGATCACCCGCTTGTAGTGATTCGTCACCACCCGCCACTACGCCGCGCCGGCGTGGGCCGGGCCGGCGGGCGCGGCGTCGAGCGCCGCCTGCCCGTCTGACACGTCGAAGCTGCCCTCGTACAGCGCCTTGCCGACGATCACGCCGGTCAGGTTGACCTGGCGCAGGGACGCCAGCGCCGTCAGGTCCGCGACCGACGAGACCCCGCCGGAGTAGATGAACGTGCCGCGGACGACGCTGGCGATCCGCCGCACCTCGTCGAGGTCGGGCCCGCACATCATCCCGTCGCGGTCGATGCTCGAGTACACGAACCGCGACACGCCGCGGGTGGCGAGGCTCTCGATCACGCCCGTCGAGCCGGGATCTCGGTCTGATCGGTCCAGCCGTCGGCGGCCAGCAGCCCGCCGCGCGCGTCGACCGAGACGGTGACGCGGTCGCCGTGGCTCGGCGATCGCGTAGTCGAGGAACTCGACGTCGTCGAACGCGGCGGTCCCGAGCACGACTCTCGCCGCACCGGCGTCGAGCACCGCGTCGATCGCCTCGCGCTGAGCGCAGCCCGCCCCCCACCTGCACCGGCACGTCGACCGCCGCCGTGATCCGCCGGACGTGCTCGACGTTGACCGGCGCACCGGCGCGGGCGCCATCGAGATCGACGACGTGCAGCGCGCGGGCGCCGGCGCGGACCCACCGCAGCGCCGCGTCCAGCGGGTCGGCGTCATAGCGGGTCCGCTGGTCGAACTCGCCGCGCGCCAGCCGCACGGCACCGCCGTCGAGGATGTCGATCGCCGGATAGAGGATCATGCTCGCGCCCGCGCGGCGAGCCGTCGCGACGCGCGGCACCGTCGCACAGTGCGACGAAGTTGCGCAGCAGCTGCGAGCCCGTGGGTCGAGGATTTCTCGGGATGAAACTGGGTCCCGAACACGTTGCCCGAGGCGACGATCGTCGCGAACCGCTCCCCGTACTCGGTCGTCGCCGACCACGTCGGCGCGGTCACGTGGCCGGGCCGCGAACGAGTGCACGTGGTAGAAGGCCGTGCCCCACTCGGCAGGCCGACGGTGAGCCGGCAAGCGACGCTCGAACGATAACCTCGTTCCAGCCGATGTGCGGAACCCGCAGGGTGGGTCGGTTCCCGATCTCCAGGCGCGTGACCTCGCCGCCGATCAACCCGAGGCCGTCGTTGACGCCGAGCTCGTACGGAGCGCTCGAACAGCAGCTGCATCCCGAGGCAGATCCCCAGCACGGGCACGTCTCGCCCGGCGGCGTCGGCGATCGCCTCGTCGAGCCCGGCCGCACGCAGGCTCGACATCGCCGCCCCGAAGGCGCCCACCCCGGGCACGACGAACCCGTCGGCGTCGGCGATCGACTGCAGGTCGCCGGTCAGCGAGACGTCGGCGCCGACGTGCTCGAGCGCCTTGACGACCGAACGGCGGTTGCCCATCCCGTAATCGACGACGGCGATCCGGGCGGCGGGCTCACTACAACGTCCCCTTCGTCGACGGGATCCCGTGCTCGGACGGGTCCAGCGCGACGGCCGCGCGCAGCGCCCGCGCGCACGCCTTGAACGTCGCCTCGATCATGTGGTGGGCGTTGGTGCCGGCCTCGATCGTCAGGTGCAGCGTCAGCCGGGCGTTGGCCGCGACGGCGCGGAAGAACTCCTCGGCCAGCTCGTAGTCGAACTCGCCGATCGCGCCGGCCGGCAGCCGCGAGGCGTCGAACGCCAGCAGCCCGCGGCCCGAGATGTCGATCGCGCACGCGGCGCGCGCCTCGTCCATCGGCACCGTCGCCTGGCCGTAGCGGTAGATGCCGGCCCGGTCGCCGAGCGCGCGGTCAAGCGCCTGCCCGAGGCAGATGCCGACGTCCTCGACGGTGTGATGACCGCCGGTCTGCAGGTCGCCCTGCGCCTCGACGGTCAGGTCGAGCGCGGCCGTGGCGGGCCAGCAGGTCGAGCATGTGGTCGAAGAAGCCGATGCCGGTGCTGCGCGCGCCCTCGCCGGTGCCGTCCAGCGCCAGTCGCAGCGAGATCGTCGTCTCGGCGGTGCTGCGTTCGATCTCGGCGGCGCGGCTCATGACGTCATTCATTGTCACCGACACGCGCCTCCATCGACCGGGCGTGGAGCTCGAAGCCCTCGGACCGCGCGATCGACGCTCCGGCGGCCGCCAGCGCGGCGGCGCCGTCGCCGATCCTGACCTCGGTGAACCGCCGCCGGAACACCGACGGCGACAGCCCCGACATCGAAGCGTGCCGCGCCGTTGGTCGGCAGCACGTGGTTGGAGCCGGCGACATAGTCCGAGAACGCGGTGCCGCTGACGCCTGACCGACGAGCACGCAGCCCGCGTGGCGAACGTCGGCGGCCAGCGCCTCGGCGTCGGGGCCGATCAGCTGCAGGTGCTCGGGCGCGAACGCCTCGGAGATCGCGAGCGCCTGGGCGGCGTCGGAGACGTGCACGAGCCGCACGATCGCCTCGCCGTCTGGCTCGCGGTCGATCCGCTCAGCCAGCGCGTCGAGCAGCGCCGTCCGAGTCCGAGATCGCGACCACGATCGTGCCCGGGCCGTGCTCGGCCTGGGCCAGCAGATCCAGCGCGATCGGCTCGGGCTCGACCTCGTCGCCGGTGGCGATCACGATCAGGTCCGACGGACCGTAGAAGCCATCGATCGCAACCTGACCGTACACCTGGCGCTTGGCCTCCTGCACGTACAGGTTGCCGGGGCCGACGACCACGTCGACCGGCGCGACGGTATCGGTCCCGTACGCCAGCGCGGCGATCGCCTGGACGCCGCCCATCCGGTAGACGACCGATGCGCCGGCCAGCCGGCAGGCGGCGAGGATCACCGGATCGACGTCGCCGTCGGGGCCCGGCGGCGAGCAGACGGCGATCTCACGCACCCCGGCGACGTGGGCGACGACGGTGCACATCACGACCGTCGACGGATACGGGGCGCGGCCCCCCGGGGCGTAGACGCCGGCGCTGTCGAGCGGGACCTCACGGACCCGGACCTCGTGGCCGTCGAACGTCACCGTCTGGTCGGCGGCCAGCCGTGCCTGGGCGACCTTGGCGACGTTCGCGATCGCCAGCTCCAGGCCCGCGCGCAGGTCCGCGTCGAGCCGCTCGACGGCGGTGTCGAGCTCGGCCTCTGGGACGCGCAGCGCCGCCGGCGTAGCGCCGCGGGTGTCGAACTCCCGCGTGTAGTAGCGCAGCGCGTCGTCGCCGGAGGCGCGGACCCGCTCGATGATCTCGGCGACGGCGTCGGCGACCGACTCGGGCGCCGCGACGAGCGCGCGCAGCTCGTCCGCGAGCACCGTCGGGTCGCCGGACAGCGTGAGTCGCTCAAATTCCACGGATCCGCTCCAACAGGGCGTCGATCTCGGCGGCTCGCAGCTTGTGGGCGACCGGGTTGGCGATCAGCCGTGCGGTGGCGACGGCGATCCGCTCGCGGATCACCAGGCCGTTCTCGCGCAGCGTCGTGCCGGTCGCGGTCAGGTCGACGATCGCCTCGGCCAGACCCGTCAGCGGTGCCAGCTCGACCGAGCCCTTGACCTCGACGATCTCCGCCTGGCGGCCGGTCTGCAGGAAGTAGCCGGTGGCGATCCGCGGGTACTTGGTCGCGATCCGGACGACGCCCAGGCGTCGCAGCGCCTCCTCGGCGCGGTCCTCGCCGGCGACCGAGGCGAGCACCATCTCGCAGCGCCCGAAGCCGAGGTCCATCAGCTCGTAGACGTCGCGCTCGGACTGCTCCAGCAGCACGTCCTTGCCGGTGATCCCGAGGTCGGCGGCGCCGGCCTCGACATACGTCGGCACGTCCGACGGGCGCATCGTGACGATGCCCGCGTCCTCGAACAGCAGCTTGCGGTCGTTGGCGCGGACCTCGCCGGTGTCGATCCCGAGCTGCGCCAGCAGGTCGAGCGTCTCGCCGAACAGCGCGCCCCGCGGCACCGCGATGCGGAGGTGGTTGGGAGATCCCGCGGTGGCCATCGATCACCGCCGCGCGGCCCGCTCTTCACTGGTCAGCGCGATGTGCAGGCGCTCGACATTGAGCGCGAAGCCGACTGCGGGCAGCGGCCGCCCGAACGTCCCCAGCAGCTCGTCGTAGCGGCCGCCGGCGCCGATCGGCATCCCGTAGGCGGGGTCATAGACCTGAAACACCGCGCCCGTGTAATAGCCGAGGTTGCGCACCAGGCCGAGATCGAAGATCACGCGCGCGGCGACCTCGGGCGACAACAGCCGATGGACCTCTCGCATGCCCCCGAGCGCGTCGTGCAGCCGGCCGGAAAGACCGTCGAGCACTTCGGGGCCGCCGCGCGTCCGCGCCAGGCGCAGCAGCATCACCTCGTCGGCGGAGGAGAGCCCGAGCCCCGCGACCTCCTCTTCGACGCCGACGAAGTCGCCGGCCGCCAGTTCGGCGAGGATCCGCTCCGCCGTGCCTGGTCGACGTCGAACGCCTCCAGCAGCGACGGATACAGCGACGAGTCGCCGAGACCGACCCGATAGTTGCGCAGCCCGGCCGCGTCGAGCGCCGCGCACAGCACCGCCAGCATCTCGGCCGTCCCGGCCGCACCCGGGCGACCCGATCAGCTCGACCCCGGCCTGCAGGAACTCACGAGACTGGCCGCGCTGCGGGCGCACGCCCCGGTAGGCGTAGGACGTGTAACAGAACCGCAGTGGCGGCTCGGCGTGGCTGTAGCGGGTCGCGACCAGCCGCGCGATCGGAATCGTCATGTCGGGACGGAGCACGAGCACGCTGCCCTGCTCGTCGAACATCCGGTACGCGGGCGCGGCCTGATCGAGCGTCTGGCGTGCGAACGTCCGCTCGTATTCGAGCGCCGGCGTGTAGACCTCGCCGTAGCCGGCCTGCTCGAACACCGCGTGCATCCGGTCGGTCAGCGCCCGGATCTCGCGCATCTCGTCGGGCAGCACGTCGCGCGTGCCGCTGGGTATGCGGTCGACCTGCGCCGGAGCCGGGCGCCCTTCGAGGCGGTCGACCGTGCTCACGCGGTGACGGGTGCGTCTTCTGTTCGTGTGATCCGGGCGCCGAGCTGACGCAGCCGCTCGTCGATCCGTTCGTAGCCGCGGTCGATCTGCCGGATGTTGCCGATCTGGGTGACGCCCTCGGCGCACAGGGCCGCCATCAGCATCGCCATCCCGGCGCGGATGTCCGGCGACTCGACCCGCGACCCGTGCAGCGGGCGACGTCCGTTGACGATCGCGCGATGCGGGTCGCAGATCATGATCGACGCCCCCATCCCGACCAGCTTGTCGCAGAAGTACAGGCGGTTCTCGAACATCCATTCGTGGATCAGGACGCTGCCCTCCGCCTGGGTGGCGAGCGCCAGCGCGATGCTCGTCAGGTCGGCCGGGAACGCCGGCCAGGGGCCGTCCTGGACCTTGGGGATGTGATCGCCCTGGTCGTTCTGCACCCGCAGCTCCTGGTTGCCCGGGACGATGATGTCGTTGCCGCGCTTCTCGGTCCGCAGGCCGAGCCGGCCGAACACGAGGCGGATCATCCGCAGGTCGTCGGGACGGGTGTCCTGAACGATCAGCTCGCCGCCGGTGACGCCGGCCAGCGCCATGAACGAGCCGATCTCGATGTGATCGGGCGCGATCGTGTGGGTGCAGCCGCGCAGGCTCGCCTGGCCATGGACGGTGATCACGTTGGAGCCGATCCCGTCGATCGGCGCCCCCATGTCGACCAGCATTCGCGCCAGGTCCTGGACGTGCGGCTCGGACGCCGCGTTGCGGATCACGGTCGTGCCCCGCGTCAGCGCGGCCGCCATCAGCGCGTTCTCGGTCGCCATCACCGACGGCTCGTCCATCAAGAAGTCACACGGCCGCAGTCCGAGCGCGGGCGCCTCCAGCAGGATCTCGGTGCGCTCGTTGCGCACTTCGGCACCCAGGAGGCGGAAGGCGTCGATATGCGGGTCGAGCCGGCGGCGGCCGATCACGTCGCCGCCGGGCGGCGGCATCGTCGCCGAACCGAACCGGGCCAGCAGCGGGCCGGCCAGCAGGAACGACGCGCGGATCCGCTCGGCCAGGGCGACATCGACGGTCGTGCTGTCGACGTCGGAGGCGTCGATCCTGACCTCGCCGGGGTGGTCGGACCACTCCACGCGGGCGCCGAGCAGCGCGATCAGCTCGAGCATCGCCTCGACGTCGGAGATCCGCGGGACGTTGGACAGCACCACTTCCTCGTCGGTGAGCAGGCAGGCGGCGATGATCGGCAGGGCGCCGTTCTTGTTGCCGGCCGGCGTGATCGTGCCCGACAGCGGCACGCCGCCTTCGATGACGAACTTCTCCAGGGGAATCGACCTCGATCGGTTGGGGGACGCCGACGTCCTGCGGCCAGACAGCAGGGTAGCCGGTGGTGTCTGGTCGGGCGCCCGCGAGGGTCCGCGGGAGGTGTCCTGAGCTAGGGTAATGGCCATGCCGGAGGATTCGCGCGCGGAGGCCTGGACCCTGCTTTGCGAGTGGACCGAGTCCGACTCGCTGCGACGTCACATGCTGGCTGTCGAGACGGCGATGCGCGCCTACGCCCCGCGCTTCGACGGTGACGTCGAGCTGTGGGGCCTGACCGGCCTGCTGCACGATCTCGACTACGAGCGCTATCCCGATCTTGAGACCGGCCATCCGCGCTATGCGCTGACCGAGCTCGAGGCGCGTGGCTACCCGCCGGAGCTCGTGCGCGCGGTCGCGTCGCACGCGACCTATCTGGGCGTCTCACGCGACACGCCGATGGAGCGAACGCTGTTCGCGGTCGACGAGCTGTGCGGATTCGTGATGGCGTGCGCGTACGTACGGCCCGAAGGGCTGGTCGGCATGACCCCCAAGTCCGTCAAGAAGAAGCTCAAGACGCCCGCGTTCGCGGCCGCAGTCAGCCGTGAGGACATCACCACCGGCGCGGCCGAGCTCGGCGTCGACTTCGACGAGCACCTGCGCACGGTGATCGCCGCGCTCGCCGCGCGCCGCGACGAGCTGATGCCCGCCGCCGCCCCGGCCGCCGACGCCGGCACGCCCGCCGCCTCGCCGCAGGCCGGCTCGGCGTGACCGCCGCCGCGCCCGTCCAGATCGTCGTGATGGACGGCGATCAGACTGGCCAGGAGCTGCTCGAGCAGTCCCTGCGGGTGCTCGATCCCGAGCTGCTGGGACTGGAGCTGGAGCTGCATCGCTACGACCTGACGCTCGAGCACCGGCGGGCCACCAGCAACGAGGTCGTCGTCGAGGCCGCCGCCGCGATGCGATCGGCCGGGCTGGGGCTCAAAGCCGCCACGATCACGCCCGAGGGCGCCGGGGACGTCGGGTCGCCGAACCGGATCCTGCGTGAACAGGTGGACGGCAAGGTGATCGTCCGCACCGGCCGGCGGCTGCCGGGGGTCACGCCGATCGCCGGTGTCCACTACCCGATCTCGGTCGTGCGGATGGCCGTCGAGGACGCCTACGGCGCGGCGGAGCGGCGGGTCGGCGGGGCCGGCGCCGAGGACGAGGTCGCCTTCCGAGAGGAGCGGATCACGCGCTCCACCTGTCGCGCGGTCGCCGAATACGCGTTCCGGGCGGCCGCGACGCTCGGCGCCCGGGTCTACGGCGGACCGAAGTGGACGGTCTCGCCCGTATACGAGGGAATGCTGAAGGAGGAGCTCGACGCCGCCGCCGCGCGTCATCCGGAGACCCCCTACCAGCCCGTCCTGATCGACGCCACCTACGCCGGACTGCTGTCGGGGGCGACCGATGTGCCGCTCGTGATCCCGGCGCTGAACCGCGATGGCGACTGCCTGTCGGACCTGGTGCTGCCGATGTTCGGCTCGATCGCGGGCGCCGAGTCGGTGCTGCTGGCGTTCGACGCCGACTACGACACGACGGTCGCGATGGCCGAGGCGCCGCATGGGACCGCGCCGGCGCTCCAGGGCAAGGACCTCGCCAACCCGCTGGCGATGATCCTCGCCTGCGGGGCGCTGCTGCGCGAGGCCGCCAGCACGCACGGCACCGACTGCGAGCGCGCCTCGCGCGCGGTCTACGAGGGGGCGCTGGAAACCGTCGCCTCGGGGGTCAAGACCCCGGACCTGGGCGGCCATGCCGGCACCACGGAGTTCACCACGGCCGTGCGCGACCGGATCGCCGCCAAGCTCGAGGTGTGGAGCTCGCTGGGCGCCTGACCCCGTCGGTGATTGGTCGATTTTCGTCCTCCCATAGGCAAAATCGACCAACCGTGCGGCCCCGATCCGCGATCCGTCTCACACCGGTTTCGGGTCCACCCCGCCGGTCGATCCACGCGTGAAATTTCGCTTGCACGGCGTTGACTGACGCGATCGCCCGTCCCCACTGGAGATTCGCGCTGACCGTGGCCCGCGAGGGGTCTTCCAGGCCCGATTTCGGCCCTGTTCCGTCCGACGCGAAACGTACGCTTGCGAACATATGTTCCTGAGAATGAGAGAGCGCTTCGAGGCCGTTATGGCCATCGTCGACGACATCCTGGCGGCCGATCCCGACCCCTCACCGGCCCATCCCCACGATCGCACCGTGTCGCTCCGACTCGAGCGTCGCGGCGGCTCGGTCGCCCCGCGTGAAATGCACTGCCTGTGCCCCGTTCGCCCCGCTCCGCAACGGGCGTGGCGCAGCACCAGCGTCGGCAGCTGAAGCGGCATACCGGTCGACGCCTGCGGCCGGCACTGACACCGGAGCGGGCCCACACCGGCACAAGCTGCGAAACTGCCGGAATGAGTACTACAGCTGACAACCAGGGCGAGCCGATCACCGAAGAGGGCCTGGCCGCCCTGAAGGCGGAGCTCGGCGGGCTCGAGACCGTCGCCCGGCGTGAGATCGCCGAACGGATCCTGGTCGCGCGCGGTCACGGCGACCTCAAGGAAAACGCCGAATACCACGCGGCCAAGGAGGATCAGGCCCATCTCGAGACCCGCATCCTGCGCCTGCGTACGCGTCTGCGCAACGCGGTCGTCACCGATGCGGTCGAGACCGGCAACACGATGGGCTTTGCCCGCTCCGCCGAGATCCGTGACCTCGAGACCGACGAACTGCACCAATGGACGATCGTCGGCGCCGCCGAATCAGACCGCGCCGCCGGCAAGCTCTCCGCCGAATCCCCCGTCGCCAAGGCCCTGCTCAACCAAACCGTCGGCACCACGGTGGAACTCAACACCCCCCGCGGCGTCCGCCGCCTCCGTATCGAACGCCTCCTCTAGCGCGCGCCGGTCGCCGCGGTCCACTCGCCCCGAGCAGGCGACAGCGCAGGAGATGTGGCGCCACGCATGCCACGGCACGCCTCGGTGCGCAGAGCCGACGGCCAAGCACCCACGGACGCCAGCGAAGGGTGCGGCGAGCCGTCCGCGGCACCCTCGCGTGCCCCTTAGCCGGGCCGTCCGACAAACGCCGCGCAAAGCGCGGGTGCCGAGGCCGGCTCGCCGCGCCCGGAGCCGGCCGCCTCAGCACAAGCAAAAGACCCCGCCGGCGCAAGCGCCAAACGGGGTCTGACCCACTGAAGAAAAACCGGCGGCGACCTACTCTCCCAGGCCCTTGCGGGCCAAGTACCATCGGCGCTGAGGGGCTTAACGGCTCTGTTCGGAAAGGGAAGAGGTGTTTCCCCCTCGCTATAGCCACCGGAAAATTGTGAGAGACCGCGCTTCAGCGGGCCTTCAAAACCACACAGCGCCAATGAAACGGGTATCAAAAAATCCGTCAAGCCCTCGACCCATTAGTACCAGTCTCCTGCAGGTGTTACCACCCTTCCAGAGCTGGCCTATCAACCTGGTGATCTTCCAGGGGTCTTACTCCCTCAATGGGGATGGGAGAGCTCATCTCAAGGTCGGCTTCCCGCTTAGATGCTTTCAGCGGTTATCCGATCCGCACGTAGCTAACCTGCGATGCCCTTGGCAGGACAACAGATACACCAGAGGTGCGTTCATCCCGGTCCTCTCGTACTAGGGACGAATCCTTTCAACTCTCCAACGCCCATGGCAGATAGGGACCGAACTGTCTCACGACGTTCTGAACCCAGCTCGCGTACCGCTTTAATGGGCGAACAGCCCAACCCTTGGGACCTACTACAGCCCCAGGATGCGACGAGCCGACATCGAGGTGCCAAACCGGGCCGTCGATGTGGACTCTTGGGCCCGATAAGCCTGTTATCCCCGGAGTACCTTTTGTCCGTTGAGCGACGGCGCTTCCACTTGCTACCGCCGGATCACTAAGGCCTGCTTTCGCACCTGCTCGATCCGTCGATCTCGCAGTCAAGCTCCCTTGTTGCCTTTACACTCTGCGCACGATTTCCGACCGTGCTGAGGGAACCTTTGCGCGCCTCCGTTACATTTTGGGAGGCGACCGCCCCAGTCAAACTACCCACCTGTCACTGTTCAGTGCCCGGTTTCACGGCGCACTGTTAGAGATCCAATACATCAAGGGTGGTATCTCAAGGTTGACTCCACGCCAGCCGCAGCCGGCGCTTCTCAGTCTCCCACCTATCCTGAGCGAAATGGATCGAACCCCAATACCAGGCTGTAGTAAAGGTTCACGGGGTCTTTCCGTCTAGCCACGGGTACTCGGCATCTTCACCGAGACTGCAATTTCACCGAGCCCCTCGTTGAGACAGCGTTCAAGTCGTTACGCCATTCGTGCAGGTCGGAACTTACCCGACAAGGAATTTCGCTACCTTAGGACCGTTATAGTTACGGCCGCCGTTTACCGGGGCTTAGTTTCAATGCTTCGGGTTGCCCCTGACATCTCCACGTAACCTTCCGGCACCGGGCAGGCGTCAGCCCCTATACGTCGTCTTACGACTTAGCAGAGACCTGTGTTTTTGGTAAACAGTCGCTTGAACCTATTCACTGCGGCCCTCTCGGGCTCCACTCGCGAGGAGTTTCACCCTACTGGGGCGCCCCTTATCCCGAAGTTACGGGGCGATTTTGCCGAGTTCCTTAACGAGGGTTATCTCGATCACCTTAGTGTACTCCACTTGCCCACCTGTGTCGGTTTTGGTACAGGCACGCGCGACCTCCCTAGAGGATTTTCTCGAGGGCATGGCATCCGGGACTCGCCGGCTTAGAGCCAGCTGGACTCGCGCCTCAGGTTATGCGGCTCCGGATTTACCTAGAGCCACCCCTACACGCTTACCCCAGGACGACCATCGCCTGGGATCCCATAGCCTTCCCCGTCCCCCCTTCGGTCAGACGGTCGCTACGTGGTACGGGAATATCAACCCGTTGGCCATCGACTACGCCTTTCGGCCTCGCCTTAGGTCCTGACTAACCCTGAGCAGACGAACTTTACTCAGGAATCCTTGGGCAATCGGTGGAGAGGATTCTCACCTCTCTCTCGTTACTTATGCCGACATTCTCACTTCCGAGCGCCTCCACAGCTGGCTTACGCCGCTGCTTCACTGGCATCGGAACGCTCTCCTACCGCGCGAAACAGAAGTTTCGCACCCGCAGCTTCGGTGACTAGCTTGAGCCCCGTTACATTGTCCGCGCTCGAACACTTGACCAGTGAGCTGTTACGCACTCTTTCAAGGGTGGCTGCCTCTAAGCCAACCTCCTGGTTGTCTATGCACTCGAACATCGTTTACCACTTAGCTAGTACTTGGGGACCTTAGCTGGCGGTCTGGGCTGTTTCCCTTTTGACGCTGAAGTTTATCCCCCAGCAACTGACTCCCGGAGTAGCCGTGACGGTCTTCGGAGTTTGCCTGAAGTCGGTAACCTGGTAGGGCCCCTAGTCCAAACAGTGCTCTACGGCCGCCACGGAGTTGATCCGAGGCTATACCTAAATATATTTCGGAGAGAACCAGATATCACTGAGCTTGATTAGCCTTTCACTCCGACCCACAGGTCATCGGCCCAGTTTTTAACCTAGGTCCGTTCGGTCCTCCACGAGGTCTTACCCCCGCTTCAACCTGCCCATGGGTAGCTCGCTCAGCTTCGGGTCTACCGCCTACGACTCAAATCGCCCTATTCGGACTCGCTTTCGCTACGGCTCCGCTCATCGCTTAACCTTGCCGCAGACGAGTAACTCGTCGGCTCGTTATGCAAAAAGCACGCGGTCACACCACGAAGGTGCTCCCACCGCTTGTAGGCACGCGGTTTCAGGTACTATTTCACTCCCCTTCCGGGGTACTTTTCACCTTTCCCTCACGGTACTAGTCCGCTATCGGTCACCAAGGAGTACTTAGCCTTGGAGGGTGGTCCCCCCAGTTTCAGTCCGTGTTTCACGAGAACGGACTTACTCAGGAACGCCTGCAGAAGTTCGTGCGGTTTCGCCTACGGGACGATTGCCCTCTTTGGTGCGCGGTTCCACGCGCTTCGGCTACTACACGATTTTGTAACTTCTGCCGAGCCGGTCACGGCTCGGATCAGACGCCCTACAACCCCCATGACGCAACGCGTGACCGCTTACACGCCACAGGTTTGGGCTGATCCCCTTTCGCTCGCCACTACTCGGGGAGTCTCGTTTGATTTACTTTCCTCGGGGTACTGAGATGTTTCACTTCCCCCGCTTGTCCTCAGCTCGCCTATGTGTTCAGCGAGAGATAACGCCGCATTACCGACGTTGGGTTTTCCCATTCGGAGATCCGCGGGTCAAAGGCTATTCAGCGCCTAACCGCGGCTTATCGCAGCCGTTCACGTCCTTCATCGACTCTTGGTGCCAAGGCATCCACCGTGTGCCCTTACTATCTTGACGGTGATCTTTGGGAAGAGCCTTGCGGCTCCGCCCGGTGATACCCATAATTCATTGGCTACTGTGTAGTTTTCAAGGTCCGCAAAGAGCGTTGGCGGCGCCGGCGACCCCACGGGACCCGAGGGTCTCCGCGAGCTCACCGGCTTGGCCGGTCTCTCAAAGCTCAACAGCATGCGCCTACCTCCTGGCGCTAACGCGCCGGTGTAGGCCTCCAGGCTCGGTCGACATATCTAGTTCCGGATGCGCTCGAGATGAAGACCGGACCTCAAAGCTCACGGTATGCGAGCCTGGGCCGGCGATCTCGGCATCCGGCGCCCTCCAAATGGAGGACTCCCTAGAAAGGAGGTGATCCAGCCGCAGCTTCCGCTACGGCTACCTTGTTACGACTTCACCCCAGTCACGAGCCCCACCTTCGACGGCTCCCTCCCAAAAGGGTTAGGCCACCGGCTTCGGGTGTTGCTCACTCCCATGGTGTGACGGGCGGTGTGTACAAGGCCCGGGAACGTATTCACCGCGGCAATGCTGATCCGCGATTACTAGCAACTCCGCCTTCATGCAGGCGGGTTTCAGCCTGCAATCCGAACCGAGACGCGCTTTAAGGGATTCGCTCCACCTCGCGGTATCGCTGCCCTCTGTACGCGCCAATGTAGCACGTGTGTAGCCCTGGACATAAGGGGCATGATGACTTGACATCATCCCCGCCTTCCTCCGGTTTGTCACCGGCAGTCTCGCATGAGTCCCCAACTAAATGCTGGCAACATGCGACGGGGGTTGCGCTCGTTGCGGGACTTAACCCAACATCTCACGACACGAGCTGACGACAGCCATGCACCACCTGTGAACCTGCCCCGAAGGGAAGCCGTGTTTCCACGGCGGTCAGGCACATGTCAAGCCCAGGTAAGGTTCTTCGCGTTGCGTCGAATTAAACCACATGCTCCGCTGCTTGTGCGGGCCCCCGTCAATTCCTTTGAGTTTTAGCCTTGCGGCCGTACTCCCCAGGCGGGGTACTTAATGCGTTAGCGCCGGCACGGAGGGAGTCGACACCCCCCACACCTAGTACCCATCGTTTACGGCGTGGACTACCAGGGTATCTAATCCTGTTTGCTCCCCACGCTTTCGCGTCTCAGCGTCAGTACCGTCCCAGCGAGCTGCCTTCGCCATTGGTGTTCCTCCTGATATCTGCGCATTTCACCGCTACACCAGGAATTCCACTCGCCTCTTCCGGACTCTAGCTCGACAGTTTCCACCGGCATTCCAGGGTTGAGCCCTGGACTTTCACAGCGGACTTACCGAGCCGCCTACACGCTCTTTACGCCCAATGATTCCGGACAACGCTTGCCCCCTACGTATTACCGCGGCTGCTGGCACGTAGTTAGCCGGGGCTTCTTCTGAAGGTACCGTCACTCCAACCGGCTATTCACCGGCGAAGCTTCGTCCCAACTGAAAGGGGTTTACAACCCGAAGGCCGTCTTCCCCCACGCGGCGTTGCTGCGTCACGCTTTCGCGCATTGCGCAAGATTCCCCACTGCTGCCTCCCGTAGGAGTCTGGGCCGTGTCTCAGTCCCAGTGTGGCTGATCGTCCTCTCAGACCAGCTACCCATCGTTGCCTTGGTGAGCCATTACCTCACCAACAAGCTAATGGGCCGCGGGCCCATCCCGATGCGGAGGCCGAAGCTTCCTTTCCCACAACGGTCTTGAGACCGAGGGGCACATTTGGTATTAGCCCGAGTTTCCTCGGGTTGTCCCAATCATCAGGGCAGGTTACCCACGTGTTACTCACCCGTTCGCGGCTTGGCCCCGGACCGAAGTCCGGTTCGTCGCTCCACTTGCATGTGTTAGGCACGCCGCCAGCGTTCGTCCTGAGCCAGGATCAAACTCTCCGTGAAGAACTTCACAAAGAGTCGTCAGGAATTCGCCGATGTCCGATCGGCAGCCACAAGTGGCCGCCGGCGAACAATCGGCAGTCCCGGGTCCGTCCCTGGTGGGATCGGACCCTTGTGCCCATGCACGCGGCCAGAAGGCCGGTGCGGTCGGTACCGCTCCTCTCACAAGAAGAAGCACCGGACAGCCCTCAGTACACGAGTGGGGCCGTCAAGCACAAGACGGGGTCAATCTTGGCACCGTCGCGTCTGCATAGGACTCGTGAAGAGTCCGCGTCAAAGCGACGGCGTCGAACCTGGACACACAATCTCGATCGAGGGTTCGATCGATGAGTGTGCATGCTGTTGAGTTTTCAAAGACCGCCGCACCGCCTCGAGAAGTTCGTTCTCTTCGGAGTGCGCCCCGATCGGACTGGCCGATTTTAGGGCAGACAGCCGAGTATAGCGCCCGGATCCGGAGTGGTGGGCTCGATTTGCTCTCGAGGACCATGCCGGCGCCGGGCGGGCGCTCAGCGGTGGATCAAGATAGAACATCGAGCAGCCCGGTGCGGTCTCGTGCCCGATGATCGAAGTCCAACCGCAAGGTCGGCGACGCCGCCGGGCTCGTACTCGATCGTCGTCACAGCGCGACCCGGACCCGCGCGAACCGGCGCTTGCCGTACTGCAGCACGCGGCCGTCGAGCTCGGCGGCCGGCAGATCGAGCACGCCGGCCGGGATCGGCTCACCGTCGATTCGCACCGCGCCCTGCCCGAGCCCGCGCCGCGCCTCCGAGGTCGACACCCCCCACGCCAGCGAGATCAGCGCCGGCAGATGGATCGTGTCGCCGTCCCCGGTCCAGACGACCTCGGCGATCTGGTCCGGCAGCTCGTGACGGACGTGCACCTGATCGAAGCGCGCCTCGGCCTCGGTCGCCGCGCCGGCGTCGTGGAACCGCTCCACGAGCGAACGCGCCAGCGCCCGCTTGGCGTCACGCGGCCCGAGCGCCGGATCGGGCGCAGCGTCCAGCAGCAGCGCGTACCAGTCCGGCAGCGACGCGTCCGGGATGCTGAGCGTCTTGCCGTAGATCTCGTCCGGAGCGTCGGTGACCCCGACGTAGTTGCCGTACGACTTGGACATCTTGCGCTCGCCGTCGGTGCCGGTCAGCAGCGGCAACGTCAGGATCACCTGCTCGGCTTGGCCGTAGGCACGCTGGATCACGCGGCCCAGCAGCAGGTTGAACTTCTGGTCGGCGCCGCCGAGCTCGACGTCGGCGCGGACCGCGACCGAGTCATAGCCCTGCAGCAGCGGATACAGCAGCTCCAGCATCGAGATCGGCTGGTGCGCGGCGAAGCGCTTGGCGAAGTCGTCGCGTTCGAGGATCTGGCCGACGGTGGCCGACCGCATCAGCACGAACAGCTCGGACATCTTCATGTCGAGCCATTCGCCGTTGAACCGGACCTCGAGCAGCTCGGGGTCGGACCTCAAGCACCGTCATCGCCTGGCGCTCGAAGGTCCTGGCGTTGGCGTCGATCTGCTCGGGCTCGAGCACCGGGCGCGTACTCGAGCGCCCGCTCGGATCGCCGACCCGCGCCGTGTAGTCGCCGACGATCAGCACGACCGTGTGGCCCAGCTCCTGGAACTCGCGCAGCTTCTGCAGCACCACCGTGAACCCGAGATGGATGTCCGGCGCGGTCGGGTCGATCCCGAGCTTGACGCGCAGCCGGCGGCCGGACGCGAGCTTGCGCGCGAGCTCGCCCTCGGGCAGGCAGTCGACCGCGTTGCGGGCCAGCCAGGCCGCCTGCTCGGCGGCCTCGCCGGCGTTGGACGGCAAGGCGCTCACGGCCGGGTGAAGCGGGCGGCTGGCATGGGGCCCAATGCTAGAGTTTCCGCCGCCCTCGGAGGGGCGCCGGGGCCCGCCGGGCCGCGACGTCCTGAACCGGAGGACGCCGCCCTCCGGACGCCGCCGCCGACCGGACCCGGGCGGCGCGGATTCGGAGCCACATCACTCCGCGCGCCGCCCGGGCCGCAGGCGATCCGATCGGCGTCACGCCAGCCCATGAGCGACCACGACGACAACCCGCCGCAGCTGACGCCCCGGAGGCGCCGATCCCGTTCCAGGCGCCACCGCCGCGCTACCCGCTGGACGCGTCAGGGCGGCCGATCAAGCCCCGGCTGCGCAAGCTGCGGATCCTCTCGATCCTGGTCTTCCTGGGGCTGCTGGCGCTCGTCTCGACGCTGTTCGGAATGCTCACCGCGGTCGCGTCCGACCTGCCGCAGATCGAGAACCGGCGCGAGTTCAGCACCGAGCACAACTCCTACCTGTACGACGACATGGGCCGCCCGATCGGGCTGCTCGCGCCGCCGAACAACAACGTCATCGACGACTACTCGCAGCTCGGCCGTACACCGTAACGCCGTCGTCTCGGTCGAGGACAAGCGGTTCTGGGACGACTCCGGCGTCGATCTCAAGGGCGTCGCCCGCGCGCTCCTGTCCGATGTGACGGGTCGGGCCACCGAAGGGGCGTCGACGATCACCGAGCAGTTCGTCAAGAACGCGCTGGCCCAAGAGGAGAACCGGACGGTCCTGGAGAAGGTCCGCGAGGCGGCGATGGCGTTCCAGCTCACGCACCGCTGGAGCAAGATGAAGATCCTGCGGGAGTACCTGAACTCGGTCTACTTCGGCAACGGGGCCTACGGAGTCGAGTCGGCGGCGCGCGTCTACTTCGGCAAGCAGCTCGGCTACAACGCCGAGACAAGCGGAGTTGGTGCGAGCCGCTGCGGCTCCAGCACCCCGACCAAGCAGCTCCCCTCGTGCGCGTCGCAGCTGCGCCCCTACCAGGCCGCGCTGCTGGCCGGGATGATCGCCAACCCGACCGCGTTCAACCCCGTCTATCACCCGGGCGCCGCCGGCCAGCGCCGCCAGCTCGCGTTGCACGACATGCTCACCCAGCACTTCATCAGCCGCGGCCAGTACGAGTACGGGCTCAAGCAGCCGCTGCCGACCGCGGCCGACATCGAGCAGCCCCAGCAACCGACGGGGGCGCCGTACTTCACGAGCTGGGTGACCCCGCAGATCATCAAGGCGGTCGGGGCGTTCCGGGCCTACTACGGCGGGCTGCGGATCAAGACCACGATCGACCTGAAGCTGCAGGAGGCCGCCGAGCAGGCCGTCGCCGAGAACCTGCCGACCGGGCCGGACGAGCCGACGGCGTCGCTGGTCTCGATCGACAACGCGACCGGCCAGGTCCGGGCGATGGTCGGCGGACCGCTGGTCGACGGCCACCAGGACTACGAGAAGTACCCGTTCAACCTCGCGACCCTGGGCGAGCGCCAGCCCGGCTCGTCGTTCAAGGTGTTCACGCTCGCCGTCGCGCTCCAGCACGGCTACACGCCCGACTCGGTGTTCGACTCAAAACCGCTGGACCTGGTCGTCCCCAACAGCGGCGGCAAGGAGCACTACCACGTCAAGAACGACGACAACGAGTACCGCGGGCCGATCACGGTCGCCGAGGCGACCGCGCAGTCGGACAACAGCGTGTTCACGCAGCTCGGGCTGTCGCCCGGCGTCGGGACCAAGCGGATCTCGAAGATGGCCAAGGCGATGGGGATCATCACCCCGGTGTCGACCAACCCGGCGATGATCATCGGCGGCCTGAAGGTCGGCGTCTCGCCGCTGGAGATGGCCCACGCCTACGAGACGCTCGCCGAGGGCGGCAACCGGGTCTCTGACCCCGTGCTCGGCTCACCGGATCGGGGCCCGATCGGGATCGCAGAGATCCAGTGCCCGCACGTCAAGTGCCGCGGCCGACACACCCTGAACGCGACGCCGCACCTCAAGCGGGTGCTGCCGGCCCCGGTGGCGTCAACGATCCATGAACTGCTGCGCGGCGTCGTGACCTCCGGCACGGGTCAGTCGGCCCAGATCGACGGGGTCGACGTGGTCGGCAAGACCGGCACCACGACCGACGAGGGCGACGCCTGGTTCGTCGGCTGGACGCCCCAGTTCACGACCGCCGTCTGGGTCGGCTTCCCCAACAAGCTGGTGCCGATGCTCACCCAGTTCAACGGCGGCCCGGTTACCGGCGGCACATTCCCGGCCGAGATCTGGCGCACCTATATGGAGTCGGCGCTACAGATCAACGCCGAAGAGCATCCGGCCAAGCCGAACGCCCCGAGCACTCAGACCGACACCAGCGGCGATACGAGCACGTACGACTACTCGCCGGGCACGGCCACGACGCCCCAGACCGGAACGGCGCCGGCCCAGACGACGGCGCCGGCCCAGACGACCCCGCAAGCGACCACTCCGCAGCAGACCACCCCGCAACAGACGACGCCGCAGCAGACCACTCCGCAGCAGACCACCCCGCAACAGACGACGCCGCAGCAGACCACACCCGCCGGCGGCGCGGGAACCACCGGCGGCACCCCGATCGGCCAGTGAGCAACTGACGGCGCTCAGACCGGAAGCGCGGTCCGATCCGGTGCCCGCGAGATCCAGCCACTGCCGGCCGCCGTGAACCGCCACGGCAGCTCCGGCGCCTTCGTGATCCCGATCCGCCGGTCTGCGACGATCGCCACGTCGCGCCAGTCGGCCGGCCGGCGCGGAGATCACGATCGGTCCGGTTCGCAGGTCCGAACCGTTCTCTGACAGCTCGATCCCCAACGCTTGGGTGAGCTTGCCGGGGCCCGAGCACAGCTGCCGGTCGGGCAGCACCCCTGCGCCGTGTGCGCATCAGCTCGATGCCACGGATCGGCTCGAGCGCGCGGAACAGGACCCCGGCGCCAACGCCGGGCGGCTCGCAGACGACGTTGAGCAGCGCGTGGATGCCGTAGGAGCGGTAGATGTACGCGATCCCCGGCGCGTTGAACAACAGGCTGGTGCGAGCCGTCACCCCGATGTGGGCGTGGCAGGCGGGCTCGGACTCGTGGTAGGCCTCGGTCTCGACGATCACCCCCGCACACTCGCCATGGGCCACGACGCAGCCGATCAGCGCCTGTGCAACCTCGACCACCGGTCGCTCGTAGAAGCGCCGCGGCAGTCCCGCCGGCCGCCGCGGCCGCGGTTCAGCCAACCGCCTCACGCGCGCGCTGCAGCTGCTCGCGCACGCGCTCAAGGCTCGTCCCGCCCTCGGACACCTTGCCCTCGAGCCACGCCCCGTCGGCCAACAGCGCGTAGAACTCATCGTCGAGCAGCGGCGACTGCTCAGCCAGCTGCTCAGGCGTGATCTCCGACAGCCGCTTGCCCCCCGCGACCGCGACCCGCACCAGCCCGGCGACGACGCCATGGGCCTCACGGAACGGCATCCCGCGCCGAACCAGCAGATCGGCGACGTCGGTGGCCGCCAGGAACTGGTCGGCGGCGGCCGCCGCCAGCCGCTCACGCCTGAACGTGACCGTCGACATCATCCCGTCGGCGGCGTCCAGGCACAGCTCAAGCGTGTCGCAGGAGTCAAACAGCCGCTCCTTGTCCTCCTGCATGTCCTTGTTGTAGGTCAGCGGCAGCCCGTGCATCACGCCGTGCAGAGCCGACAGGTTGGCGACCAGCCGCGGCGCCTTGGCGCGCAGCAGCTCGGCCGCGTCGGGGTTCTTCTTCTGGGGCATGATCGACGAACCCGAGGCCCAGGTATCGGACACCTCGCAGAACCCGAACTCCTCCGAGGACCACAACACCAGCTCGGCGCCGAGCCGTGACAGGTGCGTCGCGCAGGTGGCCGCGGCCGACAGGTAGTCGAGCACGAAGTCACGGTTGGAGACCGCGTCGATCGAGTTTTCGGCCACGCCGGTGAAACCGAGCGCCGCGGCGACCGCCCGGCGATCGGTGTCGAAGTTGACCCCCGCCAGCGCGCCCGCTCCGAGCGGCAGCCGACCGCAGGCCGCCACGGCAGCCGCGAACCGATCCCGGTCACGGACGAGCATCCACACGTACGCCAGCAGGTGGTGCGACAGGTACACGGGCTGCGCGCGCTGCAGGTGCGTGTAGCCCGGCATCGGCCAGTCGAGGTGGCGCTCGGCCGTGACGATCAGCGTCCGCGCCAGGCGCTGGATCCGTTCGCGCGCGTCCTGCGCGTGCGCGTGCACAAACATCGCGACGTCGGTTGCGACCTGATCGTTGCGCGAGCGGGCCGTGTGCAGCCGGCCGCCGACCGGACCGGCGATCTCGGTCAACCGCCGCTCGATCGCCATGTGGATGTCCTCGTCGCGATCCGCGAACGCGAAGGCGCCGTCGCGCAGCTCATCGCGGACCTGCTCGAGTCCGGCGACGATCGCGTCGCGATCGGCCTCCGAGATGATCCCCCGGGCGGCGAGCATCGTCGCATGCGCGATCGACTGGTCGACGTCATAGGGAGCCAGCCGCCAGTCGAACCCGATCGAGTCGTTCAGCGCCCGGAACGCGTCGTCCTGGCGCTCGGCGAAGCCGCGGCCGGTGATCCGCCCCGCCTGATCGCCGTCCGTCGTGCTCACGGGCGCAGTACCGCGGTCAGCGCCTCCGCCACCTGGGCGACCTGCCCCTCGGTCATCGCCGGAAAGAACGGCAGCGCGATCGAGCGGGCCGAGACATCCTCGCAGACCGGAAACTCGCCTTCGCGATGTCCGAACCGCTCGCGGTAGAACGTCATCAGGTGGATCGCCGGAAAGTACGGCTTGGCCGGGACCCCGTACGGGGCCAGCGCCCGGATCGTGTCATCGCGGTCGACGCCGCGCGGCAGCTGGATCACGTACACGAACCAGCCGCGGCGCGCGCCGTCGTGGTCCTCGCACGGCAGCGTCACCTCCGGCAGCGGTCGCCAGCGCCTCGCGGTACAGCGCCGCGACCCGCTCGCGGCCGGCCAGCAGCTCGTCGAGGCGCTGCAGCTGCGCCAGCCCGAGCGCGCAGGCGATGTCCGACAGGCGGTAGTTGAAGCCGAGCCGGTCGTGGTCGAGCCAGTCCATGTTCGGGGCGCGGCCCTGGTTTCGCTCGGAGTCCAGCCGCTGCTTGACGGCGGCGTCGCCGGTCGTGACCATGCCGCCCTCGCCGGTCGTCAGCTGCTTGTTGGCGATAGAAACCGAACACCGCCGGGTGGCCGCGCCCGCCGACCGGTCCACCGTCGGCGTACTGCGCTCCGAGCGCCTCGCAGGCGTCCTCGACGATCGGGAGCTTCAGCGCCTCGAGCGCCGGCCATGTCGGCCGGATAGCCGAACACATGGACCGGCAGCAGCGCCGCGGTGCGCTCGGTGACGGCCGCGGCGGCGGCCGCCGGATCGATGTTGAGCGTGACCGGGTCGATGTCGGCGAACACCGGCGTCGCGCGCTCGTAGACGGCGACGTTGGCGCTGGCGACGAACGAGAACGGCGTCGTGATCACCTCGTCGCCGTCCGAGACCCCGACCGCCCGCAGCGCCAGGTGCAATCCGGTGGTGCCGCTGGAGACCGCGATCCCGTGCTCGGCCCCGACCGCTTTCGCGAACGCCTGCTCGAACTCGGGTACGACCGGACCGAGCGACAGCCGTCCGGAGCGCAGCACCTCGAGCACGCGCTGCTCCTCCTCGGGCCCGATCACCGGCTGGGCCATCGGGATCGGCTGCAGCGGAACCTCGATCACGTGCGTTGCGTGCTCTCGGCGGCGGGCGCGACCGCCGATCCGGCGTCCCGGCTGCATCCCGAACTCCAGCGAGTCCACGAGCGCCTCCCAGGAGGACTCGATCACGTTCTCCGAGACCCCGATCGAGCCCCACACCCGATCGCCGTCGGAGGCGTCGAGCAGCACCCGCGTGACCGCGTCGGTGCCCTTCGTCTCGTCCAGGATCCGCACCTTGAAGTTGACGAGTTCGATCTCGCGCAGCTGCGGATGGATCTCGACCAGCGCCTCACGCAGCGCCCGGTCCAGGGCGTGCACCGGGCCGTTGCCTTCGGCGGTGCGGACGTACCGCTCGCCCCCGACCCAGATTTTGATCGTCGCCTCGGTCTCGACCCGGCCGTCGGCTGCGCTTCTCGACGATGCAGCGCCACGCCTCGAGCCGGAACAGCGGCTCGTACTCGCCGGTCTCCTTGCGCAGCAGCAGCTCGAACGAGCCGTCGGCGGCCTCGTAGTGGTAGCCACGGTGCTCGAGCTCCTTGACCCGCTCGACGACCCGCGCCGCGAGCGCGTCGTCGATCTCGATTCCGGCCTCGGCGGCGCGCGTGTGGACGGTTCCCCTGCCCGACAGCTCGGAGATCAGCACCTCACGGGCGTTGCCGACGATCGTCGGGATCGATGTGCTCGAAGGTCGACGGGTCGGCGACGACGCCCGCCACATGCATCCCCCCCTTGTGCGCGAACGCGTTGCGCCCGACGTACGGCTGATCGGCGTTCGGGGTGAGGTTCAGCAGCTCGTCGAAGAAGTGCGCGGTCGCCGTCAGCGATTCCAGCTGACGGCGCGGTCACGCACTCGTAGCCGAGCTTGAGCTGCAGGTTGGGGATGATCGAGATCAGGTTGGCGTTGCCGCAGCGCTCGCCGTAGCCGTTGATCGTGCCCTGGACCTGGGTCGCCCCGGCGACGACCGCGGCGACCGAGTTGGCGACGGCGCAGCCGGCATCGTCGTGGGTGTGGATCGCCGACCCGGACGCTCGGCGGCAAGCCCCGCGATCACCGCGTGCATCGCCGCCGTGATCCCGTCGCGGCAGCGTCCCGCCGTTCGTGTCACAGCAGACGACGGTGTCGGCCCCGGCCTGGGCGGCGGCACGCAGGCAGCGCCAGCGCGTACTCAGGGTCGTCGGCGTAGCCGTCGAAGAAGTGCTCGGCGTCGTAGATGCACCCGCTTGCCGGCGCCGACCAGGAACGCGATCGACTCGGCGATCATCCGCAGGTTCTCGGCGCGGTCGACCTTGACGACCTTCTCCAGGTGCAGGCTCCAGGTCTTGCCGACGAGCGTGCAGACCGGCGCGAAGCAGTCGGCGAGCACGCGCAGCGCCGGGTCGTCTTCGGCTGCGAGGTCCCGGCGGCGGGTCATGCCGAAGGCGGCGATCTCGGCGTGCTCGAAGCGCTCGCGCGGAGAGCAGCTCGAACAGCTCGAGCTCCTTCGGGTTCGAGCTCGGGAAGCCGGCCTCGATCACGTCGATCCCGAGCTCGTCGAGCCGATGGGCGACGCGCAGCTTCTCGCCGGCTGACAGCGACATCCCCTCCCCCTGCATCCCATCGCGCAGGGTGGTGTCGTACAGCTCGATCCGGGTCATCGCGTTCGTCAGCCCGTGGCTGCGGTGTGCGACGGCACGTCGACCACGTCGAGCCACTCGCGGTAGCGGTCGACGCGGCCGTGCAACGCGTCGACGAACACGCTCTGGATCGCCCGCGTGATGGGCCCCGAGACGCCCTCGCCGACGGTGTGGTCATCGAGCTCGCGGATCGGCACCAGCTCGGCCGCGGTACCCGACAGGAACACCTCGTCGGCCAGGTACAGCTCGGCCCGGGCGAGGTTGCGCTCGACCACCTCGTAACCGAGGTCGCCGGCGATCGTCATGATCGACTTGCGGTTGATCCCGTCGAGGATCCCCGCCGTCTGCGGCGGCGTGTAGACGACGCCGTCGCGGACCATGAAGATGTTCTCGCCGGTGCCTTCGGACACGAACCCGTGGGAGTCGAGCAGGATCGCCTCCTCGTAGCCGGCCTTGGTCGCCTCGACCTTGGCCAGCACGCTGTTGAGGTACTGGCCTGACGCCTTCGCGTGCGGGATCAGCGAGTCCGACGAGATCCGCCGCCAGCTGGAAACCTTCGCGCGGATCCCGCGCAGCGCGGAGTCCTCGCCCAGGTAGGCGCCCCACGGCCAGACCGCGATCGACACCGACACCTCGCAGTCGAGCGGGTTCAGCCCCATCTGCCCGTAACCGCGGTAGACGATCGGGCGGATGTAGCACTCGCTCAAGCCGTTGCGCGCGATCAGCTCATGGGTCGCCGAGCGCAGCTCCTCGAGCGTGTACGGGACCGGCATGTAGTACAGCTCGGCGGACGCCAGCAGCCGCTTGAGATGGTCGCGGTGGCGGAAGATCGCCGGGCCGGCGTCCGTCGCGTAGCAACGCTCACCCTCAAACACGCCGGTGCCGTAGTGCAGGCCGTGCGTCAGTACGTGAACCGTGGCGTCCTCCCAGGCAACGAGCTCTCCGTTGTGCCAGATGAGGTCGACTTGTTGCACGACTGCTCCTTTGTGTATCGGGGTACGACGGCACCGCCGCCGCCGCATTCACAACCGCTGCAGAACCGCCTGGGTGGCCTCAGCGGTGCCCGCCGTCCCTCCCAGATCTCGCGTCCGCAGTCCGTCGGCAAGCGCTCCGTCAACCGCCGATTCTATCGCTGCGGCCTCGGTTTCCAGGGCAAATCCGTGACGCAGCATCAGCGCCGCTGACAGCAGCATCGCCAGCGGGTTGGCCGCGCCCTGACCCGCGATGTCGGGCGCGGACCCGTGCACCGGCTCGAACACCCCCGGGGTGGCATCCGGGTGAGTGGGCGGCAGCTGCGATCCGAGCGAGGCGCTCGGCAGCAGGCCGATCGAGCCGGTCAGCATCGCCGCCTCGTCGGACAGGATGTCGCCGAACATGTTCTCGGTGACGATCACCTCGAAATGGCGGGGCGAGGCGACGAGCATCATCGCGGCGTTGTCGACGAGCACGTGCTCGAGCTCGATGGTCGGAAACTCCGCCGCGTGCAGCTCGCGCACGACCTCGCGCCACAGCCTGCTGGTCTCCAGCACGTTGGCCTTGTCGACGCTCGTCACGCGTGACTTCGCCGCGGCGAACGCGACGCGGGCGATCCGCTCGATCTCGGCGCGCGTATACAGGCAGTTGTCCGACGCCGAGTCCGCCGTCCGCGTCTTCTCGCCGAAGTAGATCCCGCCGGTCAGCTCGCGCACGACCAGCAGATCGGTGCCCTCGATCACTTCACGCCGCAACGGGCTCGCGTCGTACAGTGCCGGCAGCGGCCTCACCGGGCGCAGGTTGGCGAACAGCCCGAGGGCCTTGCGCAGTCCCAGCAGACCCTGCTCGGGGCGTGGCTTCGCCGGGTCGGTCGTATCCCACTTGGGGCCACCGACGGCCGCCAGCAGCACGGCGTCGGCCGCCTGGCAAGCGTCGATCGTCTCGTCGGTCACCGCGGTTCCGTGCGCATCGATCGACGCGCCGCCGAACAGATGCTCCTCGTACTCGAAGTCCACCCCGACGGCGTTCAGTGCCTCGATCGCGGCCGGCATGATCTCGGGCCCGATCCCGTCGCCGGGCAATGTCACGATTCGCTTGCTCATCGCGGCGGCAAGCTAGCGGATCGGCGCCCGCGGTGGTGGTTTCCGGCGCCAGGACGACGGGTACGCTGCGGCGCATGAAAGCGAGAAAAACGATCATCCCCGCGGCGCTCGGCGCACTGGCCCTGGTTCCGGCCGCAGCCGCCGCACACTCCGCCGGTCCGGTCGCCCACGCCGCCGGCCTGGGCGACAAGATCGTGCTCTACAAGTCGATCGGCGGCGTCTCGCTCGGGGTCACGCCGGCGACGGTCGTGCACAAGCTCGGCAAGCCGTCGCACACGATTCACGTTGGCGGCAAGATCGCCGAATACGAGTACTCCACCACGAAGGACGATGCGATCATCAACGTCGACTTTGACACCAACAACCGCCACGACCTCGCGAACGGGGTGTTCGGCTTCGCCACGAAGTTGCACACCTCGAAGGGCATCCACCCCGGCAGCAGCGTCGCGCAGCTCAAGCGCGCCTACGGCCACGCGCTGAAGAAGTTCCCTGGCGGCTATGCGCTCAACCAGGGCACGCCCGGCGCGAGCCCGACCACCCAGTTCGCCGCTCACCGACGGCAAGGTCACCCTGATCGACGTCCAGACCAGCTTCAACGACGACTGAGCGGCGCGCAGCCGGCGCCAGCTCAGCCACGACGAGCGGCCATGTTGAGCCGCACGTAGTCGAGCACGATCGGCTCCCCGTAGCGCGCCAGCACGTCGTCGACGAACGCGTCGCGGCGGCTCGGCGGGGATCCGGTCCAGGTGCCTGACGAGGCAGACGGTCGAGATGAACGCGCGTCCGTCGGTCGAGCTCGGTCGGGCGGTCCTGCAGCCACGTGTTCACGTCGGTGAACCCGGCCCGCTCCAGCCGCGCCGCCGTCTCCTCGGCGGTCGCGTAGTTCCAGACTCCGGACCAGCCGTCGAAGTACTGCACCCAGCCGGCGAGCGGCGCGAGCTCGTCGGCGAGCTTGCGGAACCGTTCGATGTTGCCCTTGCCGCCGCACTGCGCCAGCAGGCGGCGCGCCGGGCTTCATGTTGCGATGCAGCGCCGCGAACAGCGCGTCGTGATCGTGGATCCAGTGAAACGTCGCGTTGGAGAAGACGAGGTCGACCGGCTCGGGCAGCTCGAGCTCGACCAGGTCCTGGCAGGACACGGTGGCGCGGTCGCCAAGCGCCTGACGCGCGTGCTCGACCATCGACGGCGCCGCGTCGACCGCGTACACGCGTCCGTTCGGGACCCGCGCCGCCAGCTCCAGCGTCACCTTGCCCGAGCCGCAGCCGGCGTCGAGCACGACCTCGTCGCCGCGCAGCGCGAGCCCGTCCAACTGTTCGGCGGCCCACAACTGCTGGGGCGCCGACACCCGGTCGTAGGTGGTCGCATCCCAGTCTCGTGTGCTGCTCATCGTGCCTCCTTGAATCCGAGCCAGGACCGCGAATCGCCACGACTTGTAGACGCAGTCGGCGGCGGCGAAGCCCGCCTGGCGCATCCAGGCCAGCTGAGTCTCGACGTCGACGCAGCGGTCGTGGCGCATCCGTTCACGCGCGCCATCGAGCTCCTGCTCGGTGGCGCCAAGCGCTCGGCAATCGCGCTCCCAGATCGAGTTGTAGCTCGCGGTCAACGCACCGGTCGGCCCGGCGACCTGCTCGGCATTGACGAACACGCCACCTGGGGCCAGCGCCTGCGCACGCCCGGGAGAACAGACGCCGCTTGTCGGCGTCCTGCAGATGATGGATCGCGAGCGCCGAGACGATCGCATCGAACGGCCCCTCCGGGAGCGGGTCGGCCAGATCGGCGAGGTGCAGCGCCGCGACGCCGTCGCCGAGCCGGGCACGCGCCTCATCCAACATCGGCATCGAACCGTCGAGCAGCTCGACCGAGATGTTCGGAAACGCGGCCACGAGCTGCTCGCTCAACAGGCCGGTGCCCGCCCCGAGGTCGAGCACGCGCCGTGGCGGCTGCCCGCTCAGCGACAGCACGTCGACGACTGCGCCGTAGAACTGGTCGTAGCCGGGCACCAGCCGTCGGCGCTGCGCCGTGTACTGGGGCGCGTAAGCCGAGAACGCGTCGGCTGCCGCCGGGCCGCTCACAGCGTGGTGGTATCGGGTCCTACCCACCCGCCCTGAGCCAACCCGCTGCGCTCCCGGTCGTGCTCGTAGCCGGAGATCGCCGCGTCCTGCTGCAGCGTCATCGCGATGTCGTCGAGGCCGTTGAGCAGCCGGTGCTTGATCTCGGGATCGATCTCGAAGCTCGCGCTGCCGCCCGGCCAGCGAACCTCCTGGGCAGCAAGATCGACCTGGGCCTCCCCCGCCTCACGGATCGAGGCGCACGCGTCCTCGGGCAGAATCACCGGCAGCAGCCCGATCTTCGTGCAGTTGGAGCGGAAGATGTCGGCGAAGCTCGGCGCGATGATCGTCTGAAAGCCATAGTCCTGCAGTCCCCACGGCGCATGCTCGCGACTCGAGCCGCAGCCGAAGTTGCGCCCGGAGACGAGGATCGGGTTGCGCGGCAGGTCCCAGCCGGGCTCCTTGGCCCAGTCGTAGAACAGGAACTCGCCGAAGCCGGTCCGCTCGACGCGCTTGAGGAACTGCTTGGGCATGATCTGATCGGTGTCGACGTCGTCGCGGTTCAGCACGCTGACACGCCCGGTGATCGTCTCGATCGCCTTCATTTCGTTGCCTCCCATTCCCGGATGTCGACGAAGCGGCCTTCGATCGCGGCGGCCGCCGCCATCTGCGGCGAGACCAGGTGCGAGCGCGCGCCACGGCCCTGGCGTCCTTCGAAGTTGCGGTTCGAAGTCGAGGCGACACGCTCGCCCGGCGCTGCGATGTCCGGGTTCATCCCCAGACACATCGAGCAGCCCGCCTCGCGCCAGTCAAAGCCAGCCCGGCGAAACACGTCGTGCAGTCCTTCAGCCTCGGCCTGGGCCTTGACCTGTTGGGAGCCCGGCACGACCATCGCGTAGACGCCGTCGGCGACCTTGCGTCCACCGACCATGCTTGCGGCGGCGCGTAGGTCGCCGATTCGCGAGTTCGTACACGAGCCGATGAACACGCGGTCGAGCGTGATCTCCTCGATTGGCGTGCCGCCGTTCAGGCCCATGTAGTGCAGGGCTCGCTCATCCTGCTCGGAACGCGGCTCGGGCACGGCGTCGGTGACGCCGACGACCATCTCGGGGTTGGTCCCCCAGGTGACCATCGGGCTGATCGCCGACGCGTCGACGGTGATCTCGGTATCGAAGCTCGCGCCCGGATCGGTGCGCAGCTCGCGCCACGCGTCGGGCACCGTCGACGGTGCGGCCTCGCGCCCGATCACGTAGTCGAACGTGGTCTGGTCTGGCGCGATCATCCCGGCCCGGCCGCCACCCTCGATCGTCATGTTGCAGATCGTCATCCGGCCCTCCATGCCGAGCGCCTCGATCGCGGGGCCGGCGTATTCGACGACGTGGCCGGTCGCGCCGGCGACGCCGATCTGGCCGATCGTCGCCAGGATCAGGTCCTTGGCGGTGACACCGAACCCGAGCTCGCCCTGATAGGAGATCCGCATCGACTTGGGCTTGGACTGGACCATGCACTGGGTCGCCAGCACGTGCTCGACCTCCGAGGTGCCGATCCCGAACGCCAGCGCTCCAAATGCGCCGTGCGTCGCCGTGTGGCTGTCGCCGCAGACGATCGTCATGCCCGGTTGCGTCACCCCGAGCTCGGGACCGATCACATGCACGATCCCCTGTCGCTCGGAGCCCAGCGAGTACACCGGGATCCCGAACTCAGCGCAGTTGCGCTCAAGCGTCTCGACCTGGATGCGGGACAGCTCGTCCTTGATCTTGGCGGCGACCGGGGTGCCATCGGTCGGCGTGTTGTGATCGGCGGTCGCCAGCGTCCGGTCGGGCCGCCGGACCGCGCGTCCGGCCAGCCGCAGCCCATCGAACGCCTGCGGGCTGGTGACCTCGTGCACGAGGTGCAGGTCGATGTAGATCAGGCCTGGGGCCGACCTCGTGGGCCTCCCAGATCTTGTCGAACAGGGTCTTGGGCATCGGCGGTCTCTCCTAGCTCCGTCTCAGGCCGGCACTGACGACCGCGAGCAGCACGGCCTCCGCGTCGGCGGGGTTCTCGAAGTGGTGTGGCAGATCGGCGTCGAAGGTGACGCAGTCGCCGGCGTGCAGCTCGTGCGCGGCGCCGTCACAGTGCAGGATCACGGTGCCGTCCGCGACGAGCGCGGTCTCACGACTGCCCGGCTCGTGCATCGGCGGGTCGCCGGGCCCGCCCGTGACGGCGTGTGCCGCCAGCATGTGGCGCGACAGCTCGGCGCGCTGACCCGGCAGCGGCGGCGTCAGCACCTCGTAGCTGTGGCCGGACTGGGTCGCCGGACCGACGCGCCGCTCGTCGCGTCGCACGATCGTCACCGAACCCTGCTCATCGAGCCGCAGCAGCTGCGACAGTCGCAGCTCGAGGCCGTGCGCGATCCGTGTCGCCACCTGCAGCGTCGGGCTCGTCTCGCCGCGCTCGACCTGCGACAGCATCGGCGCGCTGACGCCGCAGCGCTCGGCCAGATCGCGCAGCGACAGGTCCATCGCCTCGCGCAGCGCGCGCACGCGCGCGCCCAGGGCAGGCGGTGAGTCGGCGACCGCCATCTCTCCTGTACGTTATCACGTACAGTTGTATCGCGTGCGGGTGCGTGTGAGACTCGCAGCATCTATCGGTCTGTTTGGTAACAACTTCGGACCATCTAGCCTCGCCGAGATGCGCACCCGCCCCGACGTCCTCGTGCTCGGTGGTGGCGGCGTGCTCGGCGAGGCGTGGATGATGGGGGTGCTGGCCGGGAGTCGAGGACGGAGCGGGTCTCGACCTGCGCCAGTGCGAAGTCGTTCGTCGGCACCTCCGCGGGCTCGATCGTGGCGGCACATCTGGTTGCGGGCAACTCGCCGCGGCGGCCGTCGTCGGTCGCGGCCGAACTCGAGGTCGGGTCGGCCGGTCCGGCGCGTGGGCTGGCGAGAGCGGGTGCGGTCGCGATCCGCAGGGCCGGCCAGACTGCGGTGGCCGCCAGTTCGGCGTTCGCGCCGCTGGCGCTCGGGGTGTCGGCCCCGGGAGGGGCGCTGGTGCGCTCGCTGCTGCTGCAGGGCGTTGCCGCGACCGGTCGAGACGCTCGCGGCGCTGCACGCGCAGGTCGAGGCGTCAGGGGCCCGGTTCGACGGACGACTGCGGATCGCCGCCGTCGATCGCAGCTCCGGTCGCCGGGTCGTGTTCGGCCGTCCCGGCGCGCCGGACGCCACCGTCGCCGACGCGGTCGCGGCGTCATGCACCGTTCCGTGGCTGTTCGCGCCGGTCACGATCGACGGCCGCGAGTACGTCGACGGCGGGGTTTGGAGTCCCACCAACCTCGATGCCGCTCCCGCCGGCCGTGACACGCAGGTGCTGTGCCTGAACCCGACCGCGAGCCTCGGCGGCAGCCACGCGCTGCTGTCGACGATCCGCAACGTCGCGCGGACGGCCGCGTCGGTCGAGGCGCTGGCGCTGCGCGGACGCGGTGCCAGGGTTCGGATGGTCGCTCCCAACGCCGAGTGCGCGGCCGCGATGGGCTCGAACTTCATGGATGCCGAGCCTCGGATCCGAGTGCTCGCCGCCGCCTATCGGCAGGGCCTGCGGGTCGCGGCCGACGACCCCCGCCGCTGACGCAAACCACCCGTGGTCGCCGCGGTCGAACCGACCGGTTGATCAGAAATCGTGAGCGTTTCTGAGACTCGGACGGGGGCTGGACTCTTCCGCCCTCCGAGCAGGTAGGATGGCCGCGCCGTCTCCGTATTACCATTTTCTAGCCAAATGCCAAATGGGGCCACCACCGCATGCATGTGAACACGGCCGATCACCCAGTTGATACGCGCAGCCTGACCCCGACCGGTCATCTCGTGCTCGGGATGGTGGCGCTGTTCGGGCCGATGACCAGCTACCAGCTCGAGCAGCGAGTCGCCGCGACCGTCGCCAGCTTCTGGCTGTTCCCCCACTCGCAGCTCTATGCCGAGCCTCGCAAGCTGTCGGAGGCCGGGCTGCTGCGGGAGACGATCGAGGATGGTGGCCGTAAGCGCCGCACCTATGAGCTGACCGACGCCGGCCAGGCCGCACTCGATGTCTGGTTCTCAGAGCCCGAGCGTGGTCGCACCGAGGCTCGTGATCCCGGGCTGCTGAAGCTGTTCTTCGCCGATCTCGCCGGCGACGCCGACGTCAGGCGGCTGGCCGAGAACCAGGCCAAGACCCATCGCATCCGCGCGCGTGAACTCCAGAACCGGCGCCGCCAGCTGTCGGACCAGGCGGGGCGGCACGTGCTGGCGACGCTCGAGCTCGGCGTCCGTCACGCCGACACGTTCGCCGAGTTCTGGGAGCAGCTGGCGGCCGAGCCCGACGGCGTCTGACGCCGCCGAGCCGGGCCGGAGCCACAGCGGCCCGTCACTACGGCGCGCGGACGAGCTCCGGCGCCTGCGCGGGCGCGTCCTGCGCCTGATCGGCGACCGCGCGGCGGCGTACGGCGTTCGAGAGCGCGCGCACGTAGGCCAGGCCGCCCGCCTCGAGGATGTCGGTCGAGACGCCCTGGCCGGAGCCTGAGACGCCGTCGACCTCGACGATCACCGAGGTCTCGCCGAGCGCGTCCTGGCCACCGGTGACCGCGTCGACGCGGAACTCGCGCAGGCGGGCGTCGACGCCGGTGGCGGCGTTGATCGCGTGGAAGATCGCGTCGACCGGGCCGTCGCCGGTGAACGAGCCGACCAGTTCATCGCCATCGGGACCGGTGACGCCAACCTTCGCGTGCGGCGGACGGCGTGAGGAGGCCTCGACGTCGAACCACTGCAGCTGATAGCCGGCGATCTCGGAGCGCAGCTCGTCGGCGACCAGCGCCTCGAGGTCCATCGCCGTGACCTGCTTCTTCTTGTCGGCGATCTCCTTGAAGCGCTTGAAGGCGGTGTTCAGCGCCTGACCCTGGAGCTCGATGCCCAGCTCCGACATCGCCTGGGCCAGCGCGTGGCGGCCGGAGTGCTTGCCGAGCACGATCGAGTTGGCGTCCAGCCCGACCGTCGTCGCATCCATGATCTCGTAGGTCGAGCGCTCCTTGAGCACGCCGTCCTGGTGGATGCCCGGACTCATGCGCGAACGCGTTGCGGCCGACGATCGCCTTGTTCGGCTGGACCGAGTAGCCGGTCAGCCGCGACACCAGCCGCGACGTGCGTGCGATCTCCCGCGTGACCGCGCCGGTGTGGTACCCGACGTCGGCCTGCCGCGTGTGCAGCAGCATCACGATCTCCTCGAGCGAGGCGTTGCCGGCGCGCTCGCCGATCCCGTTGATCGCGCACTCGACCTGCCGCGCGCCAGCCTGGATTCCGGCGAACGAGTTGGCGACCGCCAGCCCCAGGTCGTCGTGGCAGTGGACCGACAGCACGACGTCGCGCAGCCCGGGTACCCGCTCGTAGAGACCGGCCAGGAACGCCGCGTACTCCTGCGGCATCGCGTAGCCGACGGTGTCGGGGATGTTGATCGTGGTGGCGCCCTCGTCGAGCGCGATCTGGATCACCTCGGCGGTGAAGTCGAGGTCGGCGCGGGTCGCGTCCATCGGCGAGAACTCGACGTCCTCGACGTACTGCTTGGCGTGCGCGACAGCCGCCCGGGCCTGGCCCTTGACGTCCTCGCGGGTGGTCTGCAGCTGGTGGACGATGTGGATGTCCGAGGTCGAGATGAACGTGTGGATCCGCGGCCGCTCGGCGTCCTTGACGGCGCCCCAGGCGGCGTCGATGTCGGCCACGTGCGTACGCGCCAGACCGGCGATCACCGGGCCTTCGACGGTCCGCGCGATCCCCTGCACGCCCTCGAAGTCGCCCGGCGAGGCGATCGGGAACCCGGCCTCGATCACGTCGACACCCAGGCGCGCCAGCTGCTGGGCGATCTCCAGCTTCTCCGACGCGTTGAGCGAGATGCCCGGCGATTGCTCGCCGTCGCGCAGCGTCGTGTCGAAGATCAGTACTCGGTTGGGGTCTTCCGGCGTGGTCATGTCACTCCTTGGTCTCGAATCTCGGTGCTTCTTCTCGGTGCTGGTTCGCGGCTACGTGCGGCCGCCGGCGCGCTATTCCCCCCGAAGGGGGAGGAGAAGAAGAACGAGGTCGAGGCGGAATGCCATCGCCGGGCAGAGTAGCAATCCGACGCGGCCGCGCCTCGTGCGCGGATTGGATCGACCGGTGCTCTCGATCGCGCACCTGGATCGCGCTGGCCCGGCGCGACCGGAGCCGCCGCAGCGCCGGCGCTAGAGCCGCGGGTGCCGCCGGCGATCGATCACGACGGTTTGCCCGGCGACGAACCCGTCGGAGGCGACGATCTCGTCGACGACCGACTGGGGCACGGGCTCCGAGGTCGTGATCGCCATCGCCGCCAACCCGCCCGTCGGCATCCTCGGATTCGGGCTGGCGCCCGACCGCGGCCGAGATGATGTTGACGCCGGCGGCGCCGAAGGCCGTGCCGACGCGGCCGAGCATGCCCGGGCAGGTCCCGGTAGCGGAACAGCGTGATGTGCTGCTCGAGCTGGACGTCGAATCGCTGGCCCCACGCCTCGAGCAGGTGCGGCCGGTCACGGCGGCCGATCAGGGTCCCCGCGACGCGGACGGTGCTGTCGCCGGCGCTGATCTCGACGCGGATCAGGTCGGTGTAGTCACGGGCGGCCGAGTGCTTGGCCTCGACCACACGGATCCCACGCTCCTCGGCCAGCTGTGGCGCGTTGACGGCGTTGACGTCCTCCTCGGTCGTGCCCCCGAGCGCGCCGAGCAGCGTCTGGATCACCAGCAGGCGCGTGTCGCGGTCGGCGAGACGACCGAAGAAATCCGTCTCGATCCGATCGACCGAGCCGCCCTCGGCGACGGCCAGCGCGACCGCGATCGAGCCCAGCGCCTTGCACAGCGGCAGGTACGGGGCCGAGCACCTCGAAGTCCTCGGCCGACACGGCCGGCACGTTGACGGCGCTCGTGACGATCCCGCCGGTGAGCGCCGCGACGACCTGCTCGGCAGCCTGGAAGCCGGCGCGGTCGGTCGCCTCGGCGGTCGATGCGCCGAGGTGCGGGGTGACGATCACGTTCGGGTAGCCGAACAGCGGATGCTCGGTGATCGGCTCCGAGCGGAACACGTCCAGCGCGGCGCCCGCGACCTTGCCCGAATCGAGCGCCGCCTTCAGGTCATCGTCGACGACCAGCGGCCCGCGCGCGACGTTCAGCACCCGCACGCCGTCCTTGCACTTGGCGAACACGTCGGCGTTCAGCCAGCCCTCGGTCTCCGGCGTCTTGGGCAGGTGCACGGTCAGGAAGTCGGCGACCGCGTAGACATCATCGGGCGACTCGGCGTGCTCGACCCCGAGATCGCGGTAGCGCTCGGCGCCGACGTACGGGTCGTAGGCGACGACGTGCATCCCGAACCCACGAGCGCGCTGGGAGACGAGCTGGCCGATCCGGCCAAAGCCGAGGATCCCGAGCGTCTTCTCGTGCAACTCGGTGCCCGAGAACTTCGAGCGCTCCCACTTGCCGCTGGTCAGTGACGCGTGGGCCTGCGGAATGTTGCGGGCGAGCGCCAGCAACAGCGCCATCGTGTGCTCGGCGGCCGTGATCACGTTGGACTCGGGCGCGTTGGCGACGACGATCCCGCGCTTGGTGGCCGTGGCGACGTCGACGTTGTCGACGCCCACGCCGGCGCGACCGACTGCACGCAGCTGGTCGGCCCGGCCCAACAGCTCGGAGTCGAGCTTGGTCGCCGAGCGAATCAGGATGCCCTCGTAGCCACCGATCCGGTCCGCCAGCTCGTCGCGGGACCAGCCGGTCTCGACGTCGACGTCGAAGTGCTCGCGCAGCAGTGAGATCCCGGAGTCGCCGATCTTCTCGGCGACCAGCACGCGCGTTGGGTTCGTGGTGGTCATCTACATACGCTCCAGGACGTAGTCGATGCAGGCGGTCAGCGCCCGCACGTCGGATGGATCGGTCGCGGGGAACATCGCGACGCGCAACTGGTTGCGCCCGAGCTTGCGGTACGGCTCGACGTCGACGATCCCGTTGGCGCGCAACGTCTGAGCGATCGCGGCGGCGTCGACCTCGTCGCCGAAGTCGATCGTGCCGACGACCAGCGAGCGCTTGGCGGGATCGGACACGAACGGGGTCGCGTGCTCGTGGCGCCTCCGCCCACCCGTACAGATGCGAGCTGGACTCGGTCGTTCGCGCTGACCATCCCTCCAGCCCGCCGCCGGCCAGCATCCAGTCCAGCTGATCGGCGAGCATCAGCAGCGTCGCGATCGCCGGCGTGTTGTAGGTCTGGTCCTTGCGGGAGTTCTCGAGCGCCGTCGGCAACGACAGGAAGTCCGGCACCCAACGGCCGTCGCCTACGCCGTCGAGCTCCTCGATCCGGGCGATCGCCGCCGGGCTGCAGACCGCCAGCCACAGGCCGCCGTCGGACGCGAACCCCTTCTGCGGGGCGAAGTAGTAGACGTCTGACTGGGTGATGTCGACCGGCAGCCCGGCGGCGCCCGAGGTGGCGTCGATCAGCACCAGGGCCTCGCCAGCGTCGCCGGGGCGCACCACCGGGACCATCACCCCGGTCGAGGTCTCGTTGTGGGCCCAGGCGAGCACGTCGGCCGCCGGATCGGCCTGCGGCGCCGGAGCGTCACCAGCAGGGGCGTCGATCACGATCGGGTCGGCCAGGAACGGCGCGCCCTTCGTGCAGGCGGCGAACTTCGACGAGAACTCGCCGTAGGTCAGGTGCAGCGACCGCTGGCGCACGAGACCCGCGGTGGCGGCGTCCCAGAACGCGGTCGTGCCGCCGTTGCCGAGCATCACCTCGTAGCCGTCGGGCAGCGAGAACAGCTCGCGAGATGCCGGCGCGGATCCGGCCGACGAGCTGCTTGACGGGCTTCTGGCGGTGCGAGGTGCCCATCACCGCCGCGCCGGCACCGGCGAGGTACTGCAGCTGCGCGGGCCGAACGCGCGAGGGTCCCGAGCCGAACCGGCCGTCGGCCGGCTTGAGCTCGTCGGGAATCTTCACTTCGGTCTGGGTCTGGGCCATGGGGCGCTCCCTGTCGATGGTCGGTCCGATGCCCAGGCGCGCGGCAGCTGTGGCCGTCGCTCCACGGTGGTCGCTCCCACCTTCTCGCGCCAGTCACGACGGCGCCGCGGAGTTTAACCGGCCGCTGGGTGCGGCACGCCGCAGACGACGTGTGAACCGGCGCTACTCCTGCCACTCGGTGTCGATCCAGTCCATCTGCGACGCGCAGCTCCTTGCCGACGACCTCGACCTGATGGCCGGCCTGCTCGGCGCGCATCCGCTTGAAGTTCTCCTGGCCGGCGCGGTTCTCGGCGATCCACTCGCGGGCGAAGTCGCCGTACTGGATCTCGGTCAGGATCTGCTTCATCGCGGCGCGGGTCTCGTCGCCGATGATCCGGCTGCCGCGGGTCATGTCGCCGTACTCGGCCGTGTTGGAGATCGAGTAGCGCATCCCGGAGATGCCCTTCTCGTACATCAGGTCGACGATCAGCTTGACCTCGTGCAGGACCTCGAAGTAGGCGAGCCGGTGGTCATAGCCGGCGTCGGTGAGCGTCTCGTAGCCGGCGCGAATGAGCTCGGTGAGGCCGCCGCACAGCACCGCCTGCTCGCCGAACAGGTCGGTCTCGGTCTCGTCCTTGAAGGTCGTCTCGATCACGCCGCCGCGGGTGCCGCCGATTCCCTTCGCGTACGCCAGCGCGATCCCGAGTGCATCGCCAGAGGCGTCCTGCTGGACGGCGACCAGGCAGGGCACGCCTGAGCCCTCGGTGTACTGGCGGCGCACCAGATGGCCCGGACCCTTGGGCGCCACCAGCGCGACGTCGACGTCGGGCGGCGGCGCGATCTCGCCGTAGTGGATCGAGAAGCCGTGGCTGAACATGAGCACGTTGCCGGGGGCGATCCCGTCCTTCAGGCCGTCGTCCCAGATCTGCCCATGCAGCTCGTCGGGGGCGAGCACCATCACGATGTCGCCCTCGGAGGCGGCGTCGGCGGGCTCGGCGACACGCAGCCCGTGGGCCTCGGCCTTCGCGACGCTTGCCGACCCGGACCGCAGCCCGACGACGACGTCGACGCCGGAGTCCTTGAGGTTGAGCGCGTGGGCGTGGCCCTGGGAGCCGTAGCCGATGATCGCGACGGTCTTGCCGTCGAGCTTGTGAAGGTCAGCGTCGTCGTCGTAGAACATGCGCCGAGCCTACAAGGGCCGCGCGCCCGGCGGGGTCCGAGCAGCTCGTCGACCGGTCGCGAGCAGCGAGCGCCGCGAGAAATGCGCCAGTCACGAGCAGCACGCAGCGAATGCCGCGGTGCCGCCAACCGTACCGGCGACCGGACAGCTGGGCGGTGCCGGCGACGTACAGCACCGCGGCCATCGCGATCCCTGCCGCCGCGGTCCGGATCAACGACCGCATCAGCCGCTCGATGTTGCAGGTCGACGATCGACGCTGCAATCCAGAGGTGCGATCCGAGGTACAGCGCCAGCAGCACGTCCACGCCCACCGCGGCTCCCACGATCCCGCGTGCCGACGTCAACAGGTACACCGCCAGCAGGCCCGCCTCGAACGACAACCCCGTGACGACCAACCTTGTCCTCACCCGTGCGAAGCGTGTCACGACCAACGTCAGCAACCACGCGGGCGCGGCGGCAAACGAGCTGACCGCGAACGCTCGGAGGGCCCCTGCCCCGGCTCCGTAACGGTTCCCGAACAGGAGGTGCATGATCGGATCCGACCAGACGGCGAGCACCGCCACGCCCGCTCCCTGCCAGCGGACGAGGAACCTGAGCCGCTGCGCGACCGCGGCCGGGTCGACGGCCGCGGACGACCGACGAGAACAAGCCACCGGACAGCTCGTATCCCGCGTAGCCGAGCACGGCCGTCAGCGTCAGGGCAACGCCGAGGCGCCCGAGCGCAGCTGCGCTCACAAATGGTGAGACCACGATCACGGCGAGCCCGAAGGTTGCGATCCAGGTCACGTCGGCAGCCGCGAGGGCGCTCGCGTACCACGGGATCCGACTCGCGGTCGGGCCATCCGACGACGGTCTGTGACTTGACCCGAGCTCGCCGGGCGTGAACAGGATCAGCGCCCGCCGCAGCGACAAGGTAGCCCGCGATCCGGCCCAGTACCGCCCCCGCGACACCGGCGCCGTGCGCAACCAGCGCGACCATGTCGACGGCCTGCACGACACTCGTCGTCCCCAGGATCCAGGCACCGAGGACAGACTCGCGGGTGGTATCGCTTCGCTCGGCGAACAGCAGCACTAACGCCTGTCCGGCGACCGCCACTGCGCTCCACCGCAACGGCCAGCCGAGCGGCCCCCATCCGTAGGCGTGTGCGATCGGCCCCGCCAGTGCGAACACCACGGCGGCGACCATCACCGTGCAGCCGAACCGGAGCGTCGCCCCGTGCCAGACGGCCCGATCGGCCGGGTCCAGCAGGTCGGGATCGTCGGCAAGGAACCGGCCGAGGATCAGCGGAAGCGCAACCCAGCCCGCGTACAACGTGGCCGCCCCGATCGCGAGCGCTAATGCGTAGCGCCCGTAGGAGGCGGGTCCGAGGGCCCGTCCCAGATAGACCGTCACCGCGCCCGCCAGCACTGGCCCGACGATCCGGCCCCAAGCGGGCGCCGACCGCCGCTCGACGGCTGCGGGAATCGTGGGCGCAGCCGACCCGGAACGTCCGGACCGTCAGCGACGACGCCGCGTCCCGCGGCACGGGCACCAGCGGCAGTGGCGGGCGGCGGTTGTTCCTCAGACACGCTCGGCCCCTCAGGCAGACGCGCTGGCGACGAGCGAGCTGCCCGGGTAGCGCCAGCGATCCGTCCGCCCTCGGCGAACGGACGCACGTCGCGCGCGATCCGCCGCCTGACCTGGAGCTGCGTGTCCGCGTCCAGCTCGCGGTACACCGAGCGGAACCGCGACGACATCGCCAGCGTCTCGGCCAGGTACTGGTCGACCCCGTCGAAGCGACGCTCGAGCGCGATCGGCGCGCACCTTGACGTCGACCAGCCCCGCGCTCTCGAGCAGCTCGCGCAGGACGCCGTCACCGGCCAGCTTGAACATGCCCGGCTCGTCGGGGTCCGGCGGCTCCGCGAAGCCAAGCTCGATCAGCGCGTCGCCGGCGATCGTCGTCCACGGGTTGCGCGCCGGCTGGTCCCAGACCGCCAGCGCCGCGCGCCCGCCCGGCTTGAGCACGCGGCGGATCTCGTGCGCGGCCGCCTCGGAGTCGACGACCAGCATGATCCCCCAGCGACACAGGACCGCGTCGACGTCCGCGGTCGGCAGATCGATCCACTCGAGCTCCAGCTGGCGGAACTCGACGTTGGAGATTCCCTGCGCCGCAGCGCGCTGGCGCGCCACCTCCAGCATCGCCTCGGCCCCGTCGGAGCAGATCAGCGTGCCGCCAGGCGCGACCAGCTCGGCGGCCATGAACCCGGTGTCCCCCGGTCCGGCGGCCAGCTCGAGCACGCGCTGGCCGGGTTGCAGCGCGAGCGCATCGACCATCGTCGCCGACAGCTCGATCGCCCAGTCGCGGACGCGATCGGCAACCCGGCCCCAGCCGGCGGCCGCCTGCTCCCAGGCCTCGCGGCTGGCGGCGCGCTGCTTGATCGGGATCGATGGAGGCATGGCAGCGCACCGCGGCGAGCTTATCCGTCTGTCACCGACGCGTCAGGCACGCTCTGGATCGAGCTCGAACGCGTCGTCGATCCGTGCGCTCAGACGCTGCTCGAACGCCGCTGACACGGCCGCCGTCGCGAGCCGACGCAGCCGATCGATCGCCTCGTTGACCTGCGGCCAGCGCTCGATCGGCATCCCGGCCTGCTCGAACTCGCGCCAGACGTCGGCGACGAACAGCCGGACGAACGCCGCCGCGACCGCGTCGATGTGCTCCTGCGGTGCGCTCGAACACGTCCGATCGCGCCAGCGATCGAGATCCCGCTGGCGACGACCTGCTCGGCGAGCGCCAGCAGCGACGGGCTCGGCGCCTCGTACCGCCGCTCGCCCACGGTGCACGAGCACCGCCGAGCCGCTCTGCGTCGCGCGAGCAGCTGTTCGGCCTCGTCGCCGCTCATGCCGAGCCGGTCGCGCAGCTGCGCGGCGGTGAACGTCTGCGGTCGGCTCGGCATCGGCGGGCCGGTGTCAGCGAAGCGCGGAACGCGGGCGAGCCGCTCCTCGGTCCGCTCCCGGTCAGACAGCAATCGCTGGATCGCCGCGAGGTTGAAGCCGTCGTCCTGCAGCTCGCGGATCAGCTGCAGGGCGGCGACGTGCTCGGTGCCGTAGTACCCGACGCGCATCCGCACCTCAGGCGGGGCGATCAGCCCGCGTGCCTGGTGCGCTCGGATGTTGCGCACCGTCATGCCCGACTCGGCGGCCAGTTCCTCGATCGTCAGCTCGGCGGGCACCGGCGCCATGATACGCGGGATGACAGCGCCCGATGTGACGTCAGCCGATGTGACATCGCGGGCCCGCTCAGCGCAGCTCGCGTCGCAGCAGCTTGCCCGAGCCGGTGCGCGGCAGCTCGGCGACGAGCTCGATCGACTTCGGCACCTTGTAGCGGGCGATCCGTCCGGCGCAGAACTCGCGCAGACGCCTCCGGCTGACACGGCCGCGCCGGGCGCGCGGCACGACCTTGGCGACGACGACCTCCCCCCACTCCTCGTCGGGTCGCGCATGAACGCCGGCATCGGCGACGTCGGGGTGCTCCAGCAGCGCCGCCTCGACCTCGGCGGGCGCGACGTTCTCGCCGCCGGTGACGATCGTGTCGGACGTGCGGCCGATGATCGCAGCCGGCCACGCTCGTCGAACGCGCCGAGGTCGCCGGTGTGCAGCCAGCCATCGCTCGTCGACGACGTCGGCGGAGACGATCGGACCGCGCACGATGATCTCGCCGCGCACTGGTCCGAACGTCCACCCCCGGCAGCGGGTAGCCGAAGGTGGCGATCTGCGAGCACGCCTCGGTCATCCCGTAGGTCGGCGCGACCGGGACCCCGGCGCCCGCTCGCACGCTCCAGCAGCGCCGGGCGCGATCGGCCCGCCGCCGAGCAGCGCCCATCGCAGCGTCGGCGGCTGCTGCAGCCCCGCGTCGAGCAATCGCGCCAGCATCGTCGGGACCAGCGACACGAGCGTGATCCGCCGCGCCGGGATCCATCAGCTCGCTCAGCACGGCCTCGGTCTCGAAACGGCCGTGAAGCACGACGGTCGTCGCGTAGATCGCCGAGCGGATCGGGATCGAGAGGCCGCCGACATGGGTCAGCGGCATCGGGCACAGCCAGCGCTCGTCGGGATCGAGCCCGAGCGCGACCGCCGAGCCGAGCGCCGACGCGAAGAAGTTGCCGTGCGAGAGCACGATCGGCTTCGGCGCAGAGGTCGTGCCCGACGTGTGCATGACCGCCAGCGGCTGCGGTCCGTCGTCGGGCCCCGGATGGCCGCGGCATCCCGGACGACGGTCCGCGCGCCTCAGCGGCTCGTCGACGCGTCAGCTGCGCCCGGGCGCGGCGCGCCGCGCGCTCGGCCTCGGACAGCCGCAGGTCGACCGGGACCGCGGCGGCGCCGGCGAGGATGCAGGCGTGCAGCGCGATCACGTAGTCCTCGCCCGGCGCCAACTCGAGCGCGACCCGTCCGCACCGACTCGCCGCCGAGCTCGCGCAGCCGCCGGCGCCCGCGATCGCCGCCGCCGACAGCTGCGCATAGGTCAGCGCTCGCTCCGGGCCCCTCGATCGCGATCCGGTCAGGATGCATCGCCGCCGCCCTGTGCAGCCAGAAGCTCATCGCGCGTCGAACGGTAGTCTCAGACGCCGCCCGCAGACCAGATCGCAAAGGACCAGCAGTGTCGACCCAGTGGCACACCGCCCACGACTACGAAGACATCCGCTACGAGCTCGGCGACGACGACGCGGCCGGGATCGCGAAGCTGACGATCGACCGGCCCGAGGTCCACAACGCGTTCCGGCCCGAGACGCTGATCGAGCTTTCCGACGCGCTCGAACGCGCTCGCGAGGATCCCGCAGGTCGGCGTGATCGTCCTCACCGGTGCCGGCGACCGGGCGTTCTGCTCCGGCGGCGATCAGCGCGTCCGTGGCGACCGCGGCGGCTACGTGACCGGCGCCGACCCGGCGCACGCCGGCGTCGCAGCGTGCGGTCGGCCGCTTCCACGTCACCGACCTGCACGTGCAGATGCGCCGCCTGCCGAAGCCGATCGTCGCGATGGTCGCCGGCTGGGCGATCGGCGGCGGCCACGTGCTGCACATCGTCTGCGACCTGACGATCGCCGCCGACAACGCCCGATTCGGACAGGTCGGCCCGAAGGTCGGCTCGTTCGACGGCGGCTTCGGCGCATCCGAGCTGGCTCGGCTGGTCGGCCCCAAGAAGGCGAAGGAGATCTGGTTTCTGTGCCGCCAGTACGACGCCCAGCAGGCGCTGGAGATGGGGTTGGTCAACACGGTCGTCCCGCTGGCGGCGCTCGAGCAGGAGACCGTCCAGTGGTGTCGGGAGATGCTGCAGATGTCGCCGTTCGCGCTGCGGATGATGAAGGCGAGCTTCCACGCCGACGAGGACGGGATGGCGGGGATCCAGCAGCTGGCGCACGACGCCAACCTGCTGTTCTACATGTCCGAGGAGGCGCAGGAGGGCCGCGACGCCTACCTGCACAAGCGCGCCCCGGACTTCTCGAAGTTCCCCCGGCGGCCGTAGCGACGTCGATGAGCGCCGTCCGGATCTGGGTGATGGCGGCGCGGCTGCGGACGCTGCCGGCCGCGATCGCGCCGGTGCTGGTCGGCACCGCGCTGGCCGGGTTCGAGCATGCGTTCCACCCACTGCGATTCGTGGCGGCGCTGTTCGGCGCGATCTTCATCCAGGTCGGTACGAACCTCTCCAACGACTACTCCGACGCCCGGCGCGGCGCCGACGCCGACGACCGGCTCGGCCCAGTCCGCGTCACCGCCGGCGGGCTGGTGCCGCCGTCGCAGGTGCTGGTCGCCACGTACGTGTCGTTCGGACTGGCGGTGCTGGCCGGGATCTACCTGATCGTCGTCGCCGGCTGGCTGCTGCTGGCGATCGGCGCCGCCTCGATCCTCGCCGGAGTGCTGTACACGGGCGGGCCGCGCCCGTACGGGTACGCGGGGCTCGGCGAGGCGTTCGTGTTCCTGTTCTTCGGCGTGGTCGCGGTGGCCGGCTCCTACTACGTCCAGGTCACGTCACCTGCAGTGGGAGGCGTTCGCGCTGTCGGTTCCGGTCGGGCTGCTCGCGGCGGCGATCCTGATCGTCAACAACGTCCGCGACATCGACTCCGACCGGCGGGCGGGCAAGCGAACGCTCGCGGTCAAGCTCGGGCGCGAGCGGACCCGCGTGATGTTCGCGGCGACCGTGCTACGCTCGCCTACCCGCTGGCGCTCGTGACCTGGCTGGCCGGGCCGCTGCGGGCGTGGGTGGCGCTGTCGTGGCTGAGCCTGCCGCTGGCGGTCGGCGCTGGTCGGCATCGTCCGCACCAAGACCGACGGCCCGTCGCTCAACGGCGCGCTGGCGCGCAGCGGCATGCTGCAGCTGTGCTTCTGCGTGCTGCTGTCCGCCGGGCTGCTGCTCAGCCGCTGATGCCCGATCCGGCGGGCACGCGATGGAGCTGACCGCCGAGACGCTGTCGCGTCCGCTGCGCGACGCCGTTCGCCGCCGGCCACGGGACCGTCACCGACCGGCCGCTCGTGCTCGTCACGCTGCACGCCGCCGACGGCGCGACCGGCTACGGCGAGGCGGCGCCGCTGCGAGTCCTACGACGGCGTCTCGGTCGCCGACGTGCTGGTCGCGCTCGACGCCTGCCGGCCGGTGCTGGCGGCCTATCCGGGCCACGCGCCGGTCGCCGACGTCGTCGCCCGCTGCGCCGAGGTCACGACGGTCGCGCCGGCGCTGGCGGCGATCGACCTGGCGCTGTGGGACCTCGCCGGCAAGCGGGCGCGCCAGCCGGTCTGGCGGCTGCTCGGCGGCGAGCGCGCCGGCGCGCCGCCTCGGTCGAGGTCAACTGGACGATCGCCGCCGCCGACCGATCGGGCGCCGCGCAGGAGGCGGCCGAGGCGCGGGTCGCCGGGCTTCAGGACCGTCAAGCTCAAGGTCGGGATCGGCGACGACGCGGGCCGGGTCGCGGCCGTGCGGGCGTTCGGCGGGCCCGCAGCTGGCGATCCGGATCGACGCCAACGGCGCCTGGGATCGCGACGAGGCGGTCGCCGCGCTGCGGGCGCTGCGAGCCGAGCGGGATCGAGCTGTGCGAGGAGCCGGTCCACGGCCTCGACCGGCTCGCCGCGCTGCGCGGCGACGACCGAGATCCCGATCGCGCTCGACGAGTCGGCCGGCGCACCCGGGAGCGCTCGACGAGCGCTACGGCGACCTCGTCTGCCTGAAGATCGCACGCTGCGGCGGCATCGCCGGCACGCTCGCGGCCGCCGAGCGGGCCCGCGCCGCCGGCTACGAGGTCTACCTCGCCTCGACGCTCGACGGGCCGCTCGGGATCGCCGCGGCGCTGCACTGCGCGGCGGTGATCGGCCCGCGGCCACGCGTGCGGGCTGGCGACGCTCGGGCTGTTCGCCGGCGCCGGTCGATCCGCTGCCCGCGCGCGACGGCGCGATCGCGGTGTCCCGGGCGGCCCGGGCCTCGGCGACGGGCTGCGTCGACTGGTACGGCGCCGTACCCTGAGGCTGGCGGTCGCGACTGCCGCTGGCGCCGGTCGACCGGCGACGCCGCGCCTGCGATCACGTCGGCGACCGCTCCGGGCGCCTCGAGCCATGGACCGCGTGGCCGGCGCCCGGGCACGATCACCGACGCTCGCGCGTACGGCAGCGTCCTCGGCCATCTGCTCGGCGATCGCGCGGAACTTCGTCGTCGCGCTCGCCGACGACAGCTCGACCGGGATCCCGAGGCCGCGCCAGCCGCGGCCACAGCGACGGCAGCGCGCCGGTTCCGAGCCCGCGCAGCGCGGCCGCGAGCGCCGACCGGGTCGTTGCGTCGGCGGTCGACGTCGACCGCGCGCCCGGACCTCGCTCGGGCTGGTCGGCCAGCACGGGCGTGCTCGCCCAGCGCTCGGCGAACTCGCGCGATCGTCGAGCTGCTCGACTCGTCGGCGAGCTTCTCGTCGGCGGCGCGGCGCTCGGCGCGCGCGGTCGGCCGTCTTGCAGGCCCGGGCTGGCGCCGATCAGCACCAGCCGCCGCACGCGTTCGCGGCAGCGCGAACGCGACGTGGAGCGCGATCCGCCCGCCCATCGAGTAGCCGACGAGCGTGAACGGCTCCGGCGCGAGCCGCGTCGATGTCGCCGATCACCGCGCGCAGCGTCACCGGCCGGGCCTCCGAGGCGGCTCCGTGGCCGCGGATGTCGGGCGCCAGCGGCCGATAGCCGTCCGGGCAGCGCCGCGATCACCCCGTCCCAGCTGCGGCCGGTGTTGGTGAAGCCGTGGAGCAGCACGACGGTCGGCGGCATTGTCCTACATCATGCCCGCTCGCGCCAAGCACTCCAAGCGCCGGTCGGAGACGCCGGCCGGAGCACCGCCGGCTACCTAGAAGTCATCGGACCGACCGATGACGACCGCCCGTCGACACCCATCTGCTGCTGCGCGCGCTGTGCGACGAGCTCGGCCGCTGCGGGATGCAGCACGCCTGCACGTCCCCGGGCTCGCGCAACTCGCCGATCGTCGTCTCGCTCGTGCGTGAGCCGCGGATCCGCTGCTGGTCGCACATCGACGAGCGCTGCGCCGGCTTCTTCGCGGTCGGCGCGGCGAAGGCGAGCGGCCGGCCGGTCGCGGTCACGTGCACGTCCGGGACCGCCGCGGCGAACCTCGCGCCGGCGGTGATCGAGGCGTTTCAGGCGCGGGTCCCGCTGATCGTGCTGACCGCCGATCGTCCGGCCGAGCTGCGCGACGTCGGCGCCGGCCAGGCGATCGACCAGCTCAAGCTCTACGGCGACGCGGTCAAGTGGTTCTTCGAGGTCGACGCCGCCGGACGCGTCGGTCGCGTCGCTGCGCTGGATCCGGCAGCTGGCGTGCCGGGCGTACTGGACCGCGCTCGAGGGGCGACCCGGGCCCGGTGCACCTGAACCTGCCGCTGCGCGAGCCGCTCGTGCTCGACGGCCCGCTGCCCGACGGATCCGCTGCCCGGCCGGCCGGACGGCGCGCCGTGGGTCGGCCCGCGCGCGGCGCTCGGACTCGGCCGAGCCGCGGCCGACGCTCGCGGTGCCGCCGCGCGGGCGTGATCGTCGCCGGCCGGTCGAGCATGCCCGCGTGCGGGCGAGCAGCGCCGCGATCGCCGACGCGGCCGTCGGCTCGCCGAGCGGCCGGCTGGCCGCTGCTCGCCGACCCGCTGTCCGGCGCCCGCCACGCCGCCAACGCGGTCGCCACCTACGACCTGCTGCTGCGTGACCCGGATTCGCCGGCGCGGCTGCGTCCGGAGCTCGTCGTCCGGGTCGGCGACCTGCCGACCTCCAAGCCGCTGCGGGCGTGGCTGCGAGTCGCTCGACGACGTGCCGCAGCTCGCGATCGACCCCGACGGCGCTGGCAGGATCCGGCCGCGGTCGTCTCCGAGATCGACGCCGGCGACCCGGTCGGCGCGCTCGACGCACTCGGCCGTCGACGGCCGGCTCGACCCGAGCTGGCTGGCGAGCTGGCGCGCCGCCGACGAGGCGGCCGCGCGCGGCGCTCGCCGACGCGCTCGGCGACGAGCTGTCCGAGCCGCTGGTCGCCGCGCGGCTCGGCGAATGGCTCGGACCCGAGGCGACCCTGTTCTGCGCCGCCTCGATGCCGATCCGCGACCTCGAGCTGTATCTGCCCGCGGGCCGGCCGCTGCCGCGCGTGCTGTCCAACCGCGGCGCCAACGGGATCGACGGCACCGTCTCGAGCGCGTTCGGGGTCGCCGCCGCCGGCGACCGGCCGGTCGTGCTGCTGATCGGCGACGTCGCGCTCGCCCACGACATCGGCGGGCTGCTGGCGGCGCGGCGGCTCGGCCTGGAGCTGACGATCGTGCTGCTCAACAACGACGGCGGCGGGATCTTCCACTTCCTGCCGATCAGCGGCGAGACCGACGTGTTCGAGGAGCACGTCGCCACCCCGCATGGCCTGCGGTTCGAGCACGCGGCGGCGCTGTACGGCTTCGGCTACGAGCCGCGCCAGCGGACGGTCGCCGAGCTGGGCGAGGCGCATCAGTCGCTCGATCTCGGCCAGGCAACGAGCTGATCGAGGTGCGAACCGAGCGTGCCGGCAACCACGCGCTTCACCGTCGGCTCGCAGACGCGGGACTGGAGGCGCTTGCGCGGCTCACCTGATCGGGAGATCCCTCCGGGCGCCCTCCTTCGCAGCCGGTTTCTCGCTCGGCGTGAGTTGCCCGGCTATCAGATGGATGCCGGATTCGAGCCCCGCGTACAGGCAGTCAATCGTCCCAGTCGGCGACCGATATCCTCCGCCGGCGGATGGTCGAATGGTCAACTCGGACGCAGGGTCTGGATGACGATTGCCTGGACGAACGGCTGGAGCGGCGCCTCCATACGGCACTGGCCCGAGCACGCGCCTGCGGCTCGCCGGTTCTGACGAGCGTGACGTCCCGCCTCGGCGGCGGCGACGCGAGCGCGATCGTGCTCAACTCGAGACTCCCGGGTGAGGCCTGGTTCTGCTTCGAGCAACCCGACCGCCGCGGATTCGCGCTGGCCGGATTGGGTTGCGCTCGGACAATCGAGGCCTCCGGTCCCGACCGGTTCGCCGAAACTGGGCGGAATTGGCGGCAGCTGGCTGCGGCGGCGTTATCCGACCCTCCACTCGGGATCCCCGGCTCGGGCCTGACAGCAATGGGCGGCTTTGCGTTCGCGCCCGACGGATGCTCGTCGCTCAAGTGGAGCACGTTCGCGGCCGGGTCACTGCTGGTTCCCGAGGTCTCACTCGGTCGATACGACGGGCAGACTTGGTTGACGGTCAACGCTGAGGCGGCCCCCGACGACACGCGGGACAACGTGCTTGCCCGGGTCCGAGCCCGTCTCGATCGCCTCCGGAAATCGACTCTGCCGCTCGGAGAGCCGCTCTCGGCGGCGCCCCACCGCGCCGT
>CAWJUE010000003.1:0-141101 GCA_963846015.1 uncultured Solirubrobacteraceae bacterium
GGCATGAGGGCGTGCCGACGGCCCACCACGACCAATACCGTGTTTGAGGCACGGACGCGCGCCGTTGCTCTCGGACGATGGTGAGCGCGCGGGCTATGCGCTCTCGAGCCCTCCTCGGCGAAGCAACGGGCGGAGCGGTGGTCTGACCGCCACTCTTGTTCCGTGCCAAATCGCTCTTCCCTGAGCGTCACCCCGCCGAGCCGCAGCCGTAGCTTCCGGGGAACGGCGTTGCCGTCGAGGCTATCGGCGAGCGGCGGCGGTCCGCTGCAAGACCACGCGATAACCGCCGCGGTATGAGAGGCCCACGGCCAGTCGGTGGCGACCGCTGGCGGATACGGCGATGCTCCGCCAGTCGCTGGGCCGAGGGCGCTCCACCCGCCCAGCACATCCGTCGACAAGCACGATCGCCCGCGGGCAGACCCCGATGGGTGGCCCTGTCCGGCGGCACGCGCCTGCTCGGCACCGGCCGCCCGCGATTGCCTTCGACCCCGCCACCCAGCGCGACGCTGCCCGCGACGATCACGGTCAGAACGGGTCGCCGACCCCAACGCGCTGGTCTCCAGTCGGAAGATGGCCACCCAGAGCTCTCGGGACCGACGTGGTGCCCGGCGGCAGACGATCGCAGCACAAGCAAACGACGCCGTGGGTGGTAGCAAACCTCGCGCAGTTCAACCGTGAGTCGGGTGCTGCCCCTGAGCGCTGTCCGGCAACTTGACCGGCAATGCCCGGATGGCGGCGACCCGGGTGCCAGCCCGGGCCGCCTAGATCCAACGCGGAAGAAGCGTCAGCAGACGCGACGGCATGCTCCCACAGGCAACGGATGACCGACTTCGCCGTCCGGGCGGGACGCGAACATGTGATCGATCCATTCAAAGCTCGGAGCCTGTGCCAGCGGGCGCCTGACGGGCGAACACGGAGGAACGAAATGTCAGATCTGGGTCTCGACCCAATACAGGACGCGAAGGAGGAGCTCGGCAAGGTAGTCCGCCGCCTCCGTAGCAGGGCTACCGACTGGTTCAAGGCCCACGCGACATGGGCCCTTGTCAAGGTGACGATCTTGGGTCTGGTCGCCGCGGTAGCCGTCGCGATGAGGTTTCATTGGTTGATCGGTGTGTTCGCGGGCGTGGCGTTCGCGACACTGATCGTGTACTGCGTCTTCCTCACCCGCAAGCTGCGCCGGATGGACGCCGAGCGGCGCTGGAATTGGGTAGGGATGCAACGTCTGAAGCAGGAGAACATCCGTGCTCAGGCCGAAATCGATCAGGCCACGCTCTTGCTCTTGGGACACCGCGGCTCGATCGGCCGGGTCCGCTCGCAGCAGCTGCGCGAAGCTGTGCGTTATGCGCTCGCGCTACGCGCTCGAGCAGGCTGAACAAAGCAGGCCGCGGTCGCCGTCACACCGCTCAACGCCTCCGATTCAGCAGCCGGACATCACTCCGATCATGCGCCGGCTCGAGCGACGCCGGGCAGAGGTCATAAAAGCCGAGGCCAGAATCCAGTCCTACGCCGACCGGGACAGCGTCGACCGCGCGATGGAAGCCGAAGCGGCAACCCGCACCCGCAGGCAGATCCAGGACGACGCAATCGCTGCAGACCGCGCGGCTCGCGCGAACGCGCGTCGCGGGCGCGTTGCGTCGCCGAGCTCAACGAGCATCGCGATGCAGATCAAGGTAGGACTCAACGGCAGCCAAGATGTCACAGCCGGTGAGCCGCCACGGACGCCGGAGCAGATCGCGGCCGGCAAGATCGACCGCAGCACCGCGACCGCTAACGAGGCGGGCTGACGCGACATGGTAAGCACACCGAAGGGACATCAGTCGGCTGCGATTCCGGGCGCCATCGCCGTGCAACTACCGTTATCGCGAGGCGACCACGAGCGTGCTCGAGGCGTCCCAGCGCCAGCTCATGGCCGTCAGCCAGGCTCGGCTCCAGCTCGAGGTCACCGAGCCGAATGCGCCTCCGCGGATGAGCTGATGCGCACTGGCGTATCAGGATCGGACGAGCACGTGTTCTCGTGCTCGACCACTGTGTCCAGTTCCCCGCCACCGGGTCGGGCTCCGCGGACGCTCGCCCGCGGAGAGAGGACCTGCCTCCTCGTCGGCGGATCACAGCCTCCGGCGACAGACGCCCGCGAGCGCAGCGCAACATTTCGCACAAGCGAACAGATCGATGTGCGCTCGACAGCTCGGAGAGACCGTCTGGATGTGGACACCGCCGCCCGTGGCTGCGCTGGCGATCCTCGCCACGCTGTTCTGTCTGATCTCGGTCGCTGCGCTTTGGATTGCCGGGCCGGTGGTCGGCGCCCTCGTCGCCTCGGCTGGCGGGGGCACGCAAGTCGCGACGGGCGCGGTGCTCGCTCTCGTAACGCCCGTCGCTGCGCAATGGCTGTACGGACGTAGATGGTGGACGCAGCCCGCCGCACTCTGCCTCTCGACCGACCGGCGGTTCACTCCGCTGCCGGGCGACGCGACGATCCGTGTCGCGATCCGACGGTCAAACGATGAGGTCGCTGCGGCCGCTCTCGAGAACGCGGCGTTTTGGACGGTGCGGGTCTTCGAGCGCGAACTGGACCGCCGCGGCTTCGATGCGCAGATCGAGGGGACGATCCGCTACGACATCGCGCCCAACGAAGTGCAGTACTTGTACGACGCACTCAACGTCGCCGACGTCGTGGCGTTCTGGCCTCTCGAGTGCACCTTCATGCCGCTCGGACCTACGCTTCGGCGAGCGGTGGTGAGGCCGGCCACGACCGCTCGCAAGGCAGCCGGACCGACTTACCTGGTCGGGCTTGCCGTGGATACCTCGGGTGACTCAACGCTGACGTGCTGCGGCTACCGGCGCCAGAATCGATGTCTGGTCCTCGGGCGCTGACTTACGCGGTGGAGGGATCGTCAGGCGCGGCCAACGCGGACGATCCCTCGGTCGCCAAACCGATGGCGCGCGACACGTTGGGTCTAATCTGATCTTAAGCAACCTCGCGGCCGAAGAGCAGATTCGTACAGGAGGATCGCAAACGGTCAACCGGTCGTCGTGGAGACTTTCCCGTGCGATGACCGTTGGGGAGTTTGCTGATCAGGTTATGTGCGCGACCTTGATGTCGCCGAGCAGCTTCTTGTGTGCGACAGCAGCGAGCAAACGTGTCACCGTCGCCCGTCCGGCGTGATTCACCAAGGTAAGCGGTCGAATACGAGTCGGATTCGAAGGCGCGCGAGAGCGGAGTGAAGCTCCCGACTCCAACGGTGCAGGAACCTTCCGGGCGATGCATCCATTGCGTCGTCAGCCTGGGAGACGACGAACGCGTTGAGTTCATCGGCGAATACCCTGGAATCACCGGGATACGCGGGCCCGTCGGCGACATCGGCCCAGGTCATCAGGATCGCGAGCTCTGGCGACAGGGGAACGCGGACCTCGATGGCACCAAGCGGCCCAAAGTTGGGCGAAGCAAACGGGTGGGTCTTATGGATATCCCGCCGGCCAGACGACGACGGGATGATCGGAGTACGCGAGCTGCGGCGGCCCCAAAGTCGAGGATGTGCCAACGCATGCTCCCGAGAGCCATCGCCGTCTTCAAGCCAGTGCCGAACATCGTGACGAACTCCGCGGTAGTGCTCGCATAGACGTCGCGGACCTCTGTTGGATGGCCTCGAGCCTTGCCGCCCGCGGCCTCGAGGGCACGCTGGCACCATTGCTGACTCATCGAGGCTCCGCGACGATCTCGTCGATCACGTTCCGGCCGCCGGGAGAAGAACGCCGGTCCCGGACCGCCTGGACTCCGAAGATTGGGGCGAGCGCTCCTTTGCGCTCAAGGGTGAGATCCGCTCCCCCGAGGATCTCGTCGAAGACCGGCTTGATGTCGCGCTCGAGCTCGGACAGCGACGCCTCGATGTCGTCGATGCTGATCCGTCGTGAGGCCGAATCCTCCGATAGAACGCTCGGCGCCAGGCGGCGGATCTAACGTTGCGCAGTTCGCCGTGGTCGTCAGAGACGAAATGGACGGGGACTTGATCGTCGATCGCGAAGTTCCGCTGGTACACCGCGGGGGCGATGTGTGCCCGGTCACCCTCGAATAGCTTGCGCGACTCATCAGGCGTGGCCTCGAGACGCTCTCGTGGTGGGCTATTCGCCGTTCGTGCTTGCGCTTGCGCTGCTTCTGTGTCATCGCCTCCTCGATGGTAGACCTCGTCGCGGCAGAACCGGCGCTCCTGCAGGCAAGGCTGGGAGGCGCCAGACCGCTGATTGCTCGCAATCGACGACGGGACAGCGGAGACAGTTCGGCTTGATGCAACGCGACCCATCGCAGCTCTACCTGCCACGTGTTCTCTCCTCAGAACGAGATCGCGAAGTGATCGGCACCCGGGAGGACCAAAGCGCCTAATGCCATAGCGATATGAGGCCCGGGGCCGGCCACTGGGTCAAACTCATCACGCGAGACAGTTGTGCGCCGAACCCCGTGCCAGGTTCAAGTGGGTCGCCAATCTCGACCGATCAGGCCGCAGATAGCGACGACACAGGCCGTGGCCAGGAATGGCGTCCGAGACAAGAGCCCGCCAACGGCCCTGCGGTCGGCGCGACGGCTCGAGGGTCCAGCTCGCATCGCAGCGTCGAGGGCTAGAGTCAGCACGCGCGTGATCGTGATCGTCGATACGAACGCCTACCACGGGGACGTGGAGGCGTCGGGGCAGGACCTCACAACGCTGTTCGATGCCGCTGAGAACGGTCGCACGGATCCAATTGACGTTGAGATCTGGACTCCCCGCGTCGTCGTTGAGGAACTGGTTCGCCAGTGGCCGCAGCGAACCCGGAGGATGAGTAAGGTACTCGGCTCGATCAAGCACGACCTGGCGTCGTTCGGGCTCCCCAGACCTACGATCGGCTCGTACGACGACCACGCAGTGGGCGAATATGGCAACGGCTCGAGGAGCGTCTTACGGCTGGCAAACGTCGGATCGCGGATCATCCGGTCCGGGTCGGCAAGGCAGTCGAATGGGCCGCACAGCATCGGTTCCCGGTTAAACCACACGCGCCGCCCAACCTTCCCAAAGGGCAACCCGACTTGACCCACTTCGAAAGCCCTAAGCCCATACCGGTGACAGGCGTGGTCGACGCCACGATCTGGTTGACCGTTGCAGAAGCGGCTGTAACTGGCGAGGAGGTGGCTCTTATCACTGCTAACAGCAGCGATTTCGCACCCGCAAGATACGTCGAAGACTCCTTGCACCCCGACCTCATCGACGAGATTCGTCTGGCGGGGGGCGATCCAAATCGGGTCAAGCGATACCAGACGGTTGCTGCGTTCAACAACGCGCACGTCGAACCTTCGGCAGAGGACGTCGCGAGACAATTCCTGGCTGACAACGAGGGCACCGTCTTGAACGAGATTGCCGATGCAGTCGAGTGGCTCCCGATAACGGTTGATGCTGATTGGGAACTAGGCGTGGACATCGATGAGTCTGTCTTGGCGGCCTTCGATGCCCGAAAGCTCGAGCTACTGCGTGCCGATGAGTCAGAGGATGGGTTCTTCATGACCCTCAATGCGTTCGGAGAGGGCAGGCTGGATCTTGGCATCTGGAAACACGATGCAGTGCACATCCTTGACGACAGTCCCGTCAAGGTGTACGACTTCGATCACAACGAGTCCATTGCTGCCGCGGAAGCTGAGCTCGCGCTCAGACTCGCTGTCGAAGTACGGGTCCGCAGTGGCAACCTGGACGTAACCGTGGAGGACGTGGCCCGGGCTTGAGCGAGCGGGGTTCGAGGCAACCTTCTCGACGGATCTTCGTCGCAATCATTCGAGCGGACTGCACAGGGATTCGTCGACCGCCCCGTAGCCTCGGCATCGCGAGACGACGTACCGAACGCCGCTTTCGCGACGCCGGTCTCGCGGTCACGGCGCGTGGCGGGATCGCCTGCAGGCATCGCAGCCCGCTGGCAACCGTGCGCCCACACCTTGCCTGGTCTATCTACGGCTGGTGAAGTAGGTCCCGGTACCGCTGAACCCTCGGCGATCATCGAGCCGGCGCGACCACACGGAACTGGCAGTCCTTCGGCCTCGGACGTCTGTGACCGCGTGGTCCTCGTAGGGACCGATCTCGTCTCGAAGAGATCTAGGGAGGTGAGTGGGGGACCCGACCCGACGTCACAGCCCGTCGGTGACGAGCTCGGCGAGAGTTCGGGTCGGCGTGTGAGTCGTCTCGGCTCTATTTGTTGGTCTTGAGCTTGTCTGGCAGCAGCAGCACGCGGGTGAGCTGGAGCTCGTCTGTGCCGGTCAGCCGCCGGCGCAGCCCTGGCGGGCGCGGTGGAAGCGCGAGTGCGGATAGGTCGGCGTGGTAGATGTCGGCCTCGACCGCGAAGAAGATGTGGTCGCGGCCGGCGTGATACCAGTGGTCGGCGGGTGTGCCCATCTGGCCGATCCGACCGGTCATCACCCCGTCGGCCTCCTGTGCCAAAGCGAGCGTGGCCTTGGCGTCAGCGCAGACGAACACGACCGCCGGACGGGTGCCCTGGGTTTGGAAGCGGCGGTGCGCCAGAGCCCAGCCGCACAGGAACGCGTCGTAGGCGGCGAGCTTGTCGTGGTTGTAGGACGGGCGGGCGGTCAGGTCAAGTTCGACCAGTAGATCGAAGCTCAATGGGATCGTCTGAGTTTTCAGCTCGAGCGCGAGGTCGGGCTTGATCTCGGCGAACTGCTTGAGCTCGAGGTCGATGATCATCTGCCCGTCGGGGACGGGGATCTCGTTGTTCGCGATCGGGTGGCGGTCGCGTCCGGACCCGGCCTGGGGGACGGGGAAGCGGCCGGTCGCGTAGCGGGGTGTGCGCCAGTGATCGGTCGCGGTGTCGCCGACGAGGTGGTGCAGCTGGACCCCCCAGGACAGCGCGTGGAGATCATGCGCGAGCCGCAGGGCCCGGCCGCCTTCGATCGGTCGCCATTCGCGGCGCGTGGAGATCGCTGGCGGCTGGCGCTGTTGGGCGACCTGGAGGCCTCGACGGGTGAGTGAGTACAGGCGCGGCGGGCGGCCGTCTGTGCTGGCATGTTCGCGCAGCCCGGTCGTATGTTGGGCGATGAGCCCGTGGCGGTAGAGCTTGGTCAGCCGGTCGATGACCGCGTTGCTGGACCGGCCGGGCATCGAGGCCTCTCTGATCAGGCTGCGTGGCAGCAGCCCGGCCCGGTCAAGCAGCGCCAGGATCGTGTAGTCGACGTCGTAGAGCCTTGGCAGTTTGGCTGCGCCGTCCAGGCAGTCGGCGTCGCCGATCTCGTTGATGCGATCCAGGTATGCGAGCTCGCGCAGACGGTCGGGGGCCGGAGCGGCCGGGTCGTGACGTGGCGTGTCGGGCGCGGGCAGACCGACGATCTGGCGGACGGGGCTGGTGTCGAGTTTGGGCGGCTCGGCGGGTGGCTCGTAGTTGATCCGTACCTCTCGCCGCTGCGGCCGCTGGTTGGCGGGCACCTCGCGCCGTGGTTGCGCTGGGCTCGGGGTCGGCGGACGCCGGCGGCGGCTCGGGCCCGGCCGGCGGTTCGTTGGCCGGGCTTTCCTGGGCACCGCGCCGTTGCCATTGCCGTTGGTGGGCGGAGTGTCGGCGGTGTCGGTCGTGGGTGTCGGGTACCCGGGCGCAGACTGGCTGGTGGCTGCCCGCCAGCGGTCAAACGGCGCAGGGTCCCGGCCGGCGGGCACATACCAGCACCGCCGGTCTGGGTCCCAGCGGGCGCCGAGCTGCTTGGCCGACTCCTTGTCGTCGTAGGGGACCGTCAGATACTCGCGGCGCCCCTGGGGCGTCTCGGCCGATGTCGCCGCGCGGCCCGTCGGCGACGGTCTGGTCGTCGGGGGCGGGTGTGGTGGGCTGGTCGTGCTCGAGGGTGGCGGGCAGCTGCTCCGGGTAGGGGCCGACCCGTTGGGCTTGCTGGTCGAGGTGATGGTCTGCCCACTCGTCGCCCAATGGCGGCATCGGGTAGGTCTGGCCGATGAAGCAGGGGATCCGGGTTCCTTTGGCGATCCAGGAGGCCAGGCAGAAGTAGTTGGGGAAGTTGAGGATCTGCTCGGGGGTGACCCTGAGCCGGGCGCGGCTGTCGGGGTCGTCGCGGATCATCGTGGAGTAGACCGCCATCGCGATCCTGGTGGTTTGTTCGGCGTCGTCGGGGTCGCCGATCCGAAACAGAAACCGTGACTGCAACAGGTTCAGGACGCCTTTGAGGATCTTCTGCTGGTGCTCTGACCCTGACCCCAGCTGCGCGAGGTACTGGACTGCGAACGCGGGCTCGAGGCCGGCGGCGCGGTGCGCGGCGATCTGGTCGATCACGTTCTCACCGACGATGTAGTGGGCCTCGTCGACCAGCAGCGACACCGTCGGCCGATCGTCTTCGGGCAGGTGCACTTGGCGTTGCATCTGGGTGTGCAGCATGCGCAGGATGAACAGCAGGCAGGTCTTGCCGTTCTCGGTGCCGATCGCCCCGAAGTTCCCGTCGACGATCAGGATGTCGCGCGCCTGGATGATCTCGCGCAACGGAATCTCGGTCGGATGGTTAAAGAACCGGCGTAGCGGCGGCACCCCGGTCAGCCCGGAGATCTTGTTGCGCGGCGCGTCCAAGCGTTCGGCGACGCGGCTGGTTGCCATCCGCAGGTCGTCTGGGAGCTCTGACTCGAAGAACTCGGCGGTCTGATCGAGATCCGATGCGTCAGCGCAGGCGGCGGCGACCTCGAAACGAAACTGGTCTTTGCCGGGCCGCAGCAGGGTGTAGACGTCCTCGAACTTCGCGCGGCGGCTCTCGCGGTGCGCGAGCGCGATCGCGCCGATCACCGCGTGATACAGGTACCGCCTCGAGGATTGGAAGATCTGGTTTTCGTTGATGTCCAACAGAGCGGCGACCACGTTGTCGGCGATCTGGGCGGCCTCGATCGCCAACGGCCGATCCCCGACCAGCGTCAAGGGGCTCATCCCGAACGCGGGATGCCCGAGGTCCAGGTACCAGACCCGCTTGTCGGTCTCGTCGGGCGGGGTGGCGTGCAGGCAGGCGGTGGCGAACTCGGACTTGGGGTCAAGGACGATCGTCGCCGCCTCAGGGCGGATGACGGCGTTGCGGTAGAACGACAGCAGGGCCGAGCTTTTCCGCTGCCCTGCCCACCCACCAACAGCGCCCCGTACTTGAGGTCGTGCGGGTTCAGGCCGACCTCGGCGTTCTCTGCCCGCAACGCCGGATACAGGTCCTCGGCCTCGTAGTGCTCTTTCATCCGCATCCCACGGGCCTCCCTTCAGTTGACGGTGGCGGCGGCCGTGATGGCGTCGGGGTCGCCGGCCGGGTGGTTCACGATCTGCACCCGGGGCCGGCGGCGAGGGCGCTCGCCTTGGGTGGGGTGGGTGCAGCGTTGGCAGTCGGCGGGGGCGGGGATCCGGGGGAGCATCTGCCGCTGCACCGGCACTCCTTTCATGCGGGCGGTCGGCAGTTCGAGCAGGTGCGCGACCTCGGCGGCGGACACCAGGCTGCGGGCCGACGGGACCAACGGTCCGCGCACCTGGGCAAACCGGCGGCGATACAGGCCCGCGCGCAACACCATCCAGCGACGGTGAAGCCGGTTCTCTCCGCGACGCGACTGGACCGCGGCCGCCACGGTCTTGCAGGTCTGCATGGTGTCGGCGGCGATCACGGCCTCGAGCCAGAACAAGCTGCGGTTCTGGGTGCGCTGCGCGTCGGCCATCTCTGAGCGGTTCAGCGTCGAGCGCAGCCCGCCCTCAGGCAGCCCCCAGTGTTCTTGGCGCGCCAGCTTGTTCTCATGGCGCCGGTAGAGCCGGCGGGCGTACTCCTCAAAGAAGCTGGGGGTGGGGGTCAGCGAAAAGCGGACGATCGACGGTTCGTCGAGTTCGATCTGGGCGCGGGCGATCTGCTCCAGCGGCGGGGACGCCTGCTCGTCTGAGCTGGACAACAGCGGGTAGACGAAGCTGCGTTCCTTGCGAAACCGCATCACACACCCCGGTTCGCGCAGAGCGCCGGGGCGCGGAACCGGCTTGTCGTCGTGCTGGTGGCCGACGCGCACGTCGGGGTAGGCGGCGCTGATCGCGGCGTCCAGCGCCCGGACCATGTCGGGCAGGCAGCGCAGGTTGATCGACCAGTACATCCCACCCTGTGGGTCCTGGCCGCAGATCAGCTCCATCGCGACCGACGGCTGCCCGTCGCGGATACGTTCGGCGGGGAACACCCGGACGGTGTTGGCGATCTGCTCGACCATGTCCTCCAGGTCCTGGGGCTTTGCCTGGTCGTGGGCTGACAGGTGCAGCTCATAGAGCTCATAGCGCCGTTCGCGGTGATGGCGCATCCGCCGGCCGACCAGCAACATCAGCACCACGGCGACGAGCACGATCCCGCAGACGATCTCTGCGCCGACCAGCTGCAGCGTTGAGACGTGCGGCAAACCGAACGGGCCGCTCCCGTGACCGCCGGAGCTGGCGGTCGTTGTCTCGGCATCGACGGTCGCGCCGGCGCCGGTGTTGGTGCTGGTGTGGTGTGCGGCGCTGTGATGCTCGACGGCTGGTGGGCACGCCCCGGTGGCTGCTGGCGCGGCTGTGTGTTGTCTGGACCCTGGTGGTGGTCTGCAGGGTGTGGAAGTCGTGCAGCTCGTGGGTCAACATGAAGGCGCCGAACGCGACTCCCGCCACGATCAAGGCGAGCAGTCCGAACGTTCGCATCGGGGTCACGCGAACGTCTCCAGGGACGCGGCGACCGCTAACAGCCCGACGCTGATGGCGGCGACCATGGCTATGTCTCCGGGCGCCAGGCGGCGTCGACGGCCCTGCCAGTAGAGGGCGAGCGCGAGCGCGTCGCCGGCGAGCTCGACGGGCCCGTGCGGGAGCATCGCCGCGAGCATCCGGTGCCCGTAGGCGCCGACGCTTGCGCCGATCAGGACTATGTTGGCCGCGACCGCGCCGGCGACCACCAGCTCAGCGAGCCTCTGGATGATCTGTTGGGTGCGGCTCGGTCCTCCGGGACGCCGCCAGCCGGCCTGCGCGACGATCAGCGCGCCGAGCACCCCGGCCAGCGCCCGCAGGTTGTGGGCGAAGATCTCCGCGGCGACGCTGGCGTGCGCCGGGATCCCGGAGAACGGGTAGTCAAGCCAGCCACGGACGGTGCCAGCGAACGCCGCGTCGACGACGAGGGCGACCAGGCTGATCGCCAGCAGCCCAGCGCCGGTGATCCAGACCATCGTTCGGATCATGGCCCCGGCGGTCAGCGGCTGGCAGATGGCGGTGGCGGGCATGCCCGGGCGCAGCGTGGGGTTGTTGGCCGGGGTGCTCATCGGATCGGCCGGGCGAGTTGTCCGTGGATCGCCTGCAATGAGATCTGGCTGACCTCCAGAGCCTTCTGCAGTTTGGTTTCGGCCAGGTCGCCAACGGCGGGCATCAGAACCAGCGGCGCGTGACGCTGCTGGGCAAGACGACGCAACATGCGCAACGGCGCCTTGGGCTGGCTCGGATCGCAGCGCGCGACGACGATCTCGGTTGCAGACAGGGACGGGTTGATCTGGTCAAGCAGCCGCTCGCCAGAGCGTGCCGCGGAGCTGGTCGCCGGCAGCACCCAGACGATGTGGGTGGCCTTGACCAGTGCGATCTGATCGGCGTGGCGGGCCAAGGTGCCGCAGTCGATCACCGACAGGCCGTAGTGCGAGCGGGCGTGATCGAGCAGCATCGACACGCCGTCGGCGGCGCAGTCGGTGGCGAATCCCGGTCCGCACGCCAGCACCCGCAGCCCATCACCGGCGACGGCGACCAGCTGCCCGATCGGCTGCGACGCGGCAGCCAGGTCAGCCGCCTCGGTCAACGACCGCGGTGAGGCGACGCCGGCATAGTCGGCCAACTGGCTGCCCGGTCCGCCCGTGTCAGCCACCAGCACCGTCCCGGGCTCGAGGACCGCCTGTTCTGCCGCGGCGATCAGGTAGGCCTGTGTGCTGGCACCGGCGCCGCCGCACAGCCCGCACACCGCCACCAGCAGCCCACGCCTCCCGCTCGCTCTCACGCTCTGATGGGAACGGTCGCGGCTGTCGCCTCCCGGTGGTGTCACGCGGTCGGCGACGACCTCGGGCGCCGGCGGCGAGCCAGGGCTGGTGCCGTTGGCCGGTTCGGTGATGACCGTCAGCCGTCGACCAGACCGCGAGGACCGGCGTGGCGGGCTCATCTGGTCGACGCCCATCATCGGCTGGCGGTTGCTGGCTCGTCTACGGCTGAGCCGCCGCCTCGCCCGGCTGGGTCGACCGGCGGCGGTCGCGGTGTGCGCGGGTGCCGCGGCTGGCCAGTTCGGCGATCGCCTGCCACACGTTGCCGCCTTGGCGGGCGATCTCGGCGTCACGCATCGCCTGTTCGGTCCGCTCAGACGTGAACGCCCAGTACTCCTTCGGTCCGACCCGCAGCGCGACCTTGCCATGCCCGCGGCTGCCGTTGAGCCACAACAGCTGCGACTGGCGGCCCTTGACGGTCTTGAGCCTTGTCAGGTCAGAAGCCTCGCGCTCGGTCAGCTTCAGCGCGTCGGCGGTGAACTCGATGGCCTTGGGGTTCTGGGCCAACAGCAGCTGCTGGGAGGAGTTCTCGATCAACGCCTGCCCGTGTTCGGTGTTGAAGTCAGACAGCTGTTGGGACATCGCGCTCAACATCGCCCCCCAGTGGCGGACGCGACGCGCGAGGTCGCTGGCGTACGCCCCGGTCTCCGGACGGCTGATCATGTGCCACGCCTCGTCCATGTGGATGATCGAGCGACCCGCAAACAGCGGGGCGCCGGGCTCCCCGGCCGCCTGCTTGTGGGTCTCCCAGTGGCTCTGGACCGTGCTGGTGACGTACTCCATGATCTGAAACATGACCAGCTGCAGCTCTGACTCGGGGCACCGGCGGGTGTCAAACACCACCAGTCGAGATTCGGCGGGCACGGTCGTTTCTCGGTCCAGCAGGTGGGCATAGGTGCCCTCCCCGCAGTACTCAGCCAGCCGGTCGGCGAGGTTGCGCAGCGTCGCGGCGACGTCGAACGCGTCCTGAGCCTGGGCCTCCTCGGCCTCGGCGCGCAGCTCGTCTTGCAGCAGCGACTCGCGCGGTGTCGGGCTGCCGGGCAACGCGGCAGCCTTGGCGTATACGGCGCGGATCGCGGCGCCCAACAGCCCGACCTGGCGGGTGTCCAACCCGCCCATCATCACTCGGTGCAACGCCAACAGGTAGGCCAGCTTCTCCCGCGAGACCTTCGCTGGGTCCGGCACATCCCACGGATTCAGCGCATACGGGGAGTCATCGGCACCCAACTCGATCTGCTGGGCGCCCGGCAGCAATGACGTGAGGACCTCGTAGTGGCCAGCCCGGTCCATCACAAACGCTCGGGCACCAACCGCGAGGCAGCGGGACAGTATGCAGTTCGCCAGCAGCGTTTTCCCGCTTCCCGAGCGGCCGGCGATGATCATCGTGTGGTTGGGGTGTTCTTCGTCGAATGGGTTCAGCCGTTCGACGGTCCGTCCGGGTTCGGCGAACGCGAACGGGATGCCGGTCGGTGATCCGCACTGGGTGCCGACCAGCGGCACCATGTCGGCGGTGTTATCGGTCGGGTACTTGCGTCCCTTGCCGGCTAGGTCGCGGCCCAGCGGCAGCGTCGAGGGCCACAGCTCGGCTTGGCGAAACTCGCCGCGCCCGACTCGGCAGTCGCCCTTGGATTCGATCAACTCGGTGCAGTAGTCAACCGCTTCACCCAGCTCTTCGAGGTTGGGCTCGGGGCCGCGGGCACGCAGGCTCTGATAGATCGAGACTCGGAAGAAGTTGGCGTTCTCACCGGTCGCGAACTCGGAGAGCAGCTCCTGGTACTCGCCCTCCTGGATGTAGCGATCGAAGTCGGGTACCCGGCCTTTGTGCTCGGCGCCGCGGTTGATCGTAAACAGCCGCCGGTAGGCGATCTTGAGCTGCCGGCGTTCGCGGCGACGCTCGAGCCCTTGCACGTACACCGACAGGGTGTAGGGCTGGCGGGTCAGCATCGCCCCGTGCAACCACCCCAGGTGGGTTCTGCCGACAGTGTTTGAGACAACGATCGTCTGCTCAACGTCCTGGTCGACGCGCACGTGCTGATGAGACGCCTTGAAGTGAAGGCTTGACTGCGCGACCTGTGCTCTGAGCGCCGTCGCGGCCTCCAGGGCGGCGTCGCGATCAGTGACCGCGTCAAGCTCACCGAGCACCTCGCGCCCGCGGGCCGCGACGCGGACGCCGCGGTCGGCCTTGGTCGGGTTAAACCGTTCCCACAGCAACTTGAGCACCTGCTCGCCATCCAGTAGCTCGGTGGCCATTCCCTCGCCGTCGAGCTCAGATCGCATCGAGTCGACGTGAGCCAGGTGCTCGCGTGCGGCACGGCGGTGTGCGGCGAGCGGCCGCTCCAACGGGGCGGTGGGAAGCTTGCCGCGGCGCGCCCACTGAAGCGCCAAGCGGGCGGTGCTCTGGCGCGGCACCCAGGGCACCACCACATATGCGGTTGTCTCCGTTGCGGCCTGCTCGTCGGCGTGCAGGCGAAGCGACTCCTCCATCGCCGCATACAGCAGCCACTGTGCGTGCGCGAGCTCGTCACGGGCCGGGGTCTCGCGGGTCGGCGCAGGCCCAGCCGAGGCTTGCACCTCCGCCCGACAGCCCGCCAGCAGCTCTGACAGGTTGACCGGCTTGGCGGTGATGTAGAACTGCAGCACCTCATCTCCGCGGAGCTGGGACACCAGCCTGGTGAACGCGTCGGTGACCTTCTCCTGTTCCGCCGGGGACATCAACAGCGGGTTCAAGGGGGTGACCTTGAAGATCCGTACAAACGCGCCCTCGCTGGTCACCACCAGCCCGGTCCGGTCAAGCGCCTCGACCGCCAGCAGATCACCCGCCTCATGCAAATCATGGGCCTTGTCGTCGGCCTGTTTGAAGGTCACCATCTGCTCGCTCCTGGTTCTGAGAGTGCCGGTCGCCTGGCTGGTCCCAGAGTGCCTGCAGGTCAAGGCCGGGCAGTCCGCCCGGGATGTCGTCCTCGAGGTAGCCCAACCGTGGCTCGGGCTGCGGCAGATACCCATGGGGTGTGATGCCTGGCCCGGGGGTAAACCGGCCCTCTGTCCGCCGCCACCGTGCGGCTCCGATCACCATCGCGCCGAGGTCAAACTCGGTTTGGCTGGCGACGAACACCGGGACCGCGGGCATCGCGGCGATGTAGGCACCGCTCATCGCGTTGACCATCCCGTGCAACGGCGAGACGAACATCGCCCACGCAAACCCGACCAGCAGGCCGGTGAGGATCGCGGCGATCTGGCTGATGCTGAGCTCGAAGAACCGAAGTTTTGACTCGAGATGAGCCGGGGCAGCATGCATCGATCAGCTCCTGTCACTCAAGGGCCGAAGGGCCTGGTTGCTGTTTAGGTGTGGGCACGGACCCTGAGCCGTTGCCGCCGTTGCCGCGCGTTGCCGCCGTTGCCGGCGTTGGAAGTCGGCACGCCGGCTGGCGGTCGGCCGGTGGTTGGTGGTGCTGGCGGGGAGTTGGTGCTGCCGCTCTGTGGGCTTGACAGGTACTCGGCACCGGCTGCTGCGGGCTGGCCAGCTGGCGCTGGCGCGGTCTGATCGGCGGGGGCGGACTGGTCTGCTGGGGGCTGGGGTCGCTGGTCGCCTTGACCGGCCGGCGTCTCGGGTTGTTCTGCGGTGATCGCGCCGGCGCGCACCGCTGGGGTGGCTGCGGCCAGGTCACGCAATGCTTCGCGCTGCCCGCCTGTCCAGTCGCCGGTGGCCTGGTAGGCCAGGTGCTCGCGTGCCCCGTCACCGTGCCGGGAGATGAGCGCGGCAACACCCTGCTGGGCGGCCGCCGGCAGGCTCTCGAACGCCTCCCGGGCGCGCTCTGGCGACACCGGCGTGGTCGCCGCCCGGAACTCCGCCTCAAATTGCTCGGCCTCGAAGTCCTCCTGACGAAAGCTCGGGGTCTGTAGCCCGTTCTGAAGCGGCGCCCCGGCGTTCGTCTGCGCGGTGGGCGGGCGGGTGTAGCCGGACGGATTCGCAGCGGAGGCGCGTGCGGCTCGCCAGTCGGTGGTCGTTGCACCGCCCCCGGCTGCGGCGGCCACTGTGCCGCCGGTCGCTGCGGCGCCCGCGATGGTTGCGGCTTGCTGCAGCCGGGTACCCGCGGCGCCCGGGCCAGCCGGGCTCTGGCTACCTTGGCTGTCGGGCTGCTGTCGGCGGCTGGCGATCGCCCCGGTCACCGTGTTTCGCATCTGTGACCCGACGGCGTAGCTCGCCGCCCGTGAGACCATGCCGCTGCCCATCGGCGCGGCCCCGAGCATCGCCACCTTCGCCAGATGCGAAGGCAGCTTGATCATCACGTACAGCAGCATGATCGCGACCATCGGCTGCAACAGCACGTTCGCCACGCCGCTGCCCTCAAACAGGATCGAGTTATCAGCGACCGCTGCCGCACAGGCGAAACACAGCACCCACAGGACCGGCACGATCAGGCACACCACGAAAGCCCGAACCGCTGCACGCGCCAGCCACGGCGCCAGCGGTGAGGCCACGATCGCCAGTGGCATCCCGACAAACAGCAGCAGGGTCGAGACGCTGACCACGAGCTTGAGCAGCATCAGCCCGAAGAACAGAAGGGTTCCGACGACCGCTCCGACGATCGCGATGAACAGGCCGACTGATGCGGATCCGATCAGCGACGCGCCGACCCCGGCAGCAAGGAGATGCGAGACGTCATGGGTCACCGTCCCGGAGTGCAGAAGCGACCCGGTCATCAGATTTGTGAGATGCACCGACGTGTCAAACACCCACGGCCAGATCGCCAGAAGCAGGGCGGCCGCGACGCTGCGACCCAACCCCTCCAACGCCTCAAAGCCGCTGCCGCCCCCGCCGGCCAGCCCGGCGGCCCAGTAGCGGACGACAGAGATCGTCGCCACAGCACCCAACAGGCCGCCGCCCATCGCCTCGACAGTCAGCTCCAGGCTTGAGACCTGCCCCTGGTTGAAGTTCGGGACGGTCACCAGCCAGCCGATCAGTTGATCGTCAATGAACTTCGCGATCGGCGCGAACAACGCCTTGACGATCGCTTTGAACCCGTCCACCGCCAGCCCCGCGATATGACCGGTCAACCAGCTAAACGGATTCCCGAGCCCGAGGAACGCCGGGTGCAGCACCAGATGAGACAACATCGTCTACACGGCCGCCGCGGGCGTGTCGGTTCGTGGTCGCGACGTCGTCGCGGGTGCCCGTCTGTGGGGGTCGCGCGCGACGTGCGTCGTGTCGGCGGGCCCGGCAGTCCTCAGCCAGCCAGGGGCGCGGGCGGGCCGGGACATGGGAGCGTCCATTCGACCCCGCCTCTACGCGATCAGTGCTTTGACCGAGCCGAGCACCAGCAGAACCCCCAAGCTGGTGGCGATCATCTGCCCTCCGCGCCGGCTGCCGAGCATCATCGCCGCGCCGCCGGCGAGGATCCCAATGGGGGCGATCGCGGCCATGATCACCAAGATCGGAGTGACCAGCGCGTTCGCGCCATTAACGACGCCTCCGACCCCATCCGCGGTCGTGGGGATACCTGCGGCCTTGGTGACGATCTGCACCCCCGCGCCGGTGGACAGCAGCCCCAGCAGCGCCGTCCCGGTCACGGCGACCGCACCACAGAGCTTGTGCAACGGTCGAAACCGTTCAAAAGACAAAAACACGAGGAGATACCTCCCGATCGGTGTTGACAGACGGGTCAGAGGCCCGTCTCACCGGGTAGGTACCGGGCGCGTCGCTTAACAGGTCGCGAAAGGCCTGAGCGGCTCTTCGCCGCGACGTCAGTCAGGGGCTGTCGATCTCGTACGGGGCGTGCCCCAACGCGATCGCGACCTGGCCGGCGACCCGCACCGACACGCGCCGCTGCCTGGCGCCGGTCGGCCCGGGCGTGTACCCCAACTGCCGGTCGACATTGATCTGCGACATCTGCAGAGATCGGGCCAGAAGCGCGCGGGTCAGCTCCGGGTTGCGTTCAAGCTCGAGCTCGACCAGCGCCCTGACCCGCTCAACTGGCACCTGGTTGCCGCGATAGCGCTGCAGCTCACGACGCTCGTTCTCCTGGGCAACCAGCACCCGCACCCGACCGGCGGTCACGCCCATCCGCCCGGCCACCACCTCGACCTCCAACCCGTCGACGGTCACCAGCTTCCACGCGTGCCGGCGCCGCTGGGCGCACGACCGGCACGTTCCGTCCTGGCAGCGCGCACACCAGTCTGTGCCGCCCACCGGCGCAGGGGCTGGCCGGTGGTCAGAAGATCTGGCGTGGCGTGCCATTCGTCCGTTTCTCCTCGCTCGAGAAATCGCTGCTCAAGTCCCTCGAGAGCGACCCGCGGCGATCACGTTGTGCCAGCTGTCCACCGATCGCAAAATGAAAACTACGATGCTCTCGTAATTTCAATATTACAGACCGGAGGGGCTCGAAGCAACACGACGGACGCGCGGTCTCGCGCCCGTGCAGCACTTATTCGCCGGGCCGTCGCCGGCCTTGACCCCGGCTGGCGGGGCGAGCGGCTCTCCGCGTGAGCGGCCGCGTCGTGCCGCCCGTTGCTAGTGGCGCTTCTTGTGCTTGTGATGCCGTGGCGCTGGCGGATGTCCGCCCACGGCGACGTAGACGCGGTTGGACGACGATGGCGTGTACGGGTAGTTGCCCGACGGCAGCGACGCGATCTGGAACCAGTAGCGGATATGGGTGCTCGCCAGACCGACGCCGAACGTGTAGCTGGTCTTGAACTGGCCGCTGCCCGACACGTGTTCGTGGACGCCGTAGGTGGTCTTGAATTTGCCTTTGATCCCGATCCGCAACCGCACGTTGACGCCGGCAGGCGGCAGATAGCCGCCGAGCAGCTGCCCCTTGATCGTGACCTTCTGGCCCCACGCGACCCGGTGCGGGGTCACCGAGTCAAGTTTGGCCTTGGCCGGAACCAGCAGCTTGACCTGACCGGAGGCGGTCGCTTCGGTCGTCGACGCGCCGGCGTAGGTGGCTTCGACCAGCCGCGATGGGCCAGCCGGGAGCGTCGCTGTCCAGGTGCCGTCCGGCGGCAGTGGTGACCGTCCCCAACGCCGTGAACTGACCAAGCCCGTTGTCCGGCGCGGTGAGGACCTGCACCGACGTGCCGCCCAGCGCGGTCCCGTCGGTCAGACCCGAGCCAGCCGTTGACGGTCGTGGCGTGGCCGTGCTTGACGTGCTCGACCGTCTTCGACTTCCAGTGCGGCGTGACCGGGACCCGCTTGTGCTTGATCTTCTTGCGGTACACGACCCTGCCGTGGCGCTTGACGACTTTGCCGTGACGCTTGAGCGGCACGCGAACCACCACGCGGACGCGCTTGGTCTTGGGATGGCATTTGGTGACCTTGACGATCTTGTGCCGCGGCTTGGTCTTGACCTTCACGGTCTTGCCGTGCCGGTGGCGGGTCACCCAGTGACCGGGGATCTTCTTGCGCTCCTTGACCTTGGTGCAGCGCAGCCCAACGTACTTGGCGAACGACACGCCGAGCTCGGTCGGCGCGCCGATCTTCAGCGACCACGTCTGCGTCGCCGACACGCCATGGACGCCGTTCTCGTCCACCGCGTTGTTGAATGCGATGCAGCTCGCAGAGTGCTCCCCCAAGCCGCTCACCGGCACCTGCGCGCTTGCGCCCGAGTACCAGTGCTCAGGACTGCCGTCGACCGAACACTCGATCCCGTCGATCCCGGAGGGGCTGCCACCGGCAGTTCGCGGTCACGTACTGCGTGCCGGCGGTGCTCGGCGCGTCGGTCGGGCCGCTGAGCGACAGCGTCGGGGTGCTGTTGTCGACGTAGATCGTCTTGGTCTGGCTCGTCGTCTCGCCCGCGGCGTCATAGCCGGCGATGTACAGCGGCATCGCTCCCTGCCCGTAGCTGGCCGTGTTGATGTGTCGTGCTCAACGCCGGCGCCGAGCACTGCACCCAGGTCGCCGGGTCCCGCGGCGCTGTGACTGTGTCCCGTCAGCGGGATCTGGTTGAGGTTGCGCGCTCAGCCCGCACATCCCCGACGGCGACGACCCGTAGAACGACAACGGCCACTGGCCGCGAACCCACCCCTGCGCTCGCCCACAACCCCGCACCCGGGTTCAACGACGGCGGCGCCGTCTCACGCACATCCAAGCTGCGACCGAATACACATACAGCACGGCGGTGTCGCTCGTGGGGCAGGTGGCGGCGTTGCAGGCGATCTGAAACCCGAAATACGGTGACGCGAACCCCGACCAGGAGGCCGGAGCGTCGCTCGGTGTTGGCGATGTGCTCGGTGCCGCCGCTCCAGTAGGTGCTCCGACCGAGTAGCTGCCGCCAGCCAGTGCGGCGGCGAGCAGGTCGGGTGTCGAGGCGCCGACGATCTCGAGCCCGGCGGGCGCGGATCGCGTTCCACGCCGCGCGATGCCCCAGCTGTGAGATCTGGTTCTGCCCCCGGTTGGCGGTGATCACCAAGCCGCTCTGGAAGCCGGTCGCCGGGCAGGCGCTGCCGTTGAAGTCGAACGTCGTCCCCGCCGGGAGCGTCTGACCAGACGCCCTCGTTGGCGTACTGCCCGCACGACGTCACCGTGTAGTCCGCGCCGGCTGTTGCGCACACCAGCGACAGCAGCGCGAGTGCCGCCACGCCGAAGCTGATCAGCGCGACCAGCAGCCGCGTCGAAATCGAGACCGTCCGCATGCCCGTCACCACCTCCTGACTGTCAGCAGATGACCGCGACCGTCACCAGCGAATCAGGGTTAGCCGACAAGATCTCGACATGAGGTGCCGGTGGTCGTGCGACGCCCGACCACCGTCGCCGAGATCGGCCCGTGGGCGGGGCTGCCCGCGGTCGCCAGAGCGGCGCAGGCCTTGTTCGAAGCCTCCTGGTGGCGCCAGGTGATCGTGCCAATGATGCCGGTACCGCCGGGCGCCAGCGTTCCCCACTGCGTCACCTTGGCCCCCGGCGTGGCGTAGATGATCTTGCCGGCCGGGGTGATCTTCGCGTACAGCCGCACGTAGCCGCCGATCTGCTTTGAGAACTTCGGCGGCGCGACCGCGCCTTGCTTGATCTGCGCGTTGCCGACCGAGTTCTTCGGCAGTTGGGTCGCGGCGTAGGACGCGCCGGCGAGCGCGAGCAGCGAGCAGACCAGCGCGAGGATCGCGATCGCGTGGTGGCTGATGTAATTTATGGCCCTGCTGAGCATCAGGATCCTCCGTTGATCAGGAATCTGGTGAACTGCCAGGACCCAACGCCCCTCCGCTGCCAAACGCGGGTGTTGAGCCGGACTTCGTCGAACTTGACCCGCCGCTGTTGGTGTTTCCGCTACTGGAGCTGCCACCGCCACTGGTGCTGCTCCCGCCGCCGCTCGACGGTGCCGGAGGCGTGTAGGTCGGAGATGTTGCAGTCGTGCCCTGAGCGGTACTCGAGGTTGCGGAGGCGGAGGCGGTCGAGGCGTCCGGCTGGCTGGTGGCGGCCGGGGTCACGTAGTGGCTTGCCTGGTCTCGTTGGGGGAGCTGCACCAGGTCTCGAGCACTGGCGATAGCGATCCCCACCTCGAAATGACCGAGACGTCGTTTCATCGCAAGTTCGCGACGCGCCGCCGCGCGCGCCTCCGCCCGAGCCTCCTGTTTGAGAAGGCCGGATGTCAACGTCGATGAGCCATGGTGCTCGTAGGAGACGGCTGCCACCGTCCCTGAATGGGACGAGATCGGTTGACCTGAGCTGCCTGAGTGCCCGGGCTTCGCGATGATCAACCCGGCGAGCACCGCGGCAGCCACCGTTACCGCCACGATCATCCGGCCCCAACTCCTACCCGAGATGTTCCGCTTGCGGGCGACCTTCACGCGCGGTCGGTTGCGACGAAAGGCTCCGGGTGGTGAGGCCGCGAGCGTTCCGCTGGCCTCTGGCGTCATCCCGGCGGTGTGAGCCGACGGGATCATTGGGAGTTTGGTGACCCGTCGGCGGGTCTGCGATCGCCGCAGCGTCCGGTCGATCTGCTCGTCAAGCGTCGGGCTCGCCTCTGGCGTTGGGGGCCCGCCGTCGTGCTCGTCCTGATCGCCGAGCATTCGATTGGCGAATCCTTGCGCCCCGTCGAACCCCGCCCGGGCGCGCCGGCCGCCCGATCGCGTCGGCTCGGGCTCCGCCGGTCCGACGCTCTGGTCACGACCGCCGCGTCGGCGCGCGGCGTCGGCGAGGTAGCTCACCGTATTTTCAGATTCGCTCATTTTGCGTAATTTGAGATTCTCACGCGTGCAGTGATGTTACGATATTTTTCTGCTCGTGAACGAGGCTCAACGCAGAGCTGCTGCCAACTTGGCGAACTCCTCACAGGAGCTCCCGGTGACCGAGATCGCCGACATCGTCGGCCTACACCCGGCGACGATCCGTCAGTGGATTCGCCAGGGACGGTTGGAAAGCGCCCGCAGGAGCGGCGGCAGGTGGTTGGTGCGAGGCGATGAGATCGCACGCCTGTTGGAGAGCACCCAATCGCTGGGCAACGCGCATCGATCAAAGAATCGTCCTGGCGCAGAACCGCGCGGCCCGGTCGATCCTGAAGCGAACCGGCGGCGTGGTCCCCGCAGCGGTCCGCGGGCGATCGCCATGTCAATCCAGCGGGGGCTAGAACCATGAGCAAGCCAAAGCCGTCGGGTGAGTCGCTTTTGATCCCGCGCCAGGCGTTGCGCGAGCATGCCCAGGCGGCTGATGCGCGCTGGCAGAACTCTGTACGCGCATTTGACCCGTTCGCGGAGCGGCTGCGGGAACTGGCCGACGCCGCGCACGGCCAGGCACGAGTGATCCTGCTGGCCCAGGTTGCCGCAAACCAGTCCTGGAAACCCATCGAAGGCGCCCGCGAGATCCAGCTCGCGGCGGAGCTCGAGGGTGATGATCGCCCCGGTCCGGCCAAGCTGTGGGCGGTGTTCGATCGGCGCCTCCGGGAGCTAGGGATCGCGATGGAGACAGACGACAGCCGGCAGGTCGCCGACGCCTTCGACGGGCTCAGCGCGGCCGCGACCCAGATCGCCGATGCGATTGACCCGGCCGGCGCCGAGGAGCCAGACGACGATGACCATCCCGAGCTCACGGTGCAGGCCGGGTGATTCTCGCCGGCTGACGGTCAAGCGAGACGCTCGGCGCCTCGACCCATCGGCTACAGCGGGGACATGACCGGCACATTCGACCTCCCAAACGTCTGGTCCCGCAGGGAGCGTACCCGCGTCGCGCGGCCCTGTCGAGCCCATCGACGCGCTAGAGGTCGGGTATCAACGTGGGGTGGCGGGGAGGCGGCCCGGGCTTCACGACCGCGGCCCGTAGCTCTCGTAGCCGGTTGAGGTCACCGACACCGACGCCGTTGTCGGTGCCGTAGTGCTGCATCCATTCCGTCAGGGAGCTGAGGCCCATCACCCAGGCGCCGACGCCATCTTCGCGAGACCACCAACGCGGCTGAAGGTCTCCGTGGTGCAGCGCCCGACAGAACGCGGCGTGGACCTCTCCCGGATAGTCGGGGAGCAGCTGCTCGAGGTAGGCGGCGCGGGCCCGAATGCGGGCGGGCTCCTCCCATAGGACTGGGCCGATAGCGCCCCACACGGCGAACACACCGGTTTCGCCGAAGATCAGAAACGGCAGGACATTCCCGTCAACGAGCACCTGGCGCTGCCATTCCCACCGGTCGACGGGCAGTGTCTGGAGCGTCTGTTCGATCAAGCTCTCGGCGCGCAACATCTCGCGGCTGGCCTGCAGGCGGGTTGCGATCGGCGCAAACGTATCGGTGGGCAGCCGGCTGCCGGGAATCCGCGGCGCCACGATCGGTACGGCCGCTGCCTCGACGGGGTGCAGGGTGGCAGCGGTGCCGGGGGTGGCTGTCGCAACGGGCGTGACAAGCTGGGAGCAGCCGCCGGCGGGGCGGTGCGCTGCGGCTCGGGCGCAGCTGGCGGCACCGGCAGGTGAGTTGGGCGGGGCGGTGGCAACCCACCGGCGCACGTTCTGGGTTGCCCACACGATCATGCCGGCGATGCCAGCCAAGATGAAGATGAGCAGCGCGATCTCGAGGACTTGGTATCCAGCGGGGTAGGCGGCGATCGGCGGGCTCATCGCGTTATGAGCGGGCTCGTCGTTGGGCCCGTTTGGCTGACCCCAGTGAGGCTTTGCGGGCGGTCTTGGCTTGCCGGCGAGCCGGGGTGATCGTCCGGTCGATCAGGCAGGTCGTTGCCACCCACCCGTTGCGGTCCCGAAGGACCGGGAGGACGATCGCGTCGCCGATCAGCAGGTAGCAGGGCGCCTGGCGGACCGCGTTGACCCACTCGGGAGCGCTCGCGGCGATCTGCGCGACGGCGCGCAACTGTTCGAGCTCGGCTTGGGCGGCGTCGAGGTCAAAGCCGGGCTTGATCCGCTGCTGGTACTGCTCGACGGCGTGGTCGCTGATGCGCACCGCCTCAGCGGCGGGAAGGGACCCGGACTCCATGTCGGAAACGCTACCGCCGATGTCGGCCGGTTCAAAGCCCGTGGTGGTCAATGTGCGACCTCGAGCCGCCGCCAGTCTGAGACCAGCAGCGCGACCAGCTCACTGATAGGGAGCTGCCAGGCTGCGGGGGCGCGCCGCCAGCTCAACCGGCTGGCCTGCAGCGAGGCGGCGGCGGGCTCGTCATTGGGGATCGACACGATCCCCGCGGCGAACGGGATCTCGCACTCAAGCGCACGGGTGTCGATCCTGGAGGAGCGTTTGAGGTTGTTGACGACGACCACCATCGGTGTCGTCAGGCTTTCAAGCTCGGTGACGGCGGCTTCTGAGACGAGGCTGGCGGAGTCCGGCTCGTCGTCGCACACGACCACCAGCTGGTCAGCGCACCCGAGCGCGGCCTTCGCCGGCGCGCTCTCAAGACCGGTGCCGCAGTCAAGCACCAGGGTGCCGACCAGCTGCTGCAGACGGCCGAAGAGGGTCGCGTACGCGTTCTCGTCAAGGCTGGCGGCTCGTTGCTGGTCGGTCGGGGCGGGTGCGACCATCAGCCCGTCGGGTCCGCGCCCGAGCGCCGAGTCAAGCTGGGTTGGGGTCATCTGCCCGGCACCGAGCGGACCGTTGAGCAGATCGTCGATGAACACCAGGTGGTCAGGCACCAGCTTGCGTCCCAATGACCCCCAGTCGCTGTTGGTATCCACGGCCACAACCCGGTCGCGGCGCAGGTAGGCCAGCATCGAGCCGATCAGCGCCGTGGTCGTGGTCTTGCCGACCCCGCCCTTGGGTGAGAGCACCGCGATCGTCGCGCAACGCCGCAGCCGCATCTCAAGGATCCGGTCTTCGAGGCGGTACTGGTATTCGGTGTCAAGCCACGCGGCGCGCAGCCGGGCGACCGGGGAGACGCGAGCGTGACGGGTGAAATGCGCCGGCCCGGGGGTGTCGGTGCTCACCGGCCTGGCGGGTTGGTCTTGGGGAGTGCCGAGGAGCCTGAGCGTCTCTGTGATCCGCTCCGGTCCGGACAGCCGTTTGGGGAGCGTCCGTACGGTCTTGTCGGCCAGCGGCTGGCGGTTCTCGCGCGACGCGCGGTGCCCGGTCGAGCTGCGTGTGGGTCGCCAGCGGCCTCGACGGGGGACGAGCTCCGTCGTCGCCGTCGGTCAGACCCTTCCGACCCGCCGCCGCGATCGTCGTGCAGATCATCAAGATCGGGCTGGGCGGGCTGGTCGGTGGGTGGGTGTGGGGCGAGCACCAGGTGCGCGCCGTCGCTGACACCGAGCTCATCCAGTGACCGCTCGGTGGGATAAGGGTTGGTGCCGTCGGCGCTCAGCGTCCAGTCGTCGCTGTCGGGCTGCTCGCAGACCTCGAGGAACTCGGCCAGCAGTTCCTGCAGCGGGATATCTGACGGGGCTCGTAGTCGCAGTTGACCGTCGGGGTAGGCCAGTTGCAGCTCGATCGTCGGCTCATCGGTCTGTGTGCTCACCGGTGCCCACTCCTTGAACGTCGCTTGCCGGGGGTGCGCTGGTGCTCGGCTCGGCGGTTGCGCGCGGGCGTTGGACTGGGCGAGCTGGTGCTCGGCGCGTTTGAGCGCGGCGGTCTGTTGACCGAGTTGATGCCGGATGCTGTTCAGCGCGGCGGTGAGGTGAGCGACCTGGTGTTGCGCGCGGGTCGCGGCCGTGCGCGCGGCGTGTTGGCCGGACATGGCGGTGTGGCGGGTTCGGTCGGCGGCACGTAGCGACAGCCCCAGCCAGGACAGGACGAGCAGCATGCAGGCGATACACAGCATCGCTACCAGCGCCAGGTAGGGTCGGGCGGCGAGCCTCATGCACGCCGCGCGCGTGTTGCCGTCGGCTCTGGCGATCACTCCGCGCGGGGCGCCCGACCGGCCGCCCAGCAGCTCAAACCGCTTGGCATCATCGCCCGCCCCAGGCCGGCTGGTCGCCACCGGACCATCGATCATCACGACCCGCCCACTACGGCTGTGGCTTGCGGGCTACTGGTCGGGGCGCTGGGCGCGCCGACGTCGCGTCTGACGGCCGGCGCGGCCGGCGCGGGGTCGCCGTCGAGGAACAGGTTGACGGCGGTCGGATGGCTGACCCGGCCGTTGCTGTGCGACGGGTCAGATCCTCGGGGCATGGTTGTGGTTCTCCTCGATCATCCGGGAATGGTTCTCGGCGGTAGGTACCGGGCTGATCGCCGGATGGGTCGTAATCCGAACTCGACTCGCCCCTCAACGTCTGCTGCGGCAAAACGAAGACACGCGTCCGGCCAACGGTCCTCGGCAGCGTCTCTGCCGCGGCCGGCAACACCAGGCCCGACCCGGGCCGAATGAACGCTGTCGTGTACGGGTGTGCCAGGCCCGTGCCGCGCCTGGCGGGCAAGCAAATTTGAACTCACTAGTGCCGTGATCAGCGTGCGCGGGCATGATCTCTCAGCCTCGAGGCCCACGGGCCTCCCACCACGAACGGGTGTTGCTGCTCGCCGCCCAGCGCGGCGATCCGCACGCCCACGCCGAACTCGTCCGCCGATTATGAGCCGCTGATCCGGGCCGTTTGTGGCCGCCAGCGGCTGCCGGCTGGCTGTGACCCGCAAGATCTCGCTCAGGAGGCCCGGATCGGTCTGTGGCGCGCGATCGATGTCTGGCGACCGGGCCGCGGACCGTTCCCCGCCCTGGCGGCGCGATGCGTCAGAAATGAGGTCATCAAGGCGATGGACTGCGCCGGCCGCCACAAACACCAGATGCTCAGCCGCGCAGACTCGCTGCTCGCCGATGCCGACATTCCCAACACCGTCCCTGTCCGGGCCGCAGGCACCCTGCCGCCGTGCGGCCGGCCGCTGCGACGATCCGGTCACGATCACGCTCGCGCGCGAGCGGCTGCAGGAGATCATCGGCGCCATGCAGCTGCTGAGCGGACGGGAGCGCGCGGTCCTCGCCGGGTCGCTGAGCAACAAGACCTGGCGACAGCTCGCCGACGAGCACGACTGCTCTGAACAGGCAATCCAGCGGTGCTGTACCGCGCGCGTCTCAAGCTCGCCGCCGCCACTGGCATGGTCGCTTCCGCCATCGAGCGCAAGGGTGCTGCCGGGCCGGTCTGACGCTCCGGCAGCTCGGGTTGGCGGTCAGTTGGGCTCGCGGACATGGCTGACCGCCCAGCCGCCACCGGCTTCCACCAACGTGAGCTTCAGCTCGTAGGAGCGCTGTGAGTCGGTGATATTCGCCTCCGCGGTCCAGCTGCTGTGGGTACGGACCATCCCGATCGCGACCACCTGCGGATCCAGGTTGCGGGCAGACACGTGGGCCGGCGACGGTCCTTTGAGCTGGCGGCCCAGCTGGGGTGTGGTATCGAGGATCGCCGACGCCTTCCCGTACCCGTACACCCATGCCAGAAATCCGGTCAGGAACCGTCTGGCGGTCCGTTGCGCCGGCGCGGACCCGTGCGGCTGGGCGATCGCTCGTGGCGGTGCTTGGGCGACGCTGTCGAGATCCGGCGGGGTGAAGGACCGCACCAGGTAGGTGTCGTGGACGCGGGCGATCGTGACCGTGAACCGGATCGTGTGGGTGCGGTCGCGTAACACGAACCCAGATGGGCGACCCAGCGGCGCCGGTGCGACGCTGGTGACCTGCAGCCGGCCGGTGCGCGCGTCTGGTGCGATCCGGATCCCGACGTTGATCGTCGAGGCCTCAGCGACCCGGACTGCCGGTCGCCGCCCGTCCAGGTACTCCCCGTAGGTTCGGGCGAACTGCATCACCGCGCGGCGCGGCGTCAACCGCACGCGCGGCGTCGACGAACTCGACGAGCTCGAGGTCTTCGCGAGTGATGAGGGCCGCGACTCGAGGATGGCCGCAGCCGGCCGGCGCGAGCGCTACGACACTCATCACCGCGGTCGTGGTCAGCCGATATCGCATCAGAGCCCGTTGCGGGTGACGGGCGGTCCATGACAGCCCGTCGTTGAGCTGTGGAGTGAGGATCTGGTTGGCGTAGAACCATCGCGGGCCCGAAGTCGGGCCGCCAGGCCCGCTGGGGCCGTAGTCGGCGCCCGGGATCGGGTGATAGGGCACGCTGACGGGCGCATACGGCAGGCCTTGGTGGCTGGTGTCGAGCACCAGCCCGGCCACCTCGATGAACTCATGGCCCTCCCCGCCCGAGCCCGAGTAGGCGGTGATCCATTTCCCCTGGCCCGGCTGGCCGTAGGCGATCAGCGCAGACGAGCTGGTGGCGACACGCGGTGCTGCTGCCGACGATCGCCGGGTTCTGGTTGTAGGGAGGGTCCGCCAGTCCGGCGTTCCATAACACGAAGTCGGTTGATCCCGAGCAGTCATAGGAGTCCTGTACCTGGGTCAACATGTCCGGGCGTCGCTCCTGGGAGTAGAAGGTGTCGATGATCGCGTTGCCGGCCGCGATCGCCTGCTTGACCGCCGGCGGCGCGTTCGCTGGTGCTTCGGCGACCCCGTCGGACTCGATCTTCCCGGTTGGTCCCTGGGTGATCGGCGCCATCCCGATCCCTGTGCTGCAGCCGCTGCTCACCGGGGTGGTGGTGCTGGTCGCGGTCGACGTTCCCGTGCTGGTGTTGCTCATGCTCGTCGCGCTGCCGCTAGCTGTGCTGGTGCTGGCGGTGGTGGTGCCTGCCCCGGCCCCCCGAGATGCGCCTGCTGTAGCGCCTCGTGCGCGAAGTTCCGCCGTTTGGCGTCGTCGCACAGCGACCCTGCGATCACCGCCATCCAGCCCGTCACACCGGAACAGCCCTCGTAGCCGGTCTCGAACATCGTCGCCGCGGTCTCGGGATCCGGGGCTGACTGCAAGTTGCTCTGCAGGGTCCCGCTCGGCGGCGGTTTGTAGAACGCGTATCCGGTGCGCAGGTCGTAGACGATGAATGCCAGCTGCGCCTGATCGGTGTTGGCCGCCAGGTGATGGGCGGCGGCAAACGCGTCCAGTGACTGGGTGCCGTCCGGTCCCTCCTCGTGATACCAGGTGATGTTCCACTGAGCCAATCCGCCGCCCCCGTCCCCATCTGGGACGTTCGGGTCTAGATCGCCGGATTCCTGGATGAGGTTGCCGGTGATTCCCGCGGCCGCGTTCGGGCTCTCGCCCGCCTGCACGAAGTAGCGAACAATCTGTCCGGCGTTCAGTTGCCCGGCCGGCGGTGTGGGCAGCGGGCCGCCGGCTACCGCGCCGGTGTCACAGCTTGACGCGATGGCTGAGCCGCCACTGACGGCGGCGATGATCGACACGAACCCGATCAACACGATCCCGACCACGCAAGCCACCGCGACCGCGGCCAGCTGTTTCACCGGGCGCCCTCGTCTTCCCAGTTGCCTTCGAGCACCATCGCCGCCTGAGCGACGGTCATCTCCCCGGCGCAGATTCGCTTGTGAAGCTGTGCCTCGACCCGCCGCTTGGCCTCCGCCTGGGACGCCGGCTCTAGCCAGAGGTTGGCCGGGCTGGTTGCGCTGCCGCCGTCAGCGACCCCGACCAGGTGATCGACCCGGTATCCACTCAGCGCGCCGGTCGCGCCGTACGCGACATACAGGCGACCAGCCTCGCGTTCGTTGACCGCGACCACCGCGTCATGAACGCGACGCAAATATCCGGCCTGGCAGATCGTGGCCTGCGGATCGGTGACGGCAGCCGCATTCCACGCTCCCGGGGCACACCGTCGATCAGGAATGATCGGACCAGGGGCGTACGCGTAGTAGTGACACCGCGACCGGCCCCCCGGCGTGATGTTCTCAAGGACCGCAGCAGGCCTCCCCGCCCGGTGGGCGGGCACCGGGTCTGGCGACAGTCGTGGAGGCTGTTCGGTCGGGCAGCAAGCTCGCCGATCCGGTCGAGGTGCCGCCCAGCGATCCTGGGATGAGCGTTGCGGCCACCAGCGCACCGGCCAGCGTGGCTGCGAGGACCGCCACCGCCACCCAGCCGCGAGCGCCGGCAAGCCACGCGGCCGTGGCGCGCATCAGCTCAGCGGCTGTCCTGGCCACAGCGCACCGGTGACGATCGCGTAGATCGTCAACAGATGCGCGGTACCGGCGGCCAACTGCTCGCACACGCCCATCCGGTCTGCGGTGAGGGCGGTGAGCGCGGCGCACAGGGCGCCCGTCGCCAGGCGCGATTCGTCGATGAGCACCGGGGCGTCCGCATCCCACCCCTGCGACAGACGCTCAGCAGACCACTCGACACCTTGGTGCGCCCACCCTCGAATGTGAAACCCGACCGTCTGGGCGTGCGCCTCAAGCGCCCGGTGCGTTAGCCGTAGCGTGACCGCGCAGACTCCTTGCAGCGCCTCGAGCACGTCGTCGGGGGCACCGTCAGGCTCGTTGGTCCACTGCACCAGGTGGGCGTACAAGAACAGGCGCGGGAGCTCGTTGGCAGCCTGCGCAAGCGCGTTCAGTCGCTGCGCCGCGGGAGAGCTCGGCTCCCTGCCGGGCGCTGTGTCCCACGCGTCATCAGCGCGTCTCCGTGCCAGAGCGCCTCCGCGTACAAGCGCAGCAACTCGGTGTTGGTGACCATCGCCGCGCTGGTCACCGCCTCCTCGATTGAGCTCATCACCTGCCCTTTCTGGTCGGTCGGGGCTAGGTACCGGGTGCGTCGCCCAATGGGTCACGGGCAGCGAAGCCTTCTTCTGAACGGGTTGCTGAACGATGCGTGGCTCTCAACGGCGGCGAGCGCGACGCTTCTCGGTTAGGGTCCGACCGCCGCCATGGTCGACCTGCCCGCCGCCTACCGCTCCGTCGCCAGCCGTCAGTGGCCGCATGACCGGCTTGCCGGCCACGACCTGGCTGCCCGTCAACGCGGTATCAGCGACCTGCCGGTAGGTCGTGTCGCGCCCACTGATCACCCCATCGTGTTCGTGGCGGCCGCGATGCCTCGACTGACCAGTCTCGCCGTCGCCGCCCATCTGCTGCACGTTCTGCCACCGTCCGAACCCAGCCGCGACGCCAGCGACGAGCTGCTGCAGGCCGTCGACGCCGCCTCGGCGGGCAGCCTGCACCGCGTCCACCTCGCGCTGGCTGCCGTCGATGACCAGCAATCCGACGACCCGGACGGCTGGGAACCGCTCATCTACGACGAGACCGCACAACTCCTGCACGGCCTCGAGTCGACGGCAGCGCCGCTGATCGCCTACTCCGAACACGCCGGGCAGCTCGCCGCCAGCGCGATCGAAGCGCTCGACCTCAACAACCCGTCGGCCCAGGAAACGCTCGCCGACTGCCTCGCGCGCCTGCTCGCGATCTGTGTCTTGGTCGATGTTGCTGTCGACCGCCCCCCCACCACCAGCTAAGCCCCAGGCTCGCTGGCAACACGCAGCGCCCGCGGACACAGTGCGTCACAACCTCGACCTGCGAGGACATGCGCTCACTAGGGCCGGACTTGATCAGGCGACTCGCTCGCATCTGATCGCCGCGATCCTCACCGTCCACACCCGACAGACCGGCGAGCAGAAGCGCGAACTGCTCGCCGAGCAGCGCTCCGAAACGCTGTGGCGCGCGCTGGCGACGATCGACGAGCAGACGCGATCCTGATTCGAACCGCAGGTCCGGGCTACCGACACTGCGCCGGCGCGGACTGCCTGAGCCGATCGTCGGTCGTCGCGCCCCCGAGCGTGGGGGAGAGGAATAGGGGTTGTGACCGAGTGCCGGCCGCGATCCGCAGCGCCATGACGAGCTGATCCAGGGACACGACCAGCACCCCCGCCTGGGTCTGCTGCACCTGCCGCGCCCGAACGACGCACAGCACCGGCCGTGCCCCGTTCGGGCACCACGACCGCCGGCGCGCCTGCAGCCACTTGGCCATCTCGGCGGTGCGCTCTACGTGTTCGGGATCGAACCGAGAGGTCTTGGTTTCGATCACGAACCCGATGCCGGTCGGTGCGAGCGCCACGCTGTCGATGTCGCCTCTGCCGTCCCACCGCAGCGAATGTCGCATCCGCCAGCCTTCGCGCTCGAGGCCGGCCAGCGCCCGCTGCACCTCGTCCTCTGAGCGCGCACCGATCCGGCTGCGCCCGGCCAGCCAAATCCACGACCAAGACCGCACCGCGCAGCCGAACGCTGCCGCGACCAGCAGGAGTGCGAGGACCAACTGACCGGCGACGGCGGCTACGGCGGTGCCTCCGGCCAGCGCGATCGCCGCAACGGCGCACCCTCCGGCGCGGCGCAGCCGCTGGAACTGTTGGCGACGAGGGAAGGTGAAGGGAGGCATCGGGCTACCTCCGTCAGCTTGCCAGCCGATCTGGACAGCAGTGTCCCGCGAGGTCGGCTCACGGCAAAGGGCTTCACGACGCCTGGGGACCGCTGCCGCCAACTTAAGACCGGCGCTATCACTCACGGTACGCACGCCTCGACGGCGTTTCGTTTCACTTGGACAACCCGACAGGAGCAAACATGGACATCGCAGACACAATCGCCCAGCTGACCGCAGAGCGAGACCGCATCGACAGGGCCATTGAGGCCCTGCAGGCGATCGACAGCTCAGCGGGAGCCACTGCCCAGCCGACCAAGCGCAAGCCCGCACGTGCCCGCAATCCGCGTCAGACGACCGCGGAGTTCCTCTCGAACGAGACCGTCCTCAAGCTCCTGACGCCTCAGGGAGTTCCGGCGAAGACGATCCGATCACGGTTCAAGGCCACTGACAATCAGGTGCTGAGGGTGCTCAAGAGTCTTGAGTCCGAGGGCAAGGCCAAACGAACCGGCGAGCGCCGGTCAACACGTTGGCACTCGGTCTCGTGAGCAAATCGTAATGTCGTGAATCAGGGCTGATAACGGGTTGAGCGCGTCTCCGGCAGCGCGCCGCTGGCTGGGTGGCGACGTACATCGATCTCGACGCCAAGTTCGTGCTCTGCTGCACCGCCGTACGCTTGAGCGCGTTACGTCATCGAGCGAACTGCGGTGAGATGTCGCCGAGCGGCTCTCTGCTGCTCCGGACTGGGTGGGGACACGAGCAGCGCCCATAAAGCGACGGCTGTCGCATCGGTAGAGCCTGCAGATTGCGACCCTTTTGGCCCTTGCTCCGGTACCTGTCGATCCAGAGCCCGAAATGCGTCAGCAAAGAACCACAGACACGGGTCCGCCTGCTTCGATTGTGCGGCCACTGGACGGCCGGCATCCGGATGCTTCGGGGGCCGCTGTCACGCGCCCCAAGCTGAGCGCAGAGGAAGTTGACGCCATTGCGGAGGCTACAGCACGGCGGATCGTGGAGATCACTGGCGTCTGCCCGCCGACTTTCGGGCTCGTCGGTCCGCGCGAGCTGGCCGCGGATCTTCGCGTCTCGCTCGACTATGTCTACGCGCACGCCGCAGAGCTGGGCGCCATGCGACTTGGGTCTGGACCGAAGGCTCGTATCCGGTTCGACCTCGACCGAGCGCGCCGAGCGCTGGAGGCCCGAACACCGGGTCCGGTGCAGCGGCGTCGACGTCGGTAACTGTCATCGACGGCTCATCTGATCTGCCGCCGCGGCTGGTCGGTGATCGAGGCGACCGCTCGACTTCGGGCTCGCGGGAGGATGCCCGCAACAAAGGCGTCGCAACCGTGCGGGGTCCTGCCGGGGGCCGAGCGAGCCGGTCTGCGAAGATGAGCACGCCTCATCAAGCCCGCTCGTATCGCGAACGCGATCCCACCGGCGGCCCGATCCGTCTAGATGAAGCCGAAGACCTCAAGCATGGTTTGCAGATGGCCCGCCAGACACTAGGGCACGTCCTGGAACGCCCCTGGGCGGATGGTGTGACCGTCAGCTACGGCGCTCAGGTGCGCGCGTATGGTCGCTATGAGAAGGTCACGTTCGGCACCAACAAGCAGGGCTGGAACCGCACCCGCGCCGAGCTTGAGATCGAGCGGATCGTCCAGCAGATCGAGCGCCGGACGTGGGTTCCCCCACGACTGGAGCCGCGCGAGGATCGCCTTGAGCAGAAGATGGCCGAGCTCGGCGTCACGGTCGACGAGACGTTCCGCGTGTTTGTCAAGAGCTGGTGGCGCTCCAAGCAGCTCGGGCTCGAGCCAGACACGGTCAACGACTATGAATGGCGGCTCGGCTACCTGCAGCGGTTCTTCGGCCGCTACCGGCTGAGCGAGATCACGCCGCGGCTGGTCGACCGGTTCCGCGACGAGCTCGCCGAGCAAGCCGAGACGATCCGCGCGGCCGGCGCGCGCGGCCGCAAGAACGTCCGACCCCTGATGGAAAAGGTGACCGACAAGCGCGGTCGGACCTACGAGCGCAAGCGCCGCCCGCTGTCCAACACGTCGATCAACGCGATGATCACGCTGCTCGGCCAGGTCATGCAGCAAGCACTCGACTACGAGCTGATCGACCGCAACCCGGTCCGGGTCGGCGGTCGCTCGGCCCGCTTCCTGAAGCGCTCCCGTCCGAACCGCACGTTCCTCGAGGTCGACGAATACCTGGCGCTGCTCGACGCTGCCGGCGAGCTCGAGGCGGAGGCTCGCCGCGACTTCAAGGGGCTCGGGCGGCGCGCGATGATGGCCACGCTCGGGCTTGCCGGCCTGCGGATCAGCGAGATGTTGGACCTCCGCGTCGCACAGGTCGATCTACACCGCGGCCGGTTCAAGCTCGCCGACGCCAAGACCGACGCAGGGGTGCGAGAAGTCGAGATCTCCCTCTACCTGCGGGACGAGCTGCTCGAGCACGTGATGGACCGCCAGTCCCGCAAGCTTCCGATGGGGCCGTCGGACTACTTTTCGGCACCGCCACCGGCGGCCGGCGCGACCCTGACCGTTTCCGTGATCGGATCCTCGCTCGCTCCGTCGAACGCGCGAACGGGACCCGAGCCGAGCACGGGCTCGCGCCGCTGCCGCCGATCACACCACATTCGCTGCGGCGCACATGGGCCACGTTCGCGGCCATGATCGGCCGTGATCCCAAGTGGATCGCCTCCCAGATCGGGCACACGAGCCCGTCGTTCACCTTCTCCGTCTACCAGCAAGTCGCGACCCGCCGCTACGTCGACGAGCAGGCCGTGTGGACGCTCATGCGGTTCGCCGATGAGCCGGCGCAGCGCGTTCCAAGCCGCCAGATCACCCGCGCCGTTGGCGGTGATGCTCGCCCTTCTCCAGCGTCGAAAAGGGCGAGTTCGATCAGGCGCTCGAGCGAGCTTACCGCGGCGGCGAGAACCGCTCGCCGACGATGAGCTCGTCTCATTAACCCGTAATTCACCGCGTCTCGATTTCCCTCGAGAGGTCCTATGTCGCCCGGCGGCCAGAAAGAGCCTGTTACCAGGACTTTCATGAGTGGGCACGGCTGGTTTCGAACCAGCGACCTCTCGCGTGTGAAGCGAGCGCTCTCCCGCTGAGCTACGCGCCCGGAGCGGCGACCGATTGTACGGTGTCGTCGCCGTCCGCGATCGGGCCCGTGGCCCCTAGAGACGGACGATCGAGTCGTCGCGGCTGCCGCGGGTACGTCCGCGCAGGTCGACCAGCAGCGGCGAGCGCTGCGACGACCGCGCCGAAGTCGACGTCTGGGTGTGCGGTGACGAGCACGACCGCGTCGGGCTCGGAGCCGAGCAGATCGTCGAGCGAGGTGCTGTGCAGCCCGTGCTCGGGCAACTCGGGAACGTAGGAGTCGTGGTAGGAGAGCACCGCGCCGCGCTCGCCGAGCACCTCGATGATCCGCAGCGCGGGTGACTCACGGATGTCGCCGACGCCGCCCTTGTAGCTGACGCCGAGCAGCGCGATCTTCGAGCCGCGACGGGCTTGGCGACATCGTTGAGCGCGCGCTCGATCCGCTCCACGCAGTAGTAGGGCATCTGCTGGTTGACCTTGCCGGCGAGCTCGATGAACTCGGTCGACATGTGGAACTGTCGCGCTCGCCAGGCCAGGTAGAACGGATCGACCGGCAGGCAATGGCCGCCCATCCCGGGGCCGGGCTCGAAGCGCATGAACCCGTAGGGCTTGGTCGCGGCGGCGTCGACGACCTCCCAGATGTCGACCCCCATCCGCTCGGACAGCATCGCCAGCTCGTTGACCAGAGCGATGTTGACCGAGCGGAAGATGTTCTCCAGCAGCTTGGCCATCTCGGCCGCCTCGGGCGTCGAGACGCGCACGATCTCGTCGCAGATCCGCCCGTACAGCTCGGCCGCGCGCTCGGTGCAGCGCTCGGTGATGCCGCCGACGATCTTGGCGGTGTTGCGCAGCGTGTAGTCGGTGCGGCCGGGATCGACGCGCTCGGGCGAGAACGCGAGGTTGAGGTCCTCGCCGACCCGCAATCCGCTGCCCTGCTCCAGCAGCGGCCCCAGCTGCTCACGCGTCGTGCCGGGATACGTGGTCGACTCCAGCACGACCAGCTGGCCCTCCTGCACGACCAGCCCGAGCGCCTGCGGACGCGCGCTCAGCGGGCCCAGGTCGGGCTCGCGGTTGGCGGTCAGCGGCGTCGGCACGCAGATCAGCACCGCCTCGCAATCGGCCAGCGGCGCGTATTCGGTGGTCGCCTCGATCCGGTCGCGCACGGCGCTCAGGCGCTCGCGACGGCACGTCCTCGATGTAGGACTCGCCGGCGGCGATCAGCGCCACCTTGCGCTCGTCGACGTCGACCGCGACGACTTGCTCGCCGGCTTCGGCGAACGCGACGGACAGCGGAAGCCCCACATATCCGAGGCCGATCACTCCGACTGACATGACGGGCCAACATACACACCGTGATCACGGCGCTCGGGCGCGGCCGGGAATGCGCTTGCGCCCTGCCGGACCACTCCACCCTCGCGGAGCCCGCGGGCGATCACGGTGCTGACTTGTGATCGCGGCCGAGAATCAACTCAAGCCAGCGAGCTCGCCCGAGGGTGGGAGCGGGTTGCTTCGTCGGTGCTGGCTAAGCGTCCGAGTGCTCGTCGGTGTCTCCCAGCGGGCTCTCATCGTCCGAGTCCGGCGCGAACGGGGCAGGCGTGTCCGGCTCTCCGTCACCGCCGGACTCGTCGGACCGCTTCTGCTCGGCGCCTGACGGGTCGCGTTCTTCTTCGCGATCGTGTGTTGGGTGCTCGTTCATGTTCAGGCTCCTCGCCGTCTCACGCCGCGTCGGGCCGCGTGACTTCCCCGCGCCAACCATTAGTCGTCTGACCTGCGGCTTCGACCAGCTCCTTGAACCGCGCCAAGTCGCCCTTCACCCGTCGATCGGGTACACCGAGCGCATTGCCGAGCTTCTCGACGATGCCCTCCGGAACGAAGTCCATCTGCACCATGACCTGGGTCTGATCGTCACTGATGCGGTGGAACGTCACGACGCCGGCGTTGTCCTTGCCGTCGGTGTTCTTCCAGGCGATCCGCTCATCCGGCCGCTGCTCGGAGATCTCCGCATCCCACTCGTGCTGTTGACCGCCGAACCTTCGCCACCCAGTGAAGGTGAGTAGCGTCGAGCTGGCGGACCTCCTCGATGCCCTCCATGAACTTCGGGAACTCCTCGAACTGGGTCCACTGGTCGTAGACGGCCCGAACCGGGGCGTCCACCTGGATCGACTCTTCGATCGCTGACATGAAATCTCCTGTTTCGTAGTGTACGAGAAACCGGATACCCGCACATAGTGTGCGGAAAACATCAACAGCCTGAGTAGGGGTGCGGCGGGCGGCCCCATCTGGCCAAGGTCGACTCCTCCGAGCGGCGCCACCAGGACCGCAGCACGATCCGTGGTCGCGTGAGCAGCTTGCGTGGCAACGAGCCGTGGCCGGGATACGACGAGCTCACCGTCGCTGAGGTGCAGGCCGTCCTGGCCGACGCGAATGACGAACGCGTCGCCGAGCCCCGCACCTACGAGCGTGCGCACAAGAACCGTGCCGGCGTCATCAAGGCCACCGAGCGTGAGCACAGTCATGCGAGCGTCTAGGATGGGGAACGGACCGTGCTAGGCGGGGCGTTAGCGGTGCCCTGTACCCCCAATCCGCTCTAGCGGGGCTGAATTCCCTCCATGAGGGGCTCAGGCCCAGGGTCAGCGTCCCGTTTGAGGCGACGATGGTCAGGTCCCGTTGCGATGGAGAGCTGTGAACCAGGTCAGGTCCGGAAGGAAGCAGCCTTAAGCGGTCACCTCCAGGCGCGACGGGAGCGCCCGACCGGAGCTCAGAACGGTGCCGCCACCCCCGGGTACGGCTTCGACTGAAGGGTGCACGGTCCATACTTTCGCCGGAACCTCCGAGACTAGACTCGGAGGTTCCCGTGTCGACTGGTCCCTCGCTCTACAGACGCCACCGCCCCCGCACGTTCGCGGACGTCGTCGGGCAGGAACAGGTGGTGCGCACGCTGACCAACGCGGTCAACCGCGATCGCGTCCACCATGCCTACCTGTTCGTCGGCTCGCGCGGGACCGGCAAGACCAGCATGGCCAAGATCCTGGCGGCCTGCTTGAACTGCGAGCACGGTCCGACGATCGAGCCGTGCGGCGTCTGCGATTCATGCGTCTCGATTGCCAGCGCCACCTCGATGGACGTGATCGAGATGGACGCGGCGTCCAACAACTCGGTCGACGACATCCGCGACCTGCGTGAACGGGTGACGTTCGCGCCCGTCTCGGGCAAGCACAAGATTTACATCCTTGACGAGGCCCACATGCTCTCGCCGCAGGCGTGGAACGCGTTCCTGAAGACGCTCGAGGAGCCGCCGCCGCGCACGATCTTCGTCCTGGCCACGACCGAGGCCCAGAAGGTGCTGCCGACGGTCGTCGACCGCTGCCACCGCTTCGACTTCGGCCGCCCGACCGTCGAGCAGGTCGCGCGCGTGATCAGCCGTGTCGCCGCGCAGGAGCAGATCGAGATCGAGACCAGCGCGGTCGCGACGATCGCCCGGCACGCGACCGGCAGCTTCCGTGACGCGCTCGGCACGCTGGAGCAGCTGCTGACGTACGCCGGGACCGACACGATCACCACGCCCGACGTGCTGGCGGTGCTCGGCGTCGCCGACGCCGAGCAGCTGTTCGAGGCCGTCGACGCGATCGTCGCCGGCGACGGTGCGGCGGCGATGGCCGCCGCCGCACGCCTGACCGGATCCGGCCGTGATCCGGGCCAGATCCTGCATGACCTGGAGATCCACGGCCGCGAGCTGCTGGCCGTCCAGGTTCTGGGGGAGGTGCCCGAGGAGCTGCGGCTGACGCCGGAGCGCGACGCGCGGCTCCTGTCGCAGTCCCAAGCGCTCGCCCGCAGCGATGCGGTGCGGCTGATCGACCTGGTGTCGGCGGCGCTGGAGGCGACCGCCAACGGCGGCTCGGCCCGGATCCAACTGGAGTTGGTGCTGGTCAAGGCGGCTGCGCCGGAGGTCGACCCGTCGACGGGCGCGTTGCTGAGCAGGATCGAGCGGCTGGAGGCGGCGCTGGCGCGTGGCGCCACGGCCGCGCCGACCGTCCCGCGCCGCGCCGCGCGGCCACCGCGCCCGTGCCCGCCGCGTCAGGACCCACCGCCCTCCCTGGTCGCGATGTGTATCGACAGGTGAGTCAAATCGCGAGCACCCCCGCGAGTGAGGATGCGGCGGCGGTCGCCGCGGACCCGGCGCCCACCCAGCCGGAGCCTGCGGAGCCCGCCGTGACCACGCATGCGGAGCCCGCTGTGACCACATCCAAGGCCGCGGAGCCGACGTTCGACCCCGAGACCGCGCCCGATCCGCCCGCGGCCGCGTTCGCCGGCGAGCCCGAGCTGGAGACGGTCGCGGCCTGCTGGCCCGCGGTGATCGACATCGTCCGCCAGGACAACGAGATGCTCGCGGCGCTGCTGGCCGATGCGCGCCCGGTGTCGCTGGAGGGACACGACGTGACGATCGCGTTCCCATCCGACATGGCGTTCCTCAAGAAGAAGGCCGAGCAGGACGAGTATCGGCGGGCGACCGCCGAGGCGCTGCGCTCGGTCGTCGGGGCCTCGCTGGCGTTGCGCTACGAGCTGTCCGATGAGCAGCCGGCGAGCGTGGCGGCCGTCGGCATCTCCCACGACGAGCTCATGCGACGATTGGTGGAGGAGTTCGACGCGCAGGTGCTCGACGACGACCAGGAGGACAGCTAAGTGCCCCAGCCAGGACAGCCCAACATGCAGCAACTCCTCAAGCAAGCCCAGAAGATGCAGCAGGACATGATGCAGGCGCAGGAGGCGCTGAAGGACGAGACCGTCGAGGCATCGGCCGGCGGCGGCATGGTCAAGGTGACCGTCACCGGCGACCTTGACGTCAAATCGATCACGATCGACCCGCAAGCAGTCGATCCCGAGGACGTCGAACTGCTGCAGGACATGGTCTTGGCGGCCGTCAACGAGGGGTTGCGCTCAGCCCAGGAGCTGGCCGCATCGAAGATGGGCGGGATCGCGGGCGGGCTCGGCGGCCTCGGGCTTCCCGGGTTCTGACCGAGCCGTCGTCCCCGCAAACAGTCTCCTCAGCACCAGCCGCAACACCCGTCAGCCCACACACCCATCAGCCATGTCCGCGTTCGCCCCACCCGTCCAGCGCCTGATCAGCGAGCTCTCCAAGCTTCCAGGGGTCGGCGGGCGCACCGCCCAGCGGCTGGCGTTCCACATGCTGCGCGCGTCTGACGAGGAGGCGCTGGCGCTCGCGGAGGCGATCCGCGAGGTCAAGCAGCGGATCGGTCTGTGCGAGGTCTGCTTCAACCTCGCCGATGGCCCGCGCTGCCGGATCTGCGAGGACACCCGCCGCGACACCGACCTGATCTGCGTGGTCGAGGAGCCGTCAGATGTGATCTCGATCGAGCGCACCCACGAGTTCGGCGGCCGCTACCACGTGCTCGGGGGCGCGCTGTCGCCGATCGACGGGATCGATCCGGAGGACCTGAAGATCGCCGAGCTGTACGCGCGGGCAGACGGCGGCTCCGTCCGCGAGGTCGTGATCGCCACCAACCCGACCACCACCGGCGAGGCGACCGCACTGCACATCGCGGCCGGCCTGCGCGAGCGCCATCCGGAGATGTCGGTCACCCGCCTCGCCTCCGGCCTGCCGGTCGGGGCCGACCTCGAGTACGCCGACGAGATCACGCTCGGCCGCGCGTTCTCGGGTCGCCGCGCCGTCTGATCCCGGCAACGATGCCGGCGCGTCGGTCGCGACAGCTCGTGCGCGCGGTGCGCCAGCATCCGCTGCGACGCCGCCTGCGACGGCTCCGGTTGGCCGGGGCGGTGCTTCGCCCGCGAACCGGGTTCCTGGCCGGGGAGTTGCGCGGCGGCATCCGGGCGTATGCGCTCGCCGCCGGTGGGATCGCGCTCGTTCGCCACCGGTCACGTGACGTCGATCTGGTTGTCGAGATCTTCGGACCCAGACGGGCGTACGAGCCGCCCGTCTCGTTGACCGCCGGGCTCGCCGGCCCGCTGCGCATCCTCGACCTCGGGGGCAACATCGGGTTGTTCGCGCTCTTCGCGCTGCGGCGCTACGACGTTCGCGCGATCACGTCGTTCGAACCTGACCCCGAGAACGCGGCGATGCTCGCCCGGACGATCCAGCTCAACGGCGCCGGCGATCGCTGGCAGCTGCAGCCCGTCGCGGTCTCCAACGCCCCCGGCCCAATCGGCTTCGTCACCGGCCGGCTGCTGGAATCTCGCCGGGCCGACCCCGGCGAGCACGGCGTCGAGTTGCCGGCGGTCGACCTGTTCGCGCTCGATCACGACGTCGACCTGATCAAGATCGATATCGAGGGCGGCGAGTGGCGGCTGCTCGGTGATCCGCGGCTGTCGACCCTCGGCGCCCGCATGATCGTGATCGAGTGGCACGCCCGCGGCGCGCCGGGTCCTGACGCCCACGCCGCCGCGCTGGGGCTGCTGCAGCGAGCCGGTTACGTGATCTACGACGACCAGATCGACCCGCCGCACGGACACACGGGGCTCATCTGGGCGGCGCGCTCCTGAGCACGGCAAGGCCGGTGCGAGCCGGCTCGCAACGCGGGTGCGTACCCTGATGGACCGATGTCGGTCATGAGCCCCGAGACGATCGTGATGAAGTTCGGCGGTACGAGCGTCGCCGACGCCGACCGGATCAAGCGCGCGGCGCAGCGGATCGTCGCGCAGCGAGAGTCCGGCAAGCGGGTCGTCGCGGTGCTCAGCGCCCGGGGGAAGACGACCGACGAGCTGATCGCGATGGCCGAGGAGGTCTCGCCGCTGCCCGATCCGCGTGAGATGGACATGCTGCTGTCGACCGGCGAGCGGATCAGCTGTGCGCTGTGCGCGATGGCGATCAACGACCTCGGGCACAAGGCAATCTCGCTGACTGGGTCGCAGGCCGGGATCGTGACCGACACGTCGCACACCAAGGCACGGATCCTGGACGTCCGCGCCGACCGGATCCGGGAGGGTCTCGACGAGGACCGGATCGTGCTGGTGGCGGGCTTTCAGGGGGTCTCGACCGCCCGTGATGTGACCACGCTCGGGCGCGGCGGCACCGACGTGACGGCGGTTGCCGTCGCGGCCGCGGTCGGCGCTGAGGTCTGCGAGATCTACACCGATGTCGCCGGGGTGTTCAGTGCCGACCCACGGATCGTCCCCGACGCCCGCAAGCTGCCGCAGGTCAGCTTCGAGGAGATGCTCGAGATGGCGTCGTCGGGCGCCGGCGTGCTGATGCTGCGTTCGGTCGAGTACGCACGCACGCACGGGGTCACGATTCACTGCCGTTCGAGCTTTGATCCGGGCCCGGGTACCGTTGTGCTCAGAGAGGACCAGACGATGGAACAACCGCTGATCACCGCCGTCACGCATTCGACCGACGAGGCTCGGATCACGCTCGTTGGCGTACCCGACCGGCCGGGCGCGGCCGCGGCGATCTTCGTGGCGCTGGCCGACGCCAACTGCAACGTGGACACGATCATCCAGAACGAGCCGCGCACGGTCGGCGCCGACGCCGAGGTCTCGTTCACCGTCGGATACGAGGATCTGCGCGCCGCCGAGCAGGCGCTCGAGCCGCTGCGCACGGAGCTCGGTGTGAGGATCGAAGCCGACCGTGAGATCGGCAAGGTGTCGATCATCGGCGCCGGCATGCGCTCACATCCGGGCGTCGCCGCCAAGGTGTTCCAGACGCTGGCCGACGAGCAGATCAACATCGAGATGATCTCCACCTCGCCGATCAAGATCTCCTGCGTGATCCGTTCCGAGCACGTGCCCCAGGCGGTCCGGGCGCTGCACTCGGCGTTCGAGCTGGGCGACGGCGGGATCGAGCCCGAGCGGGGCGCCCGATGACCCGCGTGGCCGTGGTCGGTGCCACCGGCGTGGTCGGCGCCACGATGTTGCAGGTGCTGGCCGAGCGCGAGTTCGCAGCCGACGAGATCGTCCTGTTCGCGTCCGAGCGCTCGCGCGGCACCGAGATCGACGGCCGGCCCGTCCAGGTGCTCGACGACGACGCCGACCTGAGCGGGATCGACATCGCGCTGTTCTCGGCCGGCGCCGGCACCTCGCGCGCCTGGGCACACCGGTTCGTCGAGGCCGGGGCCACGGTCGTCGACAACTCCTCGGCGTTCCGGCGTGACCCGGACATCCCGCTGATCGTCTCCGAGGTCAACCCGCACGCGCTCGCGCGCCACCACGGTCTGATCGCCAACCCCAACTGCTCGACGATGCAGCTGATGGTGGCGCTCGCGCCGATCCATCGCGCGGTCGGGATCGAGCGGCTGATCGTCTCCACGTACCAGTCGGTGTCAGGCACCGGCAAGCAGGCGCTCGACGAGCTCGAGGCACAGACCCGCGCGGCGGTCAACGGCGATCCGCAGCCGGCGCCGACCGTCTACCCCGAGCAGATCGCGTTCAACGTGATCGGGGCGGCCGGCAACTTCCTCGACGGCGACGACCACACCGACGAGGAGCGCAAGATGATGTTCGAGACGCGCAAGATCCTCGAGGACGAGCAGATCGGCGTCGCGGTCACGTGCGTCCGGGTCCCGGTCAGAACCGGCCACTCGGAGTCGGTCAACGTCCAGACGCGTGAGCCGCTGAGCGCCGCGCAGGCACGCGAACTGCTGGCCGACGCGCCCGGGATCGTCCTGGTCGACGTGCCGTCGCCGCTGCGGACGGAGGGGCGCGACGAGGTGTTCGTCGGGCGGATCCGACGCGACGAGTCGCACCCGCGGGCGCTGAGCATGTGGGTGGTGTCCGACAACCTGCGCAAGGGTGCGGCCACCAACGCCGTCCAGATCGCCGAGCTGCTCGTCGGCGCGCGGTCGGCTCCGTCGGCGCCTGACGCGCCTGCCGCCCCGGCCCGGCGCCTGACGCGCCGGCCGCCCCCGGGTGGTTACGGGTCGATCGCGGAGCCGCGGCCTCACGGCATGGCACCGAGTGTCATGGAAGGTATGCTGGATCCATGACCCGATGGCAACCGGGCGCGAGCGGGCGCCTGCAGCAGGCGGCGCTGGAGCTGTTCAGCGAGCGCGGGTTCGACAACACCACGGTCGCGGAGATCGCCGAGCGGGCGGGGCTCACCAAGCGCACGTTTTTCCGCTATTTCGCTGACAAGCAGGAGGTGCTGTTCGCCGGCTCCGAGATCTTCGTCGAGGGCGTCGTATCCGCAATCGCCGCGCAGCCCGAGCCGGTGGCCCCGCTGGACGCGGTCGCCGCCGGCTTCAAAGCGTTCGCGGCCGCGAGCTTCGAGGAACGCCGCCTGGATGCGTCGCGCCGCCAGCGGGTGATCGAGGCCAGTCCCGAGCTCCTGGAGCGCGACCTGATCAAGCGCTCGACCCTGGCCGAGAAGATCGCGGTGACGCTGCGCGCCCGGGGGGAATGCGACCCGGCGGCAGCGCTCGTGGCCTGGGCGGGGGTCAACGTCTTCTGGGTCGCGTTCGCGTGCTGGACGGACCCCGCCAACCGCGCGTCGCTGGCCGACCTGGTCGACCAGGCGGTCGAGCAGCTGCGGGATGCGACCGCACAGCGCGCCCCGGCGGTAACTGGTTGAGTCCGCAAGTATCTGTTCTATCATCGTTCAGCATGAAACGAATCGGCTTTCTCTCGTTCGGCCACTGGGCGCCGGTCACCGGCTCACGGACGCCGACCGCCGCCGACGCGCTGAACCAGACGATCGAGCTGGCCGCTGCGGCGGAAGCGCTCGGGATCGACGGCGCGTACGTCCGTGTCCATCACTTCGCGCGGCAGCTGGCGTCGCCGTTCCCGCTGCTGGCGGCGATCGGCGCCCGCACGAGCACGATCGAGATCGGCACCGCCGTGATCGACATGCGCTACGAGAACCCGCTGTACATGGCCGAGGATGCCGCCGCGGCGGACCTGATCGCCGGTGGCCGGCTGCAGCTGGGCATCAGCCGTGGGTCCCCGGAGCCGGCGCTCAACGGCGCCGGTGCGTTCGGCTACCGGCCGGCGGACGGGCCACACCGACGCGGACATGGCCCGCGCTCACGCGTCGCTGTTCCGGCAGGCGATCGCAGGGGGCGGCGTCGTCTCGGCCGACCCGCAGATGACCGGTACCACCGGCCTGCTGCCGATCCAACCACAGTCACCCGGCCTGATCGATCGGATCTGGTGGGGCGCCGGGACCCGCGCGACGGCGCAGTGGGCCGCCGAGCAGGGCTACAACCTGCAGAGCTCGACGCTGCTGACCGAGGACACCGGGCGTGCCGCTGTCCGAGCTGCAGGCCGAGCAGATCCAGATCTTCCGCTCCGCCTGGGCCGAGGCCGGCCATGACCGTGAGCCGCGCGTCTCGGTCAGCCGCAGCGTGATCCCGATCGTCTCCGACGAGGACCGCGCCTACTTCGGACGCAGCCGTCAGCACGAGGCCGACGACACGCTCGGCTACCTGCCCGGTGGAGAGTTCGCCCGGTTCGGGCGCAGCTACACGGGCGAGCCGGACGTGATCGCGGCCGAGCTGGCCCAGGACGCCGCCGTGCAGGCGGCTGACACCGTTCTGCTGACCGTGCCCAACCAGCTCGGGGTTGAATACAACGCGCGGATGCTGGACACGATCGCGCGGGAGATCGCCCCGGCGATCGGCTGGGTGCCGCCGTCCCAGCGCACCGAGCCCATCGCCGTATAACACCGGCATGGGCTGAATGCCGGCGTTGGGGCACACCGCGGCCTGAGCCGCCGCGGCGCGATCAGGCGGGTGCGCCGGCCACGACCGCCGCGGACCAGTCGATCACCGAGGTCGGCTTGACGACGTGCTTGGACATCCCCAGGTCCTTGGGCTCGAGCCCGAGCGCCAGGCCGAGCAGCTGCGGCAGATGCAGCACCGGCAGCCCGAGCTCACGACCGACCTGCTTGGCGGCCAGGGGCTGCTGCAGATCGAGGTTGAGGTGGCACAGGGGACAGGGCACGACCAGGCAGTCGGCGTCGGCGTCGATCGCGTCGCCGAGATGGCGGCCGGCCATCTTCAGCGACGCCTCCATGTTCATCGTCACGATCGGGAAGCCGCAGCACTTGTAGACGCCGGCGAAGTCGATCACGGTGCCGCCGAGCGCCTCGATCACCATGTGCATGTAGCGGTCGCGGGGATGCTCGGCGTCGATCCCGAGCCGGTCGACCGGGCGCACGATGTAGCAGCCGTAGAACGGCCCGACCTTGAGCCCGGAGAGCGGACGCTTGACCTTGGAGCGCAGGGCGTCGAGCCCGATCTCCTCGACCAGCAACCACAGCAGGTTCTTGTTGGTCAGGCCGCGCTCGTACGAGAGTCCCTCATCGGCGAGGTTCGCGTTGATCGTCGATCGGTATTCGGCGTTGGCGTCCAGGCGCTCCTGGCACTCGCCCTGGGAGCCCTGACAGGTCGAGCAGATGTTCATCATCAGCTCGCCGTCGGTCTGCTGGGCGAGCGCGAACGTGCGCGCGTTGAGCGTGTCGGCGAGCTCCTGATTGTGCTCGGCGATCACGCCGGCGCCGCAACAGGCGGCGCGGTCGAGCTCGATCAGCTCGAGGTCGAGCAGCGGCGCGACCTTGGCCATCGAGCCGTGCAGCTCCGGAGTGAACCCGCGGCTCACGCAGCCGGGCCAGTAGGCAACCTTCATGCAGACTCGCTTTCGCTCGATGCGGATTCGGTGCCCTCTCCTGGCCCGGGGAACGTCGGCGACTTGTCGGTCGGCGCCCCGTCAGACGAGCCTCCCGCGGCGCCCGGGGTCGTCGCCGCGTCACCGGCGCCTGACGTCGACGACACGCCGGGTTCGGACGGCGCCGGATCATCGTCGGTGTCGTCGCCGCTCACGTACAGGTTCAGCTCGATGCGCTGCTCGCGCCCCTCGACCTTGGCGAAGATCTTCTTGACGGCCTGCATGTCGTCGGGCGCGAGCTTGTGGCCGAACAGCGCGATCTTCGGCGAGACCTTGCCACGCAGCACCGCCGGAATGATCGCCGGCAACGACTTCAGCAGCACCTTGCCCGCGTCTGGGTGGAACTTGCCGAACCACGAGTTCCCGCCCCACGACCGAGGCAACACCTCGGCCTCGTTGAGCAGGCCGTAGTCCCGCACGAGGGTCGAGAAGGCCTCCTCGTGGCGGTTGCCGTTGTTGCGGTCGACGATCTCCTCGTCGGTGCCGGCGCGGCGACGCAGGCGCATGATCTGGCTCATCGGTGCCACGCCCTTGGGGCAGGCGTCGATGCAGTTGAAGCAGTGGGTGCAGTCGTAGAGCCCGTGCTCGTCCTCGGCCAGGTCCTTGAGCCGCTCGAACTGGTCGGCGTCACGCGGGTCACCGACGAACCGATAGGCCTTCGACAGCGCGGCCGGGCCGATGAAGCCGGGGTCGATCTCCATCGACAGGCAGTCCGAGACGCACGCGCCGCACTGGATGCAGGCCATCGTCTGGGTGACGTCGACCATGTTCTCGTGCGGGACGATGTACTCCCGCTCCGGGATCGGCTGCTTGTTGATCAGGTACGGGGTGACGCGCTGGATCTTCTTCCAGTGGACGGCGTCCATGTCGACGATCAGATCCCGGATCACGGGCATGTTGCCCATCGGCTCGACCTCGATGATTCGGTCCCGCCGATCCTCGCCGCCGGTCGACGGGTTCCATCCGGTGCCGTGACGCGCGATCGGCCGCCTCCTCGCAGGTGGGTGTTGCACGCCAGCCCCGGCTTGCCGTTCATCCGCACGCCGCAGGAGCCGCAGATCGCCTGCTGGCAGGAGCAGCGGATCCCGACCGACCCATCGACCTCGTCGCGGACCTTGAGGATCGCGTCGAGCACGGAGCTGCGTTCGCCGAGCTCGACGGCGTGCTCGTCCCAGTAGGCGGCGTGGCCGGAATTGGGGTCGTAACGTCTGATCTTCAGCAGGTACTCAGGCATAGGGGCCTCCGTGGACGGGCTAGTAGGTCCTCTCCTGCGGCTGCCACTTGGTGATCGTCACCTCTGAGTAGCTGACCTTCGGCACGTCGGCGCCGTTGACCGAGATGTCGATGTGCTTGAGCCATTCGTCGTCGTTGCGCGCCGGGAAGTCGGTGCGGAACTGCGCCCCGCGTGACTCCTTGCGCTCGATCGCGCCGACCACGGTGGCCTCGGCGCAGTCGAGCATGTAGCCGAGCTCGATCGCGCCGATCACGTCCTGGTTGAAGACGCTGCCGTGATCGTCGATCGACGCCTGCGGCGCTTCCTCCTTGAGCCGGCGGATGATCTCGTGGGCCTGCTGCAGGCCCTCGGCGTCACGGAACACGGCCACATATTTGTTCATCATCTCGCCGAGCTCGTCCTTGATCGCCGACACGCGCCGGCCGCCGGCGGGGCGGTTGATGATCGCCCGGATCCGCCGCTCGGTGTCGGCTGGCGCGGGACGCGGGCGTCGTCGGCATCTCCATGTGCGATGCCTGCTGAGCCGCATGCTCGCCCGAGCGCCGACCGAAGATCAGCGTGTCCAGCAGCGAGTTGGCGCCCAGCCGGTTGCCGCCATGAACCGACACGCAGGCCACTTCGCCGGCCGCGTACAGGCCCGGGATCGTCGTCTGGCCGTCGACGTCGGTCTTGACCCCGCCCATGATGTAGTGCTGGCCGGGGTGGATGTGGATCGGCTCGCGGGTGATGTCGACGCCGGCGAAGTCACGGCCGATGTTGACGATCTCGCGCAGCGCCTCGAGCGTGCGCCGGCGCGGGACCTTGGTGATGTCCAGCGCGACGGTCCCGTCCGGAAAGCCGCGGCCCTCGTTGATCTCGGTCTGCTCGGCACGGGAGACGACGTCGCGGGAGGCGAGCTCGAGCTTGTTGGGCGCGTATTTCTCCATGAACCGCTCGCCCTTGGCGTTCAGCAGCCAGGCGCCCTCGCCACGCGCGCCCTCGGTGATCAGCAGCCCGTTGCCCGCCAGCGTCGTCGGGTGGTACTGGATCATCTCCATGTCCATCAGCTTGGCGCCGATCCGGTAGGCCTGGGCGATCCCGTCGCCGGTCACGATCAGGCCGTTGGTGGTCGGCTTGTAGGCCTGGCCGGCGCCGCCGCAGGCGAGGATCACGGCCTTGGCGTTGAACACCTCCACCTTGCCGTCGCGCAGGTTGCGGCAGACCGCGCCGTTGCAGCGGCCCTCGTCGTCCTGCAGCAGGTCGGTCGTGAACCACTCCTCGTAGCGGTCGATCTGGTGCGAATGCTTCATCAGCTGCTCGTAGAGCACGTGCAGCAGGGCGTGGCCGGTGATGTCGGCCACGTAGTAGGTGCGGGCCGCCGAAGCGCCGCCGAACGCGCGGGTGCCGAGGTGACCCGACTCGTCGCGATGGAAGGTGACGCCCGCGTGCTCCAGCCACAGGATCTCGTCCGGGGCCTCGCGGCACATGACCTCGATCGCGTCCTGGTCGCCGAGGTAGTCCGACCCCTTGACGGTGTCGTAGGCGTGCGATTCCCAGCTGTCCTCTGGGTTCAGCGCCGCGTTGATGCCGCCGGCGGCTGCGACCGAATGCGAGCGGACGGGGTGGACCTTGGAGATGATGGCGACGGTTGCTCCCGTCTGGGCGGCCGCAAGCGCGGCGCGCTGGCCGGCTAGCCCGGCACCGATGATCAGCACGTCATGTGAGGGCACGGCCTCCAATATATGACTCAGGCGCCTCGGGGCGCTGCGTCAGGCGGACGGCGAAAGTGCGGATTGCATCGCGCGGCGCAACTGCTGGACGGTCACCACTCCTCGCAGCACGCCGTCGCCGTCGACCGCCATCACCGCCCCCAGCAGCCCGAGCGACTCCGAGCCGATCAGATCCGTGATCGGGCGATCCTGCTCGACTCGCCAGCTCCCGGTGCGTTCGGCGTCGACAACCGACGCGATCGTCAGCCACCCAACGCCTGAATCGATCGACGCCTGGGTCCGCTCCTGGGTGACGATCCCGGCGTAGCGACCGTGCTCGTCGGTCGCCGGGAACCATGACCAGCCGTAGCGCAGGAAGTACTCATCGAGCGCCTGCTGCAGGCCGGTCTCGATTCCGATCGCCACCGGGTGGGCGTCCATGATGTCGACCACCCGGACGCCCTCGATCCGCTCGTCCAGCGCTGACTGATAGACGGCGGATCGCGCCGCTTGATAGGTCATGAACGCCAGCGCGATCGCCCACAGTCCGGCGAACGTCCCGTAGTTGAGCAGCAGCCACAGACCGAATGCCGCCAGCACCAGCGACAGTCCCTGGCCCATCCGGGACGAGATGATCGTGCCGGTGCGCTTCGAGCCGGTCACTCGCCAGACGATCGCGCGGGCGATCCGACCGCCGTCGAGCGGGTACGCCGGCATCAGGTTGAACACCAGCAGCAGCACGTTCATCGGCAGCAACCAGCTCAGCGACAGCAGCACCGGCGTGATCGTGATGTCCTGGTCGAGCGCGATCGCGTGGGTCAAGCGGTGCGGTCCGACGATCGCGAGGTCGAGCGCGAGGCAGACTAGGATCACGCCGAGCGTCGCCAGCGGACCCGCCGCCGAGACCTTGAAATCCTCGCCTGGGGTGGCGGCGTCGCGGTTCATCCGCGTCAGTCCCCCGAACAGGTACAGATCGATGTGGTCCACCCCGATGCCCTGCCGACGCGCCACCAGCGCATGACCGAACTCATGCACGATCAGCGACCCGAACAGCAGCAGGACGCTGATCACCGTCGTCAGGTAGGCGACCGCCTCCGAGCTGTGCAGGGTGTTCTTGAACGGGGACGACAGCAGGTAGATCAGCAGAAACAGCGCGATGAACCAGCTCAGGTCCGCGCCGACGCGAATCCCGAACACGCTGAACAGCCTGACCGAGTTGGTCCGCCGGAGCATGCTGCAATGGTCGCATAGCGGCGATGACCCGATCGGCAATTTCCAGAGGAGTCAGATGAGCTCGCAGATGCAGGCGCTGAAAACCAGGCTCGGCACGATCGCCGATCTCGACGGGGCGGCCGAGCTCGCGGGTTGGGATCAGCAGACCAAAATGCCGCCGAACGGGTCCCAGGCGCGGGCTGACGTACTGGGGACGCTGGCATCGCTGCGTCACGAGACGTTCACCGATGATCAGACCGGCCGCCTGCTGGAGTCCGCCGCGGCCGAGCTCGACGGCGGGGGTGGGCGCGATCCGGATTCCGACGACGCGCGGCTGATCGAGGTCACCCGCCGGCGTTGGGAGAAATCACGCCGCGTACCGACCGAGTTGGAGGCCGAGATCGCGCGGGCATCGTCCGAGGGTCAGGAGGCGTGGGTCGCCGCGCGGGCGGCGTCGGACTTCAAGGGCTTCGCGCCCTACCTGGAGCGAATCGTCGAGCTGACCCGGCGCTACGTCGACTGCCATCTCGGCCACGATCGATTCGAGTCCGCCTATGACGTCCTGATCGACGACTACGAGCCGGGTATCAGGACCGCGCACGTCGCCGACCTGTTCTCAGAGCTCAAGGGCGAACTGGTGCCGATGATCGCCACGCTGGCCCGAGCGACACCGGTCGACGACCGTCCGCTGTCAGCTCATTTCGCGATCGACGGCCAGCGGACGCTGGCCGGTGAGACCGTCGCGCTGATGGGCTTCGACGCGCAGGGCTGGCGAATGGACGACACCGTGCACCCGTTCGCCGTCCGGATCGGGCCCGGCGACGTGCGGATCACCAACCGGTGGGATGAGACCTACTGGCCGATGTCGCTGTACGGCGCGATGCACGAGTGCGGCCATGGCCTGTACGAGGCCGGGATCGCGCCCGAGCTGCGGCGCACCCCGATCGGCTCGCCGCAATCGCTCGGCATGCACGAATCGCAGAGCCGCCTGTGGGAGAACATGGTCGGCCGCGGTCGCGCGTTCTGCACCGTGCTGGCGCCGCGGGTCTCAGAGCTTGCCGGCGGCGACTTGGCGGGGATCGACGCCGACCGTCTGTACCGCGCGATCAACCGCGTCAAGCCGACGTACATTCGGGTCGAGGCCGACGAGGCGACCTACGGGTTGCACATCATCCTGCGGTTCGAGCTCGAGCAGGACCTGATCGAGGGACGTCTGTCGATCGCCGATCTCCCCGAGGCGTGGAACGCGCGCTTCAAGGACTACTTCGGCATCGAGGTGACCGACGACGCCGACGGCGTGCTGCAGGACGTGCACTGGTCAGCGGGATTGATCGGCTATTTCCCGACCTATGCACTGGGCAATCTGATTGCCGGACAGCTTTGGGAGGCAGCCCAAGCCGAGATCGCCGGTCTGAACGATCAGCTGGCGGCCGGCGAGCTGGCCGAGTTGCGCGAATGGCTGCGCCGGCGGATTCACCGCCATGGCGCGAAGTTTGGGACTGAGGAACTGCTGGAGCGAGAGGGCGGAGGTCCGATCTCCGTAGCGCCGTTCGTGCGCTATCTGAAGGCCAAGCTTTCAGATGTTTACGGGGTGGATCTCGGCGACTAACAGGGCCGCGCGGGTGACGGCCCCCGGGCGGACACGCTCGGGCAAACCGCGTCGCCGGAGAGCAAACGCCACAGTCAGATGAAAGAGAGAGTGAGCGACAAATGAGTAAGACCCCAGTCAAAGTCGCCGTCACCGGCGCGGCCGGTCAGATCGGCTACGCCCTGCTGTTCAGGATTGCGTCGGGCCAGCTGCTCGGCGACGACACCCCCGTGCACCTCAAGCTGCTGGAGATCCCGGCTGCGGTGAAGGCCGCCGAGGGCACCGCGATGGAACTCGACGACTGCGCGTTCCCGCTGTTGTCGGCGATCGACATCGATGATGATCCCAACCAGGCGTTCGACGGCGTCTCGATCGCGTTGCTGGTCGGCGCGCGTCCGCGCACGAAGGGGATGGAGCGGGCGGACCTGCTGGAGGCCAACGGCGGCATCTTCAAGCCCCAGGGCGCCGCGCTCAACGCGCACGCCGCCTCGGACCTGAAGGTGCTGGTCGTCGGCAACCCGGCCAACACCAATTGCCTGATCGCGGCCTCCAACGCGCCGGACATCCCGCGTGAGCGGTTCACCGCGATGGTGCGCCTGGACCATAACCGCGCGATCGCGCAGGTGGCTAAAAAGACCGGTAGCCAGGTCACCGACGTCACCAACATGACGATCTGGGGCAATCACTCGGCGACCCAGTACCCCGACGTGTTCAACGCCAAGGTCAAAGGGTCCAATGCCGCCGAGGTGATCGCCGATCAGGCGTGGATCGAGAACGATTTCCTCCCGACCGTGCAGAAGCGCGGTGCGGCGATCATCGAGGCGCGCGGCGCATCGAGTGCCGCGTCGGCGGCCAATGCGGCGATCGACCATGTTCACGACTGGGTGCTCGGCACGCCCGAGGGTGACTGGGTCTCGATGGCGATCCCCTCGAATGACAGCTACGGGCTCGGCGAGGGGGTGTTCGCCGGTTATCCGTGCACCTGCTCGGGCGGCGAGTACACGATCGTCGAGGGCCTGTCGGTGAATGACTTCTCACGCGCGAAGATCGACGCGACCGTCGCCGAACTGCGTGAGGAGGCCGAGGCGGTCAAGGGCCTGGGTCTGATCTAAGGCCGCTGTGATCTGAGCCGCGCTGCGGGGCGCCGGCGATCGTCGCCGGCGCTCCCCGCGGTCTTAGCCGGCGCCTATTCGGCCGGGTACCAGCCCTGGCCGTCGCGCCTGACCTTGCCGTCCTTGACGAGGTGGGGCATCACCCGATACAGGTAATTGGGCTCAGTGCCCAATGACGAGGCGATTTCCGGGATCGTGATTCCCGGGTGTTCGCGCACGAGCGTCAGCGCCTGATCGCCGCGGGTCCCGTTGCGCCGGCCGCGTGAGCGCGCCGCGCGCCGCGCGGCCGCCGCCCGCGTGACCCGAACCGTTCCTCGCCGGGCGGCCTGGAGCACCGCGCGTCAGCGCGGATCGTGCCGCTTGCAGCTTTGTCACCTCAGCGTTGAGCTCGTCCAGGCGACGGTCGATCTCGGACACGGTCGTATCAACAAAATCCCGCCAAGCCGGCATACCTCCCAATCACTATGCGTTACATGAATACCCGCCACCTTACACGGAAAGTGTAAGTTTGGTGCGGTTATGTCCACATTGGTCAGGTGCGGCGTTCGAGCAACTGCTTCAGCCGTGCCAACGAACGGGTGGCTTCGCGTTCCGACGTGGCGCCGACGATGAAGCGGCCCGCCAGGCTTCCGAGCCGGCCGCCCGGAGGGTGGAACTCATTGGTGTAACGGAAGCGCGTGCCCCCTGAGTCGGTCGGCGCCAGCTGGTAGTAGATCAGCGCGTCGGAGTGAGCGGGACCGCCACCCTCCCAGCGTGCCTCGGTCGGCTCGATCACCTCGGTCAGCCGCCAGTGCACGCGAAAGGTGATGCCGACGACCGACATCGCCTGATCCATCGTCGCGCCGTGTCGCAGCGGGATTCGTGACACGTTCTCGACGGACTTGTGGATCGTCACCCAATCTCCGAGCCGGTAGGGATCCATCACCGTCTCCCACACCTTCTCGATCGGCGCGTCGATCTCGATCTCGGCCTGGACGGTGCTCATCGGGGCCGAGCCTAACTCGTCTGCGGCGACGGCTCCGGTGAGAGCCGCCGTGGCGCCCTACCGCGCCGCAAGCGGCTCCTCGCGCTCCCACTCCGCCAGCGCGTGCTCGATCGCCGAATCGAGCGAGTGCAGGCGGATGCCGAGCACGTCGGAGGCAAGCGGATTGACGGGCAACAGGTCGGTTGCCAGGCTCTCCATCAGCGGCTCGATCAGTTCCGGATGCTCGCCGGCGATGGTCGCCGCGATCCGGCTGGCGATCGGCGTCACCGACAGTCGCCCGGAGCCGATGCGTCGGGCGTCCGACGAGCATCGCGTCCGCGATCCGCGTGATCAGCCGGCCGTAGCTGATCACCTCGGGCCCGGCCGCGTCGAGCACCATCCCCGCCGCGCGCGGGTCGTCCGCGCACGCCACCAGCGCCGAGACGACGTCACGCTCGTCGATCGGCATGCCGCGATTGTCGCGCCAGGCCGGCAGGATCAGCACCGGCAGACGTTCGATCAGGCGGACGAGGAACCGGAACGCGCGTGACTGGGCGCCGATCACGATCGAGGCGCGCAGCGCGACCGAGCCGGGCACCCCGTCGAGCAGCACCCGTTCGACCTCCAGGCGACTGGCCAGGTGCGGAGAAAGGCTCCCGTCGGCCGCCCCGCGGGGCGGCTCGGGGCCGCCGAGGTACACGATCCGCCGAATCCCGGCCCGGCGCGCCGCGCCGGCAAACCGTTCCGCGGCGGCGCGCTCACGGACCCCGAATCCGTCGCCCGAGCCGCTCGCCGGCTCCATCGAGTGGATCAGGAAGTAGGCGACGTCGATCCCGTCCAGCGCCTCGTCGAGGCCCGCGCCGGTGACGGCATCGCCGGCGATCACCGGCACGTCGAGCGTGACCCGGCGCGGCCGGCGGGCGTAACCGCGGACCGCGTGGCCACGGCGCTGCAGCTCGGCGGCCACGAGGCCGCCGACGTAGCCGCCGATCCCGGTGACGAGCACGCGCAACGGCCGGCCTTCTCGGTGTGGTTCGAGCACGGTCACAAACCTACGAAATAGCGGGGCTGCTGAAGAACATGCCGGAATTTGAGGGTTTTCGGGCAGATGTGAACTTCTTGCGTTTTCCGGGAATCGGTCCGCGGCCGTGACGGCAAGTCCGCTTTGATGCCGTGTCCAGGAGCCGAGCATCGAGTCTGAGCGGGGTGTTGGTGCGGTAATGGCAAAGGGCCGGGCGGTTGAGCAGGCAAGTTGTGAGAAGTGCTTCTTTCAGCGCAACAGTTGTGCGCGGTGGGGCAGAACGGCCCCTGCGCGACGTTCAGGCCCGACGGGCCCGAGGGGCTGCGGCCGCCGAGCCAGCTGCGGTTCGTGTTCGGTGCCGAGCGCCGGCTGCAGGTCGCCTGGGCGTTCCCGTCGCCGGCGGAGCAGGCCTCGCTTCACGCCTGACCGTCGGCCTTGACGGCCTTGACGGCCTTGACGGCCGCCCGTTCGGCGTGGGCGCCCATCCACTCCGCACCGGCGCGGTCGGTGAGGCCGTGGGCGAACACCGAGACGATCACGGTCAGCGCCGCCAGGTCGAAGATCGTGGTCCCGTGGGGCAGGTTGTCGGACAGGATCAGCAGCGAGAACGTCATCGTCGCGACGCCCTTGGGGCCGAACCAGGCCATGAAGCCACGGGTCGGCAGGTCGGTCGGGGTACCCACCAGCGAGCACATCACCGCGATCGGCCGGGCGACGAACAGGGTCAGCGCAGCCACGCCGAGCCCGGCCCAGCCGTTCGACGACAGGCCGTGCCAGGTCAGCAGCGATCCGAACACCGCGAAGATCCCGAGCTTGACGATCTCGACCAGGTCCAGCGACTGGTTGGCGAACGCCTCGCGCATGTCGGGCCGGCGGATCCCGAGCACGATCGCGGCGACGAACACGGCGATCAGCCCGTTGCCGTTGGGCAGCAGGACCGCGGCGCCGTAGGCGGCAAACGCGACGCCGAGCGCGAACAGCGCCTGCTGATGGGCGGCGATCGGACGCGCCGGCGCGCCGGCGTGAGGCTCGCGATCAGGCCGACGACGAGCCCGACGCCGAACCCGAAGCCGAGGTTCTCGCAGATGAACCGCCAGAGCACGAAATGGCCACCGGGCTGCAGCGCCGCCGGCGAGCGCCAGGACCGCGGGCAGCGCCAGCCCGTCGTTGAGGCCCGACTCCAGGTTCAGCGAGCTGCGCACGATCGCCGGCACCCGCGGGTTGGTGACGACGTTTGAGGACAGCACCGGATCGGTCGGCGACAGCAGCGCCCCGACCAGGAACGCCTCGGTCCACGACAGCCCGATCAGCAGCTTGGTCGCGACCGCGACCAGCGCCGGCGGTGAGCGGCATCGCCGCGATCAGCTTGCGCGCCGGCAGGTGCCAGTTGGAGCGCAGCATCTCGCCGTCGACCTCGAGCCCGTCGCGCAGCAGGATCACGATCAGCGCGACCGTCGCCAGCTGCGGCGACGAACCCCGAGTCGCGGGTGAAGTCCAGCACCCCGATGCGCGCCGTGTGCCGAGCACGAACCCGGCCACGACGAACACCGCCGCCAGCGACACGAAGCTGCGGTGGACGAGCTCTGAGAGCGAGCGCGCCGGCGATCAGCAGCCCGCCGAGCACGACCGCGGCGACGTCGAACGAATGCGATACCAAGCCGTAGCCAAGCATCGTCAGGGGTTCCTGGCGCGCATTACAGTGTCAGTGGGTCAGCCGAGAGGAGCCAGGACGTTGCAGGTCACCGTGCTGGGGAAGTCACCATCGTGGCAGGACGCCGCCGGAGCGTGCAGTGGCTACCTGGTACAGGAGGGAGAGTTGCAGCTATTGCTCGACTGCGGCAACGGCGTGTTCTCGAAGCTGCGCTCGGTCGTCGACTACCGCTCGATCGGCGAGGTCCTGATCAGCCACCTGCACGCCGATCACTTCCTGGACCTGGTGCCGTTCAGCTACGCGCTGGCCAACGCGGTCCGCACCGACGCGCCGGGCAACGGCGCGGGCGTACAGGCCCGTCCGTCGCTGCGGGTGCCGGCGGGCGGTCACCAGGTGCTGCGGCGGATCGTCGGCAGCTGGGGCTCGGAGCGACCTGATCGACGACGCGTTCCAGATCACGGAGTATCGAGCCGGACGACGTGCTCACACTCGGTCCGCTGCAGGTCCGCTTTCGTGAGGTGCCGCACTTCATTCGCTCGCACGCCGTCGAGCTCGCCACCGGCGGAGCGGGCGGGCATCGGTTCGTGTTCGGTGCCGACTGCGCGCCCAACCACGCGCTGGTCGAGTTCGCCCAGGAGGCCGATGTGCTGATGGTCGAGGCGACGCTGCCGACGCCAGAGCAGGGTCCCGAACGCGGTCACATGACCCCGCGGGAGGCCGGCGAGCACGGCGCCGCCGCCCACGCGCGGCGGCTGGTGCTGACCCACTACTCCGATGAGATGGACCCGTCCTGGGCCGCGGCGGAGGCCGCCGACAGCTACGGCGGCCGAGTCGAGCTGGCCTATGAGGGCGCGGTCTATGACCTATAGGCCCTGAGACAGGGAGTGACGCCGATGCCAGACCGAGACCTGTTCGCCAGCTTTGACCGCATGCGCCGGGAGATGGACGAGATGTTCGGCGACGCGTTCGGACGCTCGGGCCTGTCGCGCCGGCGCACCGGCCATTGGCCACCGATCGACGTCGCCTACGCGTCCAACCCGCCGCGCGCGATCGTCACCGCCGAGCTGGGCGGGGTGCAGTCCTCGGACATCGCGCTGCAGGTCGAGGGTCGGCGGCTGATCCTCGCCGGCCGGCGCCGTGCCTCCGAGCGTCGAAGGCGAGGTCTACCAGCAGGTCGAGATCGAGCGCGGGGTGTTCCGGCGAATCCTCGAGCTCGCCGCGGAGATCGAGTCCGACGCGGCCAGCGCCCATTACGAGAACGGGATGTTGCGGATCGAGCTGCCGCTGGTGCAGCGCACCGAGCCCCCGCATGACGTACCGATCGAAACCGGCGAAGGTGGGCGGGACCAGATCGGCGGCGGCGACCGATGATCGATATCGGCGGCGCGGCCGGGCCCGATACTGCGGCGGACGTCGCGAACGGTCAGCAGCGGACGCTGCCCGATCGCTTTGCGGTGCTGCCGCTGCGTGACGCGGTCACGTTCCCCGAGCTGATGGTGCCGCTGAACATCGGCCAGGAGCGGTCGGTCGCGCTGATCAACGACGTGCTGCGCGGCGACCGCTCGCTGGTGCTCGTCGCCGGGCGGTCGGCCGAGGTCGAGACGTCCGACCCCTGAGCAGATCTACGACGTCGGCGTGCTCGGCACCGTCGCGCGGATGGTTCGGCTGCCGGACGACACGCTGCGGGTCCTGGTCCAGGGCGGCCAGCGTGTGCACGTCGACGAGTGGCTGCAGACCGAGCCATACCTCGCTGCGCAGGTCTCCGAGCTCCCCGACGAGGTGTCGGCGGGGCCACAGCTGACCGCGCTGATGCGCAACGTGCAGCGTGATTTCGCCGCGATCGCCGGTCAGGTCCCGTACCTGCCCGAGGAGCTGTCGGTGATGGTTTCGAACGTCGAGGATCCGGTGCTGCTCTCGCATCTGATCGCCGGCGCGCTGCGGCTGCCGGCCGAGCAGAAGCAGTCGCTGCTGGAGGAGCTCGACGTCGCCAAGCGACTGCGGCGGTTGTCGGAGGTGCTGGCTTCCGAGCGCGAGGTCGTCGAGATCGGGACCGAGATCCAGTCCCAGGTCCAGTCCGAGATGCAGAAGGGCCAGCGCGAGTTCTTCCTGCGCCAGCAGCTCAAGGCGATCCAGGACGAGCTCGGCGAGGGCGACGAGGCGGCGGCCGAGGCCAAGGAGCTGCGCGAGCAGTTGGAGGCGGTCAACCTCCCGGAGGAGGTCTCCAAGCAGGTCGACCGTGAGCTCGGGCGCCTGGAGCGGCTGCAGCCGGCGATGGCCGAGTACGGGGTCGTGCGCACCTACCTGGAGTGGATCGCGTCGTTGCCGTGGGACAAGTCGACCAAGGACAACCTCGATCTGCGACATGCCCGCGAGGTGCTCGACGCCGACCACTACGACATCGAGAAGGTCAAGGACCGGATCCTCGAGTTCCTCGCGGTGCGGTCGCTGTAGGGTGGGCGGGACCGACCCGCGGGCTCGATCCTGATGTTCGTCGGTCCGCCGGGCGTCGGCAAGACCTCCCTGGGCCGCTCGATCGCGCGGGCGCTGGGACGGCAGTTCGAGCGGATCAGCGTCGGCGGGATGCGCGACGAGTCCGAGATCCGCGGTCACCGGCGCACCTACATCGGCGCGATGCCCGGGGTGATCGTCCGCGCCCTGCGCGACGCGGGCGCCAACAACCCGGTGTTCATGATCGACGAGATCGACAAGATGGGTGCCGACTTCCGCGGCGACCCGGCGTCGGCGATGCTCGAGGTACTCGATCCCGAGCAGAACGACAGCTTTCGAGACCACTACCTCGATCTGCCGTTCGACCTGTCGAACGTGATCTTCATCACGACCGCGAACAACCTGGACACGATCCCGGGTCCGCTGCTCGATCGCATGGAGACGATCCAGCTGGCCGGCTACACCGAGGACGAGAAGCTGCAGATCGCCAAGCGCTATCTGGTGGCGCGGCAGATCGAGCGCAACGGACTGACCCCGGGTCGGATCTCGTTCACCGACGCGGGCCTGCGCGCGATCATCTCCGGCTACACGCGTGAGGCCGGCGTCCGACAGCTGGAGCGTGAGATCGGGACGGTCGTGCGCAAAGTCGCCCGCCTGGAGGCCGAGGGCAAGCTGCGGCGCAAGGTGACCGTGACCGAGCCGCGCGTGCGGGAGCTTCTGGGGCGCCCCACGGTCCACGCGGAGTCCCGCCGGCGCACGTCACGGCCGGGCGTCGCGACCGGCCTGGCGTGGACGCCCGTCGGCGGCGACGTGCTGTTCATCGAGGCGACGGCGATGCCCGGCAAGGGCGGGCTGACGATCACCGGCCAGCTCGGCGACGTGATGCGCGAGTCGGCCCAGGCCGCGCTGAGCTACGTGCGTTCGAGCGCTGCCTCGGTCGTTCCCGACCTGCCGGCGGGATGGTTCGCCGATCACGACATCCACATCCACGTGCCCGCGGGGGCGATTCCCAAGGACGGGCCGAGCGCCGGCGTGACGATGGTCACGGCGCTGGTGTCGCTGCTGTCGGGCCGGCCGGTGCGCGCCGACGTGGCGATGACCGGCGAGGTGACGCTGACCGGCCAGGTGCTGCCGATCGGCGGTCTCAAGGAGAAGGCGCTGGCGGCCCAGCGGTCGGGGATCAAGACCGTGATCGCGCCCGAGCTCAACCAGGCCGACATCGAGGAGATTCCCGAGCATCTTCGCCGGCAGCTGCGGTTCGTGTTCGTTTCCGACGTCAGTCAGGTGCTCGAGACGGCGCTCGCGAGCCGCCGCGCCCGTGCGTACACGCTGGCCTGATCGCACCTCGCGTATGCTGGGGTCCGAATGCCGCCACGCACAAGGGAGACACATGGCATCACGAGGAAAGAAAGTGGCTAAGGCGGTTCCTTTCAGCCCCGCCGACCTGGCCAGCATCAAGGACAACCCGTACATCCAGCGGGTGATCGAGGATGGCGCCCTGCGCGACAACGTCACGAACGTGATCGAGTCCAGCAAGGGGGCTTATGAGCAGCTTGTCTCCAACGGTGCGCCCCACAAGGCGGTGCTCGAGGACTCCAAGCTGCACGAGCACGTGGAGTCCGCCGCCGGCTCGATCCGCGATATCGCGCTCGCGCTCAACGACGTCGACACCAAGCACAACCAGCCGTTCAAGAAGAAGAAGCGGCGGGGTCGCAAGCTCCTGTTGCTGCTGATCGGCGCCGGCGTGGCGCTGGCGGTGTCCGAGAGCCTGCGCAACAAGCTGCTCGACGCGCTGTTCGGTAAGGAAGAGGAGTTCCAATACACGCCGCCGGCGCCCGCGCCGACGGAGCCGCCGGCCAGTCCGGTCAGCGCGGCCTGAGGCTTGCCACAGTCTTCCCGACGAGAAGTTCCAGATTGACTGAACAAAAGGGCGCCCTTCGGGGGCGCCCTTTGTCATGGACGCGGCGGCGTCCGCCGACCCGCACCTAGAATCCCGAGGCGATGGAGGCCGCGGCCACACAGCAGCGCCAGATCGGGGCGGAGCTGGCCGGCGACAAGGCCGCGAGGATCGTCGAGGCGATGCGCCGCAGCGTCGCGAACCGTGGGATCGCCGGCTCGACGTTCGATCACGTCGCGCGTGAGGCGGGTGTCTCCCGCGGTCTACTGCACTACTACTTCCAGACCAAGGAGCGGCTGCTGCTCGAAGTCGTGCGCCTCGAGTGCGAAGCGCGCGGCGAACTGCTGGATCAGGCCGTGGCCAACGCCGAGGACGCCGACGGCCTGATCGACGGTCTGGTCACGGCGTTCCGCGAGGCGCTGGGGGAGACCGGCGATTCATTTCAGACCTTCTACGAGCTGCTGCTGCTCGGCCAGCGCAACGACGAGGTCGCCGACGAGCTCCGGGAGCTGGCCTACCGGACCCGGCAGCGGTTGGGCGAAGCGCTGCGCGCCGGCGCCGCGGCGGGCGTGTTCACGCTGCACGCGGACCCGATCGACTTCGCCGGCTTCCTGTTCGTGCTCGCCGACGGCATGGTGATCCGGCGGTTGTCCGAGCCCGAGCTGTCGCTGGAGCCGCTGCTGAACCAGGCGATCGGCGCGGCCCGGGCGCTGGTCGCATAAGTGGTTCGGTTCGTAAGTACGGCGACACTTGCGAAGCGGGCCACTGAGCCGCTTGCCGGCGGGCGGGGTCGGGTAGGTGCGGCGGCTGGCCGTCCTCGGCGTGCTCCTGCTCGTGATCGTCCTGCTCGGCGTCGCGCAACTGCTGCTGCCCGGGATCGCCGCGCACCGGATCCGCTCCCAGCTTCGGCCGCTACGGGCAGGTGCAGTCGGTGTCGGTCAGCGCGTTCCCAGCGGTCGAGCTGCTCTGGCACCATGCCGACAGCGTCACGGTTCGCCTGAGCTCGTTTCACGCTGACGCCTCCGGTCTGGCCGGGCGCCTCGAGCAGCTCTCGGACGTCGGCACGCTGCACGCCGACGTCGCGCGGGTGACCGTCGGTCTGCTGACCGTCCGTGATGCGCGTCTGGTCAAGCACGGCTCCTCGCTCGTCGCGACCGCCCGCGTCATGGACGCCGACCTGCGTGGCGTGCTGCCGGTACTGCAAACGGTCACGCCCATCGCCTCCCCGGCTGGGCAGCTGATCCTGCGCGGTACCGCCAACGTCCTCGGCGCGCCGGTCTCGGTCGACTTCTCGGTGCGGGTTTCTGGCGGGGCGATCGTCGTCTCGCCCGAGGTTCCGTTCGGGGGCGCCGTCACGGTGACGGCGTTCAGCGACCCGGCGGTGCGGGTGACGAGCGTCACCGCGGCGGCGGTCAGCGGTGGGTTCACCGTCCGCGCAACCGGCACGCTGTCCTGACGCCGAGCGTCCGTGCCCGAGGCGCGCGAGGCCGGGGCAGTGGGGCGGCCGGGCGGCGGCCGGCGGCCGGTGGGCGGCGGGCCGGTGGCGGCGGTAGCACGGACCTGGGCGCCGGCACGGCCGGTGCGAGCCGGTCTCGCCGGGCGATGCGCTGCGCCTTCGGTCCGCGCCTCAATTGGTCGATTTTGCCCTTCGCCTCAGCGGTCAGCGCAACACCTGGTGAGTGTGGCAGCCAGGCTTGCTGGGCAAGCGACGGTCGTTGCGTAGACGAGCCCGTAGGGCGAGGCGTAGCGGCGATGGTCGCTTTAAGCATCCGGTGACCGAGGGGCCGGTGAGCTGGCCAGCAGTTCGGCCATCTTCTCGGCGGGGTTCATCCATCCCAGCGTTTGCCGCGGTCGGCCGTTGAGCTGCGCCGCGATCCGGTCAAGCTCGGCCTGGTCATGGACGGCGAGGTTGGTGCTCTTGGGCAGATACTGGCGCAGCAGCCGTTGGTGTTCTCGTTGGTGCCGCGCTGCCACGGTGATTGCGGGTCACAGAAGAACACCTGGACGCCGGTATCGACCGTGAACCGCAGATGCGCTGACAGCTCGCGGCCTGGTCCCAGGTCAGCGACCGTTTCAAATGTTCCGGCAGCCCGGTGATCTGGCCCTTGAGCGCCTCGATCACCGTCTCGGTGCGCTGGTCAGCCCCGAGATAGGCCAGCATCACATACCGCGTCTGGCGTTCGACCAGCGTCGCGACCGCCGAGCGGTTATGAGCGCCGACGATCAGATCCTCCCAGTGACCCGGCACCGCCGATCAGCGACCTCCGCCGGACGCTCAGAGATGTTGACCATGTCAGCGATCCGCCCGCGGGTCTCGACGCGCCCGTGGGGTTTGCGGGCACTGCGCCGGGTGCGCAGATGCGCGGTCAACTGCCGGCGCACTCCCGCGTCCTGGACATACAACGACAGATAGATCGTCTCGTGACTGATACGCATCCAGGATCATCGGGGAACTCGATCTTCAGCCTGGCCGAGATCTGCTGCGGGGACCATCCCGACAACAGGCCCCGCTCGACTCGACCACCAGCCCGGACACGCCGACAGCTTGGTCGGCTTGGGCCGCCGCGCACACCGCTGCGCGCGGCGTTCAGCCCCAACCGCGCGATAACGCTCCCGACCACCCGCCGCCCGGATCTCACGACAGACCGTCGACGCCGACGGCCCCAACGCCCGCGCGATCTCGCGACCGGACTGCCCCGCCGCGATCCCGCGACTGATCCGCTCACGCTCACAAACGACAACCGGTGCGACGAATCGAACACCGCGACCATCACGCCGCCTCATCCCGCAGCCGATACAACGACGTGCGCGGCACCCCGAACTCCGCCACCACCTCCTTCACGGTCGCATTCGCCCAAACCGCGCCAGGACCGCACCCCGCTCCCCAGCGATAACAACCTGTACCGACAGCGACGACGCATCCAACCTCCGATCTGTCAACACCAGAACACCATCGTGTTGCGTCGACCGGATGAGACCACCGCCATGTGATCGGCAAAAGCGACCAACCAGCGAAGCTGGCCGTTCACCGTTGACCACGCGCGCCGGGGATCGGGGTAGAGGGCGACCGGCGATCGGGGCGGGAGGGTGACCGGCGATCGGGGTGGGACGGTGGCCCCGAGCGGGGTGGGAGGGGAGCACTGAGCGGGGCGGCGGTAACGTTGCCGGCCCGATGGAGCCACCGATCGAGTGGGAGCGGGCGCGAGCGCTCAACCAGGCCCGCTGGGACGCGCTGGCGGCGCTGCACGGCCAGGACGCGTACTACGACACCGAGGCGCTCGTCGCCGGGCACGACACGCTGACGCCCGAGGAGGACGAGGCGGTCAGGGCGTCGGTGCAGAGCGTCAACGGGCTCGACGTACTCCACGTCCAGTGCCACATCGGCTTCGACACGATCTCGCTGGCCCGCCGCGGCGCCCGGGTCACCGGGCTTGACTTCTCGCCGGCGTCGCTGGCCAAGGCGGCGGCGATCGCGGACCGCTGCGGCGTCGCGATCGAGTGGGTCCAGGCCGACTCGACCGCGATCGGCCCGTCGCTGGCCGGCCGCTTCGATCTCGCCTACGCCACGATCGGCGTGCTCACGTGGATCGCCGATGTCGGCGCCTGGATGCGCTCGGTCCACTCGACGCTGCGACCCGGCGGGCGGTTGATCCTGATCGACACCCATCCGCTACAGGACATGGTCGACACGCCCCGGCCTCTGACGTTCAACATGCCCTACGCCAACGACGGTGGGCACCTGTTCGAGGGGGAGGGCTCGTACGCAGTCGTGGACGCGAAGCTGCCGGCCGGCGGCTCGGTCTACTACTCCCACTCGATCGGGGAGATCGTCAGCGCCGCCGCATCCGCCGGTCTGCAGATCGACGAGCTGACCGAGCATCTGCGGTGCTCGTTCGAGCACGGGCTGGGATCCCGCTGCGTGAGGACGACGGCTGGTGGCGGTTGCGCGCCGACGGCATCCCGCTGCCGCTGCTGTTCACCCTGCGTGCGACGCGGCCCGGCCGAGCGCCGTAGCGACCCAGGTTGCGGAGCCCCTGGGCGCTACCCGGCCGGCAGCGTCCGCGCCAGGAAGTCCCGGGTCAGATCCCACGCCCGGGCGGCCGGCTCGGGCTGGTGGAACATCGGGTTGTCCCAGTTGTCGAACGCATGACCCCCGTCGGGCTGGATCGGGACCTCCCAGCCCGGACGCGACTCGGCGGCCTCGGCGACCCGCTCGTGACTGCTCCAGCGGGATGTACGGGTCCTCGGCACCGAAGTGAAACAGCGCCGGGCAGCTGATCGCGTCGGCATCGCCGAGCATCTCCGGGATCCCGGAGCCGTAGTAGGCGACCAGCGTGTCGGGGTCGGCGCCGACGGCGACGCCGAACGCCAGCGTGCCGCCGAGGCAGAAGCCGATCACGCCAGTGCCGCGGCTGACCTCGGGTAGCGTCCGGAGCGTTCCGAGCGCGGCGGTCGCATCCTCGATCGCGCCCGGCACGTCCAGTTCGCTCACCGCTGCGAACGCCTCCTGCAACCCCTCCGGGCCCTTGCCGAACTCGGACGCCGGGGCGGGTCCGGCGGTAGAGATCCGGCGCGAGCGCAACGTAGCCGTGTTCGGCGAGACGGTCGGTGGCCCCGCGGATATAGGTGCCGACGCCGAAGATCTCCATCAGCACGAGCATGCCGGGACCGGCGCCGGACTCGGGGATCGCCACGTAGGCGTCCATGCTGCCACCGTCGGGCATCGGGATCGTCTCGGTCGCGAGTCGTGATCGCCATCGCGCCCAGGGTAACCGGTGCGCTCAGGGCGGTTAGACGACGTCGAGCTTCGGCGATGACCAGGGCGCCTGCAGTCGGCGCTCCAGCTCCTCGGCGAGCGCGTCGATCGCCACCCGCTCCTGCGTGAGCGAGTCGCGGTCACGAATCGTCACCGTGTCGTCTTCCAGCGATTGGTGGTCGATCGTCACCGCCCACGGCGTGCCGATCTCATCCTGGCGCCGATAGCGGCGACCGATCGCGCCCGACACGTCGATCTCGGTCTGCATCCGCCGGCGCAGATCCTGGTGGATCCGCTGGGCGAGCTCCGGCTGGCCGTCCTTGCGCACCAGCGGCAGCACCGCCACCTTGACCGGGGCCAGCTGCGGGTGCAGCCGCAGCACGGTGCGCGCCTCGCCGCCGATCTCGTCCTCGTCATAGGCGTCGACGAGGAACGCGAGCAGCGAGCGGTCGACGCCGGCGGCGGGCTCGATCACGTGCGGCACGTAGCGATCGCCCGAGGCGGTATCGACGTACTCGAGCTTCTGCCCGGAGAACTCGGCGTGGCGTGTGAGGTCGAAGTCGCCGCGGTTGGCGATCCCCTCGAGCTCCTGCCAGCCGATCGGGAACAGGTACTCGACGTCCGAAGTGCCGCTGGAGTAGTGGCTGAGCTCATCGGCGTCGTGGGCGCGCAGCCGCAGATGGTCGGCGCGGATCCCGAGGTCCAGATACCAGTCGTGGCGCTGCGTCGAGCCAGTGCTCGAACCACGTCTGCGCCTCGGCCGGCGGCACGAAGAACTCCATCTCCATCTGCTCGAACTCGCGCGTGCGGAAGATGAAGTTGCCGGGCGTGATCTCGTTGCGAAACGACTTGCCGATCTGGGCGATCCCGAACGGCGGCTTCTTGCGACTGAACTGCAGGTAGTTGCGGAAGTTCAGGAAGATCCCCTGGGCGGTCTCGGGGCGCAGGTAGACGGTCGTCGCCCTCCTCCTTGACCGGCCCGACGGTCGTCTCGAACATCAGGTTGAAGTCCCGGGCCGGGGTGAGGTCGCACTGCTCGTCCTCGCCGGGGTGCTTGGACGGCCGCCGGCCGCAGGCCGAGACGTCCAGGTGATCGGCGCGGAAGCGCAGCTTGCAGGTGCGGCAGTCGACGAGCGGGTCGGTGAAGCCGGCGAGGTGGCCGCTGGCCTCCCAGGTCCGCGGGTGCTGGATGATCGCCGAGTCGAGCGCGACCACGTCGTCGCGCTCCTGCAGCATCGAGCGCCACCACTGGGCCTTGACGTTGTTCTTGAGCAGCACGCCGTAGTGCCCGTAGTCGTAGCTGGAGCTGATGCCCCCGTAGATCTCCGAGCTCTGGAAGATGAATCCGCGCCGCTTGCACAGCGACACGATCTTGTCCATGGTCACGAGGTCCTCGGTCATCGGTGAGGCGATCCTAGACAATCCGGATCGTCGGTCTGTCTCCCCGGCGGCAGGTCGAGGCGGGCGAGTTCCTCCCTAGCGGCTACACCCTGGATGTCACATAAATGGCGGTCTCAGTGAGGTCTGTCCCGACCTCGCTGCGACTCCGTGCCTACCACTCGGGCCATCCGCCTCCATTAACAGCAGCCGACAACAACCAGTCGGCACCACGAGGTTTAGGGAGCTATTGCGCGCGGCCATCAGGGCGCCGCGCCATGGCCTGAACGTCCAGATTTGGGGTACTCGATGGTGGACGTTCGGTCCCTGGCCGAATCTACAGGCAGACCCCCTTCCGGCTGGCAACTGACGGTTCTGTCCGGTGCAAGCGTCGGGGCAAGGGGCGGTCACTTCGGCAACTCGGACGCTGTCGCAGTTCGCGTCCTCGTGGCTTTCGGCTGCGGTTTAGCAGATCGGCACCATTTCCATGCGCAATCACTCCCGTCTTAGATTCCAAGGTCGCGCGGCTGCGATCTGCGCGGCGTTTGGCGCCGCGTCGGCAATGGCGCTCAGCGGCGCGATGGTCGCGCCGACGGTCGCTGTCGCCGCGGGCGCGACGAACGTGGCGAACTTCAATATCTCTAATGACGCGGACTCGACCACGGTGACGCAGGCCAAGCAGGACCAGATCGTTCAGTTGCAGTACTCGCCGACGGTCAAGACGTTGGTCGACCAGATCCACGCGGAGGATCCGGGCGTGAAGGTGCTCATGTATTCCGACACTGGGTACCCCGGAGATAGTGCAGGCTGGACGAGCTGCACCACGTCGTCGGAAGATGCCGCGGGCGGTCCGAGTTGGCGTCTATACGACGATTCGACCGAGCTTGGTTATATGAACGCCGGGAGCCCCGGGTTTGAGTCGGCGTGTGCGTCACACGCGATCACACTGGCGAAGTCGCAGAACTTCGACGGGATCTTCTGGGACAATGTCGCGCCGGAACCGTATGACCTGGTGTCGAGTAAGTGCCTCAATGCCTCTGGGGCGGCGTCGTGCTCGCTGTATGACGGGTCGTCGACGACGGCGTGGCAGGCGCATGAGTATTCCCTGGTGAAAGCGCTGGGAGCGGCCACGAGCCAGGCGGGTTTGATGACGTTCATCAACGATGGCAGCGGCACCACGAGCCAGTGGAAGAAGTGGGGTGCGACTCCCGGGATCACCGGTCAGATGGAGGAATCGTTTGTCGGCTCCTACCTCGGGACGTCTGTCCCTTACAGCCAGTGGCAGGAGGAGGTCGCGAACGAGACGTGGTCTGAGGCGAACGGAAAATATGAACTGGCGATGCACTATGACCTCAACCAGAACCAGGAGTCGCTGGACACGTTCGGGCTGTCCTCGATGCTGCTGGCCGCCGACGGGCATACGAGCTATGACTCGACAGTCGCCGACCTGAACGCCCCCACCTTTGACTGGTGGCCCGAGTACACCCAGGCGCAGAACCTCGGCGCACCGCAGGGTGCGTATACGACCGTCACGTCGGGTGGAGCGACGGTGTATGAGCGCAAGTTCGCCAACGGGATCGTGGTCGTCAACCCGACCACATCCGCGTCAGGGTCGGTGTCACTGGGCGCGACCTACACCGGAACCGGGAACGAGCCGACCAACGTCACCAGCGTCACCCTGCCCTCGCAGAGTGGACTGGTCCTGACCGGCTCGGGATCGTCGACTAGCCCGTCGGGCTCTGGCAGCGGTTCGAGCAAGGCGACCCCGGTCTCGCTGCCGAAGGGCTCGCACCAGAACGTGAGTTGCAAGAGCAAGGTCCAGCGGCACACGCTGACCCTGACCTGCACGACCAAGCTCGGCAACAAGGCTTCGACCTCGCTGCGACTCCGTGCCTACCACTCGGGCCACCAGATCGCCGATCACGCTACGAAGATCCGCCACCACCGGGCGACGTTCGACGTCAGGCTGGGCAAGCGCCGTAGCGGCACCTACCGGCTCGTGGTGGCGATCGACGCCGGCGGCAGGCACAGCCGGCTGACGCGTTCGATCCGCCTCCATTAACAGCAGCCGACAACAACCAGTCGGCACCGCGGGGCCTGGGCAGTTCGCACCCGGGCCCCGCGGTCGTTCCACTGGGCAGGTTTCGGCAGCTACGGGTCCTCAGCAGTCGACGCTCCAGGCACTCGCGTCGGAGCCGGCCGCGCCTAGTCGGGATCGGTTCGCCTGCGCGGCGCCGACAGCCAGGCGGTTTCCCAGTCCGACGGCTGGAACGTCGCCGGGCCGCCGAAGCTGAGCACGATCGTGCCCGCCTCACGGGCGACCGCGTGCCGGCGTGAAGCCGGGTCGGGGATGAACACGTAGGTCCCTGCGGGAGCTTCGTGCTCGGAGCCGTCGATCGTGAACGTCGCGTGTCCGCGGGCGACGAAGTACAGCTCCTGGTGTGAGTCGGTGGGGTCCTGGCCCGGTTCGGCAAGCTCGTCGTGCTCCTCGACGACGTCATCGCCGGCGTCGTTGGCGACGTACGCGTTGGTCCCGAACGCGCGGATGCCGAGCGTGTGGCGAACCGGTAGCCAGGTCAGCGTCTGCGGACCGTCGATCCGGTCGAACTCATCGAGATGCATCACCTTCGGCGGTTGTGGCATCTGGCTCCCTCCGGTGGAGATGTGGTGCGCCGTCCGGCCGGCCGAAAATCGCATTCCAGCAGGTCGCGTGCGACCGTGCCCGGCAGCGGTCTTTGGCACTCTGACAGCACGAGTGCCAAGGCCCGTAGCTATACTTTCAGAAGCGATGCCGATCTACGAGTACAGGTGCACCAAGGGCCACGTGTTCGACAGGATGCAACGGTTCTCCGACGACCCGCTGTCCAAGTGCGAGGTCTGCGGCGCCGCCGCGCAGCGGGTGATGCATGCGCCCGCCGTGCACTTCAAGGGCTCGGGCTTCTACAACACCGACTACGGCACGAAAAAGCGCGCCCGTGAGAAGGAGAGCGCCGCCGCCGCCAAGGGCGAGTCCTCCTCGGACAGCTCATCGTCGGACAGCTCATCGTCGGACAGTTCGTCGTCCTCGGAGAAGAAGGAGTCCTCGAGTAGCTCGTCGGACTCCTCGTCGTCGTCCTCGGGCAAGAAGTCCGAGGCGAAGGCCCCGGCCGCCAAGTAGCGACTGGCCGCACCCGCAGCGACTGGTCCGGCGGAGATTCTGTCCGCGTCGGCGGCGAATCTTCGGCGCATGACCGCGCCGCGATCACTCCCGGTCTCGACCGATCGGCTGGTCCTCGGCTTCGACCTGGTCGCCACATTCGTGTTCGGGCTGGAGGGGGCGAGCGCCGCGGCGCGCTGGTGGCAACTGCGATCTTCACCCCGATCTCGCACGTCCCGAGGTGGTTGCTGACGGTGCTTGACGCGGGCGGGTTGTCGCTGTTCGCCGGAACCTACCGCACGTCGGCTAGCTGGAGCCGATCCGCGCGGGCCGGAGCCCTGCCAGTCCGAGGCGTCAGTGCCCGGTCATCAGCTTGGCGACGTGCCGGCGCACGTCGGCCGCGCTGGCGACCAGCGCGTCCTGGCCGTCGATCACGGGCGACGCGGTCGGCTTGAGGATGTCGGTCGGGGCCGAGCCACCGAGCTCGGCGGCGACGAACAGCTGCATCAAGGTGAACCCGCCCATGTCGGTCCGGAGCGCCTTCGGTGCGTCCCAGGACGCCCACGGCAGCCGCGGGATGATCGACGGCGACACCAGCTTTGACTTGATGTCGTTGAGGATCTGCTGCTGATAGGCCTCACGGGTGAGGTCGCTCGACGCGGCTGCAGGAGTTCTCGCGGGTTCGTGCCAGGGTCAGCGCCTGGATGCCTGAGAGATGATGCTGGCCGGGCTTGAGGAACAGCGAGAAGCCGCCGTTCTTGGCGCCGCCGGAGATCGTCGAGCAGATCCGTCCCGTCTTGATGTCGACGCCACCGATCGCGTCGATGAACACCGGGAAGTTGGCCAGGTTGACGATGATCACGTGGTTGATCTTCACGTGCGTGAACTGCTCGATCGTCTTGATCGCCAGCGCCGGCCCGCCGTAGGCGTAGGCGGCGTTGATCTTCGACTGGCCGTGGCCCGGGATGTTCACCCAGGTATCACGCGGGATCGACAGGCGGCGTGAGGTGCCGCCGCCGATCCGCCACAGCATGATCGAGTCCGAGCGGATGCCGCCGGCGAACGCGCCGGGCTCCTTGGAGCCCTTCGGCCGCTGATCGAGCCCCAACACGAGCACGGTGTCGGTGCCGGTGATCATGTTCGACCCCGAGCTCAGCTGACGCTTGGCGGACGCCGGGATCGAGCCGCCGCTCTGGATCGAGGCAGAGATCAGGAACAGCACCAGCGACAGCACGAGCCAGAACACGCAGATGCCGACGACCCAGCGCAAGATCCGGAACGGCGTCCAGCGCTTGCGCCACCACCGGACCTTGCGGGGCTCGGCGCCGCCCTCGCCGGACCGCTCGTCGCGCCCGCGCCCGCCGCCCCGGCCACCGCCACCGGATGGCCGGTCGATCACGCCGGGTCCGTCCTCGCCCCGCAACCGCTGCATCAGCCCGCGCGGGGTCGAGCGGTACAGGGTGTAGGGACGGTTGCTGCGATCGGGGCGCCGCCGCTCATCGCGAGCGGACAGCTCGTCGGGATCGGACAGCTCGTAGGGGTCAGACGAACCCCGCGGGCCGGGATCGGACTGGGGCGACTCGCGCCCCGCTCGATACACCCGGTACGGCGGTGGATCCTGCGTCTGCCCAGATCGAGCCGGCCGGTCTGGTCGGTCCTCGGACATCGTGCGTGCAATGTAGAGGGCGCGTGCTAATCCGCAGATAAGAGCGCCTGCTTATAGTGACGCCATGCCGGCGCCACGAGTCATCGGCGTCGACCTCGGCGGGACCAAGCTGCTGGCCGGTGCCGTCGATCCCGCGCTCGGGGTGCACCACCGTATCCAGCGGACCGTCACCGGTCTCGATCAGCAGGCGCTGCTTGAGGTTGCGACACAGGCGGTGACCGAGACGATCGCCGCTGCGGGCGCTCCGGTGCAGGCCGTCGGCTTCGGGATTCCGGTGCTGATCGACCGGGCCAGCGGCCGAGCGGTGGTCGGCGTGAATACCTTGTTGCACGACATCGCGTTCGCCGAAGTGATGACGCAGCGGCTGGGGCTGCCCACGTTCGTCGACAACGACGGCAACTGCGCGGCGCTGGCCGAGCACCGGGCCGGCGCCTGCCGCGGCTACAGCGAGGCGATCGTGGTCACGCTCGGGACCGGCATCGCGGGTGGGCTGATCCTCCGCGACGAGCTGTACCGCGGCGCGCTGGGGGCCGCCGGCGAGCTCGGGCACATGGTGATCGAGCTCGACGGCCCGCCGTGCCACGGCAACTGCCCCAACCACGGCTGCGCCGAGGTCTACGTATCGGGCACGGCGCTCGTCGAGGAGGCCTGGCGGCTGGCCGAGGCCCGGCCGGAATCGGGACTGGGACGCACGCTCCGATCCGAGCCCGCACTGTCGGGCCCGCTGATCACCGAACTGGCCGAGAATGGCGATGAATCGGCGATCGAGGCGATCACGCTGATCGGCTCACGGCTCGGGGTCGTGCTCGCCAACCTGATCAACATCTTCAACCCGCAGGTGATCGCGATCGGCGGCGGGGTGATCGGCGCCGGCGAGCTGCTGCTGGCGCCGGCGCGCGCGGTCGTCGCCGAGCGGGTGCTGCCGTTCCTGACCGACAGCATGGAGATCGTCGCGACGCGGTTCGGGGTCGAGGCCGGCATGGTGGGCGCGGCCGCGCTCGCCTACGACGAGCTGGCCCGGACGACACCGGCCACCGAGCTCAGCGGGAGCGGTCGATGACCGCCGCCGGCCGGCTGATCGTCTGCCCGACGCCGATCGGCAACCTCGAGGACGTGACGTTGCGGGTGCTGGCGGCGTTGCGTGAGGCGGATCTGGTCGCCTGCGAGGACACCCGGCGCACGCGCGTGCTGCTCGATCGCTACGGCGTCGATGGCAAGCTCGTCAGCTACCACGAGCACAACGAGCGTGCGCGTTCCGACGAGTTGATCGCGCGGATGCAGCAGGGGGCGGTGGTCGCGCTCGTGTCAGACGCCGGCATGCCGCTCGTCTCCGACCCGGGACTGATCCTCGTCCGCGCGTGCGTGGCGGCAGGGCTGGGGGTCGAGGTCCTGCCCGGGCCGAGCGCCGCGCTCAGCGCGCTCGTCGCCAGCGCCTTGCCGGCCGACCGCTGGCAGTTCGTCGGCTTTTTGCCGCGTAAGCGCTCAGAGCTTGCGGCGGTGCTGCAGACCCCGGAGACCGTCGTCGCGTTCGAGTCGCCGCGCCGGATCGGTGCCACCCTGGCGTTGCTGGCCGAATCGGACCCGACCCGACAGGTTGCGGTCTGCCGCGAGCTGACCAAGCTGCACGAGGAGATCGTGCGCGGGACCGCGGCCGAGCTGGCCGGACGCTACGCCGGCGAGCCACCGAAGGGCGAGATCGTGCTCGTGCTCGGCCCCGCGAGCCCCGCCGAGCCCGATCTGCGCGGCCCGCTCGACGCGCTGCGGCGGCTGATCGATGCTGGCGCCAAGCCCCGGCCGGCCGCGACGGTCGTGGCCGAGCTGACCGGCACGAGCGCCAACGCCTTGTACCGGGCGCTGACCGACGGGCGCTGACCGACGGCCGCTGACCGCCGGGCGCTGACCGACGGCCGCTGACCGGTCAGCCGCGGGGCCTGTCGGCGGCTGCCGCCGACAGGTACGCCATCGCCGCTTGCATCGCATCCGCGGCCGCCTGTCGCTGGCGTGCCGGGATCCCGGCGAACAACTCGCCGTCCAGCGCGGCGATCGCGGGGTCGGCGGCACCACGCACCTCCTCGCCGGCGGCGGTGAGCGTCGCGCGCAGGATCCGGCCGTGATCGGGATCGACCGTGCGCGTCACCAGTCCGCGCGCCTGCAGCCGCGCCAGGATCTCGATCATCGACTGCGGCGCCACCAGCGCCCGGCGTGCCAGCTGCGCGTTTGACAGCTTCGGTCGAGCGTGCAGAACCGACAGCGTGGTGTACTCGGCGACGCTCAGATCCCACCGCGCGAGCCGCTCGCTCATCGCCCGGCGGATGCCCTGGTTGACGCGGCCCACCATGTAGATCAGCGACACGTCGTGGGGGCTGTCGGGGACGCCTGCGGATGCCATGGCCGGTGATTGTGCCGCCGGCACGGATCGCCGTGCCGGCGAGTCGTCGTGGCGGTCACTTGACCGCCACGATAACTTTCGGAACCCTGATACTCAAGGTCGCCGCTGAGTGCGGCGAGAGGCGGTTGAGGAGAGGAGCACGAGGTGCGCGACGAGCACACGTCGGCGGATGCTGCGGGGAGCGGCGAAGCCCGATCCACAATCGGCAGACGCCTATTCGTGGGCGATCTGACGACCGGCACGCTGGTCGCCGCCGCGGTCGCCGTCCTGGTCGGGCAGGTGGCGCTGGCGATCCCGGCCGTGCTCAACGGACTGTTCCAGCTCGACCTCGGCACCAGCGCCTCGCAGCTGACGTGGATATCCGACGCGTTCCTGGTCCCGATGACGCTGCTGGAGCTGACGTTCGGCGTGCTCGGCGACCTGTTCGGACGCCGGCGGCTGCTGGTCGGGGGCGCCCTGCTGATGGCCATCGGGGAGCTGGTCTCGGTGCTGACGCCAGGTTCGGGATCCTCGACCGACACCCGGGTGGCGGTGCTGTGGATCGGACAGGCGCTGGCCGGGATCGGCGCCGGCGCGCTGTTCCCGACCTCGCTGGCGGTCGTCGCCGCGGCGACCCACAACGCCCGCGAGCGCGGCCGGGTGATCTCGATCTACGCGGCGGCGCTGTCAACCGGCGGCTTCGTGTCACCGGTGCTCGGCGGTCTGCTGGCCAAGCTGAAATGGGGTTCTGACCCGAACGCGAGCTGGCGCTGGGCGTTCGTCGCGGTCGGCGTACTGGCGCTGATCAGCGCCGCTGTGTCGTTCTTCGTCGCGCGTGACTCGTCGTCGCCGAAGGGACGTTCGCTGGACTGGCCCGGGCAGATCACGATCGCGATCGGACTGTTTGCGCTGCTGTTCGGGGTGATCCAGGCCCCCACCTCCGGGTGGGGCAGCACCCAGGTGATCGTCGCGTTCATCGTCGGGGTGGTCTTCGTCGCGGCGTTCCTGGTGGTCGAGGGTCGCACCCGGTCGCCGCTGCTGCGGTTGGAGTTGTTCGCCAACCCGGCGTTTGCGATCACGGCGTTCGTGACCGTTTTGGGGATGTTCGCGTTTCTGGGCACCGCTTACGCGTCGAGCATCCGGCTGTCCTCGATCCAAGGGTTCAGCCCGCTGAAGACGTCGATCGCGTTCGTGCTGATCCAGGGCTTCGCGCTGGTATTGCTGCCACTGGTCTCGTACCTGATGCCGCGCGTCAACCCACGCTGGCTGTTGGGCGGCGGCTTTGCGCTGATCGCGATCGGCGACTGGTGGGCTTCGACGGTCGGGGTCTCGAGCCGGTCGCTCGGGCCGATCGTGCCGCCGCTGGCGGTCGTCGGGATCGGATTTGCGTTTGCAATCTCCTCGGTTACGGCGGTGGCGGTGAACACCGTTCGGATCCAGTTGGCCGGCATGGCGAGCGCCACCACCAGCCTGCTGCGCGATCTCGGCTTCACCTTGGGGCCGGCGATCATCGGCGCGATCGCGCTCAGCCGCGCCGCGTCCGAAATCCACCACAAGGTCAGCTCGTCGCCGACGCTGACGCATGCGCTGAACGCGTTCTACGGCTCGGTCGCACACGCCCCACCGGCTGCACAGCCCGCGCTGGCAGCAGCCGTCGGCGCGGTCAAATCGGGGCCGTTGGGTGCCAACGCCGTGCCGGCGACCACGGTCGCCAACGGTCACACGGTGCCGCTCAACCCGATCAACCACGTTGCCTTCCACGCGCTCGGGAGCGCCTACTCGTTCGGCTACCTCGTCTGCGCTGTCGCGGCCGGCGTGTCGGCCGTACTCGTGCTCGCGGTGTTGCGAGCCGATCCCCATCACGACGCCGACGAGCTGGCGGCGGCGGAGAGCCGAGGCCTGGCGCAGCCGATCAGCGACTGACCGCCCGCGCGTAACCCCCCGCGGCCGGACCCGCCCGCGCCCGTACCGCCTGCGGCCGAACCCGCCCGCGCCGGACCGCCCGCGGCCGGACCCGCCCCCGCCGGACCGCCGCGCCGGACCGGGCCGCCGCGCGGTCAGCCGCTACTGCCGCCGGGCCCGTCGCCCTCGAGCGCCGGCCCGAGCTGACGATGCGCGATCACCGCCGGCGCAGCGACCAGCAGGAAGTTGAACACCCGGTAGACGAGCACCGCCGCCAGCGCCGGCGCGAGCGGCTCATGGCACCAGTACAGCGCGTAGGTCATCAGCCCCTCGGTGACGCCGGCGCCGCCGAGCGGCAGCGAGCGACGGGTGGCGGCATAGCCGGTGGCATACGCGATCACGACCGTGCCGAAGTCCGGCGTCAGCCCGAACGTCCGCAACGCCGCGTAGAACGAGACGATGTCCAGCAGCCCAGTACAGCGCGGTGCCGATCCACGCGGCCGCGTAGCGGCCCGGACGGCTCAGCAGCTTCCTGAACGCGGTGATTCCCTCGAGCGCGTGGACCAGCCACAGGCGCTCGTGGCCGCCGAGCGTGGGTCAGCCGCGGCAGCCGGCTCGGCGCCGCGGCCCAGAACGCGAACGTGAACCCGAGCGGCACGCCGATCGCCCACGGCCACAGCAACGAGGCGGGGATGCGCGACCCCTGCGCGAGGAGCACGATCGAGACGCCGCACCCCAGCGGCGCCAGCACCGCCCATTCGAGCACCCCCAGCGCCATCACTCGGATCTTGGCCGAGCGCTCGTCCTCGTCGAGCGCGTGCAGTGCCTGCTTGTCGATCCCGAATCCGCCGGCCAGCGCGAACGGCCCGAACCCGGCGACGACGATCCGCGCGACGATCGGCAGCGACAGCGGCGCGTGGCCGTGCACCTGGGCCAACGATCGGTAGGCGAGCGCGTAGGCCGGATAGGTCAACAGCTCGGCGATCGCCACGAGCGCGATCCACGGCGCGTCGACGTCGTCGAACGCCCGGCCGATGCTGCCTGCCCGGTGGCGTGCGCGATCACCAGTACGGCGACCGCCGCCAGCGCTGTCGCCAGCAGAGACGAGGCGACGGGATGGACGCGCAGCCGCCGCACCTGACGGCCTACCGAGCGTTAGCCCTGCAGGACCGCCCGCAGCGATTCCTTGATCGAGCCGGTCGCCTTCAGCACCGCCGTCGGCTCGTACCCGCAGTGGGCCATGCAGTTGTCGCAGCGCGGATCGCGGCCGCGGCCGTACTTGTCCCACTCGGTGGTCTCCAGCAGTTCCTTGTAGGTCTCGGTGTAGCCGTCGGCCATCAGGTAGCACGGCTTCTGCCAGCCGAACAGCGAGTAGCTGGGGATCCCCCAGGCGGTGCACTGCAGGTCGATCTTGCCCTCGAGGAAGTCGAGGAACACCGGCGAGTGGTTCAGCCGCCAGCGCTTGCGCCGACCGTCGCCGAACGCGGACTTGAACAGCTCTCGCGTCTGCGTGACGCCGAGGAAGTGGTCCTGGTCAGGCGCCTTCTCATACGCGTACGCCGGCGAGATCATCATCTGATCGACCTCGAGGTCGTCGTTGAGGAAGTCCAGCACCGAGCGGACCGTCTCCGGCGAATCGGTCGTGAAGAAGGTCGTGTTGGTCGTGACCCGGAAGCCGGCGGCCTTGGCGGCGCCGATCGCCGACACCGCCTTGTCGAACACGCCGTCGCGGCTGACCGACTCGTCGTGGCGCTCGCGCAGGCCGTCCATGTGCACCGCCCACGAGAAATACGGCGACGGTTTGAACAGGTCGAGCTTCTTCTCCAGCAGCAGCGCGTTCGTGCAGAGGTAGACGAACTTCTTGCGCGCGATCAGCTGGCGGACGATCTCGTCGATCTCCGGGTGGATCAGCGGCTCGCCGCCGGCGATCGAGACCATCGGCGCGCCGCATTCCTCGATCGCACCGATCGCCTGCTCGACGGGCATCCGCTTTTTCAGCGTCGCTTCCGGGTGCTGGATCTTGCCGCAGCCCGCGCACGCCAGGTTGCACTGGAACAGCGGCTCCAGCTCGACGATCAGCGGGAACTTGTCACGACGACGGAGCTTCTGCTCCATCAGATAGGCGCCCATCCGGGCGGCCTGCCTCATCGGCACCGGCATTCAGTCGCTCCTTCTTGCCTGACCTCAGGGGGCAGCTTGAAGTGCATGTTCTCTTCAGCCACGCGTTGTTCGGATACGGTAGCGACGCCGAGACCGCCCAATGCGGCGACCAGCTGCGAGACGAGCTCCTCCGGCGCCGAGGCGCCGGCGCTGATGCCGATCCGCCGGGCTCGCTGGAGCGCGTCGACGCTCAGCTCGGACGCATCCTCGACCAGCAGGCTGCGGCAGCCGGCCCGGTGCGCGACCTCGACCAGCCGTCGCGAGTTCGACGAGTTCTCAGAACCGACGACGAGCAGCAGATCGCAGCGCTCCGCGAGGGCGCGAACCGCCGTCTGGCGGTTCTGGGTGGCGTAACAGATGTCCTCGGAGGGCGGCCCGACCGCCGCCGGGAACCGCTCGCGCAGCGCGCTCGACGACCGACGCCGTCTCGTCGACCGCGAGCGTGGTCTGCGTCAGATAGGCGACGTGCTCGGGATCCGAGACCCGCAGTCGCGCCACGTCCTCGGCCGAGGTGATCACGGTGGTCTGATCCGGCGCCTCGCCGACCGTGCCCTCGATCTCCTCGTGGCCCTCGTGGCCGACGAGCACGATCTCGAATCCGCCGGCCGCGAACCGGCGCGCCTCGGCGTGGACCTTGGCGACCAGCGGGCAGGTCGCGTCGATCACGTTCAGCTGTCGCGCCTCGGCGTTGCGCGCGGACCTCGGGGGAGACGCCGTGGGCGGAGAACACGACGGTGGCGCCCGGTCGGCACCTCCTCGACCTCGTCGACGAACACCGCGCCCCGACGGCGCAGCGAGTCGACGACGTGGGCGTTGTGGACGATCTGACGGCGCACGTAGACGGGCGCCCCGTACTGCTCGAGCGCCCGCTCGACGATCTCGATCGCCCGTTGGACGCCGGCGCACGACGCGCGGGGCGAGGCGAGCACGAGCTCACGGTCGGCGAGCATCGACGCCCAGTCGCCGAGCAGCGACGCAGCCCGGCGCAGCGAGCGGTAGGCGGCGACCGTGCCGGTCGCGCTCGTGACGGGGTTGCGCAGTTCCCGGCTGGGGGTGTCGAGCACGACCCGCAGGGCGTGCAGCGGCCGCCCGCCGGCGCTCGGCGCCAGCCAGGCCGATTCGAGGTCGACGGCGGCGGCGCCGCTCTGCGCCAGCCGGCGCCGGCGCGGGCCGGTGACCAGGCTGCGCTCGGAGGCGATCGGCGCGACGTGCACGCGCAGCCCGCCGCGCCGCAGCACCCCGGCGAGGATCGTCGCGTCGGCGCAGCGTGACGGTGTCGTCCGGCCCGCGCAGCTCGGAGGCGAGCACGACGTCGCCGGGCTCAAACGACGGGTCAAGCGCGCCGCAGAAGCCGGCGATCACGATCGCGGCGGCGTCGGAGTGGTCGTGGGTGCGCGCGTACTCGATGGCGCGCTTGGAGCCGATCCCGGTCCGGCGCACGTCGGCCCACGGCGCGCCCCGGCGTACCGCCCGCGCCTCGAGCGCCATCGGCGTCAGCACGGTGACCCGCGCCGGGTCGGCGCTGGCGACGGTCGCTGACGAGCGAGCCGGGCCGGCGTCGCGCAGCCGCCGGAGGATCCGCTCGGAGGCCGCGTGGCCGCTGCGGACCGCGCCCTCCATCGTCGCCGGCCAGCCGGTGTCGGTCCACGCGCCGGCCAGCACCAGGCCCGGCAGCGCGGTCGGCGGGTCCGGGTCGCAGCGCCCGCTGGCCGGGAGCCGCGCGGAACGTCGCGGCGTGGTCGCGGGTGACGAAGCAGGTCCGCACCGTCGCCTCGGCGCGCGGCCGGCAACAGCTCGGCCAGCGCCGCCAGGTAGCGCTCGCGCAGCACCTCTGAGGGGACGCCCAGCTCGGCGTCGGCGGCCGACAGCGTCACGACCAGGTATTGGCCGTCGGTCAGCCCCGAGCTGGCGGTGCGGTCGAACACCCACTGCACGGGCGAATCGATGCCGGCCGCGAACGGGAGCTCCAGCACCGGCCGGTCGTAGACGACGTGGACGTTGACGATCGGCGAGCTGCCGAGCCGCTGCCAGGCGTCGCGGTCACCGCGCGCGCCGGCGGGCAGCAGCGCGCCCGCGCGACCGTGCGGCACCGCCACGATCACCTGCCCGGCCTGCAGCGCAGCGCCGCCGGCCAGTCGCACCGAGAAGCCGTCGTCGTCTGCCACGATCGCGGCGGCAGCCGTTCTGAGCCGCACGTCGACCCCGGCCCGGGCCAGCGCCGCGCGGCCGGCGACGTCGTGGATCTGTGACAGCGGAACGACCGCGTGGCCGATGTCGCCCGCGTCGGTCCGCTCCAGCAAGCCGAGCCGGAAGACCAGCGCCGCCTGCGCCAGCGATGCCTCGTCAGAGGTGAGGTTGATCGTCGGGCGGACGATCAGGTCCCAGATCGCGTCGATCGTCCGGCGGTCCTGCCGCCAGCGACGCAGCCAGTCGCCGAACGAGCGCTGGTCGTTGGCTGGGTCGTCGGGGTCGACGAACCGCAGCGCGGTCATCGCCGCGGTCAGCGCGAGTCGCTCACGGACGGTCAGATACGGATATCGGGCCAGCGCGCCTGCCAGGTGCAGCGGCGCGGGCAGCGCTGAGCGGCGCAGCCGGCCGCGGCGACCGCCGGGGGCGAGCACCGCGATGTCGAGCCGTGGCTGGATCGTGACCAGCTCGTCGGCGCCGAGCTCGTGCACGAGCCGCTGGTACTCGGTGCAGCAGCGCAGGAACACGTGTTGGCCGTTGTCGGCCCACAGCCCGTCTCGCTGAAACGAGTAGGCGGCGCCGCCGAGCCGGCCGCGGGACTCGAGCAGGGTCACCTCGGCGCCGACGCGGGCGCAGTCGAGCGCCGCCGTGATCCCGGCCAGGCCGCCGCCGATCACGATCACCCGCTGATCGCTCACGACCCCGCACCGGTCGAGGCTGCGCGCCGCCACCAGGCCCTTCTCCCACGGCGTCAGCGACACGCGATGACGCAGCACCTGGACCGGGTCGGCGACGATCCGCTCCAGGATCGTCCGGTAGATGCCGGTCATCGCCTCCAGGCACGACGCGCTGCGGCGGTCCAGCGACGCGGTCAGCTCCATGCCGCGCTCAAACCACTCCGCGGCGCGGTCGGCCTCGAACCGGATCAGGTCGATCGCCCCGGCCGCCGATCCGTTCAGCGACCCGAGCCGGTGCCGGTCGCGGCGGCGACGGCGGCCAGGTCCTCGCACCCGAACCGCCGCAGGTCCTCGGCCGGCAGGTAGGTGCGGCCGAGCTCGATCGCGTCCTCGCGGACGTCGCGCAGGATGTTGGTCAGCTGCATCGCCACCCCGAGGTCGTCGGCCAGGCGCGAGTCGCGCTCGGTCACCCGGCCGTCGGTGAAGATCGCGACGCACAACCGGCCGATCGTGCCGGCCACCCGCCGGCAGTAGCCGACCAGCTGCTCGAACGTCTCGTATTCGTTGGTGCCGAGCACGTCGAGCTCGACGCCCTCGATCAGCAGCTCCAGCGCGTCGAGCGGCAGCGAGTAGACCCGGCGCGCATGGGCCAGCGCCACCCGCACCGGATCCTCCACCGAGCTGTCGTCGTGATCGAGCCGGGCGACCATCGCCCGCTGCTCGCGCAGGGCCTGCAGCTGCGCGTCGTGGTCGTGTCCGTCGTCGCCGATGTCGTCGATCCGCCGCGCGAACGCGTAGACGGCGCACATCGCGTCGCGGCGCTGGCGCGGCAGCAGGCGGATGCCGTAGTAGAAGTTGGCGGCCTCGTGCCGCGTGATCTGCTCGCACCGCCGGTAGCAGTGCGCGATCTCCAGCGCCGGGACGGTCACCGCCCGAGCGCCGATCTGAGCAGCCAGTAGGCGAACCGCGGCGCCCGCCGTCGCGCCCTGCAGGACGTCGAGCGCCGTGCGTCCTCCGGCGACGAACCCGGCGATCGCCAGCCGCGGCCGTGGCGCCAGCGTGCGGGCCAGCGGCGCGCCCGCGCCCAGCAGTCGCCGGGCACGGTCGGCCTCGAAGGCGACGAGCGCGCGCCGGTTGGAGCTGCAGCCTCTCCGGTCAAGTCCACATCCTTGCATCCGAACCGGATCAGATCCTCCTGGGGCATGTAGACCCGGCCGCGCGCGTGATCCTCGGCGATGTCCTGCAGGTGCTCGACGACCTGCAGGCCGGCGCAGACCCGGTCAGACAGCGCGATCCGCTCCGGGGTCGCGGCGCCGAACACGTGCAGCACCAGCTCGCCCACCGGGGCGGCCGACAGCTGGCAGTAGCCGAGCAGCTGGTCGAACGTCTCGTAGCGGGTCGTGACCTGGTCGACGCGGTTGGCCTCGATCAGCCGCTCGAACGGTCCGGACGGCAGCCGGCACGCGCGCACCGTCCGCTGCAGCTCGACCATCAGCGGGTGGCTGGGCAGCCCGTCGTAGACCCGGCGCAAGCTCATCTGCGACGACCTCGAGCAGCGCCGCCCGGTCGCCGGTCGCCTCGTCGCCGACATCGTCGACCAGCCGGGCGAACCCGTAGATCGCCCGCAGGTGTCGCTGGGTCTCGTGGCCGAGCAGCGCGCTGGCGACGGTGAAGTTCTCCGCTCCCGCCTGCGCCAGCACCCCGTCGCGGTCCGGCAGGTCCGCCGCCGTAGGTGGCGCGGCCGTCGTCATCGCAGCGATCTCCCGCGCGCCGTGATGGCGCTGGTCCCGCGCATCGGCCTCATCGCAGCCGCACCGGCTTCCCAGCGCCATCACCGGGAAGATCAGCCGATACAGGTGGTAGTTGATGTAGAAGTCCGACGGGAAGCCGGTGCCCGTGTGGAACGGCTCGTCCCAGCCGCCGTCCGCGCGCTGTGTCGCGGCCAGCCAGCCGACGCCGCGGCGGACGGCGGCCGAGTCGTCGATCACTCGCCGGCGGCGTGCAGCGCCAGCAGCGCCCAGGCGGTCTGCGAGGCCGTGCTCTCGCCGCGGCCGATCCAGGCCGGGTCGTCGTAGGAGCGGCAGTCCTCGCCCCAGCCGCCGTCGTCGTTCTGGACGCGCTCGAGCCAGCGCACCGCTCGGCGGATCTGAGTGGTCGGTCACCGACACGCCGGCGGCGACGAGCGCCGGCACGACCGCGCCGGTCCCGTAGACGTGGTTGACGCCCCAGCGCCCGAACCACGAGCCGTCGGTCTCCTGGTTGTCGAGCAGCCAGCGCATGCCGCGCTGCGGCACCGCCTCGTCGGCGCGACCGAGCAGCGCCGAACATCTCGACGACGTGGGCGGTGACGTCGGCGCTCGGCGGGTCGATCACCTCGCCGAAGTCGCAGAACGGCAGGTCGCGAACGATCGCGCGGGTGTTGTCGACGTCGAACGCCGCCCAGCCGCCGTCGGAGCTCTGCATGCCCTCCAGCCACGCCGACGCCCTTGGCGATCGCGGTCTCGACGCTGACTGGATCCGCGCCGGCGGCGACCAGCGGACGCAGCGCCATGACGACCTCGGCGGTGTCGTCGATGTCCGGGTAGTTGGCGTTGGCGAACTCGAACGCCCAGCCGCCGGGCTCCAGCTCCGGGCGGCGCACCGCCCAGTCGCCGCGGCCGAGGATCTGCTCGTCGAGCAGCCAGTCGCGCGCCGCGTTGCACCGCCTCGTCGTCGTCGGGAACGCCCGCGTCGTGCAGCGCGATCAGCGACAGGCACGTGTCCCAGACCGGCGACTGGCAGGCCTCGACGCGGCGCAGGGCACGCGTCCTCGTCGTCGATCGTGAACGTCTCCATGCCCGGCCAGGCCGCGACGCATCGCCGGGTGGTCGAGTCGGGATAGCCGAGCAGGTGCAGCGCGATCAGCGAGTAGACCCAGGGGGGCTGGATGCCGCCCCAGCCGCCGTCGGCCTCCTGGCGGTCGACGATCCAGCGCTCGACCCGCGCAGCGCAGAACCGTCGCAGCGGCTCGATCGGGTGACGCTGGTAGAGCTGCAGCACGCGATCGAGCGCGACGACCGCGTGGCCGGTCGGCGTCGTCGCCTTCGGGCGGCGCCCACGGCTGCGGGCCGTCGAGCTCGTCGATCGAGAACGGCAGCGGCCGCACCGGGCGCAGCGCGAGCACGACCGACAGCGCGACCACGGTCTGGCGCGCCCAGCAGGCGAAGTCGTAGACGTTGAGCGGGAACCACTGCGGCAGCAGGATCATCTCCGGCAGCAGCGCCGGCACCTTGTTCCAGTCCCAGGCGCCGAACAGCGCCATCCAGATGTGCGTGAACACCCGCGCCGCTCTGCAGGCCGCCGTCGGCGCGGACCTACGCCGCGGCGCGCAGCATGTGCGGCTCGGTGCGGGTCGTCGCCGGCGAGCTTCAGCGCGACGTAGGACTCGATCGTCGTCGACAGGTCGCCCGGGGCCGCCGGCGAAGTTGCTCCAGGTGCCGTCGTCGCGCTGCTGGGAGCGGATCCACGTCGGCGCAGCGGGCGGTCTCGCCGGCTTCGCGGATCCCGAGGAACTCGCGCAGCAGCATGTCCTCGGCGTCCATCGTGACGTTCGTCTCCAGCTCGCCCTTCCACCAGCCGGCGGGCTGCTGCAGCGACAGCAGGTATGCGCGGGCGCGATCCAGCGCGACGAGTCCGGCGAGATCGCGCCGGGCTCGCGATCAGCCCGGAGGTCGTCTCGCGGATCGCGCCGCTCATCACTCGATAGTCAGGAAGCTTAGGAATCATCTCAAACACGTTGCGCAGCTCAACTGGTACGACCGTGCCAGATCGTCCTCTTCCGGGCGAGATCAGGCGGTCTGCACGGTAGCTTGGAGGCCATGAGCGCGTCAGGCTGCCGGCATGACTCGATGGGAGCGGCCGGACCTCGCGCCAGGTTGCTCGCGGACCGTGCCGGCGAGGCGATGGAGCTCAACCAGCGCTACCTCAATCGCCAGCTCGGCCGGGTCGTGCAAGACGCTCGGCTTCGATCGCGAGTGGGTGCACGGCCGCGGCCCGTACCTGATCGACGCCGAGGGCGAGGAGTACCTCGACCTCTACGCCGGCTACGGCGTGTTCTCGCTCGGGCGCAACCACCCGTTCGTCCGCGACCAGCTGATCGAGCGTGATGACGGCCGATCCGGCGAACCTGCCGCAGATCGGCGTCACGACGCTCGCCGGGCGTGCTGGCCGAGGAGCTCGTCGGACGCGCGCCGGACCCGATCGACGCCTGCCGTGCTGTGCAGCTCGGGCACCGAGGCGGTCGAGGCGGCGCTCAAGCTCAGCCCGCGCGGCCACCGGCCGACCGCGGATCCTCTACTGCGAGCGCGGCGTTCCACGGGCTCTCGCTCGGCTCGCTGTCGGTCAACGGCAACGCCGAGTTCCGCGAGCGCTTCGGGCCGCTGCTGCCGGGCTGCGACGCCGGTGCCGTTCGGCGACCTCGAGGCGCTGCGAGGCGCAGCTGGCGCGCGGCGACGTGGCGGCGTTCATCGTCGAGCCGATCCAGGGCAAGGGCGTCTACGTCGCGCCCGACGGCTACCTGGCGGCGCGCCGGCGAGCTGTGCCGCGCGGCCGGCGCGCTGCTGATCGTCGACGAGGTGCAGACCGGCCTGGGGCGGACCGGGCGCTTCCTGGCGCTGGAGCACTGGCGGCGTCCGGCCCGACATGGTCACGCTGTCCAAGGCGCTGTCGGGCGGCTTCGTGCCGGTCGGCGCGATGCTCGCCAGCCGCGCCGTGTTCGACGCGACGTTCGACTCGATGGAGACGCAGCGTCGTGCACGGCTCGACGTTCGGCAACGGCGACTTCGCCGCGGCCGCCGGCGCTGGCCACGCTGACGGTGATCGAGCGGCGAGGGGCTGGTCGAGCGCGCGCGGCCTGCTGGGCGATCTGCTGATGTCGCTGACCGCGCCCGCTGGTCGACACGCTTCGAGATCGTCCGCGAGGTCCGCGGGCTGGGGCTGATGTGGGGGATCGAGCTCGGGCCGCCCGCGGGACGGGCCGCGCGGCGCCTGTGGGAGGCGATCGAGCGCCGCCAGCCGGGCATGTTCGCCCAGATGGTGACCGTGCCGCTGTTCCACGAGCACCGGATCCTCACCCAGGTCGCCGGCCACCACATGAACGTGATCAAGGCGCTGCCGCCGCTGATCATCCCCGAGGCCGAGATCCGCCGGTTCGCGTCGGCGCTCGAGGACGGTGCTCGCCGACGCCAGGACCACCTGTTCCGCTCCTACGCCTCGCTCGGCGCGGGCCTGGGCCGCCGCACGCTGAGCGCCCGCTGAACGCCCGAAGTGCCCGGCGACGCGCCGTCCGCGCCGGCCCGTCGCTCAGCGCTCGACGAAGTACGAGCCCGAGCCCTGCCCGCTGAGAACTAGCGGCTGGTGACGGTCTTCTTGCGCGTGTAGAAGTCGACCCCGTCGGTGCCGTGGGCGTGCAGGTCGCCGAGGAACGAGTCCTTCCAGCCGCTGAACGGGAAGAACGCGACCGGGGCGGCGACGCCGATGTTGACGCCGATCATGCCCGCCTCGCACCTGGTGGCGGTAGTGGCGGACCGAGGCGCCGGACTCGGTGAAGATCGACGTGCCGTTGCCGAAGCGCGAGAAGTTGACGATCTCGATCGCCTCGTCGAGCGACGCGGCGCGGATCACGCACAGCACCGGGCCGAACACCTCCTCCTGGGCGATCTCCATCTCGGCGGTGACCTCGTCGAGGATCGTCGGGCCGAGGTAGGCGCCGTCGGGGTTCAGCGCCGCTATCCGCGGCGGCGACGCCGCGCCCGTCGAGCACGAGCTTCGCGCCGTCGGCCACCCCGCGGCCCGATCCACTCGGCGATCCGGTCACGCGCGGCGCAGGAGATCACCGGGCCGACGTCGGAGCGCTCGTCGATCCCGTCGCCGACCGTCAGCGCCTGCGTCGCGTCGACCAGCGGTCCCATCAGCTGCTCGTGGGCATCGCCGACGGTGACCACGACCGAGCCGGCCATGCAGCGCTGCCCGGCGGCGCCGAACGCCGATCCGAGGAGCCCCTCGACGGTCTTGTCGATCACCGCGTCGGGCATCACGACCATGTGGTTCTTGGCGCCGCCGAGCGCCTGCACGCGCTTGCCGTGCTTGGCGGCGCCCTCGTAGACGATCGCGCCACCGGCGCCGAGCCGACGAACGAGACCGCGTCGATCCCGGGGTGCGAGAGGATCCCCTCGACGATCTCGCGGCTGCCGTTGACGAGGTTGACCACGCCGGCCGGCAGCCCGAGCGCGTCGAGCTCCTCAAAGGCGATCTGCATGGGTCATCGGCACCTGCTCGGAGGGCTTCAAGACGAACGTGTTGCCGCACGCGATCGCGAACGGCAGGAACCAGAACGGGACCATCGCCGGGAAGTTGAACGGCACGATCGCCGCGCAGACGCCGACCGGCTGGCGGATCGGTCTCGGCGTCGATGTTCGCTCGAAACGTCCTCCAGGATCCGGCCCTGCATCGTCGTCGGCACCGCGCACGCGGCCTCGACCATCTCGATCATCCGCCCCACCTCGGCCCGAGCGTCGCCGATCGTCTTGCCCATCTCGAGCGTCACCGACTGCGCCAGGTCCTCGGCGCGCGCCAGCAGCCGCTCACGCAGCTCAAACAGCTTGCGCGCGCGCGCGATCGTCGACACCGCCCGCCACTCCGGCAGCGCCGCGCGGGCCGCGGTGACCGCCGCGTCGAGATCGGCCGCGGCCCGACAGCGGCACCCGCGCGATCACCTCGACCCGACGCCGGGTTGATGACGTCCAGCTCGCCGGTCGCGGCGGCCGCCGCCGTCCAGGCCCCGGCGATGTAGTTGTCGATCAGACGGGTCTCGGTGGCGGCGGTGGTCATCTGTGCTCAGAGCTCCTCGGGCATCGTTGTGCGAGTAGTAAACGTGATACCCACGTGGCACGAGTTTCGTCGTGTTCCCGTCGAAATCAGCGCGAGCCATCCACAGCCGCACGATCATCCGTGGCAGGCCGGATAGGCTCGCCACGGATGATCGAGCTGCGGCCGATGACCGCGGCCGACCCGCCGCGGGTGGGGCGCTGGCTCCAACAGCCTCACGTCGCGCGTTGGTGGCTGCCGGACCAGACCGCCGAGCACCAGCTGCAGGAGTACGCCGACCGCGTCATCCCGGCGCGTGCTCGAGCGAAACGGCTTGGAGCTGATCGACGTCCGGCCGCTGGCGTTCGAGCCCAACGACCGCCCGATGGCGATCTACCGGCTGGCAGCCGGCGGATAGCCTAGGACCGCGCATGACCTACTACATCACCACCGCGATCAACTACGTCAACGGCGCGCCCCACCTCGGCCACGCCTACGAGGCGATCGCGACCGACGTGCTCGCGCGGCACATGCGCCAGCGTGATCCCGACGTGTTCTTCCTGACCGGTACCGACGAGCACGGCGAGCCGGTCGCCGACGCGGCCAAGGAACAGGGGATGGAGCCCCAGGCGCTGGCCGATCAGAACGCCGCGCGGTTCAAGCAGATGGACGCCGACCTCAACATCTCCAACGACTTCTTCATCCGCACCACCGACGCCGAGCACGGCGCGCGGGTCCAGGAGGTGCTGCAGCGTGTCCATGACAACGGCTACACGCACAAGGGCGTCTACGAGGGCTGGTACTGCCCGCGCTGCGCGGACTTCAAGGTCGAGAACGAGATCCTCGAGGGCAACCTCTGCCCGATCCACTTCTCGCCGCTGACGCGTGAGCAGGAGGAGAACTGGTTCTTCGAGCTCTCCCGCTTCCAGGACCGGCTCGAAAAACTGTTCGACGACCACCGCTCGTTCGTGATGCCGGTCGTCCGCTACAACGAGGCGAAGTCGTTCATCGACTCGGGGCTGCAGGACATCTCGCTGTCCCGCGCGCGCATGCACTGGGGCGTGCCCGTGCCCTGGGACCCCAGCCACGTCTTCTACGTCTGGTTCGACGCGCTGCTGAACTACTACACGGCGCTCGGCTACGCCCGGCCCGGGGAGGACCTCACCTCGAAGTTCTGGCCCGCCACGTTCCACATCATCGGCAAGGACATCCTCAAGTTCCACACGGTCTTCTGGCCCGCGATCCTGATGGCGGCCGACCTGCCGGTGCCCGAGCACGTGTTCGTCCACGGGTTCCTGCTCGGCGCCGACGGGCGCAAGATGTCGAAGTCGCTGGGCAACGTGCTCGACCCGTCCGACGTGCTTCAGACCTACGGCGTCGACGCACTGCGCCACTACCTGATCCGTGACGTCTCGTTCGGTTCCGATGGCACCGTCGGCCTCGAGGGCGCCAAGGCGCGCTACGAGGGCGAGCTGGCCAACGAGTACGGCAACCTCGCCAGCCGCACGGTCGCGATGCTCCACCGCTACTGCGACGGCCGGGTGCCCGCGGCTGATACCGACCCCGAGCTGGCGGCCTCGTTCGAGGGGCTGGTCGGCGAGGTGATCGAGCTGATCGACGCGGCCGAGATCACCGATGCGCTGGAACGGATCTGGCAGCGCGTCCGCCGCGCCAACCAATACGTCGAGGAGCGCGCGCCCTGGCAGCTGGCCAAGGATCCCCAAGGCTCACGGTGAGCTGCATCGCGTGCTGGCGTCGCTGGCCGAGGCGGTCCGGGTGCTGAGCGTGCTGTTGTCGCCCTACATCCCGGCGGGCTCCGCCAAGTTGCTCGACGCGCTCGGCTCGCCGGACCTGTCGCTCGCCGGCGCCCGGTTCGCCAAGCACACGCTGGCGCGCCCGGTCACCGAGCTTCAGCCGCTCTACCCCAAGCGCTAATCCTGGGGTCGCGCGGCGACGATCGTCACCAGGCCGTTGGCGGCGTCGACGAACTCATCCAGCTCGGCCAGGAGCTCCGGGCGTGACGCCGCCGTTGCGCGCCACCAGCTGTTCGTACTCGGCGCGCAGGTCGGGCAGCGATCGCGTCGGCAGCCGAGCGCCTGAGCGCAGCGCAGCCTGGCCCGCCGCCAGCAGCGTGTCGAGCGAGGCCGAGAAATCCGCCAGCTCCGGACTCGGTGCGGGGAGGTCGTGTTCCTGGGCTTCGAGTCGCAGCACGTGTGCGCCCTGGGTCAGCCGCAGGATCGTGGCCAGCGCCCCCTGCGCCCGCTCGGGGTCGACCCGTCGACTCACGGGCTCCGACAGTGACCGCGCGACCCTTGACTCGGCGTTGACCCGGGCCAGCCGCAGCTGCCGAGAGGTCCGGCGAAGCTCATCGCCCGGCGGCCGCTTCCCGGTGGTGTAGGCGCCGAGCACGTCGGAAAGGTATTCACGCAGCGCGCCGAGCAGGTCGGCCAGCGCGTCCCGCGCCGGCGCCTCGGACCAGGTCGGCCACAGCGCAAACACGATCAGCCCCAGCGCGCCACCGACGAGTGTGTCGAGCAGTCGCGCACCGGCCGTCGCCAGCGTGTCCGGGTTGACGACGTTCAGCAGGAAGACGACCAGCGCGGTGATGAAGCCGAACCCGGTGGTGAAGCTGGCCGGGAACGTCGAGTACGCCAGCCACGCCATCAGCCCGACGAGCGCGATCGTCGCGCCACCCGACGGATGCAACGTGGCCGCGATCAGGCCGGCCAACCCCGCACCCAGGGTCGTGCCGAGCGCCCGTTCAGCGCCGCGCGTGAACGTTGCTCCGTACTCTGGTCGTAACACTGCGGCGGCCGCGACCACCATCCAATAGCCTCGAGACAGCGGCAGCTGGCGGGCGATCAGCTCGGCCGCCGGAACGACCACCGCCAGCCGCACCGCATGACGGCCGATCGGCGACTCCCAGTTCAGATCGGCACGCAGCTGCCATAGGTCCTGCCGCAGCTGGCGCAGCGGCCGATCGATCGCGCCGGTGCGGACGTCGGCTGCGCAGGCCGCCGCTGCTGGCCGCCGCCGGCGCGAGCACCGCGACCGCGCGCAGCTGACCGGCGAGCGCCGCCAGCCGTCGCTCCAGGATTGCCGTCACCGGGTCATCGGTCACGAACGCCCCGTCCTGACGGGCATCCTCCAGCTCCCGGCTGAGCCGGCCGATCTCGGCCGTCAGCTCGCCGGCGCGAGTGCTGTCACCGTTGATCACGCGCGCAGCCAGATCGAGCGCCACGACAGCCCGATGCCGCGCCGCCGCGACAGCGGCCCGTGCCCGCTCGTGCGTCTCGACATGCTCGCTGAGCGCCCGGATCGCGGTCAGCGCCACCCGCATCCGAAAACCTTCCTCGAGCAGGCTGCGCAGCGCCGTCAGCGCCGAGTCGCCGAACAGCGCGGGCGCGCTCATCCCGGCCCGGGCGGTGTCGAGCACGTTCGCCGCCGGCATGCTCGAGGTCCGCCCCGGCGCGCCCGCCAGCGCTGCCAGCGCTCGGTAGGCAGCGGCGGTGTCGCGACGCTGGGCGCGCAGCGGCGCCGGCCAACGGACCACGGCCAGAAACAGCACCTGCGCGGTGCCGCCCGCGAATACCAGCCCCGCCAGGCCGGCCGCCTGGCCGGCGGCTTGCGGGAAGCGCCCGAAGACGACCGCCGCGATGATCGCCTGGTTGCCCACCACGCCGCCCCGGTTCCCGACTCCGGTGAGCATCCCCCCACCGAACGACAGGGCGGCCAGCACCACCAGGTGCACCCACAGCACGCTGCCGCTGACGCAGCCGGCGAACGTCGCCAGCGCCATCAGCAGCGCGTCAGCCCCCATCACGCCCAACGGTGGGCGGCCGCCCTGCGCTCGCCAGGCGATCCCGACGAGCATCGCGCCGGCGCCCATCGCCGACCCGGCGACGGGATCCCCGGCGGCGATCGGGATCCCCAGCGCCAGCACGACCGGGATCGCCGCCATCAGGCCGCCGCGCCACGACACGGCTCGGCGGTCAAACCGCCCGGCCTGGCGGACGGCGGTCGTCAGCGTGGTCGTGGTCCCACGCCTCGTAGCATGACCGACCGTGATCGACAGCCACACGCACCTGCATCTCTGCCAGGCGCCGACGGCCGATCTGGTCGCCGAGGCCGGGGAGGCCGGCGTCACCCGGATGGTGACGGTCGGGACCGATTCCGACAGCTGCCGGCAGGCGCTGGCCGCCGCCGAGGAGTTCCCGCAGGTGTACGCCGCCGTCGGCCGCCATCCCAACCAGGCGACCGGGTTCGGCGACGCCGACCTCGAGGAGCTGCGCGAGTTCGCGTCCCACGAGCGCTGCGTCGCGATCGGCGAGACCGGCCTGGACTACTACCGCAAGGGGGCCACCCCCGACGAGCAGCGGCACGCCTTCCTGGCCCATATCGAGCTGGCTCGCGCGACCGGCAAGCCGCTCGTGATCCACACCCGCGACGCCGACGACGACACGATGGAGTTGCTCGAGGCGCACGCGGGTGACCTGCGGGTGATCCTGCATTGCTTCTCGATGGGCTCGCGCGTGCGCGAATGCCTGGCGCACCAGCAACTGGTGGCTGTCGTTACGCGGGCAACAGCACCTATCCGAAGAACGCCGAGCTGATGCTGGCGGCGGTCAGCACGCCGGCGTCGCGGCTGCTGGTCGAGACCGACGCCCCGTACCTGGCGCCGCAGCCACGCCGGGGCAGGCCCAACGTGCCGGCCAACGTCGCCCTGACGGCGCAGGCGATCGCGGCCCAGCGCCGGGTCGAGTACGCCGAGTTCGAGCGCACGGTCGACGAAACGGCCGCCGCCGTGTTCGGCTGGTGAGCGTCCGCTCGTCCCGCCAGCGAGAGCTCGGCCAGAACTTCCTGGTCGACCGCAACATCCTGGACGTGATCGAGCGGCTCGCCGCGCCTTGAGCCAGACGACGTCGTGCTCGAGGTCGGCGGCGGCCCCGGGGTCCTCAGCGAGCGGCTGGCCGCGCGCGCCGGGTTCGTGCACGTGGTCGAGCTCGACGAGCGGCTGCGTGAGCGGCTGACCGCGGCCGTCGCCGGCGCCGACAACGTCTCGCTGCACTTCGCCGACGCGCTCGAGATCGACCTCGAGGCGCTTGCCCCGGCTCCGGCGAAGATGGTCGCCAACCTCCCCTACGGGGTCGCCGCGACCGTGATCCTGCGCACGATCGACGAGCTGCCGTCGCTTGCGCAGTGGGTCGTGATGGTCCAGCGCGAGGTCGGCGAGCGGTTCGCGGCCGCGCCGGGCACCGCCGCCTACGGGATCCCGTCGGTGCTCGCCCAGCTGGCGTGCGAGGTCAAGGTGCTGCGACCCGTCTCGCGCCAGGTGTTCCGGCCGGTCCCGAACGTCGACTCGGTGCTGCTGGGGCTGACCCGGACCGGGCCGGCCGCCGGACCGGCGCTGAGCGCGCTCGTCCACGGCGCCTTCGCCCACCGCCGCAAGACGCTCGCCGGATCGCTGGCGCTCGCGACCTCCGGGTCGGCGGCCGGCGCGGTCGACCGCGAACGGGTCCGCGCGGCGCTGACCGAGCTCGGCCAGCCGCCGGACGCGCGCGCCGAGCGCCTGTCGCCCGCGGAACTTCGAGCCCTGTCGGAGCGCCTGGCACGATGACGATCCTCACGCGCGAGCTCGCCTACGCGAAGATCAACCTCTGCCTGTTCCTCGGGCCGACCCGGTCAGACGGCCGTCACGAGCTCGTCACGGTGTTCGACTCGGTCGGGCTCTGCGACGAGCTGTCCGTCGCCGAATCGGACGCAGGCGCCGATCGCGTCCTGTGCGACGGCGTCCGAGGGCCCGAACCTCGTCGCCGATGCGCTCGCCGCGCTGCGTGCCGCCGGCTGGAACGCGCCGCCGCTGACGGTCACGATCGACAAGCGGATCCCGGTCGCCGCCGGGATGGGCGGCGGATCGGCCGATGCGGCCGCGATGCTCCGCTGCGCGCCGCGGCTGGCGCCGGTCGCGCCGTCGGTGATCGCCGGCATCGCCGCCGGGCTCGGCGCCGACGTCCCCGGCCAGCTGCGCCCCGGACCGTCGCTGGGTACCGGCGCCGGCGAGCTGATCGAGCCGCTGGCGCCACTGGCGCCGTACGGCGTGCTCGTGATCCCGCTGCCGTTTGCGCTGTCGACCCCGGACGTCTACCGGGAGGCCGACCGGCTCGGCTTGCCCCGCTCCGGTGCGGAGCTGGAGGCGCTGCACGCCTCGCTCGCGCGGCGGGCCCGACGCCGGAGCTGATGACCAACGATCTGCAGCCCGCGGCGCTGTCGCTGGCGCCCCGGATCGACGCCGCGCTGGACGCAGCGCAGCGCGCCGGAGCCGACCACGCGATCGTCTGCGGCTCGGGTCCGACCGTGATCGGGATCTTCGCCGGGCCCGACGGCGAGCGCCGCGCCGCCGCCGCCGCGACCGCTCTGAGCGACCTTTTCAAGGGTGTGCTCGGCACCGGACCGGTCGGTTCGTCACAATTTGCCGACCTGGCGTGAGCAACACCACGATCACATACCTGGTCGGCGCGGGCTGCGGCGTGGTCGTCCTGATCGCGTTCTGCACTCTGCTGCTCGGACCCGCGATCACCTCCTACCGGACCCCGCTGCAGCGGCTCGGGGCGGTCGTGCTGTCGTTCTACGTGCTGGGCGCGTTCGCGGGGCTCGGCGTTCTGCTGGGTGCGTTGATCATCTACGAGTGGCCCCATTTCTTCTAGTGGCCGTGCGGATCCCGAGGTGAGCGGCGTGGCCGAGAGTCCCGGGCGCGGCGAGACCCGCGTCCCCGATCTGGCCGCCTACGCGGCGATCACCGACGCCGTCGAGGGCGGCGCCGGCCTGCCCGAGATCCTCCGCGCAGCGGCGCGGGCGCTGGACGCCAGCCTGATCCTGATCGACCGCTCGGCCGCGGTGCTGGCGGTCGCGGCGCGGTCCCCGGCCGATGAGCGTTCGCTGATGCGCGATGCCGACGACGTCACCACGGTCGAGCTGAAGGTCGCCGACGCGCCGGTAGGGCAGCTGCGGATGCGCAGCCGCTCCAGCGACGGGGATTCCGCGCTGCTGCGGCTCGTGACGACGCTGATCGCGTCCGAGGTCGAGCGCGTCCGCGCCCCTGAGCGCGCCTCCGAGGAGGCCGCCGCGAGCTTTCAGCGGGCGGTGCTGGCGCGCCGGATCGAGGATCGCGACGACCTGATCGCGCGTGGCAAGGAGCTCGGCACCGACCTCGGCTCCGGCGCCAGCGTGACGGTCGTCCGCGCCCACGCCCGCAACCCGACCGAGGACGACTGGCGCCGGCGGCTGCTGGCCGTCGCCACCCGTGGCGCCCGCTCGATCGCCAACGGCGCGATCGCCACCCCGACCGACGGCGACGGCGAGGTCGTGCTGCTCGTTCCCGACGGCGGCGGCGAGACCGGCCGCCGGGTCGCGGCCGCGATCCTGCGTGAGCTCGAGGCGGGCCTCGCCGGGTTCGCGTTCCGGCTGGGCCGCAGCCGTCGCGTCGAGGACCCGTTGCAGCTGCAGCGCGCGTTCGACGAGGCCCTGCTGGCGCTCAACGTCGTCGAGGGCGACCTGGAGCGGATCGAGCTCGCCTATGAGGAGACCGGCACCTACCAGCTGCTGCTGCCGTACATGCGAGACCCCGCCGAGCTCAAGCGCTTCTACCGCGAGACGGTCCGCCCGCTGGTCTCATACGACGAGCAGTACGAGACCGACCTGCTCGGGACGCTCGCGACGTTCCTCGACTGCGACGCCAACGTCAACGCGACCGCCAGCCGGCTGATCACCCACCGCCACACGATCCGTTACCGGTTCGAGCGCGTCCGTGAGTTGACCGGCCTCGATGTCTCCTCCACCGACGGCCGCGAGAAGCTGTCGCTCGGCCTCAAGGCAATGCGCGTGCTGGGCATCCAGCGGCCGCGCGGTCCGGCCACCGAGCCAGGCGCCGGCGGCGGGCGCGTCCCGCACTAGGCGAGCGCGCGCTCGACCGCCTGCGCGGTCAGCTCGCCGGCGACGTGCAACGGCTCGGTGCTGCGCGTGGCCCGCGCCAGCACGAACGCGCCCTCGAGCGCGCAGATCATCGCGATCACGAGCTCCCGCGCGGTGTCGGCCGGGAGCCCGGCGGCGGTGAAGCGCGGCAACCCGGCGGCGATCCACGACTCGAACACGTCCGCGCAGGCCAGACGCATCGGTTCGCTGCTGGACGAGACCTCGAGCGCGATCGTCGCGATCGGGCATGCGTCGGCGTAGTCCGTCTCGACGAGGTGCTCGCCGGCGCCGGCGAAGAACATCCGCACCGCGGCCGGGAGGTCGGGCGCGGGGTCGAACACGGCCGGGATCAGCTGCTCGTAGAGCTTGCCCGACGCCCGGACCGCTTCGGCTCCGAGCTGCTCCTTGCCGCCGGGGAAGTGGTGATAGATCGAACCGAACGGCGCCTGCGCGGCGGCGACGATCTGCTTGATCCCGGTCGCGTTGTAGCCCTGCAGGCGCATCAGCTCGGCGCTGGCGCCGACGATCCGCTCGCGGGTGTCCGGCCGTCGCGGCCGCTTGGTGTGGGGGGCGGCGCTGCTCATCGCGGGGAACTTTTGGCCTCCCCACGCGGCCAAAAGTTCCCAGCCTCGGGCCGGGCAAGGCTCTGCCGGGTCCGGCCTGGATTGGCACCAGGGCTAAGCGTGGCGGGCATCTCCGGTACTCTACTCACTAGATCGATCTATCTAGTCGGAGGTGTGCGATGCAATCCTGGCTCGGCCACAAGCTGATCTCGTTCGTGATGGGGCGCTCGCGCGCCGGCGACATCCGCCCGACGCTGCTGCTCGACCATCCCGACGTCCACCTGACGTTCCCCGGCACGAACTCGTGGTCGGGCGTGTACCGCGGCAAGCGCGAGGTCGAGGCGTGGCTGCGCCGAATGGTTGCCGTCGGTCTGCAGACGTTCCCAGAAGAGGTCGTCGTCACCGGTCCCCCGTGGCGCAACACCGTCTGCGTGCGCGGCTACGACCACCTCGACGCGCCCGACGGCAGCCGCGTCTACGAGAACCGGTTCGTGATCTGGGGCCGGATGTCGTGGGGGCGGCTGCGCGAGTACGAGGTCTACGAGGACACCGACAAGCCCGAGGCGCTCGACGCGTACCTGCGCGAGGCGCTCCCGGCGCTGGCGGGCTGAGCCGTGCAGTCCTGGCTTGCCGGGATCGTGCTCGGCTACGTGATGCGGCGATTGCGCGCCGGCGATCCGGGCCCGACGCTGCTGCTCGACGCGCCCGAGGTGACGCTGACCTTCCCGGGTGACATCGAGCTGGGCCGGGGTCTTCCGCGGCAAGCCCGCGGTCGAGCGCTGGCTGCGGCGGTTCGTGGCGGCCGGCCTGCAGATCTATCCCGACGAGGTCGTCGCCACCGGCTGGCCGTGGAAGACGACCGCCTGCATCCGCGGCCGCATCCACCTGCGCGACGAGTCCGGCGCGATCGTCTACGACAACCGGTTTGTGATCTGGGCGCACCTGGCGTGGGGCAGGCTGCGTCAGTACGAGGTCTACGAGGACACGCAGGAGTCGGCGCGGCTCGATGCCTGGCTGAGCGAGCACCGGCCGGAGCTGGCCGGGTCGTGGTGAGGCGGCTCAGGCCGCGGTGCGGCGCCCGACGGCGTCGGTCGCCCGGCGTTTGACGCCTGACGGGATCCAGCGGCCGATCGTCGAGCGGTTGTCGGCGACGGCTCGGTAGGCCCGCTCGGTCTGGCGCGGAAACCGGGCGAGCACATCGGCGGGGATCGCGCCGCCGGGCAGCAGCGTCAGCAGCGGTGGCGTGGCGGCGCCGGCGGACTCGCGATGTCCGGCCGGGTCGATCAGATGCCAGGAGGCGTTTCGCTGCTCCGGCGTGAGGTCGTGCAGCCAGGCGTCGGCGGCCGGCGTGCCGAGCGCCAGCGGCGTCAGGCGGCGGTGGCGGTCGGCCCGCAACAGCAGCGCCAGCAGTGTCTTGCAGACGCCGCAGTCGCCGTCGTAGATGACCGTCCAGTCGCCCGTTGCCGGCCGATCGTCTGAAGTAGGATCGCGCGCCATGTCGGTAGCGATTATCACCGGGTCGGGCACGCACGCGCTTCCGGGATTCGAGCAGGCCCGAGCCGAACCGGTGTCGACGCCGTACGGCGAGGTGGGGGTCTCATCGGGGCAGTTCGCCGGCGTCGACGTGCTGCACGTCTCCCGACACGGCGCCGGGCACGCGCGGCTGTCCAACCAGGTCTTGCACCGCGCGAACATCTGGGCGCTGCACTCGCTCGGCGCATCCGCGGTAATCGCCTGCACGGCGTGTGGCGCGGTCGATCCGACGCTGTCACTCGGCGAGCTGGTCGTGTTCGACGACCTGCACTTCATCTCCAACCGGCTGCCGGACGGCTCGCTGTGCACGTTCTTCGACACGCCGGGCGAGTCCGGTCGCGGCCACTGGGTGCTGCACGGCGGACCGTTCGCACCGGCGCTCCAGGAGGCGCTCGTGGTGGGCGCCGCCGAGTCGGGTCACCCGGCCCGCGACGGCGGCACCTACGGCCACGTCGACGGCCCCCGCTTCAACACGCCGTCAGAGATCGCGTCGCTGGCCGCGTGCGGCGTCGTCGCGGTCAGCCAGACCGCGGGGCCCGAGACCGTCCTGTGCGGCGAGCTCGAGCTTCCGTACGCGCTGATCGGGTTCGTCACCGACCACGCCAACGAGGTGATCCCGGGGGAGCCGACGCCGGTCTCGATGCTCGCGTCGCTGATGGCGTCGAGCAGCGCCGTGTTCGCGGACGTGCTCGAGCTGGCCGTGCGACGGGTCGCGGACGCACAGCGATCGGGATCGACGGTCACGCCGGCCGGGTTCGTGCTCCGCTTCGACCCACGCGGCTGATCGTCTGCGTCGTGGTGGCTGACGGCGGCCGTGAGGGCGGGCGGCGACCGCGGGTCGTGGTGATGGCCCCTGATCCCGGAGGGTCCCGGCGACCGTGCCGCCGAGCTCGGGCCGATGCTCGGCGACGAATCGCGGGTGGGGGCGATCGAGGCACTGCTGGCGCGCCGGGCACTCGAGTGGGCGCGCGTCGTGGCCGGCGACGGCGAAGTCGTCGAAGCGGCCACGGATCTGGCCGCGGCGGTCGCCCCCGCCGGGCCGACACTGGTCATCTGGCCCGAGCTGCCGGTGTGGCTGCCCGAGACCGGTGCCGCCGCGGTCGACGATCTCGCGGCCGGCTGCTCGGTCTCGATCGGCCCGGTGTTCGACGGCGCCCTGTACCTGCTCGCGCTCGCCGAGCCGACCCCCGAGCTGCTCGCGCTGGGCGAGCACCCCTGGCGCGGCGTCGCGACGATGGCGCGGGTGTTCAGCGTCGTCGAAGAGCGGCAGCTGGAAGTTGGGCTGTTGCGCGCCGAGCGCGGTCTGCGCCGGCCCGACGACGTCCGCGCGCTGCGTGCCGACCCGCTGACGGACGCGGAGTTGCGCGAGGTGCTCAGGTAGCCTTCGCGGAGCAGCGCTTCTGTCCCGCTGGGGAGTGGTGTAACGGCAGCACAGGGGCCTTTGAAGCCTCTAGTTCCGGTTCAAATCCGGGCTCCCCAGCCTTCTTCGAGACCCGTAGCTATGAGTAGGTTTTCCGTCCGGGACACGAACTAGTGTTCGTGTCATGGGATGGGACGGTCCCCGCTACACGGAGCAGGATGTTCGTGACGCCGTCGCCCGGTCACGGAGCCTGTCAGCGGCGCTTCGCACGCTCGGGCTGCGGGCGGCTGGCAGCAACTTCCGGACGTTGAAGCGGCTGATCAAGCGCTACGGCATCTCGACCGAGCACATGGACCCGAACTGGGTCCTCCGTGGCGATCGGCCGAACCGGAAGATCCCGCTGGAGCAGATCATGGTCGAGGGCTCGACCTACGGTCGGGACAAGCTCAAGCGACGCCTGTATGAGGCCGGACTGAAGGAAAGGCGATGCGAATTGTGCGGCCAGAGTGAAATCTGGAACGGGCGCCGGATGTCATTGATCCTTGACCACGTCAACGGTGCCGCGACCGACAACCGGCTCGAGAACCTCCGCATCGTCTGCCCGAACTGCAACGCGACTCTGGACACACACTGCGGTCGCCAGAACCGGCTCGAGGTGGCCCCCCGCGCCTGTCTGCACTGCGGCGCCGGGTTCGTCCCGAGATACCCGACGCATCGGTATTGCTCGCAGCTGTGCGGTACCCAATGGACGCGGTCGCGAGACCCGAAGCCGCAGTCGCGCAAGGTGCCGCGCCCGCCGTACGAGCAACTGATCGCCGAGCTGGCCGCGACGAGCTTCTGCGCGGTCGGTCGCAAGTACGGCGTGAGCGACAACGCAGTGCGCAAGTGGGTTCGCTGGTACGAGGCCGGCTAGGCGCCGTCAGCCAGCCCGGTAGCCTCGACGGCCGCTCAGACGGGGTGCTCGACGTCGACCGGCGGGAGTTCTCGGATCTCGTCCTGGCTGAGCTTCACCCGGATGACCTCGCCGAGGCGTTCCACGGCGCTGATCGGAATCGCGACCGTCTTCTCGCCCCAGATATGTCCCTCGTCGAGCAGGATGTGGGTCACCTGCTCGTCGCTGGGATCGATCACGAGCCCTTTGACCTTGCCGATCGGTCCATCGGTGGCCTCCACGTGCTCGCCGCGGGTCACGTCGACATCGCCCGGCGGAAGCGCGGCGAAGGTGACCTCGCGGGAAACACGCGCCCGTTCGTGGCCGGGTGGCGGCGAGTCGGGCCTGGCCGGTTCGTGGCCGGTCAGCCTGAAGTAGGGCAACCGCAGCTCCTGAGCTGGCGAGTAGTCCGACCGTTCCTCGACGGCGGGCAAGTACTCCTGCTCTTCTGCCGGGGCGAGCGCTTCGAACTCGGCTTTCGTGCACGTCAGCCGGATTTCCTTCGCGGTGGCGGCGGCCACGAGCGAGACCGGCACGAGATGGCCATGGTGCCGGCGGTGCTTGGACTCGACGTCCAGATACGCGACCGCGTCGGTGATCGGATTGATCACCACGCGACTGAGGACTCCGCAGGGACCGTCGCTGCAGGCGACATCACTGCCGACGATGAACTCCTCGATCTCTCCCATGAGGTCGGCGCCAACCCTACACCTGCGCGTCCTCTCGCGGGCGTCCGGACTTCGACCTGAGCGTCGGTGCGGGCGTGACCGCCGAACCGCGCCGTGCGATCGCATAGGATCAGCGCGTGACCGCGCCCGTCGTTGTCATCCTGGCCGCCGGCCAGGGCACGCGTATGCGCTCGTCGGTGCAGAAGCTGCTGCACCCGCTGTGTGGTAGGCCGATCATTGACTGGTCGATCGCGGCGGCGCGCGAGGCCGGTGCCGGCCGGGTGGTGGTCGTCGACTCGCCGGAGCGGCCGCTGGAGCCGGTGATCGGCGACGGGGTGGAGCTGGCGATCCAGCACGAGCCGCGCGGCACGGCCGATGCGGTCAAGGCCGCAGCCGGACAGATCGGCGCAGATCAGACCGTCGTCGTGATCAACGGCGACGTGCCGCTGGTGCGGCCCGAGACGTTGCGCGCGCTGATCGAGGCGCACGGCAAGTCGCACTCGGCGGCGACGATCGTGACGGTCGAGCTGCCGGATCCGAGCGGCTACGGGCGGGTGATCAGAGCGCCGGACGGAACGGTCGAGCGGGTGGTCGAGACCAAGGCCGACGGCGACGCGACCGAGCACGAACGTCAGATCCGCGAGGTCAACACCGGCATCTTCGCGTTCGACGGCGATGCGCTGCTGATGGCGCTGGAGCAGGTCCGGCCCGATAACGCCCAGGGCGAGTACTACCTGCCGGACGTGCTGCCGATCCTGCGCGCCCACGAGCGGACCGTCGATGCGTTCGAGCTGGAGGATTCCGAAGAGCTGTTGCAGATCAACAATCGCGTCCAGTTGGCCGAGGTCACGGCCGTCGCCCAGCGCCAGATCCACGAGGCGCACATGCTGGCGGGCGTGACGATCGTCAACCCGGCCGCGACCGTGATCGACCACGGCGTCGAGATCGGGCAGGACACGGTGATCGCGCCGTTCACCAGCCTGCATGGGGCGACCCGGATCGGCGAGGGCGCGACGATCGGTCCCGGATCGACGTTGATCGACGCGACCGTCGGCGACGGCTCGAAGCTGATCCACTCCTACGTGACGGGCGCCGAGGTCGGTGAGCGCGTCAGTGTCGGCCCGTTCGCGTATCTGCGTCCGGGGACCGTGATGCGCGAGGGCTCGAAGGCGGGCACGTTCGTCGAGATCAAGAACTCGGACATCGGGGCCGGCACCAAGGTCCCGCACCTGTCCTACATCGGCGACGCCGACGTCGGCGAGCAGACGAATCTCGGCGCGGCGACGATCACCGCCAACTACGACGGCTATCGCAAGAGCCGCACGCGCGTCGGCAGCCGCGTCAAGACGGCCGTCGACACGACCCTGGTGGCGCCGGTGACGATCGGCGACGACGCGTTCACGGCGGCCGGCTCGGTGATCGGTTCCGAAGTCCCGGACGGGGCGTTGGCGGGCTCGCCCGGCGTCTCACGCTCGGCGCAGCGCAACATCGAGGGCTACGCAGTCGCCCGGGCAGCGCGCGCAGCGGCCGACGGCGGGAGCACGGCGACGTCGGGCGATGGGGTGCACGGCGGGTCGGGTGGAGCGCCGGACGACGGCCTCGAACCGGGGCTGGCAGCGACCGGCGCCGCGACCGAGCCTGAGCCCGAGCCGCCGGATCCCGAGCTCGAGCAGATCCGCGAGTGGCACGCCCAGGGTCGCACCGACGCGTGGATCGCCTACCGCCTCGGCGTCAGCGTCCAGCGAGTGCACGAGCGCAAGGCCGAGGCCGGGGTCGATCAGACTCCCGCGGCCGGCTCGGAGCACGGATGAGCCCGGCCGACGCGTCCACCGACGGCCGTACACTCACGGTGGAGATGGAGGTCGACCCAGCCCCGTCATCGACCACCGTGCTGCGACGGGAGTACGACAAGCGACTGATGCTCGTCAGCGGCCGGGCGAACCCGGAGCTCGCGGCGAAGATCGCCGACAAACTCGGGGTCGCGCTGTCCAACGCGAACACGAAGACGTTCGCCAACGGCGAGGTCTACTGCCGGTTCGAGGAGTCGGTGCGCGGCGCGGACGTGTTCATCGTTCAGCCGACGTGCACGAACGTCGCCGCGGGGTTGAGCGCCAACGACGCGCTGTTCGAGCTGCTGGCGATGGTCGACGCCGCGGTCGGCGGCTCGGCGCACCGGGTGATCGCGGTCAGCCCGTGGTACGGGTACTCGCGCCAGGACAAGAAGTCGGCGCCGCGGGAGCCGATCAGCGCCCGGCTGGTGGCCCGGATGCTCGAGACGGCGGGGATCGACCGGATCCTGACGATGGACCTGCACTCCGGTCAGATCCAGGGGTTCTTCCAGAAGCCGTGCGACCACATGACGGCGCTCGTGATGCTCACCCAGTACTTCGACGACCTTGATCTCGAGGATCTGGTGATCGTCGCGCCGGACGCCGGCCGGGTGAAGCTCAACAAGCAGTTCGCGGCCAAGATCGGCGCCGACCTGGCGATCCTCAACAAGGAGCGGCCCGCCCAGCAGGTCGCCGAGATCAGCTACGTGATCGGTGACGTCGTCAACAAGACCGCGCTGATCGTCGACGACATGATCGGCACCGCGGGCACGCTCGCCGCCGCCGCTCAGGCCGTCCGTGATGCCGGCGCCCGCCGGATCTTCGCGGCCGCCACCCACGGCAACTTCTCGGGCAACGCGTGGGAGAACCTGACCGCGGCCGGCTTCGAGCAGGTGGTCGTGACCGACACGATTCCGCTCGCGCCCGGTGCCCCGGACAACGTCCGCGTGCTCTCCTGCGCCGACCTGCTGACGAACTCGATCCGTCAGATCTTCACCGACGGCTCGGTCTCGAGCGTGTTCAACGGCGAGAACCAGCTGTTTTAGACGCACGGCAGGTTCGCGGCGCCGGCGTCTGGCGGAGACCGCGGCGAGCGACAGTCAGTCGCCGGACGAGGACTCGTGACGCAGCGGCGGTTCGGCCGTAGTGTTGCCGAGATGATGCGGTTCTGGCGAGTCATCGTGGTGCTCGTGATCGCCGTGGTGGCCGCATCGGCCGCCGTTGCGATCTCGGCCGCGGCGACCTTCGGCGGTGGCGCGGGCGGGCCGCAGACCCCGTTCAAGCCACCCCCCGCGACGTCGCCGAAGGCACGGGCCAACCGCCGCGCGGCCCGGCGCGACGCCGCGGTCGCTGCTGACGAAGCTGAAGCTGCCCGCCGGGGCGACGAGCGTGCCGTCGGAGCCGGCGCACGACCATGGCTACCTGAAACCGCAGCCGCTGCTCGAGGAGGAATTCGCGAGCCTGACCGCGCACGCGTGGTGGACCGTGCCGGGCGACCCGCAGTCGGTGCTCAACGCGATCGAGGCGAACCCGCCGGCCGGGGCGACACAGAACGGAACCGGCAGTGGCGGCAACTTCAAAACGGGCACGTCCGAACTCGACGTCGAGTACCAGTGGCCGCCGGTCGCGAACGTGCTCGGTAGTCGGCTGCTCGAGGTGACCGTGACGAGCATCGGGCCCGGGCTGACCGGCGTCCTCGCCGAGTCACAGAGCGTCTGGATCGTGCCCCGGCCCGCCAGCGAGCGGATTCCGGCCGCGACGCGCGTCGTGCAGATCGCCAGCGCCGTGCCCGGGGCCGCCGATGACGGGACGGTCACGGTCATGCGCCGTGGCCAGGTCGGCTCGATCGTCGCACTGCTGAACCGGCTCCCGATCGTGCAGCCCGGCGTGACCGGCTGCCCGGCGCAGATCGAGGGCAAGACGATCACGATGACGTTCCGCGCCAGCAGCTCCGCCCCGGCGCTTGCCGTGCTCAGGTTCGTCGACTACCAGCCGTGGATGGCCGCGTCCTCGGACCAGTGCGCCCCGGTGCAGCTCTCGGTCGCGGGTCGCGTCCGGCCCGCGCTCGACGGCGGCGATTTCATCAAGCGGATCGAGCGGGTGATCGGTCTCAACATCACCTGACGTCACGGCGACGTGCCACGCGTGCGGGGAGACGTGATGCAACTGGTGGTTCGTATGCGGTAGCCAGTCACCGCACGTCAGATCGTTGCGGGCGGTAGCGTGCGGCAGATGGCACAGCCTTTCCGGACAGCGGTCGAACGCCGGGATCTCGACGCGATGGCGGCGGCGCTGCACCCCGACGTCGTGTTCCACAGCCCGGCGGTGTTCAAGCCCTATGAGGGCCGCGAGGCGACGATCGGCCTGCTGGGCCACGTGATGGAGGTGTTCGAGGATTTCCGGTATCTCGACGAGCTCAGCGGCGACCAGACCCACGGGCTCGTGTTCGCCGCGCGGGTCGGGGACCGGACGCTCCAGGGCTGGGATTACCTGACGCTCGACGGCGACGGCCTGATCACCGAGCTGACCGTGATGGTCCGCCCGCTGTCGGGGCTGATCGCGCTCGCGCAGGCGATGGGCGAGCGGATCGCCGCCGACGCCCCGGCCTGAGGCCCGGCACGACCGCGATGCCCCCAATGTTCGACCGCGTCCATTCCGAACGGGCGGTGCGCCTGATGGAGCTGCTCGGGCTGTCCGAGGACGAGCTGTGCGAGACGCTCGGGGTCGATCCGCTGACGCTGCTGTCAGGCCAGCTCGACCACCGGCCCGAGCTCCCGATCCTGCTGACGTTGCTCGACGAGGCGTCCGAGCGGGTGGCGCCGGCGGCGCTGCGTCGCTGGGTCAGGACCTCCGGTCCGGCGGGCACGCCGATCGACGCGCTCACCGGGCGGGACTTCGGCGCGTTTGAGGACGCGCTCGCGGAACTCGAGCGGCGGGGCTTCATCGTGCGGCGCCGGGGCGGCGGCACGCCGGGTGGGTGAGCCGTTCGTGCACCGGCTGCGGGTCCGCTACGCCGAGTGCGACGCGCAGGGAGTCCTGTTCAACGCCAACTACCTGACCTACATCGACCACTCGGTCACAGAGCTGTGGCGGGCGGCGTACGGGGGCTATCAGTGGATGCTCGACCGGGGCGTCGACGTCGTCGTCGCCGAGGCGCGGCTGCGGTTCGTGCGCTCGGCCCGGTTTGATCAGGAGGTCGACGCCGAGATGCTCGTCACGCACCTGGGCACGACCAGCATGCGTTCACGTCACCGCCTGATCGACGCCGGCGACGGCGCGGTGCTGATGGAGGGCGACACCCGGCACGTGTGGGTCGAGCGTCAGACCGGGGTCAAGACGCCGATCCCCGACTGGGCGCGTGCCGGGCTCGAGCCCTGGTACGCGTCTGAAGCCTGATCAAGCCCGGGTGCGGGCCCGAGGCGTGATCACGACTTCGGCTTGTCGTCCTCGGGCTTGGGCGGCTTCTTCGGCCAGATCCCGATGAAGTAGTGAAACGCGTGTGCGAACGCCCGGTCGACGGCCGCCGCAGAGGCGGCCATCACGCCGGCGCGCAGCGCCTGCGCGCCGATCACCTTGACCGCGGTGCTCTGCCCGGTTCCCGGTTTCGGGGGCGGCGCCTCGTCGATCTTGGACCAGACCGAATCGAACGCCTTGCGGCCGATCCGCGCGGCGATGATTCCGCTGATGATCCCGAACGGCTTGTAGAGCAACCTCATCAGTGGCAGCGTAATGGTTCGACGCCGGCCCCGGAGCGGCGAATGCGATGACCGAGCCAGACCAACCGTTCGAGGAGATCTACGCGCAAGCGGGAGACCACCTCGACACGATCCCCTGGGCAGCGCTGGCCGCGAGCCCGGCGCTCATCGCCTGGTTGGACTCGGACATCGCGCCGCGCCCGTGTGACGGCGCCCGGGCGCTGGTCGTCGGCTGCGGCCTGGGCGACGACGCGGAGGAGCTGGCGGGGCGCGGGTGGCGCACCGCCGGCTTCGATCTGTCGCCGACCGCGATCGCCCGCTGCCACGATCGGTTCCCGGACTCCGTCGTCGAGTACCAGGTCGCCGACCTGTTCTCGCTGCCCGCACGGTTCACCGGGGCGTTCGAGCTGGTGGTCGAGATCCGCACGCTGCAGTCGCTGCCGCTCGAGGTCCGAGCCCCCGCCGTGACGGCGATCGCGCGGACGGTCGCTCCCGGCGGCGTCGCTTACGTGCGCTGCTTCGGCCGCGAACCGGGCCAACCGGCCGGCCGCCGCCCGTGGCCGGTCAGCCGCGACGAGCTGGCCGGGTTCGAGCGGGTCGGACTGTCGGTGCGCTCGTTCGATCAGGCGGGGCCGCCGGGTGGCCGGATGTTCACGATCGTCTACGAGCGGCCGCGCGTGAGCGCCGGGTCGCCGGCCGAGTAGGCGCCGTAGCGCGGAGCCACACCTCCCCGTCCACCAGAGGCCACTGTCCCGATCTGAGTCGCTGCGCCCGCTGGCCATGCAATCCGGCGCCCGATGCTCCATCTGGAGATTGTCAACGACCGCCTCAAGTGGCTAAATAGGTACAACGAAGTTGCCGATCTGTTTAAAGGAGCGCCCATGCAGGATCAGGGTCAACCCAACGACGGTGGTGCGGCCGAGGAGCTGCTGAAGTCGGCGCTGCTCGACGATTCGTCGGCGGTCGCGGTCTCGTTGAAGGTGCAGGGGCTGCCGCTGAGCGACTCGATGACGGTCATCTTCCACGGCCGCCGTGACCTCGGCACGCTGCAGACGTACGTGACCTGGGGCGCGCTCGGCGCCGGGTCGACCGTCTCGGCCGGCGAGCTGCTGCGCGTCCCGTGCGATCTCGACCTCGCCGACGCCGAGGACCGGGCCGAGGCCGAGCAGCTGTACGTCGACCAGGCGACGACCCTGCGTGACGCGCTGGTCGGCGCCGACACCGTGCTCGACGTCTGGCGTGAACCCCTGTCGGAGCTCGCCGGCTCCAGTGTCACGGTCGACCATTCCGCCCGGCTGATGGTCAAGCTGCCCGCGCCGCGGCTGCTGCCGACGGCGCTGGTCGCGACCGAGTCACAGCTCGTCGTGACGCCGGTGTGCAGCGCCCGGACGCTGGCTGACGGACGGCCGCCGATGGGGATCGCGTGCGCGCAGCAGGAGTTCTCACGGATCTATCCGCTCGCCGACGACCCCGAGCGGTGCGTCGAGGAGTTCCTCCAGCTCGCCGCCGAGCACGCGATCGCGCTGGCCGAGCGACTGGATCACCAGGAGGCGTCGGTCAAGCGGTTCATGGAGCTCAGCGACTCCTGACCGCGGGCGCCGGCGGTCAGACCGCGAGACGAGGCCGGGGAACTTTTGGCCCGCCGAGGGCGATAACGTTCCCGGCGTTCGCTGATGAACCCGGGTCAGCCGTTGCGGGCCGGCACCTGCGGCGCCGGCTCACGGACCTTCCGGCGCTCACGCGGCGGCAGCTTGTCGCCGAGCCGGTCGTGGTCACGCAGGCGCACGCCGGCGGGCACCGAATCGGACAGCGGGATGCCGCCGGTCGGGGGCTCGGGCGGCGACGGCGGCTTCTTCGGACCGCCGCCCCAGCCGTCGTCGGCCTCGCCGTCACTCCACGTCGGGGCCGCGGAATCGTCACGCAGCGCGGGGAGCATCAGCACGGCGACGCAGGCCAGACCCAGGATGTGCACGCCAGCGATCCAGAAGATCAGCTTGACCCCTTCGGTCATGACTGGATCTTATCGCAGGCTTATGCTGCGGCAAGCGGGTTCGTGCCGATCAGCACCTGCACGAACGAGCTCCGCTCGCGCCGCCGCGTCGAGCGCCCGTCCTGCCCCGTTCTTCCTCCGCGTGAAGCCGGGCGCTACCATCGGACGCCGCCGATGGCACAGAGTCAATCAACAGCTTTGCACGTCACCCCCCGTGAGGCCGCCGGGTCGCGCGAGGCGCGGCGCCTGCGCCGCTCCGGAGGGATCCCCGGCGTCGTCTACGGCGGCGGCGAGGATCCCCTCAGCTTCGCGGTTGAGGAGCGGACGCTGCGTCATGCGCTGGCGGACGCCGGGGCCGTGATGGACTTGACGATCGAGGGTGGCGGTTCGACCCCGGTCGTCGTCAAGGAGCTGATCCGCCATCCCGTCAACAACGCGATGGTGCACATCGACCTGCTGCGGGTTCGCCTCGACGTCAAGATCCAGGCGACCGTGTTCCTCGAGCTGACCGGCATCGACGACGCTCCGGGCACCAAGGAGGGCGGGGTGCTCGAGCAGCAGTTGCGCGAGCTCAACATCGAGGCGCTGCCGAACGACATCCCCGACTCGATCACGCACGACGTGTCCGAGATGCAGATCGGCGACACGCTGACGCTCGAGGCGTTGACCGCGCCCGGGACGCTGACGTTGCTCGACGACCCAGAGACCGTGGTCGCCACGCTCAGCCCGCCGCGGCTGCAGGTGGAGTCCGACGACGAGATCGAGTCGGAGACCGGGGTCGTCGGCGAGGGCGATGAGGCCGCCGGCGACGACGCCGGCTCGGGCGATTCCGCCCCCGACGCCGAGTAGTCCCCCATGCCACTCCCGGGTCGCCGCGGCGCCCCCGCCGACTGGCTGATCGTCGGGCTGGGTAACCCCGGCGCCGAATACGCGCGGAGCCGGCACAACGTCGGGTTCATGATCGCCGAGCTGCTGATCGAGCGCTGGCAGCTGTCCAAGCCCAAGCGACAGTTCAAGGGCCTGCTGAGCGAAGGGCGGATCGGCACCCCGGGCCTCGACACGCCCGTCCGCGCCGCGGTGCTGATGCCCCAGACCTATATGAACGATGTCGGCCGCAGCGTCGGCCCGGCGCGCGGCGCGCTCGGGATCGAGACGCTCGACCACGTGCTCGTGTTGCACGACGAGATCGACATCCCGTTCGGTGACATCCGCGTTCGGCTCGGCGGCGGGCTGGCCGGGCACAACGGCCTGAAGTCGCTCCGGGATGGGCTCGGCTCGACCGAGTTCGGCCGGGTCCGCGTCGGCGTCGACCGGCCGCCGACGACCGATCCCGACCGGGTCGCCGCCTACGTGCTGGGCAAGTTCTCAGAGCCCAAGGCCGACGTCGAGGAGCTCGTCGCCCGGGCCGCCGACGCGGCCGAGCGGGTGCTGCAACACGGCTATCCGTAGCCGCGCGCGTTCCTAGAGTGAGAAGGGCCCTCTTCAGCCCCACCCCCGCCCGCTCCTGATGCTCAACGCCCTCCTCGCCCACGCCTACGACGATCCGCAGACCGAGGCGCTGGCCGCCGACGGCGGCGAGGCGTTCGTCTCGCAGTCGCTGCGGCCGTACCTGATCGCGGCGCTGCTGGCGCGGGATCCGGACCGCCCCGCGATCGTCGTCGCCGGCGATGACCGAGCCGCGCGGGATCTCGCCGCCGGGTTGCGCACCTGGCTGGCGCCCCGCTCGGTCCGCTACTACCCCAGCCGCGGCGTCACCTACGAGTCGCATCTGACGCCGCCGCCGCACCTCGTCGGCCTGCGAATCGCCGCCCTGGACTCGCTGGTCGACGAAGCCGACCACCGGCACGGTGCACCCGTCGTGGTCGTCTCGGCCGTGGCGCTGTCGGAGAAGGTGCCCGACCGGACGATGCGCCCGCACGGCTTCGTGCTGCGCGTGGGCGACCTGATCGACCTCGACGAGACGGCGCTCGAGCTCGTCGCCGCCGGCTATGAGCGCGTCGACCAGGTCGAGGATCGCGGTCAGTTCGCCGTCCGCGGCGGCCTGCTGGACCTGTTCTCGGCGACCGAGGACCGGGCCGTGCGGGTCGACCTGTTCGGCGACGAGATCGAGTCGCTGCGCTGGTTCTCGACCTTCACCCAGCGTTCGCTCGGTGACGCCGACTGCGTCGAGGTGGCGCCCGCCGCCGAGCTGGCGCCCGAGCACCGGGAGCTGGCCGAGATCGCGGCGCTGGAGGAACCCGGGGATCGCCCCGATATCGCCGAGCTGTTGCCGGTCGAGAACTTCCATCCGCTGCTGGAGCTGATCGGCGAGCAGGCGTCGGTCACGATCGCCGGTGCCGAGGAGCTGGAGCCGGCGCTGGCCGACCACTGGCAGGACGTCTCGGCCGTGATCGACGATGAGGACGCCCAGCACCTGTACGTCGAGCCCCAGCAGGTCAGCGCGGCGCTCGCCGACCGTGTCAAGGTGCGACTGTCGAGCATCGATCAGGACCAGGCCTTCGCGTTCCGCGGGCAGGCCGCCGATGTCGCCGCGCGCGGCCTGAAGGAGGCCGAGCCCGAGCTTGAGAAGCTGTCGCGCTCGGGGTATCGGACCGTGGTCGCGTTCGCCCGCCGGGGCGAGGGTGAGCGGTTCGGCTACAACCTCGGGCGGCTGAAGGTCGACTGGCTCGACGACAGCGACGGCGACACAGCGATCGGCGAAGCGACCGTGCCGGATGCGAAGCCGGGCCGGATCACGCTGGCCCAGGCCCGGATCGAACAGGGCTTCATCGCGCCGCAGTTCCACCTGGCGGTGATCCCCGACCATCGGCTGTTCCAGCGCCGTCGCGCGGAGCGCACGGGCGGCACCGGTCGCCAGCGCGGGGTGCTGCGCAGCTTCGCCGATCTGCGGACGGGCGACATCGTCGTCCACGAGGACCACGGGATCGCGCGATTCGCCGGGTTTGACACCAAGACCGTCGCCGGCATCACGCGTGACTACCTCTACCTGGAGTACGCGGGCTCGGATCGCGTGTTCGTGCCCGTCGACCAGCTGGCGAAGATCAGCCGGTTCGTCGGCGCGGGCGGCGCGCATCCGCCGCTGTCAAAGCTCGGCGGCAGCCGCTGGGACCAGGTCAAGTCCCGCGCTCGCCGCGCCGCCCAGGAACTGGCCGGAGAGCTGCTGAACCTGTACGCCGAGCGCAAGCGCCGGGAGGGCCACGCGTTCCCGCCGGACACCGACTGGCAGCGCGAGTTCGAGGACGCGTTCCCCTACCAGGAGACGCCCGATCAGCGCGACGCGATCGAGTTCGTCAAGGCCGACATGGAGACGCCGCGGCCGATGGACCGGCTGATCTGCGGCGACGTCGGCTACGGCAAGACCGAGGTCGCGCTGCGAGCGGCGTTCAAGGCCGCCCAGGACGGCATGCAGGTGATGGTGCTGGCGCCGACGACGATCCTGGCGCAGCAGCACTACGGCACCTTCTCCGAGCGCCTCAAGGACTACCCGGTGACGATCGACTACGTGTCCCGCTTCCGCTCACCCGCCGAGCAGAAGGCCGCGATCGCCAGCTTCGGCCGGGGCGAGGTCGACATTCTGATCGGCACCCATCGGCTGCTGTCGCGCGACGTCCGCGCCAAGGACCTGGGGCTGCTGATTCTCGACGAGGAACAGCGATTCGGCGTCAAGCAGAAGGAACTGCTGCGCCAGCTGAAGCTGCGCGTCGACGTGATCGCGATGAGCGCGACCCCGATCCCGCGCACGCTGCAGATGTCGATGGCGGGCGTGCGTGACATCAGCGTGATCGAGACCCCGCCGGAGGGCCGGCGGCCGGTCAAGACGTTCGTCGGCGAATACGACGAGGAGCTCGTCAAGCGCGCGCTGCTACGGGAGAAGGAGCGTCACGGACAGGCGTTCTTCCTGCATAACCGCGTCGAGACGATCGAGGAGACGGCGGTGCGACTGCGCGGCCTGTGCCCCGGGCTGCGGTTCCTCGTCGCCCATGGACAGATGGACGAGGGCACGTTGGAGGAGCGGATGATGGCGTTCCTGCGCGGCGACGCCGACGTGCTCGTCTGCACGAGCATCATCGAGTCGGGGATCGACATCCCGCAGGCCAACACGCTGGTCGTCGAGCGCTCGGACCAGTTCGGGCTCAGCCAGCTCTACCAGATCCGCGGTCGCGTCGGCCGGTCGCGGGAGCGGGCGTACGCGTACCTGCTGTATCCGAGCGCGGCGGCGCTGACGCCCGAGGCCGGGCAGCGGCTGAGCGCGCTCAGCGACTACACCGAGCTTGGCGCCGGCTTCAAGATCGCGATGCGCGACCTCGAGCTGCGCGGGGCCGGCAACCTGCTCGGCGACGAGCAGTCCGGGCACGTGGCGGCCCTCGGGTTCGAGCTCTACATGCAGATGCTCGACGAGGCGGTCGCGGCGGCCGGAGGCGACGGCTCAGACCCCGACGACGACTGGGAGCCGGTCCGGCTCGACGTCTCGGTCGACGCCTACGTGCCCGCCGACTACATCCCCTACGAGCAGGCCAAGGTCGACGTCCATCGCCGAATCGCCGGCGCACGTGAGGTCGCCGACCTGATGGCGCTGCGCGACGAGCTGTCGGACCGCTTCGGCGAGCTTCCCGAGCCGCTGGACAACCTGATCTTGATGCAGCAGGCGCGGATCAAGCTCGGCCAGGCCGGGGCGCAGGCGGTCACGATTCGCGGCGACCGGCTGGCGGTCACGCCGATCGAACTTGACTCGGTCAAGGCCAAGGCGATCCGCGCCCAGATCCCCGAGGCGCTGTACGAATCAGGCAAGTCGCAGCTGTCGGTGCGGATCCCGAAAGACCCGATCGAGCGGTTCCCGGCGATCGTCCGCGCGGCCGACGTGCTGCTGGCCGTGATCCGTGAAGCCGAGCCCGAGCCGGTCGTGGCCGAGACCGCCGCGGCGTACTAAGAGGTCGATAAGACATTCGCCGTTCCGGGACGCGTCGCCGGAATCTGCCGCTACCATCGCCAGCGTCTTGATGAAGTCTTTGAGGTCCATCCCGGCGCTGTGCGCCTTTTTTGTGGTCGCAGCGCTGATCGTGGCGGGCTGCGGCTCGTCATCGAAGTCGTCCTCCTCGAGCGGCGCCGGCTCGGTGCCCGCCACCGACGCCGCGGTCGTCGCCGGCAACCCGATCACCAAGCGGGCGGTGCTGCACTGGATGTACATCGATGCCAAGGGTGAGGCGGCCCAGGATCCCGGTGCGCCGGTGATCGTCCCCACTGATCCGCCGGAGTTCCCCAAGTGCATCGCGCAGGTCAAGAAGGAGATCCCGACGCTCGCCAAGGAGTCCGACGCGAAGATCCGCGACGGCCTGCCAGAGCGCGTTCACCTCGTATTCGCAGGCGGTCATGGGCTTCCTGATCACCGGTTACTGGTATCAGGGGACGGCGCACAAGCTGGGGATCAACCTGACCAACGCGCAGTTGCAGCAGGCGATCGCGAAAGCCAAGACCCAGTCGGGGATCAAGACCGCCGCTGCGTACAAGCAGTTTCTGAGCACCTCCGGGTACACCGCCAACGACATCTCGTTCCGGATCCGGATCTCGACGATCTACAGCAAGCTGCTCAAGCGCCACCCGACCGCCGTCACCAGCGCCGAGATCGCCAGTTACTACGCGGCGCACAAGTCCAGCTACGGCTCCGCCGAGAAGCTCAACCTCCGGATCGTGCTGGCCAAGACCCAGGCCAACGCCAACGCCGCCAAGTCGGCGCTGCAGAGCGGCCAGAGCTGGGATGCGGTCGCCAAGAAGTACTCGATCGATCCGACCACGAAGGACAGCGGCGGCCTGCTAGAAGGGCATCACCGCCAATCAGCAGGACGCGGCGCTCTCGAAGGCGGCGTTCGCGGCTCCGCTGAACAAGCTCGAGGGTCCGGTCAAGGGCCAGTTCGGCTACTACGTGTTCAGGTCCTGCAGAAGACCCCGGCCACGCAGGAGACGCTCACGCAGGCGAGCGCCGCGATCAAGAAGACGCTGACGACCAGCAAGCAGAGCGCGCGCCGAGAAGGCGGTCAACGCCCAGGTGTCGAGCCAGTGGAAGAGCTCGACCGTGTGCTCGAAGCTGTTCGCGATCACCGACTGCGCCAACTACGTCAAGCCTCCGGCGTCGGCCACCGCGACCGCGCCGACGACCACGCCCACGCCGACGGTGACCAGCAAGGGCGGCACCAAGACGCCGAGCTCGAAGTCCTCGAAGAAGTCCTCGACGACGAGCTCAAGCTCCTCGAAGTAAGTGCCAGACGACGCTCGATCGGCGTCTGACGCGGCGGCTGCGATCGCACGGCTGGACGAGATCACCCACCGGCTGCGGCGCGAGTGCCCGTGGGACCGTGAGCAGAACGAGCGGACGATCGTGCCGCACACGGTCGAGGAGGCCTACGAGCTGGCCGATGCCGCTGAGCGCGGCGATGACGCCAAGCTGCTGGACGAGCTCGGCGACGTGCTGTTCCAGGTCCACTTCCTGTCGCTGTTGCTGCAGGAGCGCGGCGCCGGCGACCTGACCGCGGTCGCGCGGCATGTGACCGAGAAGCTGGTCCGCCGCCATCCCCACGTGTTCGGACAGACCGAAGTGGCCGACGCCGCCGAGGTGCTGCCAACTGGGACCAGATCAAGCGCACCGAGCCGGGCCGCGAGCCGGGGATCTTCGGCGAGGTGCCTGAGAATCTGCCCGGCTTGCTGCACGCTCGCAAGTTGCAGCGCCGCGTCGCCGCGACCGGGTTTGACTTCCCCGGCGTCGAGGGTCCGCTCGGGGCGCTGCAGGACGAAGTGGCCGAGCTGGGGCTGGCCGTCGACCGCGAGGATCGGGACCAGCGCTTCCATGAGCTGGGCGATGTCCTGTTCGCGGCCGTCAACCTGTCGCGCAAGCTGCACCTCGATCCCGAGCTGGCGCTGCGCGCCGCGTCGGACCGGTTCCGTGGCCGCGTCGAGGCGGCGACCGAGCTGGCCGCATCCGACGGGCGAAGCTGGGACGATCTCCCGGCCGAGCAGCAACTGCAGTACTACGCCAGCGCCCGCCTGAACCACGAAGGAGACGCCAGTTCCCGATGAGCCAGATCGAGCACGTACACGCCCGCCAGATCCTCGACAGCCGCGGCAACCCGACGGTGGAGGTCGAGCTCAGCGTGCGCTCGGGCGCGTGGGGGCGGGCGGCGGTCCCGTCGGGCGCCTCGACGGGCGAGTTCGAGGCGACCGAGCTGCGCGACGGCGGCTCTGACTGGATGGGCAAGGGCGTCACCCGCGCGGTCGACAACGTCAACGGCGAGATCGCGACCGCGGTGCGCGGCCAGGACGCCGCCAGCCAGTCGTCGCTCGATCGGATGCTGATCTCGCTCGACGGAACGCCGAACAAGTCGCGGCTGGGCGCCAACGCGATCCTCGCCGTCTCGCTCGCGGCCGCCCACGCGTCCGCCGCCGAGGAGCGGCTGCCGCTGTGGCGCTATCTCGGCGGTGAGACCGCGCACATCCTGCCGGTGCCGATGATGAACGTCCTCAACGGCGGCGCCCACGCCGACAACGCGGTCGACTTTCAGGAGTTCATGATCGTCCCGGTCGGCGGCGGGTCGTTCTCGGAGGCGCTGCGGATCGGGACCGAGGTGTTCCACAACCTGAAGGCGACGCTGCACGAGGGCGGCTACGGCACGACCGTCGGCGACGAGGGCGGCTTCGCGCCCGACCTCGAGTCCAACGAGCAGGCGCTGGAGCTGCTGGTGGCGGCGATCCGGACCGCCGGCTACGTGCCGGGCGAGCAGGTCGCGATCGCGATGGACCCGGCCGTCTCCGAGCTGCACACCGACAACGGCTACGAGCTCGCGCACGAGGGCCGCACGCTGCAGGCCTCGGAGCTCGCCGACTACTGGGCGGAGCTGATCGATCGCTATCCGATCGTCTCGCTCGAGGACGGGATGGACGAGGAGGACTGGGACGGCTGGGCGAACCTGACCGATCGGATCGGCGACCGGGTCCAGCTCGTCGGCGACGATCTGTTCGTCACCAACACGCAGCGGCTCAAGCGCGGGATCGACGCCGGCGTCGCCAACTCGATCCTGATCAAGGTCAACCAGATCGGCACCCTGACCGAGACGTTCGCGGCGATCCGGATGGCCCGCGAGGCCGGCTACACGGCGGTCATGTCGCACCGCTCCGGCGAGACCGAGGACGTCACGATCGCCGATCTGGCGGTCGCGACCGGCTGCGGCCAGATCAAGACCGGCGCGCCGTCACGCTCGGATCGCGTCGCGAAGTACAACCAGCTGCTGCGGATCGAGGAGGCGCTCGGCGCCGACGCGACCTACCCCGGCCGCTCCGCGTTCCGCTCCTGACCGCGACGGCCCCGGGCGCTGGTCGCGGCGCGCCGGCAGCGGGGAGGAGTCATGACCGAGGCATCGAACGTGTCGCTGGATGCCGCCCGCACGATCAGCGTCTGCCCGTACCGCCGCGACGCGTACGTCAGCGGCCCGCGCCGCCGCCACCGCTGAGCGACGCCGGGCCCGCACGCAGCCCGCGCCGGCGGCCCCAGCGGGTCACGCTGCGCTCGCCGCATCTGCGCGTGCGCTGGGAGCGCGTCGGCCGGGTCGGTCTGCTGGTCGTGCTGGCGGTCGTGATCGGCCTCTACGCCGACCACGCGATCAGCTACTTCACCGCCCGCGCGGCGTCCAACCGCCAGCACGCGATCGTCGCGCGGCTCAAGCGCCAGAACGCGTACTTCGAGCAGCGCCAGCGGTCGCTCAGCGACCTCTCGACGATCCTCGCGCAGGCGCGCAAGCTCGGGATGGTGCGCCCGGGCGAGCAGCCGTACGCGATCACCGGCCAGCCGGCTCGCTGACCGCGGCCGGTTCACTCCTCGATCAGGCGCCGCCCGGTGGAGTAGTCGATCGCCTCCCGGGCGTAGCGCGCGAACGCCGCCCCGGCGACCGTCGTCATATCCCACGCGGCGGGGTTGTTCGGCGCCGCCCGAACCGCGATCTCAAAGCACCAGTCGGTGCCCTGTTGCGAGATACAGCCGACGCCAGCTCGGTCGACGGTGAACGGGCCGCCGAGCCGGCGGCGCAGGGCGGTCAGCAGACTCTTCGACGACCCGCTCGGAGGCGGTCGCGGTCACGCGGGTCAGACTCGCGCAGCCGGCGCTGACCCTCCTGCCAGAGCCCGATCAGCTCCTCATACGATGGCTCGCCGGCCACATTGAAGCCCGTTCAGACAGGGCGGGCGTCAGTCGGAGTCGTCGCTGTCGCCGTCGTCGTTGGTCGAGCCGGCGCGGCGGATGACGATCTGGTCCTCCTCGATCGCGACCTCGACGGGCCGGTGGCCGGCCCAGTACTCGGCGTAGATCGGATCGTCCTGGACGGCCGGGTCGAGCCACAGGCCGTAGCCCTCCTCGCCGTGGTCGAACGTCGCCTCCAGCGGGCCGGCGGTGCGGGCGCGGCGGCTGCGACCGCCGCGGCGACTGCGTCGGCGGCGGCGGCTTGTCGTCGGCGTCTTCGTCGTCGTCCTCGTCGGCGGCTCGGCGGCTTCGGCGGCGGCGGCTTCGGCGGCGGCGGCGGCCTCGGCGGCCTCGGCGGCGGCTGCGTCGAGCTCGGCGGCGATCATCGCGTCGTCCTCGGCGCGCAGGTCCAGGTCCTCGTCGTGGTCAGGCGTGGCGCCGTTGGTGTCGCCGTCGTCGGCGTCGAGCCGCTGGTCGCGCTTGAAAGCTTCGATCTGCTGGACCGTCACCTCGAGCTGGTGGGCGATCCACGCATCGGTCCGGCCCTGGCGCACCCAGGCGCGGATCTTGTTGAGTTCAGGTTTGAGTGAGCGTCTTGGCATTGGGTCCCGAGAGTAGTACAGGCGACGGTTGCACCTCGGTACCGTGCGACGCGGAAAGCGCCGCAGCGGCGGTTGTGCCCGGGACCGCCTGCGGGTCGTCGAAAGCGACGCCGTGATCGGTGCCGTCAGCGGCGGCGGTGAGTCGCGGTGTACAGGGCCGTTGACTGTCGAGAGATGGCTATGCTCGACTCGCGACGTCGACCACCGGTCGCCGATCGCCATCCAGAGCGCAACCGCGGGAAGCAGGGAGGCTGAATGCTTGTACTCACGCGCAAGTCGAACCAGAGCATCATGATCGGCGACAACATCGAGGTGTCCGTGCTCGCGATCATGGGCGAGAAGGTGCGAATCGGCATCCAGGCGGACCGCACCGTGCCGGTGTTCCGCAAGGAGGTCTACCTCGAGATCCAGGCCGAGCAGCAAGCGGAAACACCTACAGCCGAAGACGACGGCGCCCCGGAGGCCGACGGGGTCGCAGAGGCGAACGGGGCCGCCCAGAACGGCCGGCGTGAGGTCGACGCCGCGCTGCGCAGCCTCGGCGGGCCCGAGTAGCGCCGACCGCACTCGACCGAAAACTTGACTCTCGCGTCGCGGGGGTTCACTCGAACATTCGCCGAGTTGAGCTGGCTGGCCAGCCAGGGAAGAGGCGCGAGGCGCCTCGGCGCTCTTGCCGGGTTAGGGCAGCCCGCGCGCTCAGCGGCTAGCGCAGCAGCAGGTACAGGCACTCGAACATCGCGGCCGTGACGATCACGGCGGTCGCGATCAGCGAGAAGACCAGCAGCCAGTAGCGGACCGAGCTCTTGGCCCGAGCCGCGGTCACGGGTGCGCGAGCGGGAACGACGGACGGCCTGCCGGCGCAGCGACTCCCGTCGGTTTCGGTCGAGCTCTGCCTCCTGCCGGAACTCCTGCTCCAGCTGAGCCAGGCTCTGACGCATCCGCATCGCCATGCGGCGAGCCTACCAATGCGCGCATAAAGCGTTGCAAACGGCGGCGGCGCAACGGTTCGTGCGCCGCCGCCAGGCGGGCCCGGCCGAGTGGGCGGTGGGCGGGCCGTATTTCGGCTACGCGACCTTCTGGCCCTTGTAGACGTCGACGAAGTGCAGGTAGTTGTCGGCGATCTGCGACGCGGCCGCGGCGCGGTCGAGGTCCTCGGCGAGGAAGCCCTTGAGCGCGTCCCACCAGATCGAGCGGCCGATCGCGAAGCCGATGAAGCCGTCGACCGTCGAGGCCGCCTGCAGCCACTGCTCGACCTTCTCGGTCGAGGCACCGCGGCCCAGCAGCACGCAGGTGACGCCCTCGCGGCCCGGCGCCCGTGCGGGCCTGCTTGGCGAGCATCTCGGCGTCCGAGCGCTCGTCGACGCCCTCGATCTTCCAGATGTCGACCTCGCAGCCGAAGTTCTGCGCGTCCTCGATCGCGCGGCGCATCAGCTCGGGCCGCAGTTCGGCGTCGTAGCGGTCGGTGTCGCCGTCGACCTTCGCCAGCTGCGCCTCGGTCGCGGGCACCAGCAGCTCGAACAGGAACTTGCGATCGTGCTCGTGCAGCCAGTCGGCCAGCCGCTTGAGCCGGACGAGCTGCTCGCGGTTCATGTCGGTGTCGGGATCGTCGGGGTTGTAGCGGACCAGCACCTTGGAGAAGTCGGGGTTGAACTTCTCGATGTGAGCGCCGAAGTCGTCGCCGTACTCGAAGTCGAACTCGTTCTGGCCCGGACTTCTCGACCGGCATCGCGAGCTTCAAGCCGGCGGCGTGGGCCTGCTCGGGGATGTCGCCGCCGAACTGCTCGTCGACCAGCACGCCGGTGGCCGAGGCGCTCGGCGCCGCGGCTGACGGCCTCGGTCATCCCCTCATAGATCAGGTGCTTGGCGTCGGTGATCTTGGCGGTCTCCTCCGGCGTCGGGTCGCCCTGGATCCCGAACATCTTCTTCTGGAAGGAGCCGCGATGGTCGAACGCGAGGATGTACAGCTTGCCGTCGTAGCCGAGAGCCATGGGGACCGCCTTTTCGTCGTTTCTGATCGCTGACCTGAAAGTTTACGGCCAGCACCCCGCCTCGGGTGGTCGAGCCGCGCGATCGCCGCGCCAGCGCGTACGCTTGCGGCGCACGGATGGACCACAACTTCGCCGGACACGCCTACACGATCGGCATCGAGGAGGAGCTGATGATCGTCGACGGCCAGTCGTTAGACCTGGTCAACGCGATCGAGGCGATGCTCGAGCCCGCGCCCCTGGGCGAGATCAAGCCCGAGCTGATGGAGTCGGTGCTCGAGATCTCGACCGACCCGTGCGCGAACGTACCCGAAGCCGGTGACCAGCTGCGGGCGCTGCGCCGGCAGGTGTGCGCCACCGCGGCCTCCAAGGAGATGGCGATCGGCTCGGCCGGCACCCACCCGTTCGCGATGTGGGAGGACCAGCGGATCGTCGCCCACCCGCGCTACCGCGACCTGATCTCGGCGCTGCGGTTCGTCGCCCGCCAGGAGCTGATCTTCGGGATGCACGTGCACGTCGGCGTCGATAACCCCGACAAGGCGATCCACGTCGCCAACGGGATGCGGGTCCATCTGCCGGTGCTGCTGGGGCTGTCGGCCAACTCGCCGTTCTGGCGCGCCGCCGCGACCGGGCTGGCGTCGACGCGGACGCCGATCTTCCGCGCGTTCCCGCGGGTCGGGATCCCGCCGACCTACGCCGACTGGGACGACTACACGCGTCAGATCGAGTTCATGATCCGCGCCGGCGTGATCCAGGACTACACGTACCTGTGGCACGACGTGCGCCCGCACCCGAAGTTCGGGACGGTCGAGATCCGGGTGATGGACTCCCAGACCCACATCGAGCACGCGGTCGGGCTGACGGCGCTCGTCCAGGCGATGGTCAAGGAGCTGGCCGAGCACTTCGACGCCGGCCAGCCACTGTCTGAGTACCCCTGGGAGATGCTCGACGAGAACCGGTGGCTGGCCGCCCGCCACGGCCTGGAGGGCGAGATCGTCGACCTGCCGAGCTCGGATCGGATCGCGACCCGGACGCTGGCGCGGCGGATCCTCGATCGGATGCGTGAGCACTGCCAGGACCTCGGCTCGGAGACCGAGCTCGACGCGTTGGAGGACCTGCTGACGCGCGGCAACGGCGCCGCTCGCCAGGTCGTCGTCTACGAGGCCAACCACGATCTGCACGAGGTCGTGGCCGAGATCGTCGAGGCGACCCAGGCCTGATCGGCGCAGGCGCGGTATGCCCGCCCGCTCGGCGTCCGCCGCGGCGCCGGCGGGAGCGTCGCCGAAATCGCGTCTCGGGGTCGCCTGCCCGGTTCTACAATCGCTACGTGAGCACCGGCGGTCAAGACCTGTTCGTGGTGTGCAAGAACTGCGGTTCCGAGGTCAGCCCGTACATCACCGAGTGCCCCTACTGCGGCAACCGACTGCGCAAGCGGGCGCCGAAACTCGATCGTGACCAGCGCCCGGCCGAACCCAAGCCGCGTCGCACCCCGGCGCCGCTGCTCGGCCGTCTGCGGCGCAACGAGATCCCCGGGATCGCGCCGGATCGCCGTCCGTACGCGACGGCGCTGCTGGTGGTGCTGGGGATGGTCGGATGCGTGATGTGGCGGACCGGGGTCGGCGGCATGACCTCGGACCTGATCATCGTCGGCAAGCCCGGCACCCAGTGGTGGCGGCTGTTCACGGCCGCCTTCACCTACGACAACACCGGCTACGCGTTCGTGACGCTGTTCGCGATCGGGCTCTACGGGTGGCTGCTGGAACGCCGGCACGGACCGCTGGTGGTGGTGGTCCTGTTCCTGCTGGGGGGGATCGGCGGCCTGGCCGCGACCGCCGGCGTGTACTCGATTCCGATCGTGCTCGGCGCCCCCGGCGCCGCGCTCGCGATGATCTGCGCCTGGGCGGTGCCTGACCTGCTGTCGCTGAGCGAGCGACGCGAGGTCGACGGCGACCTGATCGGCACCGCGGCGGTCGCGATCGCGGTCGCGCTGATGCCGCTGGCGGTCCCGCACGCGAGCTGGGTCGCGGACATCGTCGGCGTGGTCGTCGGGTTCGGAGCCGGGCTACCGCTCGCGCGCTCGGTCCCGCGCTGAGCCAACGTCCCGACGTATAGTCAGGCCCGCCCGTGCCGCCGCGTTCCTACACAGACGAGGAGCTGCACGCGGCGATCGAGCAGCTGACCGACCCGGCGGCGCTGCGCGCCGGCCAGGACGTCGTGATGCGCGCGGCGCCGTCGCTGCAGCGCGTGCTGGCGGCGGCGATGGCCGACGGGGGCTATTTCGATTCGGCCCATCAGGCGGCGTCCCGCGACATCGTCTCCGACCCAGATCCCGAGACCCGGATGCGGGCGCTTGAGGTGATGCTCGCCGAGGAGACCCGGCTCGGCATGCTCGTCGGCGTCGCCGTCGGGTTCGAGCTGGCGCGCCGGCTCGACGGGCCGGCGAGCGGGCGGGCCGGCACTGAATCCGATCCAGATCCAGCACAGGAGGAATGAACCCATGGACATCCGCTTTCTCGGCCACGCGACTTTCGAGCTCTCAGACGGTGATACGAAGGTCCTGATCGACCCGTTCTTGACGGGTAACCCGCAGGCCGCCGTGTCCGCCGACGAGCTCGATCCGGCGACGATCCTGGTCTCGCACGGCCATGCACGACCACATCGCGGACGTGGTCTCGATCGCGAAGCGGACCGGCGCGCCGGTCGTCGCCTCGACCGAGCTCGCCCACGAGTTCTCCGAGGACGGCGCGGAGGCGCTCGACGTCAATCTCGGGGGCACCGCGACGTTCGACTGGGGCTCGGTCAAGCTGGTGCCGGCGCTGCACGATTCACGCACGCCGAAGGGCGGCTCGAACCTCCCGGCCGGGCTGGTGATCGACTTCAAGGGCACGGTCGTCTACCACCTCGGCGACACCGCGCTGTTCTCCGATCTGGCGCTGGTCGGCAAGCGCCGGGCGGTCGACATCGCGCTGATCTGCATCGGCGGTCACTACACGATGGACCGCCACGACGCGGTCGACGCCGCCGATTTCGTCGGCGCCAAGACGATCATCCCGTGCCACTACGACACGTTCCCGGCGATCGAGACCGACGCTGGCGCCTTCCAGACCGATATCGAGAAGACGCTTGACGCCGTCTGCGTGGTGCTCGAGCCGGGCGCGGTCCACCAGGCATGACCCACGCGATCGTCCTGATCCAGGCCGAAAGCTCCAAGCTCGGCACGCTGGGCTCAGACCTCGCCGGCATCGAGGGCGTGGCCGAGGCCTACTCGGTCACCGGCGAGTGGGACTTCGTCGCGATCCTGCGCCTGCGTGAGCAGGACCAGCTGGCGCAGGTCGTCACCGGCCGGCTGTCGCAGCTGGACGGCGTCCGCCGCACCCAGACGATGGTCGCGTTCGAGGCCTACTCGCGCCACGACCTCGAGGCGCTGTTCTCCGTCGGCCAGTGACCGCGATCGGTGCGGCACTGCCGCGCGTTCCCCACCGGGAACTGGTCGCGCACGGACGCGAGATCGACGCCGCTCGGCTTCGACGAGCTGTGGCTGGTCGAGGACTGCTTTCTGTACGGCGGCGTCTCCAGCGCCGCCGCGATCCTCGCGTCGACCGAGCGGATCGGGATCGGCGTCGGGCTGTTCCCGGTGGCGGTGCGCAACCCGGCGATCCTGGCGATGGAGCTGGCGACGATCGCCGAGCTGTATCCCGGCCGGATGACCGCCGGCGTCGGCCACGGCGTCGAGGCGTGGATGCGCCAGATCGACGCCCGGCCCGCGAACCGGCTGGTCGCGCTGCAGGAGCTGCTGATCGTGGTTCGGCGTCTGCTGGCGGGCGAGACGGTCACGTTCGACGGCCGCTGGGCCCAGCTCGACGAGGTCCTGCTCGACCAGCCCCCGGCGGTTGCGCCGCCGCTCGTCGTCGGGACCACCGGCGAGCGCGGGATCGCGATCGCGGCCGAACACTCCGACGGGCTGCTGCTGCCCGAGGGCTCGGGTGCTGCCGCGGTCCGGTGGGCTCGGGAGCTGCTCGGGCCCGACCGTCGGCTGGTTGTCTACGCGTGGATGCGGATCGAGGACTCGTCGGCGCAGGCGCTGGACGCGCTGGGACCCCGGATCGAGCAGTGGGAGCGGGACGCAGGCTACCCGCAGCTGCTGGAGCTGGCGCGCAGCGAGCCCGGCTCGGGCGGCGGGCTGGCCCCGATCGTGTCGGTGGCCGGCCCGGCGCAGGCGTGCGCGGCCGGGGTGCGGCGGCTCGCCGAGGCCGGCGCCGACGCGGTCGTGCTCAGCCCCGTCGGCGACGACCCGCTCGCGCAGCTGCAACGGTTCGCGGCCGAAGTGCTGCCGCTGCTGTAAGTCTTGATTGGGCCGGCAACTGCCGGTCGTAAGCCCACCGTCAACGAAAAAGGACCGAGATGTCAACGTCGCTTCCGCCGGATTTCAATGAGCAGGTCATCGAGGAGTTCCGCACCAACGCCGGCGTCGTCGGCGGCATGTTCGAGGGCATGTCGCTGTTGCTCCTGCACGACCAGGGCGCGAAGTCGGGCAAGCCGTACATCCACCCGCTCGTGTATCACGGCGAGGGCGGCCGGTACTTCATCTTCGCCTCCAAGGGCGGCGCCCCTGAGAATCCCGCTTGGTACCACAACCTCAAGGCGCACCCCGATGCGCAGATCGAGGTCGGCACCGAGACGATCGACGTCACCGCCACCGAGCTGACCGGCGAGGAGCGCGATCAGGTGTTTCGCGCGCAGATGGAGCGCGCCCCGCAGTTCGCCGACTACGAGAAGAACACCGCTCGCACGATCCCCGTGGTTGCGCTGATCCCGAAATAGGGGTCGCGCTGCCAGGCAGCCGCGCGCCGCGGTGAGGGCGGCGGCCACGCCGGCCGCCATCGCCTCATAGGTGAAGGGCTGCACCGCGGCCCGGGCGGCGTCGCCGAGTCGCTGGCGCAGCGGCTCGTCCCGGAGCAGCGCGTCGATCGCTCGGCGCAGCTGTTCAGGGTCATTCGGGGCGATCACGATGCCCGTCTGGCCGTCGCGGACGAGTCCGCCGGCGGCGGCGCCGACCGCGGTGGTGGCGATCACGGTCCGGCCCTGCTCGAACGCCTCGTTGCAGACCAGCCCCCACGGCTCCTTGAACCGTGGCGTCGGGATCGAGGGCACGACCGTGAACTGCGCGGCGGCGTAGGCGACGACCAGTTGGGCGCGGGCGATCGGGCCGAGCACGCGGGCGCCGGGAACCGAACGCGATCCACTCGGCATACGGTCCGTCGCCGGCGAGCACCAGCGTCGCCGGCGCACTCACCCGCGGCCACGCCTCGGCCAGCACCGCGAGCCCCTTCTCGGCCACGAGCCGACCGGTGTAGAGCACGAGCGGCCCGTCGCCGAGCTCGTGCTCGGCGCGGAACGCCGCGATCTCCGCGGCGTCGACCTGGCGGCCGAACAGGTCACGCTCCACCGCCTGGGGCGCGATGAAGATGTCGTCGTCGCGGCCGCGGATCTGCGCCGCGAACCGGCGCACGTGCTCGCCGTAGGCGATCACCGCGTCGGCGTGGCGGTAGATGTGGCGCGTGACCGGCAGCGCCAGCGCGTGGGTGACCGAGCGGGGCTGATGCCAGACCGACGCCCACAGCACGAACGGGGTGCCGAACCGCTTGGCGCCCACGTAGGCGGCGGGCAGCATCGAGCCGCCGGCGAACGGCGCGATCACCGCGTCGTACTCGCGGCCCAGCGTCAGCGCCGCGCGCGGGCCGTCGATCCGCCGCGCCGGAAAGTCGGCGGCCGCCAGCTGCGCGTCGAGATCGGCCGACCAGGCCGGCGCGTACCGGGCGCCGCGGCCGTAGCAGAGCACCTCCAGCCCGTGGCTGCGCGACAGCCGCCGGTACAGCGGCAGCCGGTAATCGCTCGGATAGGTGGTGACCAGTGCGGTACGCATCGACCCGGGATGATGGCGGCCCGGGCCGCTGCTTATCCTGGACCGATGCTGAAGCGGATCGGTTTGGCGCTCGCGCCGGCGCTGCTGGTGGCCGCGTGCGGGTCCAGCGGCCACGCGAGCTCGACGTCCACCTCGGCCGCCGCGGCACCCTCCAGCTCCACCTCGACGACGGCGTCGGCGACCACCTCGGCAGCGAGCTCAACTGCCTCCAGCAGCTCCACCACCGCCGCGTCCGGCGACGAGCTCGTCAAGCTCCAGCTCGACGAGCTCCAGCGCCAGTCACACGCACACCCAGCCGCCCAACCCGACGCCGCACTTCGTCGTCAAGCTGAAGATCGGCGCCGGCGACACGCTGACGCCGCCCGGCGTGGCGATCGGCGGCCACACGCTGGTCGACCTGTCGGTCGCCAATGACTCGGGCGCGACCGTCAAGCTCGAGCTCGCCCACGGCACGAAGGCCGTGTTCAGCCGGTCGCTGCCGACCGGCTCGACCACGGCGAAGCTCCCGGGGCTGCCCAACGCCACCTACAACGTGGTGCTCGATGGCCGGCCGCGCGGGACGCTGACGATCGGCGCCCAGGCCGGGCCGTAGCCCGGGTCAGCCGATCCGCGAGCCGGGCTCGGCGCCGCGGTCGGGGCGCAGCAGCACGACGCCCAGCTGCTCGTCGAGCGCGCCGAGCACCAGCACCTCGGACATGAACGGCCCGATCTGGCGGGGCGGGAAGTTGACGACCGCGACGACCAGCGTGTCGAGCAGCTGCTCACGCGTGTAGTGGGTGATCTGGGCCGACGAACGCTTGACGCCGAGCTCCGGCCCGAAGTCGACCGTCAGCTTCCAGGCCGGCTTGCGCGCCTCCGGGAAGTCGTCGACGGCGGTCACCCGGCCGACCCGCATGTCGACGGCGAGGAACTCGTCGAAGTCGATCAACGCGCTAGCGGATCGGGTTGACGGTGGTCGTCGGCGGGGACGTGATCGTGCCCGTCAGAAACGCCGACGGCGGTGTGTCGGTCGGCACCGATGACGTCTGGCCGGTATCGGCCGGGCTCGTGGGCGGTGACGTCGGCGGTGGATCCTGCGTGGTCGTCGTGGTCGTGACGACGGTGGTGGTGGTGACCGGCGCCGGGTCGGTGGCGGTGACGATCGTCGTCGTGGTCGGCACCGGAGCCGTGGTCGTCGGCGCCGTCGTGGTCGTGATCGTCGGCGGCGTGGTCGTCGTCGGTGGCAGGATCACCGGTGGCGGCGTGGTCGTCGCGGTCGTCGTCGCCGGCACCGACGGCGCAGTCTGGGTGACGGTCCGCCCGGGTGCCGTGGTCGTGTCGCCGGGGGTCGTCGAGACCGGGGTGGACGGGATCGTCGCGGTCGGACCGGTCGCGGTCGAGGTCGTCGGGGCGGTCGTCGTCGCGCTGGTCGTCGTCGGGGTCAGCTTCGTCGTGACGTCGAGCTTGGCGGTGGCGGCGGTCGAGGAATGACCCTGGTGGGCGGTCACGACCGTCGACGGCGATTCCGAGTAGGGGACGGTCGGCGCCGCGGGTGGGCTGGCGGCCGACGATGACGCCCCCGCGGGCGGGGTGACCTGCGCGACCGCGCTCGACGTCGGCGGGGTGTGATGGTGGTGGGCGCCGCCGGAATTGTTGACTTCGACCGCCCCGGCGGTCACCAGCGCTGCGGCGGCCAGTCCCGCCACCGCCTTGGTCGCGACGGCGCCGATGCCCGCGCCGATGAACCCGCTGCCGCCGGAGAACGCGCCCGCGCCGGCCAGCGCCCCGGCGCCCGCGCCGCCGGCCGCGGTGGCGCCGCCCGCCGCGGCGGTCGAGCCGCCCGCGGTCGTCGCGGAGTGGCCGAAGTGGATGAAGGCGAACTTCTTGGCGACGACCAGCGGCCCGACCGGCAGCAGCGCCGCCAGCGCCTTATTGGTGTGCTTGAGCTGGACGCGGAACGAGCTGCAGCGGTCGCATCCCTTGAGATGGCGCTTGACCAACGGGCTGGGGCGCTTGAGCAGCCCCTCGGCGATCTCGGCCAGCTCGATCCGAACCTCCTCGCAGGACAGCGCTCGCGCCTCGGCGGCCTCGGCCAGCGACAGCCGCGCGCGGACCAGCAGCGACTTGACGCTGGAGACCGTGGTCTCCATCGCCTCGGCGATCTGCTCGTAGGACATCGCGTCCATCTCACGCAGCACCAGCGCCGTCTTCTGGGTCTCGGGCAGCTCGTGGATGTCGCCGACCAGCAGCCGGAACGCCTCGCGCTCATGGACCTTGTCGGCGGTCGTCGCGCCATGCTCGGACAGCTGGAAGTCCATCGTGTCGACCGCGATCGCCTGGGTGCGGCGCAGATGGTTGAGGCTCCGGTTGCGGGCGATCCGGTACAGCCACGGCCGGACGTTGATCGGCCGCTCGTCGGCGACGATCGCGTTGAACGCGGCGGTCATCACCTCCTGCAGCACATCCTCGGCGTCCTCACGCGATCCCAGCAGGTGGCGGCAGAACGCCAGCAGCCGACTCTCATACCGTGAGACGAGCACCTCGAACGCGGCCGTGTTGCCGCGCCGCAGCAACGTGATCAGCCGTTCGTCGGACTGCAGGCGCAGCAGCGGCGAACGGCCGTGGAGGCCGGTCCCGGCGTGGCCGTGATATTTGAGGGCAGAGACTTCCATCGAGCTCGGATCCGGCGGCTACGGGCTTGGACACCGTAGCAGCGCAAAAGTTGCGGTTAATCAGGGCTTTTCGGCCGGATTCGACGGGGTCGCGAAGGCCGAAATACCCGGGGAGGGACTCGAACCCTCATGCCCATCAGGGCAGCCGCTCTTAAGGCGGCCGTGTCTGACCAGTTTCACCACCCGGGCGCGCGTCAGCAACGCTACCGGCTCAGGCGCGGGCGCAGCGCGCGGCGCTCGGGCGCGCGCGTTCAGGAAGCGGCTGACTCGACGCTCGCCGAGCCGGCGTGCGACTCGCCGGGCGACAGCGTCTGCAGGACCAGCGACGCCAACTCCTGGCGACCGGAGAACTCCAGCCCATCGAGCGCGGGCTGGGGGGCGAGCGCTCGGATCCAGCCCGATGCGCTGCCGCGCACGGTCGCGTCGGCGGCGCCGTGCGGCAGCTCGCGGTCGGGCCCGTGCTCGGTCAGCTGCACGCCGTGGTCGGCGATCCTGATCGAGTACACGGTCGTCTCGTCGCCCTCGCGGCCGTCGGCCACGGTCAGGTCGACCCGGCCGCTGACCGGGGCACCGGTAGCGAGCAGGCCCGGCAACAGTCGGAAGATCGCCCCGATGTCGACGGCCTCAAGCGGCCGCGGCGTGCCCCACGCCCAGTCATAGCCCCAACGCGCCAACTCGCCGAGCACCGGCGCGAGCGCGATCGCCCGGTCGGTCAGCTCGTAGTCGACGCGCGGCGGAACCTCGCGGTAGCGCTTACGGGTCAGCATCCCGTCGGCGACCATCCGGTTGAGCCGCGAACGTAGCTGTTCGGTGGAGATCCCCGGCAGCACTCGCTGCAGCTCGACGAACCGTCGTGGTCCGGAGATCAGGTCACGGACGATCAGCAGCGTCCACTTGTCACCGACAAGATCGAGCGCTCGCGCATCCGGCGACCACTGGTCGTAGGGATGGCGCTTAGCGGGGGGAATGTGCGGCATCGTGGCTCCTCGAACGGCTGGTGGACGACAGGGGGACTCCACCTACCGAGAATCAGCATAACGGAACCATCAATCAGGTTGAGCAAGATTTGCGCCAGTTTCGCTGAGGCCCGTCGTTTCAGAGGCCATGAACCGCATTGATCTAACGGAGGGCGCTTCGCGTACGCATGACCATGGGTGACCTGATCGATCTTCAGCTGCGCCGAACCCGGCGGGCCCAAGCGGCCTGTGCCGAGCCGGTGTACTACTTCGACGTGACCGATCCGATGTCGTATCTGGCCGCCGAGCGGGTCGAGCGGTCGCTGGGACAGATCGAATGGGTGGCAATCGACGGATCGTCGCTGCGCAGCGACGACGCCGATGTCGTCGACGACGAGCTGGTCCGCGCGAGCGCCGAGCTGCACGCCCGCGCGCTGCGGCTGCCGTTGATCTGGCCTGAGCCGTTCACCGACGGCGGCACGCGCGCCCGCCGGGCCGCGTCGTTCGCCTGCGAGCTCGGCGCCGGGGCGGCGTTCGCGCTCGCGGCCGGCCGGCTGGCCTACTGCGGCGGCTTCGACCTCGACGACCCCGAGACGTTGGCCGAGGCGGCCGCCGCCGCGGGGGTGCCGCTGACGCCGTGCCTGGAGGCAGCGGGCGAGGCCTGGCGTGACGACGAGCTGTCGTGAGCTCGGCCGCACGCTGTGGTCTCAGGGCGTCTGCGACGTACCCGTGATCTCGGTCGGCGAGCACTGGTTCGGCGGCGTTCGCCGGGCTGATGGCCGCAGGCGAGCAGCTGCGCCAGACGGTGAGCGCGCAGCGGCCGCTGGCGCCGGCCGGCTGAGCCGCCGGCGGGTCCCGGGGGCGCGGGTCCGGCGGGCCGGTCTGGCGGCCGGATCGCCGCGGGCGGCGCGGCGCGCGCGCGGCACCAACTCGCGCGCCTCCGTGGAGGACCGGCGGCGCTGACAGACTGGCGTTTATGAGGACCGATCGCCCGGACGATCCATACCGCGTTGAGCCGGTTCGTCCCTCGGCCGATCCGGCGATTCTGGCGCATCGCCTGGGACGCGAACATCACCGGCATGTCGTCGATGCTGGCCTACAACCTGCTCTACGGCACGATTCCGGTGGCGCTGCTGGCACTGTTCATCGCCGGTCACGTGCTCGCCTCCAACTCGGTTGAGCAAAGCGTCCTGCGGGATCTGCAGGAGATCTTCCCCGGCACCGCCAAGGACACGCTCGACACCCTGCTCGGCCACATCCGCGGGGCGACCACCGGCACCGGGATCCTGGCGCTGGTCGGTTCGCTGTGGCTCGGCGCGATGTTCTGGGGATCGCTCGACACGGCCTTCAGCCGGATCTACGGCTGCGCCTCACGGCCGTGGCTCAAGCAGAAGCGGTTCGGACTGGGGATGGTGTTCGTCGTGATCCTGTTCATGATCGCGACGGTCGCGGTGCCGACCGCCCAGAGCATCCTGCGCAACGGCGTCAAGCACCTGCCGTTCGACCTTGAGCACGTCACGATCGTCGTCTACGCGGGCTCGCTCGCGGTCGGGCTGGCGCTGCTGTTCCTGTGTCTGGTGCTGATCTACTACCGGGTGCCGAACTTCCGGGTGCCGTGGCGCGCGGTCTGGCCGGGGGCGCTCGGCGCGACGATCGCGATCGGCGTGATCGACTACGGCTTCCCGATCTACATCCAGCACTTCAACACGATCGCCAGCTTCGGGACGGTGATCGTGGTGATCGTGGTCGTGCTGATCTGGTTCTACCTGCTGGCGCTGATCATCCTGTCGGGCGCGATCATCAACGCGCTGCGGATGCGACCGGTCAAGCCGGGGGAGTAAGGAGTCACTCTCACCCTCAGCTCAAGGGTTATTGTCGAGGGTTCGTCCCGTACTGGTCAGCCCGAGCACCGCGCCCCGCAGGATGTCGTGCTCGGAGACCTCGATCGTGGTCAGCCCGAACATCCGCACCACCTCTTTGAAGATCAGGACCCCAGCGATGATCGTCGGCGCCCGGTCGGGGTGCAAGCCCGGGACCGCGCGGCGCTGCTCGAGCGTCATCGCGCTCAGTTCGCCGAGGATCCGGTCGCACTCGTCGGTCGACAGCTCGTAGCCGTGGACCTTCTCGGGGTCGTATGGGTCGAGGTGCTGGGCGATCGCGGCCAGTGAGGTGGCGGTGCCCGCGACCGCGATCCCGGTTCTGACGGCGGTGCGGAATTCCTCGGGGACGTTGTCGGCGAGGATCTCTCGCACATCGTTGGCGAGCGCGTCCATCTGTTCGTCGGTCGGCGGGTCGTCGTGGAGGTGGCGCTCGGTCTGTCGCACGACGCCCGGCCTGGGTTGAGACGCGGAAGCGGACCTCGGGGCCGGCGCCGATGATCAGCTCGGTCGAGCCGCCGCCGATGTCGACCACGAGCGTCGGCGTCGTGTCGGCGGGGTCGCGCTCGCCGGTCGCGCCCAGGTAGGTGAGGCGGGCCTCCTCGTCGCCTTTGAGGACGTGGGGGGTGAGGCCGTAGCGCTCCTCGATCGTCTGGGCGAACTCCTGGCCGTTGTCCGAGTCGCGGACGGCGCTCGTCAGCACGGCGAGCTTCTCATCGCAGTCGATGCTGGTCGATCCGTTCCGCGTAATCGGCCAGCACCTTGTACGTGCGCTCGATCGCCTCGTCGGCGAGGGTGTTGGATGTGTCGACGCCCTGGCCGAGGCGGGTCACGTTCGCCTGGCGGTCAAGCTCGGTGATCTCGCCGTCGTCGGACTTGTCGGCGATCAGCAGCCGGACGGAGTTCGAGCCGATGTCGACGACCGCGACCGTGGTCATGGGCGATTAACCGGGTGGGGCATCGTTCTCTCCGTTCAGCGCAGCGAGCAGGTTCTCGACCGACAGCTGCGTCATCAATTCTCGGGCCTCGTGCGTCGCCGAGCCGATGTGCGGCGCGACGATCAGGTTCGGCGCCTGCAGCAGCGGGTCGTCGGCCGGCAACGGCTCGGGGTCGGTGACGTCGAGCGCGGCGCCGGCGATCTCTCCCTCGCGCAGCGCCGTGGCGAGCGCGTGCTGATCGACGATCGGCCCGCGGGCGGTGTTGACGAGAATCGCGGTCGGCTTCATCAGCCGCAGGGCTTCGGTATCGATCAGGTGGCGGGTCTGCTCGGTCAGCGGGCAGTGGATCGAGATGAAGTCGGAGCGTTGCAGCAGCTCGAGGATCGGCGTGCGTTCGCCCAGTTGCGGCGGCGCGTCGCGGCCGGCGCTGGATCGTCCGGCGAACAGCACCTCCATCTCAAAGCCGCTCGCGCGCTGGGCGACCGCCTGGCCGATCCGGCCGGCGCCGATGATCCCGAGCGTCGTGCCGTGCACCGAGCGGCCGAGCAGCCCGCGCGGGTCCCACGTATCCCAGCTGCCGTCGGTGACGGTGGCGGCGGCCTCCAGCAGCCGGCGCGCGGCCGCCAAGAGCAGTGTGAACGCGAGGTCGGCGGTCGCGTCGGTCAGCACGTCGGGTGTATTGCCGACCGGGATCCCGCGGCGGGTGGCGGCGTCGACGTCGACGTTGTCGTAGCCGACGGCATAGTTGGCGATCGCCCGGAGGTTTGGAGCGCTGTCGATCAGCGCCGCGTCGATCCGGTCAGACAGCGTCGACAGTAGGCCGTCGGCGTCTTGGACGTGGCGTGTGAGCTCCTCGTACGAAGGCGGGAGCCGGTCGGGCCAGATCTCGACCTCGTGCTCTTGGCGGAGGCGGTCAAGCGCGGGGCCGGGCAGGCGGCGGGTGACGAAGATCCGGGCCACGGGCGTTAGTTGATCAGATCGCGGAGCGTCTGGAGGCCGTCGTGGACGTCGGTGAAGCGGGTCGTCAGCGGCGACAGGCCGATGCGGATCACGTCCGGTGCGCGGAAGTCGGCGATCACGTTGCGTTCGGCGAGCTGAGAGGTGAGGGTGCGGGCCTGTTCGTGGACGAGCGCGACGTGGCCGCCGCGGCGGGCCGGGTCTCTGGGCGACCCGAGCGTGACCCCGGCGGGTCTGAGGATCGCGTCGGCGAGCTCGATCGCGTACTCGGTCAGGAGCGTCGACTTGGCGCGGATCGCGTCGATCCCGGCCTCGATCGACAGCTCGATGCCGGCGCGCGCGGCGGTCAGCCCGAGGATCGGCGGCGTGCCGGTCATGAACCCGGCTGATCCCGGGCGCCGGCTCGTAGCCGGGTCCCATCTCGAACGGATCGGCGCGCCCGAGCCAGCCCCAGATCGGCTGGCGCAGCTCGTGCTGGAGGACTTCGTCGACGTACAGGAACGCGGGCGCACCGGGACCGCCGTTGAGGTACTTGTACGTGCAGCCGACCGCGAGGTCGACGTCGTTGTCTTTGAGGTGGACCGGGACCGCGCCCACGGAGTGGCTCAGATCCCACAGGACGAGCGCTCCGGCCTCGTGCGCCATCTGCGTGATCTCGTACATGTCGGCGATCTGGGCCGAGCGGTAGGAGACGTGGCTGAACGTGACCAGCGCGACGTCGCCGCTGTCAAGCATCGGTTGCAGCTGCTCGGGCTGCGGGCCGGTGCGCGGGTCCGAGTGCACCCACTCGATCCAGCAGCCCGTCTGCGCCGCGAGCCCCTCGAGGATGTAGCGGTCAGTCGGGAAGTTGTCGGTGTCGGTGATGATCGTGCTGCGGTCGGGGCGGGCGGCGAGCGCGGCGGCGGCGAGCTTGTAGAAGCAGACCGAGGTGGAGTCGGCGATCAGCGTGGTGCCCGGCGCGGCGCCGAGCAGTTCCTGGCCCAGCCGGTCGCCGACCTGCTGCGGGAGCTCCATCCAGGTCTCGTTCCAGCTGCGGATCAGGCGCTCGTTCCACTCGTGCGTGAGCAGCTGGTCAAGCGCTTGGCGGGTCTGTTTCGGCAGCCGCCCGAGCGAGTTGCCGTCGAGGTAGATCAGCCCGTCCGGGATCGGTTCGAAGCGGTCCCGGAACCGAGCCAGCGGGTCATCGGCGTCGAGCTGCTCGGCGTGGTCTCGGGTGGGGGTCACAAGCTGTGTTGGTTTGCGCTCGGCACGGTTTTGGAACGCGTCAAACCGGTGATATACAGCACAAGCATGGCCCCCGAGAACGAACCCGACCCGCTGGTCGCCCCGCGCAGCGACGAATCCGGCGCCGAAGCCGAGGGCGGCGCCGGCGAGCCGCTCGCCGAGCCGGCCGCGACCGGGTCCGCGCGCGAACCGATTTCGGAGTCCCGGGAGTCAGCGGAACCGGAGTCGACGTTCGCCGGCCCCGAGCCCTCCGCGGCCGCGACTCGCAGTGCCGGCCGAAGCGCCCGCCGCGGCCAGCGCACGTCGCCCAACATGCTGCCGGCACGTCGGGGCCGAGGCGTCCTGGAGCGCACGTTCGTCCGCGTGATCGCCACTGGCGGGATCGTCGGCATCGGCGTCGCGATCGCGGCGATCATGGCCTCGAGCAACTCGGCCGGTTGGATCATCGGACTGGTCGTCTCGCTCGTGTCGGTCGTGCTGGCCGCCGTGCTCTGGTCCTCACGGGTCCTGTAGCCGCGCGTCGCGGTCACTCCGTCGTTTCCAGCCCCTCCTCGCGGGCGAGCGAGATGCCGATCCGCTTGGCCAGGCCGGGGCTCAGGACGACGATCGCGAGCCCGGTCACGAGCCACGCGGCCACCACGATCCAGAACCGGCTGTACGGGAAGGCGACGCCCGAGACGTTCTTGTAGAGCGTGTAGCCGAGGAACGCGATCCCGATGATCGGGCAGACGATCTCGTACAGCGGCGCCCGCCGCGCGACGATGAACAGGTGCCGGATCGCACCGAGGTTGGTGACGATGTAGGCGACCAGCAGCGACAGCACCCCGAGCGTGCCCGGGTAGAAGAACGCGTCGACGGCCGACACGCCCGCGATCCGCTGGGCCGCGACCGCGCCCATCCCGACGAGCAGGGTGACCGCCAGCGCCCCGGCGGGCGCGCCGGTTCGCTTCGAGGTGCGCCCGAGCAGGTTTGCGGCCGGGGTGTCACGCGCGAGCGAGTAGAGGATCCGCCCACCGGCGGCCGCGGCGGCAAGCGCACTGGCGAACGCGCTCAGCGTGGCGCCGGCGTTGATCACGTCCTCCATCGCCGAGCCGATGTAGTTGCGGGCGAGCTCGCCGAGCGGCGCGGCCGACGAGGCGAACGCGCTGACGCCCGCTTTGTCGGTGCCGAACCCCCAGGTCTGCACGAGGATGCAGAGGATGTAGAAGATCCCGGTGCCGATCACCGCGGCGCGAATCGCTCGCGGGATCTCCCGCCGGGGGTTGTTGGTCTCCTCGCCCAGCGACGCGGCGCCCTCGAACCCCGCGAAGCTGAGGAAGCCGAACGTTGCCGCGGTCGCGACCGTGCTGAACGAGGTGCCACCCGGGATCTTGAACACGTCGACGTTGATCGACTGGTGGTCCGGGGCCGAGCCCCCGATCAGCTTGACGACGATCACCACCATCAGCACCACGATCAGGGTCACGCTGATCCCCTCGAACGTCAGCAGCGCCCGGGTCGCGATCCGGATGTCGCCGAACGCGAGCACGGCGATGATCGCCCCGGCGATCAGCGCGATCACGACGTAGTCGGCGTGCTTGGCCAGGTTCGTGCCGCTCAGGAACGCGACCCCGAACGTGCCCGCCTCGGCGGTCGACGCGCACGTGAACGCCCAGTAGGTGCCGAGCAGCGCCCAGCCCGACAGGAAGCCGGCGCGCGGCCCGAGCGTCATCCCGGCGAACGCGTACGACGAGCCGGCGTGGTTGAAGTACCGGCTGAGGCGGATGAACGAGTAGGAGACGAACAGCACGCCGATGGTCGCGAAGATGAACGCCAGCGGCACCGCGCGCCCGATCAGCCCCGCGGGCGCCGTCCCGTTGAGCGCCATCGCGGCGGTCGGGGCCATGATCCCGATGCTGAGCGCGACCGCCTCCCAGATCTTCAGCTCCCGGCGCAGACCGGGCTCGCGCTGTGGGGTGTTGCCTTCGATGGGGGTCGTCGTGTCCGCTATGGCGCGCGCTCCGTGAAGATCGAGTCAGGGCAGGAAGGCGCCGACGACCCAGTTGGGCGCGTCGACGAGCTCGTGGATCCGGAGGTCGACCGCGACCGACGCGATCGCGTACGCGGTCTGACGGTCGATGCCGTGGGTGTGTTCGATGTGCTCGATCGTGGCTCTGGTCGCCTGCTTGGCGGCCTCGGTCAGGTCGGAGTCGATGCCGGTGCAGACGTGGTAGCCGGAGTGCTCCTGGCGCGCGAGCTGTCCGGGCGGGATCCGGTACTGCGGGAAGGGGATGGTCGTGGTGCTTGAGGGTTGTGAGCCGGACGGTGATCGTCATCGCCGACTCGACCGCGGTGCCGCAGACCTCGGCGTCGCCCATCGCCGCGTGGGTGTCGCCGACGCTGAACAGGGCGCCGGGGGCGGCGACGGGGAGGTAGAGGGTGGTGCCGGCGGTGAGGTGCTTGATGTCCATGTTCCCGCCCCACTTGGTGGGGGGCAGGACGCTGTGTGGTCCGGGTTGTTCGGGCGCGAGGCCGATCGTCCCGGGGAACGGCGCGAACGGGAGCGTGATCCGGTCGTTGAACCGGACCTCGTTCGCCTTGGCGTCGACGGTCGAGATGTTCAGCCACGGGTCGGGGAACTCGTCGGCGAGCAGCCCGAACTCGGGGATGATCGCCGTCCAGCCCCAGTCGTTCGGGATCAGCTCGAGGATCTCGACCTGGAGCGTGTCGCCCGGTTCGGCGCCCTTGACGTAGACCGGGCCGGTGACCGGGTTGACGTTGCCCATGTCCATCTGCGGGACGTCCTGCGCCGTCGAGTGCCTGGTCAGCTGCCCGCCGGACGCGTCCGCGGTCTCGAGCTGCACCGTCGCGCCCGACTCGACCTCCAGCACCGGCGGGATCGCGTTGTCCCACACCGTCTGCCGGTGCTCAGCGCCGACGCTGTGGAACGAGTGCGCGTGGGGGAGATGCTCGCCCAAGATCGCGGCAACCTACCAGCCGCGCGGGCTGGCGATCCAGAGCTGCTGGCGGTTGAGATCGTGAGGGGTGTTGTGCTATTAGTAGAAGTCCGCCGCGGGGTGGAGCAGTCTGGTAGCTCGTCGGGCTCATAACCCGAAGGTCGCAGGTTCGAATCCTGCCCCCGCTACTTCGAAAAGGTCCGCATTTGCGGGCCTTTTCTATTTTCTAGAGTGCGTAATTCGCACAGGATTGGTTGACATGGAGTACCACTCTGGAGTACCAAACAGGGCTCGAAAACGACGGCTTCTGGCGAACACAGAGCATCGGTGCGGGAAGCCGGGTCGCCGTGCGTTCTGGAGCGTTTGGCGCTGGCGGCATGCCGTGCGCGGGCACGCCAGACGTCCCAGCTCGCCGCCGCTGACACCCCGCCGAACGCCGCCGGCGCGCAGCTCATGTCCCGGGTCGCCCGACTGACCGGGCCGGTGTGTGCGTCATCGCCGAAGCGCAAAGCGGGGTCCAGGCTCTTGTCAGACAGAAGGGTGAGCGCGAGCCCTGCCAGCCCGTATGCCGTCATCGGCATGAGCGCTCGTGCCGGTGACGCCGATGGCAGCCGAAGCGGTGTCGGGGACGCCCGCTCGCGGCACCAGGAACCTCTTCGCCGCGCTGGCTACGGCGCGCGGCGATCAAGTTCAGCCCTCCAGGGTTCGATGAGGGCCTGATGAGAACACGCGACCAGACGAGTTGAGAAACCGGACTCTCCGACGTCACCGTGCCCAGCCACAGATGCGACCCAGACAGGCGGCTTTAACCGCGTCGAGGCAGGGTCCGATGCGGTGGCGACATGATCATGATTACCGTAGAAGGCGGCCACTTCGACGATCTAAATCCTCCGCGAGATGCTCACAACCGTGCCCGACGGGGAGTGTGCAGCTTGCGGTGCTCCATGGATTGGCCGGCGGCGGCCTTGGATGGGCGATCGCGAACTCGCCTCCGATCTCAAGAGCGGACGGACCACGCTCCGCTGGGGAGCTCCTGCCGGGGCTCGTCGACGTGCGAGCCGCCGAGTTCGTCAACGGACTCGGCGTGGCGGCGCAGAACAGCCTGGGCCGCGCCAACGCGGTGGAGCCCGCCGACCTCGCTCAGTTGACGGCGCTGCAGGTTCTGCGGTTGCCGAACTTGGGCGCGAAAACATTCTCCGAGATCATCGACTGCGTGATCTGTGCATGGGCGCGACAGCGGTTGATCGCAGTGCCGGCTCAGCTGACCGCTGAGACGGACGGCACCAGCCCGCTTCCTGGATGAGCCCGTCGCCGCGCCGGCGGTCATCGGCGTGAGCCCGCCGGTGGACCACGTCCATCGCCGACGCCGAGTTCGTGCTGCGTCATGCGCGGCAGAGCCTCGGGGCGAGCACGGTCTCGGAGGTGATTCTCGCTCTGTCCGACGCTGACCTTCCCGTGCCGCTGGCTCAGGCCATGAGCTGACTCCATGACGTCAGACGCTCCGCACTGTCCTTGGGCTTCCGGAGCCTGACGAACGGGCGTGGACGGCGATCCTCGACGTCGGCCCGGTCGAGCGCAGGATGATGGAGGAGCGGATGTTCGTCGTGCCCGGCGCCAAACGTTGGACGCTTGACGAGCTCGCCCGGGCATCTGGCGTCACTCGCGAACGCATCCGCCAACGCGAGGGGCAACTCAACAAGCGACTAGATGAGCTGCTCGAGACGGATGACTGCGCCCGGGCGATCGGGACCTCGCCCAGCGGGTCCGCCGCGAGGTTGGCCAGATCGCCTTTCCGATGGCGTGGCACGCCGCCCTCCGTGGCGCGGTTGATGCGTCGAGCGACACCCAGGACGAGCAGGAGCTTGCCCTTCGGGACGAACCTGCTCGCGAAGATCGCCGGCACCTATATCCATGATGGACGATGGTCACGACTGTCGAGGCGCGATCGGCACTGGAACGTCTGCGAGCCGAGTTCGATGCACGGGCCGGTCGACGAGGTGGTCGACCCGGTCGCGGTGAGTGAGCTGCTGCGCGGGCTCGGCGGCCCCGCGGAGCTCAACGACGCCCTGCTCGAGCGGCTCGGGCTGAGGGAATACCGGGCG
>CAWJUE010000004.1:0-235031 GCA_963846015.1 uncultured Solirubrobacteraceae bacterium
ACGAGCTGTTCGACGACCTCGACCCGGCGCTCGTCGGTGAGGTGGCGTAAGACCCCGGCTCGACGCAGATCGTTGACTCCACCCCGACGGACGCGACCGGTGAGCAACCCCTGCCCGAGCGGCCCCCAGACCAGCACCCCCAACCCGTGGTGCTGTGCGACGGGCAGCACCTCGCGTTCGATGCCCCGGCTCAGGATCGAGTAGGGCGGCTGCTCGGTGCGGAACCGTTGCAGGCCGCGCCGCTCGGCGATCCACTGGGCTTCGACGATCTCCGAGGGTGGCAGGGCGGAGGTCCCGATCGCTCGCACCTTGCCGGCCTGCACGAGGTCGGTGAGGACCGAGAGGGTCTCCTCGATGTCGGTCGTGGGATCGGGCACGTGGAGCTGGTAGAGATCGACGTGGTCGGTCCGGAGGCGTCGCCGCGAGGAGTCGAGTGGCTCGGGTGATCCATCGGCGTGAGGCCCCGCGCATGTTGGGGTCTTCCCCGAGTGGACGCCCGACCTTGGTGGCGAGGACGACGTCGTCGCGGCGGCCTCGCAGCGCCTTGCCCACGACGTCCTCGGAGTCGCCGTACACGTCGGAGGTGTCGATGAGGTTGATCCCGGCGTCGAGCGCCTTGTGGATGATCCGTGCGGTGTCGTCGGGGTCGGGATTGCCGATCGAGGTCGCGAACATCAACGCCCCCAGGCCGTAGGGGCTGACCTTGATGCCGGTGCCCCCGAGGGTGCGGTACAGCACGGGCTCCTCCTCGCGGGCTGCGACCTCGCCGCCCGCTCCTGTCACGACCTACCATGAACCGGAAAGCTCTTCCACTTAAGATACGGAAGAGCGTTCCGGTTGTGCAAGCGAGGGAGGAGCTGTGCCCGGCGGTGGGAGAGAGCGCGGGAGCGCAGGAGGCCGCGCCGCGTCGGCGGGCCGATGCGCGCCGCAACGTCGACGCCCTGCTCGGGGTCGCCAAGGAGGTCTTCGCGGAGGCCGGCGTCGACGCGCCCGCGAAGCAGATCACCGACCGCGCCGGCGTCGGCGTCGGCACCTTGTACCGCCACTTCCCGCAGCGATCAGAGCTCGTCGTCGCGGTCCTGCGTCGAGAGATCGACGCCTGCGTCCGCGCCGCCGCCGATCTCGGAGCTGCCGAGCAGCCGGGCACCGCGCTGGTGATGTGGCTCGACGTCTACACCGCGTTCCTGTCCACCAAGCACGGGCTCGCACGGGCCCTGCAGTCGGACGATCCGGCCTACGCCGCGTTACGCACGCACTTCGACGAGACGATGGCGCCCGCCCTGCGCCCCCTGCTCGCGGTCGCGGTGGCCGCGGGAGGCGTGCGTGATGACCTCACCGCCGAGGAGCTCCTGCGCGCGGTCGCGCTGCTCGCGCTGCCCGTGCCCGACGACCGACCCGAGTCCGCTCCTCGCCGGGTGGCGGTCTTCGTCGACGGCCTGGGTCGGCCACGTACGCCTCGGTAAACCGGCGAGCTGCGCTGGTCCCCGGAAGCGCTCCGACGTCGTCTCACGGTCGCGCCGCACGGGCTCACAGCACCGGCAGCGTCAGCACGAACACCGCACCCGGCCCCCCGTCGTCGGGCGCCATGCACACCAGGTCTCCGCCGTGCGCCCGCGCCGCCTCCCGCGCGATCGCGAGCCCCAGCCCGGCGCCCCCGCCGCCGCCCCGGCCCCGCGCCTCGTCGAGCCGCACCATCCGCCCGAACACCCGATCGCGCTCCTCGACGGGCACTCCCGGGCCCTCGTCGCGCACCGCGACCCGCGCCGGACCGGAACCGTCCGCGCCCACCGTCACCGTCACCGCCCCGTCCCCGTGGCGGCGGGCGTTCGTCAGCAGGTTCGTCAGCGCCTGCCCGATCAGCTCGGCGTCCACCGACACCGGCACCGGACCGCCCGCGTCGAGCACCGCGGGGTCGTCGGGGTGCAGCACCGCGTCGTGGTCGGTCTCGACGCGCACCAGCTCGACGAGGTCGACCTCGGCGCGCTCCGGCCGCAGGCCCGCGTCGTAGCGCGCCAGGGTCAGCAGGTCGTCGACGAGGCGCCCGGCGCGGCGGGCGTCGCGCACCAGCAGCGTCGCGAGGCGTTCGCGGGTCTCGACGTCGAGGTCCGGCGCCGTCCCGGCCTCGGCCGTCGCCGCGATCCCCGCGAGCGGGGTGCGCAGCTCGTGCGCGGCGTCGGCGACGAAGCGACGGGTGCTGGCCTCGGAGGCCCGCGCGTGCGCCTCGGCGCCCTCGAGCGCGTCGAGCATCTCGTCGAACGCGGCCGCCGCGCGGCCGAGCTCGGTGTCGCGGCGCGCCGGCGCCAGCCGCTCCCCGCGACGCCCACCCGCGATCGAGCGGGCCAGAGAAGTCATGGCGTCGAGCGGGGCGAGCGCGAGCCGCGTCGTCAGCAGCAGCGCGCCGGCCGCCACCACGATCGCGATGCCACCGACCAGCGCCAGCACCCGCTGCAGGCGCCGCTCGGCCGCGCCCTCCAGACCCGGGTCGGCGGACAGGGTGACCGACCCGCCGCCGGCGAGCCGCCGGGTCACCGAGCGCCGCGGCGACGACGACGCGGCAGCGTCGCGCCCCGCCAGCACCGTCCCGTCCGCGCCCCGCACGACGACCGCGATCCCGCCGCCGACCTCGGCCCGCCGCGCGATCTGGTCCGGCGACAGCCCCTGGGCGGCCAGCTGCACCGCCTGCAGCGCGCGTCCGTTCAGCGTCGTCAGCGCCTCCGAGCGGGTCTGGGCGGCGAAGAGCAGGTCCGAGACGACCGCGACCACCACGACGACGACCGCGACCACCGCCACCGACGTCGCCGTGACCCGGCGGCGCAGCGAGGCGCCACCCCAGCGGTTCCCGGCGCGGTCGGGGGTCACGACGACGGCGCCTCCGCCGTCGCGTCCGCCCGCGCAACGTAGCCCTGTCCGCGCACGGTGTGGATGACCCGCGGCTCGCCGAGCTTGCGCCGCAGCGCGCTGACGTGGACCTCGACGACGTTGAGGTCGTACTCCTCCCAGCCCCACACCGCGCCGAGCAGCTGCGACTTCGACCGCACCCGGCCCCGGTTCGCGACGAGGTCGTGCAGCAGGCGCAGCTCCGTCGCGGTCACCGGGATCTCCCGGCCGGCGCGGGTGACGCGCCCGGCGTCGGGGTCGACGACGAGGTCGGCGACCTCCACCGCGTCCCCCACCCCGCCGCTGCGCCGCAGCAGCGCCTCGACCCGCGCGAGCAGCTCGGCGAGCGCGAATGGCTTGACCAGGTAGTCGTCGGCGCCGGCCCGCAGCCCGCGGACGCGGTCGGCGACCCCGGTGCGCGCCGTCAGCAGGATCACCCCGGCGGCCGTCGCCCGGACCGCGGGCAGCAGCGCGTAGCCGTCGCGGCCGGGGAGCATGACGTCGAGGACGACGACGTCGGGCGCGAACGTCGCGAGGTCGTCCTCCAGACGCGCCCCGTCGGCGCGGGCGAGGACCTCGTGGCCGACGCCGGTCAGCGCCGTCGTCACCGACGCCAGGATGGGTTCGGAGTCCTCGACGACGAGGACCCGGGCGGGCCGCTCCACCGTCAGGCGTCCTCAGGCGTCCGCGCGCAGGACGTACCCGATCCCGCGCACCGTGTGGATGAGGCGCGGCTCGCCCTCGGCCTCGGTCTTGCGCCGCAGGTAGCCGATGTAGACCTCGAGGGCATTGCCGGTGGTCGGGAAGTCGTAGCCCCAGACCTCCTCGAGGATGCGGCTGCGCGTGAGCACCCGGCGCGGGTTGGCGATGAGCAGCTCGAGCAGGGCGAACTCGGTGCGGGTCAGCGTGATCGGCCGGTCGCCGCGGCGGACGTCGCGGGTGACGGGGTCCAGCGACAGGTCGGCGAACGTCAGCGGCTCGGGGTACTCCTCGCGCTCCTCGGGCGAGGTCCGGCGCAGCAGCGCCCGCAGCCGCGCGAGGAGCTCCTCGAGGGCGAACGGCTTGGCCAGGTAGTCGTCGGCGCCCGCGTCGAGGCCGGCGACCCGGTCGGAGACGGCCTCGCGCGCGGTGAGGACGAGCACCGGCAGGTCGTCCCCGGCGCTGCGCAGCCGCCGGCACACCTCGAGCCCGTCGAGGCGCGGCATCATGACGTCGAGGACGAGGGCGTCGGGACGCTCCTTCTCGATCGTGTCGAGCGCCTGCTGGCCGTCCGTGGCGAGCTCGACCTGGTACCCGTTGAAGGCCAGGGACCGGCGCAGCGAGTCGCGCACGGCCCGGTCGTCGTCGACGACGAGGATCCGCATGCCCACAGTCTGGACGTGCGCCCTGAGAGGGGGCTGAGCCCATGTGAACGAACATCGTCGTCAGAGCGACGAAATCCGCTCGCATCAGAATTCGACCCGCATCAGCCCGACGACCTCGGCGCGCCAGTCCGCGTAGGCCTGGCCGATGCCCTCGTCGCCACCCGACGTCGACGGCGTCTCGGAGCCGCCGCCCGTGACCTTCGCGGCGATCTGCTCGCCCGTCCAGGAGCGGTCGGCGACCCGGACGGTGAGCCGAGCGGGGGCCCGCTCGGCCCGCAGGGCGTGGGCGAGCACCCGCAGCATCGCGGCGCGCGCGTCGGCGTCGTCGGGGGCGTTCACGTCCACGTTGGTCTGCCCGCCGACGAGCATCACGTTCGCGTCCGGCGCGAGCGTCGGCAGGACCGTGGCCGCCGACCGGAAGCGCGAGAGCATGCCCTGGGTGAGGAACTGCTCGACCTTCGCGACGACGCTGCCCTCCGGCGGCGTCATCGCCACGGGGAGCTGCACGTAGGCGTCGAAGGTCTTCCCGGCGACCGCCTCGCCCAGCCGGTCGAGGGTGTCCACCACGACGACCTCCGCCCCCGTCGCCTTCACCGCCGACGAGACCTCGTCGAGCCGTTCGCCGCCACCGGTCACCAGCACCGTCGTCATGGACGGGAACCCTAATCGGCCACCCCGCGACTCGGCAGCCGCTGACGGCCGGAGATCGGTTCAGCCATAGAGCCCGACGGCTTCCACCGCCCGTTCCGCCATCAGCGCCCGCACCTCCGGCGGCCCGAGGACCTCCAGCACCGCGCCGAACCCGAGCAGGCTCCCGACGGCGGCACCCGCGGCGCGGAACGGCAGGCGCACGACGTCGGGCTCGTCCTCGCCCTCGGGCGGCCCGGCCAGCTGCCCCGCCACCACCCGCTCGACCATCGCCCGCCGCGCCGCGTCGACGCGCACCCGCACCGTCACCGCCTCCGGCGCCCGTTCCAGCCGGTCCCGCAGCTCGATCCACACCTGCTCGAGGTCGCGGTCGTCCGGCCGGTGCGCGGGGGTCCCGGTAGCCGCGACCTCCTCGACGCGGCTCACCCGGAACATCCGCGGCGTCCCGCGGGCGGCGGCGACCAGGTACCAGGTGCCGGCCTTGCTGACCAGGCCGTACGGGTCGACGGTGCGCCAGCTGCCGGTGTCCTCGGCCGCGGACCGGTAGCGGATGCGGACGCGCTCGTCGGCCGCCACCGCCCGTTCGAGCTCGCCGAGGGCGGGGGCCCTGTCGGCGGGCCGCCCGGCCCGGTGCCACCCGTACTGCTCGACGACGACGGCGCGCCGCGCCGCGGCGATTCCGGAGCGCCGGGCCTCGGGGACCGCGGCGAGCAGCTTGCGCACCGCCGACCCGACCGCCCGCCCCAGCGACCCGCCCTGCTCGCCGTCGGTGAGCGCGAGCAGCGCCCGCATCTCGGAGTCGGTCAGCCCGGAGACGTCGGTGCGGAACCCGGGCATGAGCACCACGCCGCCCAGCCGGCCGCGCTCGGCATACACCGGGACGCCGGCCGCGGAGAGCGCCTCGACGTCGCGCGCGACGGTCCGCGTGGACACCTCGAGGCGGCGCGCGATCTCCGGGGCGGGCAGCCGGCCGTGGGTCTGCAGGAGCAGCAGGGTGGCCAGCAGCCGGTCGGAGCGCACGGGACCAGATTCTCGCAGAATCACGACAGCACGTGTCGTGTATCGCGGCGCATCGTGCTCCTCATGACCGCCACGGCGCCGGCACCGACCCCCACGACCACCCACCACGTCCTGCACCCCGACGGCCCCTTCTCGCTCGACCTCGCCCGCACCGCCGTCATGCGCTGGGCCCCGGTCTCCCGCTTCGCCCGCGTCGCGGCCCGCCCGCTCGTCCTCGCCGCGATCGCCGACGACGACCTGCGCCCCGTCGCCTTCGCCCTCACCCACGACGCGGTCGACGCCCCGGTCACCGTCGAGGTCGTCGGCACCGGCGACCCCGACGCGGCCCTCGCCCAGTGCGCCCGCATCGTCTCCCTCGACCACGACGCGTCCGGCCTCGTCGGTCCGGACTCGGTCGCCACCCGCGACCCCGCCGTCGGCGACGTCCTCGCCCGGGCGTACGGCCGGCGCCCGACGCTCTTCCCGAGCGTCTACGAGGCCGCCGCGTGGGCCGTCATCTCCCCGCGCATCGGCAAGGCCCGGGCCGCCGCCGTCACCCGCGGGATCGCCGCCGAGCACGGCGAGACCCTCGCAATCGGCGGCGAGACCATCGCCGCGTTCCCGACGCCGACCGCCCTGCTCGGCCTCGACGACGTCCCCGGCCTGCCCGCCGAGAAGATCCGGCGCCTGCACGGCGTCGCCCGGGCGGCCCTGGACGGCGAGCTCGACGTCGCGCGCCTGCGGGCCCTGGGTCCTGACGGGGCCCGGGCCGCCCTGCGCCGCGTCCGCGGCATCGGGGACTTCTGGTCGTCGGGGATCTGGCTGCGGGCCTGCGGCGTCGTCGACGAGTGGCCCGGCGAGCCGCTGGCGACGGCCGCCCTCGCCCGCCTGCACGGCCGCGACCCCCACGACTACGACGACCCCGGCACCCTCGGCGCCGCCACCGCCCCGCTCGCCCCCTACCGGATGTGGGTGGCGTTCCTGCTGCGGATGGGCGAGGCGTGACCCCCGCTGCCCCGACCCGTCACCACCCCTCGAAGGAGATCCCCGTGGACGACCCGCGCCCCACCCTGCTCCGCGCCGCCGACCAGATCGCCGGCCTCGTCTCCCCCGACGTCGACCTCGACGCCCCCACCCCCTGCGAGGGCTGGCCGGTCGGGGACCTGCTCGCCCACCTCGTCACCGTCCACCGACGAGTCGCCCACGTCGGGCGCGGCGGCCACCCGTTCGACCTCCCCCACCAGCTCCCCCAGGCCGACGCCGCGGCCTACGTCGCCGCCCTCGCCGACGGTCGTCGCGAGGTCGCGGAGGTCTGGGGTCCCGACGGCGACGCGGCCGTGCTCCAGCGCGACCTCACCGTCCCCTGGGGCGTCGTCCCCGGCGCCGTCGCCGGGTGGGGCTACGTGCGCGAGCTCGCCGTGCACGGCTGGGACCTGGCGAGCGCGCTCGGCGCCGTCGACGCCCTCGACCCGACCCTCGCCGACGCCGTCGTCGACCGCGTCCGCGAGGCGCTCCCGGCCGAGCCGCGCGGCGGGGCCATCCCGTTCGGTCCCGTGGTGGCGGTCCCGGACGACGCCGGGCCGTACGCGCGCCTCGTCGGCTGGCTCGGCCGGGACCCGTCGTGGACCCCGACGCGGCGCCCGGCGGGCACACTGGCCGAGCCTGATCCGACGCGAGGAGGACCCGATGGACGACGACGCCCCGGCTCCGGCGGCGGCCGGGTCGCTCGCCCGGTGGCACGAGATGATCGCCGCGGGCGACCTGTCCCGGCTCGCGGGCATCGTCCACCCCGACGCGGTGTTCTCCTCGCCGGTGGCGCACACGCCCTACCGCTCGCGCGACGCCGTCGTCCTCGCGGTGTCGACGGCCTACTCGGTGTTCTCCGACTTCGCCTACCACCGCACGTTCGTCGCCGAGGGCGGGCGCGACGTGGTCCTGGAGTTCCGGGCCCGCGTCGGGGACCGCGGCGTGCACGGCATCGACATGCTCGCGTTCGACGACGAGGGGCTCATCACCGCGGTCGAGGTCATGGTGCGGCCGATGTCGGGCCTGCAGGCCCTCGGGACGGAGATGGCCGCGCGCGTCGGGAAGCAGCTGGCGAGCTACGCCTGAGCCTGGATGCACCGGCCCATCTCCGCCGCGCCGTAGTTGATCTTCTGGTTGTTGTTGCGGGCCGCGGGCGTGTGGGGGCTGCCGGTGTACCCGGCGTTTCCACTGTCGTGTCCGGTCGGCCCGGTGAGGGCGGGTGGTCAGGCGGTGTGGGCCGGGAGGGGGTCGTGCAGGGCGCGATGGAACAGTTCGTCGAGGCCGGCTTCCCAGGGCCAGCGCTCGGGCAGGTGCAGCACGAGACAACGCGCGGAGCCGGCGACGCGGGCCGCGACGTTGATCAGCTTGGCGCGCAGGGTGGCGGTGCGGGCCTTGGCGTGCAGGCTCCCGGCGAGGGCGCCGGCGGCGCGGGTGAGGTTGTAGGCCATGGTCGCGGCGGCGAGCCAGGCGGCGTTGGCGGTGAAGCTCCCGGAGGGTAGGTGTGCGCCAGCGCGGAGTGCTTCAGGTCGGCGATGACCTGCTCGATGATGGCGTGGTCGCGGTGGGCGGCCTCGGCGTCCAATGTGGACATTGGTGAGTCAGTGAAGATCGCGTGGTAGCGGTAGGCGGCGAACAGCTCGCCCTGCGCGCGGTGTCCGGCGGGGGCGGTGTCGGGGTTCAGGCGCCGGACCCGGCGCACGATTAGCCGGGCGCTGACCTGCTCGCTGCGGCGGCGGCCGGTGAACGCGGTGAACCCGATCTCGGCGACCTCGGCCTCTAAGACCCACCTGCCGGCCTCGTCGTCCCACACCGCCTGGCGATACCGGATCGGGACCCACGCGGTCTCGGGGATCGCGGTGATAGCCCTGGTCACGGCCGTGGTGTGGCGCAGGGTGACCGAGAACCGGGCCCCCGCCCGGCGGGCGGTGGCCACGACCGCGTGGGCGTAGTAGGCCGAGTCCGCGCGCACGATCACCAACCCGCCCGCCCCGGCCCGGCGCGCGGTCGCCAGCGCGTCGGCGACCAGCTTCCACGCCCCGCGCACCGAGGCAGCGGCGCCCTCACGCAGTCGGGCCGCAGCGATCACCGGCACCGAGGACGCCGAGCGTCCCGGCGTGGACAGCGTCGCGAGCACCACGTCGAGGCCCTTGACCCCGGTGTAGCCGCGCCCAGCGCCCGCCTTGGCATAGCCGTAGGTCTCGCGGACGGTGTCGTCGACATCGAGGTAGGTGATCACCTCCCGGCCGGGCAGCAGCGGGGCGCGGGCCACCAGCCCCGCCAGCAACCCGGCGCCCACCGCGTCGAGCTGGCGGACGTCGCCGAAGGTGAAGCAGCGCAGGAAGGTCCCCAGCGTCGAGGGCGCCCGGACCCCGCAGAACAGCCGGCGCATCGCGCCGTGGCGTAGCAGGTCCAGATCGGTGATCGAGTCCGCGCCGGCGACCATGCCCAACACGATCGCGATCAGCTTGATGCCGGCGTGGGCCGCGGGCACCGTGAGCCGCTCGAGCAGGCTGGGCAGCCCGGCGCGTTCGGCCAGCGCCGCGACCGGCACCAGGCCCGCGCACGACACGAGACTCGGATCGTCGAACCGCTGCGAGATCCGCCGACCAGCGTGAGACAATCGCATCCAGCGGATGCCCTTCTGTATGAGAACGATGTAGCCGTCGCAAGCCACATCTTCCCAGCTCAGAGGGGCATTCGTGCGTTACGACCCGCCCTCACCACCTATCGCGGCGGTGCATCCAGGCTGAGGGCGGGTCAGCGCGCGGGTTCGATGTCGTCGAGCCAGGAGCGCACGGTGCGCGCGGTGAGGCCGCCGACCGGGGCGAGCAGCTCCCGGAGCTGACCGGTCATCCCGACGACGGCGGCGCGGTCCAGTCGGCCGTCGGTCCCACTCCGGGCGCTGAGCGTGCGGGCGAGTTCCAGCACCTGCTCCCGGCGACTGCCGTCGAGCCCGCCGCGGCTGAGCTCCTCGATGTTCGCCAGCACCGACCGGGCGGCCACCCGGGCCTGCTCACCGGCCCGGTCCTCCTCCGTCACCCGGGTGACGCTACCGGAGCTGTCAGCGAGAACGATCGGGCAAAACCGAACCTGCGACGACCGTCACCGCGCCCGCTGGTCGCGGTGCGCGGCGATGGCCGCCGCGAGCTCGTCGGCCTGGGCGCGGACCGCCCGGCTCTCGTCCCCGGCGATGTCCTCGACGGTGCGGCCGAGCAGGTCGGCCACCCGGACGAGCTCGTCGAGCGCCTCGGCCTCACGCTCCCCGATCTCGCCCGCGGGACTGCCCTGCACCCGGGAGATCACCCGCCGCAGGGCGTCGGCGGCCTCACGCGCGCTCGACACCTCGTGCTTCTCTCCCGTCACCTCCGGGGATACCCGGACGCGCCCGGGGCACGCGTGGCGGGCGGTGCCGTCCCGGGTGCGCCGGAGGTCCCCTCGGGATCCCGGGGAGCTCAGCCGGTGAACTCGTCGACGCCGAGGGCGAAGTCCCCGTGGCCGACACCGTTGCCGGCGAGGCCCACCGTGACCACGCCCAGTCCTTCCAGCCAGTGCGCCATCACGAGGCCGCCGACGTCCAGCGGGCGCAGCCCGAGGCTCTCGACGAACGCCGCCACGGCGGCCTTCGCCTGCGCGTCGTCGCCGGCGAGGAACACGTCGGGCCGGCCGTTCTCCAGGACACCGCGGAAGACGGTGTTGAACGCCTTCACCACGCTCGCGCCGGCCGGGGCCACCGTGGCGACCTCCTGCGCGATCGAGGTCTCCCCGCTGTGGGCCAGTCCGTCGAACGTGGCGTTGAAGGGGTTGCTGATGTCGACGATGACCTTGCCCGCGAGGGCGTCCCCGTACTCGGCGACGACCGGGACGACCCCGTCGTACAACAGGGCCGTGATGACGATGTCCCCGGCCGGGACGGCGCCCCACTCGCCCGCCGTCGCGCCGCCGCCCAGGGCCTTCGCCAGGTCGTCGGCCTTGGACTGATCGCGCCCCATGACCTCGACGGTGTTGCCGCCCGCCACGGCGCGCGTGCCGATGGTCCGGGCCATGTTCCCCGTACCGATGAGGGTGATGCTGCTCATGAGGTGTGCTCTCCTGCTCTCGAGGTATGGGCGTGTCGGACACGACAGCGCCTGCGCTCCACGTCAGACGGCGGTGGTGCCGCCGTCGGCGACCAGTTCCAGGCCGTTGACGTAGCTGGAGTCGTCGGACGCGAGGAACAGGGCGACGGTGGCGATCTCCTCGGGGCGGCCCATCGCTCCCCGGGGGATGAGGGACTCGAACGCGGCCCTGGTCGCCTCGTCGAACAGTTCTTCCTGTTTCGCGGTGGCGACCTGGCCGGGCGTCAGGACGTTGACCCGGATTCCGCGGTCGCGCAGTTCGTTGAGCCAGACGCGGGCCCAGGCCTGCTGAACGGCCTTGCTCCCCGCGTAGAGACTCCAGCCGGGGAAGGCGCCGAGGGAGGCGTTGGACCCCGTCATCACGATCGAGCCGTTGTCGTTGATCAGCGGCAGCGCCTTCTGCACGGTGAACAGGGTGCCGCGCGCGTTGAGCCAGAAGGTGCGGTGGAACTGTTCCTCGGTGATCTCACCGAGGACGGCCGGCTCGCCCATCCCGGCGCTGGCCCAGAGCACGTCGATCGAGCCCTTCTCCCGCCTGACGGTGTCGTACAGGCGGTCCAGGTCGTCCAGGTCGGCCGCGTCACCCTGCACGGCGGTGACGTTGCGGCCGATCGATTCGACGGCGTCGTCCAGCCCTTCCTGCCGCCGGGCCTGGATGAATACGTGCGCTCCTTCCTCGACGAATCGTCGGGCGCCGGCCAGTGCCATGCCGGTCGATCCGCCGGTGATCACCGCGACCTTGCCGTCGATCTTTCCCACGATCACTCCGTCGCCTCGCCAGGTGTGCGAACCCGTCTAAGTATCCCGAGCTGTGTACGTAACGTACGGGGCGACCGGGCAGGCCGCAAGCTATGTAGGCCGGTCCGTACCGAGCGGTCTACGGTGGAGGCGTGACGGAGTTGGAGAAGGGCCCGCTGGGTCAGCGCCGCGGCCGGGGCGCCCGCGAGCGCATCCTCAGCGCGTCACACCAGCTGTTCCGGGATCAGGGCATCAACCGCACCGGCATGGACCAGCTCTGCGCGGTGGCCCAGGTGTCCAAGCGCACGGCCTACCAGCACTTCAGCAGCAAGGACGAGCTGGTCACCGAGTACCTGCGCCGTTTCGATCCCGACGTCATGCCCGGCGTGTTCGACCGCACCGACCTCACCCCGCGCGAACGACTCCTCGCGGCCTTCGAGGTCCCCGCGTCCACGCCCCTGTGCCCCTACATCGGGGCGGCCGTCGAACTCCACGACCCCCAGCACCCGGCGTCCCAGTACGCACGCGGCTACAAGACCGCCATCGCCGCGCGGCTCACCGAGACCGCCCGCGAGGCCGGCGCCGCCGACCCCGAAGAACTCGGCGAGCAGCTGGCGCTGCTCATCGACGGCGCCTCGGCCCGCACCCGGGTCCTCGACAGCGAATCCTTCCCCACCGCCGCCGCCATCGCCGCCGTCCTCATCGACAACGCGATCTCCGCGTCATCTCCTGGGCAGCCCAGCGACGACCGCGGACCCACCGGGTCGGCTCCCGTCCCGGTGGGAGGCCACTGACGGCCCGTCCCCCGTGGTAGGGACGGGGAGGACGTCCGGCGAGGACGAACGTGCAGCTAGGCTGCGTACCGGGCCCCCGTAGCTCAGGGGATAGAGCACCGCTCTCCTAAAGCGGGTGTCGCAGGTTCGAATCCTGCCGGGGGCGCCCCTCCTGACCAGCGGTTTCACCATTCGACCCCAGGGCCTCACCGGCCTCTGGGAATCATCGCGGGAATCAGATCGGCCTACGCTGGTCGCATGGCAACGCGTAGCGGCCGCCAGCGAGGCCACATCGAGGAGCGCGGACCCGGCCAGTACCGCGTGTCGGTGTACGCCGGCGTGGACCCGCTGACCCACCAGCGCCGGTACCTCCGAGAGACCGCCTCTACCCAGCGCGAGGCGCAGAAGGCGTTGACCCGTCTTCAGACCCAGGTCGACGAGAAGCGCCATCCTCGCTCTGGCGTCACGGTTGGCGAGCTCCTCGAGCAGTGGATGGAAGTCGCCCGCCACGAGACGAGCACCGCTGAGCGCTACGCCGACCTCATCCGGGTCTACCTCCAGCCGACCTTCGGTTCGATGCCCGCAGGCAAGCTGGACGCGGAACTGCTCGAGCGCTTCTACGGACGCCTGCTCCGGTGCCGCAAGCTCTGCTCCGGAGCCAAGCGCCGCGGCCACACGTGCGAACCACTGGCGCCGAACACCGTCCGCAAGATTCACTTCGTCGTACGCAGCGCGCTGGCCCTCGGCGTGCGTTGGCGCCACCTCGGGGTGAACGAGGCCGCCATCGCGCAGCCGCCGGCCTTCGAACCACACGACCCCGACCCGCCGAACCCGAGGCAGCGGCCCTCCTGAACGAGGTCGCCGACGACCCCGAGTGGTGCCTGTTCCTCTGGCTCACCATGACCACCGGCTCTCGCCGAGGCGAGATGTGCGCACTGCGCTGGTCAGATCTCGATCTGACTCGGCGGACTGTCTCGGTCGCGCACAACACCGATGGAAAGACGGTCAAGTCCACCAAGACCCATCAGGGGCGCAGGATCGCGCTGGATGACGTCGCCGTGGAAATGCTGACCGCGTTCAAGCAACAACGGATCGAGCTGTCCACTAAGCTCGGAGCTGAGCACGACGGAGGCGCCTTCGTCTTCGGCACCACGCCCGACGGATCCGTGCCGCTCCGTCCGCGGACCGCCAGCCAGCGCTTCCGCCGCCTCGCCGATTCGGCCTGGCCGGGTTCGAGGTGCTCGCGGCGGCTGATGCCGGCGGCGAGTTGGAGATCATGATCGAGACCCCGGCGGGGCTGGTGGGCTGCCCGGGGTGCGGGGCGGTGGCGCGCCCGAAGGACCGGCGCCCGACGTGGGTGGCGGACCTGCCGATCGGCGGGCGACCGGTGGTGCTGTGCTGGGTCAAACGCATCTGGTACTGCCCCGACGAGCAGTGCGCCACGAGGACGTGGACCGAGACCCACGAGGCGATCGCGCCGCGGGCGGTGCTGACCGAGCGCGCCGCCGCCGGCGCGGTCGACGACGTCGCCCGCGGCGCCACCGTCGCCGGTCGGGCCCGCGGGCTCGGGGTCGGCTGGCACACCGTCAACCGCCGAGTCCTCGACCGGGCCGCGCCGGTGATCGACGATCCCGACGCGGCTGGAGGGCGTGACCGCGATCGGGGTCGACGAGCACGTCTGGCAGCGCAGTGCGGTGGGGCGCCCGACCGCGTTCGCGACCGGGATCGTGGACCTGACCCCGGGGCGCCCGGCGCGGCTGTTGGACCTGGTCGAGGGCCGCTCCGGGTCGGTGCTGCGGACCTGGCTGGCCGCCCGCGACCAGCAGCTGGCGCCACGGTGTCGCGACGGCGGCGCTCGACCCGTTCCGGGGCTACGCCGTGCGCCACGAGGCGCCATCACACCGGGTGGGGTGGAAGGACCCACCGCCGGTCTGTCGCAGCAGGCCGGTGAAGCTGAGAGCAGCCCGGTCCCGGGAACGTGGGGAAGGGCGGGAAGCGGCTCTGACAACGACGGGACGGGTCGGCACCACCAGACGGCTCGGGTCCGGCAAGCGAGGCGGAGAGGCGTAACGAGAGTGAACCAGTGGCAGAACCCCCTCAAGCTCGGAACCGGCTCCAATCTGGTGGATATGGGCCGGGCAGCAGTGCACGCCGCCCTGTGTGGGGCGTCGACTCCGAAGCCGGATTGCGTAGTCGGTGGGGAGGCCACGGAGAAAGCCTGCGGCGTATCCGTGGCGAGGCTGCAGGGGCATAGCTGGGCGCCGATCCCGCCGACCGGGGTGATGGTGAACGTGGGAACCGTTCTGGGGTCGCCCTCCCCGCCATCCGGCCAGGGTGGCGGCGGGCAGGCCCGTTGCCGGTTGAGGGCCCCGGAGCGGGGCGGAGGGTCCGTAGTAGTCCGAGACCGGGAAAGCCGGTCACATGGCGAAGGGACCCAGCGAGTTCGCAGCGCGGTGGCTGGAAGGCCAGGAGTCCGACGGTGAACACCGACGATCTGGTGCATGAGGCCGAGTTGTACCGAGCCGAGCGCCGGGTACTGGAGATCCAGACCAAGCTGCACCGATGGGCGAACGACGACCTTGACCGTCGGTTCGCTGACCTGTTCAACCTCGTCGTGGACCCCGCGTTCCTCGCGGTCGCGTGGGACCGGGTACGGGGTAATCGAGGAGCACGCTCGGCCGGGGTGGACGGGGTTCGCCCCCGGGACCTCGACCCGATTGAGCGTGGGTTCCTGGCCGGGCTGCGCCAGGATCTCAAGGCTGGCACCTTCATGCCCCTTCCGGTGCGTCAGCGGATGATTCCCAAGGGAGCGGGAAAATTGCGCTCGCTGGGTATCCCCACGGCGGCGGATCGGGTGGTGCAGGCCACGCTGAAGCTGGTCCTCGAACCGATCTTCGAGGCGGGGTTCGACCCGGGTTCCTACGGGTTCCGCCCGAAGCGTCGGGCCCACGACGCGATCGCCGAGATTCACATGCTGGGCTCCAATTCCTATGAGTGGGTCTTGGAGGGTGATATCGCGGCGTGCTTCGACGAAATCTCGCACCCGACGCTACTGGCGCGGGTGCGGGACCGTATCGCCGATCGACGGGTCGTGGCGCTGGTCAAGGCGTTCCTGAAAGCCGGGGTGCTGTCCGAGGACGGCATCACCAGGGACACCAGGACCGGCACCCCACAAGGTGGGATTCTTTCCCCGCTGTTGGCCAACATCGCCTTGTCGGTCCTCGACGATCACTTCGCCGAGGCCTGGCGGACGACGATGGCCAGCCGGGTCGACCGGTCCCGGCGGCGCCGCCACGGGCAGGCCACCTATCGGATCGTCCGCTATGCGGACGACTTCGTGATCATGGTCTCGGGCACTCGAGCGCACGCCGAGGACCTCAAGACCCAGACAGCGCACGTGCTGGCAGGTATGGGGCTGCGCTTGTCGGAGGAGAAGACGACCATTGTCCACATCGATGAGGGTTTCGAGTTCCTCGGCTTCCGCATCCAGCGGCAGCACAAGCGAGGTTCGACGAAACGGTATGTCTACACCTGGCCATCGAAGAAGTCCCTGACCTCTGTCATGTCCAAGGTGAAGGCCATCACCAAGCAGGGCACGAACAACCCGCTCAGCGACCTGCTGCGCCAGCTCAACCCCGTGCTGCGCGGCTGGACGAACTACTTCCGATACGCGGTGTCAAAGGCGACGTTCAGCTATCTTCAAGAGTTCACCTGGCGACGGGTGATCGGCTGGATGCGCCGAAATACCGCCGAATCAACTGGAAGGAGTTGCGGCGCCGCCATCTGAACAACGGATGGTGGCCCCGCCACGGCACCACGGCGCTGTTCGACACCCGAACAGTGCCAGTGACCCGCTACCGCTACCGCGGAACGGCCATACCCAGCCCGTGGAGCGGGACAACAACGACGACCGACGCCGCCTGACCCACCGGCACGCACTCGTGGAGAGCCGGATGCGGTGGAAGCCGCACGTCCGGTTCGGGGAGCGGGCCGGGGAAACGGACCAGCCGAAACGGCTGGCACCGCGCCCCGGCCCGACTCCACACCGCGCTGGCTGACCAGCTGCCCGCCGCGGTGCGGGTGCTGGACCCGTTCCACGTGTGCAAGTTGGCCCTCGACGCGCTCGACGAGGTCCGCCGCCGGGTCCAGCAGAACACCCTGGGCCGGCGCGGACACGCCGACGACCCGCTCTACCGCGCCCGACGACTGCTGCGCCGACGCCACGACCGCCTCAGCGACCGGGCCTGGAACCGGCTGCGCAGCCGACTGGCCGCCGGGGACCCGAACGGCGAGGTCGCCGCGGCCTGGACGATCGCCCAGGACCTCATGGCCGCCTACGCCACCGACGACCTCGAGCGTGGGTGTCGCCGCGCCGAAGGGGTCGCCGCCGCTGCTCTGGCTTGCCCCGTGCCCGAAGTCGCCCGCCTCGGCCGCACCTTGCGCGCCTGGCGACCCGAACTGCTCAACCACTTCACCACCGGCGGCGCCGTCTCCAACGGGCCGACCGAGGCGATGAACCTGCTCATCGAACGCGACCGACGCACCGCCCACGGCTTCCGGAACTTCGACAACTACCGAGCGCGACTGCTACTGGCACACGGCACCACCACTTGCGATCATGGCGCACCACGGATCCGAGGACCCCATCCCAGGTTCGCCGCGTAGAGCCTGCAAACGACCGAGCGCGGCATCGACCCATAGCTTCCGCGTCCGCCAGCCCGGAGATCGGTGACTCGAGGCCGAGCAGGTCCCGCGCTACGCTGAACCGGCAGATATCTCCCACTTTGGGTTAGCCTGAGGCGGTCCCGAGGCAAGGGAGAAGCTGATGGCACACCCGCCGTCGACGCGACACGCCGCAACGACCACGACGCCCGCAGCCCGGACGGGACCCCGGCGGTGGCAGATCACCGAGCCGGACGACCTGCCGTTGCCGATGCGGCGGTCCGGTTTCGATCCCGACCCGGCGCTGACCGCGCTGCGCGAGGGTCCGGGAGTGACCCGGGTGGAGAACGCCTTTGGCATGACGTCGTGGTTGGTGACCCGGCAGGCCGACGTGCGGCGTCTGCTCGGCGACCCCGAGGCGTTCAGCAACGCCTGGTCACCGGCGCAGTTGAACCAGGAGCTGGCTCGCGACGTCGATCCGGAGCAGATGCAGGCGAACCGGCGGGGCAACCTGCTCGCCTACGACCCACCGGAGCACACGCGGCTGCGGCGCATGCTGACCCCCGAGTTCACGATGCGGCGGATGCGCCGGCTCGAACCGCGGATCGCCGACATCGTCGGGACCCACCTGGACGCCATGGAGGCCGCCGGGCCGCCGGCAGACCTGGTCGCGCAGTTCGCGCTGCCGATCCCCTCGCTGGTCATCTGCGAGCTCCTCGGGGTGCCCTACGAGGACCGCGAGGAGTTCCAGCACCGCACCAGCCGCCTGCTCGACATCTCCCTGCCCGTCGAGGAGCGGATGGGCCTGCAGGTCGAGTCCCGGGCCTACATGACCCGACTGGTCGAGCGCGCGCGCCGCGACCCCGGCGAGGACATGCTGGGCATGCTCGTGCGCGAGCACGGCGACGACCTCGACCACGCCGAGCTGGTGGGCATCGCCGGCCTGTTGCTCATCGCCGGCCACGAGACCACCTCGAACATGCTGGGGCTGGGCACCCTGGCGCTGCTGCGCCACCCCGAGCAGCTGGCCGTGGTGCGCGAGGACCCCGACAGCGTGCCGGGCGCGGTCGAGGAGCTCATGCGCTGGCTGAGCATCGTCCACTCCGGCGCGCCCCGGCTGGCGACCCGCGACGTCGAGATCGACGGGGTCACGATCCCGCGGGGCGATCTCGTGGCCTTCGCGCTGCCCACGGCCAACCGCGACCCGCAGGTCTACGACGACCCCAACACCCTCGACATCGGTCGCGGGACCATGAACCACGTCGGGTTCGGGCACGGCGTGCACCACTGCCTCGGCGCGCCGCTGGCCCGCATGGAGATGCGCATCGCCTTCCCCGCGCTGCTGCGACGCTTCCCGGAACTCCACCTCGCCGTCGACGACAAGGACGTGGAATTCCGGGCCTTCCACGTCGTCTACGGGCTCCGGTCACTGCCCGTCGCGTGGTGACGCCGGGCCAGTTCAGGTGACAAAGGGGCTGTTCCGGATTCTGAAGTGCCCTGAGGCTGTGACCGGGCCGGAGGCGGCGTCGGGTCGCTGCGATGAACGGGCGCGAGAAGTTGATGATGAGGTTCTAATTCTGTTAACCGATGGCAAGCGCAAGTCGATACAGCCGATGGCGGCCCGGCTGGGGGTCGATCACCAGCAGCTCCAACAGTTCATCGCATCGTCCACGTGGGACTATGTGGGGGTTCGCAAGCGGGTCGCCCAGTGGGCCGATGGGTTCATCAATCCGGAAGCCTACGTCATCGACGACAGCGGTTTTCCCAAGAACGGGCCTGATTCTCCCGGTGTCGCCCGCATGTACTCGGGAGCATTGGGGAAGGTCGGGAATTGCCAGATCGGGGTCAGCGTACACGCGGTGACCGACTGGGCCTCGGCCGCGATCAACTGGCGGTTGTTCATGCCGCAGTCCTGGGACGACACCACCGCCTCCGACACCAAGACCGCCGCGGAGATCGCGCACCGCCGGGACCGGGCCAAGATTCCTGAGAAGGTGCGGCATCGGGAAAAATGGCGCTTGGCGCTGGACATGCTCGACCAGATCACCGGCGCGCCGACCAGCAGGCCAGCGGCGGGACGGCAGCGGGGACGGCAGCGGGGACGGCAGCGGGTGGGGCCTGCCCGGGCGGACCACGGTCGCCGACGCCGGCTACGGCGACGTCACCGAGTTCCGTCTCGGACTGCAGGCTCGCGGCCTGCCCTACGTGGTCGCGGTCAAGCCCACCACCAGCGCCTACCCGGCCGACGCGGTCCCGACCGCGCCGGCCTACTGCGGCCGCGGCCGACCCCCGACCCCGCGCTATCGCGACAACCCCACCAACCTCGCCGAGTTGGCTCTGGGCGCGGGTCGCGGCGCGCTGCACCGGGTCACCTGGCGCCACGGTTCCCGCAAGAGCGCCCGCAACCCGACCGCTGCGATGCGTTCGCGGTTTCTGGGCTTACGGGTACGACCGGCCAACCGTGAGATTCCACGCAACACCGACGGCACTCTTCCCGAGTGCTGGCTGATCGCCGAATGGCCACCCGGCAAACCCGAACCCACCGACTACTGGCTGTCGAACCTACCAATCGAGACCCCGCTGCGAGACCTGGTCCGACTGGCGAAAATCCGTTGGCGCATCGAGCACGACTACCGCGAGCTCAAAGACGGACTCGGGCTGGATCACTTCGAAGGTCGAAGCTACGTTGGCTGGCACCGCCACGTCACCCTCACCGCCCTCGCCCAAGCGTTCTGCACGCAATTGCGCCACGACCCAAAAGCCCCTGCGCCGGCCTGACTCTCTACGCCGTGCTCCGTGAACTCCAGACCCTGCTCGGTGTCTGGACCGGCGCTTGCCGCACCTGCCTCCAACTCATCCCCGCACGAACACCCACCCCACCAGACTCGACCTAACAAAGTACTAACTAGGCCATCCGCCACGATCCGCACCCCCGAGCTGGCAGTGCGGATGATCGCGTCGAGGGCACTGGCCACTGCCCGCGGTGGGGGCCGGCGGGGACTGCATTTCATCGTCCGCAACGGGCTCACTCAGCGCCACCTGCGCCTCAGAAGAAGTGCCGGCGGCCGCCGATTGCGCGTTCGGTCGCCCCGAGCACTGCGAGGATCAGCCCGATGACGAGGACCACGATGCCGATGGTCCACAGGGTCGGAGTCTTGAGGAGGAACCCGACGATCAACAGGATTATCCCGAAGGTGATCACGACGACTCGCGAGGTGGGCAGTTAGGACGACCCCGACTCGGCTGATGTCATCCTGGCGCCGATCGGTCACCGCACCAGCATCGGCACGCTCGCGCGGACCGTCTCGTCGCTCGGGGGGCACACCGCACGTTGATGCAACCGGCTCGGCGTCAGGATGGACCCGTGAGGGCATCGACGAACGCACGGCGGACGCGGCTCGTGGCGCCCCGTCTGCGAATCCCGGTCGCCCTGGTCGCGGTACTCGCCGCCGCCGGGGTAATCGTACTGGGAGTGCACTTCGCGGGCGACACCCACGCCGGTCCCCTCGACCACGCCCTCGCGAGCGACCTGCAGATGCGCCGCGGCCTGGCCAAGTACCTGGGACAGGGTTTCGCCGACCTGGGCAACCCGCTGCCCGTGGCGGTGTCGCTCGTGGTGCTTGCCGGCGCGGCGTTCGCGGCCCGCGGGCCACGCGGCCTGGCGCTCGCGTTCGTCGGACCCCTCCTGGCGATGAGCACGACCTCGCTCGCTCTCAAGCCCCTCATCGACCGGACCCGTAGCGGCGACCTGGCCTTCCCCAGCGGGCACACCACGGCCATCGCCTCCATGGCAGTGGCTGCCGGGACGCTGTTGCTGGGCTGGACGATCGTGCCCCGCCTACTGCGGACCTCGGGGGCCGCGGCGCTCGCGCTGCTGGTGGTCGCGGTCGCGGTCGCCCTGGTCGGCCGCGGCTACCACTACCCCACCGACACCGTCGGTGGAATCGGGGTCGCCCTCGCCGTCGTACTCCTGGTCGCCCTGGCCATCGACGCGATCGGCAACCACCCCGCGAACCGGCGCGCCGACCTGGACGCCGTTGCCCCACCCGACTCCCCGCGTCGCGCGCACACCCGGCGTGACCCCACCCCACCGCCCTGGTGGGCGGATTCGGACCGACGCGGCTGCGCATGAGACGTGGGGTGAGGCGATCGACGAGTGCGGAGGCTCCGACATGGTGGCCCGCCCACACCGGACCTTGCGCCGATCCGCCGCTGCGACCCAGGGTCGGTCAATGCCACACCTCCCTCTGCCGCAGACCAACATCACGGACAGAGCATCCGCGCAGGAGCCGTCCCGCGCCGGCGCAGTAGCACCCGGACCGACGGGCGTAACGTCCGGCTCTGGAGGAGCAGTCCTGGCTGCCGCCCAGGTCGACTGCCCGCCGACCGCCACTGCCACGGTCCTGTGCGCCCACGCCGCCCCACACGCTTGGGAGGGCGTCGGGGCGCACCCTTGCTGCTGATCCGGGGCCGGACACCGCCACCTCTGGCCGGTCACCGGACGGGTGTCGTCAGGTCCCCCGCGGGGAGCTTCCGGTCCGGTGCGCCACGGGAGACCCACCGGCCCGGTCGGGTGGATAGATCGGTCAGTCGCCTCCGCCGGCGAGGATGAAGAGCACGACGGCTTCGATGATCAGGGCGATGCCGGTGACGATCTCGTAGCGGATGTTGATGCGGTTGGACACCAGTCGGAACGCTAGGCGGCCGAGCACCAGCCCGATCAGCGACATGACCGCGGTGATGACCCCGAAGATGATCGCGGGCAGCCAGGGAGAGAACCCGAGCAGTCCCAGCCCGGTGCCGGCGACGATGTTGTCGATGCTCAGCGGCAACGGTAGCCCGAACAGGGTCCAGGATTGTTCGAACTCCTCCTCGCCCTCGGCGGGAGCAGGAACACGCCAGGCCTGTACCAGCAGGTAGGAGCCGTAGCCCAGCAGTGCCAGCGGTCCGACGTAGTCGGCGATCGGGCCGATGGCGCCGCCGACGTAGTGGCCGATCAGCAGCCCGAGCAGCGGCGCCAGCCCGTCCCAGAGCCCGAAGTTCACCGCGACCAGCACCATGCGCGCGCGGCGCATCCGGAGCGGGCCCAGCAGCACCGAGGTGCGGAAGTTGTCCAGGCTGAGCACGAACCCGAGCACGATGACATTGACCAGTCGCGCGACCATGTCTGCCGTCTCCCCTCCGCCGCCCCAGCACGGCCGGTGATCGGCACAGCGCCCGATGCAGTACGCCAGCCCGCCGCGATGGCCGTCAAGGTCGAGACCGCGGTAGCGTCTACGGGCACCCCGTCCGAGGGCGGCGAACCCGGCTAAAGGGGGATGGTGATGACAAAGCCATCGAGCCACGCCACAGACTTCGCGGATCACCCTGCGGCCGCGCTCGCACCGCAACTCGGCGTCGGGCCACATCGCGGACGCGGGCGCAACGAGGTCTCGGGCAGTTGCCTGATGGAGTACGTGTCGATTGTCGCGGGAGAACGGTTCAGCGATCTTCCCGACTGCACTCATCCCGCGGTGGCCGTGGTGGCCTGGCGGATCAACGACGAGCTGTGCGCAGCCACCCGCCAACGACTGGTGCGCAGCGCGCCTGCGTTAGTCGGCGCCGGGCGCGGACTGTCCCGGCCGGTGCGACCGATCCTGGTCGGTGTGATCGCCGACGCGGCGCTCGCCCTCGACCCCGACCATCGGTATTTCCGGCGTCTGCGGCGCCGACTCGACCGCGTACCGGTTGCGACCGGGGATGACGCCGGGGGGCGGCTAGCCACATGCTGGCGCCACCTCGTGCCGCTCAACATCGCAATGACTCAGTTCCTGTGGGTCCTCCACCGCCACAACGCGCACCGAGACCAGCGCGAGCAGCGCATGATCGATTTGCTCGACGCCTGCCTGGCCGCCGTCCGGTCCCACCCCACCAGCCTGGTCCCCGTCCTCGAGGCATGCCGCACCTGAAGGTGTCGCGGCGAGCCATCGACGACACCACCGAGCAGCTGGTCGCGCTCAAAGTGCCCACACAGACCATGCCTTCAGCCGCGGTGGGCCATGCGGCCGTGTCGAGTAGATGGGCGCGCGGCCCGACGTGGTCGCATGAAGTCACCGTTCGGGGATCAGGGCCGCGGTGCCCGCGAGCATGGCACAGGCCCCGGCGAAGCCTCGGATTACCCGCGCGGCGGTGAGCCCGTGGACCTCGGCGCGCACCGCCACCACCATCAGGATGACGGCCAGCACCGCCAACGCGACCACGGCCAAGCGCGCGGTCGCCGTCGTGAGTACCACCCGTCGGTTGTAACCCACCGAACGCAAGGGGCGCGCAAGCGGACGATACCGGCTTCCGACTGTGGTTCTGCTTCACCCCCGGGCGCCGCCGGGCTCCGGCGCCAGGCTCTGGGCTCGGGCGCCCGGGGTGGCATCGGCCGTGTCGGTGGGTCGGCTTCTGGGTGCCCCTCGCGACCGACTACGACCCGAGCACCCAACGGGCCTCGGTGCTCGCACCGCACTTCTCCGACTACCGCGTCTTCCGGTTCCGGGTGCCGAGCCCGTCCGAGGCCGCGTCGCGGTTGGCCGACGGGGCCGCGGGGTTTGCTCACGACATCTACGGCGGCATCAAGGACTTCGCTCAGGGCATGGTGTCGGGCATCTCGGACTGGTAGTCCGGGCTTGCGCTGAAGAAGCCCGAGTGCCTAGATGCCGCCGACGACTGGACGGTGGAGGCGACGGCACCACAGATCGGAGGTTGCGTCACCGGGTCCCCGGCGCAGCGTGAGGGCCAGCTCGGCAACACCTACCGGATCCCCTTCGACGTCGTGGTGCCAGCGGAGACGGGGCTCGGGCTCAACCGGAGCGACAACGACCTCGACCTCGTCGATGCCCTGGGCCGCGTCGCCGCCCGCGCCTCCGGGATGGGCTATCTCCCACCTCGGGGTCACACCGGGGTCGGGATGCCGGCAGCGACCGAAGCCGACGGCCGCTACGGCGTCCGCGTGCAGCCCGATCAGCTCGGCTTCGCGATCAACGCGATCCTCGGCGTGCTCTCGTTCATCCCAGGACGGGCCGAGTTCACCCAAACGCTCGACCGCCAGGTACTCGTCACGATCTTCGATTCGGCCGAGTCGGGTCAGACCGTGACTCAAATATTCGAAACTGCGCGTGTGACGATCACGCGAAGTTTAGAGAAGGGCAAAGGCCTCGAGGCCGCGGAGACCTTCTTCGAAATCGGTGGGTGTGTCCTCAAGAGCATCGAGGCCGGCGTCGGAGCAGTGCTCGACCGCGACCCCGCGAAGTTCGGGGAAGCCACCTTCGACGTCGTCAAGGAGTGCCTCGGCCAGGTCCTAGAGAAGTCGGAGTCGGCCTTCAAGACCGCGTGGACGGTAATCAAGGGCGTCCTGGACGGCGCCCAGGTGCTCCGTCAGATCGCCGATGCCACGAACCTCGCCGGAACACAGCTCGGCGCGCAGGTTGCTGTGTCAATCAACCGCATCGACCCGGTGCTGCTCAGTCAGGACCAGGACCGCCCGACAAAGGGGCTTGGCGTCGCACGACCATCTGAGATCAACTTCGGGGGCGACGGCAACGGCGTGGTGACCGACATCGTGTGGGATAGCTGGGGCGGTCCGACGGCCACTGGGCACGGGCAGGCCGACTGGGTGCCGCCCGGGGAAGTCCTCGCGGGAGGCGTCGAAGAACCCGCACAGCTCCTCGTGTCCGACCTCGGCTCCTGCGGGGGTGTCCGGGCCTACCGCAGCCTAAAGTGGTACTTCCCGCAGCACGGCGAAAGTCCCGCAACTACACCGGCGGTTTTTCAGTGCTGAGCGCCGCGGGCGAGGCCGTGAGTTTGACAGCCTGATTTGGCCCCACCTGGTCGGTCTGATCTGGCTCCACCTGGTGGTCGTGTTCGCCGGTGGTGACGGCTTGATCTGGCCCCACTTCCCGACACGCCGGGGCGCCTATGACGGTCTGAGTTGGCCCCACCGCCACCGTCGCCGCAGCTGTGTCGGCGGCGGGTGGGGAGGGCCAGGTGGCGAGGTCGAAGGTGGAGCTGTTCGAGGCGATCCGTCGCGATCACCGGCGGGAGGAGCTCTCGATCCGGGGCCTGGCCGATCGGTATCGGGTGCATCGGCGCACGGTGCGCGAGGCCTTGGAGAGCGCGGCACCGCCGCCGCGGAAGACCCCGGTGCGGGCTGCGCCGCGGCTGGACCCGGTCAAGGTGTTGATCGACGCGATGCTGCGCGAGGATCTCGACGCGCCGCGCAAGCAGCGCCACACCGCCCGGCGGGTGCATGCCCGGCTGGTCGAGGAGCACGGCCAGGTCGAGATCACCTACTCCACGGTGCGGGACTACGTGCGGGTGCGCCGCCCGGAGATCTGGGCCGAGGCCGGCCGGGCGCTGGAGGAGGTGTTCGTCCCGCAGACTCACGAGCCGGGGGCGCACGGCGAGGTCGACTTCGCCGACCTGTGGATCATCCTGGCCGGGGTGAAGACCAAGGTCTTCCTGTTCACCTTCCGGCTCTCGTTCTCCGGCAAGGCGGTGCACCGGGCGTTCGCGACCCAGTCCCAGGAGGCGTTCCTGGAAGGCCACGTCGCCGCGTTCGAGGTGATCGGCGGGCTGCCGGTGGTCCACATCCGCTACGACAACCTCAAGGCCGCCGTCACTCGGGTGCTGTTCGGGCGTAACCGGGTCGAGTCCGAACGGTGGGCGATCTTCCGATCGCACTACGGGTTCGAGTCGTTCTACTGCACCCCGGGCCGCGACGGCGCCCACGAGAAGGGCGGCGTGGAGGGCGAGGGCGGCCGGTTCCGCCGCACCCATCTGGTCCCGATGCCGGTGGTGGACTCGCTGGCCGAGCTCAACGCCCGGCTCGCGGAGTTCGACCGCCGCGACGACGCGCGGCGCATCACCGGGCGGCCGCAGAGCGTCGGGCACGATTTCACCCTCGAGACCCGGGTCCTTCTCCCGCTGCCGGTCGAGGGGTTCGAGACCGGGCTGACCCTGTCGCCGCGGGTGGATCGCCACGCCCGGATCACGGTGCGCCAGTGCCGCTACTCGGTGCCGGCCAAGCTGATCGGGCGCCGGGTGCGGGTGCTGCTGCGGGCCACCGAGCTGCTGGTCTTCGACGGAGCCCGCCAGGTCGCTGTCCATGCGCGGGCGACGATGCGGGGCGCGGAGGTCCTCACCCTCGATCACTACCTGGAGGTGCTGACCCGCAAGCCCGGCGCGCTGCCCGGGGCCACCGCGCTGTCGCAGGCCCGCGCCGCGGGCACCTTCACCGCCACCCACGACGCGTTCTGGGCCGCCGCCCGCACCGCGGCCCGCAGCAACGACCGTGACAGCAACCGAGGCGACGGTAGCGACGGGGACGCGGCCGGCACCCGGGCGTTGATCGAGGTGTTGCTGCTGCACCGGACACTGCCCACCGACGCCGTGGTCGCCGGGATGCGCGCCGCACTGACCCTCGGCACCCCGAACCCCGAACTCGTCACCGTCGAAGCCCGCCGCGCCGCCGCCGACAACTCCACCGGCACTGCCGGCGAGGACGTCATCGCCGGCGACGAACCCGACGCCCGCGTGGTCAGCCTGCCCGACTGGCCCACCAGCGCGGCCGCGCTGCCCAACGACCCCCGGCCGCTGCCCTCGGTGACCCCCTACGACCAGCTGCTGCGCCGCCGCGACCCCGCCGGCCCGACCAGCACCGGCCCGACCAGCACCGGCCCGACCAGCACCGGCCCCGCCGACGACCACACCGAGCCCGAAGAGGCCGTCTGATGCCGCCCACCGCGACGACCACCACAACCAGCCCGGCGTCCCCACCCGCCGCGACCCGCGCCCGCCCGCGCCCCGGCGACCCCGCCGCGCTGACCGCGATCGACACCGCCTGCCGCGAGCTGCGGCTGCCCTCGATCCGCTCCCGCGTCGAGGACATGATCCGCGCCGCCGAACGCGAACAGCTCGGCTACGCCCGCTTCCTGGCCGAAGCCCTGCTCGCCGAATGCGACGACCGCGACCAACGCCGCCGCACCCGCCGAGTCCACGACGCGGCGTTCCCGCGCACCAAACGCCTCGAGGACTTCGACCACACCGCCAACGACACCGTCGACCCCGCCACCATCGCCACCCTGGCCACCGGCACCTGGGTCTCCTCCGGCGCCCCGGTCTGCCTCATCGGCGACAGCGGCACCGGCAAGTCCCACCTGCTCATCGGCCTCGGGATCGCCGCCGCCGAAGCCGGCCACCGCGTCCGCTACGTGCTCGCCTCCCGGCTGGTCAACGAGCTCGCCGAAGCCGACAACGACCGCACCCTGTCCAAGGTCATCGCCCGCTACGGCCGCGTCGACCTGCTCTGCCTCGACGAACTCGGCTACCTCGGCCTGGACCGCCGCGGCGCCGAACTGCTCTTCCAGGTCCTCACCGAACGCGAAGAACGCAACGCCGTCGCCGTCGCCTCCAACGAACCCTTCAGCGGCTGGACCAAGACCTTCACCGACCCCCGCCTCTGCGCGGCCATCGTCGACCGGCTCACCTTCGCCGGCCACATCATCGAAACCGGCACCACCAGCTACCGCCTCGCCCACACCCGCACCCGGCAGAACAGCTCATGACCCACAGCAGCCGGTGGGGCCAGAACAAGCCGTCACCCCGGGGCCACCGCGGGTTGACACACTCAAGGCCGATACCGCCGCTTCGGCGTGACGTTCGCGTCCGAGGCGCCGGCCACCCAAGAGTTCTGTTTGCGAGCCTGCTGTCGCCGCCCCACCGCCGCCAAGACAAAGACCCGGCCATCGGCACGGAGCGCGCCCTCGGCTAGACGAATCACACGGTCTGAGTCGGACGGGAGGACTACCTACACTCGGGCTGCGCCCGGCCAGGGCGTCACGCTAGAACCTCGCTCCGCCCGCACCGTCAGGTTCGACCGCTCCAGCGCCCGTGGCGGAGTCACTGCCGGGAGATCACTCGACCGCCGGATCGAAGACGGACCTTCCCGCGACCACCAGCGCGATCCCCCTGCCCTTGCCCTTGCCCTTGCGCTGAAATCAGTCGGCATATCGCCGCGGATGCACCCGGGCGGCGGGGACGAGCACGGCGGCAGACCACACCCTACACCGACGGGTTGATCCGTTTCGGGCGCTCAAAAGCGCCCGAATGCGCGCACAACAAGAGGGACAGCCAGCGTCTCTTAGCGGGATGCTGGTGTGGGCCGCGGTCGCAAGGCATGGCGCGACGCTGCGTCCGGGCAGCGGGCCCCGCGCTCTTGACCCGCCCCCAGGGTCATGGGTCGGGGCCCGTCTGCGTTTCCCTGGGACGAGGCACGCTCCTCGTGGCGCTTGGGGCCGCTCCGCGCTTGTGGCGCACGGGCTAGCAGCACCGGTTGCTAGCATGACGTGATGGCACGGACGATCACACTGCGACTCCCGGACGCGCTCTACGACACGGTTCGCCGCTACGCCGAAGACGACGCCCAGTCCATGAACTCCTGGATCGAATCCCTACTCGACACCGAGGACATGCGCCGCCGCTGCGCCGCGCACGAGCAGTGGCTCGCCCGCCATCCCGAGCACGCCCGCGCGGCGGAGGCCTGGGCCGACGGCAACCTCGACGAGCTCGCCGGACGGTGAGCACGCCTGAGAGCCCGGCTCCCCGCCGCGGGGACCTCTGGACCACCAACGCCGGCGTGCGGGTGCTCGTGGTGTCCTCGACGGTCTACAACGAGATCCCCAGCGAACCCACCGTAATCATTGTTCCGGTCTTCGATTCCGAGCCCGACGCCGGCTTCGGCGTCGACGTCGGCGACGGCTGGGCGGCACCCGGCCTGATCAGCAGCCTCCGCAAGGTCCGGCTCGAGGCATTGGTTCGTCACGTCGACGTGCAGACCCTCACCGAGGTCAACACCATGCTCTTCCGAATTCTCGCGACCCCAGAACGCTGAACGGCTGAAGCGCCGGCCACCGAGCCCGATGCCGTGATAGGCACACTTATCACGGCCTCCCGCTCGACTATCCGGGCGCGTCGGCTGGGCCGGACGGGCCCTTGAGTTCATCGTGTGAACGCGGAGACGACCCGTGCCGGGAGGACGTCGCGTCGCCACGGTCCACGGTCGAGTCCCGGCCCGTGGGCCGGGCGGGTCCCGCAGGTGCGGCGGGCATTCGGCTCGTACCCGGCACGAGCAGGGCCGCGAGCCGCGGATCGAGGTGGTGCTCGCGGGCGAGCCGGCCGCAGCGCGCCAGAGTGCGCTGGCCGAACTCCGCCGCCTCGCCCGGGTGCTCCTCCGCGCGGGCGGCGACCTCGAAGAGCCCCTCCCGAAGCGAGAGGAGTCGAAGTATCTGTAGTTCCACTGCCTCGATCTCGCCGGCGAAGAAAGGACGCATCACCGCAGGCCGCGCGTCGGCCCGGGCCGAGACGACCGAACGGGGTCTCCCCGGTATCCACGTGCCAGATTGCCTGCGCGACCGTTTCGGATGCCCATTGTGTCCCCCACTCCAGCAGACCTCGCAAGATCGCGACGGCGCGGCGCGGTCGCGGCGACGGGATCGGGCCAGTGTCTCGGCGCGAGCGGGGACCTGGCAAAGGCCCAACTCTCGGTTGGGCAGATTGCTGTCGCGCCGCCACGCTTTAGCCAGGAGAGACGGCCGTCGACGAGTCAAACCGCACCGCGTGCGGCCCCGCTGCTGGAGCGCCCAGCCCGGCCGTCCCGCGGGGCGCGGGCATGACCGGCATTGGCAGCAACCGTGACCCGAACGCGGACGGCGGCCCGACCCTCCGTGTTGATCCCTGGCGGGCCCCTCCTATGTCGGAGTCCGCAGGCTGGGGAGGTCCCGGTCCACGCGCACCCTCGTGAGGCGACGCGGCCCGCCACGCCGAACGCCTTGAGCGCACCTCCCCATGGGCGGCGGCTCGCCCGGTCCGGAGCGGCAAACCACGCCGAGCGGGATCGTGGTCAGCGCGGGCGCGATTCCCAGGCGCGATAGTTTCCAATGAGTTCCTTCTTCAGCTGCCCGCGGGTCTTCACCTCGATGCCCTGCTCCACCGCCCAGCCGCGGATCGTCTCTCGCTCCGTGGCCGTGAGCCCATCGCGGCCCCGGGGCTCGTCCTCGCCGGCCGACGAGGAACCAGCAGGCGCCGCCGACTCGCTTTCTGCCGGCACGGGGGACGCGGCGGCGGGGCCCGTGCCGTCGGTGGGAAGTTTGCTCGGGTCGCCGGCCTCGAACGCCTCGATGACCCGAGCCGGGATCCGGCCACGTTCGGCCAACGCGACACCATGCTCACTCGCCCACGCCCGGATTCTCGGCGTTCGCGCTTCGGGAACGACCCGAGCTGCTGTTTCCGCCCGGAGCGCTCCGGGTGGTCGCCGACGCGCGAACCGCCCGGCGCCCGCCGGTCCGGCGGCCCGCGGCGGTGTAGGGGGCCAGCGCATCCCGCAACGCCTGCGCATGCGCGGTCGAGAGGTCGATTTCGTAGTCAACGCCCTCGAGGCCGAAGGAGACGGTTTGCTCGGCCTCAGACCCGTCGAGATCGTCGACGAGAGTGACGGTGGTCCGTGATGCCATCGGGCTCGATCTCCTCAAAAGAGTGGACTCGGTGCGGCGTTCCCCACACCTACCCCCCAACTGGCTACAGCCACGCCCCCTCGCCGGTTCCCTTTGTAGCAGACCACCGTGAGCACGGTTCCGCCGCCGCGAACACAGTCGGCTGACCCACAAGCCACTGCGAAAACGCCGGCACATAGACGCGGGAGCGGCCGAACCGGAGGCCGATTCCCATGGCAGTGGTGATCCTCTCGTTAAGAGCACACGTGGCCGTCGTTGCATTTGGCCGTCGCGCCGGCGGGGGCCGTCGCGGCTGCAACGGGCCGGGGCACACAGACATGACCGCTGTTGATGTAGTGGGTCCGGCCACGGACGCCCTAGTTGTTCTGTCCACTGAGGTTGGGCACGCGGGAGGCGGGTGGTTGGCCGCCGAGCGCGGTGTGGCCGCGGTGGTGATTGTAGGTGTGCAGCCAGGCCGGGAACGCCTCACGGCGCGCGGTGTCGCTGAGGTAGACCTCGGCGTAGGCCCACTCGTCGAGCATGGTCCGGTTGTAGCGCTCGACCTTGCCGTTGGTCTGCGGGCGGTAGGGCCGGGTGCGCTTGTGGACGATGCCGGTCTCGGCGAGCGCAGCGGCGAAGTCCCGGGAGCGGTAGCACGAGCCGTTGTCGGTGAGCACCCGCTCGATGCGTTCGATTCCGGCCTCGGTGAAGAAAGCCCGCGCGCGGCGCCAGAACCCGGCCGCGGTGTCCTTGCGTTCGTCGTTGAGGATCTCGGTGTAGGCCAGCCGTGAGTGGTCGTCCACGGCGTTGTGCAGGTACGCGTACCCGGAGCCGGTCTTGCGGTTGCGGTTGCCCTGTTCACGTCCGAGGGCCTTGTGGCCGCCGCCGTCGGGAATGTTGCCGATCTTCTTGATGTCGACGTGGACCATGTCGCCGGGAGCCTCGTGCTCGTAGCGGCGCACCACCCGACCAGTGGCGCGGTCGAGGTGAGCCAGGCGCGCCAGCCCGAAGCGGGTCAGCACCTTATGCACCGTGGCAGGGGCGATCCCGAGCAGGAACCCGATCCGCGCCGGGCCCCAGCGGCGCAGGACACGGACCTTGATGATGCGTCGCTCGCGGCGGGTCGGGGTTCGCCGCGGGCTGTGGTGCGGGCGCGAGGAGCGGTCGACCATGCCGGCCTCGCCGAGCTCACGGTAGCGCCCGACCCAGCGCCGCGTGGTGGTCACCGAGACCTGAAAGCGTTCCGCGGCCCGGCGCTCGCACCAGCCGTCCTCGACGACACACCGGGCCAGGCGCAGCCGGCCGGTCGGGGTCAGGGGCGCATTACGGTGGACCACGAGGGCCTCCCTGGCTCGGGGTGCAGATGTCGCAATCCACACCGAGCCAGGAGGCCCTCACCAGTTCAAGATCATCGAGCTCGTGTCGTCCCGTACCTAACCTCCGTGGTCAGTACACCTGGAAGATCCGCGAAGGCAGGCGAGTCGTGAACGTGCACGCCCTGATCGCCTTCGGGGTCAACGCCGACGGGGCACCGGTGAGCTGCTCGGGCTGCCGTCCTCACGCCCTACGTCCGTGACCGCGTCTCGCCCGACGGTAGCCACGGCCCGCAGGGCCACCCGGAGTCAAGTGTGGTGACCAAGGGTCCTTAGGCCGCCCCACCGCGCATCGCGCAAATGCACGAGGTCATCGCCTGCGTGGTCACGCGAGGATGGCGTGGTGACGCTGCCGGCCGGGGCGACCGCCCGCGCCCGGCGCCCGCGACGGGTCCGCCGGGCAGCCGTCGCCGTGCTCGCCTCAGCCCTGACTGTGCTCCTCGCGTTGGCGGCCACCGCGGCCGCAGCCCCCGCGCCGCCCGCACCGGGCCCCGCGCCGGTCCCGGCACCACCACCACCCACCGTGGTGTCCCTGACCTTCGACGACGGCAACGCCGACCAGCTGGGGCTGCTGAGAACGCTTGAGGCGCACGGCCTGCACGGCACCTTCTACATCATCACCGGCGCGATCGGTCAGCCCGACTACCTGACCCGACAGGATCTCGGTCAGATCGCCGCGGCCGGCGATGAGATCGGCGGGCACACCGTGTCGCACCCCCAGCTGACCGCCGACGACCCGGCCGAGCTGTCACGCCAGATCTGCGACGGTCGGGCCACGCTGTCCCACTGGGGCTACCACGCGGTGTCGTTCGCCTACCCCTACGGCGCCTACGACCCGGCGGTCGAGGCCGCCGTCCGGGACTGCGGCTACGCCAGCGCGCGCATCGTGGGCGGGCTCGGGGTCGCCGGTCCGACCTGCCCGAACTGTCACATCGCCGAGAGTATGCCGCCAGCCGACCCGTACGCCGTGCGCACGACCGGACAGGTCACCGACACCACGACGTTGGCCGGCCTGGAGCAGTACGTGACCGACGCCGAGAACAGCGGCGGTGGGTGGCTGCCGTTCATCTTCCACCACGAGGCCTGCACCGTCGGCTGCAGCGGCGGCGACCTCTCGAACACGCCGGCCCTGCTCGACCAGTTCGCCATCTGGCTGGTCGGCCAGCAGCAGCAGGGCCGCCTCGCGGTGCGCACCGTCGGCGAGGTGGTGGGCGGGCCGGACGGACCGGTGCACGCCTCCCCGGACGCCACGCGACCCGAGGTCGCCAACCCGACGCTGACCGCCGGCAACACGACGGTGCCCGACTGCTGGCAGGCCGCCGGGTACGGGACGAACACCGCGACCTATCGCCGCGACCAGTCCGCCCCCGGCCAGGCCGCCGAGACGATCACCATGACATCGTGGACCGACGGGGACGCGATGCTGTTGCCCCGCCTCGATCTCGGCCAGTGCACCGCGTGGACGCAACCCGGGCTGGTGGTCGACACCGACGCGATGTACCGCTCCTCGGTCCCCACCCAGTTCTCGGTCTACGTGCGCGACGGCGCGGGCGCCTGGACGTACTGGACCTCGAGCCCGTGGATGGATCCCTCGGACACCTGGCGGCAGGCCTCGTGGACCACCCCGCCCACCCCGCCGGACACCACCGGCGTCGCCGCCGGCCTGATCACCGGCGGGGTCGGCACGCTGTCAACCACGAGCTACCACATCGGGCCGGTGGTTCCTCCGTCGCGCTGATCCGGCCCGCGCTGCGCAGGCCGCTCGAGATCGCCGCCGTCTGATCGTCGCCCTCGCCCTGCTCGGGGTGATCCTCCTGATCCGCCGTCGCCGGCGCTCCGCCGACCACCCGGAACCCGACCACGCATGGGGTCCGCCGGCCCATGTCAACCTCCCCGACCAGGACCACGGCGCCGACCATAAGAGGGACACCGTGCAGGTCCCGGCCGAGGAGCCTCCCGTCGACGACCGGGCCGACGAGCGGCCGTCGCCCCGGTTGACCCGGTCGCCCCCCCGCGGGCGCAGTCCGTCGACCACGATCGTCAGCACGCTCCGGCGTCGGAGGGCAGGGTAAGCGGGCGCCGTGGCAGCCCCAAGAGAGCTACGGATCGCCCACGCCATGGTCGGCCCTAGCCGACACCATCAGGGCGGACTTCGACGTCTCCGACCTGCTCTACAGCTTGACTCGCGATGGAGCGACCTGCCGACCGACGGGGAGGTCGGGCACTTGTTTATTGGCCCTTGGTGAGCGAGGTCCGCGGGAGCGCTTGCGAAGCAGGGGCGGCGGCGTCCTCTCACCGATGATGACGGCCGCGAGGCAGAGGTTCGTGGGGCAAGTGATCCAGCAGGACGTGCTCCGGGTGGTCAGTGACCCGCGAAGCGCCCGACTCGGTCTGTCCGTTCGCTGACAGTCCAGTCTCAGAACTGCGCCGTTGCGAAGGCACCGGGTTGCTGTCGATGGCCGGGACGACCTGCGGCCGGCAGAGGTCATTGATGACCACCTGCAGGTCGTGCCGCTGCCGCAGGGGCTCCTGTGCAAGAACGTGCACGAACTGCACCCTTCGGGCCCCGACGACATCGACCACGCAACTCCGCCGCGAAGGCCAATGTCCCCGGACCGTGACCAGCTCGAACAGCGCCTCACGATCGCACGACCCCACAGCCCGAAGGTCGAGCACGATCCGATCGACGCCGCTGTCCTCGGCCTCGGCGATCAGGCCGGCCACCTTCGGCCACCCCCAGCCGGTCAAGTAACCGGCGATGACGAGAACAAGCTGATTGCGCTGACCTGGCCAGGAAGGAACCGAGGTAGCAGACACGGTAAACGTCACAGCAGCCCCCCACGGGCGTAACGGCTCGTAAATCCGCCGGGGTCCAGGGCGTCCTGCTGCAAGCGACGATTGTCGCGGTGAGTGGTCAGCAGCGTACGTAGGGCGCACTCGGTGGACAAGGCCTGGTGCCCTGAGGAACACCTGGACGTCTCCGGCACGGGCCGTCCATCGCGCGGGGGCTGCGTGCAGCTCACGATCGACATCGTCAGAGGAGTGTCAGGGGTCGCGCGGGGTAGCTGTCGGCCGTGGATGAGCTTGGCCTCCCGGCACCGAGCGACCCGGCAAACGAATGACCGTCCGGACGCCACCATCAGGAGTCGCGGCCGGGCCGTGCTCTGCGGTCACGGACCTCCGTCCTGGCCGGCGGCGGTGGCAGGGTGATCCCGTCGAGCATCCGGTGCAGACCCCACAGGTACTGCTCGGTCGAGATGTGACCGGCCAGGGTGGTCGCAGCGGCGCTGGTGCGGGGAAGGTACGCGGCCGGAGCCGCCGCGAACGCGCGGTACCGGGCTGCAACCCGCTCGGACTCCGGCAGTAGCGGGCCGGGTCGGTGCAGATCGGCGACCTCGAGGGCGATCGACCCGAACACGTAGACGAGCAGCAGGTGAGCCGCGCGCGCGGCGTCGATCGGGTCGAGCCTGGCTTCGGCGAGGAGCTCGAGGAGCCGCTCGTTCAGGGCGAGGGCCCGCGGGCCGTTCATCGGGCCGCCGAGCATCAGAGGAACGGCGCCGGGGTGTGCCGAGAGCCGCGCTCTGAGCTCCAGCGCCACCGCCTCCACCCGCAGCCGCCACCGCTGGGACCGATCGGCGAACACATCGTGGTCGACCTCGCCGAGCAGGCGCTCGACGATCGCCTCGACCACGGCGGCCTTGTCCGGGAAATAGGTGTAGACCGCGTTCGGGGCGACCCCGACCCGGGCGGCGATGCCCCGCACGGACGCCGCGGCCGTACCACCCTCGTCGAGCAGGTCCAGCGCCGCGTCGAGAATCTCGTCCTCGGTCAGGGCGCGGCGTGGGCCGGGACGGCGCGCCGCTGCGGCGGCCGGATCGGTTGTCGTCAAGTTTCTATACCCCTCCTTGACTTTCGCTTGTACAGCGTACAGTGTCTGTAGTGTATCTACCTTGTACAGCGTGCAGAGATAGGTGACCGAGAGCCCGGCCTCGATCCCGCCGGAGCGAGAACCGACCAAGCCTACCGACCACCCGCGATCACCGATCCCACCCTGCGGCGCCGCCCCCGCCCCGAACGCACGCCTGGCCCCGCGATCCCGTGACGCCACGAGCCTGCTCGCCGCTCGCTCGCGTCCGCGAACGAAGACCACCCGAGGGGTCGCGTTCTCCCATTGAGCGCCGGCGGGTCGATCATGGGCGTGGCTCTCCCCGTAATGGTTGTTGGGCAGGTCGTGGCGGGGCTCAGGTGGTGGCGGCCTCGGGTCGGGCCGGCGAGGTGCGGGCCAGGGCGAGGCCGGCGGCGGCGAATCCGATGGCGGTGAGGATCCAGACGGCGGCGTCGAGGGCACTGTTCGGCATGATCACTGCGAAGATCAGGTGCAGGGCTGGGACACGATAAGGATCACGGCGGCCCATACCGGTACTGCGTGGCCTTTCCACAGTGCGGCGCCGAGCAAGCACGACCCCGAGGATGTGCCCGGACACGAACAGCCCGATCGCGGCTCCGGCGGCGCGATCGCCGGCCATCGCGTCGACGACCCGCCCGGTGGTCACCGGGCGGTCCAACCCGGCCTGTACCGCGCCCAGCGACGCCGCATCCGCCGGGACCGCGCCCAGGAACAGCGCACCAAACCGGCGAGGGCGAGCACCGCCCCGATGGTGCCCAGCACGGGGGCCGCGCGGACTGCGACCACGCTGACCACGATTACCCCGACTATCAGGGTGATCGCGGCGAGCAGGTCGAGCCAGAGCACCGCGCTCGCCGCGCCCTGATGTCCCGCGACCGCCGCGGCGACGGCGGTACTGTCGTCGGTGTCGCGGTAGGGCAGAAGCGCGCGGGTCGCGGCGACGGCCAACGGCCCGACGGCGGCGATCACCGCCAGCGCGCCGAGTCGCCAGCTCACCCACGGAGCCGATTTCGCCGTGGCCCCGGAGCGGGAAATCTCTGTGGCGGTCATGACGGGCTCCGCCTGAATTGGCTGGTCAGCGGATGTCGCCGACAGTGGTGGTGTCTTCACCCCGGGTCGCGGCGAGGAGTTTGGCGGTGTCGAGGAAGTGGCGGATCGCGAGGATCTTGCCGTCTGCGTCGAACGTCCACAGGTGCAGCTGCTCGTCGCGGTAGCGGCCGCCGCTGGGCATCGTGTACTCGAGGGCGACCCGGGCGATTGCGCGGTCGCCGTCGGCGATGACGTCGCGGACGTCGAGTTGGTGGAAGGTGCAGGCGCCCATGGCCTCGAAGAAGCCGCCGAGCTGGTCGCGGCCGTGGAACGGCTTGTAGTGCGCGGGGCCGCCGGCGCGCTGGGCGTAGTTGTCCTCCCAGTCGGACTCCCAGCGCACGTCCTTGGCGATGAGACCCAACAGCGTGTCGATGTCGCCCGCGCCGAAGGCCCGGTAGATGGTCGCGACGGTGGTGGCGTTGTCGGTGGTCGTGCTGGTCATGGCTGGTCTCCTCGGAACTTGTTCTCGATTTCGGGACCGCTCGCGGACGCCGACCCGTCCGTCGGTTGCGCAGAGCGTCATCACCGGTGGTCACGCCGCGTCGGGCCGGTGGCGGGAGCGTTGTAGGTCGGGGTGACCCCGTCTCCCGAAACCGACTTCGGTGGCGGCCGGGTCGCTGCGGCGGGCAGGTGTGTCGGGCACGATGCCGGGGCGGCTGTGGGTCAAGGCGGTGCGGATCCACGCGGCCAGGCGGCGCAGCGTTGACGCCGTTTGCGGGCGTAGAACCGCGGGCATTGGCGAGCCTGGTGCCAGGTCGGAGTCGAGGCTTATGCCGCGACGGTTCAGGGAGTTTGAGATGGCCGAGGCGGTCGTACCGACTCGGGCCCGGGAGGTGGTCGCCGAAGGCTCAAGTCAACTCGCGGTTGAGGCCGCGCCTGAGAGTTCGACTCGGTGGAGGGCCCATGTCGAGCTGGTGATGCCGGCGTCGGTGGCCCCGTCGCGCACGGCAGCGAACTGGTCGGAGGCGTAGTAGGTGTTCGCGGCCTGTTCGGACTCCCATACGTCGATCACTCGCCACCCTCCGGTGGGGTTGGGTCCGGCGAGGTGGGCGATCTGACCGTCTGGGGCAGGTGCCTCGGGAGTGTCCCGGCCTTGGGCTTTCATCAACCCGTCGTATCCGTCCTGGTCGACGATCTCGGACTCATACACGAACGCGGTGGTCATCTGGGTCTCCTTGTGTGCGTCAGACTAACGAGTGGGATTGCGATTCGACTGCTGCGGGGTCCTCTAACAATCAGGAGCAGCGCCCCTGCCGCCGCGGTTCTAGGCGCAGGCCGTGGCCTCGATTTCGATCATGAGCTCGGGGAAGGCTAGGCGTGTGACGCCCAGCAGGGTCATCGGAGGCCTGACCTCGGATTCGCCGAGGCGGGTGCCGAGAACCTCGAAGTGCTTCATGGCTTCGTCTACATCGGTCGTGTAGATGACCAGGCGCACGACGTTCGCCAGGACCATCTGGGCCGCGGCGAGCACCGACTCAAGGTTGTCGAGCGCCGTCGACATCTGGCTCGACATGTCTTCCGCGTGCTGGGGCCGACCTTCCGCGTCGATCGCGGCCTGCCCCGCGCACATGAGATGCCGATCCGGACCCTCAATGATCTCTGCCTGGTTGTACCCGAAATTCAAGGACCACTGCCACGGGTTCACAGGTGTTCTCTTCATACTTCCTCCTTTCGAGCATGCGGCGGCACCGCATGCTCGCGACAATTCATGCCACGTACGCTGGACCCGAAGTACAGCCACCCCAGGCGAGCGTCGCGCGTCAACCACTGCTGGGATAGGTGGTCGCTTCGTGGTGGCCCGTCAATCGTTGCACCGAACGGCGCTACGTCGCAGAGGCTCCCCGAGGTCGCAGACAAGCGCCCGCGCGGCCATGAGCTGCGTGACTGCTCGCCGCGGCGGGCGAACCAGCTTCGCCCGAGCCGCTACAACACACAAACCTGAAGCCCGACGGAGGTGGCGATATCGATACACGTCGAGGCGACGAGTTGCGACGTGGTCAGTGTGCGACGGTGAGCTGGGCGACGATAGCGGCGCTGTCGAGCCACACGTTCTCGCGCGAGATTCGACCCTCGCGGAACTCGAAGACGTGCAGGGTTCGGAACGAGATTCGGTGGCCGTTACCGGGAAGCCCGAGCAGGTGGCCGATGACTATGCCGGTCATCAGGTTTTCCAAGGTAGCCGCATCGTCACTGTAGTAAGTGCGCACGCGTTCCTCGGTCTCCGTGCGAAAGTCCTTGACCAGCTGGCGGTAGAACTCCAGCGCGCCGGGCACGCCTCGCGTGGGGCCGACCGGGAAGCCGACCACGTCATGCTCGATGTCGTCGGTGTAGACCGTGACCGCGGCCTCTGGCTGCCCGGCACCCTCGGCGCGCAGGTGCGTCTCGATCAAGGACTCCATCTCGCGTGGTTCCACTGTGGCTCCCCCGGGAAGCAGGCCGGCCGGAGGGACTATCTCGGACCGACCCGACCCTCTAGTAAGATGGGTGAAGCTTAACGAGACATCCATCTCATGACAAGAGGGGTGCCATGGCAGGACGCGCCAACCAGAAGCAACGCACCCGGCAGGCGCTCATCGAGGCAGCCAGGACACTGCTCGGTCAGGGCCAAGAGGTCACCATCGCCGCGGCCGCGCGGGTCGCTCTGGTCTCCCCGGCGACCGCCTACCGCTACTTCTCCCAGCCCCACGAGCTCGTGCTCGAGACCGGTTTCGTTGATGCGGCCGAGGTCGTCACCGACCTTCCCGACGACCCCACCGCCCGGCTCGACGAAGCCGTCCGACGGCTCGCCGAGGTCCAGTTCGCCGACGAGGCCTTCTGGCGCGCTCGCCTCAGCGCGGGCCTGGAACTCGCACGGGAGAAGACCCTCGACCCTGAGGACGACCGGCCCCTGCGCAGTGGCGGCAGGCGGCAGATCACCCAGCACGCGCTCGCCGGCCTCGAAGACACCCTCGGTCCCGAGCTCCACCGCCGCCTGTCCATGGCCGTCATGCTCATCTACGGCCAGGAAGCACTCGTCAGCGCCCGCGACGTCTGCGGACTCGAACCCAAAGAAGCCATCCAGGTCATGCGCTGGGCCGCCCAAGCCCTCCTCCAGGCCGCCACCACCGAATCCGCCGACCCTGGCGAGCCGGCGTAGGGCTGACTTGTCGGATGAGCTCTGCCCCCACCCGACGGAGCGAGCTACTCGACCGGCAAGGCTCGATACCGCGATAATCCGCGTTGGGGCTATCCATGTGACCGGAGCTTGGCTGGTCAGGGGTCGCGCCAGGGGCGGTTCGCCGGCGGTTGGTCGAGGCTGGGCGGTGTGCCGCGCTGGCGCGGCGGGGGTGCCGGGGTGACGCGGGAGCGCTTGGTGGCGATCAGGTCCTGGTAGCGGACCGGCTCGTGGGCGACGGCGAGCTCGAGGACCCGGTAGAACACCAGGCCGCGGCTGCGCGAGCGGCGGCGGTTGAAGCGGAACGTGAATTCGTCGAGGTAGCTGGGCAGGTGGGTGGACTCCACGGCGCCCTGGTGGGTGCCCAGCAGCCAGCGTTTGAGCAGTGAAGCGACCCGGTGCACTGCGGGCAGCAGCTCGTGGGGGTCCTCGCCGGCGGCGCGAGCAGCGCGTTGGCTGCGCCGGTCATGGGTGGGTGGCACCGTGCCACGGACAGACCAGACAACCGCTGGCGTCGATGCTGCCCTCGGAGAGATCAGCTCCCAGGTGTCGGCAACGACGACTCACCGCGAAGTAGCGGCCGTCGACGTTGCCGACCGCCCACGGTCCCGCCCGGTGCACCGAGCCCGGGCTCAGCTCCTGCTCGGTCCCCGCCGTCCACTCGCCCATCACGCAGTGGAGCGGCACCGAATGGCTCCGGGGCTCACTTGTCGTTGTCGGGATCGAGGTCGCGCAGAAGCCGGTCGTCGGGGTTGTCGGTCAGGACCGGGGTGTCGTCGTCGACGGTCTCGCTCGGGGTCAGGCAGTGCGGGCAGATCGCTTGGCCGTCGTCGGTAACCCGCCAGGTGATGAACGCGGTCCATCCGCTGTAGGTGATTTTCCCGCAGCGGACGCATTGCGCGGTGTCGGCCATCGGGGTCACTCCTCGGTGCTTTCGTCGAGATAAGCGACGAGCTGGCGGCGTAGGTCGTGCAGATGCCACCAGAGGTTACCGTTGTCGTCGACGCGGGCGGGGGTGAGCAGGCGGGAGGCCGCCATCCGCTCGAGGGTGGGCCGGCTCGATCCGCAGCGCCTCGGCCGCCGCGTCGGTGTCGATCAGGACAGGACCGTCGCCGGCGGTCACGGCGTCAACCGCGGGTCGGTGGGGACCGACCCAAGCATCGCGAGCAGTTCACGGGCCTCGTCGGCGTCGATGGCGTGGATGCAGGTGACGAGCGCCGCCGCGTGGGCTTGCTCGGCGGTCACGGTGTTGGCACCGCCGAGGTCGACTATGTTGTTCAGGTTGTAGCTGGCTGGCGGTCGCGCGGGTAGTTCGCGGTCGGTCACCAGGACGAGCCCCTCGATCGGCGAAATGATCCGTGATGTCCGCCCAACCCCGCACTCGGCCGGCGGAGGTCGCGCCGGCTTTCCCGCAGCACGCGGCGTCGCCGGTCACGGCGAACACCCCTGGCCATGATCGTCGCCTCCATGGCGTACACGAACCGCTGGATCGTCGTCCGGCCCTGACCGATTCGGCGGAACGCTCAGCGGTCGCCAGAATCAGCTCCGCGTCCAGGCCGATCCGGTCGGCAATCAGCGTCACCAGCCCGTCGCGGGAAAGCTCAGGGTGCCTCGCCTTGACCAAGACGTAGTACGCCGCGACGTCATCGAGTAGGCGTTCGTAATCCATCTGGCCTCCTCAAGCACCGCAAGGAGGCGCTCGACCTGCTCGCACTGCCTGTCCAGCTGCGCACCGACGTGTTGGCTGGACGTGGTATCCGTGGGGATAACCGTCTCGACGTGCGGGCATGCGTCGAGCCCCCGGGAGCAGGCGCCGGGGATCAGAGCCGCCAGGTCAGTGCGCACGACGTCCTCGACGCGGTACGCACCGTGGACACGGTGCGTTGTGACGTCCCTGGCCGCCCTCGCTGACCAAATCCTCATCCCCTGCTCCTCTACCCCGGAACCAGCCGGCCAGTGGACCCGGCGCACCGCCCGAGAGCCGCCGCCTTGTCGTACCCACCAGGCACCATGGGCGTGATCACCGGCATCGAGCCGCGAACCGATCACCAAGATCGAAAGGTTCGGGCTAGTCGTTCAAGAGGTCGATGATGGGGGCGCCGGCACCACACCAAGTTGCTGCATCAATCCCATGACGTCCATGATGATTCGGCTTTCGATCATCAAACCATCACGGAAACGGTCTAGCGTCCAGGCTTCGACCGAGACTTTACGGTCAGTCGCGGGGACACCAAAGAAGTCGCCCGAGTGCGTGCCAGTCCAGATCGACCAGGTTGCGACGCGATCGCCCTCCGCGACCATCTCTTGGGGCTGCCACTGAAGATCTGGGAATGATTGGAACATCGCGTGCAGAAATTCTCGCAATCCGTCTCGACCCGGACCTTGCCCGGACACCGGATTTTGTTCGACGAAGCCCTCCGCGACTAGCTCAGGTAGGACGTCCAGGTTGTGTCGACTCAAAACTTCGGTCGCAAAACGCATGCCGGCGGCTTTATTCGCCTCGATCTGAGATTTCTCCCCGACAGATGCAGATTGTTGCGTCATCACTACCCCACTTCTTCGTGCTCGCCTCGGTAGAGTCCGCCTTCTCGATCGGCGAAGGAGAGGCGAAGCTTCAGTCGGGTCCATTGAAGCAGGCGTCAAGAGGGCCTCAATGACCAGCATGGCCGATCTCGTCTCTAGCTCCGAGGCAGCCCGGCAACTCGGCGTCAACCTGCGGACGCTTCAGCGGTGGGCCGCGGAGGGTCGAATCAAGCCTGACTGGACCACGCCCGGCGGACACGCCCTGTGGGACGTCGACCGGCTCCGCCGCGAAGTGGCGAACCCGCCGGCGTGAGCCGCACCAGGCCGTCGGTGCCCGCCTAGTGAGCGCCTGGTTGGGGTCCGCGGGCAGGGAACCGCCGCCTCCGTTGTCGGGGACGCGCCCAAGCTGGTCATAGCCGCGCCACCGCGGCGTAGGCACCCGGGCGTTCGCCGCGGGCCGGGGTGGCTCGGCGCGGACGCCATGCGGTGGCGTCGACGATCCCGGGGGCAACGAGGTCCAGCCCGGATAGGCAGGTCTGCATCTGCTCACGGGTCCACAGCGGCGCCGGCCCGACGTGCTCGGCCCACAGGCTCTCGGCGCTCTCGGCGCTCTCGGCGTTCGACCAGTTGTCGCTCGAGGCGTGCCACGCGACGAGGTAGGACCCGGCTCTGAGCCCCGCCGTGTACCCGGCGACGACGCCGCCGGGGTCGTCAAGGTCGCAGAGAGCGGCGAGGGCTCCGCCGAGGAGGACCGTGACCGGGCGGCGGAGGTCGAGGACGGTTCGGACGTCAGGTGATTGCAGGACGTGGGCGGGTCGGCGGAGGTCAGCTCGGGCGGCTACCGCGCCGGGCACCAGGAGCAGGCGGGTGTGGTTGAGCGCGGTGGTGACGGGGTCGGTGTCCACGACCGCGAGGCGCACGGTCGGGTCGAGAACGCGGGCGGCCTCGTGCGCGTCGCCGTCGGCGACAAGCCCTTCGCCCAGCACCAGGAATTGGTCGATGCCTCGCTGCATGGAGAACACCACGGCTCGGCCGAGGAAGGCTCGGACGGCACGGCACACCCCGCGCACCTCAGCCTGGATGCACCGGCCCATCTCCGCCGCGCCGTAGTTGATCTTCTGGTTGTTGTTGCGGGCCGCGGGCGTGTGGGGGCTGCCGGTGTACCCGGCGTTTCCACTGTCGTGTCCGGTCGGCCCGGTGAGGGCGGGTGGTCAGGCGGTGTGGGCCGGGAGGGGGTCGTGCAGGGCGCGACGGAACAGTTCGTCGAGGCCGGCTTCCCAGGGCCAGCGCTCGGGCAGGTGCAGCACGAGACAACGCGCGGAGCCGGCGACGCGGGCCGCGACGTTGATCAGCTTGGCGCGCAGGGTGGCGGTGCGGGCCTTGGCGTGCAGGCTCCCGGCGAGGGCGCCGGCGGCGCGGGTGAGGTTGTAGGCCATGGTCGCGGCGGCGAGCCAGGCGGCGTTGGCGGTGAAGCTCCCGGAGGGTAGGTGTGCGCCAGCGCGGAGTGCTTCAGGTCGGCGATGACCTGCTCGATGATGGCGTGGTCGCGGTGGGCGGCCTCGGCGTCCAATGTGGACATTGGTGAGTCAGTGAAGATCGCGTGGTAGCGGTAGGCGGCGAACAGCTCGCCCTGCGCGCGGTGTCCGGCGGGGGCGGTGTCGGGGTTCAGGCGCCGGACCCGGCGCACGATTAGCCGGGCGCTGACCTGCTCGCTGCGGCGGCGGCCGGTGAACGCGGTGAACCCGATCTCGGCGACCTCGGCCTCTAAGACCCACCTGCCGGCCTCGTCGTCCCACACCGCCTGGCGATACCGGATCGGGACCCACGCGGTCTCGGGGATCGCGGTGATAGCCCTGGTCACGGCCGTGGTGTGGCGCAGGGTGACCGAGAACCGGGCCCCCGCCCGGCGGGCGGTGGCCACGACCGCGTGGGCGTAGTAGGCCGAGTCCGCGCGCACGATCACCAACCCGCCCGCCCCGGCCCGGCGCGCGGTCGCCAGCGCGTCGGCGACCAGCTTCCACGCCCCGCGCACCGAGGCAGCGGCGCCCTCACGCAGTCGGGCCGCAGCGATCACCGGCACCGAGGACGCCGAGCGTCCCGGCGTGGACAGCGTCGCGAGCACCACGTCGAGGCCCTTGACCCCGGTGTAGCCGCGCCCAGCGCCCGCCTTGGCATAGCCGTAGGTCTCGCGGACGGTGTCGTCGACATCGAGGTAGGTGATCACCTCCCGGCCGGGCAGCAGCGGGGCGCGGGCCACCAGCCCCGCCAGCAACCCGGCGCCCACCGCGTCGAGCTGGCGGACGTGGCCGAAGGTGAAGCAGCGCAGGAAGGTCCCCAGCGTCGAGGGCGCCCGGACCCCGCAGAACAGCCGGCGCATCGCGCCGTGGCGTAGCAGGTCCAGATCGGTGATCGAGTCCGCGCCGGCGACCATGCCCAACACGATCGCGATCAGCTTGATGCCGGCGTGGGCCGCGGGCACCGTGAGCCGCTCGAGCAGGCTGGGCAGCCCGGCGCGTTCGGCCAGCGCCGCGACCGGCACCAGGCCCGCGCACGACACGAGATTCGGATCGTCGAACCGCTGCGAGATCCGCCGACCAGCGTGAGACAATTGCATCCAGCGGATGCCCTTCTGTATGAGAACGATGTAGCCGTCGCAAGCCACATCTTCCCAGCTCAGAGGGGCATTCGTGCGTTACGACCCGCCCTCACCACCTATCGCGGCGGTGCATCCAGGCTCAGGTGCCCGTTCCTCCACGGCGCGGGCGAAGGCCTAGTCGGCCAGCAGGTGTTGCGTGCCACCGAGAAGGCAGTTGCCGACCCGGGCGGCGTTCGGCGGGACCCCTCGCCCTCCCCGGGCCTCCCACCAGCGTTGGGTGGGTCCGGCCGCGAGCCACTCGCGGCACACCGGATCTCCGTCTTCCCGGGCTGGGAGTTCATCGCGCTTCGCGGAGGACCCCCACCACGCCTGCCAGGACGGCCGCCCCACCGTCTGACATCGGCTGCTCAACACCACACCACCGCCCCCCAGCGGAACCCGGACAGACATCCTCGCCGGTGCTGCGGGAGTTGAAACACCGCCGTCAGGACTACCCAGGCCGCAGCAGCGGCCGTGCCTGACGCGCGGTTGGCACCAGGAGCGACCCCACTACGTCAACATTTCATCTCAATTCCGCTTGGTCTGTGGGGCTACGGATGGATACTGGAGCTCTCCGCCACAGGGCTTGCACTTCTGATTGTCTTGCTTGACCTTTGTGGTGGCGCCACCTCTCCGAGGTACGTCGCACGCTTCCGACGCGAGCAATATGCGCTTTCTCCTGACACATGGACACGTGCGCGCAAAGAACTTGAGGATAAGCACCAGCTCATCACCGTTGAGAGAGAACCACAGGGCGACGATTATGATCTTGAGCGTTGGAGAAATGCATACTGGGTGAACCGTGAGGTGCTTAACCGCTTTCCGAGCTCGTGGCAGTAAGCGACGTTCGGCTGTTCGTGGTCCTGATGGTGATCGGCCTCATCGTGGGGCCACAGCCGGTGCTTCCAGAGCGGCAACTCCACCGGGCACGCAGGACGGTCGGCCAGGTGGCGGACTGGTACTTCTCCAACGGCAAGGACTTCGACGGCGTCGTCGAGCAGTGACGCGACGCAGTACGACGACGGCTTCAAGGCCCAGCAGGTTCGGCACCGCCGCCAACCAGGTCGCGGATCGGATCCTCGCGTACAAGAAGCTCGGCGTCGACCTCGACCTTCCCGCACGAGGAGATCGACCAGTTCGGCGATAAGGTGCCGCCGATCATCCGCGAGAAGGAGGCCGAGCTCCCCGACGCCGAGCCGGCCCGTGCGTTCGCCCAGGCCCGATCGCGGCGTTACCGGCTGGTATCGCTCGTGCGGCGAGGCGGTACCAGCGGGTGACGCTGGCCCTGGCGCCCGGGGCAGGCTCCGCGCGCGACAACGGTGCCGCACAGATCGCTTGATCTTCGCGGCGGTCGGACCCGAGCCTCTTGTTCCGGCCACGGCTGTCAAGGGACCACGAAAGTTGACTGTGAGACTGCTTGGGCCGGTCCAGAGCGGCCGTGATGGGCTGGCGGCGAGACGGCGGACGTGACCCGAATCCTGACTGGCCTGGTGCCTTTCGTGGGGACTTGTCCGTCCGCAGTCCTCGACGCCGGCCCGGCCGGGAGCAGCTGGCTTGATCAGGGGCTTGACCGCGAGTAGCCGCTGGCGTGTCCCATCACAGTCCACAGTCGCACCATCCTGCGGTCGGCCGTCGCTGCTTCTCAGCGGCCGCGCCGCGAGGTGGGTCACGAGCCGGCGGGCGTGGGTGGCCAGCGCCGCGGCGGTGGCAAACGCGAGCCCCAGCTCCGCGTCGAGTTCGACGGCGACTGGCGCGAAGAGACCCTCCGTCCACTTGAGGAACGGCCGCTTCGCGACCAACGTCGTCTCGGGCTCATTCGACGCGAGATCACCCCCGTCGGCGAGCCCTGGCTCGAGCACGACAAGCGCTACCGGCGCACCGGGAGTTCACCGCCTGCCTCAACGGCATCTGAGAGCAGGACGACCTTCACGTTCCGCGGCTCTACCGCTTCCAGGGCTACTCGCTCGAGCCCAGCCCCTCAACACCACGGAGCGCCCCACCCGAGGATCTTCCAGAGCGGCAACTCCACCGGGCACGCAGGACGGTCGGCCAGGTGGCGGACTGGTACTTCTCCAACGGCAAGGACTTCGACGGCGTCGTCGAGCAGTGACGCGACGCAGTACGACGACGGCTTCAAGGCCCAGCAGGTTCGGCACCGCCGCCAACCAGGTCGCGGATCGGATCCTCGCGTACAAGAAGCTCGGCGTCGACCTCGACCTTCCCGCACGAGGAGATCGACCAGTTCGGCGATAAGGTGCCGCCGATCATCCGCGAGAAGGAGGCCGAGCTCCCCGACGCCGAGCCGGCCCGTGCGTTCGCCCAGGCCCGATCGCGGCGTTACCGGCTGGTATCGCTCGTGCGGCGAGGCGGTACCAGCGGGTGATCGCTCGAGTGCGGCGCCGCGGTGCGCCTGCGGACGGTCGATGAGCCCGCCACCGGTTGGTCGCAATACTGTGCGGTGCGCTGATGCTTTCGGTCCAACTTCTCTCGGAAAAGGCGCGGACGGGTGTCGTGGACCCCCGCCGTCGGATAACCCGAACAGCACGGTAGTCGCGTTCCGTAGCAATTCCTGCACGACGTGGCGGTGCGCGGCACTAGACGGGTTGGGGGACGTCCGTGACCGACGATGGAGCGGCCGAGCGCGGGGGCATACGCCGGCGTGCGTTGTCCCCGCACCGCTGGCCGGTCCGGACCAAGGTGATCGCGGTCGTGGCCGTGCCGCTGGCCCTGGCGCTGGTCCTGGCAGGGATCAACGTGCGCGACCAGCTCGCCGAACGGAACGTGCTGGAGCAGGTCGCGGAGGGCACGCGGCTGACGGCGACGGTCTCCTCACTCATCGAGCAGCTGCAGATCGAGCGTGACGAGACCGTCGCGTACGTCGCGTTCGGGCGGGGCGGTGACCGTGGACAACTGGAGTTCACGACCGACCGGGTCGACCGGGCGGTCGGCGCCCTGTCCGGTGCCGCACCCGCGGTCGCCGGGCTCGACCCGGGCGTCCGCGACCGCTACGGGGCCGCCCTGCAACGACTGCACGGGCTGGCGGCGTTGCGGAGCACCGCGACGGCGACGCGGTTGCCTGCGTCCAGCGTCATCGACGGCTACACGAGCCTCATCGACCCCCTGCTCGCGCTCAGCCGCGACATCGCCGCAGCGGCCGGGCAGACCGCCGTGGTCCGCCCGGCGACGAGCCTCGCGGCCCTGGGACGCGCCCGGGAGCAGGCGGAGGTTCAGCACGCGCTGCTGCTGGCCAGCGCCGGGACTGGGGCGCTGACCGCGCCCGACCTCGACGCCCTCCGCAGCGCGCTCGCCGAGCAGCAGGCGGCAACCGCGGAGTTCCAGCTGGGTGCGACCGCGACGCAGGTCCAGGAGTTCGACGACACCGTGACCGGCGCCGAGGTCGACCAGCGGCTCCGCATCCTGCAGACCGTGCTCGTGCGCGCGGCGGCGAACCAGCCGCTCGCCATCGACGCGGCGGCCTGGAACCAGGCCGCCGACGTCACCCAGGACAAGTTGCGCGCAGTCGAGATCGGCCTGATCTCGGACCTCCAAGGTACCTCCGACCAGCTCGTGTCCCGCGCTGGTGTGCTCACGGCCGTGGCCATCACCCTGGTCGCGCTCGGCGCGCTTGTCGCGATCCTGCTCGCCGTCCTCATCGCCTCGTCCCTGATCACCCCGCTACGCCGGCTGCGGTTCGCGGCGCTCGAGGTCGCCGAACAGCGCCTGCCCGAGGAAATCCGGCGGCTCGAGACCGGGGCGCCGCCCGACCCGGATGACGACGCCGGGGAGGACATCGAGTCCGACCCGGCCGAGCCTGAGGAGGAGGTGGGCGAGGTCGCCCGGGCGTTCGACACCGTACGCCGCCAGGCCGTGCGGCTCGCCGGCGAGCAGGCCAGGCTGCGCGCCAACCTCAACGGGCTCTTCGTCAACCTGTCGCGTCGCTCCCAGGGCCTCGTCGAGCGACAGCTCGCGCTCATCGACACCCTCGAGAACCGCGAGGAGGATCCTGACGCCCTGGCCGAGCTGTTCCAGCTCGACCACCTGGCGACGCGCATGCGGCGCAACGGAGAGAACCTGCTGGTGCTCGGCGGATCGGCGCCCTCACGGGGCGTCACCGAGCCTGTCCCGCTCGCCGACCTGATGCGGGCGGCGATCGGGGAGGTCGCGGACTACCGCCGCGTCGAGCTACGTCCGCCGCCGGCCGTCCACGTCCTCGGGGCACCGGCCAACGACCTCACCCACCTGCTCGCCGAGCTGTTGGACAACGCGACGACCTTCTCCCCCCCGGACACCGCGGTCGTGCTCAGCGCCTCGCGGGCGCCGGACGGGGGCCTGGTGTTCGAGGTCGTCGACGAGGGTCTCGGCCTCGACGCCGAGGACCTCGCCGCTGCGAACGACCGGATCGAGCATCCCGTGCTGCTCGACTCCTCGTCCCCCCGTCAGATGGGCCTGCTCGTGGTCGGCGCCCTCGCCCGGCGGCACGACATCGTCGTCCGGCTGCTGCCCGGGCTCGAGACCGGGACGACGGGCATCGTGCAGACGCCGGCGGCCCTCCTCGTCCGCCCCGAGCCTGCCCAGACGACCCACGACACCACGACCGACGCCGCCACCACCGCTGCTGGTGCGGCGCCGGCACCCGCCCCGGAGCCGCTGCTCCCCGCGTCGCACGAGCCCACGGAGTCGAGTGGGACGTCGTCGGACGACCCGCTGACCGACCCGCTGCCCATGCCCGACGACGACCCGGCCGCCCAGGACGTGACTGAGCCGATCTACCAGACGCTGCGCTCGGCGTGGTTCGTCGATCACCGCGGCCGGACTCCCGGCGAGGGGGACGCCCCGCCGGATTCCGCGGCGGCGGCCGCGGACGAGCGCGAGGTGGTGAGCGCGGGGTCTTCTGGCGAGGACGGTGCCCCCGGCGACGATCGGACGTGGCGGTCGGTGGCCGACGAGGGATGGGACGCCGTCGCGGCACGCAGCCGCGAGGCCCCGGGCGAGCAGACCGCGGCCGGCCTGCCCCGACGGCGGCGGGGAGCGGGACTCGTGCCCGGGGCCGCCGGGGTCGCGTCGGACGAGGTCCCCTCCCCGCGGCAGACCATCGACGCGGAGGCCATTCGGGCCCGCATGGGGTCGTTGCAGGCGGGCATGCACCGTGGTCGCCGCGAGAGCGACGACGACCCGTTTTCACCCGTCGGGTCAGGCGGCAGCGGAGCGGGCGACCACACCGACGCATCGGCGGCGCCCGACGACCGTGATGGAGGGGGATCGTCGTGACCTCGGAGACGCCGCGCTTCTCCTGGCTGATCGAGGACTTCGTCGACCGTGTGCCCGGCGTCGCACACGCCGTGGTCATCTCGGTCGACGGCCTGCTGCTGGCGCGCTCTCGTCACCTCCCCGACGAACGGGCCGACCAGCTGGCCGCCGTCGCGTCCGGGGTCGTGGGCCTGGCCACCGGCGCCGCGCGGTGCCTCGACGCGGGGGCGGTCGTCCAGACCGTGGTGGAGATGCACAAGGGGGTCGTGCTGCTGATGTCGATCCGGGACGGGTCGAGCCTCGTGGCCCTGGCCACGGCGGAGTGCGACCGAGGACTGGTCGGCTACGAGATGACCGTGCTCGCGGACCGGGTGGGCAAGGCGCTCACCCCGGAGATGCGGGACGAGCTGCGCTCGGACCGGGCGACGTGATGGCCTGGCCCGACGCTGAGCCGGCTGGGAGGGACCCGGTCGGCCACTCACCACGGGCGCGACGCGTCCGTCCCTACGCGATCACCCGGGGACGCACGCGGTCGCGTGCGGTCCTCGCCCTCGAGACACTCGTGGAGTGGGCGCACGGGGGGGAGCACCGGTCGCTCTCCCGCGAGCAGCAGACCATCCGCGACGTGTGCCTGCGACCGATGTCGGTGGCCGAGGTGTCGGCCCGGACGGCGCTGCCCCTGGGGGTGGTGCGGGTGCTGCTCGACGACCTGGCGGCCGCGGACCTCGTCGTCGTCCATACCACGGCGGGCGATCGTCCCGACCGCGCGCTGCTGGAGAGGGTGCTCGATGGTCTCCAGAGGCTCTGACGCCGACGCGGCCCCGCCGGCTCCGGCGAGATCAGCCAAGATCGTCATCGCTGGGGGGTTCGGCGTCGGCAAGACGACGTTCGTGGGATCGGTCTCCGAGATCGACCCACTGACCACCGAGGCCGTCATGACCGACGCCTCGAGCGGCCACGACGACCTCTCCCTGACCGTCGGGAAGTCCACGACGACGGTGGCGATGGATTTCGGCCGGGTCACGCTGTCGAAAGATCTCATCCTCTATCTGTTCGGGACACCCGGGCAGCAGCGGTTCTGGTTCATGTGGGACGACCTGGTGCGCGGCGCCATCGGCGCCGTGGTGCTCGCCGACACCCGCCAGCTCGACGCGTGCTTCGCGGCGATCGACTTCTTCGAGGACCGCGGCCTGCCCTTCGTGGTCGGGGTCAACCAGTTCGACGGCTCCCGACGCCACGACATCGAGGAGGTGCGGCACGCCCTCGGCGTGCTCCCGGAGACGCCTCTCCTGACCTGCGACGCCCGGCGACGCGCGTCGGCAGTCGAGACGCTGGTCGCGCTCGTGGAGCACGCCCTATCCCTGACGCCGTCATGAGTCCGACCCGCTCGCCGCTGGAGGAGGCCGCGATGCACGTCGAGCAGGCCGCCGTCGAACTGGAGCTCCTGGTCGCGCGGATCGAGCGCGACGAGCTCGACCATCGCCCGCAAGGCCCCTCCCCCTCGGGCTGGGACCGCGAGCGTCAGCAGCGACTGATCGACACGATCCTGCGTGACTGGTGGGTGCCCGCCGTGGTCGTTGCCGCGCCACGACCCGGGTCGTCCGAGGTCGTCCTCGACGGCTTCCACCGCCTCGACGCGATCACGCGCTTCTTCCACGACGAGCTCACCTGCTCCTCGGGGGGCGACGCGCCCGCCGACCGGGACGTGGCCTCGCTCGACGGACTGCGGTTCAGCGAACTGCCCGCGGCCGTGCGCCGCCGTGTCCGCCGCTTCCGGCTCACCGTGGTCACCATGTGCGGTGTGGAGTCCGCGGAGCTCGCGGAGTTGTTCGAGCGCCTGGAGCACCCGACCCGCCCCGCGCTGCCGGTCCCCTCGCCCCGCCGCACCTCGGACCGTCCGGACCCACCGGCCCCTGCGCCGAGGGGTGTGCACCGGGCCCCGATCTCGTCCGAGCCGATCTACGACGAGCTCTCCGCGTGGTTCGCCGAGAGATCGGACCTCGACGCTCCCTCGCCCCCGGCGTGGACGTCGCCGGCCGACGCCGGGGATGCCGCGGCCCAGGAGGCAACGCTCACCGGGGACGAGGACATCACCGATGCCGGTCTGCCGCAGCGGGAGCCGCTGGCCCGGCTCGTTCCCGGCAGCGTCGACGGGGCCGACGTGCAGACGCCGGCCCGCCCGGCGGCGGACGACCCCGACGGCCGGGGAGAGCGGCTGGCGCGTTACCGGCGAGGCGTCCTCGAGGGACGGCGCGAGCAGGGCGGGCCAGGCGTCGACCACCCGCCGCTCCCGGCACCGATCTTCGACCGCGACGACCATCCGTGACCCGAGGAGCTGACCCACATGCTCGACCGGTCCTGCACCGAGAGGCCCCCCGGCCGGTTCTTCAACGACCACTGGTGCGTTGTCTGTGGCGCGCCTGCCACGAAGGACGTGTCTGATGACAACCCCACCTCGTAGCGCTCCCACCGAAGCGCCCGCCGGCCCTCGAGGGGCATCCTGGGTGCGCCCGCTGTGCTGGGTCGCCGTGGCCATGGAAGGTTTCGACCTCGTCGTCCTCGGCGTTGTCCTACCGGTCCTTCTGCGCGATCCCGCCTGGGACCTCGACCCAGTGGGCGCTTCTGTAATCGCCACCGTGGGTCTGCTCGGCGTCATGGTCGGGGCGCTCGCCGTAGGCCCTCTTGCCGACTTCATGGGCCGCCGCCGCACGCTGATCGCGACGGTCGCCATCTTCTCGGTGCTGACTCTGGCATGTGCGTTCGCTCCGAACCCCGAAATGCTCGGCGTCCTGCGCTTTCTCGCCGGCCTAGGCCTCGGGGGCGTGCTGCCCGCAGCGCTGGCCTACGTCGCTGAGTACGCGCCGCCCGGACGCCGAAGCGGTGCAACGACCGTGCTCATGACCGGCTACCACGTCGGTGCCATCCTCACCGCGTTGTTGGGGATCTTACTGATCGCCCCGTTCGGTTGGCCTGCGATGTTCGTGGTCGGTGCCCTGCCCGCAGTCGTCTTGCTACCGCTGATGGTCGTCAAGCTCCCGGAGTCGGCGGAATTCCGGCCCCGGAGTGCCTCGAAAGGGGCGTCGGACGCGACTGTTGTCTCCCGCGACGGCGGCGGGCTACGGACGAAGGCTTCCCGCAACCCACTGACAGAATTGTTCCGTCGCGGTTTCACCCGTTCGACCGTCGCGCTCTGCGTCGCCTCTTTCATGGGTCTGTTGCTGGTCTACGGGCTCAACACCTGGCTGCCAGAGATCATGCGTTCGGCTGGCTACGCGCTCGGTGCTGCGCTTGCGCTGCTGCTCGTCCTCAACATCGGCGCCATCGTCGGGCTGCTGTTCGCCGGGACCGTGGCCAACCGCCTCGGCGTGCGCCCTGCCGCCATCGCCTGGTTCACGGCCGCGACGCTGTTCCTCGCCCTGCTCTCGATCCGATTGCCCGGCATCGGAATCTACGTCAGCGTCCTCCTCTGCGGGATCTTCGTCTTCTCTGCTCAGGTCCTGGTATTCGCCTACGTCTCCCACCTCTACCCTCCCGAGATTCGCGGGAGCGCGCTCGGCACGGTCAGCGGGATCGGCCGCCTCGGCGCGATCGCGGGACCGCTGATCGGCGGCACGCTGCTGCAGGCCGGTATCGCCTACCCGTGGGGGTTCTACGTGTTCGCCGTCGTTGCGGCACTCGGTGCGGTCGCGACCGCGCTCGTCCGGAGCGCCCCAAGCAACGCTCGAGCGATGGGGTCGTCACTACGATGAGGCGGCTCGATCGCGATGACGAGAGATGGTCGGTGAAAGAGCCCTCCTGGGGGTTGCGGGTTTTGCGACCCGCGAACTCCGGCCCGTACATCCGGTGGTTTCGCCGCTGCCTCGGGCTCGGGGCCGTCATCGCGAGTTTCCTGCTCGCCGGGTGCGCCGGGCCCACCGCCTCGCATCCACCGCCGCCCCCTGAGCACCCGGTTCTGCGTGTCCGCGTCCTAAACATCGTTGACACAGCAACGTTCCGGATCGCTCAGCAGCGCGGTTACTTCGCCGCGGAGGGCCTTCAGGTACAACCGGTGGTCCAGGAAGATGCCGCTCAAGCTCTTGGTGCTCTCCGCCAGGGGCAGCTCGACATCGCTTTCGTCAACTACGCGCAAGTAATCGGAGCGCAACAGGCAGGTCTCGGCCGATTCAAAGTGATCGCGGACGCCTACCAGGCCGGGATCAACGTCTTTCCGCTTCTCGTCAGACCTGACGGCGTCATCCGCCAGCCCCGCGACCTGACGGGTAAGCGACTGGGGGTGAGCACCCCTGGCAACGTGAATGAACTCACGGCACGTGCTGCACTCGAGCTCCAAGGTGTGGACCCGAACTCCGTGAGGTTCGTCCAGGTTCCCTTCCCGCAGATGGAACAGGCTCTGAACAGCGGACAGGTCGACGGGGCGCTCATGGTCGAGCCATTCGCAACGTCAAGTCAGAATCCGTTCTGGCTTCGTGAAGGTCCTGGACACCGCGTCGGGGCCCACAGCGGACTTGGCTATTGCGGGATACGCCACGACCGACTCGTTCGCGGGCGCCAACCCGGCGACAGTGAGCGCGTTCGCGCGAGCGATGTCGCGTGCTGCTTCGGACGCCGCCCAGCGTGAGACCGTCGACGAAGCACTCAGAAGCTATCTGCAAGCCGACCCGGATACGATCCTGCTCCTGAAGCTGGGCTCCTACCCGCTTGTGCCGAATGCACTCCGAATCCAGCGTGTGGCCGACCTCATGCAGCAGTTCGGTCAACTCCCCGGTCGATTCGACGCCGCGTCCCTAGTCAACCGGTTCTGAGCCTGGATGCACCGGAGTAGTTGCTGGTGAATGCGGGTCGTGTCGCACGAATGCCCCTCTGAGCTGGGAAGATGTGGCTTGCGACGGTCACATCGGTCCCGGACAGAAGGGCATCCGCTGGATGCAACTCTCTCACGAACGTTGGCGGATCTCGGTCCGGTTCGACGACCCCGACCTGATGTCGTGCGCCGGGCTGGTCCCGGTGTCGGGGCTGGCTGCCCGGGCGGGGCTGCCCGGGCTGCTGGAGCGGCTCTCGGTGCCCGCGGCGAACGCGGCCACGAAGCTGCTCGCGGTGGTGCTGGGGATGGTCGCCGGCGCGGACTCGATCTCGGATCTGGACCTGCTGCGCCACGGCGGGATGCGCCGGGTGTTCACCGGGGTGCGGGCCCCCTCGACGTTGGGCACGTTCCTGCGGGCGTTCACCTTCGGGCATGTCCGCCAACTCGACGCCGTCGCGGCCCGGCTGCTGCCCGCGCTGGCGCGCTGGGCGCCGCTGCTGCCCGGCGCCGAGCGGCTCGCCTACCTCGACCTCGACGACACGGTCCGGGAGACCCACGGCTACGCCAAGCAGGGCGCGGGGCGCGGCTACACCGGGGTCAACGGCCTCAACGTGCTGCTCGCGACGCTGTCCACGCCGGGGAACGCGCCGCTGATCGCGGCGTCACGGTTGCGCCGCGGCGGGGCGAACTCGATGCGCGGGGCTCCGAAGCTGCTCGCCGACGCCCTGGCCACCGCGAAACGAGCCGGGGCGAACGGGCTGCTGGTGGTGCGGGCCGACTCGGCGTTCTACGCCGAATCGATCATCGCTGCCGCCCGCCGGGCGGGCGCGAGGTTCTCGGTCACCGTCCGCCAGACCCCAGCCATCAGCGCGGCGATCGCCGCCGTCCCCGACCAGGCATGGACCCACATCGACTACCGCAGCACCATCTTCGACCCCCAGATCGGGGACTGGGTCTCCGGCGCGGAGGTCGCCGAGATCGCCTACACCGCGTTCACCGGCCGCCGTCGCAGCGAGCAGGTCACCGCTCGGCTGATCGTGCGCCGGGTCCGCCGCCTCAACCCCGACCACCAAGGCCCCGGCGCCCGCCACCTCGCCGGCAAGATCAGCGACGAGCAGTTGGAGCTGTTCGCCGCCCACCGCTATCACGCGATCTTCACCGACAGCCCGCTCGAGACGCTGCCCGCCGAGGCCGCCCACCGCGACCACGCCATCGTCGAGCAGGTCATCGCCGACCTCAAAAGCAGCGCCCTGGCCCACCTGCCCTCCGGAGTGTTCGCCGCCAACGGCGCCTGGGTCGCCTGCGCCGCGATCGCCTACAACCTCACCCGCGCCGCCGGCGCGCTCGCCGGGGCGATGCACGCCAAGGCCCGCACCGCGACCCTGCGCACCCGGCTGATCACCGTGCCCGCCCGGATCGCGCGCTCCGCGCGGCGGCTGGCGCTGCACCTGCCCCGCGACTGGCCCTGGGAAGCCGGGCTCGACGAGCTGCTCCGCGCCGCCCTGCACGACCCCCTCACCACCGCCACCGCCTGACCAGCCGCCCTCCGGGCCCGACCGGAGAACCAGACAGTGGAAACGCCGGGCACACCGGCAGCTCCCGCACGACCACCCCCGGCTCCAGCACCCAGGTGATCAACTAACGGCCAGCCCAAAGATCACCGGTGGATCGAGGCTGAGTCGCCCGGGGTGTGGGTCAGCGCGGCCGCCGTGACAAGGGCGCGCAACGTCGTCGACTTGCCCGACTGCGGCCCGCCGGCCACCACGACGTGCCCCGCCGCCCCGGCCAGGTCGGCCCACAGCAGGTCCCGACGCTGCTCGTAGGGCCGGTCGACCAGTCCCAGCGGGAGGCGCAGCGACCCGTTGGCGGGGAAGCCGAGCGCGCACAGCCCGCGGTCGGGGGTCTCGCGCAGCGGCGGGAGGAGCCCCTCGAGGGCGGTCGGGCCCGCCAGCGGCGGCAGCCACACCTCGTGGGCGGGCGGCCCGGCCTCGCGCAGCCGCTCCACGACGGCGTCGAGCACGCTCGGCTCGGTGGTCTCCGCCTCGTCGACCGCAGCGCCGTCGTCGTCCCCGGACCCACCGAGATCGGCCACGGCTGCCATGTGATGTGCAAGTGGGTGAATCTGGCTGTTCGTCGTTGCACAGCGTGTCGTCGGTCTCAGCCTCAGGTCGAGGTTTATGGTCCACGCCGCAAGTGCGGGAGGGCAGCCCGCGTGGGGTCGGTGACTGTGTGCCAACGACGGAGGAGGCCAGACATGTGGGAATGGCGCGAGGACACCAGGCCCGGGGGGTGGCGTTTCGACGCCGCCAGCGCCTGGACCTGGCAGGCCGTGCCGCCGCACAAGTGGGCGGACGAGCCGACGCCCATCTTCCGGGCGGTCGCCTTGGACTGGGAACGCCGCCGGCGCGAGGCGCTCACCGGCCACGGCGGCATCGTGGACGGAGACGTCGCGGCGCTGCCCGAGCCCCGTCCGGGCTTGGAACCGTTGCCGGTCCAACGGCCCGAGGACACCGGCCGCCGGCGAAGAATGGCCCTGGTCGATGCCTCGACGTCACGCCAGTCCTTGACGCCACCCCAGCCGCGGCGTGCCCCCGAGGACGAGCCCCCACTGGTGGCCACACCCCCCACGGGCGGGCGGCACGCCCGGCGACCGCGCGCGGAGACCACCGACCGCCACGGCCCCGGGTTCGTGACGTTGACCCCGCGACGGTGACGGCCCGTCCTGCGGACACTGCCGGCGGTTACTTGCGGTCTCGGTGGCCGGGGCCACCCGTGCCCCCGGATCAGAGCCACACACGACCGGAGACGCCAACCTCGTGGACGGCTGCGGGCAGGAGGCCGCGCAGTGAACGACGAGGACTGGTCTTCTTGCTGTGCAACAGCGCCGCCTCGATGCAGCGGTGCGCGCGCTGGGGGTCCTCGATGTCGACGACGACGCGATGGAACGGGCGACCCGAGAGGTAAATGACCACGACGTGGGCGCCGTGGTGAACCCCCCAGAGCTGTCGGCGCTCACCGAATCCCCAGGAGCCGACGCGGCACCGCCCAGGCCACCAAAAGCCGGGACCGGGCAGGTGAGGGCTCGAGGCGATGGCGTCGGCTCGCGCCATCACCCGGGTGCCGACGATCCGCTCGAAGGGGATGTCGAGGCCCCGGGAGCACGCGGCAACAAGGTCAACCCCCGTGAACTGCACCTGGAGCCCGGTCGGTGTGACGTCGAGGCGTACGGCCATCGGCACCTCAAGCCTATCCAGGGGCAGCCAGATTGACTGCCCGTCGTGAGGTCACCCCAGCGGTTGGAGGGTGACCTGGTTCGCCACCCCTGTCGCTGGAGGACACCCCGCGGTTACGTGACTGAGTATCTGCTGAGCAAGTTGGTTCCTTCGGGGGCTTCGCAGAGCCCACCAGGTGGAGCGCATCAAGGCGGACGCTCACCAAGACGATCCGCACCTCGCGGCCGGCGACCCGTGTCCGAGCCGTGATGAGACGACGAGCCGCACCGGGCCGGTCAGACCGAGTTACCCCGCCACGGTCTGCACCCCGAAGGCCCACCATCCCAGCGCGGTGATTCCCCGCCGGAAAGGCCAGGTCCCATGCCGCGTACGGCTCGCCGCTCGCCGATCACCGTGGTCGTCCTGACCGCCGTGGTCGTCCCGACCACCGTCGCAATGATCGCCCTCGGCTTCGGCGCAACCGCTGCGGCCGACGAGAGCCCCACCCCGATCGGGCCGGGCTATCCGACCGACCGCGCCGCGGTGGGGTGCGTCCAGCGGGCCCTGGCGGTCGCTCCGGGCGCCGCTGCCGACGGCACCTACGGTCCCGCGACCACGGCCGCGGTCAGAGCGTTCCAGCGCGCGTCAGGTATCACGCCGACCACTGGGGTCGTCGGCCCGCAGACCGGCGATGCGCTGCTGCGTGCCGCCCGCATGCCCGCCGGATGCGCAAGTCACATCCCCACCAGCCGCCCCGCCGAGAGTACCGGCGGGCCCGCCGACCCCCTCGCCCCGGCCGGCTCCCCAGTCGAGGTCACCGCGGGCGGCTCCGCCCACGCGAGGTCCACACGGCTGGCCCAGCAGGTCCTCGATAACCCCCACGTGATCCTCGACGGCACACAGGTCAGGCCCGACCTCGAGCACACCGCCGCCGGCCAGCCGGCCAGCGCCGGTGTCCCGGTCAGCGCCACCGCGCTGCGGCTGATCCTGCGCCTGGCCGCGGACCACTCGGTGCGAGTGACCGCTCTGGAAAGCGGCGGCCACGGCCACCGCCCCGCAAGCGCGCATTACAGCGGAGATGCCGTCGACCTCGGATCGCTCGACGGACACCGTCTGCGCGGACGAGACCCCCTTTCGCTGACGGCCCTTGAAGCCGTCACACCCGAGTTGCCGCCCGGATCGGCCATCGGCCAATCCACCTGTCAACCGCCTCCGAAGGAACAGGCCCTGGTGCGGACGCTTCCCGCCGGTGCCACGACCTTCCCCGACAGCTGCGATCACCTACACATCCAGGTGCCCGGCGGAAGCCCCTGAGCCCCTCACCCCGGGGCACCTGCCGAGCAGCTGAGCTCCCCCGGCTCGGCAGTGCGGCAACTACCTCACCAACCCGCACCGGCTCACATGGGAGCCCCGGTCCTGGCCGTCCGTGAGCCACGGGTACGGTCTGCCGCCAGCCGGGTCGTGGTGGCGCCGGCGGGTCCTGGGGGATGCGGATGACCACGGTGGCACGGAAGGCCGCGGAGGGCGGCGCCGGAGCGGACGTCGAGGACGCCACGACGGACGGCGAGGGGGCAACCGCCCGGCCCGGCGCCGCGCCGTGAGTCCGGACCCCCTCGTCTGGGGTCCCGCAGGGCTGGCGCTGGTCGCCGCACTCGGGTTCCTCGCGGCGAACGCCGCCTACAACCAGGGCCACTTCTCCCCGCCACTCGACGACGCCTACATCCACCTGGAATACGCGCGCCAGATCGGGCTCGGGGCACTTCCTCGAATATCAGCCGGGCCAGCCGCCGAGCACCGGCGCGAGCAGCCTGCTCTACGTGCTGGTCCTCGGCGCCTTATTCGCGCTGGGCGCGCAGGGCGGGCTCCTGCTCTACACCGCGGTCGGTCTCGGGGTGCTGTGCACCGTCGCCACCACCGTGCTCGTCGCGCACCTTGGGTGCACCGTCGCCTCGCGCCGGGTCGGCGCGACCGCCGCCGTGTTCACCGCGGTGTGCGGGCCGTTCCTCTGGGGCGCCACGAGCGGCATGGAGGTCGGCCTGGTGGCCGCGCTGGCCACCGGCACGGTGCTGGCGTTCGCGCGCGAGCAGCCCAGCCAGTAGCAGCCCCGACCGGGAAACGGAGGCTAGCGCCAGGAAGGTCATCGGAGCCCGTCCTTGTGGTCGGCGAGCACCCGCCGGGTTGGGTCGCTGGTGGGCAGCCACATGCGGCGTTAACCAACGTTCGGGCCCGCCGTCGCCTCCCCCCACGTTCCGCGGCCCGCGGGTTCTTCGGACGGGCAGGGCCCTGAAGGCCTGGCTGGGGTCAGGGGTAAAGCGAGGGATCGTACGAACGACAGATCGCGCATGGGGGCGATTTGGCTGTGGGTAGCGGGTGCGGAGGTAGCCGCGTTGTTGATCGTGCGGTGGAGTAGGCGAGCCCCGTACGGGGGACCACTTGCACCGGTGGGCGCGCCCTTCGGTGTCCTGGGCCACATCGGCACGGCCGCGCTCCAACGACGTCATGAGCGTCGCATGCGCCTCGACGACGCCGAGCGCACCGCCTATTGATTCCGGAGGCGCGATCATCGTGCTCGGCCTCCTCGACGCCGACCCGCTCGCCATGACAGGTGGCACGTCGAGACACTCCAGGAACAGGTCCGTCAGCCGAGCAGCGGGGCTAACCACCTGGTTACCCGCCCTTCGGACGGCCCCCGGCCAAGTTCGACCGGGGCCGACGGCTCATCGCCGAGGCTGGGAGCGCCGGGCCCCGGTGACTTGCCCGCGGCGGGCGGCGATCGTGGCGCGGGCCTGGGCCTGCTGCGCGGCGTAGGCACGCTGTGGGTCGCTGCGCAGCACGTCCCCGAGGGACTCGCCGGCCTGCATCTGGGCGACGTCCCGGCGGACATCGGCGGCGACCTGAGCGCTGCCCCGAAAGAGCTGGACGAGCCCGACGGCCAGGTAGTAGGGCCAGGTCAGCGACAGGATGATCAGGCGCAGGAAGACGTTGCCGGTCAGCTCGAGGGCGGCCCGGTCGAGGTCGCGGCTGTGCGGCTGGACATGGTGGTGGCGGTCCTTTCGGGTCGGTTGATCTCGTGGGATCGAAGGAGGGTCGTCGAGGGTTACTGCAGCGCCGTCGAATCCCTCCCAATGTCGCCGTAACAACCAGCAGCGGCGACGGTGGCGTCGTCGGCGACGGTGCGCCACCAGCGCTGCACCGCGGAGTGGTTGGCCTTCTCGGCCACGCCCTTGCGGTTGCCGTGCCCGGGCGGGCAGAGGTCGACCCCGACCGCGTAACGCTTCGCGGCTTGGGCGAACGCCGCTGAGACCGTCCCGGTCGTCGGGGAGGAGACCGTGGCCATGCGGTCGAAGCGCCAGCGGGGGTCAAGGCCGGGTCCTGTCAGATGGCCTGTGTACAAGATCGTTCCTGACGTAGGACGGAGTACACAGACGAAGTCAAGGCTTGGCAGGACGAGCTGCATCGGCCCTCGACCTCGGATGGTGCGGGAGCGGAGAATCCCCTGACCGGAGGGCGCCCGACGCTCGAGGATCGACCGGAGAGGACCACCGCCATGCCCCTGGACCCTCAGATCGAGGCACTGTTGGCGCAGCTGGCCGAGCAGGGCCTGAAGTCCCCGGAGAGCATGACCGTCGCCGAGAGCCGAGCGATGATCGAGGACCTTGCGGAGCTGTCCGGTCCGCCGCAGCCGGTGGCGCGTGTGGAAGACACCACCGCGCCCGGCCCGGACGGGGAGATCCCGGTTCGGATTTACGTGCCGGCAGGGGAGGGCCCGCACCCCACGCTGATCTACTACCACGGTGGCGGTTGGGTGATCGGCAGCCTGGACAGCCACGACGGCGTCTGCCGCGCACTAGCCAACCGAGCCGGAGCCCTGGTCGCTGCGGTGGACTACCGCCTCGGACCTGAGCACCGGTTCCCGGCGGCGGTCGACGACGCCTACGCGGCATTGACCTGGGCCGTGGAAAAGATCGGCGACCACGGCGGCGACCCGACCCGGCTGGCCGTGGGCGGGGACAGCGCCGGCGGGAATCTGTCGGCGGTGGTGTCCCAGCTGGCGCATCGCCGCGGCGGCCCGCGGGTCGCCTTCCAGCTGCTGATTTACCCCATGGTTGACCGCTTCGACGACAGCGCGTCGATGCGTGAGCAGGCCCTGGGCCCGTTGCTGACCCGCGGGTGGATCGAGTGGTTCCTGGGCTGCTACCTGAACACCCCGGACGAGGGTGCCGACCCGCGGGTCTCGCCCGCCCTGGCCGACGAGCTCGGCGGGCTGCCGCCCGCGCTGGTGATCACCGCCGAGTTCGACCCCCTGCGCGACCAAGGCGCGGCCTATGTCGGCAAGCTCCGGGAGGCTGGCGTAGACGCCGAGCTACTCCCGGTCGACGGCATGATCCACGGATTCGCGCAGATGGCCGGGGTGATCGACCGCGCGCGGGAGACCCTCGACCGGGCCGGGGACGCGCTGCGCGCCGCCCTGCACTGAGCCCGCCGCGGCTTCCGCCCTCGTGATCGACGCGTCGCGAAGGCCGCCCTCGGAGTCCGAACGTGCACGTGCGAGCGCGACGTGCGGATCGTCGCTGTGGAGCGGTGGGCCGTGGACCGGCCGAGATGGATGGTGGCGTCGTTGACGAGGTCGACGCCGGGTCCGGTACACCTCGCGACAGCGCCCCCGCCGCGCCCGCTGCCCCACCAGCTGCTGGTCAACGTGACCATCGACCTCGCCCAGCACGTCGTCAGGGTGAAGAACGCCGGGCTGGGTGAGGGGGTGCTCGCGGCCGAGGTGGTGCTCAGCAACGGCACCCGGGTCGACGCCCGGCCCAGCGACGCGGTGCCGCACCCGCGCCCAGTTCGCCGCGCACGTCGGCGAGCACCTATTGATCAACTATTACCGGGCCACGGGCGGCGGGCCGGTCAATGGGTCAGAACCCGGGTCCGGCGCTACGCCCAGCACCTGCGGGTTGGCAAGCGAAGAGCACGTTGGCGGCGTCGTCGACGAACCGCTGGATCGCGAGGTTGCGGGACCAGCGTGGCAGGAAGATTCTCGGTGCGCGAGTCGGACGAGCACATGGTCATCATGGATCTCGTGGAGCTCGACGAGATGGCCCGGGAGGTGTGGCAGGTGCTGGGCAGGTCGCACTTGATCGTCTTCAAGGGCCGAGTGGTCATTGACCGCTGGAAGTAGAGTGGTTCGCCCGGGCCGCACCCCGTGGGCGGGCCGCTTGTGATGACCGGGGCGGACGCCGGCGGGACTCGACGAGGAGGGCGCGTGGAGACCACAACGACGGCTCGGCCGCGCGCAGGCGCTGTGTCGTGCGATGACGGCGTGGGAGTCGGAGAGTGACGGCCTGGGACGGGGCGGTCTATCGAGGCATGCCGCCGCAGCTCTGGGCGCCGCCCGCGCCCCAGCTGATCCGCAACGCGCGGATGCTCATCGTCGGCTACCAAGCTGAACCGGAAGCGCTCCAGGCTGTGCTGCCCCCGGGCCTCACAGCACATCCGAACAGTCTCGTGCAGATGAACATGTACGAGGTCGAGGCGAGCCAGACCAGCGGGTTCGGCGCCTTTTCGTTGACCTACCTGACGGTGGAGGTCGACGGGCACGACAGCCTGGCGGCCGAAGGGACCATGCCCATCCCGGGCCGCTTTTTCGCTTTCTACTGGAGCTCGTCGGTGCGGGTCATCTCCTACGCCCGGGAGGCCGCCGGTATTCCCGCGCTGCACGGCATACGCCGCGGGGTGCGCGAGGGGAACCAACTGAGCTCCGTGCTGAGCGTGGACGGCCGAGACGTCATCACGGCTCACGCCTCGGTCACCGACACCTTCGCCGGCACGCTCGGGGGCCACTTGAACTACTACGCCCACCGGCAGCTTCCCCGCGTCGAGGGCGGCACTGCGGCGCTGGACGAACTCGTCGAGTTGCCCCTCCCCTTCGTGGTCGACCTCTATGAGGCCAGCGTCGACGCCATCACCTTCGACTTCCCCGAAGGGCACCCAGCGGGCGCGCTCGCCCCGGTGGCGCCCCTCAAGACACCGTCGATCCTCTACGGCGACGTCACCTTCACTTACTCGATGGGGCGGCGCATCCGCGACTATCTCACCCAAGATCGTCCGGAATAGAGCCAGCCGACGCTGCGCCGAGTGGATGGATCGACGGCCACCTGGCTGTGCTGTGCCCAACCCAGTTACGTCCGCCGGCCTGGGCGGCATAGGCCAGGAACAACCCCGAACTGAACGCGGGTCGTCGAGCAGCCACTGGACCTGGCCGAGCCCCCTGGGAGGTGTGGCTGGTCGACGGGCCGGAGGGCGATTTTGGGACCAACGTCTTCACCAGAGCGGGGATCGAACTTGGTCCGCATGCCGGGCGCCGCTCGGCGAAACGGCCGGGGGCATGGCGTTGTGGCCACCGACTCGGCCATCATCGCTGGTTCAGAGTTGATGGCGGACGCAGGTTGATGAGGGATTTGAGGTCTACCCAGGGGCCCGGGCGGCACCGTCGTGGCAACGGCGGCGCTCTGATCCACCCTGCCCTCTTCTACGCCGACGACCAGTCCTACGTCGCGGGTACGGTGCCCTTCCTCCGGGAGGCGGTGGAGGCAGGACAGCCGGCCATGATGGCCGCGCCCCCGAGCCGACTGGAACTCGTGCAGGCCGGCCTGGGACCTGCCGCCGCGGACGTCGTCTTCCACGACATGACAGTCGCCGGGCGCAATCCTGGGCGGATCATCGCGGGAGTTCTGCGGGAGTTCGCGGACCGGAACGCCGATCACGACGGCGTGCGCATCATCGGCGAACCGATCTGGGCAGGGCGCAGTCCCGAGGAGTACGCCGCCGCGGTCCAGCACGAAGCCCTGATCAATCTCGCGCTGGCCGATCGCGCCGTAACGGTCCTTTGCCCGTACGACACGAGCGCCCTCGACGCCAACGTGATCGATGATGCGGCCCGCACCCACCCCGTGCTAACCGAGAGGGGAGTGACCACCGCGAGCGCCCACTACGCCGACCCCTCCGGGCTCGCCCAGCGGTTTAGTGGGCCGCTCGACGAACCGGCCGGGCTCGGCGAGACGCTCGTGTTCGCCGCGCCAAGCGGACCCCGGGCGGTCCGGCTGGCAGTCGCCGAGCACGCGGCGTCGGCGGGTCTCGACCCGGACCGCGTCGCCGATCTGTCCCTGGCCGCCTACGAGGTCGCCGTCAACACCGTTCTGCACACGAGCCGGCCGGGCCTGCTGGCGGTGTGGACCCGGGAATCCACCGTCGGGCCCGGGTGGGAGGCGGCGGAGCGACCCGCGGTCGTGTGCGAGTTCCAGGACAGCGGCTGGATCGCCGACCCCCTCGTCGGTCGGCACGACGGCCATCCATCCGAGCGTCGCGGCTACGGCCTTCGCCTGGCCCACCAGCTGTGCGACCTGGTCCGGGTCCACAGCGATCCCGCTCTCGGCACGACGGTGCGCATGACCATGTACCTCGCCGAATGCGGCCTCTGACGCCTCGCGGGCGGTGCGCTCGAGCGACAGCCCCTAGTGCCCGGCTCATGACGTCGATCCCCTCGGAGGCCTTCCCCACCCGCCCGACTGTGCTCAACTCCGAGGAGCAGCGAGCCGTCTGAGCGCTGATCGCGCCTGACTCGAGATCCGATGCGAGCCCGGCACCCAGATCGCGGACCTGGAACTGCGCCACCGTCGCCGGGCCCGCTGCGAGGACCGCATCCGCGCGGCCAAGGACACCGGGCTGTCCAACCTGCCGCTGCACGTCGACGACCCCGCGGCGCTGCAGGCCATCTGCGACGGCCTGGGTCCCGCGCAGATCGACGGGTTGCTGCGTAAGTGGCTGGCCCGGCTGCCGCACCCGTTCTCGGCGTCGGAGCAGTGGCGCTCGGAGGAGGACTTTCAGGGATGGGTGCGCGGTCCCGATTTCGCAGCAGGTCACGCACAGCATCGTCAGGGCGGGCCGGTCGGGACCGCCTCAGAGATCTGGTCGTTCGAGGTGCTTGAGACCGAGGCCGCCGATCCTGGGCTGACCCGCGCGCCATCCAGTAAGGCGGTCGTCCCTTCGGGCTCGCGAAGCTTGTGCCGGCGGCGGCGACCGCCTTCGAGGGGATCACCAGGACGGGTCGGTCGGCTTGCTGTAGCACTCGGTGGGAGACGCTGCCGAGCAGCAGCGATCCGAGGCTGCCACCGCGGGAACCGATTTGCACGATCACGTCGGCGTCAACCTTGTCGGCTCCGGACAGAATCGCCTCGGCGACCGGATTCGCCCTGCTCGACGGTGGCAGGCTCGGCCTTGAGCCCGGCCTGGTTCGCCAGCTGAGCGCCCTCGGCCGCCACTTCCCTCGCCTCGGCCAGCATCTTGTCGTTGGCGTCGTCGACATTGGTGATGATCGCCAGGGGGTTCAGGCGGCCCTTCGGGCTGCCGGACGCGAGCATCGAGAACGGGGCCCAGACCGTCAACAGGGTGGCGGGTTCGTCGGGCAGTAGCGCACCGAGGTGCTCGATCGCTGCCCTGGCGTCGTCCGAGCCGTCGTAACAGATGAGGATCACCGTCTTGCTCCTTGAGTTCGGGGAAACGGATCTACATCAGGTCGGCCACGCATCGGTGTAAACGAGTTGTGACTCAGCTGTTTGCGACGCGACCCGTCGGGTATCCGATCCGCGCCCGCAGGTGGGAGACGGGCGAACGAGGCGAGGTCGCAATGATCTCCCCCGCGACTGCCAGAGCCCGTTCGCTTGTCTCCCCACCAACGAGCACCGCCGTCGATCGATGGAGGCCAGATGCTGACCATGGAAGTCCCCCAGCCGACCGAACCGCCGACGCCGATCGACCCAAGTCCGGGTCCGTCGACCCCGGCGCCCGAGCCAAGTCCGCCGACCCCGGCGCCCGATCCGAGCCCGACGCCCGACCCGAGCCCGCCGACCCCGACGCCCGACCCGGTCCCGACGCCCGACCCAGTCCCGACGCCCGACCCGGTCTGAGGAGCCCGAGCCGACCTCGTCGGAGCTGACCGACGCGCCGATCGGCCGCTCAGCGGCCGATCGCCTGCGGGAAGTTGAAGAAGTGGTGCGGGTCGACCCGCGCTCGGGTTGTCGTGGCCGCTGATCGCATCACGCGCGCAGCGCCGCTCGGAGATCGGCCGGGAGTTCGGCGACCGGCTCGGGGTGCGTGCTGGCCGCCGCCACCCGGACGGCATCCTCGGCGTGATCGCGGTGGCGAGCCGACGGCTTGCACGGCCGGCCGTTGCCGAGGATCACACCGTCGGCGCAATGAGCTTCGATCGCGCCGTCGCCGAACTGTTCGGTGTAGAGCCGGGCGTAGAGCCCGCCTCGGGCGAGCAGCTCGTCGTGGCTGCCGCGCTCGACGATTCGGCCGTCCTGCAGCGCGAAGATCACGTCGGCGCTACGGATCGTCGACAGCCGGTGGGCGATCGCGATCGTCGTGCGGCGCGTCATCAGCGACTCCAGCGCCTGCTGCACGACCCGTTCGGACTCGGTGTCCAGCGCCGAGGTCGCCTCGTCGAGGATCAGGATCGGCGGGTCCTCGAGGATCACGCGCGCGATCGCCAGTCGCTGACGCTCACCACCTGAGAACCGATAGCCGCGCTCGCCGACGACCGTGTCGTAGCCATGGTCGAGCGCCAGGATCCGATCGTGGATGAACGCCGCCTTCGCGGCGGCGACGATCTGCTCGTCGGTCGCGTCGGGCCGGCCGTAGGTGAGGTTGTCTCGGACGGTTCCGCCGAACAGGTAGCTCTCCTGAGTGACGACGCCGACGGCGCCGGCGATCGTGTGGGCACCCAGCTCACGGACGTCGTGGCCGTCGATCCTGACAGCGCCGGCGGTGACGTCGTACAGCCGGGGGACCAGGTAGGAGATCGTCGTCTTGCCCGCCCCTGACGGGCCCACGAGCGCCGCCAGTTGGCCTGGCTCGATCTCCATCGAGACGTCGTGCAGCGCCTCCGATGTCACCGGGTCATCGGGGTCGGCTTCGCCGCCGGCGTAGCGAAACGACACGTGGTCGAGTGTCACCTCGCCCCGGATCTGAGCCGACTCGATCGTCAGCGCCCCAGGCGCGTCGGTGATCTGCGGCCGGAGGTCGAGCAGCTCGAAGATCCGACCGAACAGCGCCAGCGAGGACTGCACATCGACCGACACCTGCAGCAGCTGGTTGATCGGCATCAGCAGCCGGCTCTGCAAGGTGGTGAATGCGACCAGCGTCCCGGCTGACAGCGCCGAGCCGCCCTGCAGTCCCGCAACCAGGTAGACGAGCGCCGGGCTGATTCCAAAGAACGCCTGCGTGACCGCGAAGAACGAGCGTCCGACCATCGCTTGGCGAATCTGAAGCCCGGCCTGGTTGGAGTTCTCGGCCCGGTAGCGCTCGATCTCGTGCGACTGGCGGCCGAACACCTTCGCCAGCAGGATCCCGGAGACCGACAGCGTCTCCTGTGTGATCGAGCCCATCGTCGCCAGCGACGCCTGCGCCTCGCGGCGGGCGCTGCGCCGGGCGCCGCCGACGCGGCGGCTGAAGATCACGAACACCGGCGCGACCGCCAACGAGATCAGCGTCAGCAGCGGTGACAGCAGCAGCATCGCCACGACCGAGGAGACGAGCGTGACGACGTTGGACAAAACCGAGGAGGCCGTCGAGGTGATCGTCTCCTGCACCCCGCCGACGTCGTTGGCGAGACGCGATTGGACCTCACCGCTGCGCGTGCTGGTGTAGAACGCCAGTGATAGCTGCTCCAGATGGGCGAACAGCCGGTCGCGCAGGTCCTGCAGCACCCGGTTGCCGACGACCTCGGTCAGATAGGTCTGGGCGACGTTGAGGACGCCGGCGAGGATCGGGATCGCGATCAGCGCGGCGACCAGCGGATATAACGCGCCGAGGTCCGGCCCGCCACGGACGAACAGCGCTTTGTTGAACACCTGCCGGACCAACAGCGCGCTGATCACGCTCGAGATCGAGGTCGCGATCACCATCGCGACGATCACGATCAGCGCCCGCCGCTGGGGCCTGAACAGCGCGATGATGCGCCGCCCGAGCTGCGGCGGCTCGATCCCGATCTCGACCGCGCTCACGCGGCCCGCCGGGTCACTGCCAGTAGCGCTCGACCGTCTCCGCGGCGCGCTCGTCGGCGAGGTTCGGGTCCTGGCCGGCATCGCGCAGCGCCCGTCGCTGGCGCAGCAGGTCCCACAGGCGTTCGAGGTCGACCCGGATCTGCTCCAGCCGGTCCGCGTCCGTCGCCCGTGACGGATCCTCGGTGCCCTCACGCTTGAACAGCGATTCGCGCTCGTTCTCGAGCCGTTCGATCTGGGCGGAAATCTGCTCGTCTGAAGGCATCGTCTGCGGGGCCGGTGGCGGGTCGCTGCAGCTTACCGGTGGACGCGAGAGCAGCGGCCGCCGGTTGCGGTCAACGCAGCTCGTCGGTGCCGACGAGATCGCTCGGCGCGAGAATGAACACCTCGCACATCATGTCGGGGTCGTGCTGGTTGCCGCTCATGAAGCCGATCACGCGCCGGCCCGTGGCGCGTTGGATGACGGCCTCGAAGCGCGCACGCATCAACTCCTGGAACTCGACCCGCTGCTGGACTACGATCGCGCCGCGCCCGCCCTCCAGCAGGGTCTGCTCCACGCGTGAGAAGCCTCCTCGAAGCACGCACACCACCAGGTCGTCCTCGTAGTAGGACTTCGCCTGGGTCGGACCACGGCCGTAGAACTCCTTCAGCAACGCCACGAGACCGTCGGAGATGGCGGTCAGTACGTCGCCGTGGGCGCGGGAGGTGGCTTTGGTGTCTGCCTGGGTCACATTCCTGCAGTGCGATTCCCGGGTGGGACCGCTCGCGCCTAAGTGTAGAATGAATCCTGCCGATCGCTCGTCTGGTCACGCCCTTCACCTCGCGCGCGACCCGATCCGGAGGACGAGAGAGAAGGCCGTCGTGTCAGCGCCTGACGTTCCGCTGATCGGAGAGGAGCTCTTGGGTGCGGTGACTGCGGCGATGGTCGCGATGCACCAGCACTACTACCACCGCATCCCGGTCACGGCCAAGACGCTGCTGCTCGGCGATGAGGTCCTCGTCTGCGTTCTCGGGGGCATCTACAGCGATGTCGAGAAAACGATGATCGAACTGCAGCGCAGGACGCTCGTCCAGCAGATGCGAAGCGCCTTTCAGGTCGCGATGCAGGACCGGTTCATCGCTACGGTCGAGCGCCTCTCCGGCCGCGAGGTGCTCGCGTTCATCTCAGACCAGCATGTTGGCCCCGACATCGAGATCGAGCTGTTCATGCTGCGGCCACACGAGCCCGCTGCGCTGTGATGGACGCCGCGCCGCGCCAACTCAGGGCTCGGGCCGCTCCAGCGCTTCGCCGAACGTGACCATCCGCCGCCGGTCCTCGTCATAGAGCTTGAGCCTGACCGTCCGCAGCCCGTCGGCCAGCGACAGTGTCGGAACGTCGTGGAACATCGGGAGCTCGTCGTGCGCGCGCTGCAGGTTGTAGTTGGGGACGCGAGCGCTCAGGTGGTGGACGTGATGCAGACCGATGTTGCCCGAGAAGAACTGGAGCACCTTCGGGAGCTTCAGATACGCGCTGCCGTGGAGCGCGGCGTCGACGTAGCTCCACTGTTCGCCGCGCTCCCAGTAGACGTCGTCGAACTGGTGCTGCACGTAGAACAGCCAGATGCCCGCCGCGCCGGCGAGCATCACGATCGGCAGCTGAATGAGCAGGTAGTCGCGCCAGCCGATCAGCAGGCAGAGGCCCGTCACCAACGCGACCAGCGCGATGTCCGTGGCGATCACCCGGTGCTTGATCCGCGGACGAGCCGTCCGCGGAACGATTCGGGGTTGCACGACCAGCGCGAAGATCGGCCCGATGCCGAACATCACCGCCGGGTGGCGGAACAGCCGGTAGAGAAGCTGCCCGCGGTTTGAGCGCGCCTGGTACTCGGCGACGGTCAGGGTGGGGAGGTCCCCGACCCCGCGGCGGCCGAGATCCCCGGCCGTGGCGTGATGCACCGCATGCGCGTGGCGCCAACACGCGAACGTCTCAAACACGAGCAGTCCCATCAGCGTCCCGAGCCAGGCATTCGCGCGCTTGGAGCGCAGGAACGACCCGTGCGCGCAATCGTGGAAGACGATGTAGCTGCGTACGAGGAAACCAGCGGCCGGAATCGACAGCAGCAGCGCCAGCGGATAGGACCCCCAGCGCGCCAGCGCCACGTACATCAGCACCCACAGGAGCACATAGGGAACCACCGAGGTCGCGATGTCCAGCATGCTGCGTCGTAAGTCGGGCTGCGTGTATGGCGCGAGTGCCTCTCGCCAGGCGAGCTGCTCAGGGGCTGCGTGCGCCGCCGACGACGGCAGAGCATCCGCTCGTCCCGCGTCCGGCGCAGCCGTTTCTACGTCGTCCACCAGCAAGGTGACCTCCGGGTCTGTCAAGCCTTGACGGAACCTCGGAAGTCAGATCGTGATGCCGGCGCCATCCAGCGCGCCCGACCGCACGAAGGTTGCCCTCCGATGTCCACGGTAGCGCGAACGTCGCCTCTGGACAAATCGATTCAACCGGGCCGCGGCGTCGACCGCGGAGTGGACGGGCGGCACTGGCTGCCTGGTGAGGGGTCTACGTCTCCGGCGTCCGCGGCGGGGCGGTGCCGTTCGGCGAGCCCCCGCGCGCTCGGGCCTGGTGGGCGGCGAGGAACTCGCGGTCGGCTCGCTCGACGAGGTCGGTCGCCGAGTCGCCTTCGGTGAGCTCGGCGAACCCGACGGTGATCGCGGCAACACTCGGATCGACTGTGAGCTGCTGGGCGATCTCGTCAAACCGCCGCCGGACGTCGTCGCTCCCGGCGTCTGAGAGCGCGCAGATGAACTCGTCGCCGCCGACACGGACGATCAGCTCGTACGGACGTAGGTTGCACCGCAGAGCCGCGACGACGCGAGCGAGCATGGTGTCGCCGGCGGCGTGCCCGTACGTGTCGTTGATCGCCTTGAGGCCGTTGACGTCCACGTAGGCGACAACGAGCCGGCCCGACCCGCGCCTGGCTCGATGGATCTCGTGCTCGAGCTGCTCGAGGCCGGGCCCCCGTTGCCAGGCGCCGGTCAGCGAGTCGGTGGCGTTCACACGGCGCTCGAACGCCGCCTTGACTCGGTCACGGGCCGCCGATTCACGGTCACAGGCCGCCTGGTGGCGGTCAAGCGCGGCCTGCGCACGATGGGCGGTGGCGCGCTCTCGATCGGCCTGCGCGCGCTCACGATCACGGGCCGCCCTCAGGATGATCTGCTCACCGGTTGGGGCCGGCTGGCTTCCGTAGCCGGCGACCAGCCGGTTGAGCTCGGCATCGCGCTCGGCGGCCTCTCGGTCACGCGCGTCCGCGGCGGCGTCCCGCGCGTCGGCGGCGAGGTCACGGGCGTGGGCGGTCGCGTCGCGGTCCGCCGCCGTGTCGTGTCGCTCGCGGGCCGTGTCGAGTCGTGCGCGGAAGGTGTCCAGCCGGGTCCGAGCCGTCCGGTCGCGGGTCTGGCTGCTCTCGTCGTGATCGTGCTGAGAGCCGCCTGCCTCCAGGGCCCGGTCGCTGGCAGCCTGATCGGCGTCCGCCGCCAGTTGGTCGCGGTCGGCGGCGATCTGTTCAAGGTCGGCGCTGCCCTGGTCACGATCAGAGTCCGTCTGCTCGCGGTCCGCCTGTGTCTGCTCGTGGTCAGCCCGGGTTTGGTCGACCTCTGATCGGGTCTGCTCGTCGTAGGTATTGGCGCTGTCAGGTGGCATTCATCCACCCCGATCCGCGCGGATCCCATCTGACTCGACGCGGTCATCGCGTGGCCGGCTCGGCCGCTGGGTGAGATGGTGCATATCGCTCCTGGGCGTTCCGGACAGCATCGATCGTCTGGATCGAGCACTTTCACGCCGGCCGAGCGGCTGAAGCCGGGACAACTCAGCTCGCCGGGGGTTGAGGCGAACGTCGTGCGGCATCGTACCCCAGTATCGGCGGCCCGATGTCCGATCGACCTCGAGTCCTCCATCGAAACGATGATCGCCGACGGCGGTTTCGCGCTACGCTGGACGGGTCTTGAGCGGGCGGACATAAATGATCCCTCGCCGTGCCCCGGGAAGGGCGTTTGTATGCCACCGACGGTCCGCAGCACACCGGTGACGCTGCCGGGTCGGGCGCCTGAAGTCGGTGCCGTGAAACTATTCGCGATTCCGTTGGCCTCGGCGATGAGCGATCAGGACCTGTCGTCGCTCGTGCTCGCGTTGGATTTCGACACCCGGGTCGCCGTACCGGGATCGCCGCCCGAGGCCCGGCTGGGCCCCGCTCGCCTGGACCGCGACTCCGGCCTGTTCCTGGAAGCGGGTGAGGCTCACGGGCAGTGGGTGCTGCAAGCGCGTACCTGGGGCCATCCTGACGCCGAGAGCGTGCACCGGTGGAACGTCTCGGCCGCCACCGCCGCCCGCCGGATCGATCCGACCGTCGCGCTACCCGAGCGCCGACGTGACGATTCGCCCCAGGTCTCCGATGGTCATGTCGGACGAGTCGAGAACACCCGCTTCGCCGGCATACGCCGCCGCCTCACCGGGGTCTGAACGGGCGCGACGGTGACACCCAGAACCGAGATCACCGTCGTCGGTGGCGACCGGTATTCCGTCGACGGCGACACTAAGACGGTTGTCGGGCTGATTCTCGCCGCCGCGCGGGGTTCGATCTTGGAGTTCGCCGAGTTGACCGAGTCCGGGACCGGCGAGCCGATCGCCGTCAACCCAGAGCACGTCGTGCTCGTACGCGCGCTCACCGAATCCTGACCGGATCCCCCTCTTTCGCGTCGGCGCCGGCCGCAGCGGGAAAGGTTCTGCACTTCCACGGTGATGACGGATGACCCGTGTTCGACACTGACGCTGACGACAAGAGAACATGGGTGAGCTGTGACGGAGAGGGGGGGATTCGAACCCCCGATGGACGGAAACGCCCATACCGGTTTTCGAGACCGGCGCATTCAACCGCTCTGCCACCTCTCCAGGTGGGGCGCGTACAAAGGTAGCTCAGCCCGCTCGCCCGGCGTCGGCGCGGGGCCCGCCACGGTCGCACGCCGGCGCCGGCTCAGCGTCGGGCGGCGAAGAACGCGCGCAGCAGCGCGCCGCACTCGTCGGCCAGCAGACCCGAGCGCACCAAGGGTCGGTGGTTGAGCGCGGGCTGCGCCAACACGTTCAGCACGCTGCCGACCGCGCCCGCCTTGGGGTCGCGGGCGCCGAACACGACGTGCGGCACCCGAGCGAGGACGATCGCGCCGGCGCACATCACGCACGGCTCGAGCGTCACGTACAGGACGGCGTCCAGCACCCGCCAGTTGCCGACCGTCCGGGCGGCCTCGCGCAGCGCGATCGTCTCGGCATGGGCGGTCGGGTCGCCGCGCAGCTCGCGCTCGTTGCGGCCGGTCGCGAGCACCTCGCCGCCGCGGACGACGACGGCGCCGACCGGCGTGTCGCCGTGGTCGGTCGCGGCGCGAGCTTCGGTCAGCGCCAGGCGCATGAATCGCTCGTCGGCAGCCGAGAAGCCATCGTCGGCGCGCTCGTCGGCGGAATCGGTCAAGCTCACCCGGGCAACTTTGCCATCGCGGCGGAGTTAATCGTCGCGACCCCCGGTCGCCACGACGCCGCCGCAGTCCGGCCGGGCGCCACATGACCGACAGCATTCGCCATCCCCGACCCGTGCGCCGGTGCCGACCAGCGTCGATCCGCGCCGCCGTCGTCGCCGGCGTCAGTCGCCCGCGCGCCTATCGTCGGTGCGCCTGCCCGGGCCGCCCGCCCCGCCGCGCGCCGCGGCGTTCGCGTGCGCGGTGCTGCTATCGGGGTCGCTGCTCGGCGGCTGCTGGCTGGGCGCGGCCGGCGCGCGCGCCGCCGCGTGGCTGCCACACCGCGTGATCGTCGGCTACGCGCCCGCGCAGCCGCCCACGGTCGCCGGGCATCGCGTGGTCGGCGCCGACTCGGCGCGCGCCCCGGGCCCGGTCCGAACCGTCGTCAGGCGCCTCGCCCGCCGTCGGTCGGTCGGCCACGCGTTGCGCGCGCTACGAGACAGGCCGGGCGTCGCCTTCGCCTACCCCGACTACATCGCACACGCCGCCGGCGCCTTCTACCCCGATGACCCGGGCATGTCGCACACGCGCCGCGGCTGGGAGCGGATGCAGTGGAACATGCTCGCTGGCACCGGCGTCAACGCGCCCCAGGCCTGGTCCAACCTGCTCGCCGACCAGCGCCCCGGCGGCAAAGGCGTTGCCGTCGCCGTGCTCGACACCGGTGTCGCGTATCGCAACTGGGGTCGATTCGGGATTTCGCCGGACTTCCGTGGCGCCCGGTTCGTCGCGCCCTACGACTTCGTCGAGCACAACCGCTACCCGTTGGACCGGACCGGCCACGGGACGTTCGTCGCCGGCGTGATCGGCGAGCGCACCAATAACGGCGTCGGCCTCACCGGCCTGGCATACGGCACCTCGATCATGCCGGTCCGGGTTCTGGACCAGAGCGGCGAGGGTGCCGAGTCGACGATCGCCGACGGGATCCGCTACGCGGTCAGGCACGGCGCCCGGGTGATCAACCTGAGTCTCGAGTTCCCCCTGGACCGCGTCCATTCGGCCTCGCAGATCCCGTTGATCATCCAGGCGGTGCACTTCGCCTCGCGCCACCGGGTCGTGGTCGTCGCCGCCGCCGGCAACGACATCGGACCGCAGATCGCGTTCCCGGCCGCGGATCCCCGGCGTGATCTCGGTCGCGGCGACGACCAAGGACGGCTGTGCGGCCTCGTACTCAAACTTCGGACCGGACCTGGACCTGGTCGCTCCCGGAGGCGGCGATGACGCGCTGATCCCGTCCGATCCGGACTGCCATCCGAATCCGAACGCTGCCGCCCGTCTTCCAGATGACGCTGTCCGATCCCCCGTTCGCCGGCGTGCCGGGCAACTTCGACAAGTTCGGCTACCCGGGTCTCTACGTCGGGCACCTCGATGGCCGCTCCGGAGGTGGCCGGCGCCGCGGCGCTCGTGATCGCCAGCCGCGTGCTCGGCCCCGATCCGACGCCCGCACAGGTGCTGCGCCGGCTCGAGCGCACCGCGACGCCGTTGCCAGCCGGCGCAACGTCGCCCAATCCCCGTTATGGCTACGGCCTGGTTGATGCCGGGGCGGCGACGTCGCGGCCGCCGCCGCCGACGCGTTCGTCCGGGTAGCGGACGCTCAGCCGGTCCGGACGATCAGCACCGAGCAGGGCGCGTGGTGTGAGACCTTGCTGGGCACCGAACCCAGCAGGAAACGGGTCGCGCCGGTCAAGCCCGTGTGGCCGACGACGATCAGCTCGCAGCGCTGTTCCTCGGCGATATCGAGGATCGCGTCGGCGCCGTCGCCGACGCGCGCGAAGGTCTCGACCTCGTCGATCCCCGACTGCCGCGCGGCGCGCTCGGCGGCCCGGAGCAGCTCCAGCGTCTCGTCGCGGGCGTTGAGGGCCCAGCGCGACTCGGCCGCGGAGCCGTCGGCGGGCGCGGGACCGGTTCTCCGCGGCCCGGGGGCGTAGGCCGAGACGATCAGCAGCCGGCATCCGAATGCACCCGCCAGCTGGACCGCGCGCTCCACCGCGGCGCCGGCCGCGCCCGAGCCGTCGGTTCCGACGAGAATCGAGCCGCTCACGCCAGCCTCGTGATCGCGATCACGATCCCCGCGATCACGAACACGAAGATCAGGACCGTCGTCCAGTACCAGAGCCTGGGCATGCGCCGAGGCTAGCGGCGGACCACGGCCAGGCGCTTCATTGTAAAGTCAATTGAGTTAGTAGGAAAACGCTATCGTGGGTCGTGAAATCCCGCATGGGTGCCGTCGATCAACACATGGCCGGGGGCTCCCCGGCGACCGTGTCAGCCGCCGAGCTGCGCCACGCGCTCGGCCATCTTCCGACCGGGGTGACGGTTGTCACGTCGCTGCGCCCCGACGGCGAGCCGGTCGGAACGACGGTCAGCGCGGTCTGCTCGGTCTCGGCCGAGCCGGCCCTCCTCCTGGTCTGCTTGGCGCGCTCCTCAGACACGCTGAAGGCGGTGCTCGAGCACCGGCAGTTCGCAGTCAACGTGCTCGCTGACGGACAGCACGTGCTGTCCAGCAACTTCGCGCGCCGCGGCCCGGACGCGAGCTGGGACGGCGTCGACCACGGACCACTGCAGACCGGCCTGCCGCGGCTGACCGGCACGCTCGCCGCATTCGACTGCGTCGTGCACGACGCGTTCGATGGCGGCGACCACGAGATCGTGATCGGGCGCGTCCGTGAAGTCCACGTCGAGGACGACGACGCGGCCGCCGTTGCTGCATTGGCGTGGTGGATATGTTCGGCTGGTGGGGCATGACTGAGATCGCCGTGCAGTCAGCCGCGCGGGCTCTGGCGGCCGGCGAGCTCGTGCTCGTCGCGGGCACCGACGGCAGCGGCGCCACGGTCGGGGCCGCCGCGACGCTGATCTGCGCCGCCGGCCTGGCCAGCGTGTACGAGCTCGGCGGCGACCTGGCGGTGCTGGCAATCAGTGCCGACCACGCCACGCGTCTCGGGTTGGCGGAGCTGCCGCAGGTCACCCGCCCGCGGAACGGGATCGTCCCGGCCTCCTCGATCGACGCGGTGGACGGCCTCGCCGATGCCTGGTCGCCAGCCGGCCGCGCGCACACGATCCGGGTCGCCTCAGACCCGGCGTGCTCCGCCGCCGCACTGGTCTCTCCGGGTCACGTGCAGTCGCGCGATCGTGCGCGAGGGCACGTGCGCGGCGCCCTCGCTGGCGCTTGAGCTCGCCCGGGCCGCTGGGTGCCCACCTGCGATGGTGCTCTGCCCGGCGGTCGATCGTGACGGCCGTCACCTGTCGCTGACCGAGGCGCTGCGTGACCCGCGGCTGGCGCGGCTGCCGTCGGCGCCGGCGCTTGAGTTGCGGGCGCTGTCGGTCGCCCGTGAGCTCGAGCGCGACGCGATCGACTGCTCGTTGCCGACCCGGCTCGGGATGTTCACGGCGGTCGGTCACGCGGCGGGCGCCGACGGCGAGACGGTGCTCGCGCTCGTCCACGGCGATCCGGGACGCGATCCGGCGACGGCCCTGGTCCACACGCACGTCGCGTGCCTGCTCGGCGACACGTTCGGGTCGCTGCTGTGTGACTGCCACGTGCGGTTGGACGCCGCGGCGCGCGCGATCGTCGCCGCCGGCGCGGGCGTGATCGTCTACGTCAAGCCGCGCCCGACGGATCCGTTCGCCTGCCCGGCCGGGGAACCGGTCGATCCGGCGCTGGCGCGGGGCCTGCTCGGTCGCGCGGGGCTGACGGGCGTGCAGGTGGCGGCATGAGCGCGGCACCGAGCGAGCCGACGGTCCTGGCGGTGATCGGAAACCCGCGTCCGGAGTCACGTACGCATGGCCTGGCGCGAACGCTCGTCTCCGAGATTGCCACGGCGCTGGACGGCACCGTTCTCGAGGAGGTCGACCTGGCGGTGCTCGGCGCCTCCGTTCTGGACTGGGGCGACGCCGCCGCGGGGGCGGCCGTCAAACGTGTGCTCGCCGCCGACGTCCTGGTGCTGTCGAGCCCGACCTACAAGGGGTCGTATTCGGGGCTGCTGAAGGCATTCCTGGACCGAGTCGGAGGCGGCGCGCTGGGCGGCGCGGCGGCGATCCCGATCCTGCTCGGCGGCGCGCCGAATCACTCACTGGCGGTCGACGTCCACTTCGCGCCGCTGCTGGTCGAGCTCGGCGCAGTTGTTCCCGGTGGGCTGTTCGTGCTGGAGTCAGACGTCGATGCGTTCCCGTCGTTCGCCACCGGCTGGGTCGCGCAGCGGCGCGCGCTGCTGGCCGGAGCGGTCGCCTCGCACCAGGCGTTCGTCGCTGCGGCGACCGGTGGCTGAGCGCTTCGCCGGCCAAATCTGCGTCGGGACCTGTGATCGGCGGGACACCTTCGGACTCGTGGGGAGTCCAAAAGTCCCCGGCTGGTCGGCGCTCGCTGCGGGCCAGATCCGGTGCAGCGTCCGCCAGATGACGCCGCCGGCATTTGACACGTCCGGGCGCAGTCAAGGCGCGCTCGGCGCAGAGCGCGTCGGACCCGACCGCCCGAGTCGTATCGTCTGGCACATGCAGGAGCCGATCAGCCCCGCGCTCAGGGCGGTGTCGGACGCCGTGCTCGCCGTCGCCGCCGAGCTGTCGGTCGACGAGGTCCTGCAGCGGCTGGTCGATTCGGCCCGTGAGCTCGCCGGCGCGCGCTACGCGGCGCTCGGGATCCCGGATGAGACCGGCGGCTTTCGCACCTTCCTCGTGTCCGGGATGAGCGACGAGCTGGTCGCGTCGATGGGACCGCTGCCGCGCACCCACGGGATGCTCGGCGCGATGCTCGAGATGCGTGCGCCGTACCTGACCGACGACCTGCACGCCGACCCGCGGTTCAAGGGCTGGTGGCCGTCCGAGCATCCGGACATGCGCTCGTTCCTCGGCGTCCCGATCGCCGCACGTGATCAGGTGATCGGCGCCTTCTACCTGACCGAGAAGCTCGACGGGCGCCGGTTTGACGACGGCGACCGGGAGCTGATCGAGCTGCTCGCCGCGCACGCCGCGATCGCGATCACGAACGCGCGGCTGTACGAGCGCAGCCGTGAGCTGTCGATGCTGTCGGAGCGCAACCGGCTGGCGCTGGAGCTGCATGACGTCGTCAGCCAGAAGCTGTTCAGCCTCAACCTTGCGGCCGACACGGCGGCGACGCTGCTGGAGCGTGATCCGGTGCAGGCGGCGGCCCAGCTGCAGCGGGTCCGTCAGCTCACGCGTGAATCGCTGGCCGAGTTGCGGGCGCTGATCATGGGGCTGCGGCCGGCCGACCTGGCGCGTGACGGTCTGACCGGCGCGCTGTCCAAGGAGGTCGAGATGCTGCGCCGGGTCCACGCGATCGAGATCGAGCTCGACATCGATCCCGCGCAGCCGCCCGAGATCGACGCCGACCGCGACGCGGCGGTCCTGCGGATCGCCCAGGAGGCGCTGCACAACGCGGTCAGGCATGCCGCCGCCCGGCACGTGACCGTGTCGCTGTCGGAGGTGCGACGGCGAGCCGGTGCTGACGATCGCCGACGACGGCGTCGGCTTTGATCCGCATGATCCGGCGCTGCGGTCCCGGCGGCTCGGGCTGACCTCGATGGAGGAGCGCGCTCGCGAGCTCGGGGGCCGGCTGACGGTCCGCTCGGCGGCCGGGGCCGGCACGACCATGACGCTTGACACTGCCCGCCAATCCCGCCAACCCGGTCGGACCCACTCCGCCTGGCGGCGGCGCCCGGCGATGACGGCCGCTCCGGTCTCGGTCCTGATCGTCGACGACCACGCGGTCGTGCGCGAGGGCCTGCGCAACTTCCTCGCGCTTCAGGACGGGATCGAGGTCGTCGGCGAGGCCGCCGACGGCCGCGAGGCACTGGCGGCCGAGGCCCGGCTGTCGCCCGACGTGATCCTGATGGACCTGGTGATGCCGGTACTCGACGGGGTGCAGGCGATGCGCGCGCTGCACGACCGCGGGTCGCGCAGTCACGTGATCGTGCTGACGAGCTTCCTCGACGACGATCGGATCCTGCCCGCGATCCGTGCCGGCGCCGCCGGCTACCTGCTCAAGGACGTCGAGCCGGCGGAGCTGGCGCCGGGCCGTGCGCGGCGCCACCGACGAGCGGGCGATGATCGACCCGACGGTCGCCGCGCGGCTGCTGCAGACGCTGCGGATCCGCGACGGCGTCGGGCCGGGCGCGTCCGCCGGCGTCGACGCGCTGACCCGGCGCGAGCGCGAGGTGCTGGCCTGCTCGCCGCCGGGCGCTCCAACAAGCGGATCGCGCTCGAGCTCGGGATCGCCGAGAAGACTGTCAAGACCCACGTCGGCCACGTGCTGGCCAAGCTCGGGGTCGATGCAGACCGCGACGCCAGGCGGCGCTGTGCGCCGGTGCGGGCCGGGCTGGCGGGGCCGGCGCTGGCGGGCGCTCGCCGTGAGCGGCCGATGCCGGCCCGGGTCCTAGGACCAATTGCCCCTGGAAACCGGGACCGGGCCGGGCGTAGCGTCGCGGCCATGTCCACAGCACATGATCACCGGAGCCTCACGCGGTCTCGGTCTGGCGCTGGCCCGAGCGCTCGCGCGGCGCGGCTGGACGCTGGCGATCGACGCTCGCGGCGAGCGCGAGCTGGAGCTCGCCGCCGCCGAGCTGTCGGAGCTGACCGACGTGACCGCGGTCGCCGGGGACGTGAGCGATCCCTGGCATCGCGAGGTGCTGCTCGCCCGAGCCGGCGACCTCGATCGACCTGCTCGTCAACAACGCCTCGCTGCTGAAGGGTCCGGCCGCCGATCCGCGGGCGCCGCAGCCCGAGCTCGCCCGCTATCCGATCTCGGACCTGCAGCGGGTGCTGTCGGTCAACGTGCTGGCGCCGCTGGCGCTGATCCAGTCGGCGCTGCCGTCGATGGCGACGGCGCCGCCGTGATCAACATCACCTCCGACGCCGCCGTCGAGCCATACGAGGGCTGGGGCGGGTACGGATCCTCGAAGGCGGCGCTCGATCAGCTGACCGCGATCCTCGCCGCCGAGCAGCCGCGCCTGCGCGTCTACGCGGTCGACCCGGGCGACATGCGCACGCGGATGCACCAGGAGGCGTTCCCCGGCGAGGACATCTCCGACCGTCCGCCGCCCGAGGACAGCGTGCCCGGGCTGCTCGCGCTGATCGAGGGCGCGGCCCCAGCGGCCGCTACTGGGCGCGTGAGCTGGCGCCAGCTGCGGGGAGGTGGTCTCGTGAGCGCGCTCGCGTTCGAGCTGCCGACCCGTCTGGAGGCGACCGAGCCTCCGGAGCAGCGGGGCATCGAGGCGTGACGGCGTCCGGCTGATGGTCGCCGACCGCCACGACGGCGCGCTGCTCAACGCCCGCTTCCACGAGCTCCCGGAGCTGCTTGACGCAGACGATCTGCTGGTCGTCAACGTCTCGGCGACGCTGCCCGCCTCCGTCTCCGGGCGGCGCGCCGGGACGTGGTGCGGCGAGCCGGTGCGCGTGCAACTTCTCGACGCCGGCGCCGCGGAGCCCGGCGAACGCTGGTGGGTGGTCGAGGTCCGCAGCGCCGACGGGGCGGCGCCCGCGCGCGGCGCGCCGGCGAGACGATCTTGACGCTCGGCCGCGGCCGCACCGCGCGGCTCGAGCTGGTCGCCCCGTACGCGGGCAGCGAGCGGCTGTGGGTCGCCGAGCTGCACGTCGACGACGACGAGACCGTGCCCGAGCTGCTGTGGCGCCTCGGCGAGCCGATCCGCTACGGCTACGTCGATCGGCGCTGGCCGCTGGACGCCTACCAGAACGTCTACGCGACCACGCCCGGCAGCGCCGAGATGCCGAGCGCCGGCCGTCCGTTCACGCGCCGAGCTGATCGCCGCGCTGCGACCCGCGCGGGATCGGGATCGCCGCGATCTGCCTGCACACCGGCGTCTCCTCTCCCGAGCGCCACGAGCCGCCGTTTCCCGAGCGCTACGACGTTCCCGCGCAGACCGCCCGCCTGGTCGGCGGCCACCCGCGCCGCGGGCGGACGCGTGATCGCGGTCGGCACGACGGTCGTGCGGGCGCTGGAGACGGTCGTCGGCGACGACGGCGCGGTCGACGCCGGCGCTGGCTGGACGAACCTGGTGATCGAGCCCGATCGGGAGCTCGCGCGCCGTCGACGGGCTGATCACCGGTTGGCACGAGCCCGAGGCGTCGCATCTGATGATGCTCGAGGCGATCGGCGGAGCCGAGCTGCTGGAGCGCTCCTACGCGGAGGCGGTCAGGCGCGGCTACCTCTGGCACGAGTTCGGCGACAGCCATCTCATCCTGCGCTGACCGAGGGCGTGCATCACGTGCGGATGCAGGCCACGGTCGGGACACGACGGCTGCGCTGTTCGAGCGCCGCGGCTGCCGCGGCTGCCGCGGCGCAGCTGCGGGCGTCGCCTCGCTCCAGTAGTCCTCGTCCCCACCCGACCGAGCCACCCGAACCGCCGACCCGTTTGCGCGGTCAGCGCCGCCGGCGCCGGCCCCGTGAGCTGCTCACGCGTCAGATCGTCGAGCAGCCCCACCGCGCGCGGCTCGGCGCCCGGCTCGAGGATCACCGCGCCGCCCGGCCAGTAGGGGTGGGGCGGCTCGACGCGGTCGAGCAGCATCGGCTCGAACACCCAGGCGCCGGTGTTCAGCAGGCGCGGCCCGCCGGGCACCGGCTGCCAGGCCGGCTCGTCACGCGGGCCGAGCCGGTGGACATGGCCGAACACGATCCAGTCGGCGTCGACGCCGAGCCGCTGCGCGACCTCGGCCATCGCGGGCATCGCGGCGCCGCGCATCTGGGCGTCGATCAGCCGCGCCGTGACCGGCGCCAGGTTGGCCTGCATCATCAGGTGGGGAACCTGCGGCATCGCGCGCATCCGGGTCATCGCGGCCGCGGTCTCCAGCACCGTCGCGAGCGGCCGATCACGCAGCCGCGCGGCGAACCGCCGACGGGCTCGGCCGCGCGCCGGCGGCCGGCGATACGCCGGCGACGGGTGGCGTTGCGGCGTCGCGCCCGCTCGTACTCGATCGCGGCGCCGCGCGTCGCGTCGCCCGGCACCGCGGGGCGACCGAGCCGCCGCGTGATCGCCGAGCGCGACAGGCCGAACGCCGTTTCGGGGATCAGATGACGATCGAGGTAGTGGCCGTGGGTCGCCCAGATCCGGTCCGCGACCCAGAAACCCGGATAGCTGCACGCGCACCTGGGCCGGCGCCAGCCAGGACGCCAGCCGGGACAGACTCGGGCGTCGCGGTCAGGTCGACGTCGTCGGCGATTCCGAGCGGCCTCACCGCGCGCCAGCGCCCACGAACGCACGAGCCGCGCGTCGTGGTTGCCGGGCACGATCACGACCGTGCGATCAGGCCCGAGCGTGCGACCGATCGCGCGCAGCGTCTGCTCGGCGAGCGGCGCCGCGGGCCGCGCGTTCCAGGCCAGGAGCTCGAACGCGTCGCCCAGCAGCACCAGGCGATCGACGCCGTCCAGCGCCTGCAACAGCCGCGCCAGTGGTTCTGGGCGGCGCAGCACGTCGACGCCGCTGCGCAGCCCGAGGTGCAGGTCGGAGACGATCAGCGTGCGCACGGCGGCGCACGATAGAGCTCCACGCCGCGGCCCCGAGCGCCCCGGCGGACCCCGGGGCGCGGGAGGCTCAGACGAGCCGGGTGCGCTAGGCGGTGACGAGCGTGTCGAAATGCAGCGCCGACGCCGCGGGCGACGATCAGGACCGGCGCCGTGACGTCTTCGAGCGCGTTCTCGGCGGCGCTGGTGATCATCACGTGGCCGTCGCGGGCCTCGGCGCGTGAACCGACGATCACGAGGTCGACGTGACGGTCGGTGTCGACGACGCGTGCGCCGAGGCGCGCGGCCAGCGAGTACGCGGTCTCGATCGCGGCCTCGTCGGCGGTGCGGCTGAGGATCCCGATCGTGCGTGATCTCATGGTCGGCGGCGTTGGCGTAGCCGGCGGGCGCGAACGCGAGCGCGACCGGCCCGTTCTCGAGCAGCGTCTGGGCCGAGCGGCCGATCGCGATGTGGCCAGGCCGGGTGCGGTACTCGGAACCGAACACGATCAGGTCGCCATCGATCTGGCCGGCAAGCCAGCCGAGGCCCTCACCGGTCGCGGCGCTGATCACGACGTGACGATCGGCGTAGGTGTCCTCGAGCCAGCCGGCGCCGCGTGACAGCAGCGCCTCGGCCTCGGACTCGGCCAGCTGCTCCCGGTCGGCACGGGTCTGGTGCGCGTGACGGACGTAGGCCAGCGACAGTTTCGCGCCCGGCGTCGCGCAGCACGCGCCCGAGCATCAGCGCGTCGTGGTCGTTGGGCGTGTCGTCGTAGGAGATGATCGCGTGTGGGGCCATTGGCTCTTCCTCGATAGACGTTCGTCTGCGTGACTCACCTGGATCTGCGTGAGATTCGTGGCGAATATCGCAGGCGTCTGCCATTAGTTCTAATAACGTTGTCCATCGGCTTGTATAAGATTTGCTAATGCTGAACTTGGCGCGTCTCCAGGTTTTGTGCGAGGTCGTCAGCCTCGGGTCGTTCTCGGCGGCCGCGGAAGCCCTGTCCTACACCCAGTCGGCGGTCTCGCAGTCGATCGCGCGGCTCGAGGCCGAGACCGGCGCGCCGCTGGTCGTCCGCGGCCGCCGCGGCGTCACCCCGACCCCGGCCGGCGCGGCGCTCGTGTCCCACGCCGAGCGGATCTTCGACCAGGTCCGCGACGCCGAGGCCGACATCGCAGCGGTGATGGGGGTGCGGGCCGGGCGACTGCGGGTCGGGTCGTTCCCGTCGGGCGGAGCGACGTTGATGCCGCCGGCGGTGGCGCGATTTCGCCGCTCCCATCCGGACGTCGTGCTGACGCTCGAGGACGGCGAGCCCGAGCAGATCGTGCCTCGCCTGCGCGCCGGTGAGCTCGACCTGGCACTGCTCTACGAGTTTCCGGGCGCGCGGCCCCGCCGGCGGCGGCTGGGCGCGGGACTTCGCTCGGTGCGGCTACTCGAGGACCCGATCCGGGTGGCGCTGCCGCGTCGAACACCCACTGGCGGCGAAGTCGAAGCTGGTGCTGACCGATCTACGCGACGAACCGTGGGTTCAGACGTCGGCCTCGAGCCCCTACGCCAAGCACGTCGTCTCGACCTGCCTGCGCGCCGGGTTCGAGCCGACCGTCGCGTTTGAGTCAGACGACTTCGACACGGTCCAGGGGCTGGTCGCCGCGGGGGTGGGGGTGGCGCTGATCCCGCGGCTGGCCCTCAACCGCGTCCATCCAGCCGTCGCGGTCCGCGAGCTGCGCGACGGCGGCCCGATCCGGCAGGTGACGGTCGCGACCGTGGCCGGCGGCGGGATCGCGCCGGCGGCAGGATCGATGATCCGGATGCTCGGCGACGTCGCCAAGCGGTTCGACGACCGCTCGGAGCTGTGACGGCGGCCGTCAGCCGGCCGCGCGGCGACCGACCTCGGCGCGCGAGCTCGGCGGGCCGGTGCCCGACCACGATCGGTCGCAGCGCCCGCTCCAGGGGCCGCGCCATCAACCCGACCTTGCCCGGGTCGACCGCGAGCGTGTACCGCGCGTGGGTCCGGCCTGGGCCTGCCTCCGACAGCTCCCACGAGCCCTCGAGGCGCTCGACGCTGCCAGACCCCAGCTTCGTGAACGCGAGCCGGTGGGGCGGGTCGTAGGTGACGGTCACACGCAGCTTGAGCTTGGTGAATTTCGCATCGACGACGATCTCACAGACCGACGCTCGGTCCTGCGCGTCGCGCTCGAGCACCTGCACCGATTCCATTCCCTGCTGCCACTCCGGCGCGCGGTCGATCGCCTCGACGACCTCCCAGCAACGCTCGATTGGCGCGTCCACGTCGGCCTCGGATGTGCCTTCGAGCAGTGTCATGCGGTCCCCTTGGTGATCGTCCAGGTGAACGTGGTGGTCGCCGTCGCCCACTGCGAGTCGCGCGCCGCGGCGTGCACGACGTAGCGGCCCGCCCGGCTGGGACGCCCGGTGATCCGGCCGCTGGACCGGCCGAGCGTCAGACCGGGCGGCAGGCCCCTGGCCGACCAGCTCAAGCGCCCGTCGCCGGGGTCTGACGCGTGCAGGCGCAGTGACACCTGCTGGTGGGTCGGTGTCTGCTTCGCCGACACGCCGCTCAGAGCGATCGTGGCGCCGCACAGCGACGCGACCAGCGGCGTCGCGTCAGGCGAGCCCAGCCCGGTCGTCAGGTCATACCCCCGCTTCGCGCTGAAGCCCTGGGTGCTAACGCCGAAATCGTTGTTCCCCTGCGTGACGTCGTGGAAGTCTTTGCCGTAGGAGCGGCTGGCCGCTTGGTAGAGGGCCGGGTTGGCGTAGCCGATCGGCTTGCCGGCGCAGGCGGGGGAGGAGTCGGCGAGCGCCAGCAGCGCGGCCCAGACGGGCGCGGCGCCGCTGGTCCCGCCCAGCACCTGCCAGCCTGCGGCGGCGCCGGGGATCGTGCCGGTGCCGTTCCAGTACACGAGGTAGCCGGTCGTCGGATCTGCGTCGATCGAGACGTCGGGTACCTCTCGGCAGTAGCCGTGCGAGCCGCCGCAATGCGAGCCGGACGCCAGCGAGGACAGCACGCCCAGCGATTTCGCCGCGTGCAGCTGTGCCGGCGGCATCGGCCAGAACGACGAGACGCCGCCGCCGGTCGAGCCGGCCATGGTCGATGGCCCGGCGGAGTCGTGCTTGCTGTTCCAGGCGGTCTCGTACACCTCCGGGGACAAGCCCTGCAGCGTGGTGCCGCCGACGCCGGTCACGTACGGCTGCGCCGCCGGGTCGTCGACGCTCAGCTGGTTGTAGTCGGGGCCGGTGCGGGAATCGCAGTCCTGGGCGCCGTTGTCGCCGTCGGCGGCGACGATCGACTGCCCCTGGACGGTCGCCTGCTCAAACAGCGTGTGCTCGGCCTTGGCATCGGCCCGGCCCAGCTGCGCCTCGCAGCCGCCCCACGAGACCGACACGACCTGTGCGCGGTCCTGGTTGATGATCGCCGCGAACGTGTCGTACGGGCCCGAGCCGGGGGCTCCGGTCTGCGCGTTCGGTCCCTGATAGACGAGCACCTTGGCCCCGGGCGCGAAGCCGATCAAGTTCTCGATGTCGAACGCGGCCTCATCGGAGCCGGAGCCGTGTCCCGCGCCACCGTCGACCGACACGTAGGAGATCGGGGTGCTGATTCCGTAGCAGGACTCGTACGCGGCGATGTCGGACGGGTTGTCGGGCTGGAGCTCATAGACCGCGACGGTCGTTCCGGCGCCGTCGTCGTGGGCTTGGTAGAGGCCGTTGAACCCGTACGCGGTCGCGAGCTGGTTGTCGGTGTAGCCGCCGTTCTGACCGCCGACATTGGCCGCCTGCGAGCACGCCTGTGGCCCGGCCGATGGCGCGGCGGTCACGGTCGCCTGGCCGGCATTCAGCGGCTGCGTGAGCGGCCCCTGATGCCGTGCGCGCTGCGTCAGCGGCTGCGGCGCCGCGCTCGAGTCAAGCCCGACGATCGACTGCACGCCCGCCGCCACGCCGGCCGCGATCGCCGGCGCCCGGGTGGCCGCGACGACGGCCGGTGCGCCGGGCTGCCGGACGCGGCGTAGCTGCACGTCGAGTCCGCGCTCGATCGTTCCCACGTCGGCGGCGAGCGGGATCGATAGCCGACCGGCACTGGCATCGCCGAGCCGCAGGCCGTGACGCGCGAACGCGCTTCTGATCGTCCGCAGCTGGGTGGCCGTGGCTCCGAACCGGCGGCCGAACTGATCCGGGGAGAGGTAGCGGTGATAGGACGGTGACCCCGGCGTCGAGACCGCCTTCGCATATGCCGCCAGCGCCGCCGGATCACGGGGCTTGAGCGTGACCGTCAGATGTAGCCGGACGCCCGCGCGCCACGGCGGTTCCGTCGTTGCGGGCGCGGGCGCTGAGCGTCGGGCATGGTCGAGTTCTCGAGTCGCACCAGCGACTCGCCGCGGGACGCCGCCGCGGCGCTCCCGGCAAGCAGCAGGCAGAGGACGAAGACCACGGTCGCGCCGAGCGCGGCGAGCGCGCGCGCAGGGACGATTACCAAGCGCATTGGGCACCAGGGTTCGGGGTCGCGAAGGCGACGCACGGCGGCGCGCTGCCGGCGACGGCGCCCCAGCCGCGGCGCGCGCCGCTGGGGGCAGCGTCGAGCATCAGCAGTCTGTGAGGGTACCGGGCGCTCTGGTTGACTTGGATCGGTATGAGCGAGCCGAGCCACACCGCCCGGCCGCGGCGGCTGGTGTTCGGCGAAGTCGCCGGCCTGTATGACCGAGCCCGGCCCGGCTACCCGGCGTCGCTGATCGACGACCTGGTCACGTGGGCCCAGCCCGGGGCCTGCGCGCTGGAGATCGGTGCCGGGACCGGCAAGGCGACACGGCTGCTGGCGGCGCGCGGCGTATCGGTGCTCGCGATCGAGCCGAGCGCCGAGATGGCGGTCTACGCCCGGGTCGCCACCGAGCCAATGGGCAACGTCGAGATCGTCGAGTCAGACTTCGAGCGCTGGCGGCCGGACGGCGTGACGTTCCCGTTGGCCTACGCCGCGCAGGCGTGGCATTGGGTCGACCAGGAGTCCGGCTACGCGCGCGTGCGCGCGGCGCTCGCCCCCGGCGGTCATCTGGTCGCGTTCTGGAACCGCCCCGCCTGGGGCGACACCGCGCTGCGTCGTGCGCTCTCGGTGGTCTACCGGCGGACGGTCCCCGAGCTGGCGCCGGACGGGCCGATGCATCCCGACAATCCGGGCGTCGCGGGCGCCGACGAGGCCTGGGCGCAGGCGGTCGCCGCCACCGACGGGCTCACCGATCCCTCCGAGCGGGTGTATGCGTGGTCGCTGGAGTACAGCGCGACCGACTACGTCGGGCTGCTGGGAACGTTGTCGGAGGTGCGGCTGCTGGGCGACGTCGACCGTCAGGCGCTACTACAGGCGGTCGGCGAGACGATCGAGCGCCACGGTGACCGGCTGACGATGCCGATGGCGACGCACGCCGCGATCGCCCGCGCGGAATAGATCCCGCCGACCCGCGCGCGGACGTGCGGCGGCCGTTGGCCGATGACTCGCACATAGCTCAAGTCTTGGCCAGCCCGCGCCGCCATTAGGATGAGGTCACATGGGAGCCACCGCCGCCCTTGGGTCTGACGATTTCGCCTTCGAGATCGACGTCTACCGCCGGGAGTTGACCGGCTACTGCTACCGGATGCTCGGCGCGGGCTCCGAGGCCGAAGACGCCGTCCAGGAGACCTTCCTGCGCGCCTGGCGGGGACGGGATCAGTTCGCCCACCGCTCGACGCTGAAGACGTGGCTGTACAAGATCGCCACCAACGTCTGCCTCGACATGCCCCAGCGCCCGCAGCGGCGCGCCCGGCCGATGGACCTGGTGTCGCCGTCGACGTCGGAGACCGCGGTGCTGCATGAGCTGCCCGAGTACCGCTGGGTGCAGCCGGTCGCCGACGCCAAGGTGCTGCCCGCTGCCGGTGACCCGGCCGAGCTCGCCGCGCAGCGAGACACCGTCAGGCTGGCGTTCGTCGCCGCGCTGCAGACCCTGGCCCCGCGCCAGCGGGCGGTGCTGATCCTCCGAGAGGTGCTGCACCTGTCGGCGGCCGAGGTCGCCGAGCTGCTGGACTCGAGCGTGGCCTCGGTCAACAGCGCGCTGCAGCGGGCGCGGGCGTCGATCGACGATCATCCGCTCGTCGCCGACGAGGACCGGCTCGACCCCGACGATCGTGAGCTGCTGGCGCGCTACGTCGACACCTTCGAGCGCTATGACATCGATTCGCTCGTGACGCTGTTGCGTGAGGACGCGGTCTCGGCGATGCCCCCGCACGACCTGTGGATCCAAGGGCCGGCGGAGGTCCATCGTTGGATGCTCGGGCCGGGAATCGAGTGCAAGGGCGGTCGCCTGTTGCCGACCCGGTCCAACGGCTGCCCCGCATTCGCCAGCTACCGGGTCGACCCCGAGGGCGGCTGGAGCGCCTGGTCGCTGCAGGTGCTCGAGCTCAAGGGCGGGCGGATCGTCACGATCCACAACTACCTGAACACGGAGATCCTGGCGGAGTTCGGGCTGCCTCCCCGCTTGGACCCGTGAGCCGTGGCGCTGGCCTGCGGCGACCAGGCTCCAATCCGATCGAAGGAGCGCTGTGAAGCCGAAGCTGCTGATCATTCTCGCCAGCACCCGCCCCGGCCGGGTCGGTCTGCCGGTCGCGACCTGGTTCACCGAGCTCGCCGTCGGCGATGGCCGCTTCGAGGTCGAGCTGGTCGACCTCGCCGAGCTCGCGCTGCCGCTCCTGGACGAGCCCAACCACCCCCGCCTGCGCGAGTACACGCACGACCACACGCTTGCGTGGTCGGCGACCGTCGACTCGGCCGACGCGGTTGTGCTGGTCACCGCCGAGTACAACTACGGCTATCCGGCGGCGCTCAAGAACGCCTTGGACTATCTGCACCACGAATGGCGCCACAAGCCGCTCGGGTTCGTCTCCTACGGTGGTGTCGCCGCCGGGACGCGCGCGGTTCAGCAGCTCAAGCAGGTGACCGGGGCGCTGCAGCTGATCCCGACGCAGACCGCCGTCAACATTCCGTTCGTGTTCGGGATGATCGAGGACGGGGTGCTGCACGCCAACGACGTGATGGAGCAGGCCGCCGCCGCGATGCTCGGCGAGCTCGAGACGCTCAACGGGGCGCTCGCCCCGTTGCGGTCTCAGGTCTGAGCCCGCAATGGGCCGGGCTGCGACGTTGATCACCGAGCTGCGTCGCCGTCAAGCGACGCGCTGACCGACATGGGAGTCCTCGAGGCGATCGCGATCTTCGCCGCCGGCGTCGTCGCCGGGACGATCAACTCCGTGGTCGGCTCCGGAACGCTGTTCACGTTCCCGGTGCTGCTGGCGTTCGGCTACGCCCCGGTCGTCGCCAACGTTTCCAACACGGTCGGGCTGGTGCCGGGCAACGCGTCGGGCGCCGTCGGCTACCGACGTGAGCTCGCCGGCCAGCGGGCGCGGGCGATCCCGCTCATGTGCATGTCGCTGGTCGGCGCGGGGGTCGGCGCGGCGCTGCTGCTGACGCTGCCCGCGTCGGCCTTCAAGGCGATCGTGCCGGTGTTCATCGCCGTGGCGCTGATCCTGATCGTCTTCCAGCCGCGAATCGCCAAGTGGCTCGAGGCCCGCGGCGGCAGCGTGACCGACCGCGCCGGCCCGCTCGCGAGCGCGGGCGTGTTCGCCGCCGGCGTCTACGGCGGCTACTTCGGCGCGGCCCAGGGGATCCTGGTGCTGTCGATCCTGTCGCTGTCGGTCGACGACTCGCTCACACGGCTGAACGCGCTGAAGGTCGTGCTCGTCGGGATCGCCAACCTCGTCTCGGGGCTGGTGTTCGTGTTCGCCGCCCACGTTGCCTGGGCGCGCCGCCGGCCTGATCGCCGCCGGCTCGGTGATCGGCGGTCTACTCGGGGCGCGGCTCGGGCGGCGCCTGTCGCCGGAGGTGCTGCGCGGTGTGATCGTGGTCGTCGGGATCGCCGCGATCGTCCGGCTGCTGGTTTGACCCAGCGCCGACCGTGCGCGGTGGTCGCGCTCGTCAGCCACCAAACCCGCCTCGAAGGCGGCAGGCGTTGCGCTGCAGGGGTGTTAGAGCGCCCCCAGCTGGGGTCCCGTGACCATCGCCACGCTGCGGCGCCCGCTCTACGGTCCGCTGGCATGAGGATGCCCGCTCACGATCGGGCCGCGACCAACGGAGGAGCACGATGACCGACCTGACTCCAGCTGTCTCACTGCGCCGGCTGATGTTGGCGTCGCTTGCGGCGGCGATTGTCGCGGTGCTGGTTGCCGCGATGCTGATGGCATCCGTCGCGCGCGCGACCGACACCACGCAGTGCGAGGGCACGATCACGGGGACCGCTGCCCACGACGGGCTCGTGGTCCCCGAGGGCGCCACCTGCACGATCGAACCGGGCGCGGACGTGACCGTGTCGGGAAGCGTCGACGTCGAGCGGCGGGCGACGCTCGCGCTGGTGCGTCGGAACGGGGTCCGCGGGACGCTTTCGGTGGATCGCGACCTGCTGATCGAGCAGGGCGCGCAGCTGAGGGACACCGGCAAGCTGTCGGTCACCGGGAACGTGACCGCCACCGATACCCCCAACGTGCACGCCTACGACCAGACGACCATCGGCGGAAATTTTGAGATCCGCTCGTACCGCCTGGTCGACCTCGGGGCGATCGATGTCCACGGGACGCTGTCCATCGAGCACAACGCCACCCACCAAAGGGGGGATCAGGTCTACGTGAGACGTGCGGAGCTGGGCGGGCTCGTGCTCAAGCACAACAACGGAGCGTTCGGCGACATCACGGACAACCGGATCGCGACGCGACTGCAGTGCACTCAGAACGGCTTCGGCAGATTTTTCTTCGAACGCAACATGGTCGCCGGCAAGCCCGTGACCGAGAGCGCCTGCGCCAAGCGGTGAGGCCGCGCTAGCGCGAATAGGTGCCGACCAGCCGTGCCTGCTCGATCACGTGATCCTCGATCTCCTCGTGCAGCCGGCGGCGGGTCAATCCGGCGGGCAGATCGAGCGGCGCGTCGAGCGCGTAGACCCAGAAGTAGTAGTGGTGGTTACCGTGGTCGGGGGGCGGCGCCGGGCCCATGTACTCCGCCTCGCCGGTCGTGTTGACGCCGAGGATCGCTGAGCTGTCGGCCTCGGACAGCCCGGTCGCGTTGCCCGGAATTCCGTACGCGACCCAATGAGTGAAGCCGTCGACGAGCGGCGCGTCGGGGTCGTGGCAGACGATCGCGAACGCCTTCGTGCCATCGGGTGCGCCGGTCCACTCGAGCGCGGGCGAGATGTCGTCGCCGTCGCCGGTGAACTGCTCCGGGATCCGCTTGTGGTACTCGATCGACGGGCTACGCAGCTTCAGTTCGCCGACGTTCAGTTGTTGAGCCATGCGCCGACCACTACCCGCGTCGCGCTGACGCCAACCGAGTCAGACCCAGTCCCGCGGCCCGGTCACTCGTCGGCGGACCGGGCGTGCGGCTGCGGGCGCCGGCGATCGGGCGTCCGGCCCGGGACCTGGGTCGGGTTGCCGCGCGGGCGCAACTGCGGGATCCCACGCTCGAGCTCTTCGTCGGTCGTGACCGTGATCTTCTCGCCGTGGTGTTCGATCTCCAGCGGGTCGCCCTTGCGCAGCCGGTAGCGGGCGTGCTCGCGATCGACCTCGACCAGCAGCGAGCGACCGCGGAACATCAGCCGGAAGCGCAGGCTGGTGAGCGCGTCGGGCAGGCGCGGGTGGAAAGTGAGCTTGCCGAAGTGGTCACGCATGCCGCCGAATCCGGCGACGGCCACCAGCCAGGTCCCGGCCAGCGATGCGATATGGACGCCGTCACGAGTGTTGTGCTCGAGGTCGTCGAGGTCCATCAGCGCCGCCTCGGCGAAGTAGTCGTAGGCGAGCTCCATGTGGCCGACCTCGGCGGCGACGATCGACTGGCAGCACGCCGACAGCGACGAGTCGCGGACGGTCAGGCGCTCGTAGTACTCGAAGTCGCGGCCCTTCTCGGAGTCTGAGAACGCGTGGCCGCACTCGTACAACGCCAGCACCAGGTCGGCCTGCTTGACGACCTGCTTGCGGTACAGGTCGAAGTAGGGGTAGTGCAGCAGCAGCGGATACTCGTCCGGGCCGCAGCGCGCGAAATCCCAGACCTCGTGCTAGGTGAACCCTTCGGCCTGCTCGTGGACCTCGAGCAGCTCGTTGTATGGGATCGTCATCTTCGCGGCGGCGTCGCGCCAGCCGGCCGCCTCTTCGGGGTCGGCCCCGAGCTCGGCGGCGCGCCGCGGATGGCGCTCGACCATCTCCGCCGCGGCGTTGAGGTTCTGCTGGGCCATCAGGTTCGTGTAGACGTTGTTGTCGGCGACCGCCGAGTACTCGTCGGGGCCCGTGACGCCGTCGATCCGGAACTGGCCGGCGGCGTCGTGATGGCCCACCGAGCGCCACAGCCGGGCGGTCTCGATCAACAGCTCGGCACCGCAGCTCGTCTCGAACTCCGGGTCATCGGCGGCCCACTGATATCGGGTCACCGCGCGCCCGATGTCGGCGTTGATGTGGAACGCGGCGGTGCCCGCCGGCCAGTAGCTCGAGCACTCCTGGCCCGCGATCGTGCGCCACGGGAACGCCGCGCCCCTGAGCCCGAGGTCACGGGCGCGCTGCCGCGCCAGCTCGAGCGTCTGCTGGCGCCAGCGCAGCGCGTCGGCCGCCGCGTGCGGCGCGGTGTAGGTGAGCACCGGCAGCACGAACATCTCGGTGTCCCAGAACGTGTGGCCGTCGTAGCCGGGGCCGGTCAGGCCCTTGGCGGCGATCGCGCGCTGCTCGCCGCGGGCGCCGGCCTGGAGCGTGTGCCACATCGCGAAGCGGATCGCCTGCTGCAGCTCGGGATCGCCCTCGATCTCGACATCGGCGCGGTCCCAGTAGTCGTCCATGAACGCGGCGCTGCTCGGCGAGCAGCCCGTCCCAGCCGGTGTGGGTGGCGGCGGCCAGCGCGGCCGAGACCTGGTCGCGCAGCGCCGGCCCCGAGCGCTTCGCCGACCAGCCGTAGGCGATCACCTTGACGGATCCGCAGGGGCTTGTCGGGGCCGATCTTCGCGACCACCTCGATCGCGGGCGGCGTCCGGGAACACGTGCGTGGCCGTGGTCGTGCCGTCGGGCCCGTCGATCAGGTGGTCGATCGCCGACGCCATGCGCAGCCCGCTGGCCCTGGTGTGGTGGACCATCACCGCCCGCAATCCGTCTGCGTCGTGGTCCTCGGACTCGAGCGGCGCCGCCAGTGCGGCCGCGGCGCGTGGATCCTTGGACGCGACCGGCATCGTCTCGTTGGCGACCAGCTCGGACTGCAGCACGACCGGGAATTCGCCGTCGACCGACTCGACGACGTACTCGATCACCGCGACCGCCCGCTGGGTGAACGAGACCAGCCGGGTCGAGCTGACCTTCATCTGGCGACCGGTCGGCGAGGTCCACAGGGCCGTGCGCCGCAGCACGCCGGCGCGGAGATCCAACACGCGCTCGTGGCTCTCGAGGTGGCCGTAGCGGACGTCGAACGGCTCGTCCTCGACGAGCAGGCGGATCATCTTGCCGTTGGTGACGTTGACGACCGTCTGCCCGTCCTCGGGATAGCCGTAGCCGGCCTCGGCGTAGGGCAGCGGACGGGTCTCGAAGAGCCCAGCAAGGTACGTGCCCGGCAGGCCGTTGGGCTCGCCCTCGTCGAGATTGCCGCGCAGGCCGACATGTCCGTTGGAGAGCGCGAACACCGATTCGGACTGGGCGAGCTTGTCGAGGTGCAGATCGGTCTCGCGCACCGCCCACGGCTCGACCGGGTACGCCGGATGCTCGATCACGCGTCACGTAGCAGTTCGGAGAGGTCCTTGACGACGATGTCGGCGCCATGCTGCTTCAGCGCCGCGGCGTGGTTGACGCGGTCGACGCCGACGACGAAGCCGAAGTGGCCGTCGTGACCTGCCTGGACGCCGGCAGTCGCGTCCTCGAACACGGTCGCCTGGGCGGCCTCGACGCCGAGCGCCTGGGCGCCGGCGAGGAACGTGTCGGGGTGTGGCTTGCCCCGCAGGTGCTCGCGGGTCGCCACCAGGCCGTCGATCCGAGCGTCGAACAGGTCGGCGATCCCGGCGGACTCGAGCACGTCCTTGCAGTTCGCGCTCGCGGATACGACGGCGCGGGGCAGTCCGGCGTCGCGAGCCGCCTTGACGTACGCGACCGACCCGTCGTAGACCTGCACGCCGTCGGTCTTGATGATCTGCAGGACGAGGTCATTCTTGCGGTTGCCGATCCCGTCGATCGTCTCGGCGTCCGGAGCGTCGTCGGGGGTGCCTTCGGGCAACTCGATTCCGCGTGACTTCAGGAACGTGCGGACGCCGTCGTAGCGCGGCATCCCATCGACGTACTCGTTGTAGTCGTCCTGCGTGAACTCCTTGAAGCCGTCCCCATCACGCTGCTTGAGGTACTCGTCGAAGGTCTGCTTCCAGGCCTTGAAATGCACCTTCGCGGTCTGCGTCAGCACGCCGTCGAGGTCGAAGAGCAACGCCTGGATGCCATCAGGGAGGCCGAGCACGAGCCACAACATATCCGTCCGCCACCGCACGCGCGGTGATCGCGGCCTTAACACCACGATCAGCAACGGTTGCAAAGCTGCCCGGTGGGTAACACGAACAGAAGGGCTTGCGGAGAGCCCTGCGCGGACATGACCCCGGAAAAGGAGTCCCTGACACGATGAGCGACGTACCACCCACGACAACCGACGCCGGCATCCCGGTCGCCTCGGATGAGCACTCACTGACCGTCGGCCCCGCCGGACCGATCCTGCTCCAGGACCAGTACCTGATCGAGCAGATGGCCAACTTCAACCGGGAGCGGATCCCCGAGCGCCAGCCGCACGCCAAGGGCTCCGGGGCCTTCGGTCATTTCCAGACCACCGAGGACGTGAGCGCCTACACCCGCGCCGCGCTGTTTCAGCCGGGCGTCAGCACCGAGATGCTGGCGCGCTTCTCGACCGTCGCGGGCGAGAGCGGTAGCCCCGATACGTGGCGTGACCCGCGCGGTTTCGCGCTGAAGTTCTATACGCCCGAGGGCAACTACGACATGGTCGGCAACAACACGCCGGTGTTCTTCGTCAAGGACCCGATGAAGTTCCAGCACTTCATCCGCAGCCAGAAGCGCCGCGCCGACAACGGCCTGCGCGACCACGACATGCAGTGGGACTTCTGGACGCTGTCACCCGAATCCGCGCATCAGGTCACCTGGCTGATGGGCGACCGCGGGATCCCGAAGACGTGGCGCCACATGAACGGCTACACCAGCCACACGTATATGTGGGTCAACGCCGGCGGCGACAAGTTCTGGGTCAAGTACCACTTCAAGACCGATCAGGGGATCGAGTTCCTGACCCAGGAGGAGGCCGACAAGCTCGCCGGCGAGAGCCCGGACTATCACCGTCAGGACCTGTTCGAGGCGATCCGCGATGGCGACCATCCCAGCTGGACGCTGCACGTCCAGGTGATGCCGTTCGACGAGGCCCCGGGCTATCGCTTCAATCCGTTCGACCTGACGAAGGTGTGGCCGCACGGCGACTACCCGCTGATCAAGGTCGGCACGATGACGCTTGATCGCAACCTGACCGACTTCCATACGGAGATGGAGCAGGCGGCGTTCGAGCCCAACAACCTGGTTCCCGGCATCGGCCTCAGCCCGGACCGGATGCTGCTGGCGCGCGGGTTCTCCTACTCCGACGCGCATCGCGCCCGGCTCGGGGTCAACTACAAGCAGATCCCCGTCAACGTGCCCAAGCGTGCAGAAGTGCACAGCTACAGCAAGGACGGGGTGATGCGGACGGTCAACGTGACCGACCCCGTCTACGCGCCCAACTCATACGGCGGACCCGCGGCTGATCCATCCCGGACCGACGACGCCGGGCTGTTCTACGCAGACGGGGACATGGTCCGGGCCGGCTACGTCGACCACCCCGAGGACGACGACTGGGGTCAGGCCGGCACGATGGTGCGCGAGGTGTTCGATGACGAAGCGCGCGAGCGTCTGGTGTCGAACGTCGCCGGCCACCTGTCGGACGGCGTCTCGGACCAGGTCCTCGCTCGCGCATTCGAGTACTGGAAGAACATCGACAAGGACCTCGGCGCGAAGATCGAGCAGGCCGTCGGGACGACCGTCGGCGTCTGAGCGACGCAACCATGCCGGGGGACGTCAAGCGTCCTCCGGCCTGGCTCAGCCCCCGGCCGCCGTGTCGGCCGGCGGGGCGATGCGCTCGAGCATCGCCTCGAGTCGCTCGAGCGGCTCGAGGATGTCGGCGCGGTCGGCCTTCTGGTCGACCGCCAACCGCACCGCCGCGATCTCACGCGCCAGATATTCGGTCTCGGCCAGCGAGCGGGCGTTCATCTCGCGATCGCGCTCGGTCTCTTCCTTGTCGCGATCGGCCTGCCGGTTCTGGGCCAGCAGGATCAGCGGCGCCGCGTAGGCGGCCTGCGTCGAGAACGCCAGGTTCAGCAGGATGAACGGGTACGGGTCGAAACGCAGCGTCGCGGCCACGACGTTGAGAATGATCCAGATGATCACGACGATCGTCTGCCCGATGATGTACCGGGGCGTGCCGAAGAACCGCGCCAGCCGCTCAGCGAGGCGGCCGAACTCGTCGGGGTCGTAGACCGGCCCCGCGCCGGCGGCGCCCTTCGGCGTTGACAGATCGTCGCCGCGGGCCATCAGCCGCGCTCACTTCCGCCGCGCATCATTCGCTCTCTGACAGCGCCAGGCGCCAGTCGTTGGGCAGCACCCGGTCAAGCACGTCGTCGATCGTGATCGCGCCGACCAGCCGCCCGGTCTGATCGACGACGGCCAGCGACACGACGTCGTAGGCGGCCAGCTGCGCGGCAACCTCGCGGTCGGAGCTCGTCACGTCGACCGGCTCGACGTCCTCGTCAATGCAGCGCGCGAGCGGCTTCGACGGCGCCTCGCGCAGCAACCGCTGAAAGCCGACGTTGCCGATGTAGCGCCCGGTTGGCGTCTCCAGCGGTGGTCGGCAGATGAACACGCCGGCCGCCAGCGGCACGGGCAGGTCGGAATCACGGATCCGGGCGAGCGCTTCGGCGACGGTCGAATCCGGCGCCAGGATCACCGGCTCGGAGGTCATCAGTCCACCGGCGGTGTCGGGCAGATAGGTGAGCAGCCGCCGGACCGGTTCGGCCTCCTCAGGGTCCATCGCGCGCAGCAGTTCGGCCTGACGACCGGCGGTGAACTCGCCGAGCAGATCGGCCGCGTCGTCGGGATCCATTTCGTCCAGCACGCGAGCCAGATGCTCGGAGTCCAGCCCCTCCACCAATCGAACCTGGTCCTCCTCGTCGAGCTCCTCCAGCAGGTCGGCGAAACGGTCGTCGTCGAGCTCACGCGCCAGCACCCGGCGGCGGCTGAGCGGCAGCTTGCGGATCGCATCGGCCATCTCGGCCGGATGCAGGTTCCCGAGCTCGGCCGCCTGACGGTCGACCGGCCGCTCGGAGGCGAACAGCTCGCCCGCCTCTGACCAGTCGAGCACGTTGGGCGCGCGCCGCAGCCCCGGCACCCGCCGGCCTCCGGCCAGAGCCACCGTCGCGACCTCCCAGCCCTGGCCGTCGGAGGCGGGCGTCAAGCCGATGTCGACGACCCGTTGGTTCTTGAAGCGCTTGCCCAGCAGCTGGGCCGCGATCAGCCGCTCGCCGTCGCGCAGCTCGAAGTTGCGAGTGTTGACCGACCCCCGCCGCAGCCGCGCGCCGTCGACCCCGATCTCGCCGATCCGGCCGATCCCGACGAACACGCGCCGGCGCTGCATCGCGACCACGAGCCCGTGCACTCGCGGGGGCTTGGAGCCCAGGTCGATGACGGCGTCGTTGACCCGGCCGATCTCGGAGCCATCAGCTCCGAGCAGCGGCAGCCGCGTCAACCGTGAGACGTAGACGATCCGCTCTTCCATTGCCCCAATGGTAGGCGGGGACGGGGGATCCGGCGCCCGGGCGCAGGGGCGCCGATAGGCTCCGCCACGGGATGAGGGTCGCAATCGTCGGAGCGGGCTTCAGCGGGATCGGGATGGGCGCGGCGCTGCAGCGCGCCGGCCACGAGTACGCGATCTTCGAGCGGGCCGGCGACCTCGGCGGTGTCTGGCAGCACAACACCTATCCGGGCGCCTGCTGCGACGTGCCCTCGTACGTCTATTCGTACTCCTGGGCCCAGCGGCGCGACTGGTCACGACCGTGCTCGCCACAGGCCGAGATCAAGGACTACCTGCGCGACGTCGCCACCGAGCATCGGGTGATCGGCAGGATCAGCTTCGGCACCGAGGTGACCGAGGCGCGCTGGGATCCGGCGCGGCTGAAGTGGCGGCTGACCCTCCGTCGCTCTGACCCGGACGGCGAGGACGACTACCAGGCGGATGCGGTGGTGCTCGGCTGCGGCCAGCTCAGCCGTCCATCGTGGCCGAAGATCCCGGGCGCCGATGAGTTCGCCGGCCGCTCGTTCCACTCCGCGCAGTGGGATCACCAGCACGATCTGACCGGCCGGCGGGTGGCGGTGATCGGCACCGGCGCGTCGGCGATCCAGTTCATCCCGGAGATCGCGCAGCGGGTCGCCCATCTGGACGTCTACCAGCGCAGCGCGCCCTACGTGCTGCCGCGCCGCAACGTCGCATACCCCAAGCCGATCCGCCAGCTGTTGCGGCGGACCCCCGGGGCGCAGCGGCTGCGCCGGTACGGGATGTGCGGCGTGATGGAGTGGATCACCTTCGGCTTCACGCGCTCGCGCGTGGCCAACGCGCTGATGCGGGCGTGGTCGACGTCGTTCATGCGCGTCCAGATGCGCGGTGACCGCTCGCTACGGCGCCGGGCATGGCCGGACTACCCGTTCGGCTGCAAGCGGATCTTGTTCAGCTCGGGCTACCTGCCGGCGCTGCGGCGGAGCAACGTGGAGCTCGTCTCGGACCGGATCGATCGAATTACTGCTCATGGGGTGGTGTCGCGTGGGACCGAGCGAGCGGTCGACACGATCATCTGGGGCACGGGCTTTCGGAGCACTGAGTTCGTCCTGCCGCTGCGCGTGTTCGGCGTCGGCGGAACCGAGCTGCAGCACAGCTGGCGCGACGGCGCCGAGGCACACCATGGGATCTCGGTCGCGGGTTATCCCAACCTGTTCCTGCTGTACGGGCCCAACACCAATCTCGGCTCGGGCTCGATCATCGTCATGCTCGAGGCCCAGATCCGCTACGTCTCACGGGCGCTGGCCCTGATCGGCCGCGGCCAGGCGCTCGACGTGCGGCCCGACGCGCAGCGACGCTACTCCGACGACGTGCAGCGCCGCCTCAGCGACACCGTCTGGACCGGCTGCCACAGCTGGTACCGCCGCGACGGCGACGGCCGCGTCGTCAACAACTGGCCGGGGTTCGTCGCCGAGTACGTCCGCGACACCCGCGACGTCGACGTCGCCGACTACACGCTGCTGAGCGCACTGAACCCAAGCGGCTCCTGAGCCCGCCGGCTGTCGGCCGGGCTGGCCGCGAACCACGGCTGTTGGTCAATTTGTACGTCTATTCCGGACTTTTTGACCACCCGAGGTAGGAGCCCAAGTGGCGCGCCAAAGCTGAGGGGCTACTCGGGCGCGGTGACCGGCCCTGCGTTACGGACCGGTCACCACCCCGCGCAACTGCGATCAGTCCAGGTCGAACCGATCGAGGCTCATGACCTTGTCCCACGCGGCGACGAAGTCGGCGACGAACTTCTCGGCCGAATCGCTCTGGGCGTAGATCTCGGCGACCGCGCGCAGCTGCGAGTTCGAGCCGAACAGCAGGTCGACCGCGGTGCCGGTCCACTTGGGCTGACCGGTCGCGCGGTCCGAGCCCTGGTACGCGTCGCCGCTGGGCTTCCACTCAGTGCTCATGTCGAGCAGGTTGAGGAAGAAGTCGTTGGTCAGCGTTCCAGGGTTGTGAGTGAACACGCCGTGCTTCGAACCACCGGCGTTTGCCCCGAGTACCCGCAAGCCGCCGACCAGGACCGTCAGCTCCGGAACGGTCAGCGTCAGCATGTTGGCGCGCTCGACCAGCCACTCGGCCGGTTTGTCGACTCCGGTCTGGAGGTAGTTGCGGAACCCATCGGCCTTCGGCTCGAGCGGCGCGAATGAGTCCGCGTCGGTCTGCGCATCGGTCGCATCCGTACGACCCGGCGCAAACGGAACCGTGATCTCGTGCCCGGCGTGCTTGGCGGCCTCCTCGACCGCGGCGCAGCCGCCCAACACGATCAGGTCGGCCAGCGATACCTGCTTGCCGCCGGCGCTGTTGAACTCCTGCTGGAGCTGGGTCAGCCGGTCGATCACCGTCTCGGTGCCGGCGTTGACCTCCCAATCCTTCTGGGGCGCCAGCCGGAGCCGCGCGCCGTTGGCCCCGCCGCGCTTGTCGGTGCCGCGGAACGTCGCCGCTGACGCCCACGCGGCGTTGACGAGCTGGGAGACCGCCAGACCCGAGGCGAGGATCCGACGCTTGAGCTCGGCGATCTCCAGATCGTTGATCAGATCGCCCTCGACGGCCGGAACCGGGTCCTGCCAGATCAGCTCCTCGTCGGGGACGAGCGGGCCGAGGTAGCGGGCGACCGGGCCCATGTCGCGGTGGGTCAGCTTGTACCAGGCGCGGGCGAACGCGTCGGCCAACTCGTCCGGGTTCTCGTAGAAGCGCCGCGAGATCTTCTCGTAGGCCGGATCGGCCTTCAGCGCCAGGTCGGTCGTCAGCATCACCGGCGTCTGGGTCCTGGTCACGTCGTGGGCGTCGGGGACCGTGCCCTGCGCCTCCGGGTTCTTTGCGACCCACTGGTTGGCCCCACCCGGGCTCTTGGTCAGCTCCCACTCGTACTCGAACAGGTTGCGGAAGAAGCTGTTGTCCCAGGTGATCGGCGTCTGGGTCCAGATCCCCTCCAGCCCGCTGGTCCACGCGTCGCCGCCGACGCCCGCGCCGGCGTCGTTGCTCCAGCCGAAGCCCTGCGCCTCCAGCGGCGCCGCCTCGGGGTCGGGTCCGATGTGATCGTCGGTGACCGCGCCGTGGGTCTTACCGAAGGTGTGGCCGCCGGCGATCAGCGCGACCGTCTCCTCGTCGTTCATCGCCATCCGCGCGAACGTCTCACGGATGTCACGAGCCGCCGCGACCGGGTCCGGGTGGCCGTTGGGCCCCTCGGGGTTGACGTAGATCAGGCCCATCTGCACAGCGCCGAGCGGCTCAGCCAGCTCGCGGTCGCCGCTGTAGCGCTCATCGGCCAGCCAGATGTGCTCGGGTCCCCAGTAGACGTCCTCCGGGGTCCAGGTGTCCTCGCGGCCGCCACCGAAGCCGAACGTCTGAAAGCCCATCGACTCGAGCGCGACGTTGCCCGTCAGGATCATCAGGTCGGCCCAGGAGATCTTGTTGCCGTACTTCTGCTTGATCGGCCACAGCAGCCGCCGTGCCTTATCGAGCGAGACGTTGTCCGGCCAGCTGTTGAGTGGCGCGAACCGCTGGGCGCCGGCCCCGCCGCCGCCGCGGCCGTCCTCGATCCGGTAGGTGCCCGCGCTATGCCACGCCATCCGGATGAACAGCGGGCCATAGTGGCCCCAGTCCGCAGGCCACCATGGCTGAGAGGTTGTCATCAGCTCGGCCAGATCCTCCCGGAGTGCGTCGAGGTCGAGCTGCTTGAACGCCTCGGCGTAGTTGAAGTCCGCGCCCAACGGATTGGACCCGTCCAGCACCTTCAGGTTGAGCTGGTTGGGCCACCAGTCCTGGTTTCGCCAGCCGTCGCTCGTGTGGACGACCGGGCACTTGCTCTCAGTAACTCCCACGTCGGTTGCTCTCCGTTCGTTCCTGGTGTTCGTTGGTTACGTGACCGGCTGCCCGGTGATCTCGCGCCCGGCAGGGCCACTCGTTCGGTCCGGCGCCGCGGGCCGTCCGCGATCGCTCAGGCCGGCGTCGCCCGTGCCGCCGCGACGCAGTCGGGACAGCGGCCCCAGTAGATGACCTCGGCTTCGTCGATCTCGTAGCCGGCGTCGTTGGGGGCGGTCAGGCACGGCGCCTCGCCCACGGCACAGTCGGTGTCGACCGTTCGGCCGCAGGCTCGGCAGATCAGGTGGTGGTGGTTGTCGCCGACGCGATCCTCGTAACGGGCTGGTGAACCGGCGGGTTGGATCCGCCGAATCAGGCCTTTCTCGGTCAGGGCGCCGAGCGCGTCGTACACCGCCTGCAGCGAGATCGCGCCGATGGTGTCCCGCACGACCCCGTCGATATCGGCGGCGGTGCTGTGGGGTCGGTCAGAGACGGCGCGCAGGACGGCCAGACGCTGTGCCGTGACCTGGACCCCGTGCCGGCGCAGCAGCGCCGCTTCGTCGGTGGACGGTCGCATCGGGCGGCACTCTAGCTCCGATTCTGGATTCGTTCAAGAGTTGGACCCACTCTGAGCCGGGAGCTGAGTCGGTGCTCAGATGGCGAGTCGGCGGCTGAGCCGGTCAACGCTCGCCGCGGCGCTCGACGCCGTCCAGTACATGTCGGCGCCGGCGGCCCGCGGCGTCGCCATCTGGGCGAGCGCGTCACGAACCTCCGGCTCGGGCCGTTGCATGATCTCCACGACCTCGGCGGTCGCGAGCGGGACCTCGGCCCATCGCAGCAGCTCGGTCACGTCGGCCGGCGGGTCACGGCGGAGCAGGCGTGGGGGCGAGGTTGGCGATCGCGGTCTCATAGACCTCGACCGGGTTGAATCCGGGCACGCTGATCGACCGCTCGCCGTTCGCTCAGCTCGTAGCTCGGGGCCGTGTAGCGCCGCTGCGAACGCGGACCGCCGAGCTTGTGGTCGAGCGCGCGCGCGCCGGGTGACGGATCGCGTGCGGCCGCGATGTCGGCGCGCAACGCGGCGTCGGTTCGTGCGCTGCCCATCCACACGCGCAGGTCGGTCGGGTAGATGCCCGCCGCGGTCGCGGCGGAGCGGATCAGGCGCTCGTCGTCGAGCAGGCCGCCCGCCATCGCCCGGACGCGGAGCTCGCGCAGCAGCAGCGCGGCGGCGTGCCCGCCGTCGTACTCGCGGACCGCGACGACTGCGCGGCACGCGGGCTCGGAGCTGAACGACCGCGCGTACGGGTGGGGCGCGATCGGCATCCCGTAGCGCCGCTGCAGTCCCGGAGCACCCTCCGCGAGCTTGTCGCCCTCGCCCGGCTCGAGCGTCAGCACGATCATCCGCAGCCGCCAGTCGATCCCGTCGCCGTAGCGCCAGCGCAGCGCCAGCCGGACCGGCTCGGCCGAGAACGCGAACGGGCACGCGGGGTCGGTGAACAGCGTGATCTGCATCTCGGCGGCCACAATCTGAGATCGTCGCAGACCGCCACGCCGCTAGGTTCTCGCCCATGAAGATCGTCTACACCCACACCGACGAGGCTCCCGCGCTCGCCACCCAGTCACTGCTGCCGATCGTGCGGGCGTTCGCCGGTGTCGCCGGCGTGGATGTGGAGCTGCGCGACATCTCCCTGTCAGGCCGGATCCTGGCCCAGTTCCCGGATCGGCTCGAGCCCGAGCAGCGGATCGCCGACGCGCTCGCCGAGCTTGGCGAGCTGGCGATGACGCCCGAGGCGAACATCATCAAGCTGCCGAACATCTCGGCCTCGATACCGCAGCTGAAGGCGGCGATCGCCGAGCTGCAGGCGGCCGGCTACGCGATCCCCGACTACCCGGACGACCCGAGCACCGACGAGCTGCGCGACGTCCGCGAGCGCTACGACCACGTCAAGGGCTCGGCCGTCAACCCGGTGCTGCGCGAGGGCAACTCCGACCGTCGCGCGCCCGCATCGGTCAAGGCCTACGCCCGCAACCACCCGCACTCGATGGGCGCCTGGTCGCCGGACTCGAAGTCACGGGTGGTGACGATGGACGACGGCGACTTCAGAGCCACCGAGCAGTCGGTGACGGTCGCGGCCGACGGCCGATCCGGATCGAGCACGTCAACGCCGACGGCAAGGTGACGGTGCTCAAGCCTGACTTCCCGGTGCTGGCCGGCGAGGTCGTCGATGCGGCGGTGATGCGAGCGCGAGGCGCTGGACGGGTTCCTCGCCGATCAGGTCGCGGCGGCTCGAGCGCGACGGGATCCTGTTCTCGGTGCATCTGAAGGCGACGATGATGAAGGTGTCGGATCCGATCATCTTCGGCTACGCCGTCCGGGCCTATTTCGCCGACCTGTTCGCGTCCTACGGAGACGCGCTGGCAGGCGCCGGGCTCAGCGCCGACGACGGGCTCGGTGCGCTGCTGGCCGGCCTCGACCGGCTGCCCGAGGACGAGCGCGCGGCGCGTCATCGCCGCGGTCGACGCCGCGTACGAGTCCGGTCCCGTCGCTGGCGATGGTCGACTCCGACCGCGGGATCACCAATCTGCACGTGCCCTCCGACGTGATCATCGATGCGTCGATGCCGGCTGCGATCCGCGCCTCGGGCCAGATGTGGAACCGCGAGGGAGACCAGCAGGACACGCTGTTCGTGATTCCCGACCACTCCTACGCGGCGCTCTACGCCGAGACCGTCGACGACTGCCGGCGCAACGGCGCGTTCGATCCGAGCGACGATGGGCACGACGCCGAACGTCGGGCTGATGGCGCAGAAGGCCGAGGAGTACGGCTCGCACGACAAGACGTTTCGGATCTCCGAGCTCGGGACGGTGCGGGTCGTCGACTCAGCCGGCGCGACGCTGCTCTCGCACGAGGTCGCGCCGGGCGACATCTGGCGCGCGTGCCAGACCAAGCACGCCGCCGTCGTCGACTGGGTCGCGCTCGCGGTCCGCCGGGCGCGCGCGACCGGCTCGCCGGCCGTGTTCTGGCTGGACGAGACCCGCGCCCACGACGCGCAGCTGCTGTCGAAGGTCCACGCGGAGCTGGACGCACGCCGACACCGACGGGCTGACGATCGAGATCCTGCCGGTCGCCGAGGCGACCCGGTTCACGCTCGCGCGGGCGCGAGCCGGCGAGGACACGATCTCGGTCACCGGCAACGTGCTGCGCGACTACCTGACCGATCTGTTCCCGATCCTCGAACTCGGGACGAGCGCGAAGATGCTGTCGATCGTGCCGCTGATGCAGGGCGGCGGCCTGTTCGAGACCGGCGCCGGCGGCTCGGCCCCCAAACACGTCCAGCAGTTTCAGTCCGAGAACCATCTGCGGTGGGATTCGCTCGGCGAGTTCCTGGCGTTGGCGGTGTCGCTGGAGATGCTCGCCGACACCACCGACAACCCTCGGGCGCGGCTGCTCGGCGAGACGCTCGACCGCGCGACGGGCAGCGTGCTCGAGGAGGGGCGCTCCCCGTCACGGCGGGTGCACGAACTCGACAACCGCGGCAGCCATTTCTACCTGGCGCTCTACTGGGCCCAAGAGCTGGCTTCGCAGACCGAGGACACCGAGCTCGCGCAGCAGTTCGTGGAGGTGGCGCAGCGGTTGGCCGACGCCGAGCAGCAGATCGTCTCAGAGCTTGACGAGGTGCAGGGTGCACCCGTCGACGTCGGCGGCTACTACCGTCCGGATCCGGACCGTGTCGCTGCCGCGATGCGCCCGAGCGCGACCTTCAACGAGGCGCTCGCGAACTTGTCACACTGATTTTAGGTGCGACATTCGTCCAGGCGGTGATCAGCTTCTGTGAGCAACCGCGAGGATTGAGCAGGACTGACCCCGGATGGGCGGCACGAGCGGCATGGAGATCTGCGTTCGGGCGCATACGATCGCGGCCAACCACTCACCCTCCGTACAGAAGGATGCCCCATATGAGCAACCGTTGGCCGGTTCGTCGCGTCGTCGTGGCGCTGTCGGTCGTCGCCGCATTGGTCTCGGTCGGCGCGTTCGACGCGGTCTTCACCGGCGTCGCCGTCGCCGCCAAAGCCCCGGCTCCGTTTACGCAGGGACCGGCCGGGCGGGCCTTCTACAACCCACCGGGCCGGCTGCCGGCGGGTGCGCACGGCAAGCTCATCTGGGCGCGGCGGATCCCCGCGCCGAAGGGTGCGATCGCCTGGAAGGTGCTGTACAAGTCCAAGCTCGTCAGCGGCAAGATGGTCCCGGTCTCGGGGCTGGTGATCGCGCCGACAGGCAGGCCGCCGAAGGGCGGGCGCAAGGTGGTTGCCTGGGCACACGGCACGCTCGGCGGCGCTCGGAGCTGTGCACCGTCGATCCCGTACAACCCGGCGCGGAACCTGAGCAGCTACTACACCTACAACGACCCTGACTTCATCGACGTCGGCGTACCGGCGCTGACGAAGTTCCTGGCGGCCGGCGATGTCGTCACTGCCACCGACTACCAGGGCCTGGGCGCGCCGGGGGTCCACCAGTACACCGTTGGTCTGACCGAGGCCAATAACGTGATCGACTCGGTCAAGGCTGCCGCGCAGCTGCCGGGCGTCGACCCGGGCAAACGCGTGGTGGCGCTCGGCTGGTCGCAGGGTGGCGGCGCCGCGATCTTCACCGGTCAGCAGGGCGAGGCCGCCTACGCCAAGCCGCTGAAGGTGGTCGGGATCGCCGCGCTGGCACCGGCCGCCAACAACGGGCCAGACCTCTCCGGCCAGGTTGCGATGGGTCCGGTTGACTCCACCTCGCCGTATGTGCTCGCGGTCCAGGAGCTCAATGTGATCCGCGGGTACGCGGCCGCCTACCCGGGCTTGAGCGTCTCGACGATGGTCACGGCGGCCGGGATGCCCGCGCTGAACGCGCTCAACGTCGAGTGCACGATCCATCTCCAGGACACGCTCCAGGAGCTTGGCGTGGACCCGAGGACGTTCTTCACCGGCCCGTTCCCGGCCGCGTGGCAGGCCCGGTTCAACCAGAACACGGCCGGCCTGGAGACGACCGACGCGCCGGTGCTGACGATGCAGGGCACCACGGACACCGTCGTCAACCCGAACGGCACCACTCAGTACATCGCGCGCGCCTGCCAGTTCACCCAGCCGGTCGAATACAGCATCTACCCGGGGGTCAACCATCAGGTGATCCCGTTCGCGGCGATGAACGAGTACGTCAGCTGGATAGCCGCGCGGTTCGCTGGCAAGCCCGCGCCGTCGAACTGCGCGTCGCCGTAGGTCGAGGCCGGCTCAGATCGGCGGCGCTCGCCAGACGGGCGCCGCCGCCGGCTGGCGCCTCGTCCTCGGCGCCGCCGCCGCGAACGGACGTGCGACGACTGGCTACCGCATACGAACCATCAGTCGCCTCACGTCGTCGTATCCGAGTGCGGCGCGTGATCACGGGCTCGCGCCGGGATCGCCGCCCGCGGCGCCCGAGCAGCTCCAGCAGGTCGGTGCGCTCGAACATCCGCGCGGTGGCGACCGCCGACGGCGTTCCGGCGCGTGGATCGGCGCCGCCGGCGGCCAGCGCGCGGACGACCTCGTCCTCGCCCTTGAACACCGCACCGGCGAGCGGTGTCTGGCCGCGGTCGTTGGCGCGATTGGGGTCGGCGCCGCGTTCCAGCAGCGCGCGGACCGTCTCCGCGTGGCCGTGATAGGCGGCAAGCATCACCAGCGTGTCGCCCTTCTGGTTGGCGAGGTTGGCGTCGACCCCCGCGTCGAGATACCCGGCCAGCTGGATCGGTCTCGCCGGCGCGCGCAAGCCCGAACAGCCGTGTCGCGAACTCGATCAGCTCGTCGTCGGGCGCGCCCGCCATCGCTGCAGTGTGTCACCGCATCGGGGCTTAGAGTCCGTGCCCGATGCCCGGGACGCCCCGCCACGACGTGCGCGCCGCGGCTCCCGACTCTGCGGTGACGACGATCGCCGCTCGGGCGCCGGAGGCAGAGGTGCTCTCGCTCGACGCGGCCGACCTGGAGACGATCGATTTCCTCGTGCCGACCCCGGATCGGCCGGACGTGCTCGACCGGTTGCCGACCCTGACGCGGGTCGCGGTCGTGCAGACGTTGCCGGCCGGGACCGAATGGGTCGAGGCCGCGGTGCCGGCGCAGGCGACGCTGTGCAGCGCCCGCGGCGCCCGGGACGGTTCGGTCGCCGAATGGATCGTCGGCGCGCTGCTCGGCGTCTCCACTCGTCTGCTGGAGTTCGCCTACCGGCGCGAGTGGGAGCCGGGGCCGGGGATCGACGATCTCGAGTCCTGGACCGTGCTGATCGTCGGCATGGGCTCGATCGGTCACCGCGTCGCCGAGCTGCTGGCCCCGTTTCGCAGCCGCGTGGTCGGCGTCGTCTCCCATGCCCGCGACGGTCTGCACGGGATCGACGAGCTCGGCGCGCTGCTGCCTGACGCCGACGCAGTCGTCCTGCTGACGCCGCTGAATGACGCGACCCGCGGGCTGATCGGCGCCGCGGAGCTGGCCGCGATGCATGACGGCGCGCTGCTCGTCAACGCCGCCCGCGGGCCGATCGTGGACCACGACGCGCTGCTGGCCGAGGTCACCAGCGGTCGCCTGCGCGCGGTGCTTGACGTCACCGATCCCGAGCCGCTGCCGGCCGGCGACCCGCTCTGGACCGCGCCCGGGGTGCGCTGCATCACCCCGCATTTCGCCGGTGGCTCGCCGCTGGTCGGTCGAGCGGTCGGCCGAGCTGGCCGGCGATCAGCTCGCGCGCTGGTGCGCCGGCGAGCCGCTGCTCAACGTCGTACGCGGCGGCGCGTAACGGCCGAAATCACCCCACGTGGCATCTGCCGTGTGGCGGATTTTCACGACCCAGATGCTGAAGATCCGCCAATCGAGCGGGTGCTCCCGGGCGTTCGCGCCTCCTGGAGTGCGGACCACTACGCCGTGCGCAGCAATACATTGCGGCGCAGTGCTCAAGCGCCCCGTACTCCTGCTCTGGATGCTCGCGCTGCCGCTCACGATCGCCGCACCAGCGTGCGGCGATGGGACGCCGCACCCGTCACGCGGCGCGACCGGCAATCTGCGCCCGCACCGCCGCGCCACGACCGGGGCCACCGGAGGCGCCGGCGGCACGGCGGGCACCGGCGGCGCCGAGGCGTCCACGCATTGGGTCGGTAGCTGGAGCGCTCCACCGGACCGGCCGGGCCCGGTGTCGGGCGGGATTCCGGACTTCGCCGGCACCGGCGGGCTGACCGTGCGTGACGTCGTGCATACGACCCTCGGCGGTCCCGAGCTGCGGGTCCGGCTGTCCAACGTGTTCGGAAGCCACGCGGTGACGTTCACCGATGTCCGGGTCGCCGTCGCGACCGGCTCCGCGCAGCCGACGACAGTCCCCGGCTCAAGCCGCCGGGTGCGATTCGCGGGCTCTGAGCGCGTGACGGTCCTCGCCGGGGCAGAGGTCGCCTCGGATCCGGTCGACCTCCCGGTGCGGGCCGGCCAGAACCTCGCGATCAGCATCTACGCCCGTCCTCGACCGGGACTGCGACCGTCGCGGGCAGCCTCAACCACACCAACTACATCTCCGCTCGCGGCGACGCGACCGCCGCGACGACGGCCGCCAGCTTTCCGGTCACGAGCTCGGCCTGGTACTGGATCGACGGAGTCGACGTTGCGCCGCGGGATCCGGATGCCGGCGCCGTCGTCGCGCTCGGCGACTCGATCACCGCCGGTTTCGACTCGACCGAGAACGCCAACGTCGGCTGGCTGGACCTGCTCGCCGACCGGCTCAACGCCGCACACACGTCGCCACCGCTGTCGGTGCTGAACGAGGGGATCTCGGGCAACAACCTGCACGAGTCAAGCCCCTGCTTCGGTCAGAGCGGACTGAACCGGCTGCAACGTGACGTATTCGACCAACCGGGCGTCCGTGACGTGATCGTCGACGAGGGCGTCAACGACATCACTCAGCCCCGCGAGTCACCCGCAGCGCCCGCGTACCCGTGCCTCGCGCACCGCGCAATCACCGCGGCGGGGATGATCGCCGCCTACCAGCACGCGATCGCGCGCATCCACGCCCACCACCTGAAGGCGATCGGGGTGACGCTGTCGCCGTTCGGCCGCTACGAATTCTGGAGGCCGGCGATTGAGGCCGAGCGCCAGCAGATCAACCACTGGATCCGGACCAGCCACGCGTTCGACGGGGTCATCGACTTCGACCGGGTCCTGCGTGATCCCGCCGATCCCGCTTGGCTGAATCCTCGCTACGACTCGGGCGACGGGCTGCATCCCAACGACGCCGGGCACGCGGCGATGGCCGCCGCGATCCCGCTGTCGCTATTCGCCGGATCCTGACCAGGAGTTCCCGTTGCACCGAGACGGTGTGCTATCGGTGTCCGGCATGGAACTCACCAGATTTGGAGTCTTCGTCGGTCCCCGCCTCGTCGGGGACGACGAGCTCGTCGAGGCCGCCAAGCTCGCCGAGCAGCTCGGGTTCGGCGCGCTGTGGCGCGGCGGCTCGCCGGAGCCGGCCAAGCTCGGGCCCGTGCTCGCCGGAACCGACCACCTGGTCGCCGCCACCGGGATCGTCAATGTGTGGTCGACGCCGCCCGACGTCGCCGCGGCACAGCACAACGAGTTGGTGACCGCATACCCGGAGCGGTTCCTGCTCGGGATCGGGATCGGCCACCGCGAGGCGACCGCCGAGTACCAGCGACCGCTGGCGGTCATGAACGAGTACCTCGACGCGTTGGACACCGCGCCGCGTCCGGTGCCGAAGAACCAGCGCTGCATCGCCGCGCTCGGCCCGAAGATGCTCGATCTGAGCCGTGACCGCGCGCTGGGGACCCATCCGTACTTCTCGTCGGTGGAGCACACGCGCGCCGCGCGTGAGCGACTTGGCCAGGGGCCGCTGATCGCGCTGTCGATCGCCTGCGTGGTCGACACCGACGACGAGCGCGGTCGGGCGAGCGCGCGCAGGTATGCGGCCATGTACCTGACGCTCAGCAACTACACCAACAACCTGCTGCGTCACGGGTTCACCGAGTCAGACATCGCCGACGGCGGTTCGGATCGCCTGATCGACACGCTGATCCCGCACGGCAGCCCCGAGCACATCGCACAGGCCGCCCACGAGCATCTCGACGCGGGCGCCGATCACGTCTGCCTGCAGGTCGTCGAGTTCCAGGGCGTCCCGCGTGAGCCGTGGACCCAGCTCGCCGGCGCGCTGGAGCTGTGAGCACCGGCTGGGTCTGGCACGAGCGCTACGCCTGGCACGACGCCCGTGGGCTGATCGACACGATGCCGCGCGAAGCGCTGTTCGAGCCCGAGCCCAGCCTCGAGAGCGGCACCACCAAGCGACGTCTGCGCAACCTCGTCGACGCCAGCGGGCTGCTGGCGCAGCTGACCGAGATCCCAGCCCGGCCGGCGACCGACGACGAGCTGTGTCGGTTGCACGAGCGCGACTACGTGCAGCGGTTGCGCGCCGAGAGCGCGGCCGGCGGCGGTGACGCCGGCGGCTTCACGCCGTTCGGCCGCTGGAGCTTCGAGATCGCGGCGCTCGCGACCGGCGGCTGCCTGGAGGCCGTCGACGCGGTGATGGCCGGTCATGTCCGTAACGCGTATGCGCTGGTCCGGCCGCCCGGCCATCACGCCGGACCGACCGGCGGCTCGGGCTATTGCCTGTTTTCCAACGTCGCGTTGAGCGTGCTGCGGCTGCGCCACGAACACGGCCTCAAGCGGGTGGCGGTCGTTGATTGGGACGTCCACCACGGCAACGGCACCCAGGCCTCGTTCTGGTCCGACGGCTCGGTGCTGACGATCTCGATCCACCAGGAGGACCTGTACCCGGCCGGCAGCGGGCTCGTCGACGAGGTCGGAGCGGGCGATGGCGCCGGCACCAACATCAACGTGCCGCTGCCGGCTGGCGCGGGCCGGGCCGCCTACCTGGCGACGCTCGACCGGGTCGTCGGCCCGGCACTCGAGCGTTTCGCACCGGAGTTCATCGTCGTCGCCAACGGGCTCGACGCCTCGCTGGGCGATCCGCTCGGCCGGATGAACCTGACCAGCGAGTGCTTCGCGCTGATGACCCAGCGACTGATGTCCTGGGCCGACGCGCTCTGTGACGGCCACCTCGTGCTCTGCCACGAGGGCGGCTACTCGAGCACCTACGTGCCGTACTGCGGGCTGGCGATCGTGGAGCAGCTGGCGTCGACCCGGACCGCGGTCGTCGATCCATGGATCAGCGACACCCGGCAGGTGCGCTGGCTGCCGCTGCGCGCGCACGAGGCCCAGGCGATCGAGCGTGCGCGGGCGCGGCACGGGCTGCCGGGCGATCCGGTGCACGCGCTCCCTGCGGGCTGACCCGCGCCCTGCACCGGCGCCCGGTCACGGCGCGTGGCGACCGCCGCACCGCTTACCCTGTGCAGCGGTGCCGGAGCCCGAGGCTCGATCCAGCGACACTCCGATCCGCCGTCGAGCGCGGCTGGCGCATCATGCCGACCTGGCGCTCTGCTCTGTGGCACGCCACGATGGGGGTCGGGCCGTCGATCGCGTCCGCGTTGCGTTGCGGGCATACGAGCAGCGAGCGCAGAGCCGCGCCGCGGTGTTGGCGCTGTGGCGAACCGGGTTCGCCGGTCGTCCGGCGGGCTAGTCGTCGGACCGGGTCGTCGCCGCGTCCAGGAACGCCGCGATCAGCGGATGCAGCTCGCCGCTGTCGCTGGACCCGACCTGCGGCTGGAATGCCGTCGCCACGAAGAAGGGATGCTCGGGCAACTCGATCGCCTCGACTCCGGCGTCCGGCGCGTGCGCCGACAGCGTGACCCCGGACTCGGCCAGCGTCTGAGCTGCGCCGGCCGCGAGGCCGAAGCCGCACCAGTGAAAGCCCTCGAACGGTTGCTCGCCGCAGATCGTCGCCAGCCGCGTTCCCGGCACCGGCGTCACGGTCCGCCGCTCGCCGTACAGCGAGCAGGCCAGCGCGACGACGACCGGATCGGTCGCCTCGGGGTTGGATTCCGCGTGTGCCGCATCGGCCTGGCCGGCCCGCATCCGGGCGAGCTGCACGCACGCGTACTGAAACCCGGCGCAGGTCCCCAGATACGGCGTGCCGGTGCGCAGGCAATGGGCGATCGCGCCGTACGCCGCATCGTCGTCGCGATACGGGCTGCCCGGCACCAGCCAGACACCGTCGACGCCGTCCAGGGCTGCCGCCGCCGCGCTGTCGGTGGACACCCACCGGCAGTCGATCCCGTCGCCGATCAGTGCCAGCGTCGCGTCGAGCTCACGGTGGGTCAGCTGGCGCTCGTCGCGGTCACCGAGCGCGATCACGGTGACGGTCATCGAGGCTCACCCTAGCGGGGGCCACCGCCCCGATGGCGGTCGTCAGCGGAGCTTCGAGCCGACGATCGTCGGTGCGGTGTGCGCCGAGGAAGAAGATCCCCGGCAGGCCCTGCGGTCTGAAAGCCGTCGTTGACGTTGTCGGTGAGCCGGCTGTCGCGGATCGAGAGCGTGCCGGTGCGGTCGTCGGAGACAAAGAAGATCGCGCCGCCGCCCTCGTTGGCGTGGTTGCCGGTCAGGGTGCTGTTGGTGACCTGCAGCGTCATCTGGTCGCCATCGTTGTAGATCGCGCCGCCGCTGCCACCACCCGCCGTTCCCGACCGCGCCGGGTTGGCGCCGTGACCGATCGCGCGGTTCGACGCAAAGCGACTGCCGGTGACGTTCCAGGAGACGCCGATGCTGCTCAGTGCGCCGCCGTTGCTGCAGACGTTGTCGCTGAAGCGGCTGTCGATCACGTCGACGGGAAGGGAGCGGTATTGCGAGAGCGCGCGGACAGCGCCGCCGCCGAGGTCGGGTCCCGTCGGGTCACAGCGGTTACCGGTGAAGGTCGAGTCCACGATCCGGAGCCGGCCGCCGCGGTCGAAGATCGCGCCGCCGCCACCGCCGTCGAACAGCTGGCCGGTCGAGTTGCCGTCGGCTAGGCCGAGCCGCTCGATCGTGAGTTGCGGCGTGGCTTGGTTCTGGCAGTGCGAGGTGGTCCACTGCTGCCGGCGATCGCAGGTGTCGAGATACAGGATCCGGCGGCGCCCCTGGCCGCTGAGGGTCACCAGCCCGCCACCGTCGATCACCACCCGATGGCTGGGGTTGCGGATCTTTGCGGTCGCGCGCATCGGGATCGTGACCGGGGCAGTGCCGCAGGAGAAGCGGATCAGGCCGCCGGCACGCACGGCCGCGACCACTCGCGCGGACGTGCAGCTGGCCGGAGTTCCGTGGCCGACGACCTGGTCGGCGCGCGCCGACCCGGCGCTCGCCAGGGCCAGCGCTCCGACGCACACCGACAGCTGCGCGGCGCGACGTTGCACGCCCCCAGGATGGCAGTTCCGCACCGCTTCAGCCGAGCGGGGAGGAGTGTCCTTTTGCGTCTTGCCCGGCCGGAGCGGGCTTCACGTGACCCGGTAGATCTCGTAGCTGATCGCGTTTGGCCCGGTGAGGCGTCCGCGGCCGACGAACAGGCTCTCGCCGAGCCACGCGTAGCGGCCGGCGCCGACCTCGAACTGCGGCGCGATCCGCATGTACTGGTCATCGAATGTGGTGGCCGCGCCGGACGCGAGAGCGACGGTGAACCGCTCGCTTGAGCGAATCAGGGCGAGGTCGTAGCGGAACAGGATCAGCTCACCGTCGTCGGTGGTGAGCTGCGCGCGCAGGTCCTGTCGGCGGATGCCGTCGCTGCCGAGCCGAATCCAGTCGCTGCCCGGCATCGCCAGGGTCGCATCGATCCGCGGCCCCCGTAGCGTCGCGGTGGTGACCTGCCAGCACAACCGCTCGCCGAGCGCCGAACCGGTGGTGGGGCCGAGCGGTCCGTCGATCGTTTCGGCATAGGTCATCTCGTAGTCGAGCTCGATCATGGTGAGCTCCTGGCGCTGGTCGGTGGCAACGGTGGAATGGTCATTGATCTGTGAGCGGCTGGGATGCCAGCCGGCGGCGTCGGTAAAGCGACGGTTGGATACGCGTTCGCCGTCGCGACAGACGTTGTAGATCCCGCTGGGGAGGGTCAGCGCTGCGAGCAACGCGCGCGCCGCATCGGCGACGTGCAGGGTGGCGCCGAACGAGCGCACGGGCGCTTCGTGTCCGGTGCCTGGCCCGTCGAGGAGTCCGAGGCGGAGCACGACTCCCCGGCGGCCGCTCTGGGCGAACCGGTCAGCCTCACGCTCGGCGATCAGCGCGGACCGCAGGATCGTCGGGACGTCGCCGATCGGGGTGTCTTCGGCAGACGGGACCCTCGCCGGGATAGACGAACGTGACGGTCGGTTGCACGTATACGGCGACGTCGGCGGCGAGCGCGGCGTCCACCAGGATGCTCGAGGCGTCGTGCGCGAAGCTGATCGTTATCGCGCCACGCCTCCGGGTTGCCGAGTCTGCTCGAGCGGCTGGATCCGAGTGGCCAAGTGGAGCACGGCTTCGACGCGATGCGTGGCGTGCGCGACGGCGACAGGATCGAACAGGTCCAACTCGTTCCGGGTCGGCGCGAACAACTCGTGCCCGGCGGCACGCGCCAGCGGACTGAGCGCCGGGCCGAGGACTGCGGTCCCGCCTGTCACCAGGAGCCGCATCGAGCCGTCACTCGACGACGTCGACGATGCCTGAAGGCGCGGCCAGGATCGGCACCGTCCGCCTCGCCGCCTCGTCGATCTGAACCCGGGGCGGCGATGGTTTCTCGGTCTCGTAGTACGTTCCCGGGCCGTACAGCTGTCCGTAGCGGATCACGACCCCGCCGACGTTCAGCACCGAGTTCTCGAACTCACGGATGGCGAGACCACGATCCCCGGGCGGTCGCCAGGCGATGCTCTGAGCCAGGATCTGCTGGGACTCCGCGGCCGCGGCGGCGGCCAGCAGGTTCCGTGTTCCCTCGCTGCGTATCCGGTCGTTGCGCGCCCCGGACTCAGGGAGCTTCGCCGCGTCATCCGGCAGATCGGTGAGCTGATGGATCACCGTCTCGGGCCGGAACCGGACCACCGCGGTCCGCAACGCGTCGGCGTCGTACACATCGCACAGAACCGGCTCGGCGCCGAGCGCCTGCAACGCATCGAGCTTGGCCGGTGAGCGGGTCATCCCGGCGACTTCGTGCCCGGCCGCCACCAACAGCGGCAGCAGCCGGACCCCAATCACGCCGCTCGCCCCGGCGAGGAAGATGCGCACGGCCGCTCACCTGCTCCCGCGAAGGAGGCCATCGTCAGAGAACACGACGTCGTGGGCGTAGAGCGTGTCCATGTACTCACCGACGGCCTCCTGATCGCCGGCTCCGACGGCTGCGACGTAACGGTGGAGCACCGCCGTACTGTCGATGGCTTGCGTCATTTCGCTACTCCTTGGCTTCGGCTTCATCTGCTGCCACGGTAGGTCTTGGCCGGCTGAATGGGAAAGACCGCCGCGATATGTCTTCAGTGCCGGTCGGCATGACGCCCGCCGGTGTTCGTCGGCGGTTCTAGATCCAGCCGAGCTCGGCACAGATCGCGGGTGCCGCGTCGAGTATCCGATTCACCGCAGGCGACCGGTTATGGCGTCTGGCGAGCAACGAGACCGCAAAGCTCGCCGGCGGCGAGAGGGGTAGCCACAGCAGCTCTACGGGCAGCCCCAGCGAGCTTGACGATTCCCCGATGACGGCGACGGCCTCCCCACGCAGGACTGGGGTGTAAGCGAGATCAAAGCTCAAGGTACGCAGCGCGACGCGAGGCTCGAAACCCTGTTCGCGACACAGCCCCAGCACGGCGTCGTAATGGCCAGGGTTGGCATCGCGCGGATGCAGCAGCAGCGGGTCATCAGCCACGTCCCCAATGCTGACGGCGTCTCTGGAAGCGAGCCGATGGTCGCGGCGGATCAACAGCCCTTGGCGCTCGAGGCGAACCGTGCGCATCTCCAGGTCGGCGCTCGCCGACGCGCAGCGAACGAGACCCAGACCGATCGAGCCGTCGCGCAGACCCGCGGCGATTTCGTCAACGGACTTGACCGCGGTCGTGAGAGCGATCCGCGGATGGCGTTCGGTCAACGCCTGCACCAAGCGCGGTGCGGTCTCATAACTGGCGCTGCCGCCATAGGCGATCACCACATCGCCGTGCTCCCCGGTGCCATACGTCCGCACGTTTCGCCAGAGCTCATCGGCGGCCCCCAGCAGTACCGGTCCCCGCTCCAGCAGGAACTCGCCGGCCTCGGTCAGCTCGAACGAATGCGTGGTTCTGTGCAGCAGCTCGACTCCGAGCTCCTGCTCGAGCAGCCTCACCTGGCGACTGAGCGCCGGCTGCGCGACGTGCAGCCGTTCGGCAGCCCGCGTGAAATTGCGCTCTCGCGCCACCGCAACGAAGTACTGCAACCGACGCAGATCCGTCACCGGAGACAGGCTAGCGGCGGTCATGCCGCGCCGCACTGAAGCAAGCGCACACCGCCGTCCACGGCGGCGAGCCGATGGACGGCGTGCTTTACGAGACCCATGACGCGGCCGGACGCGTTGACCATGCCACGCTCCTGCTCAGGCCGCTGGCCACGCTTCGCCACGCGATCGACGGCATGGTCGCGGCCCTGGAGCAATCACCGCTTCCGAGCAAGGTCGGTTGACGACTGGCTGAAAGCCGGCGCGTCGACGGTCGACTCTCGATCGCCGACGCGCCGAACGTGCGCAGCTAGGCCTCGTCGCCCAGCGCGACGATGTGCTCGGGCAGCCGCTCGTTATCGCCGTACATGAAATGGTTGTGCATGTTCTCGGAGAATCGGCTGGCCTCGGTGGTCTTACCGACCGCTTCCGCGGTCTCGCGGACCAGCATCGGCGAGGCGCCGCAGCAGACGCCGATGTAGTTGACGCCGAGCTCGTAGATCTCCTTGGCGAAGGCCCCGATCTCGTACCGGTTGGCGTACAGCGGGTCCAGCGCGGTCGGGAAGGTCCGGCCGTGCGGCGATGGCACCCGTGCGCGGTCGTCTGAGAGGTTGAAGAACGTTGGCTCCTCGGCAGTGGTCCGGTAGGGGATCGGCAGGGCGCCGACGTGGCACGAGCACGGCCGCGCGGATCTGCTTCAGCCAGGGCAGCATCGTCTCGGGCCCGCGGAAGCAGTTCATGCCAACCACGTCCGCACCGGCCTGCTCCAGCCGCTGGCAGGTCTCGACGATGCCGACTCCGTCGGCCATCTCCTCCATCGCCATCGGCGCGATCGTGAGGACGACGGGCAGGCCGGTGGCCTTCGCGACCTCGAGCGCCGCCAACGCCTCGCCGGCGTAGTAGAACGTCTCGCCGATGATCAGGTCGGCGCCGCCCTCGACGGCCCAGCCCACCATCTCCTCGAACATGCCGCGCACCGCGGCCTGGCGGGCGCTGTCCTCGGGGTCCCAGATATTGGTGTTCGAGATGTTGCCGGCCATCAGGTCGCCGGGCCGCTGGTCGGCGACCTCCCGGGCGATCTGCAGTGCGGCGCGGTTCAGCGGCTCGAGCAGGTCCTCCTTGCCGATGACCCGCATCTTCTCGCGGTGACCGTTGTAGGTGAACGCTTCGACGATGTCGGAGCCGGCGCGCTGGAAGTCGACATGCAGCGTCCGAAGGGCCTCCGGGTACTCCAGGGCGACCTCGGGAACGAACTCACCGGCGCTCAGGTAGCCGCGACGCTCCAGTTCGAACAGGAAGCCCTCGGCACAGATCACCGGCCCGGCGTCCAGACGCGCGGTCAGGTCCCCGCTCGGAACCTCACGGGTGGATTCAGTCATGTACTGCTCCTTGGTGGTGAAGGGACGGGCTCGTCCCACGAGAGAGCAGACACGTCACCAGCAGTACGCGACCGCGGGTGGCGGCGGCATCCCCGGCGATGGGTGCAGGACGATCGATTGGCACAGGCCCTCCATCTCTCGTGGCTCGGCAACTACACGACGATGCAGGCGGTCTCCTGACTTTCAGGTCGAGCGCTCTCACCCCGCCTTCCCAGGCTGGTGGGCCCAGTGGCGACGTGGGGTACGAGCTCCCTGATCACAGTGGCGAGGACCGTCTCGGATTTGCACCGAATTCCCGGTTCTGCATCCCCGTCGCGAGTGTATCCGCCGTCCAGCAGAAGTGACAGTGACACGCGTCGGTCTTCGTGCGAATCTGCCGCACGGTGTGGCGGCCGGCGCTCTGCTCAGCGGATCAGCCGGTTCCGAGCGCCTCCGCGGCCGTGCGGAGCGCCCCGATGTGATCCTCGACGGTGCCGAGGCCCGCGCCCATCGTGTTGATCGCGACGTGGGTAGCGCCCGCTTCGCGCCAGGCTCGCTGATTGTCGGCGACACCGTCGAGCCCGACAGCCGACAGCTGGATGCGGCCCTCCATGCCGATCGCGGCCGGGTTGCGGCCGGCCCGTGCGGCGGCATCATGGACGACCGCAACGGCGTGCTCGAGCGCAGGACCGGGCTGCACCTGCGGGAACCAACCGTCGGCCAGCCGGCCGGCGCGGGCGAGCGCGACGTCCACGCTACCGCCGATCCACACCGGAATCGGGCGCTGCACCGGCAGCGGCCGGATGCCGGCGCCGGTCACGTGCTCGTAGCGCCCCTCGAAGCTGACGCTGGGCTCGGTCCACAGCCGCCGCATCAGCTCGATCTGCTCCTCGAATCGCTGGCCGCGATTGTCGAAGCGCTGTCCGAGCGCCTCGAACTCCACCGCGTTCCAGCCGATCCCGACCCCGAGCCGGAACCGCCCGTCGGTCAGCAGGTCGATCTCGGCGGCCTGCTTGGCCACGAGCACCGTCTGGCGCTGCGGCAGGATCACCACCGAGCTGACCAGCTCTAACCGCGTCAGCGCGGCGATGAAGCCGAACAACACCATGATCTCGTGAAACGTGGTGTCGACCGTGTAGGGCCGGTCCCAGCCGGCATGGACCCGCGGGTCGGCGCCGACCACGTGATCGAACACGGCGATGTGGCCGTAGCCGAGTTCGGTGACCGCCTGCACCCAGGCGCGCACCGCGCCCGGATCGCCACCGAGTTCGGTCTGGGGAAAGACGGCGCCGATCTGTGGCTGCCCACTCATGCGGAAATCGAACTCACTAAGTCAATTGTAGTTGTCGAGCTTTGGCTGCCATCGTGGTCCGCGGGATGTACCGTCGGTGTATGACGCAAGGCAACATAGCTCCGATCCAGGTGGCGCCAAACCCGATCGATCCGGGCGTGCGAATTGGTCACGTGCATCTGCGGACCGCCGACATCGATCGCGTTCGCAGGTTCTACGTTGACGTGCTCGGCTTCGACGTCGTCGCCGAAGCGCGAGACGTGCCGGGATGGGGCACGACCGGGGACGTTCTGTTTGTCTCCGCGGGTGGCTACCACCACCACCTCGGCTTCAACACCTGGAAGTCGGCCGGCGGCGACCCGCAGCCCGACGGAGTCGCCGGACTGCACCACGTCGCCCTCAACTACCCGACCCGCGCCGGCTTGGCCGACGCGGTCCGGCGATTGCAACGAGCCGGCGTGCCGCTACGCCAGCTGTCGGACCACGGTACCCACGAAGCCGTCTACCTCTCCGATCCCGACGGCAACGATCTGGAGCTGGCCTGGGACCGACCGGTCGATCAGTGGCCGCAGGCTGAGGGCGGCGGTCTCGCTCCGATCTTTGCTGACCTCGACCTCGACGATCTCCTGTCAGAGCCTGAGCCGAACGCCACCTGAGCCGGCCGCGTTTGAGTGATGTATCCGTTCGATCTCGGCAGTTACCGTCGCACCGTCTCCACCGCCTCCGCGGACGCTCGGGCCTGGTTCGATCGCGGGCTGATCTGGAGCTACGCCTTCAACCACGAGGAGGCGATCACGTGCTTCGAGGGGGCGATCGCGGCCGATCCGGATTTCGCGATGGCGTACTGGGGCGTGGCCTATGCCGCAGGCCCGAATTACAACAAGCAGTGGGACGCCTTCGACGATGACGACCTGCGCGCGTCGCTGCGCCGCTCGCGAGCGGCCACGGTTCGGGCGACCGCTCTGGCGGCGACGGGATCGCAGCTCGAACGCGACCTGATCGGTGCGCTCGACGCGCGGTATCCGTCCGACCAGCCCGACGGGGACCTCGACGCGCGGAACCTGGCCTATGCGAACGCGATGGGGGAGGTGTATCGCGCGCACCGCGACGATCTCGACATCGCCGCGCTGTATGCCGACGCGCTGCTGAACATCACCGCCTGGTCGCTGTGGGACCTCGAGTCAGGGCGGCCGGCCGACGGAGCCCGGACGATCGAGGCCCAGGACGTGCTCGAGCACGCGATGCGGTCGCCCGGTGGGATGACGCATCCCGGGATCCTGCACTTCTACATCCACCTGATGGAGATGTCGCCGCAGCCCGAGGCCGCTCGAGCCGCCGCCGACGCCCTGCGGCCGCTGGTGCCGGACGCGGGGCACCTGGTCCACATGCCGACCCACATCGACGTGCTCGTCGGCGACTACCAGCAGGTGATCACCGACAACGAGCGGGCGATCGCCGCCGATGACCGGTTCGTGGCCGCCGTCGGACCGCTCAACTTCTACACCCTCTACCGCGCCCACGACCATCATTTCCGGATCTACGGGGCGATGTTCGCCGGGCGCCGCGAGGTCGCATTGACGGCCGCCGGCGCGCTCGCGGCGGCGCTGCCGCCAGAGCTGCTGCGCGTCGAGGTCCCGCCGATGGCCGACTGGCTTGAGAGCTTCGTCGGCATGCGACTGCACGTGCTGGTGCGGTTCGGGATGTGGGATGAGCTGATCGCGGCGCCGCTGCCCGACGATCCCGACCTCTACAGCGTCACCACGGCGCTGTCGCACTACGCCAAGGGCGTGGCGCTGGCGGCCACCGGACACGTCACCGCCGCCGGGCAGCGCCAGGCGCAACTCGCCGCCGCCACCGCCCGCGTTCCGCCCTCGCGCTACCTGTTCAACAACCGAGCGCTCGACCTCCTGGCGATCGCCGGGGCGATGCTCGACGGCGAGATCGCCTATCGGCGCGGAGAGCACGACCGGGCGTGGGCGAGCCTACGCCACGCGATCGAGCTCGACGACACGTTGCCCTATGACGAGCCGTGGGGATGGATGCAGCCCACGCGGCACGCCTACGGCGCGCTGCTGCTCGAACAGGGTGAGGTGGAGGCGGCCGCCGCGGTCTACGCCGCAGACCTCGGTCTCGACGCGACCCTGCCTCGCGCGTGTCGCCATCCCAACAACGTCTGGAGCCTGCACGGCTACCACGAATGCCTGCTGCGACTCGGTCGCGCCGACGAGGCGCAGGCGCTCCGCGATCAGCTCGACCGGGCGACCGCTCAGGCGGATGTCGCGATCGAATCCTCGTGCTTCTGCCGGGTCGGCTGAGCTGCCGGACCGGTCAGCGCGTGCTCGGCGGGTGGCCGGGGATCCGGGCTCGGCGACAGGTACCCGTCGACGGCTGCATAGGTCCAGCTGGGTCCGTCGCTGACCAGCAGCTGGAGGGCGGCCAGCAACGCCGAGACGTCCTCGCCGCTGGTGCCGAGCCCGATGCTGACCCGCACCGCGCCGGTCTCAGCCAGCCCGAACCGCTCCAGCAGCGGATGCGCGCAGAACTTGCCTCCGCGGACCCCGATGCCGTGCTCGGCCGACAGGTAGGCGGCCACCAGGTCGGCGCGGTGGCCGGGCACGTTGAAGCTCGCGACGGCGACGAGATCGTCGTGTGCGGGCCAGATCCGCAGCACCTCGATCCCGAGCTGCTGCAGTCCGGTGAGCAACCGGCGATGGAGCACCGCCTCGTGTTCGCGGATCACGTCGAACCCGAGCGTGTCGAGCGCGTCGAACGCAGCGCCGAGCGAGACCGCGCCGACCAGATTCGGGGTGCCGCCCTCGTGTCGGGCCGGGCTTGCCTTCCACCGGACGTCGTCGGCGGTGACGCTGACGACCGCGCCACCCCCGGGCTGGTGAGGGGCGGCCGCGTCCAACCAGTCGCGGCGGCCGATCAGTGCGCCGCCGCCGTATGGCGCGTACAGCTTGTGCCCTGAGCAGGCGAGGTAGTCGATACCGGTGCCCGCCAGGTCGATCGGACGGTGCGGGGCGAGCTGGGCGCCGTCGACCGCGAGTCGCGCGCCACGGTGGTGGGCAAGCTCGGCCAGGGTGGCGAGCGGCGGGCACTCGCCCGTCACGTTCGAGGCGCCGGTCACGGCCAGCAGCGCCGCCGGTCGGCTCGCCAGCTCGCGGTCCAACGCGTCCAGGCTCGCCTCGACCGTGCGCTGGGCGACGACCGCGGACCACTCGCCGCCACGCCATGGCAGCAGGTTGGCGTGGTGCTCGATGTCGAAGTGAACGACCCGTCCCGGGGTCGCGCTCGCCAGCAGGATCAGCGCGTCGGTGGTGTTGCGCGTGAACACGACGACGTCGTCTGTGCGCGCGGCGGTCCGCTCGGCGATGGTCGCGCGCGCCCGTTCGTACGCGGCCGTGCTGACCCGCGACAGGTAGCTCTGGCCCCGGTGGATGCTCGCGTAATGCGACATCGCCGCTGTGACTGCCTCATGGACGCTGGCCAGCGGCGGCGCGCTCGCCGCATAGTCGAAGTTCACGAACCGGGTCATCGTCCCGTCGACCAACGGCACGTGCGTGACCGCGTCGGCGAGCTGGGCGAGCGGAGCGATCGCGTCGGCCGGATCACCCGATGCCCCGAGGGCAGCGGTCACGTCCCGACTGCTGCGCGTTGTCATCGGTTCACGCTAACTACACGAATTCAATTGAGATTATCAAGATGCCTCCTCGAGCTAGCCCGGTTCCGAATGGTAAGCCGCGAAACGGACCGGCGTACACCGCTGCGTCGACCCACAGGTTCACATTGCATCACCACTAACTCCATTGATCAGATACATTAACTCGCTATTCGGCCGGACCGGGGCGCGATCCCTGTCTGGACGCCATCAACGGGCGCCCAGCGTCCTATAGAAAAAGGGGGGGGAGTGCGCAGTCGATCTTCATCGGGCGCGATCACGCGATTCCTATTGGCAGTCAGCGCGACTGCGCTGATGGCTTTGGTCCTGGCGGCGACGGCGGATGCCGCGACGACACCGAGCACGCCGACGTCGCTCACCGACTGTTCGGGCACCGTCTTTCCCGATAGCGGCGCCAAAGCCGCCGGCGAGCCGAACCTACTCGATTACAAATTCCGGTGCAACTATGGGATCACGGCGTACACGGTGATCGTCGAGCAGCTCGGCGACGCCCAGTTCGGGGGCACGATGGACGATTACAACCCCGCTCCGGAGGTTCTCGAGGCCGACGGCGTGACCCCGGCACCGACCGAGGCCATCACCTGCGAGGGCACGACACCGTCGGACGGCATCAACTGCAACTTCGGCACGCTCGGCGCATCGCTGACCGGCGGCTACTACGCCGACGGGTCGATCGATCCAACGGCGCCGTTCTGCCAGCACCTGCCGACCAACGCCGCCGGCAAGACGATCGACAAGCCGGGCACCGTGGCGATCCCCCAGGCCTCGGTCTGGCTCGTGGCCACCGACACGACCGGCGGCCAGAACGGACCGTTCCTCCTGGGTTACGCGAAGAGCGCGATCAAATGCCCGACGGTGCCGAAGGTCGTTCCGGCCGTCAAACCCGTCAAGACCAAGGGCCACGGCACCAAGTCAAAGCCCAAGCACGGATGACGCGCGCCGCGCAATCCACACACAAGGAGAACCCACGTTGAAAACGAAGACGATCAGGGCGGTCGGAGTGGCCGCCGCCATGTCGCTCTCGCTCGGCGTACCCGCCGCGGCCGGCGCGGTGACGCTGACGGGCTCAGGCTCGAGCGCGGCCCAGCCGTACATGCTGGAGCTGTTCAAGGGCTACAGCAAGCTGCATCACACGATCCACTTCAAGTACATCGCCGACGGCGGCAACGCCGGGCGTCAAGGACGTGCAGGCCGGACGTTCGCAGTTCGCGATCAACACGCGGCCGCCGGAGCCCTCGCGACTCTGGAACGACCCAGATCAAGCTGTTCCTCGACGGGCTCTGCATCGCCGTCAACAAGAGCAACTCGATCAGCGACATCTCGCTGACCTCGCTGAAGAACGTCTTCCTCGGCGTCGATACCAGCTGGGGTCAGGTCGGCGGATCGAACCTGACGACGACGATCGACCCGATCGGACGTAACTCGGCCGCCGGCCAGTACACGTTCTTCCAGCAGGCGGTCCTCGGCGGCGCGACGCAGGCCTCCAACGTCCAGCAGGACACCTCGGACGGCCTCGTGCAGGTCGGCGTCGCGCACGACCCGAACGCGATCGGCTACGTCGGTCTGTCGCACTCCGGCAGCCCGGTGAAGTCGATCAGCGTCAACGGCGTGGCCTGCAACGCGTCGACGATCCGCGCCGAGACCTATCCGCTGTTCCGCTTCGACTGGGGCGTCATCCCGACGGCCAGCCCCAGCGTGCAGGTCGAGCAGTTCCTGTCGTGGGTGCGGACGAGCGCCGCCGCCGGAAAGATCATCAACAAGGCCGGCGCGGTCGCCGCGTTCAACAAGAAGTAGACCGGGGCGGTCACGGACGGCCTATGACGGAAATGATGGACGAGGACTTCGAGCCTCAGCCAGGGCTGGATCAGGATCAGCGCGCCGAGCTGGGGCTCGGCGCGCTGGTCTGTCGTGGTCGTGCGCGTGCTGCTGGCGATGCTCGCGTTCATCCTCAAGGAGGCGTGGCCGTCGTTCGCCCACAACGGGCTGCAGCTGGTTCGGGTCCGGCGGCAACGTCGACACAGCAGATCCAGGCGATCTTCACCTCCGGCGATCTGAATCAGGCGCCGCAGTTACACTGATCCACGCCTGGCCGCTGATCTGGAGCACGATCCTGACGACCGTCGGCGCGGTCGTGATCTCGTTCGTCTGCTCGCTGTTCGTCGCGGTGTTCATGGTCGAGTTCGCGCCGGCGCCGCTGCAAGCGGGTGCTCGAGCCGGTCGTCCGGCTGCTGGCGAGCGTCCCGTCGGTGATCTACGGCCTGATCGGCGTGCTGGTGGTCGTGCCGTTCATCGGCAACCACCTGATCACCCAGAGCGAGAAGGCGTCGGTCACGCCGGTGATCCAGCTCAGCGGCTCCAGCCTGCTGGCGGCGGTCGTGATCCTGACCGTGATGATCTCGCCGATCATGATCGCGATCTTCGCCGAGGGCCTGCGATCGGTCCCGCGCGGCTGGCTCGAGGGCTCGCTGGCGCTCGGGGTCAACCGCTGGCGGACGTTCTGGAAGATCGCCGTGCGTCACCGCCCGGCCGGCGCTGATCGCCGGGCACCGTGCTGGCCACCGCGCGGGCGCTGGGCGAGTCGGTGATGCTGAGCATGGTCTCCGGCTCGGTCGGCGTTCGCGCCCAACCCGGCCGACGGGCTGATCTTCTTCTTCGAGCCCTCACGCGGGCTGGCGCCGACGATCCTGCACAACACCGACGAGCTGACCTCGCCGCCGATGAAGCACACGCTGTTCGCGATCGCCGCGGTGCTGCTGTTCTCGGCGCTGATGCTGTCGCTGGTCGGCTGGGCGGCCAAGCAGCCGATGAAGCGCTACTTCAACGTCGGCGGGGCGGCGGCATGAGCGCGGCGATCACCGGCGGCCGATCCGACGCCGCGCCGCCGGCCGAGCCCCGGCCGCGCCGTCGGCCGCCGGATCGAGCGCCTCCTGGCGCCTGACCGATCGCCTCGGGCTGGCGTTCGCCTGGTTCCTCGGCCTGCTGTTCTGCGCGATCTGCCGCCGCGATCGTGATCTTCCTGCTGGTCCAGGGGATCCGCTACCTGCGGCCCGACCTGCTCTGGACCAACCCCAAGGTCGGCGACACCCAGAGCGAGACCGGCGGCTTCCTGGACCCGATGCTCGGGACCGTTCATCGTCGCCGCGATCGCGATCGGCGATCGCCGGCCCGGTCGGCGTCGGCGTCGCCGTCTGGCTGAGCGAGTACGGCGCGCCCGGCGCGCGCTGGCCCGGGTCGTCGAGTCGACCGTCGAGATGCTCGCCGGCGCGCCGTCGGTCGTGCTGGCGCTGTTCGGGATCCTGCTGTTCGAGTCACCGGTCCTCGGCTTCCTGCACCGAGACAGACCGGCGGCGTCGTGTTCGGCAAGTCGTTCTTCGCCGCCGGCGCGATGCTGTCGCTGGTCGCGCTGCCGCTGGTCGTCTCCACCGTCCGCGAGGGGCTGCAGGCGATCCCCAACCACGTGCGCGAGGCCTCCTACGCGGTCGGCAAGACCAAGATCGCGACGATCCGGCGGGTGCTGCTGCCGGCCGCGCGGCCGTCGGTGATCACCGGCTACATGCTCGGCGATCGGGCACGTGATCGGCGACACGGCGATCATCGTGCTGCTGCTCGGCGACACCCAGACCTTCCAGGGCGTCGGCCACGTGCCGCTGCTCGGGATGCTGCGCGGCACCGGCAGCACGCTGACCAGCTACATCTTCGACAACGCCCCGACGGGCGATCTCAACCAGCCCAACAAGGCCTACGCGGCGGCGTTCGTGCTGCTGCTGATCGTGCTGGCGCTCAACGTCATCGTCGACATGTTCGGACGCCGGGCCAAGGAGCTGCGATGGAGCTGAACCAGCCGCCGCCGCGTGCGCCGGCTGTCGCCGGCTGCGCCGATCACCGCTCGGCCGCCTCGCGACCGAGGCGCCGCACCGTGCGTCAACGGGAACGGCGCCGCGGCGAGCCACGGCGCCGGAGCGGCGTCGCCGTTCGTCGGCGCGCCGCGGCCGGCCCGCGCGACGGTGCCGACGATCGACCGCATGCAGGTCGAGCAGCTGTCGATCGCCTACGGCCAGAAGCAGGCCGTCAAGTCGGTCTCGCTGCCGATCCGCCAGGGCGAGGTGCTGGCCCTGATCGGACCCTCCGGGTGCGGCAAGACGACGCTGCTGCGCTCGCTGAACCGGCTGACCGAGCTGACCAAGACGCGCGTCGCTGACGCGGCCGGATCACGCTCGACGGGATCGACATCACCGACGCTCGAGCCGACCGCGCTGCGCCGCCGCGTGACGATGGTCTTCCAGCAGCCGAACCCGTTCCCGATGAGCGTGTTCGACAACGTCGCCTACGTCCTGCGCGAGCAGGCCAAGCGCCGCCCGCGGCGCGAGTCGCTGCGCGGCGCGGTCGAGGACGGCGCTGGCGCGCGCGGGCCTGCTCGAGGAGGTCGCCGACAACCTCGACCACCCGGCGCTGCGGCTCTCCGGCGGCCAGCAGCAGCGGCTGTGCATCGCCCGCGCGCTGGCCGCCAAGCCGGAGGTGCTGCTGCTCGACGAGCCGTGCTCGGCGCTCGATCCGCAGTCGACCGAAGGTGATCGAGGACCTGATCGTCAAGCTGCGCGAGGAGGTGGCGGTCGTGATCGTCACCCACAACCTGCAGCAGGCCTACCGGATCGCCGATCACGTCGGCGTTCATGTACCTCGGCGAGCTCGTCGAGTACGCGCAGCGCGACGGCGCTGTTCGGCATCGCCCCGACAGCAGCGGACCAAGGAGTACGTCAGTGGCGCGTTCGGTTAGCGGTCGCAAGCGGGCCACCGGCGTCGGCTGCACGGTCGTGGCGGCCGGGATCGCGGTGGCCGGTTGCTGCGACGACCCAGCAGGAGGCCGTCCGCCTGCAGCTCAACTCGGCGCGTATCCGGGCGAGCGAGAACCCAACCAAGGTCGCGGTCGCGGGGCGGGCGCTGCGGGTGACGCGAGTCGCGCTCGTGCGCGGCCGTACCGGGTCGGCGATCGTCGTTGCGCTGCATAACCCCGGTCGGCGCACGATCAGCGATCTGCCGATCTCGGTCGGCGTCCGGACGGGCGCGGCGCGGCAACGCCCGCTCAACGTCCGGTCATCGTCAGAGCTCTCCTACTTCGACGCGCACGTGCCGGTGATCGCGGCCGGCCGGACCGTCACCTGGGTCTACGCGACGAGCCATCGAACGCCCGCCGGGGCCCGACCGTACGCGATCGTCGGCGCTCGGCCGTCGGTCCGGGCGCCCCGCGTCGCCACCGCGCCCGCGATCAGCGCGACCGCCCCGGGGCAGGTGCGGCGGTTCCCGGGCACGGCGGTCACGCTCCACAATCGATCCTCGATCCCGCAGTACCAGCTGCAGGTGTACGTGGTCGCCCGGCACGGCCGCCGGTACGTGGCCGCCGGTGCGCTGACCGTTCCGCATCTGGGCAGCGGCGGGCGGCACACGGTCGTGGTGCCGCTGTTCGGGCACCGCGGGCGAGGCCGACTGGAGTTCGAGGCGCTCCCGACGATCGTCGGTTAGTGAACCACCGATGCGACTTCCCGACGACATCCAAGGGGCCGGCCCGACCAGCGATCCGAGTTCGGCAACAGCGCCGTCGGTGCTCGCCTGCGACGAGTGCGGCGCGCCGGTCGACGCCGAGCAGCGCTACTGCGTCGTCTGCGGCGCCCATCGACGCAACGTCAACGATCCCGCGGCCCGCTACCTCGGTCAGGCGAGCGCCAAGTCTCGGGGCGCAAAGGCCGGCGCAGCGCCGCGACGGTCATCGCAGTTCAGCGGCTCACGCGGCGTGTGGCTGGCGCTGGTGATCGCGCTGATCCCCGTCGCGGCGGCGGCCGGGGTGATCGCCGGGCGCTCCTCCAACAACGACGACTCGAGCTTGATCTCGGCGCTCAAGCACCGTCAGTCGGCGGCGGCGCAGACGACCACGGTGCAGGCCAACGCGGGAACGCCGGGGTCGACGACGGCCGCCGCTTCGACCACTGGGCACCATGCGGCCCACACCTCGGCGACAAACACGTCGTCGAAGGGGTCGAAATCGAAATCAGGGTCGGCGTCGCATACCGGTCAGACGAGCGCCAAGACGAACACCGGGGCCGGCCCCAAGATCGTCGGCGCCAAGGCGACCAAGGCCCAGAAGCAGCAGGGCGCGAAAATCACCCAGAAGGTCCAGAAGTCGACCGGCAAGAACTTCGTCAACGGTCAGAACACCCTGCCCGGGGAGGTGGTGGTCCCGTGAAGCTCACGCCTCGCCGATCGCCGGCCCAGCCCGTCGCCGCGGACGGGGCCGAGGCCCGCTCGACCGCTGAACTGCTCGCCGAGCGTGACCGGCTGACCGAGCGCTTTGCGCTCCTGCAGTCCGAGCTCGGTGGGCTGTTCTATGAGATGGCGATCCGCGATCACATGCAGATGGATGTGCTGATCGCCAAGGCGGCCGCGCTGCAGCGACTGGACGCCGAGCTCGCGCAGCTGGAACTGCTTCGTGACGGCAACGGCTCGATCGGCGGCCAATGCCCGAGCTGCGGCGCCACGTTCGCACGTGGAGCGGCGTTCTGCTCGCATTGCGCGACCTCGCTGGCCCAGGTCTGATGCGCCCTGGGCTCGGCCGTCAGCCGCTGCGACTGTCATTGGTGATCGTGACGATCGTGTCCGTGGCGGCGACCGCGGTGATTCTGACCGGTGCGGGCGGGAGGACCCCCGCGCAGCGGGCGGCGTTGGTGGCGCTGCACCAGCAGCCTCCCGGTCACACGGTGGAGGTGGTGGCGGCCGCGCCACAGCAGTCCGCGAGCACTGCCAGCGTCGCGCCGGGCACGCCCCCAGGCAGCTCCGGTTCGGGCGGCGGGTCGGCTGGCGGTGGTGCCACGGGCGGCGGCTCGGCCGGCGCTGACTCAGGCGGTCAAACGAGCGATGGCGGGTCGGTCGGCGGCGAAACGGTCGGTGGCGGCTCGGATAGTGGCGCCGGCTCAGACAGCGGCGGTGGCTCGGACAGCGGCGATAGCGGCGGTTCGGGCAACGGCGGTGGCTCGGGCAGCGGCGGCTCAAGCGCCGGGCAGACCGTCCCCACGGGGGACGCCGACCTGCCGAAGGTCGGTCACGTGTTCGAGATCGGGCTGCCGACGACCGGCTACCAGGCGGCGTTGGGGAACAAGGCCGCGAGCTATCTGTGGTCGCTCACCCGCACAGGGACGGTACTGAGCGGATATCGCTCACTGGGCTCGAGCGAGTTGGCCGACGAGCTGGCATCGGTCAGCGGCCAGGTCCCCAACGCCGACACGCGGCGTGGCTGTACGACGTTCGCCGAATTCAAGACCGGAGTCGTCGCCAACGCCCACGGATTCGTTCGGGGCAAGGGATGCGTCTACCCGGAGACGGCGCTGACGATCGGCGATCAGGTGACGTCATCCGGACACAAATGGGGCGCGTTCGTCGCCGACCAGGGCAAACAGGCATGCGTCCATCCCAACTCCAACGCGGTCGACGACGTCGCGCTGCCGTTCGCCGATCCCGGCTATGAGGACCGTCATAACCCGTTCGTCTATTTCCATTCGCTGCTCGACCTCGGCGATTGCTCCAGCGACGACGTGGACCTCTCAAAGCTCCCGGCCGCGCTGCGATCGACCGCCAAGACGCCGACGTTCACCTACATCGCGCCAGATGCCTGCGCCGACGCGCGAGCGGTCGCCTCAAGCGGCTCGAGCACGCCCGGAACGACGACCACGCCCGGGGCATCGACATCCACGACGGCAACGACGACCACCACCTCGACAACGACCGCCGGGAAGACGACCACCGCCCCCGGGGCGTTGACACCCGCACCCGGGACGTCAACCACCACCACCACGAGTACGACCGGTAGCGCGACAACGACGACTCCGACCGGGACGACGGGCACCGGCTCGAGTACGACGACCGCCCCGATCATCAGCGGCGCGCTCGGACTGCCGACGGCTGCCGCGTGCCCGGCGGGACCGGTCGGGATCGCCGCCGAGGACGCGTTTCTTCGGACCTGGGTCCCGCGGATCCTCCGCTCCAGCGCCTACCGCAAGGACGGCGTGCTGGTGATCGCGTTCTCAGGAGACGGGACCAAGACGTCCGGTCCTGAGGTCAGGACCGGTGCACTGGTGCTGTCTCGATGGACGCCGAAGGGCGCGAAGATCGCGACCACCTACACGCCGTATTCACTGCTGCGGTCGATCGAGGACATGCTGCGCTACCAGCGGCTGGCCGAGGCGGCCACCGCGAAGTCGTTTGCAGCAGCGGTTCTCCCTAAACTTCACTAAATCAATTGACTAACCGGGGGGATCCACCTTGACAGGCATCACTCGTAGCTCGAGCGTCTTTCGGCGACCATCACAAGGTCGCCGACGCGTTGCGGCGCTCGCCGCGCTGACGGCCGCAGCGACTGCCATGCTGGTGGCCGCCGGCTCGGCCGCGGCCGCCACCCCTCCGGTCCCCCCAACGATCACCAGTAGCTTCACTCCGGCTGAGGTCGGTGTCGGAACTTCGACGTCGACCGCCCTGGGGATCACGATCACCAATCCGGATCCCACCAACAAGGTGTCGGCGCTGTCGTTTACCGACACGCTGCCCGCCGGCTTGACGATCGACAATCCAAACGGGCAGACCGGCACCTGCGGCTCGGCCGGCGTGATCACCGCGACCCCCGGCACGTCGACGTTCTCACTGTCGGGTGGCTCGTTGGCGGCCTTGACGAGCTGCACGATCTCGATTTCGGTGGTGGCCGCCGAGCCGGGCACGCTGTCGAACAGCCCCGGTGCGGTCAGCTCTTCGGCGGGTCCGAGCGCACCGGGTGCGGTGGAGACGCTGACGGTGCTGCCACCGCCGACGGTGACCGTGACCGGCATCAAGAACAAGACGACCTACAGCTTTGGACAGGTGGTCAGGCCGAAATACTCGTGCACCCAGCCGAGTGACGCCACCGTGCTGTCGGATTGCTCGGCCGGGGACGACCTCGGCGACACGATCGCCTCCGGCGGCAAGCTGAACACGACGACTCCCGGCGTGCACACCCTGACCGTTGTGGCGGCCAGTACCGACGGCCTCTCGACCACCGACAACATCAACTACCGGGTTCTGCCTGACAGCCGCTTCACGATCACCAACGTCTCGCCCAAGCACCGCGGTGCGCTCGGGTTCGTGCTGGCACTCCCCGGCCCCGGCACCGTCAAGGTGCTCGAGCTCGGGCCCAAGCACGCGATCGTCGGCACCGACACCGTCAAGGTGACGCAGAAGCACCACCTCAAGGTCGATTTGAAGCCCACCAAGGCGGGCCGCAAATTGCTCACGCCGGCCCCGGTCGCTGGCTCGACGAAGGGCAGCGGCGCGGTGAAGCTGGGCGTCAAGCTCGAAGTCACCTTCACGCCGAAGGGCGGCGTCAAACGGACGGTGACCCAGGGCGGAATCGTGCTGACGTCCAAGTGACCCACTGACTCTCGCCGTCACCGCACGGTCAGACGGGCGTCCGCTACTCGAGGTCACCGGCTGAGCCGGACGAGCTGGCGGGCGCCTTCGGCGGCCTTCGGTCGGCCGCGGTTGAGCCTGCTGGAGTTGACGGCCGACGCTGGGACAGGTTGTCGACGATCAGGCTGAGGGTGAAGTCGAATCGTTCGTGGCCGGCGCCGGAGGTCAATTCGGCCGCGTGGCGTCTGGTTTCGGGGAACTGGTCGGCGGGCAGTGCGCTGAACCGGCGCATCAACTCGTCGTGGCTGACAACCCATTCGTCGTCCTGATCGGCCTGTCGCAGCGTGACCAGGGCGATCTCCAGTGCGTAGGCGCTGACGTAGAGCAGGAGGGCGTCGATCGTCCAGGCCGCCGTCTGCGGCTCGATCCCGCCGGCGAGCAGGATCGCCAGCATGCGTTCGTTGACGCTCAGCACGTCGAGGTTGGTGGGGGCCATGGCCAGCGCGGCGCGGGAGATGCCGGGGTACTTCAGGTACTGGTCGCGGATCTGAGTGCAGACGACGAGGATCTGCTCGCGCCACGTTGCCGGATCGGGCTCGGGTAGTGCCAGCTGGGCGCAGAGTCGGCCGATGATCAGCTCGTCGATGTCGGCCTTGTTGACGACGTGCGCGTACAGCGAGGCAGGTCCCGTGTCCAGGACGCCGGCGACGCTGCGCATCGTCAACGCGTCGTAGCCGTCGGCGGCGACGATCTCAAGCGCCGCGTCGGTGATCCTGGCGACGGTGATCGGCGGCTTGCGGCGGCGCGTCGGCTCAGCTGCGGCGGCGGGCGGCTGAGCGTGCCGGGCGGCGCGGCGTTGTTTCGGGTCAGCTGGCATGCGCTGAGTCTACCCAGAAGCGAACCATGTTCCAGTGTGGTAGTACTTAGTTCGTGATAATCGAACTAAGTACCACGAGCACGCGCTCCTATCGCCTGCGGTGGGTTGTGGCGGCGGTCGTGCTCGCCGCCAATGTCATGGATCTGCTCGATGCCACGATCGTCAACGTCGCTGGACCGTCGATCCATCGCGACCTGGGCGGCGGCGCGTCGACCTTGCAGTGGTTGAGCGCCGGGTACACCTTGGCGTTCGCGGTGCTGCTGATCGCCGGCGCGCGGCTCGGTGACATCTTCGGTCGCCGCCGGCTGTTTCTCGTCGGCTCGGCAGGTTTCACGCTGTTCTCGGCGGCGTCGGCAGCCGCGCCGACGATCGGCGTGCTGATCGCCTGCCGGGTGCTGCAAGGCGGCTTCGGGGCGCTGATGATCCCCCAAGGGTTCGGTTTGATGAAGCAGGTCTTTGACGACGACGCCGAGATGGACAAGGCGGTAGGACTGTTCGGTCCGGCGACGGGCGTGCCGCTGATCGCCGCCCCGATCCTCGCCGGCGCCCTGATCGACGCGAACCTCTGGGGCATCGGGTGGCGGCTGGTGTTCCTGATCAACGTCCCGATCGGCGTCGTGGCGCTGGCGCTCGCGTTTCGTTCGCTGCCCCGCGGTGCCAGTCATCCTGACGTCAAGCTCGACCTCGGTGGTGTGTGCCTGCTCGGACTGGCGCTGGTCGCGATCATCTACCCCCTGATCCAGGGTCGCACCGATGGTTGGCCCGCCTGGTCCTTCGCGATGCTCGCGGCCGGCGCGGTCCTGCTGTTCGTGTTTCTGCGTTACGAGCGACGCCCCGGCCACGACCCGCTGATCGAACCCACGCTGCTCACCAACCGCACCTACCTCAGCGGGATCGCGGTCTCATTGGCCCTGTTCGGCGCGTTCGGTGGTCTGCTGCTCTGCATTTCGCTCTACGGCCAGCTCGGCGAGGGTTGGTCACCGATCCACGCCGGGCTGACGTTGACCCCGATGGTCGTGGGGATGATCCTCGGGATGCTCGGCTCCAACGCGGCCGTCGGCCGTCTCGGACGTCACCTGTTGCATATCGGCATCCTGCTCATCGCCGCCGGCACGGCCGGGCTCGCTCTGATCCTCATCGGCGCCAGCACCGCATCAACCTGGGACCTTGTCCCCGGCCTGTTCGTCATCGGGGCGGGTGTCGGTACCACCATCGGACAGCTCTTCCAATTCATCCTGACCAGCGTCGGGATGGACGAGGTTGGATCCGCCTCAGGCGTCTTCGAAGCCGTACAACAACTCTCGACCGCGCTCGGAGTCGCCGTCCTGGGCACCATCTTCTTCTCCGCCTTCGACCATCACCTCCCGCCCGACGCCTTGCAGATCACCGCGTGGGCCTGCCTAGCGCCGCTGGCCGTTGCCTTCCTGCTCGTGTTCCGGCTGCCCCGGCACGCGCGAGAACAGCAGGCTCACTAGCCCAACGACGTCGTCCGCCCTGGCGGGTGAGCTGATCGAGCGTGCGTCGGGACCGCGCCGTCGCCGCCGAACGTCTGACGCGCCGCGGCCGCGACGGCCGAGCCGGCGACGAACAGCACGAGTGCAAGCTGTGGGATCGCCGTCAGGTGCCCGGAGCCGAGCAGCCCCGAGCCGGCCAGGGCGCCACCGCCGATCCCGATCTGGAAGGCGACGACGTAGACCGAGGATGCCGTGTCGGCCATCTCGGGGGCGACCCGCAGCACCGCGCTCTGCAGGAACACCGGCAGCGCGGTGAAGCCGGCGCCCCAGGCGAGCGTCGCGATGATGAACGGGACGGTTCCGTGAGCGATCGCGACGATCACCGCGAGGCCGGTGACGATCAATGCACAGCAGGACAGCAGCGCCGCGCGCGGCTGGCGGTCGGCGAGCGCGCCCAAGCGGGCGAACGCGACCACGCCGGCGACGCCGTAGGCGAGCAGCACGGCCGACAGGCCGGTGCCGGTCAGGCCGGTGTGCTCCCGGACGATCGGCGCCAGGTAGGTGAAGGCGACGAACTGGCCGAAGGCGAGCAGGACCGTCACCGCGCAGACGATCATCACGCCGCGGTGGCGCAGCGCGGCCGAGACCAACGCGCGCCGATCGGGTTCTGGTGCCGGGGCGTCGATCTCCGGCAGCACGCGCGCCATTGCGAGTACGACGAGCAGCGCGAGCCCGCCCATCACGCCGACCGCCGCGCGCCAGCCGGCGATCGCGCCGAGGGCAGAGACGAGCGGTGCGCCGAGAACGAGCGCGACCGAGTTGCCGGCAAACGCCGCCGCCGTCGCGCGGCCGAGCCGGTCGCGTGGGACCAGACCGGCGGCGACTTGGGCCACCACCGACCAGAACACCCCGTGCGCCAGTGCGCCGAACAGCCGGGCGCCGAGCGCGACCGCGTAGTCGGGCGCGAGCGCGAGTGCCAGCTGCGAGACCACCAGCATTCCGACCGTGACGATCAGCAGGCGGCGGCGGGGCACGCGTGAGGCGAGCACCGTGAGCGGGATCGCGGTCAGCGCCGCCGCGCCCGCGTAGGCGGTCATCAGCAGCCCGACGGTGTGCTCGGACACCGACAGTCCGTGCGCCATCGGGGAGAGGAGCGCGACCGGCTGGATCTCGGTGGTGACGAACGTGAACGTCGCCGCGGCGAGCACGAACAGGCGGATCGCGCTCACCGACGGGCGCGTCAGCGGACGGGCGGCGGCGGGCAGGGACGTCATCGTCTCGAATATACTCGGGATCAGAGGAAAATCATGACAATCGTCCCTGATCCACGCTCCCGAGTCGGCGAGGTGCTCGCCGCGATCCACGCCCGGCCGGGCATCGCTCGCGCTGAGCTGACCGAGGAACTCGGGCTCTCCAGCGGCCTGGCCTCCGACCTGGTGGCCAATCTCGTCGCCGGTCGGTGGCTGAGCGAGGGCGAACCGCGCCCGCGGGCAGGCGGCGGCCGCGGACGGCCGACCCGGACGCTCTGGGCCCATCCCGACGGACCGCTCGTCGCCGCCGTAGCGATCTTCCACGAGACGTGGCGGATCGAGATCTGCGAGCTTGGCGGCGCAGTCCTCGATGCCCTCGGCGAGTCCCATGGCCGGGACCGGGAGACGGTGCTGCCCGCGGTCGCGGCCGGACTCTCGGTCATGTTCCGCCGCTACGGCGGGCGGTTGTGCGGGATCGCGGTGGCCGCGCCGGGGATCGTCAGCGGGACCCGGCTGGTCCAGGCGCCGAACATCGGCTGGGACGACGTCGAGCTCGCGGCGCTGCGTCCCGCTGGGGCGGTCGTCGCTGAGGTCCCGTTCCTGGCCGGCAACGACGCCAACGACACCGCGATCGGCGAGTTGGCGCGCGGCGCGGCGGTCGGCACCGATAGCGCGCTCGTCCTGTTCATGGACTCAGGCGTCGGCGGAGCGCTGATCGACGGCGGCCTCATCATGCACGGCGCCCACGGGATGAGTGGCGAATTCGGTCACCTGCCGTTCGGTTCGCGTCGTGTCCGTTGCCGCTGCGGCGCGCGGGGCTGCTGGAACACCGAGCTCGATGGCGCCGCGCTCGCGCGCGCGCTCGATCGCCCGCTGCCCGCCGACGAGGTGACCTTCAGCCGGGCCGTCATCGCTGCCGCCCGTGACGGGGCCGACGCCGAGCGCCGCGCCGTGCGCGCGATCGCGCACGCACTCGGGCGAGGGACCGCCGGCCTGGTCAACGCGTGCGACCCTGAGCGCGTGGTGCTCTGTGGCCTGGCCGCCGAACTGCTCGACGTCGCGCCCGGGCCGCTGCAGGACGGTTACCGGGACGGCCTCATGTCACCGCGGGCCGATGATCCGCCACCGATCCTCGCCGGCCAGCTCGGCGACCGAGCACCGCTCGTCGGCGCGATGGAGTCCGCGTTCGCGCCGGCGCTCGCCCACCCACGACTCTGACCGAGGGCAGCCGCGCGGTTCTCAGGTCAGGCGAGGACTGAGCCACCGGCGACGTCGAGGGTGACGCCGCTGATCCAGCCCGCGCGCTGCGAGGCGAGGAACAGCGCCGTGTCGGCGACATCTTCGGGGGTGCCGAGACGTTGGATGGGATGCGCTTGGCGCAGCTGGTCTTGGACCGGTGGCGGGATCAGCTGTCGGTTGCGTTCGGTCAGGATGGTCTCTGGGGCGATGCAGTTGACCCGGATGCCGAAGGGACCGGCTTGGACGGCGGTCTGCTTGGTCAACAGTTCGATCCCGGCCTTCGCGGCGGCGTAGGCGGTCGGCGAACCGGCGGTCGGGCGCCGCGCGGCGGCCGACGACATGGTGATGATGGTTCCGCTGCGACGGTCCTTCATTCCTGGCAGGAAGGCCTTGATCGTCAGGAAGGTGGCGGTCAGGTTGGTCTCGACCGAGGCGTGCCATCCCTCGGCGGTGATCTCCTCGACCGGTCCTGGAGGGATCGGGTTTCCTCCGGCGTTGGCGACGAGCAGCTCGACCGGCCCGAGCTCGCTCTCGATGCTCCTGCGCATGGCCTCGATCTGCGTCAACTCGGTCAGGTCGGCCAGGACCGACATGGCCGTCCCGCCCGCCGCGGCGATCTCGCCTTGCACCGTGGCGACGGCTTGCGGGTCGCGGCCGTGCACCACCGTGGCGGCGCCCTCGGCGGCGAAGCATCGCGCGATCGCCGCGCCGATGCCCCGCGAGCTGCCGGTCACCAAAGCGACTCGGCCGTGGAGGTCAGTCATCGGTATCTGCTCCGTTCTCGGGTGAGGGTGATGGCTCGGGTTGCAGCGCGGCCTCGACGAGCCGGACGACCTCGCCGGTCGCATCCACGAGCGGTTGATCGGGCCCGGCAAGCGTGTCGAAGGTCTCGAAGCTGGTCAGCATCCACAGGGTCTGCACCAGCTGCTCCCGGCGGGGCGGTGACTGATCGCGTTCATCGAAGAGCCGGCCGACGATGACCTCCAGTGCAGTGCGGCGCCGCTGGTCCCGGCTGGCGATGACCCCACCGACCTCGGGGTCGAGCGCGGCCAGCGCGCGCAGCCGTCGCATGACGACTCGATCTTCCGCCCAGAACCGGGCAAACACGCCGACGAGCGAGCGCAACCCGGCAGCTGGGTCAGGGTCGGTGAACGCCGTGGCCATATCCGACATGCCGCCGGCGGCGGCGAGGGCGTCACAGATTGCCTCGAGCAGCCCGGTCTTTGACCCGAACTGGTAGTAGACGGTCGCCTTGGCAACGTCGGCCCGTTTGGCCACCGCCTCCACGGTGAACGACCGGTAGCTGTCCGCGTCGGTCAGCAGCGACCGCGCCGCATCGATCACCCGCTGACGACTCTCGTCGATCTGCTCCTGGCGCTTTCCGAGCTGGTAATGGCGGGGGCTCATGACAATCGGGCATGTTTTCTGGATCAAGTCGATTCAATCAGACTCTCAGTAGGACTGAATGATAGCGCGACCGTTCCGCGTTTCTAAGATGCATGGTCGTGAACAGCGCTTCTCCAAGCCGGGTGGCGAGCTCGCCGATCCGGATGCCAGCCCGCGACCGATCACCCGCCCGGCCGTAATGGGCGACCATCTCATCGTCCTTCACTCTGCGGTGCGGGCCTGCCCGGGCTACAACCGTCACGACGCTCCCTCGATCCTGTTGGACGGCTCATCGATCGCGCGCGACACCGAGCACGGTCGCGCGGTCACCGCGCAGCTGACCCGCCGCCAGGGAACGCTCGACGAGGCGATCGCCGCGGCAGACTTTGGGCTCGCCGCCGCGGGATTGCCCAAGAGCATCCGTCGCCAAGCGCGTGCGGCCTGCGAGGACTACTTCTACAGCCGGCTCGAACTGACGCCGAGCCACGAGTTGGGCGGACGCGGAGAACCCGTCGAGACGCTCGAGCTGATGCCCGACCCGATGTTCCGGGCACTGGAGGACATCGTCGGCTTCGTCGTGGACGGCGACTACGAGGAGCTCCGCGAAGCGTCTGACGATCGGCTCGACGTCGAGGACCTGCGTCGTCGCGTCGAGGACGACTGCCCCGAGTCACTGGTGCTGCCTGCGCGCGACACCTACCAGGTCGAGGCGATCACCAAGTCCGACGATCCGGAGCTGCCGGGCTGGGCCTACTTCCTCGACCTCTGGACCGAGACCGGCCCGGCACGCCTGCACATCGAGGGCGAGCTCGAGGAGTCGGACGCGCGGTTCACGGCGAAGCTGAACGACATCCTGCCCTGAGCGGCCGCCTTAACGCGGAAAGCCCACCCGTGGGTGGACTCTCGGCCATCAGAAGATCAGGCGGCTTACGCGGGAAGGGGACGTTCAGATGAAGGTCTCGCCCTCAGGTTGCCATCGCTATCTGACTCCGTCAGCGTAGCACTCGGCTCAGGACGGCCCGCTTCCCGCGAAGCTCACGTTGACGGTGTTGCCCGACGACGCCCGCTCGGTCGCCGCGCCCCCTCACGCGCCTCGGCGGTAGGGCTAGCTGTACCACGTCAGACACGTGTTGCCCGGCTGGTCAGAACGCGGCTCGGCCTCCAGGCTGTACTCACGCAGTCAAACCGAGCCAGAAAGCAGCGTCATGTCCACGATCACCGTCCCCAGACCTGATGTCACCAGCGGCGAGGTAGTCGACGCCTTGCGTCGCGGCCTCGGACCCCGGTACAACGTACTGCCGGGAAAAGGGGTCAACTGGAACCCGGTCGGCGCGCCCCGCCCGGATCATCCGGACACGATCGTGGTCGGCACCGGTTCGACGCGGCTGTTCCGCGCCCAGGTGAGGATCTCCCATGATGCCGGGGAGACGATCCTGCACGTGAGCCCGGGCGGGATCGGCCCGGTGCCGCGAATCACCAACCGGCTCTGGATCGCCCGCAAGACGCGCCAGGCCCTGCGTGGCGCGCCGAGCCTGCGCTGAGCAGATCGCATGCGCTCCTCACTGAGTGACCTCGATGGTCGCGAACCGGAGACGGTGAGCGGACCGGAGCCGATGCCCTTGACACCAGCGGCGCGTGCCGCTGATCTGACGAAGTCCTACGGGGCGAGCGACGGCGTCGTGCGGGCGCTCGACGGAGTCGACGTGGAGTTCGCCCGCGGCCATTTCACCGCCGTGATGGGGCCGTCGGGTTCGGGCAAGTCGACGCTGATGCACTGCCTCGCGGGATTGGATCGACCGACGTCGGGTCATGCGTTCGTGGGAGATCAGGAGATCGGCCTGCTCGATGATGCCGGTCTCACCGAGTTGCGTCGGGATCGGATGGGGTTCGTCTTTCAGTCGTTCAACCTCGTGCCGACGCTGAGCGCGGCCGAGAACATCATGCTGCCGCTGGACTTGGCCCGGGCGAAGGTCGATCAGGCGTGGTTTGACCATCTCGTGCAGGCGCTGGGCATCGCCGATCGGTTGTCGCACCGCCCGAGTGAGATGTCCGGCGGCCAGCAGCAACGGATCGCCTGTGCCCGGGCGCTGATCCGCCGCCCCGAACTGGTCTTCGCCGACGAGCCCACCGGCAACCTCGATTCCAGGTCATCCGCCGAGCTGTTGGCCTTCCTGCGCGACGCGGTCACCCAACACCGACAGTCGATCGTGATGGTCACCCACGACCCCCGGGCGGCGACCTACGCCGACCGGGTCGTGTTCCTGGCCGATGGCCGGGTGGTGGGCGAGCTGGCCTCGCCGACGCCAGAGCTGGTGCTGGCGCAGATGATGAAGCTGGGCGGCTAGCCATGACCCGAATCACCCTCCGGGGGCTGCTGGCCCGCAAGCTGCGTCTGGTGCTGACCGCGTTGGCGATCGTGCTGGGGGTGACGTTCGTGACCGGGACACTGGTCCTCACCGACACGCTCAACCGCACGTTCGACACGCTGATCGGCACCGCCTATCAGCACGTCGACTTCCAGATCCGCGGCACGGCGGCCTTCAACAACGACACCGCGGCTGCCGCCAACGGGAGCGCCGACCGCAAACCGGTGCCGGCATCGATCGCGGCAGCGGTTCGTCGGCTCCCCTGGGTCGCCTCGGTGAACCCCTCCGTCGCCGGCTACGCCCAGTTTGTCTCCGGCGGCAACGCGATCGGCAGCGCTGGCTCGGCGTCGGGGTTCTCGTTTGATCCCAACCCGCTGTCGTCGGTGCGGCTGGTCGGAGGTAGCGCTCCCACCGCCGCCGATGACGTGGTGATGGACAGGGGAACAGCGGCCAAGTACCACTTCCGAATCGGCGACCGGGTGCGCGTCCTCTCGGGCGGGCCGCCCCGCAGTTTCATCATCACCGGGATCGTCACCTTCGGCGGAGCCGACAACCTGGCGGGGGCGACGCTGGCCGGCTTCTCACTGCGGACCGCACGGGCTCTGTTCAACACGCGCGGTGGCTACGACACGATCGGCGTCCGGGCCAAGCCGGGCGCCGACAACATTCGCCTGGAGCGGGCGATCGCCGCGGTCCTCCCGCCCGGCGTGCAGGTGGTCACCGGGCGAACGGTCGCCGGTGAGCTCTCTGACGCGGTCAGTAACGCGCTGTCGTTTCTGTCGACGGCGCTGCTGGTGTTCGCGTTGATCTCGCTGTTCGTCGGTTCGTTCACCATCTTCAACACATTCTCGATCACGGTCGGCCAGCGCACTCGGGAACTGGCGCTGCTGCGCATGGTCGGAGCCAGCCGTCGCCAGGTGTTCGGGTCGGTGCTGGCCGAGGCGGTCCTCGTCGGACTCGCTGCCTCGCTGATCGGTCTCGGGTTGGGCGTGGTGGCCGCGGTCGCGCTCAAAGCGCTTCTGGGAGCGTTCGGGGTGGCGCTGCCCTCAGCGCCCCTGGTGTTTGAGTCCCGCACCGTTGCGGTCGCGCTCGCGGTCGGTGTCGGGGTCACCGTGATCTCGGCGATCGGTCCGGCCCGGCGCGCGGTGCGGATCGCGCCCGTCGCCGCGCTCCTGGCCTCCGGCGACGAGCGACCCGGGTCGCTGCGACGGCGGGGGATGATCGGGGCCACCATCGCGATCGGGGGCCTGGCCGCCCTGGCGGCGGGGCTGACCGGGCCGGCGATCCTGCTCGTCGGGCTCGGCGCGGTGGCCGTGTTCATTGCCGTCAGCATGCTGGCGCCGATCCTCGCTCGGCCGATGTCGGGGATCCTGGGGCGCCCGCTGGCCGCCGTGCTCGGGCCCCCGGGGCGGTTGGGACGGGAGAACTCGATGCGCAGCCCACGGCGGACTGCTCAAACCGCGGCCGCCCTCATGGTCGGTATCGCGCTCGTCTCGGCGATCGCCGTGCTCGGCGACTCGCTCTCGCGGTCCGCGAAAAGCAACCTCGAAAGCGCCGTCACCGCCGACGACATCATCAGCGGCCCCAGTTCCGGGTTCAGCGCCTCGGTCGGGGCCGCCGTCTCCCGGATCCCGGGGGTTTCGACGGTCACCAACGTGTACAAGGGACCGTTCGAGCTGCGCAACTCACTCTCGAGCCTCGACGCCGTGAATCCGGCCGGCCTACGCCGGACCGTTCACCTGGCGATCACTGCTGGAACCGGCTCGCCCGCCCTCGCCGCCGGCCAGTTACTGATCGACACCACCGCGGCCAGCGCCGAGCACCTTTCGGTCGGCTCCGTGGTACCCGTCACGTTCGCCCAGACCGGCCACTCGACCATGCGGATCGGCGGGATCTTCACGGCCAACCCGCTGATCGGCAGCTACGTGGTCGGCGCCGGCTTCTTCCGGTCCCACTTCCACAACCCGTTGCCGACCGACGTCCTGATCGGCACGCGACCAGGCGCGAACCACGTCGAGCAGGCGATCAACCGCTACCTCGCCGTGTACCCGAACGTCGGGGTGCAGTCGCGAGCCCAGTTCGAACGGTCCCAGCAGGCCACGGTGAACCAGGAGCTCGGACTCGTCTATGTCCTCCTCGCCCTCGCCATCGTCGTTGCCCTGATCGGAATCGTCAACACGCTCATGCTTTCGGTGTTCGAGCGCACGCACGAGCTCGGCCTACTTCGAGCGGTCGGGATGAAACGCCGGCAGGTCCGAGCGATGATCCGCTCCGAGGCGGTGATCGTCGCCGTGTTCGGGGCCGTCATCGGCGTCATCGTCGGGACCGGCCTCGGGATCGGCTCTGGAGCGGCGCTGAAATCGCAGGGCATCACCGAGATCGCGATCCCGTATGCCGAGCCTCGTGGGTTTCCTGGTCCTCGCCGCGCTGCTGGGGTTGGCCGCCGCCAGCTGGCCGGCTCGTCGCGCGTCCAGCATCGACGTGCTGGCCGCGATCGCGGCCGAGTGATCGCCGGCCACCTCCCGCGCGGACCCGCCGCTGCTCTGTCGTGTTGCGGCTCTCACCGGCGGCGAGGAAGATGTAGCCAGGTCCGAGTGAGCTCGTGACGCCAGAATCCCTCCCGATGAAGGCCAAGCTGTCGCTGTTGGCGGCCGCCGGCGTGCTGGCCTGCGCCGGCGCAGTCTGGCTGGCGGCGCATCAGCCGTCCGGGCGCCCGACCGAGCCGGGTGCGGTGCTCACCCTGGTGGTGGGCGCCTCGCTGCTGGGCTGCGGACTTGCCTCCTGGCGAGCCCGGCCGGAGAACCGGGTGGGAAAGATCATGGTGTTCACCGGTTTTGCCTGGTTCGCTGGCCTGTTGGTCGATGCGTCGCCGGCGTGGTTGAACACGATCGGATTGGCCGTCCAGTCGGTGTGGGTGATCGGGCTGGTCTATCTGCTGCTGGCGTTTCCGTCCGGCCGGTTGACGGGGGCGCCTTGACCGCTGGCTGCTGGCGGTCGGCATCATCGCCGACGTCGGCCTCCAGCTGCTCGCCATGCTGGACGGCAATAAGGCCGGGCTCCGCTGCCCCGGCTGCGCGAACAACCTGCTGCAGCTCGTCGACGAGAATCACCACGCGCTGGGGCTACTGAACCTCCAGCGCCTCGTGGGCGCGGCTCTGATCGCGATTCTCATCGCGCTACTCGTCAAACGTTGGCTGCGAGCAGGCGCAGCTCAACGGCGGGCGGTCGCGGCGGTGCTGGTGGCGGGATGTGCCACGCTCGCCGCGCTCGGCGCAACGGTCATCTTGGACCTGTTCGGCGACCCGCTGGGCGCGCTGCCCGCGAACGTGTACTACGCCCTGATGGCGACCGTACCGGTCGCGGTGCTGTTCGTGTTCCTACAACGACGGCTGGCGCGGGGGATGGTCGCGAATCTTGTCGTTGAGCTGGGCGGACCCAGCGTCTCCGTCGACCTGCGCGAGGCGCTCGCGCGCGCCCTCGGCGATCCGTCGCTGCAGCTGGCGTTCTGGTTTCCGCCCGAGCAGCATTACGTGGATGGTGATGGGGCGCCGGTCAAACTCCCGGACGACGACAGCGGGAGAAAATCGACGTTCGTCGCGCGTGACGGACACCCGATCGCCGTGCTGCTGCACGATCCCGTGCTGGAGCAGAACGCTGAACTTGTCGCATCGGTGTGCGCGGCGGCGAGCCTCTCACTGGAGAACGAGCGCCTCCAAGCCGAGCTGCGCGCCCGGCTGGCGGAGCTGCAGTCATCGCGCGCGCGGCTGGTGCAGGCGACCGACGCCGAGCGGCGCCGGATCGAGCGCGACCTCCATGACGGCACCCAGCAACGGCTCGTCTCGATCGCGATGTCACTCGGGCTGCTCGAGACAAAGCTCCCGAGCCAGCCGCAAGCCGCCCAATCCCTCGTGCACGAGACCCGCGCAGCGCTCACGCTGGCACTGGCGGAGCTACGCGAGCTGACGCATGGCATCAATCCCCCGCTGCTCACCGAGCGCGGGCTTCCGGCTGCGCTCGACGAGCTGTGCCGTCGCGCCGGGCTCCCCACACGTCTGGACCTGACGATCGATCAACGCCTCCCCGACCAGATCGAGAGCGCCGCCTACTTCCTCGTCAGTGAAGCGCTGACCAATGCCGTCAAACACTCCCACGGCCGTGAGATCCGGGTCTTCGCCTCCTACCGAGGTCAGCGCCTGACGATCGAGATCGGCGACGACGGCATCGGCAGCGCCGCCCCCAGCGGCGGCTCAGGACTCCGCGGGCTCGCCGACCGCATCGAGGCGCTCGGCGGACGGTTCACGATCGCCAGTCCGCCCGGACGGGGCACGACACTACGAGCCGAGATCCCATGCGAGTAGCCCTCGCCGACGACGCCGTGATCCTGCGCGAAGGGCTTTCCCGGCTGCTCACCGAAGCGGGCTTCGAGGTCGTCGGGCTCGCTGCCGATGCGGAAGCCCTGCTTGACCTGGTGCAGCGCACGCTCCCGGACGTCGCGATCATCGACATACGGATGCCGCCGACGCATACCGACGAAGGACTACGCGCCGCCAAGATCATCCGTGAGCGATGGCCCGCAATCGGAATCCTCGTGCTCTCGCAACACGTCAATACCCGTTACGCGCTCGAACTGCTCTCCACCGGGACCGACGGCGTCGGGTACCTGCTCAAAGAGCGAGTGTCTGACCTCGGCGAGCTCTCGGCGAGCGTGAATCGTGTCGGACATGGAGGGTCGGTTCTCGACCCGGCGGTCGTCGACGAGCTCGTCGGCCGACGGCGAGACGGCGACAACCCACTCGAGCGTCTCACCGCTCGCGAACGCGAAGTGCTCGCCCTGATCGCCGAGGGACGCTCAAACCGTGCGATCGCTGAACGGTTGTTCGTGACCGAGCACACCATCGAGAAACACGTCAAGAACATCCTCGGCACGCTGCGCCTCCCGCAATCCCCAGACGACCACCGACGCGTGCTCGCGGTGATCACCTACCTCAACTCGCAGTAGCCCGGAGAGCCGGCTGCGCGGCGTTGTCAAGCCATCGAGCTACAGGCCGGTGCTGCAGCCGTCAGAGCCGGACTTGGGTGCGATATCGGGCTTGTCGCCGGCGACGGCGCGTCGGTAGACCGCGCGTGCGTGGCTGCCCAGCGGCGGGCGATACGAGGTGTACGGGTAGCCGCCGCCCTGGTGCAGTCCGGTGATCAGGCCGACCATCATGATCCCGTCGGGCGTCGTCGCCAGCCACGGTGATCCGCTGGTGCCGTCAACGTACGGGTTGCAGTTGAACGCCGGGAAGACGCCGTCGAAGTACACCTTGGCCGTGCACGTGATCGGATCGTTGGCCGGACCGTAGTCGCGGCGAGGGTCCTGATCAGCGATCCCCATAGCGCGCCCACGGTCGGAGTACCCGGGAAGTTCCTCGCCTTCTTGGTCCCGGCCGGCGGCTTCGCGGACGGGACGCCCGGCACCGCCAGCGCGGCGATGGCGACGGCGAGGCTTCCGGCGATGGCATGGTGATGGCACTCCAAACACGACGCATGCGCTGCCCTCCTGTGCTGCGATGAACCAGACCGCGAGTCACCTACCCCCAGGGCGATCGGTCAACCTCACCGTGGGGACGCGGCTGGACGTCGGTTGAGGTAGGCGAGCCAGTAGATCAGGGCGATCGCGATCGTGATCAAGGTGATGATGATGTCGCCGAACTTCTGGTAGCGGAGCGTGAGTCCGATGCCGACGATCGACAGTACGGGTGGCAGGGGCCAGAGCGGCATCCTGAAGGAGCGTTCCGCGTCGCGTTCCCGGAGTCTGCTGACGATCGCGGCGGTCGCGATCAGCAGGTAGATGGTCACGATCATCACACTGGTGAACGTGATCAGTGAGGTCAGTCCGGTCAGGTAACAGAACACCGCGCACGCGATGCCGAGGAACGCGAACGCCCACTTGGGTACCTGGTTGCGATTCGTCGTCGCCAGCGCGCGGCTGAACGGGACCGGGCCACATGTCGTCGCGGCCTGACGCGAAGTAGATCCGGGCGTAGCCGAGGTTGGCGCTCAGCCCGGTGTCGAACATCGCGATCACGACTCCGGCGAGCAGGATCTTCGATCCAACGTTGCCGGCGACAGCTGCGGCGATCGTGGCCAGGGGAGTGGCCGCCGCGGCGGTGGCGCCGAGATGGCGGATCGCGAGCGTGGCAGCGACCACCGCGACGATCTCGATGGCGACAGCCGATACTGCCGCGACCATGACCGCGCGTGGAAGGACACGGCGTGGCTCGTGGGTCTCCTCACCGAAGTACAGGGGCCAGTCATATCCGTTGTAGGCAAACAGCGCCAGGGCCAGGACGGGAAGGAGCGCCGAGAAGCTGACCGGCACGGTCCCGGAGCCCTTGCCGGCGGGCAGCACTGGGTGGGTGATGAACCCCAGACCGTGGCGAGGGGAGATCAGACAGGCGACGATGAAGGCGCCGATCACGACCAGTTCGACCATCAGCATGATCGTCGCGACCCAACTCGAGGAGCCCAGGCGATCCAGTGATACGCCGGTGACGACCGCCATCATCGCTACGGCGGTCCATTTCACCGGGAGCGCTCCGATCAGCTGGTGTAAGTAGGTGGCCGACGCCACCAGGATTGCTGCCGTCGAGAGCACACCGAGAACCAAAAACAGAGCCAGAGCGATGAACCCGAAGCCGTCTCCAAGTACCTCTCGGACGATCGTGTACGCGCCTCCCGCGCCAAGATGCACCGAACCCAACTCGGCATAGGCGAACGCCATCGAGATCGCGATGACGGCGGCCAGCAGGAAGGACCAAGCGACGCCAGTGCCTGCCCCGGAGAGACCAGCCCCGTAGACGAGAAACACCGAGGTCGTGGGCGAGATCGCGGCCAGCGCGATTGCGAATACGCGAAACCATCGCAGGACCGGGACCAGAGGAGCGCGCGCAGGAGGATCAGACATCGGTGACGGTCTACCCGGCGAACGGCCGGACAAGCCAAGGCGAGAGCGGTCATGGGGACGATGGCCACGCGGTTGCCTAACAGCCGGGGAGCTGGCCAAGGAGCGCCAGCGTCCGCGCCGGTACGATCGCCGGCATGGGGCCGGGGCAAGGACGCCGACATGTGTTGGGGGTGACGCTCGTGCTGGCTATCTGCCTCGCGGTCAGTGCCTGCGGCGACTCGACCGTCGTCACGACCTCGTCGACGAACGTCCTCAGCCAGACCCAGCAGCGGCTGGAGCGGGCGGTCGGCGGTGATGCACGCCGGAACATCCGTCGTTACTGGAAGGGTCGGTTTCGGTTTGCGGTCCAGACGAGATGTCGGCCCGCGGCTGCGGACGGCGGAAGCTGGGCGTGTACGACCACGATCAGCAGTTCCCGGCCGGGGACGACCACCTGCCGGATCAAGACCCGGGTGCACAGCACCGAGTCGGCGTTCCGCTTCAGGCGCCGCTGCCGTTCGCGCGTAACGTGTTCTCGGAGGGCTGCCCGACGCTGCACAGCGAGCTGCCCAACAGCTGACCGCCGTCGCCTGGCAGCGTCCACGCTGCGTCAGCCGAGGTCGACGATCTCAAATGAGATCTCGCCGCCTCTGATCTGTGCCCATCCCATCGTATAGCTCGGCTGCCGGCGCTTGTCGGTAGGGCTGCCCGGGTTGAAGATCTGAAAGCCGGTCGCTGGATCTCGCTCGAGCAGCGGGATGTGCGAGTGGCCGAAGATCACCGCGTTGGCCTCGGTGAATGACCTTCGCAACCGCTTGAGCCTGCCTCTGGCGGCGCCGCCATCGTGCACGATTCCCAGCCGGACGTTGTCAACCGTCAGCTCGAGACGATTCGGTAGCAGCGTGCGCACCACCGCGTCGTCGGCGTTGCCGTGCACGGCCGTCACCTCGCCGATGCCACGCAGCTGCTCCAGCACGCTGGCGGCGGTCAGGTCACCTGCGTGAATGATCATGTCCGCCGCCCGCAGCCGCGACACACAATCTCCGGGCAGCCTCCGGTGACCCCGGGGCAGATGCGTGTCGGAGATGATCGCGATCGCGAGAGCGGTCATTGACGGAATTGTCGCGGCCGCGCTTCTTGACGAGCCCGTTCGCAGCCGGCGTTTCTCAGATCCGCGTCGCGCGGCAGTGGAACGGGTACGCGTTGCGACCGCGACCGGGTACGACTGCTCGAATCCGGTTACTCTTCGCGATGACGCGCCGCGATTCCCGTCGCGTGTCTGCGGATGGGGTGTCCGATCGTTACCAATCGGCGTGCTGGTCACGCCCGGCTTAGGGAGTTTTAGTCAATGAGTATTCGCTCGTCTCGTGTCGGTCTGCGCGCGCTGGCCGCCGGTGGCGTCGCGGCCGCGCTGGCCGTCACAGTCGCGGTTGCGACACCGCCACCGCGGCGACGCCGGCCAAGGCGTCCTGCCAGGGCATCAGCTTCTCGGTGTTGCACAACGATCAGTCGGGGGGCGTGATCCTGCCGGCTGGCAAATACACGGTCTCGAGCACGAACCTCGCCTGCAAGACCGCCTCGAACTACTTCACCACGTTCTTGAACAAGTACAACCACGCGATTCCGGGTTGGACGGGCAAGGCGATCGCCAAGGGCTGGGGCACCTACATGAACAACAGCGGCACTGCCCAGTTCACCGTGAAGTGGAGCAAAGCAAAGGGCAACCCGGTTGCAAACTGCCTGACCAGGTCGTTGAAGGTGTCGCTCGGCCCACCGAACGGGGCCGCCGGCACGACGTTCTACCCACTGCAGTTCGTCAACATGGGCAAGACCACCTGCATGCTCAAGGGCTATCCGGGCGTGTCGGCGGTGACGAGCAGCGGCAAGCAGATTGGCAGTGCAGCATCGCGCGTCAGTGCCAAGTTCGGGACCGTCACGCTGGCCCCGGGCAAGCAGCGGAACGCGACGATTGGCATCGTCGACACCGGCAACTTCTCCGCGTCTAGCTGCGCGCCGGTGACGGCCGCCGGGCTGAAGATCTTCCCGCCCAATCAGAGCAAGTCGGTGACGCTCAAGAAGACGTTCTCGACCTGCTCGAGCACGACCACGATCTCGTTGACGGTCAGGCCAGTCAGCTAGTCATTCTGCGCGGGGTGTGCACGGCCGGTCGGTTGCGCACACCCAACGCGCAGTGATCGGCCGGGGTCAGCGGTCGTTCCAGCCGGCGCCGGTCGCCTCGTACTCGTCGACCCGGGCCCGCATCAGCGCGTTCAGCAGCTCGGTCGGGAGCTCCCGATCGTACGGGAGCTTGATGAAGCCCGCACCAGCCTCGAAGCCGGCGCTCTCAACCGCGGCCTTCTGGGTGGCGAAGAACGGCGGCGGGAGCCGGAGCGAACAGTGGTTCTTGAAGTTCTGGAGCATCCACAGGCTCGTGTTCTTGCCGCGGACGTACACCGGTAGGTTGTACTTCAGCTCCTCCCGCGCCTCCGGGTCGGCCTTCAGGCTCAGCTTTCGGAGCGCCTCGAGGTGCGGCCGCTGGACGTCGCTCAGTTGCGCGAAGTAGTCAGCGACGCCTGACCGTTTGGGCATTGGCATGGTGCCAGCTTACCCCCGCAGATCACCTCGCCGGAGCCGTACAGGTTGCGTTCCCTGACGGTGCGGAGCGCCGATGCACGCCGGCGACGTCGAGCTGTTGGCCCGGCCCGGCGCCGCGACGTGACCTCGAACCAATAGGATCCTGGCCGTCATGAGCGATCGCTCCGATCTGGGTGCCGCGCTGGTGTTGGGCCTCGGGGGCGGGCTGCGCGCGTTCGCGCCGGCGGTCGCGCTGGCGGTCCATGAACGCGTGCCATTTGCCGGACGTGCGCGGTTCATCGCCTTCGGTGTCGCCGCCGCCGAGCTCATCGCTGACAAGAGTTCGCGCACGCCCAGTCGTTGGTCAGCTTCCGGGATGTCCCCGCGCCTGGCGCTGTCGGCCGCCGGCGGACACGCGCTCGGCGGTGGACCCGGCGCCGCGATCGCCGTGGCCGCCGCCGTGGGCTCTGCGTTCGCCGGCTCGCGGCTACGAGTGAAGGTGCACGGGCGCGGTCGGCAACTGGTCGCGGCGGCCGTGGAAGACGCGCTCAGCTACTCGCTGGTGCTGACCGCCACCTCCTCGTTGGCCTGAGCTCACCGCTTCGCGCGTCGCTGCGCTGAGTGGGCCCGCATACGGTTGTTGCGCTTTTCGTGGGTGAGGTCGGCCAAGACGAGGTGTTCGAGCAGCGGCCGTAGGTACATACCGAAACGGCCGCGGTAGCCCTGGCGCAGGCCGTGCCAGCCGCCGACTGGATTGTCCGGCGAGCGGCCAGGCATCGTCCTTGGTGCCGAGACTCATCGTCGCGGCCCCCTGTGTCGCGGTGGTGTAGTGGGGAGGAGGGTCTGCCAGGCATTGCGGTTGCGGTCGTGCCAGCCGGGCTGGCGGCTCCCAGGCGGTCACCCGGCCCCAGTCGTGCTCGGCACCGGCCCGCGTGCGTTCGTAGATGCGACCGCCGACGCCCGGCTCGAGCACGACCTCCAACCCCGCCTCACCGGTGACGGTGTGGTCTTCCGGCCACCAGCTGGACATCCGCGACGTCCAGGTGGTGAAGGCCTGCTCGGCCGAGCAGGCCACCTCGAAAGACATTCTCAGCGGCCCGGTCATCGTCGCGGGGTGTTGTCGGCAAGCAGCGTAAAGCAGGCTGCGGCCTCGCCCCATACCCGGCGCAGGTAGTCCTGGATCACCTCGACGCCTTCGTCCTGGAGGCGGTACAGCCGCAGGGTGCCGGACGGCCGCTCGGCGACCAGCCCTGCTTGCTTGAGCAGGCGCAGGTGGCGCGAGACTGCCGGGCGGCTGATCGGGAGCGCCTCGGAGAGCTCCTTCACCGAGTGCTCCCCGTCGCGCAGGAGCGCGAGGATCTCGCGGCGCTTGCTGTCCCGCAGCGCCTCGAATGGATCGGAGAGAGCCGGTGCAGGCATCCGTAACCCGAAGGCTACCGTAACGAGGCGATTACGGACAGTGCGCTAGGCGGAGGTGCCGTCGAGCTCTTGGAGGAGTTCGTGCGCGGCAAGTTCGACCGCCTTATGGCGCCACTCGGCGGCGCGGTACTGGCAGGCGATCAGACCGGAGCGATGGATCCGCCGGAAGTCCCCGAACACGAATGCGTAGCGCGCCTTGGTGTGTTCGGCAGCCCCGTCGGTCAGTCCGAGGAACCAGCGTCCGTAGGCGTCCCAGCCGTGGCTCTCCAGGTACGCGTTCTCGGCGTCGGCGGTGGGCTGCACCTCGCCCCACTGGCTGCGCAGCACGTACTGGCGGGCAGCGATCAGCCGTCGGGCGTGCGCGACGCCCGCCTCGTTGACCGAGTAGGAGGCCATCGCCGACTATCGGATCTGGCGGCATGGGCCGGCGCAGCTCATGGTGTTCGGGTTACCCCCCGCCGCCCACCGACAACCGTCATCGTGCGCGGCCGCTACGAGATCCCGCGCGATCAGTGGGCGCACCGGGGCGGCGCCCACGGGGGTGCAAGCGCGAACGTCCGGCTCGTCGGAAACGATTGCCAGATGCCGCATCGAGTTCTGATGGCTGCAGCTCGCGAGGTTCGCGACATGCTGCGCGCGACGACGCCCACGCATCGGCGGCTGCGGGACGCGCTCGTAGCGATCGTCGCGGCGACCCTCGGCATCGACCTGTTGTGCGCGATCGCGGCGTTTCTGCTCGAGCGCCACGCTCACCAGACCCAGATCCATACGTTCGGCAGCGCCGCGTTCTGGACCACGACCCAGCTGCTCACGGTCTCCTCGCAGATCATCAATCCGCTTTCAGCCGGCGGACGCATCCTCGACATCTTCATGGAGGTCTACGCCATCACCGTGATCGCGATGCTGGCCGGCGTCTTCGGCAGCTTCCTCCAAAAGCGCGGCCGAGAAATCGACGCCGCCCTGGCGGATGACGAGCACGGACTCAGAGGTACCCGTCCGTGACCGCACTGGGCTCTACGCTCGTTCCGATGCACGGTCTGCCTGTAGGCGAGCCGGTTCATGTCCTGCGGTCTGGCTACGTGCATGTTCGTGAGCGGTTCGCCTCGGTCGAGGCTGCGTGGGACGCGGCAGCCACCGAGATCGAGTCGATCCGCAACGACGAGCGCTTTGAGGTGATCGGAGAGTTCGTGATCCCGCCCGCCGAGGGACCCGCCAGCCGCGCCTTCCAGACCCTGCACATCGACTTCGGGGTGCCGCTCGTGCCGAGGGAGCCGACGGACGTGGCGCGATTCACGGCGCTCTACGTCGCTGCTGACGCGCGCCCGAGCCACGCCCACACCCGGATTGTCGCGCTCGCGCCGCTGCTCTCGCGCCGGAACTGGCCCGCGCAACCCGAGCTCGTGAAACGCTTCGCCGCCTACGGCCGTAGCCATGGTGCCTGGGACGACACCGCCGGATACCTCGAGGGGAGTCTTGCCCGGATGGTTGAGGCGGCGACCGGCGCCGAGCCGGTGCTCCCGAGCGTCAAGCGCACCCCCGGCTTTCGGTGTGGTCTCGAGTTCGTCAGCTTGGCCGAGGAGCTCGGATTCTTCAGCGAACGCGGGGTGCCGCTCGACATCGAGGACGAGATCTGTCTGGAGCCCGGCGAGCTGCTCATTTTCGACAATCTGCTCGTGGCCCACGGCCGTCGCGGGACCCGCCAGCCCGGAGAGCTTCACCAGCGCGTGATCGGACACCGTCAAATGCCGTCCGATCAACAACAGGCGATCCGCGACCGGTTCCTCTCCGCGTTTCGCTGAGCGAGGCGTCGATCTGTCGGCCTGGACCGGCTGCGGATGCCGACAGCCGCCGGGAACGGTCGATCAGGCGATCGAAGCCTTCTACCTTCGCCGGCACGCCCGCGCCCTGCTCCGCTCATGTCTCCGAAGGTCGCCGCCGATGAGGGTGGCGTTCGTCCAGTGGGGCTTGCTGATGGTGACGACGATCCCGCCCATGCTGTCCCCTTTCTAGCGCGTGGCGTCCACGGTAACGAGCAGCCTATTGTCGGAGGGGATGGCCGCCGTCCGTACTCCGTTTGCCGCCGCCCGGCTCGGCGGCGCGTAGATGCCGCTCGTCGACGAGGCAGCGCTGCGCGAGCTGACGCTGCGGGACGAGCAGCGCCTTCGCCGCCAAGCTCACCGGCTCCGCCGGGGCAATGACGAAGACCGGGCGCGCTTCGAGCGACAGCTTGCCCAGGCGCGGGCCCGGGTGCAGCGACGGCGCACGTCGGTCCCGGAGGTCTCCTACCCGCCGCAGCTACCGGTCTCCGCGCGTCGCGAGGATCTGCTCGCCGCGATCAATGATCATCAGGTCGTCGTCGTGGCCGGCGAGACCGGCTCGGGCAAGACGACTCAGCTGCCCAAGCTCTGCCTGGAGCTCGGGCGGGGCGTGCGCGGGGCCATCGCCCACACCCAACCGCGACGGCTCGCGGCGCGCACCGTGGCGCAGCGGATCGCAGACGAGCTCGACGTGCCGCTCGGCGGCGCCGTCGGGTACGCCGTTCGCTTCGATAATCGCGGTTCCGAGGACACCTTGATCCGTCTGGTCACGGACGGCCTGCTGCTGGCCGAGATCCGCCGTGATCCGCTCCTGCGCCGCTACGACACGGTGATCGTCGACGAGGCACACGAGCGCTCGCTCAACATCGACTTCCTGCTCGGCTGCCTGCACCGCATCCTGCCGCGGCGACCCGACCTCAAGCTGATCATCACGAGCGCGACGATCGATCCCGAGCGTTTCAGCGAGCACTTCGGGCGCGCCCCGATCGTCGAGGTCTCAGGCCGGACCTTCCCGGTCGAGGTTCGGTACCGGCCGCCGGGAGAGGACGAGGAGCTGCTCGACGCGCTGGCGGATGCTGTCGGAGGGCTGCTCGCCGAGCGCGACGGTGACGTGCTCGCGTTCTTCTCGGGAGAACGGGAGATCCGCGACGCCGCGGAGCTACTCACCGGGCAGCTTGGGCCGGGCGTCGAGGTCCTGCCGCTGTACTCGCGGCTCGCCGCCGCCGATCAACAGAAGGTGTTCGGCTCCAAGCGAGCTCACCAACGCCGCGTGGTCCTGGCCACGAACGTTGCCGAGACGTCGGTGACGGTCCCCGGCATCCGCTGCGTGGTCGATACCGGTCTTGCTCGGATCTCGCGCTACAGCGCGCGGCTCAAGGTCCAGCGGCTACCGGTCGAGCCGATCTCACGCGCGTCGGCCGAGCAGCGCAAGGGTCGCTGCGGCCGCCTCGCCGACGGGATCTGCGTCCGGCTCTACTCGGAGGACGATTTCGACGCACGGCCGGAGTTCACCGACCCGGAGGTCCTGCGAACCAACCTCGCGAGCGTGATCCTCCAGATGGCCGCGCTCGGGCTGGGCGAGATCGAAGCGTTCCCGTTTCTCGAGCCGCCCGACCGCCGCCAGATCCGTGACGGCGTGGCTCTGTTGCACGAGCTGCAAGCGCTGGATCCATCGGCCGCCGAGCCGCTCACGCCGCTCGGGCGCAAACTTGCGCGGCTTCCGATCGACCCGCGCCTCGGCCGCATGGTGCTGGAGGCCGACAACTTGAGCTGTACCCGCGAGGTGGCCGTGATCGCAGCCGCGCTATCGATCCAGGACCCACGCGAGCGCCCCGAGCAGCTGCGCGGTCAGGCCGATCAGCTCCATGCTCGCTTCACGGATCGATCGTCGGACTTCCTGGCCTACGTCAACCTGTGGCGCTATCTGCGCTCACTGGAAGGGGAGCTCTCGCGCTCGCAGGTTCGCAAGCGCTGCAAGGCCGAGTTTCTGCACTACCTGCGCATCCGCGAGTGGCAGGACCTGGTTGCCCAGGTCGAGGATGCGGCACGCGAGGTCGGGTTGACGCTCAACGACGCGCCGGGCGAGGCGCCTGCGATCCACGCCGCTCTCCTCTCCGGACTGCTCTCGCACCTGGGAGTGAGGGACGGGGGGACGCGCGAGTACATCGGCGCACGCGGGTCGAAGTTCGCGATTTTCCCCGGCTCGGTGCTCGCGCGCCGTGGGCCGGCGTGGGTGATGGTCGCCGAGCTCGTCGAGACGACGCGGCTGTGGGGCAGGACAGCGGCGGCCGTCGACATCAAGCAGGTCGAGCCGCTCGCCGAGCACCTCGTCAAGCGCTCTTATGGCGAGCCACGGTGGGATCGTCGCCGCGCCGCCGTCGTCGCGTCCGAGCGGGTGACGTTGTACGGCCTGGCGATCATTGAGTCGCGGACCGTCCAGTACGGGCGGATCGACCCGGTGGCCTCGCGCGAGCTGTTCATCCGCCGTGCGCTCGTCGAGGGTGATTGGGACGAGCGCCACGCGTTCATGCGCGAGAACGAGCGCCGTGTGGAGGAGGTCGAGGCGCTCGAGGCGCGGGTGCGGCGACGCGATCTGCTCGCCAGCGAGGAGGCGCGGGCGAGGTTCTTCGATACGCGGGTACCGGAGGACGTCAGCAGTGGGCGTCATTTCGACCGCTGGTGGAAGCGGGCGCGGCAGACCCAGCCGACGCTGCTCGACTACCCGATGGAGATGCTGATCGAGGGCGACGTCACGCCCGACGACCGTGACCGGCCGGCGCGCTGGAAGCAGGGTTCGCTGGAGCTCGCACTGTCGTACCGCTTCGATCCCGGCTCGGCGGCCGACGGCGTCACGGTCCATATCCCGCTGGCGTCGCTCGGCGCGGTGCGGGAGACGAACTTCGAGTGGCTCGTACCCGCGTTCCGCTCAGAGCTCGTCGTCGCGCTGTTGCGCGCGTTGCCAAAGCGACTGCGCACCGCGCTCGTCCCGATCCCCGACACCGCGACCGCGCTCCTCGCCGACGTGACGCCGCGCTCCGGCCCACTGCTCGAGGTGCTTGCCGAGGCGATCGAACGGCTGCGCGGCGTCCGCATCAGTGCCGCCGACTGGTCGCTCGACGATCTGCCGGCGCACCTGCGGATGACCTTCTCTGTCGAGGACGAGGACGGGACCGTCCTCGCATCAGGACGATCCCTCGACGCGCTGCGCGATGAGCTGCGGCCAGCGCTGCAGGCGCGCCTGCAGCACGCGGTACCGGCGCTCGCGCGCCATGGCATGCGCGGGTTCGACGTCGATTCGCTACCGCGTACGGTTGACCTGGCGGGCGGGGCTGGTTTGCGCGGTTTTCCGGCGCTCGTCGATGAGGGCGACGCTGTCGGAATCCGGATCTGCGAGACCGCGGCTGAGCAGGCCGCGACGATGGCACGAGGCACCCGCCGGCTGCTGTGGCTCACCGTTCCCTCGCCCAGCAACTGGGTGACCGGCCAGCTTGGACTGCAGCTGACCCTCGCGCTCTCCGCCGCGCCCCACGAGACTCTGGACGCGGCGATCGAGGATGCCACGAGCGCGGCGCTTGACGCGCTCACCGCCAGTGGCGGCGGCCCGGCGTGGGACGCCGAGACGTTCGCGGCACTTCGTGAGCACGTCCGCGGTGGGCTCCGGCCTACGACGCTCGACGTGCTGGTCGCGCTCGGTCAGATCCTGGAGGCGGAGAGGGCCGTTCGCGAGCGACTCGACACGCTTCCGGCAAGCGTTGCCTTTGGCCCGGCGCGGGAGGACGTCGCCCGTCAGCTTGGCCGGCTGGTGTACCCCGGGATGCTCGCGGCGGATGGCCTCGGTCGTCTGGGCGATGTCGAGCGCTATCTGCGTGCCGCGGTGCAGCGCCTCGACCGGCTCTCGAGGCACGTCGCCGCCGACGGCGAGCGGATGGCCGAGATCCACGAGCTCGAAGCTCAGGCCGCCGGACGCCGCGACCTTATGTGGCTGATCGAGGAGGTGCGCGTCGCCCAACTCGCCCCGGGCCCGTACGTCCGCCCGGGCGCGACGGTCAAGCGCGTCCGCGAGGCCCTTGCTCGCTGACGCGTCAGTGTTCGTCAGCGCGGCCGGAGTCGTGGGGCGTTACTTGATGCGAGGTCGAGTGCGGCCAGGATGTCGCGCAGCTGTGTGCGTCGCGTCGCGGACAGGTCGCTGAGCAGATCGTCCTCCATCGCCCGGATATCAGCCTGCGCGGCGGCGCGGCGAGCCTCGCCGGCGTCGGTCAGGGCGACGATCCGGGCGCGGCGATCGGTCGGATCGGGCGTGCGGGTGATCAGGCCGTCCTGCTCCAGCTGGTCAAGCAGTCCGATCAGCCGCGTCTTGTCGTAACGGATCGCCTGGGCCAACGCCAGCTGGGTACCGGCGGGTTGGGAGGCCAGGTGTGACAGGGCGATATAACCCCACATCGACAAGCCGTGGGCCTCGAGCAGGGGACGCTCGGCCTCGATCAGTCGCCGAGTCATACGGGCAAACAGCGCGCCGAGATCGTCTTGCTGCACCCCTCGAACTATAGGCGTTGGCAGATCATACGCGTATGGGTATTATCTATATATGCATACGAAAATGCCGGATCGCGCTGAGACGCGAACCATCTCGATCGCCGCCCCTCCCGAGAGCGTTCTGCAACTGTTGGGCGAGCCGCGGATGCTGCCCAACTGGGCACCTGCGTTTGCCCAGGCCGTGGAGCCGGCCGACCCCGACTGGCTGATCAATCCTGGCCCCGATCAATTCCGGATTCGGGTGCGCGTGTCAGCGGAACACGGCACCATCGACCTTCTCGATCCGCGGGATCTCAGACGCGGAGCGCACATGCGCGTTCTCAACAACGGGGACGGCAGCGAGCTCCTATTCACGCTCGTCTTCCCCGTCATGGCGGACGAGAAGTCGATCGGTCAGCAGATGACGACTGTCGAAGCTGAGCTGCGCGCCGTCCGCGACCTGTGTGAAGCCCGAGTGGCGTGAGGGCGCCCTGACACAAAAGGTCTCAGTCGTTGGCGATTGTCGACGGCAGCTTGCCGGTGGCCAGCAGGCGGATGACGCCGACGAGTCCGAGGGCGACCGCTGCGAGCGACACGATGCTCAGTCTCTGCTTGGCCTCGGGCGTGAGCGGTTTGGGTGGTGGATAACCGATCCGGGCGATCGTGGCCGAGGTCCAGCCGATCCACCATCCGCTGCACACCAGCCGCAGCGTCTTGCGGCTGCCGGGATCAAGCCGGCGGTTGGCGAGCAGCAAGATGACGCCCCACGAACACGCACATCCGATCGCGTATCCCAAATAGGTGTCGGTCAGTCGTGTTTTCATCTCGTCCTCCTCGATTCGGCGCTGTGGCTTGACTCTGGCACCACGAACCGGACCTGGGCAACGGACTCCTTCCCGGCTAGCGGGCTAGACGGCGGGACACTGCGCCGCGCCCGCTCACCCGTACTCCAGGCGTGGCGTGTTGTCTTTGGGGCGTCCTTCGGGCGTGCAGTCGAGGATGTTCCAGTACGGCCACATGAAGTCGACGTGTCGCGACTCCTCACCGTCGTGGTGCGAGGCCCAAAAGAGCTCCGAGCTCCACCAGTGGTGAACGCGTCCGTTGTGGCGGACGAACACGGTGGCAATCGGCCATTGCCGGCCCTGCTCGTCTTCGGCGCCGTAGTCTCGGTTGAAGTTGCTCTCACTCGAGGAGAGCAGACGGATGTCCGCCCAGCCGCGACTGTGGGCATGCGCACGAAAGTGCTCGATCGGCGCTTTCGCCGACACCGCGAGATTGATCCGCTGGGTCAGGTGTCGCGCCTGTCCGGCAACTGCGTCGATGATCGAGGTGCAGTTCGGGCACGGGGAGCCGATCGGATCGCCGTCCGGGCCGGCGATAAACATGAAGCTATACAGAAACAGCGTGTCCTTACCGCCCTCGAACAGCTCCGACAGGGCGACCGAACGCCGGCTTCCGGTGCCGGTATCCCACTCCTGGAACGTGTAGTCGGTCGGCACGACCCCGCCGAGCGGGAGTCCGCGCCGCTGTCGCGCCACCGCCTCGGTGCGATCGCGCACGTCCTTCTCGGCGTGCAGCAGCGCGTCGCGCGCCCGGCGATACTCCTCGGATTCGCCCGGGAATCGTACGTCGTGGAGGTGTTCAGGCTGTCCGGCCATACCTCATCGTGCCGGGGCTGGCGGCGGCCGCCCGGCCGGACCCATGAAGGCGAAGACCTGGTCGGTGCCCGGAAGCAGCAGCAGGCCATCGCCGACCGACGGCGTCGGGAAGTGGTTCGCAAATGCGCCGAAGGGCATCGAGACGACCTCTTTGCCGTTGGCCGGATTGAGGCCGTGCACCGCGTTGTCGCTTCCAATCGTCCAGACCAGTCCGTCGGCGATGATTGGTCCGCTGGCGGCGCCGTCGTTGTCGATCCAGAGCTGCTTCAGGTGCGGTGGCTTCGTCGAAACCTTGATCGCCGTCACGCCGTTCGGGCAGGGTAGGTAGACGACCGAGCCCTGCACCGCATGTCCGCCGGCGGGGACGCCCTCGCACACCGGAAGCGACGCGACCTGGCCGTCCGGGCCGCCGAGATGTCCCTGACGCAGCAGATAGGCGGTGTCCGTCTTGCCGACTTGGAGCACGAAACCATGCACGAGCGCGGGGTCACCGGTCCCGAGGTCGAGGTCGTTCTCGCTGAGCTTCTGCCAGTCCTTGCGGTAGAAGAGCGACTTGAGGTGCATGGTCGGCGACAGTTCGAGTACGGCGTCGCTGTGGTCGTACGGCTGACCCGCGCCAAGGTTGTAGCCGTCGCCGCTGGCCACGTAGACGTTTCCGTGAGGGTCGATGACCGGAGAGCTGCCGCCCATCCATACCGCGCCCCGATCGTGGCCACTGCCGATCTGGAAGTAGTGGAGCTGTCCTCCCTGCTCCGGAATCGAGACGACGTAGCCGTGGGCCGGACCATTGGGGCCGGGGCAATCGCCGCTGTTCTGACCGTAGGCGATGACCACGAAACCGTGGTCGAGCGCCAGCCCTGGCCGCTGCAATTGCGCGAGCTGGTCCTCGCCGGCGTTCGGCATCGCCGGCTCGTCCAGCTCGACCTTGCCGGTGAACAGATTGAGCCCGAACAGACGGTGCGACGCTTCCACGCCACCAGAGGTCGATGGGCCGCGAATCTGGGTGTCCGCATCGACGAAGATCTCGTGGCGCTTGGAGTCGATCACCGGGGTGCCCGTAATGCCGACATGGGGCGAGATATCGCCGCACGGCAGGTCACCGGATGGCACCGGCTTCGCCAGGTGCCGGGACCACAGAGTGCGCCCGCTGTGGGCAGCTATCACGTAGACGGTGTCGTTCTCGGTCGCCGCGACGATGCGGCCGTCGGCGACGAGCGGCTCGCCATACAGCTGCCCGTCCAGAACCGACGAGGTCCAGGCCGGCCGCGAAGGCCGCAGCTTGGTCTGCGCCGCATCGAGCCCGGTCGCCTCAGCATTCCCGTGGTAGGTGGTCCAGTCCGAGCCGAAGCCGGAGCCCCGCGGCACGGGTTTGGATCTCGCCGTGCCGGCGGTCGTCGCGGTGGCACTAGCGCGGGTCGCGCCCGGGCGCTGCGGCGCGGCCGACGTCGCGCAGCCGGTCAGCAGCGCCGCCACCAGCGCCACCAGCACCAGCCAGCCATAGCGCGTGCTCGGCATCCACACCACAGTTCACCACAAACCGAGCCGGCGCAAGCCGCTCCCGGCCCTCGCGTGCGGAACCGTCGCCAGCTCAAGCCCAGAGCCGACAAGCGGCTGGCTGACGCGCAGCTAGGCGGGCGAGCCGTAGAACAGCTCGCGGGTCACGGTGTTCATGCGATGGTCGGGTATCCGCGCGTAGGCGAGCACGGCGTTGATCCGGGGGCGGTCGGACTCGTTTGGCGTGACCCGGTGCATCGAATAGCGGCCCCGGAAGAGGCTCAGCGTTCCCGGCTCATTGTGCAGCCTCACGACCGAGGTGTGGTCCCCGTCGAGCACCTCGGAGACCGCGGCGCGGTTGTCGTCGCCGACGCTGCGCAGGTCCTTGACGTACTCGTAGGCGCCGCCGGCGGATGATGGCTGAAGCATCAAGGTGACCGCGAACTCGCTGCGGTCGAAATGCCATCCGAGCTCATCGCCGCGTTCGAAGATCGCGAAGGAGAGCGCCGCGGCCGAGTCGGCATCGCGATAGAGCTCGTCGATGTCGAGCGCTCGGGCGACCAGCGCCGTCATCTCCTCGGTCTCGTAGAGGGCGCGCAGGGGCGAGTCCTCGGGGATACGGTGGTACCCGACGGTGAACTTGGCCGAGCGCTGCAGACGACGGAGCACATCGTCGGCGGGAAGCGTGTCGTCGATCGGCTCGAAGTACACGTTGTGGGTGTCATCGGTGCGATGCGCTGACGGCCTCAGGCCATCGGCCTCGCCGACCAGCTGCGCCAGTGCCTCCGGGCGCACGAACCCGTGCAGCTGACAGGCGCCCGTCTGGGTCAGCATCTCGCGGCAGCGGTCGATCAGCGCCTGACCCCGGGGCAGGTCGAGGTGGTCAATCGGATAGCGGTCGAGATCGACGATGGTTCCCAGTGAGTTCATGGCGCCATTCTGTGCGCGATCGTCCAGTAGATCAACTCATATAAATGGCGCCGATGATCAATGATGCTTATGGAAGATCGTTGGGCGCGGCGACGGCCGGCTCGTCCGGGCGTTGTAGCCACCGCTCGATCTCGCGGTTCAGCCCCGACCCGACCGACGAGGCGACATCGATGAACGAGCGTGCCGCCTCGGTCAGGTTGCGCTCCCGGTGCCAGGCCAACCCCACCACACGCTCCGGAACCGCGATCGGGACGGCGGCCACGCGGTCATCGCGGCGGTTGTAGCTCAGCCACGGTATGACCGCGACGCCGATCCCCTCGGCCACCAGCGCGTGGATCGTGTCGTTGTCGTCGGAGCGGAACACGATGTTGTCGTCGCTCACGCGCGCGCCGAGGCGAGCTTCGGGCAGGTGCACCGAACGGATCTCTCGGAAGCCGATCAGGGGTCGCCGATCCAGTTGGCGGACCGTGAGCCTCCGACCGGAGGCGGCCAGCTCCGACCCGGCCGGTACCAGGAGCACGTAGGGATCGCTGAGCAGTTCGACGGCTTCGAACGGACCGTCCTGGAGCGGGAACACGACAAACGCCAGGTCCAGGTCGCCACGCTCGACCGCATCGAGGAGGAGGCCGTCGTCGGCGTCCTCGCGCAACATCAGCCGGACACCCGGTGTAGCGGTACCGAACCGACTGACCATGGGCGCGAGGATCCGTGCACCGGCGCTCTGGTAGCAGCCCACGCTGAGCGTTGCCGAGCCCCGCTCGCCGAGTGCCTTGAGGTCGGCCCGGGCCGCAGCCAGTCGCGCCACGACTGCGTCGGCATGAGCGACCAGCGCCGAACCCGCCGGCGTCAGCTCTACCGGCTGCGGCCCGCCAGGCCGCGTGACGAGATCCTGCCCGACGATCCGCTCGAGCACCGATATCTGCTGGCTGACGGCGGACTGGCTGTAGCCAAGCGCGTCGGCCGCCCGGCTGAAGGAGCGCTGATCGGCAATCGCGGCCAGGGCAGCCAGATGGCGGAACTCGATCCCGTGCCATTCATCACGTTCATTCATAGAAGTGAACAGTAACCCGAATATTCGTGATCGATAACCAGAGTATGGTGCCGTATCGCAGTCGAGTACGTCACGGAAATTGCGCTCACTGGGCCGGTCGGCGGCTGGGGCCTGTCGGCGGCTCGTGCGGCGCCCCCGCGGGGGACAGTCCGGGCGGGAGACGTTGAGGCCTGGACCCTGCGGGCGAGACCAGGAACCACCCGGGGCGATCGTCTGGTTGCCCGCGACCGAAGACCGAAAGGTGACGGCAGATGGGCATTGACGGTCAGAAGCTGGATGCGATCCGGTCGGAGCGCACAGAGCTCGAGAATCACTACATCGATGAGCTGGTGGCTGGTCACCTGGACCGTCGCTCGTTCCTGCGGCGCGGCGCGGTCCTGGGCATGTCGGCGTCGGTCATGGGCGCGGTGCTGGCGGCGTGCGGCAGCGCCAACACCACGGGCAAGCCGGCGAACTCGGCGACCTCGTCCTCCGGCAGCGGCCAGGTGACGAAGGGCGGCACGCTCAAGCTGGCCAATCCCACCCCGGCGACCGACATGAACCCAATGCTGGTCGACGATGCGGGCGGCTGCGCGATGCTGACCCAGACCGGGGAGTTCCTGACATTCGATAACAACCTCAAGCTGCAGCTGGAGCCGATGCTGGCGACCAAATGGACGCATAACGGCGACGGCAGCATGTGGACCTTCCAGCTCCGCAGCGGCGTCAAGTTCAGCAACGGGCAGCCAATGACCGCCGATGACGTCGTCTACACGTTCCAGCAGCTTTCGGACCCCAAGAACGCGTCGAATGCGCTGTCGACGTTCAAGGGCGTGCTGACGCCATCCGGGGTCAAGAAGGTCGACTCGGGCACCGTCGCGTTTCATCTCGAGGCGCCGAACGGGAATTTCCCGTACATCGTCTCGTCAGACAACTACAACGCGATCATCGTCCCCAAGGGCACCGACTTCGGGAAGTGGGCCAAGACGTTCATTGGGACCGGCCCGTTCACGCTCAAGAGTTATTCGACCAATCAGGGCGCGAACTTCGTCGCCAACCCGAACTACTGGGGTGGCCGGCCCCATCTCGATGCCACCGCGTTCACGTTCTACGGCTCCCAGCAGCCGCAGATCCTGGCGCTCCAGGGCGGAAGTGTTGACGCGATCGTCTCGTTCGTGCCCTCGGGGGCGCAGGCGATCCTCGCCAACCCGAACCAGTACTCGATCATCAAATACAAGTCCTCGCAGCATCGTGAGCTGTCGATGCGGACCGACCAGGCGCCGTTCAACGACGCGCGCGTGCGTCAGGCGATCGCGTATTCGCTGGATCGCCCGGCGATGGTGCAGGCGCTGCTGCAGGGCTACGGGCAGGTCGGCAACGACAGCCCGTTTGCGCCGATGTTCCCGTCCACGAACCCGAGCGTCCCGCAGCGCACCCAGAACATCGCCAAGGCCAAGCAGCTGCTGTCGGCCGCGGGGCACCCGAGCTTTACCACCTCGCTGGCGACCGAGCAGTATGAAGAGGTGCCGCAGCTGGCGACGGTGATCCAGCAGTCGGCGTCGAAGATCGGGGTCAAGATCAACCTCAAGGTCGAGACCCAGTCTCAGTACTACGGCAAGGCGACGTTCGGTAACTCCGACTGGCTGGACGCGACCATGTCACTGGTCGACTACGGCGACCGCGGCGTGCCGAACGTGTTCCTGGAGTCACCGCTGGCGACGGGGGGCCCGTGGAACGCGGCGCACTTCAACAGCAAGACCTATGACACCCTGGTCCGGCAGTACGTCGCCGCTGTCGACCTGCAAAGCCAGAAGCGGATCGCGGGCAAGATCGAACAGCTGCTGCTCGACGAGACCCCGCTGGTGATTCCATACTTCATCGACGGGCTCACTGCCTCCACACCCAAGGTTCACGGACTGAACCCGACTTCCATCCAGCAGATCTTCCTCAAGGACGCCTACATAGACGCCTGATGGGCAGCCGGCGCGGCGAGTCCGCCAGGGCAGCTCAGCCGCCCGTGAGGAAGGCGAGGCAGTCGTCGATCACGGCCTGATCGCTGCAGACGCCGAAATGGTCAAGGCCGGGGTGTTCAACGATTTGTATCCGTTCATCCGCGGACAGCGCGTCCGCGAACGCGCGCGCGTTGGCCTGGGGGACGTGGTGATCATCTGCGCCGCAGTGCAGGCGCATCGCACATCTCGCCGGTATCGCTCGCGGTGGATCGTCGGGTCAAGCTGGTCTCGCAACCACTGCCCGTAGGTGTCGGCGCTGCCCTGCTCGAGCAGCGCTGCCGGGTCGTTCAGACGCGTCATCCCGGGTCGCGTCCAGTCGGGCGTCGAGCCGACCGCGGCGACGCGACCGATCCGCGGGTCGATTCCCGCCAAGGCGATCGCGATATCTCCCCCATCGAGATGCCACCGGCGGCGATCGAGGTGATCGCCGGGTCGCGGGTCGCGTCGATCACGCGTAACGCCTCGAGCGTGGCTTGGCCGAGGATCGGCCACATCCGGCGGCGAAACTGTTTAAGCACAGCCTCGGCATACGCTCGCGGTTCGTCGCTGGTTGCACGGTCGCCGTGACCCGGCGGGTCAAAGCTCACCGCGCGACACCCCCGCCCGGCAAGTGACTGCAGCTGGGGCAGCGCGCGCTCGCTCGACCCGCCGAGATGGGTCAGCCACAGCACGAGCCGTGACGGGGGGCTGTCCGGCTCGACGACGATCGTGGGGATCCCGGAGACCTCCAGCCGACGCTCAACCGGGTTCATCGATCGACCCTCACGATCGTGATCGTCGCAGGCCTTGCCGCTGTGCGGCACGGCGAGATTTCATAGCCGTGCGCTAGGGAACGAGAGCTGCCTGCGGCTCACTCCGTCGCCGCTGTCTCCAGCGAACGACCGGTCGCCTGGATCCCGAGCAGGATCAGCAGCCCGGCGGCGAAGCCGCTGATCGCCATCACGAGGAACGACGAGGAGAAGCCCCACGCCGAGTAGGCGCCGAGCACGATCAGCGGCGCCAGCGCTCCGCCGATGTGGCCCAGCCCGTCGGTCATCGCGACGCCCGTCGCGCGCGAATTGGTCGGGAAGTGCTCAGCCGTGTAGGTGTAGAGCATTGGCACGAGCAGGCCGATCGCTGCGGAGGCGATAAACCCGAACACGATGATGATCGCTGGTGAAACCTGGTAGCCGATCACCAGCAGCGAGATGCCCCAGACGAACGCGAACGCGGCGCACGTGTACTTACGTTCCAGGCGATCGCTGAACCGGGTGGTGGCAAACGCCCCGACAAGGAATCCAATGCCCGACACGAGCAGGTACGTCGTGCTGTCGGTGAGGCTGTAGCCCTTATCGGTGAACAGCGTCGGCGCGAGGGTCAGCCAGCCGTAGTTCCCGATGTAGTACACGAACCAGATCCCGATGAACAGCGCTAGGCGTCCCACCATCGGCGGGCGCAGGAGTGCCGCGACCGGGAACCGCTCAGCCTTCGCCTCGTCAGGCACCGGCTCTGGCTCCGGGAGCTGACCGTCGATCTCCTCACGCGCCTTGTCCTCTGCCTCAGCCACGACCTCGCGCGCCTCTTCGGTGCGACCCTGCGTGACCAGCCAGCGCGGCGAGGGCGGCAGGTTTCGCCGCATGAACAAGATCGTCAGGCCGCCGAGCGCTCCGATCAGGAACAGGATCCGCCATCCGGACGCGAACGTCGGGACCAGTCCGCGGGCGGCGAACGGCACCACTGCGAAGCCGGCATAGGCGGCGGTCGTCGCCCAACTGGTGTAGCGGCCGCGCAGCCGGGCCGGAGAGAGCTCGCCGATGTATGTCGTCACCGCGGCGATCTCGGCGCCGATCCCCAGTCCCGCGATGAAGCGGAAGATGATGAGCTCCGTGACGTTGGTGCTGACCGCGGCCAGAATCGTGCCGACCGAGAACACCGCCACGGAAACAGTGAGGCTCAGCTTCCGGCCCCACTTGTCGGCAATCGTGCTGTTGGCGAGCGCGCCGATGATGTAGCCGATCAAGCTGCTCGTGACAGATAGCGTCACCGTCGACTTGGAGACGTGGAATTGCGTTGCGATCACCGGTGCGGCGAATGAGATCGTGACGATGTCGAAGAACGCGAAGAAGTAACCGGCGCCGACGACCCATAGCAGTTTGCGCTCGTAGGGCCACACCGGGATCCGGTCGAGTCGAGCGAGTGGGCCGGGCCGCCGGCGTCGAGTGCCAGACGGTCGCCGTTGCGTACCAGCAGACGTCGGTTCCATGACATCCTCCTCCTCCGCCGAGGCGTCCCTGAACAATCGGAGTTCAGGCCTCTTCTCCGCCCTACCCGGTGAAGGGAGGTGGGAAACGATCAGAGTCAGGACCCGTGGGCTGCCCTCCCGTCCCGTCATCCGAGCGGTGACGCTGGATCAGAGCGTCAGCCCGGCGCTTGGTGAAGGAGCCCCTTGCCCAAGAGCCGCCGACACCGCCGATGCCAACGCCAAATCCGACAACTCAACCGTTCCTGCGCGAGCGAGCCACGGGGCCGTACTGGTACGGCAAGTGGTACGCGTAACGGCAAGCCGTTCGTCCGCGCGCTCGGTGCTCAGCGACCCCGGGATGCGGCATCGCCGCGGGAAAGGTCTCTCGTCGGGGCCGACGCCGGCGCGATCATCCTGGCGAGTTCGGGAGGGAGCAACCGGAACCGCGCGATCGGAGCGCTCAAGCGGTTCGCTCGCCGCGGCTGATCGGCCTGGCTACTCCTTGCTGTCGAATCGAGCACTGTCGCGACACGGACAGCGTGTTTTACCGGCGGGCCGTCCGGCGCGGCCTCACGCGGCTGTTGGCTTGTCAACGCCGCCATGTCTTTGAGAGCTTCGTGAGGGGCGCGGTCATGAGCCGTGGGAGCAGTCGGGGGCCTGGGACGACTCGCAGGCCGAGTTGCTCGAACATCGTGAGCGTGTCCATCTGGAACCAGTGCTCGGCGGCCTTCCCGTCGATCATCCGGCTGATCTCGAGGCCGGCGAAGCGGACCTTGCGGCCGGTCGGTGGCAGACCGCGGAAGTACCCGGTGTGGGTTCCGGTGAACAGGATCCGTTGCGCGTTCATCTCGTCGTCGGCCACGGTGTCTTGCACCTCGAGGTGCAGGTCGGGAAATCCCTGGAGAAAGGTGCCCAGGAACGCGACCCACGCGTCGCTGTCGAGCGCGGGCAGATGCAAGCTGTCAGGAGCGTGCCCGATGTAGTCGGCGGTTCGCGCGTCGGCCTCGCCCTCGTTGTCGCGGGCGTTGAAGGCGTCGACCCACCGGCGGGCGGCCAGCCTGTTCTCGGTCGACGCGGATGTGCTTGGGGTCTCGATGGTCATGTTCTGTCTCCTTCTGAAGTCAGGCCGGGATGCCGGGAGGACCGAGGATCTCCAGGCCGTATTCCGCGGCGGTCTTCATCACGAGCTCCATGTCGGGCGGCGTTGGAGGACCGGGCGGGAGCTCCGGGCCGGGGGCGGGCTCGGCGAGCGCACGGACGAAGCCCGCGAAGTCGCCTGGCTCGGTGACCAGGAGAAACCGCGCGATCTCGGAGCTGACGATGAACGTGTGCGGGATGTCGCGCGGCCCGAGGACGAACGAGCCGGCTGGCGCGACATGGGTGTCGCCGTCAACCCAGATCGTGAGCTCACCTTCGAGGACGTAGAACCACTCGTCCTCGTTGTGGTGGACGTGCAGCGGAGAGCCGCTTCCGCGGGGGGCGGTCTGCTCGGTGACCAGGGCGCCGTCGACGGCCGCCTTGATCGTCATCAGCCCGCCGAAGAACCAGAGGTGCTCGCCGGTGCCGGGCTGTTGTGCGATGGGGGTGAGAGTTGTCATGTGCGCAGCATGCTCCGCGCGACGCCTCGTGACCATCCCGCGCGCGCGGGGATCTTTCTTGCACGCGGTGGGACACTTGGGCGATGGATCGGTCCGTCGAGGCGCTGATCGACGAGATCGATCTGCTCGCGTCCAGAGGACTGCCGCGCAAGGAGTTCTTCGCCGAGCTCGCTTCGAGGGTGCGCACGGTGGTCGACAACGACGCGAGCTGCTGGCACACGCTCGACCCGCACACGCGTCTGCTGACCAGCGACGATCCCGCGGAGCTGATCGGCCGCGGGATCCTCACCCCGGAGCAGACTCCCGGCGCCGGCGAGCTGATCGTCCGCAGCGAGTACATGGTCGATGACGTCAACACGTTCGCGGGGCTTGCCGCCAAGCGGGTGCCGGTCGGGATCCTCGACCACGCCACCCGCGGCAACCCCGAGAACAGCCCACGCTACCGCGATCTCCTCCTGCCGCTCGACATCCCACACGAGCTCCGTGCCGCGTTCGTGATCCGGGGTCGGGTCTGGGGCGCGGTCCACATCGCCCGCCGCGGGTCAAGCGGCCCGTTCCAGCCGCAGGACGCCGACGCCCTCGCCGCGATCACCGCGGCGGTCGCGCGTGGGATCCGCACTTCGCTGCGCTTTGACGCGGCTCGGCGCATCAATGGACTCGAGGCACCCGGCCTCGTTGTCCTGGGCCCCGGCGACGAGGTGGAGATGATCACTCCCCCAGCCCGCGAGCTGCTCGCCTCGATCGCCGCCAGCGACCTCCCCTACACCGACGACGACATGCCCGCCGCGGTGCTCTCACTCGCGGGGTTCGTCCGTAGCGCGCCCCACGCGGCCCAGGCAGGCGCGAACGTCGTCACCGTGCCGTCTCACGATAGTTGGGTGACCCTCCACGCGTCCCGTCCGGGTTCGGCTGCCGACGGCCGCGTGGCGATCGTGATCGAGCGCGCCAGCGCGGCCCGCTCGGCAACCGTCCGCCTGGAGGCATTCGGCGCCACCGCCCGCGAGCGTGAAGTCGCCACGCTCCTCGCACGCGGGCTGTCGCGCGTCGAGATCGCCGAGTCACTGGTCCTCTCACCGCACACCGTCGAGGACCACACCAAGAGCCTCTACGACAAGGTCGGCGTCGCTTCCCGCCAAGAACTCGTCGCCCGCGTGTTTCTCGACGAGTACCTGCCCGAGGTAGCCCAGAGCACGCCGCTCACCTCCCGAGGACGCTTCGACTGCATCTAGCCGGTCTGCGTCGGCGGCCTCCTTCGCGCAGAAAGGACCAACGCTCAGACGCACTCACCCGCGCCGCCGCTCGCGGACACAAGCCGTCACGAAGCCGCCGACACCTCATTCCGGCGCGAGCAGCAATGCAGGTGGCGGGTCCTTTCTCGGCGGACGTCGCACCCTGCATCCACTGGCTCGGCACGTTGGACCGTTGCCCACGACCGTTGCCCGCCCGCTCGCCAGGACGCCGTCCTAAAGAACCGGGGCGGCCATATCCCCGGGGTTCATGGCCTTTCGTCGAGCGCGCCCGGAGAGATTCGAACTCCCGACCTTCGGTTCCGTAGACCGACGCTCTATCCAGCTGAGCTACGGGCGCGAGGTCGCCAAGTGTAGCCGGGCCGATCCGAGCGCTCGCCGCGGTCACGGTGGGCCGGCGCGCGGCTGAGCCGAGCCATGCAGTCGCGAGGGCCGACCGTCACGGCACCCGCGCTGACCGGGGGCTCCCGGCCGGCTGCGGCGGTGAAAAACGGAGAGGGCGGGATTCGAACCCGCGATAGAGGTTTCCCCCCATACTCGCTTAGCAGGCGAGTGCCTTCAGCCACTCGGCCACCTCTCCGGAGGGCCGGTGGGATCTTAGAACAGGGTCGCGCGGCGCACCCGGCGGCCGCGGATCGGTCGCGCCCAAACGGCCCCAGCTACCATCGCGCGGGCCCCAGGAGGGGTGGCAGAGTGGTCGAATGCACCGGTCTTGAAAACCGGAGTCCGGGCAACCGGACCGCGGGTTCGAATCCCGCCCCCTCCGTCAGCCGTCACGAGCACGCCTGCCCGCGGCTCACCGGGCCGGCCGTCGTAGATCCGCGCACGGGCGCGTGGCGACGGGCTGGTGTCGGCGCCGCCGCTAGCGCTTCTGGGGCGCGGTGCCGAACACGTGGTCCCAGAACGGAGCGCTGACGCCGTAGCCGCGGTCGTGGTTCTGGAAGTGGTGGCGCATGTGCAGCTCACGCAGCTTGCGACCGAGCGCGGTCTTGGGCCGGTGGTGATGCACGTGGTAGTGGAGCATGTCGTAGCCCAGGTAGCCCGCCAGGAACCCGGCCCCGAACGGCATGAACGCCGGCGAGCCGAGCACGAGCGAGAACACCCAGACGAACAGGGCCGCGAGCGGGAGGCTCAGCGACGGCGGCATCACGAGCCGCATCGGGTCGTTGGGGTGATCGTGGTGGACACCGTGGATGATCCAGTGCAGCTTGGCCCCGATGCCTTGCTCAGGCTCGAAGTGGAACACGATCCGGTGCAGCCAGTACTCGGTCAGCGTCCAGAACACGTAGCCGGCGATGATCCAGACGACCGCCATCGCGCCGACGCCGTGGACGAAGCCGAGCGCCAGCAGGACGCCGATCACCGGAACGAACAGGATCGGCGGCACGGCGGGATGCACGCGTGACAGCTTGTCCAGCAGGTCTGAGTCGAACATCCGCGGCGAGGCGCTCAGCACCTCCGAGCGCGACAGTCCCTGTAGCTCGTCTGCCTTCTGGCTCGCCATATCAGGTGGAAAGTCTAGCTATGTGCCGACCTCCGATCGGGGGGTTTGCCCCGCACGGGTGCGATGCTGCAGGCGACGATGGCCAAGCAACCCAAGCCCCGCTGGTGGACGATCCGTCCCGCCCAGAACCGTAAGCCCTCGACCTATCGCTGTCCGCTGTGCGGAAACCAGCTGCCGTCGTTGCAGGCGCACATGCTGATCACGCCTGAAGGTGATTCCTCACGGCGGCGCCACGCGCATTCCGCGTGCGTGATGGCCGCTCGCCAGCAGGGACGGCTGCCGACTGAGGCCGAGTGGCGCAAGGCACGCCGGGCCGCGGAGCGGGCCAGCGCCGGCGATGGGAACGGCGACGGCGACGGCACCCGGAGCATCTGGGCGCGGCTGCGGACGCTCGGACGCCGCGACCGCTAGAACTCCGCGTCGTGGCCCGTGACCTGAAGCTCGCGCTCGGTATCGGCTACTGGTCCGGCGGCCCGCCGGAGGGCATGCAGGAGACGATCCTCGAGGCCGAGCGACTTGGCTTTCAGTCGGTCTGGACGGCGGAGGCCTACGGCTCCGACGCGCTGCTGCCACTGGCCTGGTGGGGCGCCGCCACGAGCACGATCAAGCTCGGGACAGGGATCGTGCAGATCTCGGCGCGCACTCCGGCCGCGACCGCGATGGCCGCGATGACGCTTGATCATCTGTCTGGCGGCCGGTTCGTGCTGGGGCTCGGGGTCTCCGGTCCGCAGGTCGTGGAGGGCTGGTACGGGCAGCCGTTCGCCAGGCCGCTGGCGCGGACGCGGGAGTACATCGAGATCCTGCGGGCGATCTGGGCGCGGCAGGGGCCGGTCACCAACGACGGGCCCCACTATCCGCTGCCGTATCCGGGCGGCACCGGCCTCGGCAAGCCGCTGAAGCCCAGCATCCATCCGCTGCGCGCGGACATCCCGATCTACCTTGCCGCCGAGGGGCCGAGGAACATCGCGCTCGGCGGCGAGCTGTGCGACGGCTGGCTGGCGCTGTTCTACTCGCCCGCTCACGACGACTACTACCGCGAGGCGCTGACCGAGGGACTGAACCGGCCCGGCGCGCGGAGCACGCCCGAGGCGTTCGACGTCGTCGCGCAGGTGCCGCTGATCGTCACCGACGACGAGGACGCCGCGCTTGACGCGGTGCGCCCGTTCTACGCGCTGTACTTCGGCGGGATGGGCGCCAAGCAGGTCAACTTCCACGCCAACGTCCCGATCCGGATGGGCTACGAGCGTGAGATCGCGCGCGTCCAGGAGCTGTACCTGGCCGGCCACAAGGCCGAGGCGGCGGCCGCCCTGCCGCGGGCGCTGCTGGAGCAGCTGACGCTGATCGGCTCGCCGGCCAAGATCCGTCACGACCTCGAGGCATGGCGTGACTCGCTCGCGACGACGCTGCTGGTCGGTGGTGAACCGGCCACGCTGCGGGTCGCCGCTGAGCTCGTGCTGGGCTGACCGCGGCGCCGCGGAGGCGCGAGTGTTACCGAACGCACCGTATACGTCTGTTTGGTAACACGCGCGCCGACGCACTCGCGCCGACGCCGCGCTCAGCCGGCGGTCGCCCGGGTCATCATCCCCGGCGCGTCGACCGTGTACGTCGGCTCATCGGCCGACAGCTGATCCTGGGCGTTGAGCTGCGCCCCGGTCGGCGCGGGGACCGGGCCATCGAGCAGCGGGTCCGACGTGTCCTCCATCCACCGCTGCAGCCGCGCCCGCAGGTCCACGAGCACCGGCTCGTAGGACGGGTCGCCGACCAGGTTGCGTCCCTCGCCGGGGTTGAAGAACAGGTCGTGCAGCGACTCCCGTGAGACCGGTCGCTTCGCCCAGCCGCGCGCCAGGTACGCGTCCTTGGACGGGCTGTCGTCGCAGTTGGGCAGGACCGGGGTCGGGTAGTCGTCGAACCGGCGCACGTATTTGAAGCGCTCGGTACGGATCGCGCGCTGGGGTTCGTAGGCCGCGTGGTAGGTCAGCTCGGCGAAGATCTCGGTTCGCAGCCCGGGCTCCTCGTCGCCCGCCACGAGCGGCAGCAGCGAATGGCCCTGCAGCCAGTCAGGCGGGTCGATGCCCGCCAGTTCGCACAGGGTCGGAAACACGTCGATCTGCGAGACCAGTTCGTCCTGCGCGACGCCGACCGGCATTCCGGGCCCGCGCATGATCATCATCACGCCGATCCCGCGGTCGAGCAGGCTCGCCTTCGCGGTCGGGAACGCGAGCCCGTGATCGGTCGTGCAGATCACGAGCGTGTTGCGGTCCAAGCCGGTCTCGTGCAGCGTGTTCAGCACCGACCCGATCCCATGATCGAGCGAGCGAGCGCTCGCCTTGTACGCGGCGACGTCGGACCGGATCTCCGTGGTGTCGGGCAGAAACGGCGGCGGCAGCGAGTAGACGCGGTCACGCACCGAGCTGGGCGCGAAGAAGCTGCGGTGCGTCTCGAAGAACCCAACCGACATGAAGAACGGCTGCGGGATGTCGCCGGCCAGCGCGTCGATCGCGACCGGAGCCACCGAGCTGACGGTCGTGTTCGGGATCTGGTGGACGACGTCATAGCCGAGCACGTCGGGCGTGGCCGACACGTGCTGTTCGCCGATCAGCTCGGTGTGGTAGCCGGCCCGGCGCAGCGTCCTGACGATGTGCTGGTCGTAGTCGTAGAGCTCGAAGCCGCGGTGGGCGAGCCCCATCATCCCGTTGTTGTGGCAGTAGCTGCCGGTCAGCAAAGCGGCCCGGCTGCCCGAACATGACGGCGCCGCGCAGAACGCGTTGCGGAACATCACCCCCTGATCGGCCAGCCACTGGATGTTCGGCGTCGGTACCGCGGTGCCGTACGGCTGCACGTAGCGGCCGGTGTCGTGCGAGTTCAGGTAGAGGATGTTCGGGGGCGTCGGCATTGCGGAGGTGGGGTCGGCGCGCGGCAGCGGTCAGACGGTGCCGGCGTCGACGCCGGCCGAGTCGCGCTGCCCGCGCTCGGCGCGGTCGCGATAATACGCGGCGACCCACTGATCGGAGATCGCGTCGCCCTGGCGGCGGATCGGCTCGGGCGCGGTCCAGCCCTCGGGCAGCGAAACGCCGATCAGCGACAGGACCGTCCGCACGGTGCCGATGCGGTCGCGCGCGAGATCCTCGTAGTCGATCCTCAGCGGCTCGAGCTCGTTGACGGCGAAGAAGTCATTCCAGCCGAGGTCGTCGGCCTCGAAGCGCTTGACCAGATGGTCGATCCCGTCGTAGCTGTAGATCGCGCCGCCGCGTGGCGGACGGTCGCCTGACCCCCGTGGATCGCTGTCGGCACGTTCGCCGCGCCAGCTGCGGCTCTGCAGCGCCTTCCACATCGACACGGACTGGCGGACCTTGTCGCCGCGTGAGACCCAGATCAGCGTCGGGTCGCCGAACAGCGCGCGCAGCAGCGCGATCGTGCCCAGCCCGGCGTACTCGGGCAGCGTGCCCGCCAGCGCGGTCAGCTCGGGTAGCTGGTTGAACATCAACTTGGCGCCGAACACGCCGTTGGCGGTCGTGCCGAGCTCGAACGTGCGGTCCAGGTGTTCGCGATAGCTGGTGATCCCGTGCAACGAGGAGTAGTCGGGTGCGGCGGGCGGGGAGACGTTGGCGCGAACGCCGGCCCCCGTGATCGGCAGGCCCTCCAGGAACCGGCGCGGGTGCGGCGGCACCCCGGTCTCGAACTGAGCTTCGAAGTACTCCTCCGGCCGGCCCGCCACCCCCGTCTGTTTAAGCAGCTCACACAGGAGCGTTGACCCGCTGCGCTGGGTCGCGCAGATCAGATAGGTGTGCATCGGCGTCATGCCTACAAACTCTACGAAATTAGTTGTCCTTGCCCCGCAGTCACGACCGCTGTCGCCGCCTGTGCTCGGCCTCGAGGATCTGGCTGGCCTTGATCCCGAGGCTGAGCCGCTCGCGGCCGTCTGACTCGTAGGGCGAGAGCCCAGACACCTCGTGTACCCGGGACAGGCGGTAGCCAACCGTGTGGCGGTGCAGTCGCATCGCCTCGGCCGTCTCGGTCGTGGACCCGTCGTGTGACAGGAACGCGCGTAGCGTCGCCACCAACTCGGTGTCGTGCACGCTGTCGTAATCAGACAGCGGCCACACCGTCCGATCGCGCAGTTGCTCGAGCTCGGCCCGCTCGCGCAGCAGCACGCCGATCAGCAGCCGGTAGGTCTCCTGCACGCCGGCAGGCGCGAGCTCCGAGATCCCGAGCTCACCGAGCAGCTCGGCCTCGAGCACCGCCTCGTGCAGCAGCGCCGGATCCCGCCGCGCCGCCGATGCCGCGGCTGACAGACCGGCCTCCCGCAGCCGCGCGGTGATCGCCTGCGAGGTCTCGCCGGCCGCCACGATCGCCAGCACTCGATCGCGGCCGCGCATGGCGATCAGCCCGTTGGCCATGCCGCTGAGGTCACCCGTCAGCGCACGGTCCGCTCGCGTCAGCGCAAGCTCTGAGCCGTCGCCGGCCACTCGGCGGGCGGTGATCGCGATGCCGCCGGCGCTGAGCTCGACCCCGAGCCGGCGGCCGCGAGCCAGGAACGTCTGCAGGTCAGCCGGCGGACCTGCCGACAGCTCGGCCAGCAGGTCGGCGGCGGAGCCACCGGGCTCGGTGGCGTGCGCCTCCCGGATCAGCGCCGTGACCGATGCCGCCGCAGCGGCCGCCTCCAGCCAGGCCCGGCGCTCACCGGCGGTGACCGCGGACGCCGGCGCGGCGTCGGGCCCGACGATCGTCACCGCCGCAACGATGCCGACGATCTGCTCGGCGATCTGGACCGCGACGGCGTCGGCGACCAGATCCGGGACCGCGACCTCGTCGGCCGCGATCACGCCCGCCGCGTACGCGACGAGCGCCTCGGCCGCGCCCGCCGCCAGTGCCCCGGCCGGCTCGACGACCGGCTCGCCGAGCGCCGGGATCGCGATCGCGACCGGACACGACAGCGACGCCGCGACGATCGCGGCGACGCTGTCGAGGCTGTCGCCGGCGACCGCGCCAGCGACCAGCGTCAGCGGCGTGGGTCGGGAGGCGTTGGCGTCCGCCTCCCGACCCTGCGCGGACCTCAGGCCGTCCGCAAACGTGCGGGCGCGCTGCATTGAAGCTGCCGCCTGCTCGTATCGGTCAGCCGGACCGGGGTCACGCGGTCGCTGTCCTCGTCGCCTCCGAGTCGCTGCCGAGACCCGGGATTCCGTTCGGGTACCCGAGCGACGGGATGTCGGACGGGTACACCTCGTGACCGTGCTCGGCGACGTCGCCGATCTCCATGTCCTCCTGCGACATCCGCAGCGGGATGAAGATCCCGACGATCTTGAGCAGGATGAACGTCGCCAGCGCCTGACCAGAAGATCACCCAGGCTCCGGCGAACACCTGCCACTTCAGCAGCGTGAAGCTGCCGTGCACGACGCCGGCCGCTGAGCCGGTCGCGATCAGGGCCCCCTTCTTGGAGGTGGTCGTGTAGAAGACCGCCATGTTCGGGTCGGCGAACACGCCCGTCAGCAGGCCGCCCAGCAGGCCGGCGATGCCGTGCGTGTAGACCACGCCGAGCGTGTCGTCGACGTTGCGGAACGGGCGTACCCGGCTGAGGTAGTTCATCGCGAAGTACACGAGCGTGCAGGCGATCACGCCGATCGCGATCGCGCCCCAGCCATTGACGTAGCCGGCGGCCGGAGTGATCGCCACGAGACCGACGATGATCCCGTTGACGCCGCCGATCATGCTCGGCTTGCGGCCGGTCAGGTAGTCCCAGCCGACCCACACCAGGAACGCCACGGCGGTGCAGAGGTTGGTGTTCAGCACCGCGGCGGCGGCCGACATGTTGGCGGCGTATGGGTCGCCGCCGTTGAACCCGTTCCAGCCGATCCACAGCAGGCCCGCGCCGACCGCGACCATCGCCAGGTTGTTCGGCGCGTCGACCTCGCGGTCGCGCTGGAGCCTTGGCCCGATCACCCACGCGGCGACGAACCCGGAGACGCCGGCGGACAGGTGGATCACGTAGCCGCCGGAGAAGTCCAGCGCGCCGTGGTGTCCGAAGAAGCCGCCGCCCCAGATCAGGAACGCGTTGATCGTGTAGACGAACGTGATCCACAGCACGACGAACGGGACCCACGCCTTGAAGTTGATGCGCCCGAGCACCGAGCCCAAGCATCAAGATCGGCGTGATCGCCGCGAACACGAACTGGAAGTAGACCAGCGACGACTGCGGGAACGCGTCCGATGCCGATCAGCGGGATGTTGGCCTGCCCCTGTAGCTCCTTGTGGCTCAGGACCGGTCCCGGCTTACCGATGAAGTTCCCGAAGAATCCGGTACTCGAGTGCGAGAACCCGTGGAACGGGTCGCCGAACCCCATTTTGAACGCGTAGAGCACCCAGATGACCAGGACGACCGAGAACGCCGCAAACGTGAGCATCATGCTGTTGATCGACCAGCGCTTCTGCATCACGCCGCCGTAGAGGACGACGAGTCCTGGCACGCTCATGAATCCCACGAGCGTGGCGGCCGTTATCTGCCATGAGGTATCTCCCGGGTTCAGCCATGATGGCGCTGCGAGAGGCATGCATCTCCTTCGGTTGGATGGACGCCGACCCGCGGCGCGAGCGGCGACTGGACCCGAAACCGGCCCCAAATTGACAGCCAACAGCCTCGTCCAACCGGGATCCACGAGCCATAGCCTCAAGGACAGCGATCCGTGGTGGTCGCTGGACATATGGATAACGGCCTGGCCAAATGGCCAAACCGCCACCTCCGCGAGCGCCCGCGCGTCTACGAGGAGCCGACGCCCGGGATCGGCAAGCCCGCCTTGCGGCAGGCGTCGGCGAGCTGCTGGCGGAACGCGATGTTCTGGAATCCGTGGCCGCCTGGGGCGGTGCACAACTGGCGGGCGGCGGTCCCGCAGCGGTACAGCTCCGAGCCGCCGATCACGGTCGCCGCGCTGACGTCGATACAGCCGTCGCGCGACTTGCGCTGATGGCTGGTGAAGGCGACCAGGACCGCGACGACGATCACCGCCGTGACGCCCAGCACGCCAGCGATCAGCCACCGCTCGCGGCGGTTGATGCGCCTCGGCCCGGTGGTGTGATCCCAGTGACCGGCGGGGAGGGGCATCGCGTCAGTCTAGGTTTCCGGAGGTCCGGCCGGGGTCCATGACGGCCCCCCGTCCGGCGGCGGTCACGGCGACAGCGTGGTGCCGTGCGGCAGCACCAGCACCGACCCCCGGGCGGACTCCAGCCAACCCCGCGTGATCCCGTCGATCCCGACGGTTCCGACCGGTCCCGACGCGCGCGAATCGACGACGATCAGGTCGGCGTCATGGGCGCCGGCGATGAGCTCGGCACCGGCCGCGCTGGCCAGCGCTCCGCGCGGTCTCCGACGCGGTTCCGGCCGGGTCGTCTGAGAGGAACGAGACGGTTCGCAACGTCGGTTCCGCGCGCGTTCGCAGACCCGCGGCGGCGACCCCGATCGCGACCGTGCTGCCGTCGAGGAGACCCTGCGCCGATCCGCCCGGCTCGACGCGGCCGGGCGGAGTCCGGTAGTCGGAGCCGAACACGATGGCGGTGGCGCCCTCGGACGCAGCCAGATCCGCCAGCCCAGCGCCCGTCGACGGGTTGACGACGACGTGGCGCTCGATCGCCTCGTCGCCGAGCCACAGCGCACCCTGCTCGAGCCGCCGGTCGGCGTCGTGGACGCCGATCTCCTCCCGGCGGGGGTCGTACTCGCGCGAGTGGCGCACGTACGCGAGCGACAGGCTCGCGCCGGCGGCCGACAGCATCCGGCCGAGCATCAGCGCGTCGTCATCGTGCGCCGTCCCGTCGTAGGAGATGATGATCGAGATTGGCATCGCGCCATCCTCAGCGATGGCCTGCCGGGCGGCATTATCCGTGTGGCCAACGATCCGCGGCGGTGCCTATCCCAGCGGCGGTGAGCCCTGCGGCTGGTAGCGTTCCGCCGACGATGGCGGAGGACGCAAACCCGACCGTTTCATCGGGCCTGCCGATGTCGACGACGTTTGAGCTGCCGGGGTTCGAGGTGACCGAGAATCTGGGCGTTGTCTACGGGCTCGTGGTGCGCAGCATCGGTCTCGTCGGGGGCGTCGCGGCGGGGTTCAAGGCACTGAAGCGCGGTGAGGTCGGTCAGCAGACGCGACTGCTCGAGGACTCACGCCGCCACGCGCTGGACCGGCTGGTCGAGAACGCGCGTCTGATCGAGGCCGAGGCACTGGTCGGGGTCCGGTTCGACTCCTCCGAGGTCGGCAACGGCTTGACCGAGATCCTCGCCTACGGCACCGCCGTCAAGCTGCGCGCCCGCGGCTGACCCGGCCGGCGCGGTGCAGCTGACCGACGCCGATCGTGAGCCGCTGTACGCACGGCTGTCTGACCATGCCGCTCGCGGGCACATCGAACTGCCCGAGCTCGAGCGTCGGGTCGCGCTGATCGCCAACGCCGAGACCCAGGTCGAGGCCGCCGAGGCATTCGCCGGCCTGCCCGGAATCACGACGCAAGGCGATCCGGAGCCGCGCCAGGCGCCGTGGTTCGGCGGCCACGGCGACGCCGACGCTCCCGGGCCGGGCTGGAAGCCCACCGGCGAGCGGTTTCGCGATCCGCGCACCAAGCGAGTGATGCGGGTCTGGGAGGACCTGTCGGGCCAACGCCACTACGTGCCCGATTGAGCGGCGACCGGCCGGTGCGACACCGGCCGGCCCGTGCTCAGATGCTGCTCAGCGGCGGCCGCCGCCGCCGAACAGCGACAGGAAGAACAGGAAGATGTTGAAGATGTCCAGGAAGATCGACGCGGCGATCGCCGGCGCCACATTCATGCCGGAGTTCTTCAGGCGCTGGAAGTCAAACGCCGTCAGGCCGCCGAAGATGATCAGCCCGAGCACCGAGTAGATCACGTTGCTCGCCGGGGATCGCGACGAACGTCGCCACGAGCCCGAAGATGATCAGCGCGATCAGCGCGAAGAAGAACGCCCGGTAGTAGCGCGACAGATCGGTCCGGGTCGCATAGCCGAAGCAGCCCATCAGCGCGGTGAACCCGGCGGTGCAGGCACCGGCCTGGTAGATCGCCCCGGGATCGCTGTGCGCGTAGTAGACGAGCACCGGCGAGACGAACAGGCCGAGCAGCAGTCCGACGCGCGAACAGCAGCCCGATCGCCAGCTGCTCCCGTCCGCGCGCAACGGCGAACTGGAGCCCGAACAGCGCGGCGAACGCGGCGATGATGAAGATGAAGCTGCCGCCGCCGTTGATGTTCCGGCCGAGATAGGCCCCGAGCGCCAGGAAGGCGAACGTGACCGCGACCAAGCCCATGACCTGGCCGAACACGGCGCGTGTCTGATCGCGGGTCAGCGACTGGCCGGAATAGCCGTAGCCCGAGTTCTGCGGAGAGAACGCCGATCGCGTTTGTGAATGGCATGGTCGGAAAGATAGTCGCTGTGTCCGGGATTAGCAGCAGGTTCGCCGGCGTTTTGCGAAGTTCTTATGCGCTCCCGGCAGCATCTTGAGGTTCGGTACGGGAGGTCGACGTCGCGGCGGCCGCGCCGGACACCCGCGATACTGGCATTCGTGTCCGCCAGCGCGACCGTCCCCGAGGCCACTGAGCTCGCCGCAGACGCCAAGCCGCCGGTACCCCGAGCGGCCTGGACGAGGCTCGCCGCGTGCACCGCGGCGGCGGCGCTGCTGCAGCTCGACGGCACGCTGATCACGGTCGCGTTGCCGTCGGTCGCGCACGGGCTGTCGGTCAAGGGCAGCTCGACCTCGGCCGTCCTGTCGGCCTACTTCGCGGCCTACGCGCTGTTGCTGATCCCCGGCGGCGAACTGGTCGACCGGTTCGGCGCGCGACGGCTGGCGCTGACCGGTCTGGCGCTGTTCGCGCTCGGCGCGCTCGCCGGCGCACTGGCCCAGAGCTTCGGCGAGTTGATCGTCGCCCGCGTGATCCAGGGCGCCGGCGCCGGGCTGGTCAGCCCGGCCGCGCTGGCCGGCGCGGTGTCGGGCTTTCCCGCCGAGCGCCGCGGCGCCGCGCTGGGCATCTGGGGCGCGAGCGCCGGGATGTCGAACCTGATCGGTCCACTGCTCGGCGGCCTGCTGACGGTCGCGTTCGGCTGGCGCGCGGACTGGTGGGCGCTGGTGCCGTTGACCGCCGCCGCCGCGATCGCGATCGCGCGGCTGGTCCCCGGCGTGCTCCACGCGCCGTCCGCCGCCGATCAGGGCGCCCGCCGGCCGTTCGGTGAACCGGATCGTCGCCGCCGCGACAGTGATCGCCGCGCTGACGTTCGGCGTGATGATCGGCGCCTTCTACATCGCCGAGCAGTACCTGCAGCGGGTCGCCGGCTTCTCCGCGCTCGGCGCCGCCGCGGCGCTGGTGCTGGTCGCGCTGCTGGTCGGCGTCGCCGCGCCGCTGGCCGGCAAGCTGGTCGACACGCGCGGCGAGGTCGTCGTCACCGTGCTCGGCTTCCTCGGCACCGGCATCGGGCTGGTCGTGCTCGGGATCGGCGGCGTGCCGCTCGACGACCTGGTCACGATCCTGCCGCTGATCCCGGTCGGGCTGGGCCTCGGGATGCTGTTCGTCCCGGTCAGTCGGGCGGCACTGAACGCCACGCCGCAGGCGTCGCACGGTCGCACCTCGGCGATGCTGTCGGTCGGGCGGCTGCTCGGCGCGGCCGTCGGCGCGAGCCTTGCCGGGGTCGCGCTGTCGGGCACGCTGACCGCCGACTCGGTGCACCACGCGCTCCTGATCGGCGCCGCCGTCTGCCTGCTGGTCGGGATCCCGTCGTCGCTGTGCCTGCGTTCGGGCCGGCGCGGCGCCGCCGCCACGCCGCGGGCAGCGCGGCTCGCGATCAGCGACGACAGCGTGCCCGAACGCCCGCTCTACATCGTCGAGGTCGATGACCAGTGCGACCCGCGTCTCGTCGGTCACAGCGGCTCCTCGTACGCGTCGCCGCCCCAACCCGAGATCCAGGCGCTCGCGCTGGTGCGGATGCTGCTGGGCTCCAGCACCCGACCCCTGGCGGTCGCCGAGGCGCCGTTTCGGACGCCGATCGCCGGCGGGCAGCGGGTGATCCGCCTGCACCGGGCCGGCGCCGACGGGCAGCTGCAGATCTGACTCGCAGGCCACTAAGTGCGCGGTCGCGCGGGGTAAGGGGTGAGGTCGCGAAATCCGCTGCAAACTGCCGATGTCCGCGGGTCCGGCGCAGTCCAGTATGCGGCCTGTGACGAAGCGAGTGAGACGCTAACGAGACGGGTAACGACGGTCACACAGTGCCGTCAAACCGCTGCATAGTTTCAGTACCGGAGCCCCGCGGCTCCATCACCTAACGACAGAAACCGAAGGCATTCAGAGATGAGCACGACAACGACACAGGAATTGTTCGAGCCCGGACTGGCGGCCCGCGCCGTCGCGCGGATCCGTCACCGCTTGCTCGACCAGGAGCTCGCCGGCGGCGCCGACCCAGCCGACTGCCCGCAGTGGGCGGCCCGCGCCGTCGAGCTGACCAAGCGCTCCTCGCGTCGACGCGCTCGCCGACGAGATCGAACAGCTGCTGCGGATTCCCGAGGAGCCCCATCGGCTCCGGGTCAGTCCGCACCGGTCGCGACGAGGTCAACCGCGACGAGCTGCAGCAGCTGGCGGATCTGCTGCGCGGCGACATGCCGCTGTACGCGCGCGGGCTGGCGCGGCTGCAGATCGCGCTGACGGACGGGACCGGCCCGCTCTATACCGACCGTGATGGACGCTCGCTGGCGCGTGAGCTGGAGCAGGTTCACGCCGGGCTGGTCGGCTGAGTCACCCGGCTCTCAGCGGCCGCGATGAGCGCGACCAGGGCCGCCGGCGCGTCCCACATCGGGACGTGGCCGGCATCCGGCAGCGCCACACTGATCACGTTGCTCGGCAGCCGAGCGGGCCGCTGGACGAGCCCATCATGCTCCGGCCAGATCAGCGTCACGGGGCAACGGACGCGATCGAGCGCCGTGAACGTCGCCGCGCGCATCGCGTCGTTGACCGCGATGAACCCGGGTGCCCGCGCGTAGGCGCGAACCAGATGCGCCGCGTCGCGCGGCGGAATCCGTTCGGGATACGCGACCGAGCCCGACAGCAGTAGCCGCCGACCGCGACGGGTCCTGACGGCCGGTACGACCAGCGGCTCGAGCCCGCGGGCGAGCCGATGCGCGAGGCTTGGCTTCGGCACCAGCGGCGCCGACCACAGGCCGGCCGGCGCGATCGCGGTGACGCGTCCTGCGCCACCGCACGAGCGCCAGTTCCAGCGCGACCCAGCCGCCGAGCGAGTTGCCGACCACGTGCGGTCGCTCGATCCCGAGCTCGCGCAGCAGCGCCGCGACCGCCTCGGCCAGCGCCCGCGGCGTCGGGGTCGTGTGTCGCAGCGGCGGCGACTGACCAAAGCCGGGTAGATCGACCGCGATCACCTCGTGGGTCGCCCGCCAGCGAGCCGGCGATCGGGTCCCAGACACGTCGGTCGGCGCCGAGCGGATGCAGCAGCACCAGCGGCGGGCCGTCACCGATTTGGTCATAGGCGATCGTCATCTGCGGGCGGGCAGGCTAGCGCTCCGCCTCGGCGTAAGCTCTGGCCGATGAGTCTTCTCTCCACCGCGCGCATGTACGCGAAGCGCACCGCCAAGCTCGACCACGAGACCGACATCTACGACCACAAGGTGACGCTGCTCGAGGGCGGCGAGCTGGATCTGGAGACGCTGCGCGGCAACCCGACGCTGATCGTCAACACCGCCAGCAAGTGTGGGCTGACGCCGCAGTTCGAGGGTCTGCAGAAGCTCTATGAGACCTACTCCGAGCGGGGGCTCCAGGTGCTCGGCACCCCGTCGGCCGATTTCAACGATCAGGAGTACGACGACGCAGCGGAGATCGGCGCGTTCTGCCAGCGCAACTACGGCGTCACGTTTCCGATGACCGAGCGGATGTCGGTCCGGGCCGACCCGTCGCCGTTGTGGTCGGACCTGACCCGCCAGCCCAACTCGGGTCCACCCGTTTGGAACTTCGGCAAGTACCTGGTCGGCGCCGACGGCCAGCTGCTGGCCTACTGGAAGAGCCAGGTCAAGCCCGAGGACCCGAAGATCACGCAGGCGATCGAGGGCGCGCTGCAGGCCAAGTAGCGGCTGCGGGCCTACTCGGGCAGTGCCGGCGGCGCGCTGCGGTAGGTCGGCGGCGTGCGCGACAGGCCGATCGGGTTGCGGGTCAGCGAGACCGCGGACCCGTCCGGCCCCGGCACGTCGACGATCGGCTCCAGGCCGAGCGTCCGTGCCAGCTCGAACGCCCCGGCGATGTCGTTGACCACGCCGGCCGGGACCCGCACGTCGGTCAGCAGCCGCGCCCATTCGGCGGCCGGGCGCGTCCGGAGCCGTTGCACGAGTTCGCGCTTGAGCTCGTCACGGTGTTGCGACGCGCGCGCGGTTATCGGCAAAACGCGGATCGGTGGCCAGCTCGGGCGCGTCGAGTACGTCGCACAACGCCGCGAACTGGCGGGCGTTGCCGACCGCCAGGACGAGCTCGCCGGCGCCTGTCTCGTACAGCTCGTACGGGCTGATCGACGGGTGCGCATTGCCCATCCTCGCCGGGACGACGCCCGCGACCGTGAACGCCGACCCCTGGTTGACCAGCGCCGCCAGCAGCGAGGAGAACAGGTCGACCTGGACGCGCTGGCCCTCCCCGGTCGCGTCCCGATGTCGTAGCGCCGCGAGGATCCCGACCGACGCGAACAGGCCGGCCAGCACGTCGACCACCGCAACGCCCACCTTCTGTGGCTCTGAGTCCGGAGCGCCGGTGATGCTCATCAGGCCGCCGACGGCCTGCACGAGCAGGTCATAGCCGGGCAGCCGGGCGCCTTCGCCCGCGCCGAAGCCGGTGATCGAACAGAACACCAGCCGTGGGTTGCTGGCCGACAACGTCTCGTATCCGAGCCCGAGCTTGTCCATCACGTCGGGCCGGAAGTTCTCGACGACCACATCGGCGGTGGCGGCGAGCTCCCGGGCGCGCGTGAGGCCGGCTTCGGAGGCCAGGTCAACCGCGACGCTGCGCTTGTTGCGGTTGACCGCCTGGAAGTACGTCGCGTTGCCGTGCTCGTCGTTGGGCGGGCCCCAGCTCCGGGTCTCATCGCCGATCCCAGGCCGCTCGAGCTTGATCACCTCGGCACCGAGATCGGCCAGCACCATCGTCGCGAACGGTCCCGCCAGGACCCGGCTGAAGTCGAGGATCCGAAGGTCGCCCAACGCGCTTGGTGTCGGTGCATCGCTCATCGGCGAGCATCATCGCGGATGGCGATCGCGACCGTGTTCGCGGCGCCCGGGTAGGACGTCGGACGGGGGCGGCGTGCCTCGTTTGCGCCGTTGCGACTGGGGGAAAGGTGGTCGATATGTCTGGGAATCGTGGTCGTACGCGCCCGCCGTGGCTGGTCGTGGTCCTGGTCCGTTGCCCTGCTGGCCGCAATTGCTGCTGCCCGACCACGCTCGCGCGTCCGGACCGGTCAGTGCGCCCAAGCATCCGCTGGCGACGGGCACCGGTGGCGCTGTCGCGTCGATGGACTCCGACGCCAGCCAGGCCGGGATCGACGTGCTCCGTCGCGGTGGCAACGCCGTCGACGCGGTCGTCGCGACCGCGAGCGCGATGGGCGTCACGATCCCGTTCGTGGCGGGTCCGGGCGGCGGCGGCTTCATGATCATCTACGACGCCAAGACGCAGTGAGACTCCTGACAGTCGTCTGGGCGTCAGCGAGGCTGGCGCCGACTTGTCGGAGTTGACCCAAAAGACTCATGACCCCACGGAGCTCTGTGGGTGTTAGCCTGGAGGTGTCGCTTCGTCGGGTCGGCGTCGGCCTGGCTGTCGCACGCTGGCCTATCAGAAGCTGTCCGCTCCGTTGGGGCGTGACCCATCACAGTCTCGCCGCGCGGCAGTCAGGCCGACCACCAACTATCAGCGCAACCCCGCATGGGAGGTTCACGCATGGGCATCCTCGCAGAGCAGGTGGACCACGTCATCGGGGTGGACACCACCGCGACGCGCACCCGCCGCGATCGTGGACGCGTACCGGCGCCGTCGTATGGACCGGACGATCTCGGCCGACGCGTTTGGGCACAAGCGGCTGCTGCGGTTCGCCAGCTGCACGCCGACGGCCGGCGCGTGTGGGCGATCGAGTCCAGCGGCAGCTACGGGTCGGGGCTCACGACGTTCCTGCTGGAGCACGGCGAGTGGGTCGTGGAGATCGAGCGGCCGGTGCGCCCGGCAGCCGCAACGGCGCGAAATCCGATGAGCTCGACGCTGTCCGCGCCGCCGAGAAGCACTCACGCGCGACACCTCGCGCAACCCGCGGCGCGGCGACCGCGAAGCCTCGGGTGCTGCTGTCACCGCCGTGGGCGATGCACGCCGCACCAAGGCGATCAACCATCTCAAGGCGCTGATGGTCACCTGCCGCGAAGAGCTGCGCCATCAGCTGCGGCGCCACGACACCGACGAGCCTCGTTACTCGCTGCGCGCGGCTGCGGACGCTCCCGTCGCATTCGGCCGAGCACCGCGCGACGGTGATCGCGTTGCGGCACACCGCCAGGCGGATCCTGATGCTCGAGGCCGAGGCCAACGATCTCGAGACAGCGATCGAGCAGCTGATCAAGGCCGACTTCCCATGGCTCCTGGACGAGATCGGCGTCGGACCGATCAGCGCTGCGCAGCTGTTCTGCTCCTGGTCGCATCCCCGGCCGGCTGCGCAGCGATGCTGCTTTCGCGATGCTCGGCGGCGCCGCCCGATCCCCGCCTCCTCCGGCAGACGATCCGCTACCGCCTCAACCGCGGCGGCGACCGCAGCTCAACTGCGCGCTGCACACGATCGTGCTCACCCGCCTCCAGCACGACCCCGCGACCGCGCCTACGCCGCAAGCGAGCCGCGAAGGCAAGACCCGCGCGAGATCAAGCGCTGCCCAAGCGCTACGTCGCCGCACCTGTTCCGCTCCTGGAAGCCAACGGCCGACAGTCCCGGACGCCCGCGGAGGGAGGCCAGGTGTCGACGATCGACGGACGTGAGACGTGCCCGGCGGCGTGCACCAGCAAGCTGTTCGTGAACCCGAAGACCGGCAAGCCGATGGGTTATGAGAACGCGTCATCGCAACCGCTGTCGACCGGCGTGCCGTCGATGGTCGCCACCTGGGCCAAGGCGGTCAGGCGCTACGGCGCGCGGCCATTCGGGGCCGACCTGCAGCCGGCGATCCAGATCGCGCGGCGCGGCTTCCGCGTCGACCGCGACTTCGTCCAACTGGAGCGCTCCGGGTTGAAGCTGCTCCGCGCCTACCCGGCCAGCCGATCGCTGTTCTTGACCAAGGCGGGTCGGCCGTTGCCGGTCGGGTCGGTGTTACGCAATCCCGATCTCGCCCGGACGTACGGGCTGCTCGCCCAGCACGGGCCGTCCTATCTCTACCACGGTCCGTTGGGCGCCGCGATCGTCTCGGCCGTCGACCACCCGGTGCTGACGGCGGGCCAGAAGGTCGTGACCCGGCCGGGGATCATGACGACGCGCGACCTGAGCTCGTACGTCGCGCGCGTGAAGCCGCCGACGCGGGTGCGCTACGACGGCCTGCAGATCGACTCAACCCCGCCGCCGTCGAGTGGTGGCTCAACCGTTGCCGAGGCGCTCAACATCCTGTCCGGGTGGAATCTGTCGACCGAGCCGCGGGCGACCGCCCTGTTCCACTATCTGGAGGCGTCGCGCCTGGCCTATGCCGACCGCGATCGCTATGTCGGCGATCCCCGCTACGTCCACGTGCCGCTGGGGCGGCTGTTGAGCCCGGCGTTCGCGGCGTCGCGGCGATGCCTGGTCCACGGGCGGGCGCTGAAGTCGCCGGTCGCGCCGGGGAGTCTGGTCACGCGCGGTTGCGCGCGCGCGTCCTCGACGGTCGCCGACAGCGCCTCGCCCGAGCGCCACCACACCAACAACATCGTCGCCGTCGACAAGCACGGCGACATCGCGGTCTACACCAACACGATCAACTTCTTCGGCGGCAGCGGCCAGACCGTGCCCGGCTACGGCTTCCTGCTCAACGACGAGCTGACCGACTTCGACTTCGCGCCGGCGGCGAAGGGGACACCCGATCCGAACCTGCCGGCCGGCGGCAAGCAGCCGCGGTCGAGCATCGGGCCGACGATCGCCCTGCACGACGGCCGTCCGGTGTTCGCGCTCGGCGCCGCCGGCGGCTCGACGATCCCGACCACGATCCTGCAGACGATCGTCAACCACGTCGACTTCGGCATGTCGCTGCCGGCTGCGCTCGCCGCGCCGCGCGTCAGCCAGACCGACTCGCCGACCTCGCTGGCCGAGCCGGCATTCATGCACAGTGGGCTGCGGCGGACACTCAGCGCGCGGTTCGGCGAGAAGTTCTCGCTCGCCACCGGGTCGGTGCTCCCGCTCGACCACTACCCAGGCGATGCGACCGCGCTGTCGTTCCTCGGCGGCGGCCGGGTGCAGGCAATCGCCGAGCCGGTGCGGCTCTACGGTGGCTCGGCGATGGTCGTGCACGCCTCGAAGTAGCCAGCGCAGGTTCGGGCGGTTAGGAGGGCTTGTGGCGCCCGCTCGGCGAGCAGCGCCCGGGCGGTCACGACGCGTGGGGCGCCCGGTCGGCGAGCAGCGCCCGCAGCTCGGCGGCGAGCTGGCGCGGGTGCGTGGTCATCCGCTTCCAGGTGATCCTCAGCGTGTCGTGCCGATACTTGATCGCGACCGCGTCGCGCCCACGATCTCGCTCGAACTGGAGCGGATTTGAGTGAAACTCCCAGCTGTCGAGCTCGATGATCAGCCGGTGGGCGGGGTAGATCGCGTCGACCCGGAAGCCGTGGAAACGGTATTCGGTGAGCGGGATCGGGAGCCGATAGCGCTTGAGGAAGAGCAGGAACATCGCCATGAAGATGCTCTCGCTCGGCGCCTGCTGAGGGTCGATCAGCGTGGCGGCGCGGGCGCTGGCGGCCAGCAGCCGGTGCAGCGCGGTCGGCCCCAGCCGGCCGGCGCGTCGGGCGTCCGAGACGATCTGGATCAGCTCGGCGTCCGACAGACGGCTCATGACATCGAGGATTGCGCGGGCGGCCGTCGTGACCGGGATCCCGTACTGGCGCGTGACGTCAGTCTCGGTCAGCGTCCCCGACCGATGCACTCGGATGCCCGGGCGCCGGCGTCTGACCGACGTCGTGACTTCCGGGATCCGCGGCCATTCACGCAGGCCGTACAGCGCCGCCGCGGAGTCGTGGCTCAGCACCGCCCCATCGCCGCACGCCAGTGTGGCCGCCGCGGCGATCGCCATCGGCGTTCGCTGCCGGTAGCCGAGCGCGTACACGCCCGCATGCGCGCGGATGAGCAGACCGTTCTCAACCAGGTGCTGGATCTCCGAGCCGCTGATGCCGGCCGCCAGCAGCTGCTGGCGCGTGACATGCCCATGCTGCGGCTCAGCGAGGCGATGCAGCGCATCCATGACCGAGAGAAACGCGACCACTACCCGGTGATAGCCGCGCGCCACGCCGAATCCACCCCCTCCGCCGATCACGGGGGCCGGCCGGCGACTCGGGCGCGGCGCCGGCCCCCGCGTGGCCGCGCGACCCTGGGCCGACCACGATTGGTCGTTTTTGCCGATGGGAGGACGGTGGTCTCATCCGGTCGACGCAACACGATGGTGTTCTGGTGTTGACAGATCGGAGGGTTGGATGCGTCGTCGGTGTCGGTACAGGTTGTTATCGCTGGGGGAGCGGGGTGCGGTCCTGGCGCGGTTTGGGGCGAATGCGACGGTGAAGGAGGTGGTGGCGGAGTTCGGGGTGCCGCGCACGTCGTTGTATCGGCTGCGGGATGAGGCGGCGGTGATGGGTCGGCGGGTGTTCGATTCGTCGCACCGGTTGTCGTTTGTGGAGCGTGAGCGGATCAGTCGCGGGATCGCGGCGGGGCAGTCCGGTCGCGAGATCGCGCGGGCGTTGGGGCGGTCGGCGTCGACGGTGTGTCGTGAGATCCGGGCGGCGGGTGGTCGGGAGCGTTATCGCGCGGTTGGGGCTGAACGCCGCGCGCAGCGGTGTGCGCGGCGGCCCAAGCCGACCAAGCTGTCGGCGTGTCCGGGGCTGGTGGTCGAGGTCGAGCGGGGCCTGTTGTCGGGATGGTCCCGCAGCAGATCTCGGCCAGGCTGAAGGTCGAGTTCCCCGATGATCCTGGGATGCGTATCAGTCACGAGACGATCTATCTGTCGTTGTATGTCCAGGGACGCGGGGAGTTGCGCCGGCAGTTGACCGCGCATCTGCGCACCCGGCGCAGTGCCCGCAAACCGCAGGGGCGCGTCGAGACCCGCGGGCGGATCGCTGACATGGTCAACATCTCTGAGCGTCCGGCGGAGGTCGCTGATCGGGCGGTGCCGGGTCACTGGGAGGGAGATCTGATCGTCGGCGCTCATAACCGCTCGGCGGTCGCGACGCTGGTCGAACGCCAGACGCGGTATGTGATGCTGGCCTATCTCGGGGCTGACCAGCGCACCGAGACGGTGATCGAGGCGCTCAAGGGCCAGATCACCGGGCTGCCGGAACATTTGAAACGGTCGCTGACCTGGGACCAGGGCCGCGAGCTGTCAGCGCATCGCGGTTCACGGTCGATACCGGCGTCCAGGTGTTCTTCTGTGACCCGCAATCACCGTGGCAGCGCGGCACCAACGAGAACACCAACGGGCTGCTGCGCCAGTATCTGCCCAAGAGCACCAACCTCGCCGTCCATGACCAGGCCGAGCTTGACCGGATCGCGGCGCAGCTCAACGGCCGACCGCGGCAAACGCTGGGATGGATGAACCCCGCCGAGAAGATGGCCGAACTGCTGGCCAGCTCACCGGCCCCTCGGTCACCGGATGCTAAAGCGACCATCGCCGCTACGCCTCGCCCTACGGGCTCGGCTACGCAACGACGGTCGCTTGCCCAGCAAGCCTGGCTGCCACACTCACCAGGTGTTGCGCTGACCGCGTGAGGCGAAGGACGAAAAACGACCAATCCTGCACGGCGACCTCGGGATCTGCTGCAGGCTGGCGCGGGCGCGGCAACCCGGCGCGGCCGCGGGGTCTGGTGCGGGCGGGCGCGGGCGCGGCAACCTGGCGCCGGCGCCCAACGGGGGGGCGAGCCCAACGGGGGGCAAGCCCAACGAGGGGCGAGCCTAATGGGACGCACGGCGAGCATTCGGCAGCAATGCCTCAGGTTGAGACTCGTTCCTCCCAACGGCGGGGGTAATGTCCGAGCACATGGGTGCGAGATACGTACATACGTGTGTTCGGGTCAAGGACATCGACAAGTCGACCGAGTTCTACGGGCGGCTCGGGTTCGAGCAGCGCGGCGAGCTGAACTTCGAGTCGGCCTACAACGTCTACCTGGGTCTGCCCAACGACGGCGACGTGCTGGAGCTGACGGTCAACGTCGGGCGTGAGGAGCCGTACGACCTGGGCGAGGGCTACAACCACATGGCGCTCGTCGTCGACGACCTCGACGGGCTGCTCGCCGAGCTCAAGGAGGCCGGGATCGAGCCCGAGAAGCCACCCTACGCGCCCGGCGGACGCACCGAATATCGGATCTGCTTCGTAGCCGATCCCGACGGCTACCGGATCGAGCTGATCGACAAGGCGTTCCCGACCCCACAGGACCCGCCGCATCCATCCCGTGCGGCGGCTTAGCGGCCGCTGAGAACCGGTGAACGGACAGGTCCGATCGGTACACTCGGGACGGCGATGACCAATCCCTGGCTGGCCATCGATGTGGCCACGGCGCCCGTGACGAGGGCGAGGGAGCTACGACGGGCGTGGGAGCGGTTCGTGGTGGGCTCCCGCGAGCGATGAAGGTCACTCGCGCGACACGCCGGTGCGTGCGCCGATCGCCGACTCGTGGCGCCGCTCGGCGGCCGCCGGCGTCGATCCCAGCGGCCTGCGGGTCGCCCCCGTGGTGGCCGACGCCGACGAGGCCTCGGCGCGCTGGGAGATCCACCCGCTGGCCGAGATGGCGCCGCTGATCCGCTCGTGCCTGGCCGCCACCGCCGACGAGTCCCAGCATCTGATCGTCGTCTCGGACGCCAACGGCGTGCTGCTCTGGGTCGAGGGCAACGCGATCGTCCGGCTGCGGGCGGCCGACTCGATGAACTTCGCCGAGGGCGCGCTGTGGTCGGAGGGCGGCGCCGGCACCAACGCGATCGGGACGGCGATCGCCGCCAAGCACGCGGTTCAGGTGTTCGCCTCCGAGCACTTCAACGAGGTCGTCCAGCGCTGGACCTGCGCGGCGGCTCCGGTCCACGACCCCGACACCGGCGAGGTGATCGGCGTGATCGACCTGACCGGCGAGATGCGGACGGTGCATCCGCACTCGATGGCGGTCGCGACCGCGACCGCGCAGGCGGTCGAGGCGCAGCTGCGCTGCGAGATGCTCAACCGCGACGCGCGGATGCTCGCGCGCTACGGCGATCAGCTGACGACGGGCTCCGGCCCGCGGGCGCTGGTCGCACCGAGCGGTCGCGTGATCGCGTCGCAGCCGATCGGCTGGCTGCCGTCCGATCGCGTCACGCTGCCGCATGACGGCAGCACGCTGGAGCTGGCGCCGGGCGCCGAGGCGGTCGTCGAGCCGCTCGGTCACTCCGACGCGTTCCTCGTGCGTCTGCTGCCGCCGCCGACGACCACGAGCGCCGCGTCGGGCGGCCGGCTGCACCTCAGGCTGCTCGGGCGCGATCGGGGCGAGGCGGAGCTCGAGGGCGGACCGGTGGTGCTGCGCGGCCGGCACGCGGAGATCCTGACGCTGCTCTGCTCGCAGCCGGACGGGCTGTCGTCGGAGGAGCTGGCCCTCGGGGTGTACGGCTTCTCAGACCGGGTCGGCGCGGTCCGGGTCGAGATATCGCGCCTGCGCAAGCTGCTCGGCGACTGCATCGAGACCGAGCACTACCGGCTGCGGCCGGGCGTCAGCTCCGACGTCGCGCAGGTGTGCGGGCTGCTGCACCGCGGCGACGTGCGTGAGGCCGCCGCGCGCTATCCGGGACCGCTGCTGCCGCGCTCGACCTCGCCGGGCGTGATTCGCGAGCGCGAGGCGCTGGAGGGGTGGTTGCGCCAGTCGGTGATGAGCTCCGGCGACCGCGAGGCACTGTGGGAGTGGCTGCAGACGCCGTCGGGCTCGTTGGACCTGGCGGCCTGGCAGCGCCTGCTCGCCAACCTCGCCTTCCAGGACCCGCGCCGGAGCCTGGCGGCGTCGCGGATTGCGCAATTGCGCACCGAGTCAAACGACGTCAAAGCCGCTGCACAAAAGCCTGTAACGGCCGTGTAACGCCGGCCCGGTCAACCGTGGTCTAGTGTGACCACTGGCACTCGGGGAGTACCTCGGGATCCCGACGATTCGGGAGAGGAGGAGACGACAGGCTTGAAAGGTGAGACGGTCAGGGCCCTGGTCAGGGTCCCGCACGAGCGCATCCGCTCGCAGCCTGAGCACCGCGCGTTCGGTGCTCCGGGTGCTGGCTCTGCTCGTCGAGCGGCCGGGCGGCGTCCGCGCCGACGAGGTCGCCGCCGCGCTGGGCAAGAGCACCTCGACCGCCTACTACCTCCTGACGAGCCTGTGCGAGGAGGGCTTCGCCGTCCACGAGTCAAAGGGCCTGTACCGGCCGGCCCGCGGGCTCGAGGAGCTGACCGCCGTCGCCGAGGAGTCAGGCCAGCTCGGCGACGGGCTGACGGGCACCGTCGACGAGCTGTTCCTGCGCACCCGCAAGCGCTCGTACCTCGGCGTGGTCCGCGCCGGCCGGATCGAGATCACGACGTTCCGCGGGCGCCAGGGCGTGCCGCGGATCCCCGGGCTGGGCAACGAGATCCGGGACTCGGCGCACGCGTTGGCGATGGGCAAGGTCGTGCTCGCGCTGCTGGACGCCAACGGCGTCTCGCGCTACGTCGCGCGCGGTCTGAGCTCGTTCACGTCGCAGACGATCACCTCGCCCCAGGAGCTGGTCGCGGAACTCGAGCGCGTCCGGGCCGACGGGTTCGCGGTCGACCGTGAGGAGTTCGACTCCAACTTCTGCTGCGTCGCGGCGCCGATCTTCGACGAGCGCGGCCGCTTCGCCGCGGTGCTCGGGCTGTCGGTCACCGCCAACGTGTTCGACGCCGAGTGCGAGCGGCTCGCCGAGGTCGTCGTCGACGTTGCCCGGGGAGCCACCGTCGCCGCCTCGGCGAGCCCGCGCCACGGCGCCGTGCGCAACGGCGCGGCGCGCGCCGGCCGCCGCCCGCAAGTCTGCTTCGCACGCCGGACGCTCACGCATCAACAAAGTCTCAACAGTTGCAAGCTGATGCAGAAACTCCGAGCTTCTTGTAACCAGCGAAGCGGAGACTTAGTCTCGATTGTTGAGGCCGTGTCGCAATTTTCTGCGCACGGTGTACGAGGGAAACTAAATAAGGAGTGAAGGTGAGCAGAACCAGCATCACCAAGGCTCACAATAAAATCCGCGAGCTCTCTTGGGAGCCCGAATACGTCACGCCGGTCGAGAAGTTCGGGACCGACTACACGTTTGAAAAGGCACCGAAGAAGGACCCGCTCAAGCAGGTCCTTCGTTCCTACTTCCCGATGGAAGAGGAGAAGGACAACCGCGTCTTCGGCGCGATGGACGGCGCGATCCGGGGGAACATGTTCCGCCAGGTCCAGGAGCGCTGGATGGAGTGGCAGAAGCTGTTTCTGTCGATCATCCCGTTCCCGGAGATCTCGGCCGCCCGCGCGATGCCGCTGACGATCGGGACCGTTCCGAACCCAGAGGTTCACAACGGTCTGGCGATTCAGATGATCGACGAGGTCCGTCACTCGACGATTCAGATGAACCTGAAGCGCCTGTACATGAACCACTACATCGATCCCGCCGGGTTCGACATCACCACGAAGGGCTTCCAGAACTGTTACGCCGGCACGATCGGCCGTCAGTTCGGTGAGGGCTTCATCACTGGTGACGCGATCACGGCCGCGAACATCTACCTGACCATCGTTGCCGAGACGGCGTTCACGAACGTCCTCTTCGTCGCGATGCCGGGTGAGGCCGCGGCCAACGGCGACTACCTGCTGCCGACGGTGTTCCACTCGGTCCAGTCCGACGAGTCGCGGCACATCAGCAACGGGTACTCGATCATCCTGATGGCGCTCGCCGACGAGCGCAACCGGGAGCTGCTCGAGCGTGACCTCCGCTACGCGTGGTGGAACAACCACGCCGTCGTGGATGCCGCGATCGGCACGTTCATCGAGTACGGCACCAAGGACCGTCGCAAGGACCGCGAGAGCTACGCCGAGGCGTGGCGCCGGTGGATCTACGACGACTACTACCGGTCCTACCTGATGCCGCTGGAGAAGTACGGCCTGGTCATCCCCCACGACCTGATCGAAGAGGCGTGGAACCGGATCTGGAACAAGGGCTACATCCACGAGGTCGCGCAGTTCTTCGCCACCGGCTGGTTCGCCAACTACTGGCGGATCGACGGGATGGACGACAAGGACTTCGAGTGGTTCGAGTTCAAGTACCCGGGCTGGTATGACAAGTACGGCAAGTGGTGGGAGCGTTACGGCGACCTCGTCGAAGAAGAACGGGCACAACCCGATCGCCTTCGATGCGGACACCGACTACGTCTATCCGCACCGCTGCTGGACGTGCATGGTTCCGGCGCTGATCCGTGAGGACACGGTCGTCGACGAGGTCGATGGTCAGGTCCGCACGTACTGCTCGGAGACCTGCCACTGGACCGACGCGGTCGCGTTCCGGCCGGAGTACAACGGACGCGCGACGCCGAACATGGGCCGGCTCACCGGTAAGCGTGAGTGGGAGACCATGTACCACGGTTGGGATGTCGCCGAGCTGATGAAGGCTCAGGGCTACGTCCGCGACGACGGCAAGACGCTGATCCCGCAGCCGCATCTGGATCTCGATCCGAAGAAGATGTGGACGCTGGACAACGTCGAAGGGCATCACGCTCAACAGCCCCAACATCCTCCTCAACGAGATGTCGCCGGAGGAGCGCGAGGCGCACGTCGCCGAGTACAAGCGCGGCGGCCCCGCCGGCCGCAAGCCGGTGCAGGCGTAGCGAAGTAATGGTCAGCGGAGGCGGCTGGGATGGGTTGCGGCCCAGCCTGGCCGCCTCTCTGATGTCTGGATAAGGAGACCATGGGTCAGACTTTCAATGTCAGGTTGGAACCCGTCGGAATCGAATTCGAGGTCGACGAGGACGAGACGGTCCTGCGCGGCGCGTTCCGCCAGGGCCTGATGCTGATGCACGGCTGCAAGGAAGGCCAGTGCGCCGCGTGCAAATCGTTTCTGCTCGACGGCGAGGTCTATCTGGATAAGTACTCGAACTTCGCGCTCAACGACTTCGAGAAGGAGGAGGGGTGGACGCTGCTGTGCCGCGCCCACGCCGAGTCCGACCTCGAGGTCGAGCTGATCAACTACGACGAGGAGGTGCTGCGCTCCGGCGTGGCGCTCCAGACCGCGACGATGCGGGTCGAGAAGATCGAAGACCTGACCCACGACATCCGGCGTCTCGTGCTGTCAGGCGATGAGTCGATGGAGTTCAAGCCGGGCCAGTACGCCGACATCACGATCCCCGGCACCGAAGAAGTCCGGTCGTTCAGCATGGCGAACCTGCCGGGCGGCGAGCTGGAGTTCATGATCAAGCTGTACCCGGACGGGAAGTTCTCCGGGCTGCTCGCCGACGGCAAGCTGTCCGAGGGCGATGAGCTCGAGGTGACCGGGCCGTTCGGGGTGTTCACGCTGCGGCAGTCCGAGCGGCCGCTGCTGTTCGTCGGCGGTGGCGCCGGTATGGCGCCGATCCTGTCGCTTGTTGCGGTCGATGGTCGAGAAGGGGATCGATCGCAAGGCGATCTACTACTACGGAGCGCGTACCGAGCAGGACCTGTTCCACCTGGAGGAGCTTGGCGAGCTGGCGGAGCAGCTCCCGAACTTCACGTTCGTGCCGGCGCTGTCAGGAATCGACGAAGACGTCGAGTGGGACGGCGCCCGCGGGTTGATCACCGAGGTGGTCACCGAGGCCGAGAAGGAGTTGGGCGAGATGGACGCCTACCTCTGCGGTCCGCCACCGATGGTCGACGCCGCCATCGAGATGCTGGATGCGAACGGCGTACCCGAGAACCGGGTCTTCTACGACAAGTTCACGACCACCGCTGAGTAAGCGGAGAGGGAGAGACCAACCGATGGCAACAGAAACGCCTGCCCCGTCAAAAGACGACGAGGTTCCGCCTCCCGTTATCGAGCGCAGCGTCCCCAAGCCGACGTTCACCGACGCCGAGGCCGGGGCGAAGGAGTTCCCCTCCTCGACCAGCCGGACCTACAACTACTTCACGCCCGCCAAGCGGCGGGCGACGGTCTACGAGGACGTGACCGTCGACATTCAGCCCGATCCGGAGCGTCACCTGCTCCAGGGCTGGGTCTACGGGTTCGCCGACGGCACCGGCGGCTACCCGCAGGAGTGGACGGCGCTGAAGTCGTCCAACTGGCACGAGTTCCTCGATCCCAACGAGGAGTGGGAGCAGACGATCTACCGCAACAACGCCAACGTCGTGCGGCAGATCCACCAGAACCTCGAGAACGCCCGCGCCGCTCGCGCCTTCCAGAACTGGAACCGCGGCTGGATCACGGTCGTCCAGCGCCACGTCAGCGCCTGGGCCCACGTCGAGCACGGGATCGGGATGCACGTCTATCTGCCCGCCAACCGCGACGCCCCGACCAACATGATCAACAACGCGTTGGCGGTCGCCGCCGCGCACAAGCTGCGCTTCGGCCAGGACATGATCCTCTACAACCTCGAGCTGTCCGAGGAGATCGAGGGCTTTGACGGCGAGGCTCACAAGGAGGCCTGGAACAGCGACCCGGTCTGGCAGGGCGTGCGACGCAACGTCGAGGAGCTCACCGCCATCCGTGACTGGGCGGAGGCGTTCTTCGCCGCGACGGTCGTGTTCGAGCCGCTCGTCGGCGAGCTGTTCCGCTCGGAGTTCGTGATGCAGGCCGCTGCGCCGCAGGGCGACTTCGTCACCCCGACGCTGATGGGTGCCGGCGAGTCCGACACCGCTCGGGACGCGCGCGTCTCGCGCAGGCTGTTCTCGATGCTGGCCGATGACGACGAGCACGGCGAGGAGAACCGCCGCACGATGCAGGGATGGCTGAACGAGTGGGCCCCGAAGAGCCTGGCCGCAGGCCGCGCGCATGCAGCCGATCTGGTCGCAGCCGGGTGAGAAGGTCATCCGCTTCGAGGAGTCCTTGGAGCACGCCCGCACGCGCTTCGATGAACGTCTGACCGAGCTCAACCTCGACGGAAAGGATCTGGCCTAAGATGAGTACTGGAGCTGATCGCTTCGCGGTCAACAGCACGTCGTCCAACATGGCGGGCGTCACCCTGATGAACAATCAGGTCGGCTACGTCGTCGCCAACGTCATGCGCGGCAAGCCCGGCGTGACCGTCACCGACCTGCCGTCGATGATCCGCGTCGACGGCGAGGGCCAGTTCGAGATCAACTACGAGGAATGCGCCGAGGCGCTCGGTTGGGACGACTTCGGCAACGACGATTTCGAGGAGATCATGTCGACGCATTACGGTCGCATGGTCGTGCTCGACGACAAGATCATCATGTTCGCCAACCCCGAGGACGCGGCCGAGTACATCGACTTCGACCTGAAGCCCGTCAGCTAAGCGGGGAAAGGAGAAAGGACCTAGATGTACGAAAAGGACGGAAAGAAGTACTTCATCGTCGACAGCCACATCCACCTCTGGGACGCAAGTCCCGAGAACTGGGTCAAGGGTGCCGAGGCGTACGCCAAGGGCTGGATCGAGTGCTTCCACGCCTACCAGAGCCTGGGTCCGCCGGAGACGCACTGGCCGATCGAGAAGTTCATGAAGTACTCGATCGAGGACTTCGAGAAGGACGTGTTCGAGGACGGTGGCGTCGACCACGGCATCTTCCAGTCCACGTACCTGAAGGAGTGGTACGCGAACGGGTTCAACACCGCGGAGCAGAACGCCAAGCTCGTCGAGAAGTACCCCGACAGGCTGATCGTCAACGGACGCTGGGATCCGCGGGACGGCGACGCCGGACTGCGTGAGCTCGAAGCGGACGCGGAGAAGTACAAGCTCCAGGGCGTCAAGCTGTACACGGCCGAGTGGAACGACGGCTCGCGTGGGTACACGCTGGCCGACGACATCTGCAAGCCGTTCTTCGAGAAGTGCAAGGAGCTGGGGATCAAGAACGTCCACGTCCACAAGGGGCCGACGATCTGGCCGCTGGACAAGGACGCGTTCGATCCCAAGGACGTCGATATCGCGGCGACCGAGAACCCCGAGCTCAACTTCATCATCGAGCACGTGGGGCTGCCGCGGATCGAGGACTTCTGCTTCATGGCGACGCAGGAGCCCAACGTCTACGCCGGCCTGTCGGTCGTGACCGGTGGGTTGATGTATGCGCGTCCGCGGTTCTTCGCGAAGGTGATGGGCGAGCTGCTGTTCTGGGTCGGTGAGGACAAGATGCTGTTCGGCTCCGATTACGGCATCTGGGAGCCGAAGTGGCAGATCGACATGTTCCTCGACTGGGATTATCCGGACGAGGAGCTACTCGGACTACCCGCGGGTCAACGAGGACACCAGGCGCAAGATCCTCGGGCTCAACGCCGCCAAGCTGTACGGCATCGATGTCCCTGAGGGCTTCGACGTCGCCGGCGCCGGAGCCGAGGACGATGCGCAACTGGTGGAGGAGTCGGCCTCAGCATGAGCCGACACGGCCTCCACGCATCAGGAGGCCAGCAGCCGGATGACTGGCATCTCGGCCTCTGCCCACGCAGAGGCCGAGAGTCGTCGTGGAGGGGACCTGCGCGAGCGGGTCCTCGACGCGCTCGGCCAGGTCTATGACCCGGAGCTCGACGAGCCGATCACGCAGCTTCGGTTCGTCGCCTCGTGCGTCGTCTCGCCCGACGGCGATGTCGACATCATGCTCCGGCTGCCGACCCCGCAGTGCGCCCCCAACTTCGCCTTTTTGATGGGAGCCGACTCCCGGCGCGTCGTCCGCGCGGTGGCAGGCGTGCGCGACGTCGTGATCCGGTTCGAGGATCACTACACCGGGGACGAGATCAACTCCGCGCTGAACGACGGCGCCGGATTCATGGGCGCCTTTCCCGGTGAGACCGAAGACGACGATCTCGAGGCGCTACGGGAGATCTTCACCCGCAAGGCGCTGATCGGCCGTCAGGGCACGATCTGCGAAGGGCTGATCAAGCAGGGCCTCGAGCCCGCCCGGCTCGTCGAGATGACCGTCGCGCAGCTGCCCGACACGCCCGAGGCCAAACGGGTGCTGGAACTGCGTGAGATGCTCGGCATTCCCGCAGACGGCGACGCGCCCGCGTTCGTCAACCCCAACGGCGAGGCCGTCGCCCCGGCTCAGCTGGACCGCTGGCTGCGCGCCGCGCGGCTGGTGCGGGTCAGCCTCGAGGCCAACGGGAGCATCTGCCGGGGACTGCTGCAGGGCCGCCACCATCTCGCGGCCGAACCTGAACCTGCGACATGAGCGACTAGGAGAGAGACCACCATGAAGGCCGCACGGCTGCATGCCTACCACGACGCGCTGAAGCTGGACAGCATCGACGAGCCCAAGATCGACGGTCCGCTCGACGTGATCGTCAAGATCGGCGCGGCCGGCCTGTGCCGCACCGACCTCCACATCCAGGAGGGCCAGTGGGCATCGCGGTCCGAGGTGGCGCTGCCCTACACCCCCGGCCACGAGAACGCCGGCTGGGTTCACGAGATCGGCTCCGGCGTGACCAACGTCGCGGTCGGCGACACGGTGATCGTGCACCCGTTCATCTCCTGTGGCCTGTGCATGCCCTGCCGGGTCGGCGACGACATGCACTGCCTCAACGGCTCGTTTCCGGGGATCAACCGTGACGGCGGCTTCGCCGAACTGCTGAAGACGAGCGCGCGGTCGGTCATCAAGATCGATCCGCTCGAGCCCAAGGACATCGCCGCGCTGGCCGACGCCGGCCTGACCGCGATCCACGCCGTCAAGAAGTCGATCCCGGTGCTGCAGCCGGGCACCAAGGCGGTCGTGATCGGCGCCGGCGGTCTCGGCCACATCGGGATCCAGTGCCTGAAGGCGATGACCTCGGCCGAGATCATCGTCATCGACCCCTCCGAGAAGGCGCTCGAGCTGGCGAAGGAGGTCGGCGCGGACACCACGATCAAGGTCGACGGGCAAAAGCACGTCGATCAGGTCAAGGAGATCACCGACGGCCTCGGGGCCGAGGCGATCATCGACTTCGTCGGCGAGAAGGGCGCGATCGAGGACGGCATCGCGATGATCCGCGATGGAGGCTTCTATTACGTGATCGGCTACGGGGAGAACATCGACATCCCCACGATCGACGTGATCAGTCGTGAGATCTCGTTCATCGGCAACCTGGTCGGCACCTACGCCGACCTGGCCGAGCTGATGACGCTGACCGCGGAGGGCAAGGTGACGTTGCACACGTCCACCTACCCGCTTGATGCAATCAACGATGCGATGGCGGATCTTGACGGTGGCCGGCTGCAGGGCCGGGGCATCTTGATTCCCGCCTGAGCCTGACACCGATTCGGAGACACCCTGAGCAATGGGAAAGATCCTTTACTTCAACCACGAGGCCCGGCTGCTGCTGCAGCAGGGCGTCGACGAGCTGGCCAACACGGTCAAGGTCACGCTCGGCCCCAAGGGGCGCAACGTCGTGCTCGAACGGCTGACCGGCGCGCCGACGATCACCAACGACGGCGTCTCGATCGCCCGTGAGATCGAGCTGTCCAACCCGCTCAAGAACATGGGTGCGCAGCTCGTCCGCGAGGTCGCCAACAAGACCTCTGACCTGACCGGCGACGGCACCACCACGGCGACGTTGCTGGCTCAGGCGATCGTGGGGGAGGGGATGAAGGCGCTCGAGGAGGGAGCCAACCCGATGCTGCTGCGCCGCGGCATCGAGGACGCGACCGAAGTTGTCGTGTCCGAACTGCGGCGCGGCGCTCGGGAGGTCAAGGGACACGACGATCTCGTGCACGTGGCCACGATCGCCGCCAAAGAGGACGAGCGGATCGGCGAGGCGGTGGCCAAGGCGCTCGATCGCGTCGGCACCGAGGGGGTCGTCACCGTCGAGGAACAACCCGTCCCCGGTATCGACGTCGACTTCGTCGAGGGCATCACGATCGAGAACGGGCACTTCTCCGAGTACCTGATCGCCGACCGTGAGCGGATGGAGACCGTGTTCGAGAACCCCGCGATCCTGCTGACGAGCTTCCCGATCACCGACGTGAAGGACCTGATGCCGATCCTCGGCGCGGTCCAGCAGGGCTCGCAGCGGCCGCTGCTGATCCTCGCCGAGAAGGTCGACGGGGACGCGATGGGGATGCTGGTCAACAACAACCGGATGGGCGTCTGGCAGTCGATGGCCGTTCGGGCGCCGGGATTCGGTCACCGGCGAATCGCCCATCTCCACGATCTGGCGACGTTCACCGGCGCAACCGTCATCTCCAAGGAGCAGGGCCTGACGCTCGCCGACGTCGCGCTCGAGCACTTCGGAACGGTGCGCCGCGCGGTGATCAACCAGTACGAAACCGTGCTCGTCGATGGCGTCGGCACTCAGGACGACATCGATGCGCGCTTGGCGCAGATCCGGGTCGAGCTGAGTCGCGCCACGCAGGACACCGACATCGAGGTGCTGCAGGAGCGCCTGGCCAGGCTTGCGTCCAAGCTGGCGGTCATTCGCGTCGGCGGCGCCACCGAGCCAGAGCTCAAGGAGAAGGTCCGCCGGACCGAAGGCTCGCTGGCGGCGACACGAGCCGCCGCCGACGAGGGGATCGTCGCCGGCGGCGGCACGGCGCTGTTGCGGGCGGCTCCGGCACTGGACGACATCGACCTCGAGGGTGACTACCTGCGCGGCGCGCAGGTCATCCAGCGGGTGCTGTCACAGCCCTTGTTCTGGATCGCGACCAACGCGGGTTACGACGGCCAGTCGGTGATCGACCAGGTGCTGGAGATGCCGGAGGGGCATGGGCTGAACGCGCTCTCGGGCGACTTCGGCGATCTGTTCGAGGACGGCGTGATCGACCCCCTGCGGGTCGTGCGCCTGACGATCCAGCACGCCGCTTCGGTCGGCGCGCTGCTGTTGACGACCGAGGCGCTCGTCGCCGAGGAACTGATGGCCCAGCCGGGCGCGATCATCGCCCCGGGCTTCGGCGATCTGGCCGAGGGTCTGGCGCGGCCGTCCTCGCCGGTCTGATCTCGAGCGGCTTCGTGACGGGCCTGGCGGCGCCGGTGGCGTCGTCAGGCTCGTTCGGCACGCACCGAGGCGGCGAACCCGCCATATAGGCGTGTTTCGCGTGTTCTCGACTCACCGGCCGGAGTTACTCCGACTGGCGGCCGAGCGTGGCCACGAATCGGTCGATCCGGCGTCGCTCGTCGTCCGACAGCGGTCCGTCGGCGGCCACCAGCAGCGTCATCGGGCCGCGCTCACGGGCCCAGCGAGCGGTCTCGTCGTCGAACGCTTCGGCCACCCAGACCAGCGGCAGCGTGTCCGCGTAGGCGATCACGGTCCGCTGCTGTCGCTGCGGCGTGCGCTCGCCGCGGATCACCGGGATGCTGATCAGCCCGAGGTCATGGGCGACCTGATCGATCGCGTTCAGCCCACCGTCGTCGGCCAGCAGGGCGATCTCGCCCTCGGAGAGCATCTCTCGTGCCCAATCTCCCGGAGCGCCGATCAGTGCCAGGGGCAGACAGACGAAGCGAAACGCGGGCTCGGGCATGGGCGGGACGGTAGCGCCGCGGTCCGGCACGTGCCGCTACGCCGAGCGGGGGCGGGGTGGCGTCGCTCAGCCGAGCATGCCCTTGTCGGCCAGCTCGCGCCGGGCCGAGTCGGACTTGTGCAGGCCGTCGAGGCCCATTCCGCGCAGCACCGGATCGCTTTTGGAGAACTGCACGTCGCGGTAGTCGACGATCTCCAGCTGGTTGCCGCTCGGGTCGTGGATCCGCAGATGAGAGCCCGACGGCGCGACGTCGACGCCGGCCTCGAGCAGCTGCCGGCGCAGCGCCTCCTTGTCGTCGACGACGATCCCGTGATGGCGGGTGCGATCGACGTGGGGGCCGTCGGCATCGACCTGCGTGAGCGCGATGAACTGGTCGCCGAGGTCGATGAACGCCATCTGCGGCCCGCGCGCACCGCGCAGCGTCACCTCGAACCAGCGCTCGTACCAGGCCAGCGCCTCCTCGAGGTCGGTCACCTCGAATGCGATGTGGTTGATCCCGATCGCACGCACCGGCATACGACTGAGCCTACCTGTCCGTGACGGCGTAGGCTGGCCCGGCAAACCAAACGGGGAGAGGGAGACATGTCGGAGATCGTCGTCGTCGGTTCGTTCACCGCCAAGGCGGGAATGGAGGAAGAGGCGGCCGCTGCGTTCGAGGCGCTCCTCGAGCCCACCCACGGTGAGCAGGGATGCATCCTCTACGCGCTGCATCGCGGCGCCGAGGACCCTCGTCGGCTCGCGTTCGTCGAGCGTTGGGAGTCGGCCGAATTGCTCGAGGCGCACCTCGCGTCCGACCACGTCCAGGCGGTGCTCGCGCGGGCACCTGAGCTGTTCGACGGCGACGGCGACATCGTCGTCTACGAGGCGCTGCCCGGAGGCGAGCGCGTCAAGGGGTCACTCGCCGACCACGCCGCCGGTTGACCCGACCGCGCTGGCCGAACCGCCCAGGAATGCGCGTAGCTCACGCTTGAGCAGCCTGCCCGACGCCCAGCAGCGCCGCCGCCACGCGCCCGGCGGCGCGATCGAATTCGGCGTAGGTCCACGAGCGGTCGGCGAACGTCAGCGCCAACCGATCCGGTGAGCGAGCGCGCTGCGCGACCGCACCTGTCCGACGGTGCTGGCGAACGCCGGCACGGCCGCCCCGCTCGCGTCGCTCATCAAAACCAACCATAGCTCCGGGATCCGGCCCGCATGTCACTCTCTCGCAGAGATGTCCGATCCGCTCTCGTTCGATCCGATCCAGGAGGCAGGCCGCCAGTGGCGTCGGCACTGGCGCAGCGCGCCGATCGAGGCGATGCAGGCGGTCACCTCGGTGATGCGCGTCCAGCAGATCCTGCTGGCGCGGCTGAACGAGACGCTCGAGCCCTACGGGCTCACCTTCGCGCGCTACGAGGCGCTGATGCTCCTGTACTTCAGCCGCGCCGGCGCGCTGCCGCTGGGCAAGATCGGAGCTCGGCTCCAGGTGCACCCGACGAGCGTCACCAACCTGATCGACGGCCTGACCCAGCAGGGCCTGGTCAGGCGCACGCCGCATCCGACCGATCGGCGCGTGACGTTGGCCGCGATCACCGACGACGGGCGGGAGCTGGTCGAGCGCGCGACGCCGGTGCTCAACCGCAGCCGGTTCGGGCTCGAGACGCTCGACCCAGGGCAGCTGCGCGAGCTCAACGGGCTGCTGCGCGAGGTCCGCGCCGGCGCCGACGACTTCTCGCCCGAATAGTTTGACCTCCTACTATCGGAACCACTAGAATCCGCGGATGGCGATCACCGACAACATCCCGGTCAGCTACGAGCAGTGGCGGCGCGCGTACGAACTGACGCCGGAGCGCGACACAGCGTTCACGACCCTGTCGGGCGAGGAGATCGCGCCCCTGTACACCGAACGCGACCTGCCTCAGGGGATCGGCACCGACGACGACCCGATCGGGCTGCCGGGCCAGTATCCGTTCACGCGCGGCGTGTATCCGTCGATGTACCGCGGGCAGGCCTGGACGATGCGCCAGTTCGCGGGGTTCGGCACCGCTGCCGAGACCAACGAGCGGTTTCGCTACCTGCTCGATCACGGCCAGACTGGGCTTTCGACCGCATTCGACATGCCGTCGTTGATGGGCCACGACTCCGATCACCCGCTGTCACTGGGCGAGGTCGGGCGCGAGGGCGTCGCGATCGACAGCGTCGACGACATGCAGACGCTGTTCGGCGGGATCCCGCTCGGCGATGTCACCGTGTCGATGACGATCAACGCGCCGGCGGCGATCATGCTCGCGTTCTACGTGGTCGCGGCCGAGCGCCAGGGCGTGCCCGCCGCGCAGCTGGGCGGCACGATCCAGACTGACATCCTCAAGGAGTACATCGCCCAGAAGGAATGGTGCTTCCCGGTCGACCCGGCGATGCGGCTGGTCACCGACATGGTCCAGTGGTGCTCGGCCGAGATGCCGCGCTGGCATCCGATCAGCATCAGCGGCTACCACATCCGTGAGGCGGGGTCGACGGCCGCGCAGGAGCTCGCGTTCACGCTGAAGGACGGCCTCACCTACGTCGAGCATGCGGTGGCACGGGGGCTCGACGTCGACGATTTCGCGCCGCGGCTGTCGTTCTTCTTCAACGCACAGATCGACTTCTTCGAGGAGATCGCGAAGTACCGGGCGGCCCGCCGGATCTGGGCGCGGGAGCTGCGCCACACCTATGGTGCGCGCAACCAGCGCTCGTGGCTGATGCGGTTCCACACCCAGACGGCCGGCGTCTCGCTGACCGCCCAGCAGCCGCTCAACAACATCGTCCGGACCGCGGTCGAGGCGCTCGCCGGAGTGCTCGGTGGCACCCAGTCGCTGCACACCAACTCCTATGACGAGGCGATGGCGCTGCCGACCGAGGACGCGGTGCGGATCGCGCTGCGCACGCAGCAGATCATCGCCTCCGAGACCGGCGTCACGAACACGATCGACCCGCTCGGCGGCGCCTACTTCGTCGAATCGCTGACCGACCGACTGGAGGAACGCGCCTACGAGTATTTCGCCAAGATCGACGAGCTCGGCGGGATGGTCGAGGCGGTCAAAGGCGGCTTCCCGCAACGGGAGATCGCCGACGCGTCGTTCGAGCTGCAGACCGAGATCGACTCCGGGCGGCGGATTGTCGTCGGCGTCAACCGTTACACCGAGGGCGACGAGGGCACCACCGAGCTGCTGCGGATCGATCCGACGCTCGAGCGCAAGCAGATCGACCGGGTGCAGGCGATCCGCGCCGACCGCGACACGGCGACGGTCGAGCGGGTGCTGGCCGAGATCAAGCAGGCCGGCGCCGGCGAGCACAATCTGATGCCGCTGCTGATCGAGGCGGCCCGGGCGCACATCACCGAGGGCGAGATCGTGCAGGCGCTCCAGGAGGTCTGGGGCGACTACCGCGAGCAGCCGGTCTTCTGACGAGTCAGCCGGTCGTCAGCACCATCCGGAAGCGGGCGTCGCCGCCCATCATCTTGTCGTAGGCCTCGGCCGCCCGCTCCAACGGCAGCGTCTCGATCATCGGCCGGACGTCGGACCGAGCGCTGAAGCGCAACGTGTCCTCGGAGTCGATCGAGGTCCCGGACGCATGGCCGGCGATCTGCTTGGCACCGGCGATCAGCCCCGCCGCGGGGATCGGCAACGGCTCCATGTCGGCACCGATCACCAGCAGCTTGCCGTTGGGGCGCAGCCCGCCGAACAATGCTCCCATCGCACCGGCGTTGGTGACGGTCGCCATGATCAGATCGACGCCGCCCAGCTCGGACAATTTTTCCGCCGGGTCACCGTCGGTCGAGTCGACGTAGTGGTGAGCACCGAGCTCCCGGGCGAGCGGCTCCTTGTCGGTGCCGCGCGCGACCGCGATCGTCTCATAGCCAAGCTTGCGCGCGTACTGGACGGCGAGATGACCGAGGCCGCCAATCCCGAGCACGGCGACGCGGCCGCCGCCGGGCGCGCCCGCGGTCCGCAGCGCGTTGAAGGTGGTGATCCCGGCGCACAACAACGGTGCCGCCTCGACGTCTGACAGCTCGTCGGGGATCGATGCCAGCGCCGACGCGTGGACGACCACGTAGTCGGCGTAGCCGCCATCGACGGTGATTCCGGGGATCACCATTTCCGTGCAGTCGATCAGCGAGCCGCGGCGACACCACTCGCAATGGCCGCAGTTGCCGCCGAACCAGCCGACGCCGACGCGCTGGCCGACCGTCCGATGCCGCACCCGCTCGCCGAGCGCGGAGATCTCGCCGGCGATCTCATGGCCGGGGACCAGCGGGTAGCTCACCCCGGGGTAGCCGCCCTCCTTCGCGAACGAGTCGCTGTGGCAGACGCCGCAGGCGTGGACTCGGACGAGCGCCTCCTCGGGACCGGGCTCCGGAACCTCTCGCTGCACCAGCTCGAAATCGGCGCCGGGCTCCGACACCACTACCGCTCGCATGCTCGCCATCTGGCTGTCCTTTAGCTCGTCATCGGGGCCGTCGCAACGAACATAGCCCGCGCGGCACAATGCGGGGATGCCGATCACGCCCCGCATGTTCGGAGATCGCGGCCGCCGCCGCGCGGAGTCGCTCGGAATCGATCCGGACCGCCTGCCGCCTGGCCAGTCGCCGACGGTCAAGTGGCCGGTGCTGTCAGTCAGCGACACGCCCACGGTCACGATCGATCAGTGGCAACTGTCGATCGACGGATCGGTCCAGGAGCCATACATGCTGAACTGGACGGGCTTCGAGAAGGTTGCCGGCACCGAGTGGAACGGCGACGTCCACTGCGTGACGCGGTGGTCGAAGTTCGGGATGCGCTGGCAGGGCGCCCCGGTCGCCGAGCTGATCGCCCGGGCGCGGCCGAAGGCGACCGCGACCCATCTGCTGGCGCACAGCTACGGCGGTTACACGACCAGCTTGCCGCTGTCTGACGTGCTCGATCACCCGGCACTGATCGCCCACCGTGCCGAGGGGGAGCCGCTGGAGACCGACCACGGCGGCCCGGCCCGGCTGCTCGTGCCTCACCTATACCTCTGGAAGTCGGCCAAGTGGGTGACTCGGCTGGAGCTGCTCGATCACGATCAGCTCGGGTTCTGGGAGCGCAACGGCTACCACCACCGCGGCGACCCCTGGCGAGAGGAGCGCTACAGCGTCGACGACTACGTCGCCCGCGCAACGCGCCGCCAGATTCGCCGGGACGCTCGCTGAGCATGACGGCCGGCGCCCTGCGTCACCCGGGCGTCGAGCTGCGCTGGTACGGCGATCTGCGCGCGCTGCCGCTGCGGGTGGCGCTGTTCCAAGCGCGCGCCCGGGTGCTCGCTCACCGGCAGAGCGACCGTTTCAGCCTGACGTCCGTCACTCGACCCGGCGATCTGCGCACGCTGCTGTCGCTGGCAGCCGAGGCGGCCCACGTGGTCGAGCTCGGCACCGCGACCGGCTGGACGGCGATCTCGCTGGCGCTGTCGGACCCGGCCCGCCGGGTCACCAGCTTTGACCCCGTCAGCCGCCCCGAGCCGGCCCGATACCTGCAGCTCGTCGGCGCCGAGGTCCGCTCGCGGATCGAGCTGGTGACGGCGCCCGGCTCCGACGGGCCGCGTGACGACCGGCCCGTCGACCTGCTCTATATCGACAGCTCACACGAGCGCCAGCCGACGATCGATGAGGTCCGTGCCTGGCGCCCGGTGCTGGCGCCCGGGGCCGCGATCGCGTTCGACGACTACGGCCACCCCGGTTACCCGGGGGTGCGTGAGGCCGTGCAGGAGCTCGGGCTCGACGGACGCCTGATCGGCACGTTGTTCGTCGCGACCGGGTGGTGATGGGCTCAGGTGGCCGCGCCGTCGTGGGTCGCGACCGGCGGCGGGGTCAGCAGCTCGGGAGAGATCGGCACGTGCACGAGCGACGGGTGGTCGGCCGAGACGCCGTCGGTGACCGCGGCGATCAGCTCGTCGGCGTCGGTCACCGAGCTGCGCCTGCAGTCCGAACGACCGCGCGAACGCGACGAAGTCCGGGTTCGACAGCTCGGTCCCGATCGGCCGGCCGGGGTAGCGTCGTTCCTGATGCATGCGGATCGTGCCGTAGCTGGCGTTGTCGATCACGACGAACACGACGTTGGCCCGGTAGCGCACGGCGGTGGCCAGCTCCTGGCAGCCCATCATGAAGCAGCCGTCGCCGTTGAACGAGACGACCGGCCGTTCCGGCTGCGACCAGCTTCGCGGCGATCGCGGCCGGCAGTCCGTATCCCATCGAACCGCTGACGGGCGCGAGCTGGGCGCCGAACCGTCCGAACCGCCAATAGCGGTGGACCCACAACGTGTAGTTGCCGGCGCCGTTGGTGATGATCGCCTCCGACCCCAGCGCGTCGCACAGGCTCGAGACCGCGCGCGCCAGATCGACTCCGTCGCTGACCTCGGCGGGCGTCCGGAACGCGCGCGCGTCGGCCGCTGCGGCAGCCGTCCAGTCGGCGAAGCGCGCGCTGTCGGGCGCCGTCAGCGCCCGCGCGGCGGCGACGAACTCGGCGCTGTCTGAGCAGATCCCGAGCGTTGGCCCGAACACGCGGCCGAGTTCGTCGGGGTCGGCGTGAACGTGGATCAGTGGCTGGCCCGGACGCGGCGCCTCGATCACCGTGTAGCCGCCGGTCGTCGGCTCATCGAGGCGGGCGCCGATCACCAGCAACAGATCGGACTCTCGTACGCGCGCGGCCAGCCGGGGGTCGATCCCCAGGCCGAGCGTGCCGCAGTACACCGGCGAGCCGTTGTCGACGTAATCCTGGCAGCGGAACGCGGTCGCCAACGGCACGCCCCACGATTCACACAGCGCGACCGTGTCGCAGGCCGCGCGCTCAGACCAGCCGCCGCCGCCGACGACGACCAGCGGTCGTTCGGCGTGGCTGATGAGCTCTCGCACCTGCGCGACGGCGCGCGGTGACGGGGCTGGCGGCGCGGGCCGCTCGTCGACCGCGCCGCGCTCGTCGGGCACGTCGGCGATCTCGGTCAGCACGTCCTCAGGGAGCGACAGCACGACCGGCCCGGGCCGGCCCGCGGTGGCGACGGTGTAGGCGCGGCTGACGTACTCGGGGATCCTCGCCGGGTCGTCGATCGTCGCCGTCCACTTCGCCAGCGGCGCGAACATCGCGTCGATGTCGACCTCTTGGAACGCCTCGCGATCTCGGTGCGAGCGCGGCACCTGCCCGACGAACATGATCAGCGGGATCGAGCCCTGCTTGGCGGTGTGAACCGCGACCGACGCCTGGGCGGCGCCCGGCCCGCGACTGGCGAAGAAGATCCCGGGGCGGCCCGTCAGCTGGCCGTGGGCGCACGCCATATTGGCGCAGCTGGCCTCCATCCTCCCGGCGATCAGCCGGATCTGTGGCGTGTCGTAGAGCGCGTCCAGCGCGGCCAGGTAGCTCTCCCCGGGCACGCAGAAGACGAGCTCGGTGCCGTGAGCGACGAGCTGATCGACGAGGATCCGCCCGCCCGGGCGTGCCGTGCTCATCGCGGCCAGGGCGAGCTCGACGATCACGTCCGCTGTACGCCCGCCGCTCAGGAGCCGATGCCGCCGAGGCACACGTACTTGATCTCGAGCCAGTCGTCGATCCCGTACTTGGAGCCCTCACGGCCGATGCCGGACTCCTTGATTCCGCCGAACGGCGCCACCTCGGTCGAGATCAGGCCCGTGTTGACCCCAACGATCCCGCTCTCCAGCGCCTCGGCGACGCGCCAGACGCGGCCGATGTCCCGGCTGTAGAAGTAGCCGCTGAGCCCGAACGGGGTGTCGTTGGCGCTCGCCACGCCCTCGTCCTCGGTGGCGAACGTCTGAATCGCGGCGACCGGACCGAACGTCTCCTCGTTGGACATCAGCATCTCGGGGGTCACGCCCCGCAGCACGGTCGGGGCGAAGAACGTGCCGCCGAGCTCGTGCGGTGAGCCGCCGAGCAACAGTTCCGCGCCGCCGGCGCACGCGTCCTCGACGTGGCGCTTGACCTTGTCCAGCGCCTGATCGTCGATCAGCGGTCCGATCTGCGAGTCGGCGTCGGTACCGCGTCCGACCACGAGCTTGGTCGCCGCCTCGGCGAGCTTGTGCGAGAACGCGTCGGCGACGCTCTCCTGCACCAGGATCCGGTTGGCGGCGACGCATACCTGACCCGAGTTGCGGAACTTGGCGATGATCGCCCCCGTGACCGCGGCGTCGAGGTCGGCATCGTCGAACACGATGAACGGCGCATTGCCGCCGAGCTCGAGCGAGACCTTCTTGACCTGGTCGGCCGCCTGGCGCATCAGCAGCTTGCCGATCTCGGTCGAGCCGGTGAAGCTGAGCTTGCGCACGGCCGGGTTGCTGGTCAGCTCGCCGCCGATCGCCGGGGCGTCGTCGCCGTCGCCGGTGACGACGTTGAACACGCCGGCGGGCACGCCCGCGCGCAGGCCCAGTTCGGCGAGGGCCAGCGTCGACAGCGGCGTCTGCTCGGCGGGCTTGAGCACCATCGTGCAGCCGGCCGCCAGCGCCGGGGCGGCCTTGCGAGCCGGCATCGCGGCCGGAAAGTTCCACGGGGTGATCCCGGCGGTGACGCCGACCGGCTGCTTGAGCACGACGATCCGGTTGTCCGGGTTCGGCGACGGGATCGTGTCCCCGTAGACCCGCTTGCCCTCCTCGGCGAACCACTCGAAGAACGAGGCGGCATACGCGATCTCGGCGCGGGCCTCGGCCAGTGGCTTGCCCTGCTCGAGCGTCATCAGCAGCGCCAGCGGCTCGACGTGTTCGTTCATCAGCTCCGCCCAGCGGCGCAGGATCCGGGCGCGGCCGGCGGCCGGCGTCGCCCGCCAGGCCGGGAGTGCCGCGCGGGCCGCGTCGATCGCCGCCCGGGTCTCGGTGGCGCCCATCCGCGGCAGGGTCGCGATCGTCTCGCCGGTGGCGGGATCCGTGACCGGGAACGTCGCGCCCGAGTCGGCGTTGACCCATTCTCCGGCGATCAGGCCCCGATCACGGAGCAGACCGTCGGTCGTGAGACTGGAAATATCGGTGTGAATGTCAGCGAGAGCCATGCTGACGAGGTTATTGAAGCGACGGGGTCAATCCTCGTCGCGCTGCTTCTCGCCGCGCAGCCGTGCGCCCCAGCCGTCGAACAGGTCGGCGAGCCGCTCGGTCACCGGCTCCTCGCGTGACTTGGTCTTGGCTTTCGCAGTCGGCTTGGCGTCGGATGACTGCGTAGCCTCCGCGCGCCGCTGGGACCACTCAGCGGCGGCGTCCTCGAAGATCGAGGTGAAGCTGTCATCGGTGGTGACGTAGCCGAGATCCTCATCGGACGGGCCGCCACTGTCGGCGCGCGCGGCCTCCCGCGCCTGGCGCAGCGCGTCCTCGCGGATCCGCTGGGCGTTGCGTTCCGCCTGTCGCTTGGCCTCGCGCTGGCGTTTGAGCTCTCGGTCCATCTCCGCCAGCCGCGCCTCCAGGCCCGGGTCGACCGGTCCGGTGGGCGGCGGGGGCGGTGACGCAGGCCTGGCGGAGCTGCGCGCGCCGGGCGGAGCTCGCGCCACTCGCGCCGGGGCTCCGCTGGAGCTTGCGGATCAGCGCGTACGCGTCTTGCACCTCCTCGAACTTCCGTGCCGACTCCGGTGAGCCGCCGTTGTGGTCCGGGTGATGCAGCTGCACCTGCCGGCGGTAGGCGGCCCGGATCTCGGCGTCGGTGGCCGAGTGGGGGATGCCGAGCACCTTGTACGGATCGCTCACCGCCATCGTGCGTAAATCGTAGTGACCAACTGGTGCCCGCGGGCGTCACGGACCCCGGCCGCCGCCGGCTCAGACCTTGGGCTGGGCGCCGGTCGACGTTCCCGGTCCCGGCGTGGTCGGGGTCGTTTGGGTCCCCGGCGGGACGGTGCTGGTACCGGGTGATATCCCGGTCACGGTCTGCGGCGAGGTCGCGGTCCCGCTCGAGTGGCCGCGCGTCGCACGGTTGTCTCCTGGCTGGCTCGGCGCTCTGAGCCAGTGCGTGATCTTGCCGTCGCTGACGATGAAGTTCACCCGCGCCGTGGTGCCGGCGCCGCTGCCGCACCCGTCTGATCCGCCGCCCGGCCCCGTGCGGTCGGTCAGCTTGAACAGCGCGTCGATGTACGGGCCGCGCTCCGATGCCGAGACGTACTCGGCGCCGCACGGCAGCAGCCGGTTGACGACCTCCGCGGCGGCCAAGCTGTGCAGCACGAACGAGTCCTGGGGGCCGTTGACGAACACGCTCGGGATCTGGAAGTACTCGGCGGCGGCCCGGACGTGCCCGGTCCGCAGCGCGGTCGACCATCCCTTGATCACCTTGACCGATCGCTCGAACGCGGTCGGTGCAGAGCCGTGGCCCGGCAGGATGCTCGGCCCCGCGCAACCGGCCGTGGCCAGCGCCCCGATGACCGACCCGACCAGCAGCCTCCGGTGGGCGCCCATAGCGCGATGATCGCAGACCGCCAAGCTCCGCGCCCTAGAGTCTCGCGCGATGGTGATCGCCACCCATGACGGCTCGTTCCACGCCGACGAGGTGTTCGCGGTCGCGGCCCTCGGCCTGCTCGGCGAACCCATCGAGGTCGTCCGGACGCGCGATCCGGGTGCGCTCGCAGCGGCCGATCTGAGGGTCGACGTCGGCTTCCGAGACGACCCCCGCTCCGGTGACTTCGACCACCACCAGCGAGGGTTTGACGCTGCGCGCGCCAACGGCGTTCGCTACGCCTCGTTCGGGCTGGTCTGGCGTGAGTTCGGCGTGCGCGTCAGCGACGGCGACGAAGAGGTCGCGACGGCAATTGACGAGACGCTCGTGCAGACCGTGGACGCCAACGACACCGGCCAGCGGTTGACCGAGCCGGTCGTCGACGGTGTCCGCCCGTTCTCGATCAGCGCCGTCATCGGCGGTTTCAACGCGAGCTGGGACGAGCAGCTCAGTCCCGGCGAGGAGCGGGTCCGCTTTGACGCGGCGGTCGACCTCGCGCGGGAGATCCTCGCGCGTGAGATCGCCGTCGCCGCCTCCGGGCGCCGGGCCGAGCGGATCGTCCGCGCCGCGATCGCCGCGGCGCCGGATTCCCGCGTCGTCGAACTCCCGGTCAACGCCCCATGGAAGCGAGTGCTGGTGCCCGAGACGGCCGACGCGCTGTACGTCATCTATCCCAAGCGCCAGGGCTTCGGGCTGGAGGCGGTGCCCAGGGCGCTCGGCTCCTTCGAGAACCGGCGTGATCTCCCGGCCGCCTGGGGCGGGCTCGAGGGGGCGGACCTGGTCGCGGTCACCGGCGTTGAGGACGCGCTGTTCTGCCACGCCAAGCGGTTCCTGGTCGTGGCGGCATCCCATGCTGGGATCACCCGCTTGGCCGAGCTCGCGCTCCAGTAGCCGACTCGCTACGCCCAGCCGGGTGTGACCAGCCCCGTCTCGTAGGCGGCGACGACCAGCTGCGCCCGGTCACGGGCGCCGAGCTTGATCATCGCGCGGCTGACGTGCGTCTTGGCGGTGGCGGGGCTGACGATCAGCCGACGGGCGATCTCATCGTTGGACAGTCCCGCGGCGACCAGCGCCATCACCTCGCGCTCGCGATCGGTCAGCTCGTCGAGCGTCGTCGACCGCGGCGGCAGCTTCGCCCGGGAGGCGAACTCGGCGATCAGCCGGCGGGTCACCCCGGGCGACAGCAGCGCATCGCCGCCGGCGACGACCTGGATCGCCGCGATCAGGTCGGCCGGCGCGGTGTCCTTGACCAGGAATCCGGACGCGCCGGAACGGATCGCCTCGAACACGTACTCGTCGAGCTCGAACGTCGTCAGGATCACGACCCGGATCTGCGACAGCGACGGATCCTCGGAGATCATCCGCGTTGCCTCCAGGCCGTCGCGGATCGGCATCCGGATGTCCATCAGCACCACGTCGGGCGTCAGCTCGGTCGCCAGGCGCACGGCGTGATCCCCGTCGCCGGCCTCGCCGACCACCTCGATCTCCGGCTGCGCGTCCAGCAACGCGCGAAAACCGGCGCGCACGAGCGCTTGGTCGTCGACGAGCAGTACCCGGATCATGCGCCGCCCCCCAATGGCAGTCGTGCACTGACCCGGAAGCCGCCGTCGGCGCGCGGTCCGGCGCGGAGCTCCCCGCCGAGCGCTGCGGCCCGCTCCCGCATCCCGACGATCCCGTTGCCGGTCCCCGCGCTGGGCTCCGTTGCCCAGCTGCTGTCGCCGGCCGTGCCGCCGTCCGTCGTCGCCGGCCCGCCGCCGTTGTCGTCGACCTCGAGCCCGAGCTCCCCGTCGTCATAGCGGACGCGCACCGATGCCCGCCCCGTCCGCGCGTGACGTGTGACGTTCGTCAGCGACTCCTGCACGATCCGGTAGGCGGCCAGGTCGACGTCGGACGGCAGCGGTCGCGGCTCGCCGTCAATCCGCACGTCGACGTCGAGGCCGGCGGCGGCCGACAGGGAGATCAGCTCGGGCAGGCGCTCGAGGCTCGCGGCGGGGCGCCGCGGCGCCGGCTCGTCGACACGGCGTAGCACCCCGAGCACCGAGCGGATCTCGCGGAGCGCTTCGGCGGATGCGTCGTTGATCACCGCCAGTGCCGTCCGGGTCTGCTCGGGCCGCTCGTCGAGCAGGTGCAGCGCCACGCCGGACTGCACGTTGATCAGCGAGATGTTGTGCGCCAGGACGTCGTGCAGCTCACGCGCGATCCGGAGTCGCTCCTCCTCGGCGCGTCGCAGTCCCTCCTGTTCGCGGCCGCGGCGCACGGCGGCGACCCGCTCGCGGCGTGCCCGCACCGCCTCGCCGGCGAACAGCAGCACCAACAGCCACGCGGCCAGGCCGACCGCCTGAGCTACCGACGGCCGCCCGCCGGTTCCGATCGCCCAGGGCAGGCAGAGAAAGATGACCCAGCCGCTCGCGATGCAGATCAGCGCCACGACCCGGTCGCCCCGGCTGACCACGTACCAGAACGCGACGATCAGCGACAGGAACACCGGCCCCGCGGGGTAGCCGATCAGCGCATAGGTGGCGGTGGCGGCGAACACGACCGCCAGGACGGTGCGCGGGTACATCCGCTTGGCCAGCAGCGCGAGCGGCCCGACGAACAGCAGCAGATAGGCACCCCAGTCCAGCGAGCGAACGGCGGTGGTCGCCCACCACGCGCCGGGATGCGCCCCGGCGTGATGGCGAGCGACCGCGTGCGTTCCCGCCAGTTGCACCACGAGCACGACGGCGCTGAGCAGCAGGTCGCGCTGCTGCTGGCGCCGGCGGACGCCCCGCGCCTCGTCGCTGCCCTGGAGGTCGCTCACGCCCTGACGATAACCCGCATCGGCACGCTGGTCGTCGGTCAGGGGGAGTAGCCGCCGCTACCGCGCTGGGACTACTGACGCCTCTACGCGCCGGTCCGCGGGCGCAGTGAAACCGCCTCCGAGTGTCCGACGACAGAACGTCGTCGCCGCGGGAGGATCGACGCCATGATCGTCTCCATCACCCGCTGGTCGCTGGCGCACAAGCGACTCGTCGTGCTCACCTGGCTGATCGTCACCGCGATCGGGATCGCGTCCGCCGGTGCCGCCACGAAGGCGCTCTCGGACCAGTACAGCGTCCCCGGCCGCCAGGGCTATGAGACCAACCGCGCGATCGCGCAGACGTTCGGAACCGGCGGCGACCGCGCCCCACTCGTTCCGGTCGTGACGCTGCCCGCCGACGCGGCCGGCTCGACGACCGCGCTGGCCGGTATCAGCCACGCCACCGCCGCGCTGCAGCGCGCGTTGCCCGGCTCCCGGGTCGCCTCCTACGCGTCAACCCACAACCGCGCGTTCGTCTCACGTGACGGACGGACGACGTTCGCCCTCGTGTACCCGGCGGCTCGGGACTACAACGGCTACGGGCTGGAGGCGGGCGCTCTCTCACGGGCGAAGGCGGCACTGCGCGATGTTGAAGTGGCCGGCGCCCCCGTCCATCTGACCGGCCTCGATGCGCTGTCGGCGTCCGGCGATCGCACAGGTGGGCTCGGCCTGCTGCTCGAGTCGCTGCTCGGCGGCGGGCTGGCGCTGCTCGTGCTCGTGTTCGTGTTCGCCTCGGCGATGGCGCTCGTGCCGCTCGTGATCGCGGTGATCTCGATCATGACCAGCTTCCTGGCGGTCTGGGGTCTGACCGCGCTGACCCCGGTGTCGTCGATCGTCGAGTTCCTGATCGCGCTGGTCGGGCTCGGCGTCGCGATCGACTACTCGCTGCTGATCATCGCCCGCTGGCGCGAGGAGCGAGCCCGGGGCTACGACGGTGATCAGGCGGTCGTCCGCGCGATGCAGACCGCCGGGCGTGCGGTCGTGTTCAGTGGCACGACGGTCGCGGTCGGGCTGCTGGCGCTGGTCGTGCTGCCGGTGCCGTTCCTGCGCAGCGTCGGCTATGGCGGGCTGTTGATCCCGCTCGTGTCCGTCGCCGTCGCGCTGACGCTGCTGCCGGTGATCCTCGCCGGCATCGGCCCGCGGCTCGATTGGCCCCACATCCGTTCAGACCGGGTCGCCAGTCGTGCCTGGACGCGATGGGCGGGCGGGGTCGTCCGCCACCGCGGCGTGGCGGTCACCGTCGCGGCCGTGATCCTGGCTGCGCTGGCGGTCGCCGCCGCGACGATCAAGCTCGGACCCGCCACCGGCTCGCCGGACGCGATCGCCCAGCGGGGCGACGCCCGCGTCGGGCTGCAGGCGCTGCAGCGTGCCCAGGTCGGCGCCGGTGTGCTGAGCCCGATCGAGATCCTGGCGCCGCGCGCACAGGCCGGCGCGGTGGCCAGCGACACGGCGCGCGTACCGGGTATCGACGGCGCGATCGTCCCACTCGAGTCAGGCTGGGCGTCCGGGCACCGCGCGCTCGTCGACGTGCTCCCGGCCAGCGATTCGGGGAGCACCGTCGACCACGTTTCAGACCGCGCCCACGCGGTCTCCGACGGCGTTCGCGTCGGCGGGATCGTCGCCCAGAACGACGACTTCATCTCCGCTGTCTACGGCAGCTTCCCGCTGATGGTCGGGCTGATCGCGCTGCTGACCTTCGTGCTGCTGGCGCGCGCGTTCCGCTCGGTCGTGCTGCCGCTCAAGGCGGTCGCGCTGAACGTCCTGAGCGTCGCGGCCGCCTGGGGGGTGCTGGTGCTCGTCTGGCAGCACGGCTACGGCTCCGACGCGCTGTGGGGGATTCCGGCCAACGGCTCGATCCCGTCGTGGCTGCCGGTGATCGTGTTCGCGTTCCTGTTCGGGCTGTCGATGGACTACGAGGTGTTCATCCTCTCGCGGATCCGCGAGGAGTACGACCGCACCGGGTCCACGGAGCGCGCCGTCGTCGACGGGCTGGCGCGCACCGGCCGGCTGGTCACGAGCGCCGCATTGATCCTGTTCCTGGGGTTCGTCGCGATGTCGACCGCGCCCTCGACCAGCGTGAAGATGATCGCGACCGGGCTCGGCGCCGGGATCCTGCTTGACGCGACCGTCGTACGGGCGTTGCTGGTGCCAGCCGCGGTGGCGCTGCTCGGCCGCGCCAACTGGTGGATGCCGGCGCCGCTGGCCCGGGTGCTGCGTCCCGCCGCCCCACCCTCCCTGTCCGATCCCGAGCGTGCATGACCAACCGAAAGGCACCGACGATGACCACCCACGACCCCTTCAACTCAGACCTGCTGGCCGCCGCCCGGCTGCGAGCCGGCGACGCCGACCGCGAGCGAACCGCCGACGAGCTGCGCCGCGCCCATACCGACGGACGGATCGACTCCGACGAGCTGGCCGAGCGGATCGGTCGCTGCTACGAGTCAAAGACGTTCGGGGAGCTACAGCGGCTGACGGCCGATCTGCTCGGACCCGAGCGACGCGGGTCGCTCCAGCGGTTCGACCACGGCGGCCGCCATCCTCGCCACCGGCTGCGAATCGCGCTGGCCGCGATCGCGGCGGTGTGGGTGCTCGCCGTTGCCAGTGGCGCCGCCGGGGGACACGCGCATCCCCATCCGCCCGCGTTCGGCTTCCTGCTCGTGCTCGCGTTCGCGTTCCTGGTCACGCGCCTCGTGCGCGCGGTCAGGGCGTAGCGAGCGGTCAATCGCCGCGAAACTCGGCGGCGGCCGCGCGGTCGCGCTGAGCGGGCTCGGACGGTCGGCCCATCGTCGAGCGGGCCGCGTCGGTGCTTGATCAGCGTCCACGCCAGCACGCAGCCGACGGCGCAGAGGATCGCGCCCGCCAGGTACGCAGCGTGGAACGCCGCCAGGGCGCTCCCGCCGGCGCCGGCGACGACCGTCGTCAGCACGGCGATGTCGAGCGCGATTGACGGATTGGCGGACCGTGTTGTAGATCGCCGACGCGTGGCCGGTGTCCTCGCTGGAGATGTGGGTGAACATCGAGGTCTGGATCGACAGGAACGCGCCGGCGTTGCCCAGTCCCGCCGAAGAACATCAGCGCTCGCACCAGCCACATGTTCACGCCGGGAGAGACGAGCAGGAACAGCGCCATGTACGCGGTCAGCGCGATCGCCGCCGACCCCCGTCAGCACGCGCGGCCCGAGCCGCGGGTACAGCCGGCCGAGGGTCTGCGACCCGACTCCGACGCCAATCACCTCTACGAACGTGGTCGTGCCCGAGCCGATCGGCGACTGGTGGAGCACCTGCTGCAGGAAGATCGGCGTCAGGTAGAGGCTGGCGAGGAACACGCCGGTCGTCAGCACGAACACGATGTTGGTGGCGCGCAGCAGCGGCTCTCGGAGCAGCCGCACCCGCAGGATCGGGTCGGGCGCCCGCAGCGCGCCCCGAGCGAACACCCACAGCAGCGCGATCCCGCCGATTCCGGTGACGAGGATCTGCGGCGCCGCCCAGCCGACCACCGAGCCCTCGCTGATCGCGTACAGCAGCGCGCTGAGGCCGAGCCCCGACAGCAGCATCCCGCGCACGTCGAGCCGGCCGCTCGGCGCCGCGCGGTGCTCGGGCAGATACAGGTAGGCGAACGCGAGCATCACGATGCCGATCGGCACGTTGATCAAGAACACCCATCGCCACGACAGCGTCTGCGTCAGCACGCCGCCGAGGATCGGCGCCGCGCCGGGCCCGATCAGGATCGGCAGGATCAGGGTCCGCGCCACCCGCGCCCGCTGCTCGGGTCCGTAGGCGCGGTACAGCATCGCCGTCCCCGTCGGCGTCAACATGCCGCCGCCGATGCCCTGCAGCGCCCGCGCGGCGATCAGCTCGGGAAGGCTGTCGGCCGCGCCGCACAGCGCCGACGCGGCGGTGAACAGCGCCAGCGCGAACAGGAACGTCCGCTTGGTCCCGATCCGGTCGCCGATCCACCCCGAGGCCGGGATCACGACCGCCAGCGTCAGCAGATAGGCGATCACCGTCCACTGCACGTCGGTGATCGGCGCGCTGAACGCTCGGCTGAGCGTCGGCAGCGCGACGTTGACGATCTGCATGTCGATCGCGGTCATGAACAGCGCGGTCACGTACGCGACCGAAACCGCTCGCTGCGGCGACGGCCCCCAGCCGCGGGCACGCGCCGCGACCGAGCGGCGCGCGGTCGGGGCGGGGGAGAGGGTCACACATTGAAACTAGTGCGCCCTCTCCGTCCGCTGTGTGTCAGCCCTCCAGCGCGCTGCGGGCGGCTCGCGCGTGTCCGCTCGCGATCTGCCGGTTCACCGCGATCGCCAGCGGCAGCAGGACGAGCCCGATCGCGCTCGTGAGGAGCGCCAGCGAGGTGGAGGTGACCGTGTAGAGCCCGAGGTTGAGCACGACGTAGTTCTCATGCGGGTGCGGCACCGCCCACCACCACAGCGGCGTCGCGATGTAGCTGATCGTCAGCGAGGTGACGACGAGCGAGACCGTGCCGAGGGCCAGTCCGGCGACCGAGTTGCCGAGCACCCAACCGGTGTCCTTCCAGGTCCGCGGATCCCGGCCGACGGTCTTGACCAGCGCGATCACGCCCGGAGCCGAGGGCCGGCGATAGCGGCCCCGGATCGGCCGACCGAGGTACCAGCCCGCGAGCCGGCGATCGATGTTGGTCAGCCCGCGCAGGATGTACGCGCTGGCCACGCCGACCAGCGCGCCGACGACCGTCGGCAGCAGGATTGCGGTCGCCATCACGCAGGCGGCGAGGACCCAGAAGCCGACGATGCTCTGGACGAACATCGCCAGCACGTAGCCGGCGTCGCGCCCGGCGCGAGCAACTGTTCCGGTGCTGCGACGGTGTTCGGTGACGGCGGCCGGCTGGATGTTGATCATGGCGTTCTTCCCCAGTTGGATCGATGACGTGAATCGATCTTCCGCCGCGCCGGCCGGCCGGGCCACGGGGCCCGCACCCGGCCCGGGTGGGGTGATCCCCCGTGCGGGATCGATGGGAGATCCCCACCGACCTCACGGTTCGCCGCCTCGCTACGTTCTGATCGGTATGGAGTCGCTGTTCGAACGTGAACCGGTCCAGCTGGCGCCCGGCGCGGTGCACGTGCCGGGCTGGCTCTCGCCCGAGCAGCAGCGAGCGCTGGTGGACGCCTGGCGCGGCTGGGTGCCCGGCGGCGGCCGGCTCGGGATGCGCCACGCGCAACTCCCGCGCGGCGGTCGGATGTCGGTCCAGACGGTCTGCCTCGGGTGGCATTGGGAGCCCTACCGCTACGTCCGGTCGGTCGACGGGATCCCGGTCGCGGAGTTTCCGTCGTGGCTCGGCGCGCTCGCTCGCGCCGGCGTGCAGGACGCCTACGGCGATCGTGACGCCGCGGCCGCGTATGCGCCCGACTGCGCGCTGATCAACTACTACGACGCGACGGCGAAGATGGGCATGCACCGCGATCGCGAGGAGCGCATCGACGCCCCGGTCGTCTCGCTGAGCGTCGGCGCGGCGTGCACCTTTCGCTTTGGCAACACCGCCAACCGCAAGGCGCCGTATACCGACGTCGAGTTGCGCTCGGGCGATCTGTTCGTGTTCGGCGGCCCGTCACGGTTCGCGTATCACGGCGTCGTGCGTCCAGTCCAGGCCGGGACCGACGATCCGGAGCTCGGGCTTGACGGCGGGCGGATCAACTACACGATCCGCGTCACGGGCCTGTAGCGGCGAAGGCGCGGGACGCGTCACTGACGGTGCGACCCGGAGCGGGCTCGTCGATGGCGAAAACCTAAAGCGGGGGTTGAGGATTTCGCCGGTGTTCAGGTGCCGGCTACCGGCTCGACGCATGAGCCGCGCCGAGGATCACCCGCCGAGCGCCGGCCCCGAGGACCCGCCCCAGTCCTCGGGCGCGACGTCCGCAATCGACTGGCTGAAGGCCCAATGGTGCCCGCCGAGATCCTCCGCCGCGTACTGGCGCTCGCCGTAGGGATAGTCGCGGGGCGGATCGAGAATCGCGGCGCCGTGCTTGCGCACCCGTGCGTAGTGGGCGTCGACGTCGTCGACCCGGACCAGAACCGAGTTGCGGCCGGGCAGCACGGACGAGGTGCGGCCTTCGGTGACCACCACGCAGCCGCCGCCGGGGACCTCGAGCTGCGCCCGGTGGTCGCCGGCGCTGCCACCGGACCAGCAAGCCGAAGGTGTCGCACAGCCACCGGACCGCGGCCGGGACGTCGTCGTAGACCAGTTGCGGGATCACCACCGCGGCCGGCATCGTGCGGTTGTCGAACGGCGGAGGGCCAAACCGCCCGTGCTCGTCAGCGGCGTACGGGGTCACGCGCCTGACCGCCTCGACGAGCAGCTCCCCATAGAAATGGGGGAACGGCTCGTCTGTGCCCTCGGCCGGCTCGGTCACGACGGGCGCGGTCAGCTTCGACGCGTCGATCGACAGCAGCACCAGGGATTCGTCGACCCCGGCGTAGAAGCGGTCAGCGACCCCGCGGACCTGATTCGCGAACGACAGGTGGATGAACCCCTGCTGCTCGAGCGTCAGGTTCAGCGTCGAGATCCGGTACACGCCGACGCGCTGGGCGGCCTCCCACTCGTGCCGGCGGGCGATGTGAAACAGGACCTCCATCCCGGGGCGCTCAGTCGTTGACGGCCAGCATCACGTCCGACGCCTTGACGATCACCGTCACCTCGCTGCCCGGGGCGATGCCGAGCTCCTGGACGGCCTCGACGGTGATCGACGCGACCAGTCGCTGGCCCGCGACGTCGAGCGCCACGTTTGCGATCGCCTCTCCCCGGTTGATGTCCGTGACCGTGCCCTGCAACTGGTTGCGCGCGCTCAGCTTCACTGGTGACCTCCTGGCTCGTTTCAGACCGGCTCTGCCATGAGTGATACACCTCGCCGCGCGCGAGCGGACTGCGTCGTCCTGCCGTTCGACGGTGCGTAGCGGGTTGGTACTCTGGCCGGGCTGTGATCATCGCCGTGCACATGTCGCAGCGGCCCGGATCCGTGGCGCTCCTGGCCCCTGATGACTTCGGCGACTTTCACGTTGAGGTTTCCGGCGCGGCTGTCGACACCGAGCTCGCGGGCGTGGTCAGCACGTTCGGCCGGCTCACCGACGACGGCACGCACGTGTTCGTCGAGGTCGGCGCGATTCGGGATCTCGCCGGTGACCGGGCGGACGATGTCCGCTGGCAGGCGTCGTTCGACGGCATGCTCGCCTACGCCGACGCACACGGCTGGCGAGACGCCGACGGCCGCGTGCGTGCCCACGTCCAACGATCTGACTGACGCCGGCGCTCCGCGGGCGGCGGTGGTGGCGAAACCAACGCCGAGCCGCCCGCGGCTACGGCACCCCTAGTGGATCGTCGTCGCTCGGACTGGCTTCCGTTGCGCCGCGATGCGGACCAGCTGGTACGCGCGCCCGAAGTGCACCGCCGCTACCAGGACGAGCAACCATTCCCACCCGGCGGCGTAGCCTGAGGCGTACAAAATCGCCGTCAGGAACAGCAGCCAGATGCCGACACCGACGCGCACGCGGGCGACGTGCTCCGGGTTCCTGGACCCGAGTCGAAATACGCGCCTGGGTGATTGATGTCCGTCCATGATCCCTCCTCGGGTTGCGCCTTCGGACGGTGCCCTTATCTGCGTGAGCGCCTCCGTCCGGGATTGGCTTTGTAGGGCAAACCTACCGTACTTTGCACCACAAAGTCAAGTCCCGGTGGCAGGGAACTTTCGGACGCGAGGAGAGGCCGAAAGCTCCCAGCGACTGCAAGCGCCCCCCGCGTCCGGGCCTCGCCAGCCGGGTCCAGTGACCGAGCGCGGCACCGCGGCTCGTCGAGGGACAGCCGACGCCCTTGACTTTGTGCTGTAAAGCTTAGTAGCGTTTGCGCCGCAAAGAGGGCGAAGGAGCGAGCGATGAACGGGACGTCCGACAGAGACACGACCGAGACCTACGAGGACGAGGGCGGACTCGATCCTCGTCAAGCGGCGAGGCTGCTGGCGCAGACCCAGCGGCAGGCCCAGCGCGACTTCGACTTCAGGTCGCCGTGGCTGTCGCTGCTCGCGGCAGCGGTGGTGTTGGTGGCCTTCGGAGTGGTCTGGCTGTCGGTCCGCGGACAGCATCCCTACACGGGCCCAAGCGCCGTGGCACTGGTGGTTCTCTACGCCGTGGTGCTGATCCGGATCGGTACCGTCGTCTACGCCCATCGTCGTGCCAAGGCGGGCGTCACTGGGCGCTCGGTGAGTCAGCAGCGTGCGGAGGGGCTGGCCCTGGCGGTGGCGCTGGTCGCCGTATACGTGTTGATGGGAGCGATGGCGCACGACGGTGCGAGCGACGGGGTCGTTTACGGCGTGTACGTCGTGACGGCCACGCTGGTGGTCCTGGGCACCTTCGGCGCCGCCCGCTCGGCGGCGCGAGAGGACTGGCGTGGACTTGGCCTGTCGATCGCGTTCGTGCTCGTCGCCGCGGGCAGCGCGTTCGCCGGACCCCGCGGAGTCTGGTTGAGCGACGGTGTGGGCTGCTGCGTCGTGCTCCTGGGATACAGCGCCGCGCAGGCGTGGCAGCTCCGCGCGTCTCGCTGGCAGGGATGACGGTCGACGCGCTTGATCCGTCGGCCGCCGAGCGAGTGGCGATTTCACTCAGACGATCAACGCCGAGCGCGGCGGCGGAAACGCTGCCTCGACCGAAGCCGCGAAGCACATCACCCCGCTCGATACGCGGGCTTCACGCGTTGCCGGGAGCGCCAACGCCCGGTTGAGCTTGCAGAACCCGATCACGCGACCAGCTCCGTCCGCTGATCACGAGCACCCGACGACCAGTCATCCCGCACCGCCTCAGCACCACCGTGCGGCGAACGAACGACCAAGGCGCGTCGTCACGCGTCAGGTCCCGGCCAAGCTTGTCGCCTCCCCCGGCGCGCCCACTACAACCAGGGATCCCGAGTGTGGAGCGGGCGCGCCCTCGATCGCGGCTGAGACAATGGGCTCAAGCGTCTTGTGGCGGTCGCGATCGGGCGTCCGCATCTCATGAGGAGACGATGGATCCCAGACGGCGAGGCGGTTTCCCCCGTCTCGTTTGGCCCGGTACATCGCAATATCGGCGGCGTCGAGCAACGCCCCCGGGTCAGAGATGGCGCTCGAGTCGACCGCGATGCCGATGCTCGCGGTCGTCTGCATGCCGGGGCCCAGCGCGGTGCTGCTCGTGCGGATCAGGGCGAGAAGATGTTCCGTGAGCAGCGTCGCTGAGGGGAGGTCGGTACGGGCGAGATAGGCGACGAACTCGTCTCCTCCCAGCCGGCCGCGGAGGTCGGTGTCTCGCAAGCCGTGGCGCAAGGCATCGCTCATCGCTTTAAGCAACGCGTCGCCGGCGGCGTGGCCGTGCTCGTCGTTGATCGGTTTGAACCGGTCAAGGTCGATCATCAACAGCACGCCGGGGGTGTCGTGGCGCGAGGCCAGCGCCAGGTCGCGGCCCAGGGACTCGGCGAAGCGGCGCCGGTTGGGTAGGCCGGTCAGCTCATCCTCGCCGGCGAGGCGGTGGAGTTCGGCCTCCACGCGCAGACGATGACGATCGGCGCGGCTGAGCGACCGTCCGGCTAATGCGATGACGGCGACCAGGCACGCAATCGTGGACGTGGTCAGCAGCCAGGCGCCAACGGGCAGGCCGTAGACGTCGTGGCGTCGGCCGACGAGCTGCAGCCATCCGAGCACCAGCGGCACGACGATCGCGAGCGGGAGCAGCCTGCGGGCCATGACCCGGCCGGGATCGGCGGTGTTGAGCGCCCTTGGCATTCCGCTGCCGGGAGCAGCGAACACGGTCCCGGTGGCGAGAATCAGGAACACGATGCTGGTATTAAGCGCGATCTTCGCAATCGACGTCTCGCCGTAGAACGCAGGAATCTCGTACGCGAAGCCGACGACGCTCAGTCCCGCGGCCGCGACGACCGGGAGCATCAACACTCCCTCCAGACGCCAACGGTGTTTGATTGCCAGCAAGGACAGGCAGACCAACACGAAGCAGATCAGGGTCGTGAGACCAGGCCGCCCGGGATGAGTGATGTGCGCCGCGCGCCCGCTGACGTCACGGAAGGGAATCTGGTCGATGCCGAGATTCCACCCGACGATGTACTCCGACAGGAACGCGAGCGCAATTGGCAAGCACGCGGCGGCGCATAGGCGTCCCATCTGCTTCGCCCTTCGATCGCCGGCGAGCAGCACCGCACCGGCGCCACAGAGGACGAACATGACCGCGGTGCTGGCCTTCATCGAAACGGGTCCCGGCATCGGGGCGCGCACAAATCTCACGCCACACGCCCATCCGACGATGAACACTGTCGCTCCGGCCAGCGCCGTACCGGTTCCACAGAGCACGGACACCTTCACCGCGCGCGAAGCCATCCGCCACCGCCGCCAGGTGCCGAGGACATGTCTGTGCGCCTCGGCAAGCACCACGGCCCACTGACCAGCGACATTTTGATCCTGGGAGTTGATTCTTCGCATTGACTTGGGTCGGGCCGCTCCGAGTGAAGCGACGCGATGGGTCAGTAGATGGTTACGGGTACTCCGGGGCCGATCCGCGCCGCGAGCCAGTCGATCGCTGCGGTGGCGAGGCGCATGCAGCCATGCGATTGAGCCTGGCCGAGTGTGCCGCCGAGCAGATCGCGCCCGTGGATCGCAATCTGGCCCGGTCCGCCGTCGAACTCGCTGTACACGTTCGAGCGAGCGCTCAGTGCCAGCGCGAACGGTCCGCCGGCCAGGTTGGCGCCCAGGATCACCGTTTCCTGCACGAAGAAGTTGCCGGTCGGAGTGGGCGACGAGGGTTTACCGACGACGGCGCTAAAGGTTCTCCGTAGACGGCCATCGAAAAAGACCCGCAGCCGCCGGGCGGGCAGGCTCACGGTGATGTGCCAGGGGGTGACCTGCTCGCGGGTGCCGCCTCGTTCGATCCAGCCGCTCAGGCCGTTCGGGCGACCGGGCAGCATCACCTTCAGCCACCGGGTGTCGGCGGTTCCGCTGGCCTGATCGATCACCGGTAGCGTCGTGCGCTCACCGGTGATCGGCGTCCATGGGGGGACAGACGCGACCTGGCGAGAGGTTGTCCGCGGATAGCGGTAGGCCTGATGCGCATACCGGACCGCCGCGAGCCGTTGGGTAGCCGCGATTTGACCAGGAGCGCTCGCGGCCGCCGCCGCCGAGGCGGCGGCCACCCCGCTACAGGCGCACGCCACGATGATCAGACACAACAGGTGGGTCTGAGCCGGCGAACGTTCTGAGACCGGGGCGAGGCGCCGGTCTCAGAAGAACGCTTGGCCCTACTCGGCATCACGATCCCGCTGTTGGTCAGCCGGTGAAGCCGGCAGGGTGCTTGGGGTGCTTAGCCGCTTGGTGGTGGGAGCGCTTGGCGATCCGCGCCTTGCGTGCCTTGGCGGCCCGGGCCTTGCGCTGCTTGGCGGCCCGCGCCTTACGTGCCTTAGCGGCCCGCGCCTTACGCTGCTTGGCGATCCGCGCCTGGCGCTGCTTGGCGGTTTTCGCCTTCTTGGATCCGGCCGGTGTCGCGGGCGTCGGGGTGGTGACCGGACTCGTGACCGGTGTGCCGACCGGAGTCGGAGTGACCGGTGCGCCGACCGGAGCGGACGTGACCGGAGGGGTCGTGACCGGAGTACCCGTGCCGCCGGTGCCGCCGGTGCCGCCGGTGCCACCCGTGCCGCCGGTGCCTGTGCCGCCGGTGCCACCCGTGCCGCCGGTGCCGGTGCCGCCCGTGCCGCCGGTGCCGCCGGTGCCGCCTGCCGCCGCTGCCGACGATGGTCGCAGGCGTGCAGTCAGACGGATTGATCGAGTCGCTGATCAGCGTGACCGCACCCGTGATAGTGGGATCGCCCGCCAGAAGCCGCCCAAGCACGGTGACATTCGCGTCGAGGGAGATTGAAGTGTTTGCCAGGATGGTGCCCACGAACGTTGAGCCGGTCCCGAGCGTCGCTGAGCTGCCCACTTGCCAGAACACATTGCACGGCGAGGCGCCGTTGGTGTAGTTGATTGTGCTGCCCGTACCCGTGGTCAGCGTTGATCCGACCTGGAAGATGAACACGCTGTTGGGATCGCCCTGTCCGTCGAGCGTGAGTGCACCGTTAAGCGACACCGCCGAGGCGGAGTTGGCATAGACGCCAGGAACGAGAGTCAGGCCGGCGAGATCAGGCTGCTTGATGATTGTGTCCACAGCTTCGCCCGCGACATAGTTGTACGCGGCCAGCGAGTCAGCCTGCGCTCCTTGGGCGACGCCGTCGGTGTCATGGATCGTCCCCAGCACCAACCCGGGCGGAAACCCTGTGATCGACGTGCCCGGGTACAGACCGAGATCACCGCCGACGATCGTTGGGTCCAACGCCGTTGAGGTGTTGGTCACCGTTGCGGAGGCCAGGACTCCAAACGGAGCGGCCGTCCCCAAATTCGGGGCGGTTCCGGTTGCCAGCGCGCTGGTCGGGATCGCCAGCGCGGTGAACGAGAGAGCCGAAACCAGCCCTACAGCAACCTTTTTCCTACTCATTCCAGCCAGACGCACGGACCTGGTCACCGGCGCGCCATCAGGCGCGCGGGTGCGGCAACGGGACAAACTCATTGGAGCTCCTAATTGTCAGCCTGAAGACACCCGGTGACTCTGAGCTATGGGATGAGGATGGCCTCGTCTCCTACGACCTTTACATAAGACCTCGACCCATTGGAAATCGGGAGGATCAAGTTACCAATAAGTAGACGAATGTATTAGATGTAAGAGCGCACTATCTAGACGGATGTCCATGTTCTTCGCGGCCGTCGACCCCGGCGGACCGATTCGCGACGAGCTCTCAGCGGCGCTGTGAGCTGGGACGCCGCTGTCTCTCGCGGTACGGCATCATCCCGCGATGCGGTGGATGCGCGGTCGCCTCCTCCGGGTCTTTGGGCTGGGCACGCGGCGGCAGGGCGGCTAGCTCCCGGCGCGACGCGACCCCGAGCTTGCGGTAGATGTTGCGCGCATGAGTGCGGATCGTCTCCACGCCAACCTGGAGCATCTGGGCGATCTGGGCGTTCGAGTTGCCCTGCTGCAGCATCGGAAGTATCTCGGCCTCGCGGGGAGTGAGCAGCTGAGACCCCGCGACTGTCAGCCCGCCAGGCTCGCCGCTGTGCCAGGGGGTGAGCTGAATGCCACGGGAGGCCAGGTGGATCGCCGTCAGGACATCGCGGGCCTGGGTATCCCGTCCCAGACAGGCGCTGGCCCCGAAGGCGAGCAGCTGAGCACACGTGGTCATCGTGGGCTGACTGGCCACCAGTACCAGTCGAGTCTCCGGATGCTGACGGCTGAGCTCCCGGACCCGCGCCAGCTTGACGAGCACGTCAACGTCGAGGATCGCCACTTGCGGGCGGTGGGCACGAAGAACCACGTCGAGGCGATCGGGCTGGACGTCCTCAGCGACAACCTCCAGCGTCGTGTCGCTGCCGATTACGACGCGCAGGCCTTGAGCTAAGAGGTCCTCGAAGCGCGCGACGACCAGGGTGATCTGATGAGAAGGCGGCATAGGACTCCAAGCGCCGGCAGCGAGGTCACCGGCGTGCCGCCAGCGCCGCCCTAACTACATCGGCACACCAGGGCGAAAGGATGAGCCCGGTCTCACCCGCCCATCCCCCGATCACTCTTGTAGATCACCCCCCCAGGTGGCCCCCTCCTTAATCTTGGCGAGAGCTTCGAATTCCGCAAGTTTTGCGCGCGTTGCTCGTTGCAGGTGAGGAAGAACGCGCCGCCGCTGCACGGACGACTAGCGCCGCAGAGCTGAAGGGGCAGGCATCCGCGGGGTTGCGCTTCCTGTCTAGCGCCGGACCCGTAGGGCGAGCGCAGGGCTCGCTTGCGGTTCGGCCCAGCACGTTGAGGGTGAGTGCGTTTTCACCCATCCCGTCCCCCTGCGC